>JAXHNC010000020.1:0-251655 GCA_034520925.1 Halofilum sp. (in: g-proteobacteria) | reverse complement strand
CCGACGAGCGAGATATCCGGTCGCTGTGAGTAACCACGACCGTACACGCTGTGCCAGAGATGCTCGATGTGGAACGGGTCGGCATCGACCACGTGCCGCTCGGCGACGTCCTGGACCATGCGCTCCATCGTCGCCGGCCCGAAGGTGGCGTTGTAGACCTCGCCGATGCCCTCGATGCCGTTATCAGTCGTGAGTTTGACGAAAATGAAGTAGCGCCCGCCGAAATACGGCGGGGGATTGCCTACCACGATCGTCCGCACGTCCGTGATCTTCATGATTCTTTGCTCTCCCGGTTCCCGGGTGATGCGCCAGCACCCGTAGGCCATGCAATGAATGTCGGCGCCCCGTTTCCAATGGCCATGCCCTCAGAAAACGATGACATTGCGCAACGCCGCCGACCGCTTCACCGACGAGATGGCTTCGTTGATCTCTTCCAGCGGGTAACGCCCGGACACCAGTTCATCGAGCTTGAACTCGCCGGCCTGATACAGCTCGATCAGGCGCGGGACATCCCGCTCCATGCTGGCATCTCCCATCTTGCTGCCAACGATGCTCTGCCCGTAACTGGCAAGATCCCCCGGTTCCAGCGGCAGGATGTCGCCCGATGCCGGCATGCCGACGAGCACCAGCGTCCCACCAGGGCGGATAAGCTTCAGACCAGCCTCGACCACTTTGCTGCTGCCCACGGTGACGAAGGCGTAATCCACGCCCCGGCCGCCGGTGAGCGCCCGCACTTCCGTCGGCACATCATCCGACATCGGATCGAGGAACCGGGTTGCGCCGAAATTTTCCGCGACAGCGCGCTTGTCCGTGGCGGGATCGATCGCGATCACCTGTTCGGCACCGGCGTTGGCCGCCGCCTGCACGGTGTTCAGCCCGACGCCGCCGATACCAAGAACGGCGACACTGCTGCCGGCGGGCATTTCGGCGGTATTGACCACCGCGCCCCAGCCGGTGAGGACACCACAGCCGAGCAATGCCGCGGACTCGTACGGCATATCGTCGGGGATCGTCGCTACCTGCGACTGGTCGACCACGACGTACTCGGCGAATGCGCCGGTCCTCAGGCCCTGCACGAGATCCGTGCCATCGTCGGCGTGCAGGCGGGTGTGTTCGTCACTCTCGAAGGTGCCGTCGCAAAGCTGCGTCGATGCATGCGTGCAGTAGAAACACTCACCACAGGAACGCAGCAGGGTCGCGATCACGCGATCGCCCGGGCCACGCCGGTGACACCGGGCCCCACCGCTTCGACCACACCGGACGCCTCGTGGCCATAGACCGCCGGCAGCGTGCCGCCCCAGGATCCGTCGATGAAGTGGATATCGCTGTGGCAGACGCCACAGGCCTTGAGCCGGACCTGGATCTCACCCTGTTCGGGCGGATCGATCCGGATTTCCTCGATTTGCAGCGGTGCACCGAATTCGCGACAGACAGCGGCCCTCACAGGGGAACTCCTTCTATTCATGCTCTCGATTGAACGTTTGCGGGGCCGAGCTGACGTCGCTCGACGGCGCCCCGCGCGGTAACCGGCACCGGCAAGACCGGTCTCAGGATGGGCAAAACGATACGCACCCGGTGTGCCCACAACAAATTTTGAATATTGCCTCTAAGGCAAAATTCGGTTTAGGCTACTGCGCCGTCATCCTGCCGCATCGTCACGCGACCGCGAATCCGCCGCCGTGTCCGAGGAGTCCGCCCATGACCTACGAACTGCCGCCGCTGAACTGGCTGCGCACCTTCGAGGCCGCCGCACGCCGATCGAGTTTCGCCGAGGCGGCGCGCGAACTCAGCATGACCCAGCCCGGCGTGAGCAACCATATCCGCCTGCTCGAGGAATACATCGGCGTGGACCTCTTCATACGCCATGCGCGCCGGGTTGAACTGTCGGAAATGGGCGGCGCCTATCTCGACGCCGTGCGGCATGCCCTGTCGCAACTGTCGGGCACGACGGCGGGCCTGTTCGGACTGAGCGGCGAGCGCTCGGTGACGGTGCGATGCACGCCGTCGTTCGCGATGCTCTGGCTCGCTCGCCGACTGCCCAGGTTCGCCGAAGCCAATCCGAATATCGTCGTCCGCCTGTTCTCGGCGCCATGGGCGGAGTCGTCGGCGCTCGAGCGGGCCGATATCGACATCTTCTGGGGTGACGGGAACTGGACTGGATACGACACGGAACTGCTGTATCGCGGGCCATCATTACCGCTTTGCAGTCCCGCGTTACTCGAACGGATAGGGCCCGAGCCCTCGCTGGAGACCTGCGCGAATCAACCGCTCGTCCACATTCTCGGTTGCGAGAACTTCTGGGTGCGGTGGATGGCCGAAGGGGGGATCGACGATCCGCCGCCGTGGCGCGGCATCAAGGTCGACAACTCCGTAGGCGCACTCGAAGTAGCCGCCTCGGGCTACGGCCTCGCGCTGGTGCTGGAACGCTACGCGCGCCCTTACCTCGACAGCGGCCAGCTCGTCGTTCCCATCAATCACACCCTGGAGAGCGAACGGGGGCTGTATGTGGCCCGTCCGTATCGTGAAACACCGACCCGGCCCGAAGCGCAGCTCTTCCGCGACTGGCTGTTCGCCGAACTCGCCAGAGATAACCACGGGCTGGCGGCAGACGGATCGCGGGAGTAGCCGGTGTAATTGCCCCCGGCCTGGGAGACGGGGCGGCACCACGCGCACGGTGGTCCCGGGTCAGCCAGGAATCTCGCTTAACGTCGCGGGCGAACGGGAGAGATGGTGGGCCGTGCAGGATTCGAACCTGCGACACACGGATTAAAAGTTGCCTGCATGCCCCCGAGTTTCACTATGGATCGCTGGCGTGCGAATCACTTACTGTCACGCTGTCTGGCGACAAGTGTCACACCATATCGCCTTTAGTTACGCCGAAACTGTGACACTCGTAGCACCCGCCGGGAGTCCACGCAGACTCCCGAAACGCCGATCAACAAGCAAAATCCTGCATCAAGCAGCGGCCAAGCAGGATGGCTACACCCCCGCGCGGCCAACGAAGGCTAACGCGTCCCCGCAACGGCAACCACAGAACCGCTTTCGACTATCACCTATTCTGTTTGGACGCAACGCGCGCGTCGTGCGCATTCACCCACGAACCCCGATGCCTCTACCTATCGGCCAGAGCCGAGGCGGCGTGAAGGGGGCGCAACGAAATGAAGAGGACATTGGGAAGCCTGACGCCGCACAGCGATGACAAGGGTGGTGAGTAGGCACAAAGCAGATGGTCAATTGGATTACGGGCTCAGCGAGGCGGTTGCGAAACTCACGGGCGTAGCGCCCTCAAAATGCGCCGATTGCCCCCGGTCGTCTCATGCACGCCAAACCGTGGAGACGACCTTACGGCTATCATCCTCCAATGCACGGGCGTTCGGCATACGCGTGCTGGAGTCGATCGTTCGTCAGAGTGGACGATACTTTTTGTGTACCGCCAATACAGCCGCTCGATATAGATGGATGGGCGAAGGGGCGCTCACTGGTTCGCGCTCTTCATTCGCCTGCACCTTCGTGGAGCGGCAGTGACCCCGGGGCGCCTCACAGGCTTTCCCGGGACCAATCCTGCCGTCTCGCTCATTCCGGATAGGGGTAGTCCTGCAGGCGGCCATCGGAGAGCACTTTCCACTGATAGTTCTCTTCCAGCCTGCATGCCATCCGAATCCATATCCTTGGACCCGGTTATACCCCGAGTACTCCGAAGCGACCTTCGGAATGGCCTCGCGCAGTGCATCGGCGTCGGTGGTACCGGCCTCGTGTATCGCAAGGGCCAGCAGCATCGTGCCATCGTAAGAATATCCGCCGAACGACGTTGTCGGGGGCTCGCCATGCGCGCTTTCATAGGCCGAGGCATACTCGTCCTGGTAGAAGTCGCCCCCCACACCGATAACGAAGCCCTTGATCCCTTCAGCCGCTTCCGGACTCTCGCGCAACTCGTTGGACCACATGCTCATGTACGACGCGTACCAGCCCATTTCCGGCTGTATATCACGCTCGTATGCCTGTTGCAGCAGCAGACGGGCGTCGGTCCCGAAAGCCGTGAAGAAGGCCGCCTCGGCATTCGAACCAACTGCACGGCGCAACACTGTGCGATAGTCGGACTGGCCGTCCTCGTAACGCACCTTGGTAACGCAACGGGCGCCCAGGTTTTCTTCCAAGGCCTTGCAACTCTGGATCTCTACGCCGACGCCGAACGGGTTGTTCATGGTCAGCGAGCCAAAGCGCGTTGCACCGCTATCCTTCGCCGCGAACTCGGCCAATGCCGATGCCGCGATGTGATCGAGACCCATGCCGCTGAAGAAGTTGGGGCCGATCTCGCGCAACTGTGGCGAGGTCGTCACCGTGCCCATCATTACGACGTTGTTCTCGTTCGCATAGTTGCCCGTTGGAACGGTCGCACCACTTCAGTAGGTACCGAGAACGGCATCTACCTCCACAGCGTTGATCAGGCGTCGTATCGCATCAACCCCCTGTGACGGGCGGGCACTCGTGTCCTCAGTGTGGAGTTTTACCCTCCCGGTCCAGTAGATCCGGGACCGATTCGGCGCGTCTCGCCGTTTTTCGGCGGTACGTCATAGCCGGCATTGATGCGCTCGATGGCAAGCCGTACCCTGCGATCCATGTCCTGCCCCTGGATCGCGTTGGTTCCCGTCATCGGTGCGAGGAGTCCCAGCCGGACGGGCTCGTCGCTCGCCTGTGTCGTCATTGCCACTGCGCCGAGCATCGGGCACCGAACGCCCGTATGATGCAACCCTTACTGTATATCCGCGTCTTCATAGTGATACCTCCGATCTTTTGTCGGTTGGCACCAGCCCGTGAGGGCGGTGCCGTACTCGAGATCCTCTCCTGGGTCTAGCCGTGTTACTCCTTTTTCCGGAACCGCGGTCGGTGATCAGTCACCGTTGCGGATACCGAGGAAAGCTTCGCGAATCTTTTCGTCTTCAAGCATTCTGTCCGCCGGTCCCTCAAAGCCGTTCTGCCCATCGATAAGCACGTATCCTCGGTTGGATGTGGCCAGAGCCCCCTCGACCTCCTGCTCCACGATAGCGATGGTCCGACCGTCTCGATTGATCTCGAGCACAGTCTGGAATACTTCGTCGAGATAGCTTGGGAGAAAGGGCGGCGGAGGGTTCGTCCAGTAGCATCAGTTTCGGCTCTGTCATCAACACGCGTGCCATCGCGAGCATTTGCCGTTCGCCGCCACTGAGGTTGCTGGCGTGCTGTCGGCGCCGTTCCGCGATGCGCGGAAAGGCCTCGAACTGTCGCTCCATCCGCTGGCGCGCCTCGGGCTTGTCGAGGATGTACCCGCCCATGAGCAGATTCTCCTCGATCGTCAGCGAAGGAAACACGTTACAAAGCTGCGGCACATAACCAACGCCCGCCCGAACCCGTTGGTCGGGACGAAGCGCCCCGACGTCCATGCTCTCAAGCAGGACGCGGCCACGCGTGAGCGGTACGTGCCCCATGATCGCTTTGAGCAGTGTCGACTTCCCGGCACCGTTCGGGCCGATAATCGTTACGATCTCGCCCTCATCCACGGGATGTTCACATCGTGCAGGACCTTCGACTCTCCGTAGCCGGCATCCAGTGATTCAATTTCAAGCATCGCCATCGGGCCGTGCCTCACTCGCCAGCGGATTCGTGTTCACGCGATTTCTGGCGGCCGAAGTCAGGCGTCCAGCACTTCATCGCGTTTAGGGTTTCCTCGGTCGGACCGTCGCGAGCACGATGCCGGCATCAAGCACACAGATCGTGTCGCACGATCACCGGATACGCCCCATGTTGCGCTCGATTATCAGGAAATCCTGCCTCTCCGACTGCAGGTGTCGGATGGTGTCAGTGATATCGTTGATCAGGTCCGGGTGAACGCCGGCCACCGGCTCGTCGAGCAGTATGAGTTTGGGCGCGAGCATCAGTGACTGACCGAGCATAAGAAGTTTCTTCTGCCCACCGGAGAGGTCGCCCGCGTATGTATCTACTTGGTGATCGAGTTTGATGAGTTTCAGGATTTCTCGGGCGCGGCCCTCGTTGCATTGCTCCTGCCGACGCACGCTGCCGGGTTTCAGGAGCCCGGGATGACCTTCTCGCCGCACTGGTTCTGCGGCGCGAGCAGCATGTTTTCCATCACTGTAAGACGCGAGGGATTCAGCGCGGTCTGGAAGGTGCGCACGAGGCCGCGCCGGGCGATATCGTCAGGGCGCAACTGAGTGATGTCCTCGCCGTCGAACACCACGCGCCCTGTGCCTGGCCGATCGAAACCGGAGATGATATTGAACAGGGTTGTCTTCCCAGAACCGTTCGGGCCAACAAGGCCGAATACGCGGCCGGTCTCCACAGTCATGGACACACCGCTGAGTGCGGCGATCCCGCCGAAGTTTCTGCGGATGTCCCGTACTTCAAGAATCGCGTTGGTCGTCATAGCGACGTCGCCTCTCCGGAAGCAGTCCCCGCGGCATGTAGATGAGTACGAGGATGATCAGAACCCCGATTGCGATCATGCGCATGGATGCGAGCACGCTGGAATCGATCGGCACGTAGTCACCGATGAACCGCGTCGAGTTGTAGATCAACTGAATCAGGACGGTTCCGGCGATCGCGCCCAGGTAATTTCCGGCACCGCCGACGATGACCATCACCCAGATCAGGAAGGTCTCGATCGGCATGAAGTAGTTCGGCGCAACGAAGGCGTTGAAGTGCACGTACAGAACCCCGGCGAGTCCGGCGACGAGGCCTCCAATGAACATCGCCCGGATTCGAAGGGACGCGACGTTCTTGCCGAGCGCCAGCGGGGTCTCGTCGCCCTCGCGCATGGCGCGCAGAGCGCGCCCAAAGGGCATCTCGGTGAGTCGGTGCAGGAGCCACCAGCACGACAAGTAGCACGAGGGTCACGAGCGCAAGATAGAAATAACCGTATCCTCCGCGGAGAACAGTTCCCGCATCGGACGCGGAATTCCACTGACACCGAAAGAGGCGCCCATATACGGACTTCCAAGCGTCTGGTTCAGGAATATCAGTCGCAGAATCTCGGCTGCCGCTACGGGTCCAGATAGCCCAATAGTCGGTCCGCAGGCGGGCCGTCGGCAGCGCGATCAGGAAGGCGAATACGCCGGCCGCGATCATGCCCGCCAGCAGTCCGAGGGGGATCGAAAGTCCAAACACGGTCCGGGTGCGTCACGATCGTCGACGTGTACGCGCCAAGCATGAAAAAGGCGATCTGGCCAGAGTTGATCAGGCCCGTGATCCCGAACTGTAAGTTCAGACTGAGGGCCAGTAGACCCCAAATACCCGCGATGGTGAACAGATCGACGAGAAGTCGATCATCGGACACGCCCCGCCAGCAGACCCTGTGGCCTGAAAAGCAACACGAGGATCAGGAAGAAGAACGGGATGGCATCCTTGTATCCCGTTGGAATGTAGACGAATCCATCCGTCGAGAATCCGAACAGACCGAAGACATCACTCCAGTTGATCATCAGCCCGACGTTTTCCGTAAATCCGACGATGAGGGCGCCGAGCATCGCGCCATAGGGTCGACCGATTCCGCCAATCAGAACTGCTGCGAATACCGGCACGATGACGCTGAATCCCATTTGGGGATACAGCTGCGTGTCGAGTGCGATCAGGATACCGCCAAGCCCCGCAAAGGCGGCCCCAATGAACCAGATCCAGACGATGATGCGCTCAGCGTGTATCCCCGAGCCTTCGGCCAAACTCTTATCGTCAGCGGTCGCTCGCATGGCGATCCCCATCCGTGTGTAGTGCAACAGACCGTGAAAGAAGGCCATGCAGGCAACGGCCGCGCCGATAATCCCGATCTGCGTGATCGAGATGCGCGCGCCCAACACGTTTAATGAGTTTCGCAACACGTCGGCGTCGTAGCTAAAGGGAGAGGGACCCGCGATGGCCTGGACGGTTTCGCGCATGACAATTCCGAGCGCGAACGACGCAATCAGAAGCACCGCAGCCGGCCGATCGCGTAGCCGCTCGAACACGAGGCGATCGGCGGCGATTCCAGACAATCCAGTGACTGCAATCGCAACCAAAGCTGCCGCCAGCAGGGGCATGCCAAGCATGGCCATGAGGGCCAGCGCGACGTACGCGCCGATCGGTCCGCAAACTGACATGCGAGAATTGGGGAAGCGCAGGACGCTAAAGACCATAGTTAGCCCGATTGCAAGCAGCGCAATCTGGGAGCTTCGCACGAGGCTGTCGAGAATCACCTGCAGAAGCATGGGCGCTCGATCTCCCTTGTTCTGGTCCTGACAGAAGGAAGGTCGGGCCGCGCCGACGAAGGGGCAGGCCCGAGCCCAACCGCTTCAGCGCACCTCGAATTCCATCCAGTTCTCGTGACAGTGATTGTTCGCCAGCGAGGTAACGCCGATTGTGGCGCGCGGGGCGATCCCGGCTTCTTCGCCGAAGACCTCGGCGAACAGGTCGGTCGTGCCGCTCGAGATCAGGTTGGGGTCGGTGAACTCAGGGTCGCAGACCACGAAGTGAAGTGACCGCACCAACGCGACGACCTTGTCGAGGTCGCCGAGCGCCTGCTTGAGCCCCCCGATGGCATTGATGCCGGACAGACGTGCCGCGTGCATATGCCTGCTCGACCGTGACGTCACGCCCGACCTTGCCCGGATGAAGGGGTTCGCCACTGGCCTGCTCGGGCACGTGCCCGGATAAGAACAGCAGGTTGCCCACGCGCCGCCAGGGCCGCATGGTGCCGTAGCGTTGCCCGTAGAAGCCGTCGGGACCGAAGTCCGGCAATTCGATACCCAGCTCTTCCAGTTTCTTCTCGATGCTCATGTGCATTCCTCTTCAGACTCTATCGCGGGCGCCTTTCAGCGGACTTCCAGCGTCATCCACGTTTCGAAGCAGTGATTGTTAGCCAGCGACGTAACCCCGATCGTTGCGCGCGGTGCGACACCAGCTTCTTCGCCGAAGACTTCGGCGAAAAGGTCGGTGGTCCCACTGGAGATAAGATTGGGATCGGTGAACTCGGGACAGCAAACCACGAAATTGAGGCTGCGGACCAGTGCCTTGACGTTGTCGAGGCTGCCGACTGCTTGGCGGATTCCGGCGAGGCAATTCAGACCGGCGAGACGGGCGGCCTCGTAGGCCTGTTCCACGGTCACGTCTCGCCCAACTTGACCCGGATGGAGAACCTTCGGCGGGACGCTGCCGTCGTGCAGGATCCGGTACATGGCCCGACAGGAACAGCAGGTCCTGGTAGCGGTAATAGGGGGCCATCTTGCCGTACTGCTGGCCGTAGTACCTGCCGGGGGTGCTGAAATCGGGGATCTCCAGGCGGAGTTCCCTGACGCGCTCTTCATAGGACATAAACCTTGCCTCCTCCGGTGGGTTGGGTCCCGATGGCGCTTGTTGCCATCGGCTTGCAGATTCTTCGTATACGTGGATCCAATTTAGACCATTAGTATCAGGTACGCCGGGTCGGCGCAAACGACGCCGTTCACGCACGCCTACACTGTTGACTTGCAAAGCGGGTTGTAGCAGTCCGCCTAGCTCGCGAACACCGAATCAAACTTTCAATGCGGCCGAAACAGCCTTCTGAGATGGCTCAGGTCACGCACTGAAGCGCGACAACGTCCATCGTCATGAGCCAACCACGCTACATTCGCCGCAGAATCAACGCCTTATGCTCTTCACCCACCTCGGCCGCACCAGTCCCAACGTCGGATCCGGTTTCCCGCTTTTCATCAATTCGAACATCCCGTGATCGCCAATTAACGGTGCCGGGCTGTGGAGCGACTGTGGCGGTTTCATCCTCTGACTCAGTTATCTGTCGCCGGGCTTCGCCGAACAGCCCGTCTTGCGACACTTCCATGGATGCCAGCGTATTTCCTTACTATCTCTTTCAAAATCCCATGGCGCATCCATCTTCCCGCGATCGGATGCGCCAACCAGGACACCACGCTCGTGGTCGATCCAGATCGCTTGCGCCCCTCCGACCGGTCGCGCCGGATTAATCGGCTTATGACCCATTTTTTCAAGAATCCGCCGTGTCTCCGCCGGAATTGTTCTTTCCATTTCAACATTCTGACCTTCCGTCAGGGGGAAGAATCTGAGGAAGGTCCACAGCTTTCTGCAGATCACAGCCATAGTCGATCAAGCGGGTCAGCAACTGGGCATGACCAAGCGCCTGATAGTGCCCACCCATGACGCCAAATGGCATCCGAATTCGGCCGGAATCGCTTAACATCCCCGGAATGATTGTGTGCATCGGGCGTTTCAGGGGTGCAATGGTATTTGGATGGCCCTCCTCCAAATTGAAACTTATACCGCGGCAGTGCAGAAGGACACCAGACTTCGGCGCGAGGAGGCCGGTTCCATAGGGCATGAACAACGAATTGATAAAACTCGCGGAATTTCCGTCCCCGTCGACCACGGAAACATATACGGTATCTTCATGTGCGCGGGGAAGTGCTGTTGCACCCGGCTTCCCGGCACGGTCGGGATCAATTTGATCGCGTAGTTGATCAGCATGCGCGTCGCTCAGGATCTCATCTACCGGTACATGTCCGTGTTTTGGATCCGCAACGAAAGCATCCCGCTGTGCATACGCGAGCCGCATTGCTTCAATCTCGAGATGTATGCGTTCGGGCGATAGTGGTTCGTCGGCAATCTCCGCTTTCCCAATAATATTCAGCATGAGAAGCGCGATAATGCCTTGCCCGTTCGGCGGGCATTCCCAGACACGATAATCCCGGAACTTCGTGCTTATCGGATCGACATATTCGCCGGCCGCATGACTGAAATCATCAAGCGTATGTAATCCACCCATTCCATTCAAGATATTCAACGATATCCTCGGCAACTGATCCTTCGTAGAAACCGTCCCGCCCCTTCTCGGCGATCCGTTCCAGGGTAGCCGCCAAAGCAGGCTGAAAGTGGAGATCGCCGACCTTCGGCGCCTTGCCTCCGGGCATGAACACGGAACGTGTATTGGAATCCGCAGAGAGCAACTCCGATTGACCGGTCCAATCGTGCTGCACCCGCGGGGCAACGGCGTAGCCGTTCCGCGCATAATGGATTGCAGGCTGCAGCAGATCGGAGAGATTCCAGTCGCCCGTAATCCGCATTAAGCCGCGCCCAGGCGTCAACCGCACCCGGAACAGTCACCGCATGTGGCGACTGCTGACTGATCTCCCTGATTCCTCGTTCGGCGTACCATTCCTGTGAAGCCGCCGCCGGGGTCCTCCCCGAACCGTTGAATGCCACGATATCTGAGCCATCCGCAGGGCCGTAAAGCGCGAAGCAATCGCCCCCAACCCCTGTTGACCCCGGCTCGACGACGCATTGAACTCCGCAGGCGGCTATCGCAGCATCCATAGCGTTACCGCCCTTGCGAAGTACACCGATTGCGCTCTCGGTCGCCAATGGATGTGATGTCGCCGCCATACCGCGCGACCCGAAGACCGATGAACGGCCAGGCAATTCAAAGTCCCTCATGTTAACTCCTCGTTTTCTGACCCTACTAGCGATCAGTTGCTGATCGTTTTCCGGAAGCACCCTTTCGCCTCGGCAATCCCGGTCAAAGATGCCGTGCCAGATCGGGCGCGGTCGTATGCACATGTTCCTGCATTACCGATTCTGCTCTCCACGGGTCACCAGCACGCATCGCGTCGATCACTTCCCGATGCTCCTTTTGCGCATTTGCGCTCACAGGCATTTCGGTATTGACAAACCAGATTCTCAGGTAGGGCTCAAGTGCCGTATGAAGACTCGCTATCTGTCTTACGAGGCGCGGGCGCCCGCTTAGGCCGCAGATATACTCATGAAACTGGCGATGGTACGCTAACCACGCGGCATCCTTTCGATGTCGTGATCGCTCCATGCGGGCCAGCAGATTCTCAAGATCGTCAACAGCATTCTCGTTCATGCGTGGCGTTCCGACACGCACCGCAAGTCCTTCCAGTACGGCGCGCATCTCAAAAATTTCCTCGATGTCCGCAAGAGTGAGCGTGCAAACCGTAGCGCCCCGATTCGGGCGCATGATCAAAAGTCCTTCGGCCGAAAGCCTGCGCAGCGCCTCACGAACGGGCATTCTACTCAGGCCAATCGCCGAGGCGATATCCTCTGCCTTTAGGCGATCACCGGGCTCATATCTGCCTTTTCGAATACCCGCGAGAATATGTGTGTAGGCTTCCTCTTCCGCGCTGAGGCCGGATGACGGATTATCGTAAAGACCATCTTGCTTCATTGACGGATCCGCCTTCAGTTCTTTCCGTAGTGATAACTGATATTTGGGCTCAGGCACGGTGCGCATACTTCATCCATGATCGGAGTACCACGTTTTAACCGTTGTATAGAATTCCTTCGCGTAAGTGCCTTGCTCGCGCGTACCATAGCTGGATGCTTTGACCCCGCCGAACGGAACGTGATAGTCCAGTCCTGCCGTGGGCATATTGCACATGACCATTCCGACCTGCGCTCGCCGATAGAAGTCGTCCGAAACGGTGTGCATCCCGGGTAAATACCGACGCGGCCAACCCATAGGGTGTATCGTTGGCCAGCTCAAGTGCTTCCTCATAGTCCTTCGCTGGTATTACGGTCGCCAAGGGTCCGAACATTTCCTCGCGGTTGATCCGCATCTGATTGTTGGTATCCACAAATAACGTCGGCTCCACATAAAAGCCTGGTGTGGACCGGGTCAATACGTTCCCGCCAAACGCGAGCGTCGCCTCTGATTTCCCGATCTCGATATACTCCAGATCCTGTCGGTACTGTGCTTGGTCTACGGCCGGGCCTATATCGGTATCCGGCAGCAACGCCGAGTCAATCTTCAACTCACCGAGACGATTTATCAGTCGCTCCACGAACTGGTCATATACGCCCTCAGTAACGATCATTCGTGACGAGGCCGTGCAACGCTGGCCAGTTTGGAAAAATGCGCCGACCGTGGCTGCTTCTACCGCTCGATCGAGATCCGCGTCATCAAGGACAACGATTGGATTCTTGCCGCCCATCTGAAGCTGTACTCAGAGCATTTCGTTGCATACAGGCTTGGGCCACCCCCGCCCCAACAGTCGTCGATCCGGTGAAACTCACGCCCGCGATGCCGGGAGCCGCTGCGATTGCGTTCCCCACTGAACTGCCGCGGCCCATGACCAGGTTGAATTCGCCGCCATCGAGCCCCTCCTCCCGAAAAATCTCGGACAGGGCATGAGCGCAAGCGGGAACCAGATTCGCAGGCTTGAAGACAACGGTGCAACCATACGCGAGTGCCGGCGCAATCTTCCATGCGGGGATCGCTAGCGGGAAATTCCATGGCGTTATCAGGCCCACAGGTCCAATCGGCACCCGGTCGGCCCCAACGCTAACGTCTGGCGCGAAGTCTCGGCATGACCTCGCCACCAAGACGCAAGGCCTCCCCCGAGAAGAACTTGAAGATCTGACCGGCCCGTTTCGCTTCTCCGACGGCTTCACGCACCGGCTTGCCTTCCTCACGCGCCAATAACGTGCCCAGTTCCTCGTGCTCAGCCAGGATGCGGGAACCGATCGCATCAAGCACATCCGCCCTATACTGTGCTGTTTGCCCGGACCAATACGGGAATGCCGCAACCGCTGCCTCACAGGCATCGGCCGTTTGTCGCTCGCTCGCCTGCGCGTATTCTCCGATTACGTCATTAGTATCCGAGGGATTGATGTTCTTAACCGTCCCCTCACCTTCTATCCATTCACCACCGATAAGATTGAGCGCCACGCTCCCCCTGTAACTATTGCTCGTCGGCGCCGGTTCGCCCGGGCGTGTATGTGCATTCATCGCATCAACTCCTTCTCCGCGCGCTTTATCGCTCGAGAAAGTCTCTCTACCAACGCGTCGACGCCTTCCTTGTCGATGATGAGCGGTGGCGCGACCGCAAGTACGTCACCGAGCGCGCGCGTGATCAACCCTTCCGCTTCTGTGCAACGCTCCAGGACCTTGCCGGCACCCCTGGATGGGTCGAAGAATGTCCGGCTCTCGCGCTCCTCGACAAGCTGGACGCCGGCGATCAGTCCTTGGCCGCGAACGTCTCCAACGATCGGACTCGCATACAATTCCTGAAGACGGTCCTGAAAGTACGCACCGACGTCGGCCACGTGTCGTGTTACATCCATTTCCTCGTAGATGCGTATCGTCTCAAGTGCCACCGCGGCGGCCACCGGATGCGCCGAATAGGTGAAACCATGCCCGAAAACACCGTATGACGCGCTAGCGTCCGCGACGGCCTGATACACTTTATCGTTAATCATAAGGGCGGAGATCGGTTGGTATCCCGCACTAAAGCCTTTTGCAATCGAAATCATGTCGGGTTCCAGCCCATAGAGCTGTGTACCGAACATCTCGCCAAGGCGACCGAACCCACAGATCACTTCGTCTGCGATAAAAAGGATTTCGTGCTTCTTCAGGATCGGCTGCACCTTCTCAAAGTAGCCCTCTGGCGGTGGAACGACGCCCCCTACTCCCATCAGCGGCTCTGCGATAAACGCCCCGACTCGCTCGGGGCCCGCATCGATGATCGCCTGTTCAAGCTCTTCCGCCAGTCTCTGGCTGAACTCTTCTTCGCTCTCACCGTCCATAGCGTGGCGGTAATAGTCGGGCTGTCCGACATGGATTACGCGAGACGTCGGCAGATCAAACCCCTCATGATTTCTCGGGACTCCGGTCATATTGGCCGCCGCGTGAGTCACGCCGTGATAGCCCATACGCCGGCTGATTATCAGTTTCTTATCCGGTAGCCCGATAGAGTTGTAGTAATACTCTACGAGCTTCATCGCGGTATCGTTCGCCTCGGAGCCAGAGCAGGCGTAGAACACGCTGGCCATGGGCACGGGCGCCATCCCAAGTAGCCGCTCAGTCAGATCGAGGACGACATCCGGTACCCGATTACTGAACGCGTGATAACACGGCAACCGTTTGAGTTGTGCATATGCGGCGTCCGCCAGCCGGGTATTGCTGAAGCCCAGATTCGCGTACCACAGAGATGAGAGCACCCTCGATATAGCGCTTCCCCTCGCTATCGATGACATGGATTCCGTCACCTCGAGTAATTACCAGGCGATTCTCAGTCTCCATCGCTCGCATATTCGAGTACGGATGCAATACGCGATCCCGCGTTCCGGCACTCGGTTTGTCAGCTGTGGCACTCATTAGGCTCTCCTGAATTTATGAAGTCTCTGTCCGGACGCTCACTAACGCGCAACGGCGCACCGAGACACACAGACACGTGATCCCGTGTTGCGCTACATCTTTCTGTGGTGCAGCTACACGCAAAATTTCTTTCATCCAACTTCGATGCCCGTCGCGGCGTCGACATACTCATCATCTGCACCGAGCGTCGTGTCAACTTTTAGGCGCTGACGAATTTGCGTAGAGCCTCCGATGGCTGGTTCCCAAATATATAGTCCGGCTCACCTTCGGCTTCGATTACGCCGTCGCGGAAGAACAACACTCGGCTTGATACATCTCTGGCGAAGGCCATCTCGTGTGTCACCACGATCATTGTCCTCCCTTCCTCCGCCAAGGCCCGCATCACTCTGAGGACTTCCCCACCAACTCCGGGTCCAGCGAAGAGGTCGGTTCATCGAAAAGAAGCATTTCCGGCTCCATGCACAGAGCCCGGGCGATCGCGGCACGTTGCTGTTGGCCACCCGATAACTGCGCTGGATATGCATCACCTTTCTCGGCAATCCCTACTTTCTCGAGGTACCTGTCCGCCAACTCTCGGGCCTCGCGGATATCAATGCCCTTTGCTTTTACCGGTGCGAGGGTTAGATTTTCCCGGATGGTCTTGTGCTGCCACAGGTTGAAGTCCTGGAACACCATCGCGATACGGGTCCGTATCTGTTGCAGTCTACGTTTATCACTGATCCGTGGGCCTGTTTTCGTGTATTCGAGTGGGAGCATCTCGCCCGCGATGCTTATATCTCCGGCGTTCGGCATCTCTATAAGGTTCAGGCAGCGGAGGAAAGTGCTTTTACCCGATCCGCTCGAACCTATTACCGATATAACATCACCCGCGGCCGCTTCGACGTCGACGCCGCACAGCACCTCGATATTACCGAACGACTTACGCAAACCCTTTACGGATAGCTGTTGAGGCGCGACCGGTCTTTCCGGGTTGTTTTCCATCATGCGACTTCCCTTCCACTAACAGGATGGTTTACTTGAAGGTGACGGTGGAGTCTGGCTTCGATCTTGCGTGCGATCCATATAAAGCCGTACACGAGCGCCAGATACAGCACGGCCGCCAACAGGTACGCTTCGTAATACGCGAAATCCCGTGAGGCTATACTCCGTGCGACTCCCGTTATGTCCATGATCGATATTACCGACACCAAGGACGTCGCCTGGATCTGGTAGATCACTTCGTTCGTATAAGCGGGCCAGAGAAAGTCCAAGAGCCCGTGGTAGAATCACATGGCGCATCGCACTGAATGATGAGAGGCCCGATGCGTGCGCCGCTTCTATTTCCGGATGCGGTATCGCCTGAATTCCACCGCGCCAGATTTCGGATGTATACGCGGTGGTGTTCAGAGTCAGAGTTAAAAGTCCGCAGAACCAGGGTTCACGGAACAACCACCATAGACCAGCTATCTCGAGTTCCTGA
The DNA here is from genome assembly GCA_034520925.1 of Halofilum sp. (in: g-proteobacteria). Taxonomy (GTDB): domain Bacteria; phylum Pseudomonadota; class Gammaproteobacteria; order XJ16; family Halofilaceae; genus Halofilum. Next base: position 235,054 of record JAXHNC010000020.1, on the reverse strand, counting down.
TAAAACTGGCCAGAGCCGTAATAGACCAGGAACAATTGCGCCAGCAGCGGAGTCCCACGGAAGAAAGTAATGTATGCAGTAGCACTCCAGTAGATGACACGATTTCGGGACATTCGCATCATTGCTACGGGTATTGCCAGGAAGAATCCGATAGCAAGGCTGACGCCTGCATACATGACCGTCAGCATGAGTCCATCAACAAATCGTGGCAGTCCTTCGATCAGGGCGTCGACATTCATGCGCTGCTCCTCGCGATGCCCTTATTTGCCCAGCGCTCGGCACGAGCCTGCCCCCACATCGACACCAACGTTATTGCCAAATATGCAACGCAGGCGATAAGGAAGAACGTAAACGGCTGTCGCGTTGCACGCGCGGCCATATCCGTTGTCCGCATCAGTTCCGGAAGTTGAATGATCGAGATCAAAGCGGTGGCTTTCAGAAGAACCATCCAGACGTTCCCGAGCGCCGGAAGCGCGTAACGCAGCATCTGGGGAAAAATAATCGCCCGGAAAGTCTGATAGGGCGTTAGTCCGAAGGCAGCAGCGGACTCCCGCTGTCCTTGCGGGACCGCCAGATATGCAGAACGGAATACCTCGCAGGTAAATGCCCCATAAATAAACGCCAGCGTCGTCACGCCAGCCGCGAACGGATTCAGGTTGACCTCTACCGGAAACCCGGCTCCAGCGGACAAATCCTGAATGAGCGTGGGGATTCCGTAGTACACAAGCAAAAGGAGAACAAGCTCCGGAATCCCGCGGATCACGGTGGTATAGACCCGGACCATCGCACGCAAGACGACACTCCCGGAAAGGCTCAGGAGCGATGCTGCAAGGCCAGCCAGGATCGCACCAAACATTGACGTCACGGCGACCGCGATCGTCAGGCCGAGGCCGCCAAGGATCATCCAGCCGTAACCAGATAGGATTTCGGGCATATTCTTACCTGCCTGTTCCTACGCGCAGCGGCTCGTGTTGCTTACTTACTACAGCCACAGCGTCAGCGCAGCGTCCATGCTTCGGATATACGCGCAGTGCTCTAAACGGGCCCGGAGATGCCACTGATGGACCGACGACGGGGGAATAGGCGCCGCCGAGCCCAACAGTGGCTCGAGACATTATTCGCCGTAAACGTCGAAACCGAACCACTCGTCGGCGATTTCCTGGTAGGTGCCGTCCTCACGGATCGCCGCAATCGCCTCACTGAACGCCTCCGCAATATGTGCGTCCTCATGACGGACGGCGACGCCTGCACCGTGACCAAACCACTCCGGATTGGTAAATTCCGGCCCGCGCAGCTCGTACGCTTCACCCCTCTCACGACTCAACAGATTGTCTTTGGCGCTCACGACGTCATCGATCACGACGTCGACGCGGCCGGTAACGAGATCCTGATACACCTCGTCGAATGACCCATAGACGCGAAGATCCACATCCGGATGCTGGTCGCGCATCATCCGCTCAAAACTTGTCCCTCTCTGCGTTCCGACAGTCAGTGAGGAGAGCCCCTCATCCGTGATTTCTATATCGCTATCGCTGGGCACCACGAAGCGGGCTGGGGTCTGGTAGTACTTATCGGAAAAGGTGATCTTCTTCTTACGATCCTCGGTTATGTAAAGAGAACCGATTACTGCGTCGTATTTACGGGCCAAAAGCCCCGGAATAATTCCGTCCCAGTCCTGGGTTACAAATTCGCAGTTTGCGTTCAGCTCGTCACACATCGCATTGGCGAGATCGATTTCAAATCCCTTGACGTTTCCGTCCGAGTCCACGTAGTTGAACGGTGGATATGCGCCTTCAGTCGCAATAACAAGTGGGTCCGGCAGCTTCTCCGCATTAACCGACGTGACCACCATTGCAAGAGCGGTGGCGAGCAAAGTTTTCATTATGCGATTAGACATGATCATCCCCATTATGAGGGTTGGGTTGAGAAGATGGCCCGCATCTATCACGAGCCACAGGGAGCGCAGTAAACGCCTCCATTTCCAGTACCAATTCACCCGGTATCAGTCGGATTTCCGTAGATGTGATTGTTCCCATGCTAAGCATTTCGAATTATTTCCTGGGTATCTGCCACACGGAATACCGGAGACTCCGGTGTGAGGGCGGGACGATTGAATCTCTGGGAATCATGCGACTGCATTCCTCGTCAGGTGTCGGGCGCGCGCTGGTAACAGCCCGCGGTTTCACCACATAGCCGCACCAACGCCAACACAGCATCGATGCTGGGCGTAGGAAGCCGGGTCAGGCGTCCGAGTTCCTGTACCGAACCCACCAGCGCGTCGATCTCCATGGGCCGGCCGCGCTCGAGGTCCTGCAGCATCGAGGTCTTGTGCTCACCCACCTCGGCGGCACCGGCGATACGACGGTCCACATCGATCGCGAACCGCGCTCCGGCGGCCTCGCCAATGGACTGTGCTTCCACCATCATGGCGCGGGCGAGCGCCCGGACGTCGTCATCGGCACAGATTCGATCCAGTGTGGCGCGGGTGAGCGCGCTGATCGGATTAAAACTTACGTTACCCCAGAGTTTGATCCAGATTTCATCACGCAGACGAGGCTTGACTGGCGCCTTCAGGCCGGCGTCCCGCATCGCTTTGGACAGGGCCTGAACGCGCTCGGTTTTCTCGCCGGAAGGTTCGCCCAGCGTAAAACGGTCGCCCTCGACATGCTCGATTACGCCCGGTTCCGGGACCGCGCATGCAGGATAGACGACACAGCCGATCGCCCGTTCCGGACCAATCGTGTCCCAAAGCACGCCACCGGGGTCGACCGTCTCCAGTCGCGTACCGGCGAGCGGGCCATCGACCCCGTGGAAATACCACCAGGGCAGTCCATTGACGGCTGTTACGACGGCCGTATCTTCGTGGAAAAGCTCTGGCAGTTGATCGGCAATAGCCGGAATGGAGTGTGCCTTGAGGGTGATAATGACGTAATCCTGCGACCCGAGATCCGCTGGCCGGTCGGAGCAGGCCACCCGGGCCACGCGGCTTTCACCGCCGATGCGCAACTCGAGCCCCCGTTCGCGTATCGCGTCAAGGTGTGGTCCGCGGGCGATCACACTGACCTCGTGGCCCGCCTGTTCCAGACAGACGGCGAGGTAACCACCGATCGCACCGGCGCCGAAAATACAGATCTTCACGCTTTGTCACTCCCTTCCGGTTCCAGGCCGAGGCGTTTCGCCAGTCCGATTCGCTGCACCTTTCCGGTGGCTCCCTTCGGGATTTCATCCACCAGAAGAATTACGTGCGGCACTTTGAACGGCGCGAGCCGCTGACCGACGAATTTCTTCAATTCCTCTTCATCCGGCATGCTCCCCTCTTTCGCCACAACGGCGGCGGCAACATCCTCCCCCAGACGTGCGTGCGCCATGGCGAACGTTACCGCCTGGGCGACATCCGGATGCTCCATGAGTACGTCATCCACTTCGCGGGGCGCGATCTTTTCGCCTCCGCGGTTGATGATTTCCTTGATGCGACCGGTTATGCACAGATAACCCTCATCATCGAATCGTCCCTGGTCACCGGTACGGAACCAGCGATTCCCCGTTTCATCGTGGAAGAACGATTCGGCATTCGCTTTCATATTCCCGAGATAACCGGGGGTGACGTTGGGGCCCGAGATCACGATTTCGCCCTCCGCGTCACCGTCCAGTAATCGATCGTTCGAGTCCGCCACCCGGACGCGCGGCCCGGCCTCACGACCAACAGTCCCCGGCTTCTGTGGTTCGGGGGGCAGCGGGTTCGACGTCATCTGATGCGCCGCCTCGGTCATGCCATAGGATTCGATCACCGGACAATGGAAGAGCTCCGTTAGCTGCTTGAAGACCGCGGGCGGCAGTGAGGCGGAACTGGAACGGATAAAGCGCAGGCCAGCGTTTTTGGCCGCCTCCTGCTGTCGTGCACCCCGCGCGAGGATCGTCTGGTGCATGGTCGGCACTGCGGTGTACCAAGTCGGACGCTCCGACTCGAGCCATCGGAAAAACTGCAGCGCCTGGAAGCCCGGAGTGCAGCTGATGCTGCCCCCGCCGTACAACGGCGCAAGGGTGGCCGCGATCAGACCGTGGATATGGAACTGGGGCATGACGCTCAGGCACCGGTCGCGCTGCGACAGTGCCAGGGACTCAGCGATATGCAGGGCGGAGGCGGCCAGATTCTCTTGCGTGAGCGGTACGATCTTTGGACGGGAGGTGGTACCGGAGGTATGCAGCACGAGTGCGGGGGAATTCGGTTCGGGTCGCGAGGGCGTAGCGTCCGATCCCGCCGCCTCGCCCACGAAGCTCGAACTCGCCGGCGGGCACTCCATCCGCTACCCGCAGGTATGCCACCGGGATGTCCCGGACGCTCGCCACGTTTAACGCCGGCGTATCGTAGTCCTCAGGAACGATCAGGAGGCTCGCGGCGAGATCGTCCAGGTAAAAATCGAACTCGGACTCCCGATAGGCCGGGTTCAGCGGCGCGGCGATCGCATGAGCGGCCACCCCCAGAAATAGCGAGGTCATTTCTGGACCGTTGGGCAGAACGATAGCCACTCGATCAGAGGGGCCTATGCCCGCGGCGGCCAATTGCCGCCCCACACGATCAACCTGCGCCCTCAGTTGGTCGTAGTCGAGCGTTTCTCGATCCGGTGCCAGCAGCGCCGGTGTTCCCTTATCCCCACGCGTCGCAGCACCTCTGTGCGAGTGCCAACCCGCGCGCCGTGAGACGCTCGTTCGCCACCATTTCGCGGAAGCTCCCGCCAAGAAACGGACCCGCTCTCCAGCGGGCTCCACATGAATCCTATTGTAAGGATTCGTGGATTCTTGGATCCAACTTAGCATGGTCCCCTCCAAAGCAGCAAACCATCCGCGCTGAACGGGCGATCTCTTATCCGGAAGTGCTGCCGGAACGAAGGCGGTGAAGCTTCATCGTGTAGCCATGGGAAACCGGAACCGGCCCCCGAAGAAGCGGCGGATCCAGTAGGAACAGGAAGCTGTGGCCGCGCACGTGCCCACAGCACCGATTATCTTCCCCGAATCACTGGATCACGCCACACGTGTGGTTCGGGCGCACTGTGAAAGCCCTGAGGCGGACCAAACCGGTATGAGCGCGACCTGCGGCGTGTCAGCGGCCGAGGACTACTTCAACTGCCGGTCACTGACGGAAAGCCTCAATCGAGCCGCGCGGATCGCCGACGTTCTGGTCGGCGTGCTCTGCCAGTGTAACAAGGGATGATGGAGAAGGCTCGGGCTGACGGATGCCGACTTCTCGATCGGGCTCGAAGGCCGGTCCCTCGGGTTTTCGCATCACCGAAACGGTGACCCGCACAGAAAGGAATGAGACCGCCGCGGAGCGCCGACAACGCGAGCGACGCCCAGTTCATCTGGGATTCGTCGGCCCAGTAAGTGACGACCACCCGACCGGCCACCCAGCGCGCTGGGGCGATGGCAAGACCCAGCACCTTGAGGACCTCCCGCGCGAGATCATCTGCTGGGGCGGTACGGCCTGGCGGTGCATCGACGCCGCGAGCACGAGAAACGCAAAGAGCAACACCGGGAGTGGAGGAAGTCGCAAGGTTGCGCCAAGAGCGCGAGCTTCAGGGAAACGAGGAAGCGGCAGCGGTGCGCCAGCGCCTTATGGCGCAGACGGAGCTACAACTGGCGGATGGCGGTCCAGACCCGCGAGTCCCTCGCGACCGCAACGCAGTCGGCCGGCAGCGTAGTACCCGGGCTTACATTGGACCTACTACGTCGCCGATCAGCTTGCATCCGGCCAGCGCACGCGCCCTCGTACTACTCCACACTGGACGCTTCTCACGGCAACGCTGGGCGCCGCGGACGGGGACCCGCCGCAACCAATCCGCTGCGTGCAGTTTTCGCAAGCAGGGAGCAGCCGAAACTCCACCCGCCCTTGAAAAATTCCCGACCAGTCCGTGTCTTACGGAATTTTGCCCCAAATACGGACTTACTTTGCCGCCCAATGGCGGACAATCTATCGCGGCATGCACACCCGCACCAGGGATCCTCCTCCTCGCAGCAGGCCGCCAACCGCCCACGCGGAAGATTCGGTGTAACGGCCCGCCGCTTATCCAGGTCTTTGTTCCCCGTGGACGTCAAAGCTACCGGTGTTCGGTGGCCACCGATCGACCTGGGGGTGACGGATATCAAAGCCCGGATGAATAGCTTGCCGGATCCGTATCAATCGATTGCCCGCGTATCCCGGACGGCCTACACAAAGCCTGTACGCCGATCCCGGTAACGCTGAAAGCGGCCGAGGTAACCGGCGCGTCAACACCCGGCGTCCGGAAGCGGCTAAAGCGATCCGTGGTCTCTGCTCCACGGGGATGAAAGCGCCTTCCATGCCGGGTTCGTGTACGCGCGATTCGATGCACGCGGATCGCGCATGGTTCGAGACCGCCCGCGAATGAATACCAGTGAAGATCGATCGAAGCGCCGTGCCGACGGAAAACCGGCGACGCCGGTATGGTCATATCCGGACCGTCACCAGCGCGGAAGCGCCCCGGTGTCGAGCTTCCCGGCAGCGGGGCGGGGCTCCGCCGACCGGAGACTGCCACGATCGGGCTACGCCGCGGCGGTCGCGCTCGTCCTCGCCAGCGTCCTCGGCGGCTGCGGTGGCGGCAGCAGCGGTGACAACAACGACAGTACGCCCGTGAACGACCCGGTGAATGACCCGGGTGGAAAGATCGGGTCCGACCCGACAGTCATCGCGGCCTCGTTACAGGCAGGGGACGAACCGAACACGCTGAAGATCGACTGGGATTTCGCCGGCCCGGCCGATCATTTTGTCCTGGAGGGTAATCCCGACGGTGCTTCGGGCTACACGGGGGTCGATATCAATGGTGATGGCCAGGTGGACGCCGGCGACCGGATCCCGCCGGGAACGCGCAGCGTCCGGATACCACTTTCCGTCCATCTGGCGGACTTCGACAACGCCCTTTACCGCGTGGCCGCACGCGATCGCGCTGGCAACGAGCTTGCCAGCAGCCGTGAACTCGGGCTGTTCGGCATGCCAACGGCAGACCTGATCGGTTATTTCCGGGCCGCGGACACGGAGGGCGCGAGTGACCTCCTGAGCACGGTGGCCCTGTCGGCCGATGGCAGAACGCTGGCGCTCGGCGCCCAGAGCGACCGGCTCGAGTTCGGCCCCGGCGCCGTCTACGTATTCGCGCGCGATGATGGCGGCTGGTCGCGGCAGGGGTACGTTCAGGCACCGGGTGACGGTTGGGGTGACGATTTCGGTTATGCCGTGGCCCTGTCGGACAACGGCAACACCCTGGCTATCGGTGCGCGGGCTGACGGCAGTGGCGCCATCGGTGTCGATGGCGACCGGAACACCAACCGCCCGGGGAATCTCTCCGGAGCGGTGTATTTATACGGGCGCTCTGGCGGCAGTTGGTCGCGACAGGCCTACATCAAGGCGTCGAACACGGACGAGGCCGATTTCTTCGGCTTCTCGGTAACCCTTTCCGGCGATGGCAACACGCTGGCGGTCGGCGCCCCCGGAGAAGATGGCGCGACCACGGGTGTCAACGGTGACGACAGCGACAACAGCGCCGGGGCGTACGGTGCCATCGCGGGCGGCGCCGGGGCGGCCTACGTGTTCTCGCGTCTCGGTGGAAGCTGGTCGCAGCAAGCCTACGTCAAGGCGTCCAACACCGGGCTGGGGGACAGCTTCGGCGCCAGCGTCGCGCTGTCGGGAAACGGGAACACGCTCGCGGTCGGAGCGGTCGGGGAGAGCAGCTCCGCGACAGGGATCGATGGCAACCAGTCCGACAACAGTGCCGGGGGCGCCGGGGCCGTGTACGTGTTCGGACGCAGCGGCAACCAGTGGGCACAGCAGGCCTACGTCAAGGCGTCGAACAGCGCTTCCGGCGACCGGTTCGGTCATAGGCTTGCGCTGTCCGGGGCCGGTAACACGCTCGCCGTAGGCGCACCGCGGGAGGACAGCGCCGCCCGGGGTGTCGGTGGCAACCAGACCGACAACAGCGCGGATGGTTCGGGGGCCGTTTACGTGTTTACGCGGACGCCGGGTGGCTGGTCACAGCAGGCCTATATCAAGGCGTCGAATACGGATCGCTTCGATCGCTTCGGCCAGGCCGTCGCCCTCTCCGACTCGGGCCATATGCTGGCCGTCGGGGCCAATGGCGAGGGCAGCGCGGCGACCGGGATCGGAGGAAACCAGAGCCTGAACAACGCGGGCGGCGCCGGCGCCGCCTATGTCTTCACGCGCGGCGGTGGCGCATGGTCGCAGAAGGCCTACGTCAAGGCGTCGAACACGGCCAGAGGCGATCACTTCGGCAATGCCGTCGCCCTGTCGGCCTCCGGCCACCGGCTGGCCGTCGCGGCGCATAATTCGGAACCCGCGAGTGGGAGATTCGTGGACACGATCGTCGATGTGGCGTACCTGTATTAGGACACCACGCGAGGCGCGGGTTCCGCGCCCTTAATCCACGACCGCGGACACACGGTCACCGTCGAAGCGCACGACGCGGGTATCGTTGCCGCTCTTCCAGTAACGCCACGCGTCCATGCGGATCGAGGGCGTTTCATGGGCGGGCGGGAAGCCGCGGGCGACGAGGACCGCATCCTTGCTCATCCCGCGTTCGATCTCGCCGGCCTGGATGGCTTCGCGCTCGGCCGCACTGAACGCATCGAGATTCCGCCGCTGATCGGCGAAGTAGCGGTGGAAGATGGCCTTGATATCCTGATCCGTGTACTGGCGCATATTGATGATCCGGAAGCGTTCTCCGGTCTCGGGAACGGACACCTTGATTACGCGCTCGTTGGTGTCGCCGATGCGCACGCGCGTGTTGACGGGGATCATGTACTCGACCCGGTAGTTGGTCGTCTCATGCACGCCGTCGGTAACCCAGAGGTTGCGCTGGGTATAGAGGCTCTCGCCCTCGAATTCGCCGATGGGGCTGAAGGCGCAGGCGGTCAGGAGCAGGGTCGTGGCGGCCAGCCACAGGGTTTTCGCGATGCGCGGGGTCATCGGGTTCTCCTCTTGTTATTGGCGTTCCGTGATGCGCGGACCGGCTGTGCCATCACTGGCCGGAGCGGACACCGCGCACGTTACCGGGCGGCGGCGGTTCAGCGCCCCATAGTACCGGATCGGGTCAGCCGTTCCAGGGCGCGACGATGACGGCCCGGTTACGGTACAGTCTCTGCAACGCGATTTCGGAGGAGCGTGCGTGGCAGACCGTGAACAGTTCCGGCTCGGGGTCGAGATCCGGTTCGAGCAGGACAACCCCGCCGTGGATGCGATCCTGATGGTGATCGAGGACGGGTTCGGCCGCGAAGCGGTCAGCCGCTCGGCCGCGGACGAGAATGGCGTCGCGCGGGCGACGATCCGCTTCGAGTCGCCGAGCGTGGATGCACGCCGGGTGAACTGGCTGCACCGGCAGCTCGGGACGCTGGCGAAATATCTGCTCGGGCCGACAGACGTCGAGTGCGAGGACGCGGAGGGCCGGGAGTCCTCCTACCGGCTCGACCCGGCCGCACCAGCACCGGCGCGGGCCGCGGACGCCAACCCTGATACGGACGAAACGGAGCCGGAAACGGCCGATGCGCCCATCCCGGACCCGGACGCCGGGGAAGCGGAGGGAGAGGCCGTGGAGACCGAATCGGACGAGCGGGACCATGGCTGACGAAGATCCCGAGAAGGCACAGGCGCGCCAGCGGATGTTCTATCGGGTCGGCCGCGCGGCCGGCAAGCAGTTCCGCAAGGGCGGCGCCGGGCGCCAGGTCGCTCGCCGGGTCGGCGGCTCGATCCTGAAACGGGGTCTGTGGAAGTTCCTGCGGTAACTTCCCTGAAGACCTCTCCGCTCCCCGCCGGAAAACCTCAATAGGTGCGGCTGAGCACCGGGTTCTCGGGGTCCAGCGTAGCCGGGGCGTGATCCAGCTCCACCGCCTTTGCGATCCGCAGCACCTGCTGGTCGGCGAAACGCCGGCCGACGATCTGCAGGCCCACCGGCAGTCCGTAGGCGGTCCCGACCGGGACCGAGATCACCGGGCACTGCGGGACGAGATTGAACGGGCAGCACATGTCCAGGCCGGCGAAGCGGCCATCGGGCAGATCGACCTCGAAATCCTTTTCCGCGGTATCGAGCCCGGGGGCGATATTCGCGCAGGTGGGCGTGAGCAAGGCATCGTGATCGGCGAGGATCGCGCGCAGTTCGTGCCAGAGCTGCGTGCGGTAGTTTTCGATCCGCTTGAAGTCGATGGCGCGCATGTCGCGCGCACCTTCGATCAGGGCGACCACATTCGGATCCATCCGGTCGCGGAACGCGGGCAGGCTATCGCCCCAGGCGGCGGCGAGCGTGACGCCCCAGATCTCCAGCCAGGTGTCGTTGATCTTCCGTGACCATGGCAGATCGACCCGTTCGACATGCGCACCGCGCCGCGCCAGCGATTCCGCGGCCGCCTCGACGCGGGCGGCGACTTCGGGGTCGACGGCGTAGTAGCCGAGATCGGTCGACAGGGCGAATCGCAGTCCTTCGACCGATGGCTGCACCGGGACCTCGATCGGCTCGGGGTTCGGCTGCGACTGGATATCGGCGTCGTCGGGGCCCTGCGTCACCGACAGGAACAGCGCGGCGTCATCGACACAGCTGGCGAGCGGCCCGAAGTGCGAGATGTTGTCGAACACCGTCGGCAGGATATCCATCGGGATGCGGCCGAGACTCGGCTTCAACCCGACCACCCCGGACAGGGCGGCGGGGATGCGCACGGAACCGCCCATATCCGACCCCTCCGCCAGCGGCACGCAGCCGGTGGCGACGGCGCAACCGGAGCCGCCGGATGACCCGCCCGGGGTGCGTTCCGGGTCATGCGGATTGCGCGTGATGCCCCAGCGCGGACTGTGCGTGTAGCTGGAGTAGGCGAACTCCGGCGTCGTCGTTTTACCGAGGATCACCGCACCCGCGGCCTTCAGGCGCCGGACGATGACCGGATCGGTATCCGGGACATGATCGCCCGTGCTCCAGGAACCGCGCGTGGTCAGGTGGCCGCGTGTCGGCGTGAAGTCCTTGATCGCGATGGGGACGCCCTCGAGCGGCCCCGCATGGCCCGCCGCCGCCCGCGCATCCGAATCGACCCCGGCAGCGCGGGCCCCCTCGTGATCCACGAGGACGAAGGCATTGAGCCCGGCGATCTCCCCGGCGCGCGCCAGCGCGCGTTTCACCAGGGCCGATGGCCGCAGCGTACCCGCGCGCACCCCGGAAACCATCGCCACCGCGCTGCGCGGCTGCTCATCCTTCGTCGCCATTCACTGCTCCGCTATAGACTTCGACGCAACGTTTAGCGACGGCGCGTCGGCTGGACCACGCGAGGCGCGGGTTCCGCGCCCTTAATCCACGACCGCGGACACACGGTCACCATCGAAGCGAACGACGCGCGTATCGTTGCCGCTGTTCCAGTAACGCCACTCGTCCATGCGGATCGAGGGCGTTTCGTGGGCGGGCGGGAAGCCGCGGGCGACGAGGACCGCATCCTTGCTCATCCCGCGTTCGATCTCGCCGGCCTCGATGGCTTCGCGCTCGTCCGCGCTGAACGCATCGAGATTCCGCCGCTGGTCGGCGAAGTAGCGGTGGAAGATGGCCTTGATATCCTGATCCGTGTACTGGCGCATATTGATGATCCGGAAGCGTTCTCCGGTCTCGGGAACGGACACCTTGATTACGCGCTCGTTGGTGTCGCCGATGCGCACGCGCGTGTTGACGGGGATCATGTACTCGACCCGGTAGTTGGTCGTCTCATGCACGCCGTCGGTAACCCAGAGGTTGCGCTGGGTATAGAGGCTCTCGCCCTCGAATTCGCCGATGGGGCTGAAGGCGCAGGCGGTCAGCAGCAGGGTCGTGGCGGCCAGCCACAGGGTTTTCGCGATGCGCGGGGTCATCGGGTTCTCCTCTTGTTATTGGCGTTCCGTGATGCGCGGACCGGCTGTGCCATCCCCGGCCGGAGCGGACACCGCGCGCGTTACCGGGCGGCGGCGGTTCAGCGCCCCATATTACCGGATCGGGTCAGCCGTTCCAGGGCGCGACGATGACGGCCCGGTTACGGTACAGTCTCTGCAACGCGATTTCGGAGGAGCGTGCGTGGCAGACCGTGAACAGTTCCGGCTCGGGGTCGAGATCCGGTTCGAGCAGGACAACCCCGCCGTGGATGCGATCCTGATGGTGATCGAGGACGGGTTCGGCCGCGAAGCGGTCAGCCGCTCGGCCGCGGACGAGAATGGCGTCGCGCGGGCGACGATCCGCTTCGAGTCGCCGAGCGTGGATGCACGCCGGGTGAACTGGCTGCACCGGCAGCTCGGGACGCTGGCGAAATATCTGCTCGGGCCGACAGACGTCGAGTGTGAGGACGCCGAGGGCCGGGAGTCCTCCTACCGGCTCGACCCGGCCGCACCAGCACCGGCGCGGGCGACGGAGGCCAATCCCGATCCGGACGAAACGGAGCCGGAAACGGCCGATGCGCCCATCCCGGATCCGGACGCCGGGGAAGCCGGGGGAGAGGCCGTGGAGACCGAATCGGACGACCGGGACCATGGCTGACGAAGATCCCGAGAAGGCACAGGCGCGCCAGCGGATGTTCTATCGGGTCGGCCGCGCGGCCGGCAAGCAGTTCCGCAAGGGCGGCGCCGGGCGCCAGGTCGCTCGCCGGGTCGGCGGCTCGATCCTGAAACGGGGTCTGTGGAAGTTTCTGCGGTAACTTCTCCGGGGACCTCTCCGCTCTCCCCGGAGAACCTCAATACGTGCGGCTGAGCACCGGGTTCCCGGGGTCGAGCGTAGCCGGGGCGTGATCCAGCTCCACCGCCTTTGCGATCCGCAGCACCTGCTGGTCGGCGAAACGCCGGCCGACGATCTGCAGGCCCACCGGCAGTCCGTAGGCGGTCCCGACCGGGACCGAGATCACCGGGCACTGCGGGACGAGATTGAACGGGCAGCACATGTCCAGGCCGGCGAAGCGGCCATCGGGCAGATCGACCTCGAAATCCTTTTCCGCGGTATCGAGCCCGGGGGCGATATTCGCGCAGGTGGGCGTGAGCAAGGCATCGTGATCGGCGAGGATCGCGCGCAGTTCGTGCCAGAGCTGCGTGCGGTAGTTTTCGATCCGCTTGAAGTCGATGGCGCGCATGTCGCGCGCACCTTCGATCAGGGCGACCACATTCGGATCCATCCGGTCGCGGAACGCGGGCAGGCTATCGCCCCAGGCGGCGGCGAGCGTGACGCCCCAGATCTCCAGCCAGGTGTCGTTGATCTTCCGTGACCATGGCAGATCGACGCGTTCGACATGCGCACCGCGCCGCGCCAGGGATTCCGCAGCCGCCTCGACGCGGGCGGCGACCTCGGGGTCGACGGCGTAGTAGCCGAGATCGGTCGACAGGGCGAATCGCAGTCCTTCGACCGATGGCTGCACCGGGACCTCGATCGGCTCGGGGTTCGGCTGCGACTGGATATCGGCGTCGTCGGGTCCCTGCGTCACCGACAGGAACAGCGCGGCGTCATCGACACAACTGGCCAGCGGCCCGAAGTGCGAGATGTTGTCGAACACCGTCGGCAGGATATCCATCGGGATGCGGCCGAGACTCGGCTTCAACCCGACCACGCCGGAGAGGGCGGCGGGGATGCGCACGGAACCGCCCATATCCGACCCCTCCGCCAGCGGCACGCAGCCGGTGGCGACGGCGCAACCGGAGCCGCCGGATGACCCGCCCGGGGTGCGTTCCGGGTCATGCGGATTGCGCGTGATGCCCCAGCGCGGACTGTGCGTGTAGCTGGAGTAGGCGAATTCCGGCGTCGTCGTTTTGCCGAGGATCACCGCACCAGCGGCCTTCAGGCGTCGGACGATGACCGGATCGGTATCCGGGACATGATCGCCCGTGCTCCAGGAGCCGCGCGTGGTCAGGTGGCCGCGTGTCGGCGTGAAGTCCTTGATCGCGATGGGGACGCCCTCGAGCGGCCCCGCATGGCCCGCCGCCGCCCGCGCATCCGAATCGACCCCGGCAGCGCGGGCCCCCTCGTGATCCACGAGGACGAAGGCATTGAGCCCGGCGATCTCCGTGGCGCGCGCCAGGGCGCGTTTCACCAGCGCAGATGGCCGCAGCGTACCTGCGCGCACCCCGGAAACCATCGCCACCGCGCTGCGCGGCTGCTCACCCCCTGTCGCCATACCCTGCTCCGTACGGATATCGAACCGGCTCAACACCAGGAACCATAATATATCTCAAATTCGTACGGGTGCGACGAGGAAAAAGCTGATCCGGGCGACCGCTCGACGCCCGATACCGAAACCGACTTTAGGACGAGTTCAGGCAACCAGCATCAACGAGACTTCTGACAGAAACTGCGGAGATAATCACCGGCGACGATATCAGGGATATCAGTTCCGCATACGCGTCCGGGAACGGACCGGTTCACGGTGACCTTTCCACGCTCACTGCAACAATAAATGGGGTCGTTACGAACGCAGAACCGGACGTCCGGTCAGACATTCTTTGCTCCCGGACACATTGCTTACCGGGCGATTATGCTTCCATTTCGCGCGCGACCGCTAATCAGTGAAAACGGGATACGGATCGGGAGCGTCCCTGCTCCCGCACGGAACCGCCATGAGGCGGGTTCAACTGCAATCGGCGTTCATTGCCAAGCGGCATCGCCCCAGTTGAAGCTACCCCAGACTGCGGCCGTATCGAGGTCAGGATCGGCAGGAAAGTCGTCCTCCCCGTCCTCGACGCCGTCGCCATCAGTATCGGCGTTTTCCGGATCCGTACCGAGGTTGTCGGTTTCCTCGATGTTGGTCACACCATCACCGTCGGTATCGTTTTCCGGATCGCGGAAATCCGGGACACCGCTGTCGTTGGTGTCTTCGGTTCCTTCAACACTGTCGTCGACGCCATCACCATCCGAGTCGGCATCCAGACGGTTCACCGTACCATCTCCGTCAGTATCGAGATCTTCGCGGAAGCCGTCATCGTTGACGTCAACCGCTTCATCGGCATCGGGTATCCCGTCCCCATCGGAGTCGGTATCCAGACGGTCCAGCATCCCGTCACCATCGGTATCGACGTCTTCCAGGGTACCACTGCCGTCATCCACCATCTCGGTGGTATCGAGCACCCCGTCGCCGTCGTCGTCGCGATCGGCATTGTTGCCGATGCCATCGCCGTCAGTATCGAGGGTCTCGTCCGGATCCAGTGGAAAGGCATCCGATCCGTTCTCGACACCGTCTCCATCGATATCGGGATCACTGGAATCGGGCGTACCATCGCCGTCGATATCCGACTCCGTAAGTCCTGACTCGGTTGTGGTATCGGTACTGTCAACCGTGGTGTCGTCAGCCTCCTCGTTGCCGGTATCGTCCTTCTCTTCCCGGACGATGTCCCTGGTGTCGGCGACGGTCCTGCCATCGGCATCATTCGGAATCGGCAGGTTCTGCGGATCGGTCGTATCGATCGTATTATCCGCGGCGGCAGCGCCGCTGGCGCCGTAGGTATCGATCGAGTCTCCGTCCGCATTATTGCCATCGACCGCGCCGTCACTGGCGTCATCGGCGAGCGCCTCGAAGGCGGCCTCCGCCGAAGTGGTCCCGTCGTCGTCACCATTCGCCGTGTCGATGTCCGCGGCGATTTTCTGCGACAGGGCGCCTACGCCTTCGACGGCTGTCCTGTATTTCGCCACGGCTTCCTGTTGCGTGGCGTCGTCCGTCTCCCCCGCCAGCAAGAGCGGTGGCGTGGTGAACAGATCGATACCATCAAGCAGACCGAAGCCGAACATGCTCCGCACCCGTCTCTGGGCCGCGGACAGCGCGTTGTCGACCTCCGCGTCGGTGACCGTACCATCCTCATTTCCACCGAAATCCGGTGTATCGACATTGGCCAACGCGATCCGCACAGCCATACTCGTAAGAGGCGTGGCGAATACGCGCCCTCCATTCTCGATTACCGATTCGGCCGATCGGATGGTAGTCAGTCGGCTGATGATCGGTGGCTCGCCCGTCGTGAGGTCAGTAGTCCCGTCAACAGCCCGGAACTCGATCAGTAGCCGTCCAGTCGTATCGTCGGCCAGTTCGAGCCCGGTGACCTGGGCCTGCTCATTCGTTTCGCCTGCGGCAAGGGCGTCGCCCTTGCCATCAGCAGCGGCAGGGTCCAGTGCGAATACCTCGACCTCGGCGTTCTGCAGCGGCCCCTTGGTCGAGGCACCCGAGACGGACGTGGTCGATGTCTCTTCGCCACCGGTATCGCCACCGGTGTCGTCACCGCCACCTCCCGAGCCGCCACTACCGCCGCCGCCACAGGCGGCCAGCAGGAATGCGACGGACGCAACCATCGGTAGTGTCCGGATATTCATGATTCCCCCTTCGCGTTAGACGCGTATTGCGGATCGGTCAACCCGATTGCCGATGGTTCCGTTCACTGCTGGAACCACTGATTGATCAGGTCGCCGCTCACGAAGGGCGTTCCGGAGAGATCACCACCGATCTGACCATCGACGCGGTAGAATACTGCGCCTCGCCGGCCCTGTTGGTCATCGTAAACGGGATCGCTGTTACCGCCACCGGTGATCGTGAGGATCGTTCCAATCCCTTCGGCCTTGAACCGCATGCGCTCGAAGCCGAGGAAGTTCTCCACCACGACATTGTTGTACGTCTCGCCGTTCACGGTCAGTGGCTCACCAAGTTCGGTCAGAATACGCGTCCAGTTTCCCGCGGCCCGGATCTCACCAGAACCGTTGAAATAGAGTTCATTCCCACTGACCAGTTGGGAGTTTTTCAATGGATTACTGGAGAAGGTTGACCTGTAGTTCCACGCTTGGCTGTTATCGAACGTACCGTCGTCGTTTGTGTCCTGGTTAATCTCAACACCTTGGGACTGATCGAAACCGCCTGACGAGGGAACCGCATAGACGTACTCTTCCTCATAGGTAGCCTCGGTGGCGTCGCCGCAAACATATTGAAATATGAACACCTGGTCAGGCGTCACAGTACCGCTGGCGGTTTCAACGGTGACGTCTCCCGGGTTGGTAAACGACACCCTCGCTGCATAGCAGTTGCCACCTTCCTGCGCGAGGACAACGACATTGCGGTCACCAAGTGCACCACTGGCCGATGGTCCCATGGCGTAGTTGCTGAACGCGGTCGCCGTCGCGTTCGTCGAGCGGATGTCTGCACGGCTTCGATATCACTGATCAATGCGTCTGAAATTCGCGTTGACGTCCGCGGCAACGGCCGGATCACCGCTGGAGAAAGTATTGGGCACCGAGGCCGCTCCGGCTGGAGCCGACATCAGGAGCCCGAGGACTGTGAACGAGATTGTGCGATGCATGGTTGTTCCCCCATCGTGCGTTATCGTCGTCGTATCCCGCACCACTCCCCGGGAACTTTGGGCACCGGTGAGCAGTACGTGTAGCTACGATCGCTCAGGCAAAGACGCCGGTCGTCACCCGATTGAGGGTTGCAACGTAAACAAACTGGAAATCATGAAGGACCCTGCTGGCCTGCATGCGCTTTCCGGAGCACTCCCGGCGGCCGCGATAGCCTGGTCCCCGCGGTGATCCGACTTGCCGTCGGACTGGACAGTCACCGGCGGTCAGACCACCTGCCCGGCCGCATGACCCGACGCCCAGGCCCACTGGAAGTTGTAGCCGCCGAGGTGTCCGGTGACATCCACCACCTCGCCGATGAAGTACAGTCCGGGCACCTTCTTCGATTCCATGGTGCTCGATGACAGTTCGTCCGTGCTCACGCCACCGAGTGTCACTTCCGCCGTCCGGTATCCTTCGGTGTCTTCCGGCGTGAATGCCCAGGCATTGAGGCGCTGCCCCAGACCGTTCAGGTCGCGGTCGCGCAGGTGCCGGATCGGGCCATCGAGCGCCATTACGTCGCACAGGCGCTGGGCGAGGCGTTTCGGCAAGCGTGTGGCCAGCACGTTATGGAGTTCGCTGTCAGGGCGCTGCTCCTTCATCTCCGCCAACCAGGCCGATGCGTCGACGCCTGGCAGCAGGTCGACCGAGACGGACTCGCCAGGCCGCCAGTAGGAGGAGACCTGCAGGATGGCCGGTCCGCTGATGCCGCGGTGGGTGAAGAGCATGCCGGCGGCGAACGCGCGTCGATCGCATTCCGCGCTCACCGGCAGCGAGACGCCCTTCAGTTCCCGCCAGGACGCGAGCGTGTCGCTGTCGAAGGTGAACGGCACGAGGCCCGCCCGCGTCGGCAGCACTTCGTGGCCGAAGCGACGGGCGATCCGGTAGCCGAATCCGGTCGCCCCCATCTTCGGGATCGACAGCCCGCCGCTGGCGATCACCAGCGACTCGCAGCGCATCGGGCCGAGGGTCGTTTCGAGTTCGAATCCCTGATCCGTGCGCTCGATGCGCTCGATCTCGCTGTGCACCTCTATGCGCACGCCGGCCCGCGCACACTCGTCCAGCAGCATCGCGACGATCTGTTTCGAGGAGCCGTCGCAGAAAAGCTGCCCGAGTTCCTTTTCGTGGTATGCGATGCCATGGGCCTCCACGAGCGCGATGAAATCCCACTGGGTGTAACGCGCGAGTGCGGATTTGTGGAAATGCGGATTGGCCGAGAGGTAGCGCTCGGGCTCGACGTGGAGGTTGGTGAAGTTGCAGCGTCCGCCGCCGGACATGAGGATCTTCTTGCCGCAGCGCTCCGCCCGTTCGAGCACGAGCACGCGCCGGCCGCGGCGGCCCGCCTCGATCGCGCACATCAGGCCCGCGGCACCGCCGCCGGCGATGACTGTGTCAAACGTGTCCATAAGGGATTCGGATCAGTACTTCGGGAATCGGCCGATCAGGGAACTGAAACGGCCACCGGAGCCGGGAGCGTGCCGCCTCCCGGCCGCCGGCGCAACGCCCCGGGATCAATCGCGTGTGGAACGGATGGGCTGATCGCCCTCGCGTTTGGCCCGATACATGACCTGGTCCGCGGCGCGGATCAGCCGCGCGGCGGTAAATCCGTCCTCGGGGAAGAAGCTGATCCCGACACTGCAGGTGATCGGGTGGGTCTCGCCGCGGGCGCGTACCGGCCACGCGACGATGCGGCGCACGCGCTCGGCCAGACGATAGGCCCCGGCGGTATCCGCGTCCTCCGCCAGCAGGACGAACTCGTCGCCACCGATCCGGGCGACGGCATCGATCGTGCGCAACTCGCGCCGCAGACGTTCGCCGATCGCACGCAGTACGACGTCCCCCGTATCGTGTCCGGCGGTGTCGTTGACCCGTTTGAAGGCATCGAGATCGACGAACAGCACGGCACCCCGCTGACCGACGCCTTCGCCGCGCTCGGCACGGGCCAGGGCCTGACGCAGGCGTTCACCGAACGCACGCCGGTTGAGCAGTCCGGTCAAGGGGTCGCGATCGGCGCGGCGCTCGGCGATGTAACGCCGCGTCACGTCGGTATGGGTAATCAGCGTCATGGGGGCGCCATCGCTGACATACCGCTGGGCCCGAAGGACAAACCAGCGGTGGCGTTTGGGAGACGGACACGCGTACTCGTACTCGAAAACGGGGCCATCGCCTTCGAATACGCGCAGGAGCGACTCGCGGATACGCTCCATGCCCGGCTCGTCGCACTGACAGGCGTCCAGATAGCTCCAGCCGAGGTACCCATCCGGGTCGCCGCCATTCGCGGTCGAGAATTCGCGCCAGGCCCCGTTGACGGCAACGATCCGGCCGCTGCGGTCGAGTATCGCGGACTCGACCCCGTTTTCCTCGAACGCCCCACGGTAGATCGCGTCGTGCCCTGCCAGGGGAATCGGATCGGACATACGGGTCGTGCCTCGAATGCAACGCGACGATCTGCGCCGTATCCGGACAAAGACACGGCGTTGCCCCATCGCGGGGGCCTTCTCTGAGCATAGCAGCGCCGGCCGGGAGTGACAGGGCCCGGAGACGGTAAAAAGTGTTCGGGCGGCCGTGCAGTGCGCTTAGCGGGCGCACGGCCAGTGCCCGGTTCGCTATCCGTCCGTCCCGGCGCGCGCGCGGTCGCGCAGCGAACGGATATCGCGATCGCGCCCGTCCATCAGCAGCGCCACCGGCGTGCGCCCGTCTGCACCCGGCGTACGGAGCCACTCGCGCTGCCGGGCGGCATCCGGATGGATCCGGCGCAGCGCCTTATAGAGCGCGAGCAGGGCGGACAGGCGATAGCGCAGGACGGCATCGATGGACGCGGCCTCGGGACGCTCGCGCCAGTGAAACAGCGTGCGCAGAGGCACACCGCCGAGGATCGGCGCGGCCTCGCGCACACCCAGCCCCCACACGCCAAACAGGATATGCAGCACGGCGCGCAGGAGCGCGGTCTCCGCGCGACCCGGGCCGCCCGACGGAGCCGCCGCCGGCGGATCGGTCGGGCTCATTCGGTGTAGATCATGCGCCGGGTCATGCCGCCGTCGACGGTCCATTCCTGACCGGTCACGAATCCGGCCGCATCCGACAACAGCCAGGCAACGAGTTCGGCGACGTCCTCCGGTCGCCCGACCCGCCCGGCGGGATGTTGGCCGTGGTCTTCGGCGGTCAGATCGAACCGATCCGAGGCCGGGGCGATCCAGCCGGGACTGACGGCATTCACGCGAATGGCGGGGCCAAGGCTGACGGCGAGGGCATGGGTCAGTGCGACCAGCCCACCCTTGCTGGCCGCGTAGGCCTCGCAGTTGGCCTCGGACTGATGGGCGCGCGTCGACGCGATGTTGACGATGGCGCCGCCGGCCAGACGCAGATACGGCACCGCGGCCCGCACGCAGTGGAACGCACCGGTGAGGTTGGTCCGCAGGCGGCGCTCCCACTCGGCCGGATCGAGTTCCTCGATGGGACCATTGTCCGGCTCCGCGATCGCCGCATTGTTGACCAGTCCGTGCAGGGCACCGCCATGCTCGACACCTTCATGGACCGTCCGCGCCACCATGGCGGCATCGGTGACGTCCATGACCCGCACTTCCAGCGCTTCACTCGCGATCTCGTGATGCAGCCGCTCCAGACCCACGTGGTCGATGTCGGTGGCCAGCACATGCATGCCGTGCCGGACCAGGGCGGTCGCGATCGCGGCCCCGATGCCGTGGGCCGCACCGGTGACGAGCACCAGCCGCCCGGCGAGCCCCGCCGCGGTGCCACGCTTTTCGCTGACGGCGTGGTTGGTTGTGTTCATCGACTCTCCGTGCAGCGGTCGGCCGGCGGGGCCTGACCGCTACGAGAATACACCACGGAATCAGGCCCGCGCCCGCCAGCCGCCGACGGCGATCGCCGCCCAGCCGAGCAGAAAGGCGACACCGCCAATCGGAGTGATCGCACCGAGCCAACCAATCCCGGTTACCGCGAGCAGATACAGCGAGCCGCTGAACACGACGATCCCGACCGACCATGCCAGGCAGGCCAGCAGCAGCGGGCCGCGCGGGAGCCCGGCGGCCGGCGCGACCGCGGCCAGCAACAGCGCCAGGGTGTGGACGAAATGATAGTGCCCGGCGGTGTCGAACACCGCGCGCATCTCGGCGCCGAGCACATCACGCAGCGCGTGGGCGCCGAACGCCCCGAAGGCGACGGCAAGCAGCCCCGAGATCCCGGCGGCGATGAAGGCCCAGCGGATCAAAGCCCTGTCCACCGCCTCAGCGGTCGACCCGTTCCAGCACGAGCCGGGGCACATCCCCGCGCCGCGAATACAGGTGCTCGCGCTGCATTTCCTTCAGCGCGGCGTCGCGATCGTCCTCGTCCTCGTACCACTCGTAGGCCTCCCAGTCGTCGCCCAGCAGATGCGACTGCCGCCGCGGATGGTCCGGCGCGAGCGTCTTGCGGATACCGAATCGCTTCATGATGTTCTTCCGGCGGGTTGAATGGGCGCCAACGAATGCTGCAGCTCAGGTTGTCCGGACAGACTCCTGAGGCCGGCGCGGATCGCGTATCATTTTAGGTTACCGCCGCACGATGATCCACGGGCGTCGGCGGGTCGGGCGGCTGCACCGCTCAGCGCATCTCCCTCACCCGGGCCGGATACAGAAGGAACCCCCGCATGAGCAACTCGGAACGCTGGATGATCTTTGCCGGCATTCTGGTCGCCGGATTCCTGGTCTGGCTGCTGCAGCCGGTACTGACGCCGTTCCTGGCCGCCGCCCTGCTCGCCTATCTCGGCGATCCACTCGTCGACCGGCTCGAGACCTTCCGGCTCCCGCGTACGGGCGCCGTGCTGGTGGTTTTCACGGGCCTTTCGCTGATCATCCTCGGCCTGGTGCTGCTGGTCATTCCCATGATCGGCGCACAGATCGAGTACCTGCGCTCGGTACTGCCCGCGATGTTCACGTGGGCCCAGGACACCGCCATCCCCTGGATCGAAAACGAATTCGAGATCGACCTGAGTGAACACCTGCGCCTCGACCGGATCGGGACCGAGCTGGCCGCGCACTGGCGCCAGACCGGCGATATCGCCGGCCTGATCCTCCAGCGCGCGTCCAGTTCCGGGACTGGCCCTGATCGGCTGGGTGGCCAACGCGGCACTGATACCGGTCGTGACGTTCTACCTCCTGCGCGACTGGGACAAGCTCGTAGCCCGCGTGCGGGACCTGCTCCCGCGGCGCCTCGAACCGCTCGCGAGCGGCCTCACGCGCGAGTGCGACGAGGTGCTCGGCGCGTTCCTGCGCGGCCAGTTTCTGGTCATGCTGAGCCTCGGTGTCATCTACGCCATCGGCCTCTGGGCACTGGGGCTGAATCTGGCCCTGCTGATCGGTCTGGTGGCGGGGATCGCGAGCATCGTCCCCTACCTCGGCACGATCGTGGGCATCGGCGCGGCGCTGGTGGCCGCCTTTTTCCAGTTCGGCGATGTCTGGCATCTGGCGGGCGTGGCCGCGGTGTTCGGAATTGGCCAGATGCTGGAGGGCATGGTTCTCACGCCGCTGCTGGTCGGTGACCGGATCGGGATGCACCCCGTCGCCGTGATTTTCGCCGTCCTCGCTGGCGGGCAGTTGTTCGGCTTCGTCGGCGTTCTGCTGGCGCTCCCGGTCGCCGCCGTGATCATGGTGCTGCTCCGCCATATGCACGACGTCTACAAAGACAGCCAGTTGTACGCCACGGGCGGCGGCGACGGCTGATCCCGGCCGCCCCTGGATTCCGGGGCACATGGATCCGCCCGATTGCGTGTTATGGTTCGCGAGCGGGCTGGACCACATACGGAATCCGGGGGCAAGGGATGCAGGGGGAATCGCGCGTCGCACTGGCGGACGTGAGCGGCACGGCGGGGCTGGTCGAACTGTCGCCGGATGGCGTCGTGGTGAGCGAGTACACCCGTATCCGCTTCGTGAATTCGGCCGGCGTGCGCCTGGCCGGCGCCAGCAGCCCCGACGAACTCGTCGGCCGCTCCCTGCTCGATTTCGTCGATCCGCACATGCACCCGGTCGTTCAGGAACGGCTCGAGGCCGTCATGCAGGGGCGCGCGGTCGTGCCGCTCGAGTACGCGCTGCGGCGCCTGGACGGCGGGACCGGCTGGATCGAGGCGCAGGCGCGCGCGATCCACTACGAGGGGCGTAGCGCGATCCTCACGGTCGCCCGCGACCTGACCGAGCGGCATCGGCGTGAACGCGAGACCACGGATCGTTACCGGGTGCTGGAACGGATCGCCCGCGGGACCCCGCTGAACGAACTCGCCGTTGAAATCGCGACCATGGTCGAGCGCCAGTGCGAGGGCCTGCGCGTCGCCGTGCTCGTCCGCTCGGGGCGGTTCCTGATCGGCCCGGATGATCACGATACCGCGATCGACGCCTCTTTGTTCGAGAATGCCGACGCCTCGGCGATCACGGGCGCGACCGACGTCCTGCTCGAGGACAGCATCGCGACCGTGTGGGCGGACGCACCGCCTCCGGGTCCGCTCCACGGCGCCTCGATCACCGACTCCAACGGGAGTCTGCTCGGGGCCATCGTTTACGGCCCCGCCGATCATGAACGCGCGCCCGCCCACGACGAGTGGACACGGGCGAGCCTCGCGGAGGCGATCAAGCTGGCGGCGATCGCTATTGAACAGGACCAGCTCGCCAACCGGCTGAGCCACCTGGCGCACCACGATGCCCTGACCGGCCTGCCGAACCGTACCCTGCTGATGGACCGGATCGAACAGGCGATTGCCCGAGCGGTGCGTCACGCCGACGGCGTCGCGCTGGTCATGCTGGATCTCGACGAATTCAAACGGATCAACGACAACCTGGGACACGCCGTCGGCGACCAGCTGCTCGAGGCGGTCGGGCTGCATCTCCAGGACTGCCTGCGCGCGGACGATACGGTCGCCCGCCTGGGTGGTGACGAATTCGTGCTCGTACTCCCGCGCGCCGGGATGGACCAGGCCGCGCGGGTGGCGCAGAAGGTGCTGGAGGTGCTGGACACCCCGACCCGGATCGCCGGCGAGGATCTGGCGACCGGCGCCAGTATCGGCATCTCGCTGTTCCCCGACGACGGCAACGCCCCCGAAGCACTGCTCCAGGCGGCGGACACCGCGATGTATGCCGCGAAAACGGCGGGTCGGAAGTGTTACCGCTTTTTCGCGGAGACCATGAACACCGCGGTCACGGAACGCCTGCGGCTGGAGAGTGACCTGCGGGCCGCGCTCGACGAAGGCGATCTGGCAATCCGCTACCAGCCATGGGTTTCACTCGCCGACGGGCAGGTGCGCGGGGCCGAGGCACTCGTGCGTTGGCAGCACCCGATACTCGGGCTGCTGCATCCGCGCGATTTCCTGGGTATCTGTGAGCAGGCGCGCCTGCACCGGCGTCTCGATGCGTGGATGCTGCATCACGTCGCACTCCAGGCCGCGGCATGGCGGGAACTCGGCCGGGACTGGCGGATCGCGCTGAACATATCGCCGATCGAACTGCACGATCCCGGTTTCGTGGATATGCTGATCCGCACGATCGAACGCGCCGAGGTCGCGCCCTCGGCGCTGGAGATCGAGATCACGGAACACGCCGTGATGCGCAACAGCGGCCACACGCGCAGACAGCTGGAGCGCCTGCGCTCGGGGGCCTCCGGGGTGCGGATCGCGCTGGACAACTTCGGCCGCGGATACTCCTCACTCACCCACCTGCGCGACCTGCCGATCGATACGCTGAAGATCGACCGGACGTTCACACACGAACTGACACGCACCCGCCAGCCGTCCAGCGCGCGGGCCATGCTCGGCTCGATCGTCGAACTCGGACACAGCCTGGGTATGGAAGTGATCGCCGAGGGCATCGAACAGTCCGGTCAGCACCAGGCTGCGATCGAGGCCCACTGCGACGGCGCGCAGGGCTTCTGGTTCAGCGCGCCCGTCAGCGCGGAGGGACTGGAGGCCTACGCCGACCGCGAGGCGTGAGCGCGCCGGCGCCCCATCAGCCCTTTGCCTGGCCCTGGCGGCTCACGGCCTCCATCGCCTTCGCGACGGCCTCTGGATCACCGAGATAACGGCGATCGGTGGGGCGCAGATCCGCATCGAGCGTGTAGACCAGCGGCATACCGGTCGGGATATTGACCCCGGTGATCTCCTCGTCGCCCATGCCTTCCAGATGTTTTACGAGCGCCCGCAGGGAGTTGCCGTGGGCGACGATCAGCACGCGCTCGCCGCTGCGGATGACCGGCGCGATCTCTTCTTCCCAGTACGGCATGAAACGCTCGACGGTATCCGCGAGGCATTCGGTCAGCGGGAGATCGGCGGGCGCGAGATCCCGATAGCGCCGATCATGGGCCGGATTGCGCTCGTCGTCCGGTTCGAGTTCCGGCGGCCGCGTGGCGTAGCTGCGGCGCCAGATATGGACCTGCTCGTCGCCGTATTGCGCCGCCGTTTCGGCCTTGTTCAGCCCCTGCAGCGCACCGTAATGGCGCTCGTTCAGGCGCCAGTGGCGCTGGACCGGGAGCCACATGCGATCGAGCTCATCGAGCGTGATCCACAGCGTGCGGATCGCGCGTTTGAGCAGGGAGGTGTAACAGCGGTCGAAATCGAAGCCCTCCTCGCGCAGCGCCTCGGCGCCCTTGCGGGCTTCGTCACGCCCCGTGTCGGTCAGATCGACATCGGCCCAGCCGGTGAACCGGTTTTCCCGGTTCCATTCACTTTCGCCATGGCGCAGGAGCACAACGGTGTACATGGTGCAGATCTCCGCAACAATCGTTCAGGAATCGGGGTCGTCGTCGCCCGTGCCGTCGTCCGGGGCCATCTGCTCCTGGCGCCGACGCATGAGCCGCGACATGGCGAGGCCAACCTCGAACAGCAACCACATCGGCAGCGCCAGCAGGGTCTGGGAGATCACGTCCGGCGGTGTCAGGAACATGCCGATCACGAAGGCGATGACGATGAAATACGGGCGCTTCTGCGCGAGACTCTCGGGCGTGGTCACACCCGCCATCACGAGCAGAATCGTCGCGACCGGGACCTCGAACGCGATCCCGAAGGCGAAGAACAGGGTGATCACGAAATCGAGATACCGGGCGATGTCCGTCATCACGTTCACGCCGGCCGGCGCGACGCTCGTGAAGAAGCCGAACACGATGGGGAATACGGCGAAATACGCGAAGGCCACACCGGCGTAGAACAGCAGCGTGGCGGAGAGCAGCAGCGGCCGCGCGAGCTTGCGCTCGTTCATGTACAGCCCGGGCGCCACGAACGACCAGATCTCATACAGGATGTACGGCACCGACAGGAAGATGGCGAGCATCAGCGTCAGCTTGAACGGGATCAGGAACGGCGACGCGACGTCGATCGCGATCATGCTCGTGCCTTCCGGCATATGCGCGAGCAGGGGGCCGGCGAGCCAGTTGTAGAGCGTTTCCGAGAACGGGAACAGCACACCGAAAATAATCGCGATGCACAACACGATACGCAGCAGGCGCGTGCGCAGCTCGAACAGGTGCGACAGGAAACCGCCGCCCTCCTGATCCGCTTCCTCGCCGCGATCGGTCTCGGGCGTGCTCATCGCGTTCCCTCTTCACGATCGTCGGTATCACCCCGGCTATCGCGTCCGGTCCGCCAGTTTTCGGGCGTGGAGGACTCCGTGCCGGTCGCGTCAGCCTCCGCCTCGTCGGCGGCCTCGCTCGCATCGGTGGTAGTGGTATTGGCCGTCGCGGTCCCGGCCTGCGCGTCGGATGGATCGGCCTCGCGCACCTGCTCCTCGGCCTCCCGGAACGTCCGCTCGGTGTCGCCGCGCACCGCGTCGACGTCACGCCGGAGTTCGCTGATCTCGCGATTCTGCTCGGCCAGCAGGCTCTTGAGATGCTCGGTCTCGAGCTCCTCGTTGATCTCGTCGCGCATGTTGCGCACGAAACGGCGGATGCGCCCGATCCAGTGACCGACAAAGACGGCCACGCCCGGCAGGCGCTGCGGGCCGACCACCAGCAGCGTCACGATGCCGATCAGCAGGATTTCCCAGAAACCGATATCGAACATGAGTGTATGCGGATCAGGCCCGGGTCAGTGGCGGCGACGATCGGCGTCTGGATCGGATCCGGTGCAATCGGACGATCCCATGAGCATCACCGGGGCGCCGACAGCCCCATAAAGGGCGCTGTCGGTGGAGCAACGATCGCAGCGGCCGTACCAGAACATCGATACACCGGCCACGAGACCGTGCGGATTATTTGCGCGAGGCGGCGTCTTCGCCCTCACGCTCGCCCTCGAAGCGATGATCGCCCGAGGTGTCGTCCTTGCTGCCAAGCCGGCCGGACTCGCTCGACTGATCTTCTTTCGACTCGTCCTTCGGCTCTTCCTCGTCGGCTTCGCGCATCGACTGTTTGAAACCCTTGACCGCCCCACCGAGGTCGGTACCCAGATTGCGCAGTCGTTTTGCACCAAACAGCACCAGCACGATGGCCAGTACGATCAACAATTGCCAGATACTCGGAGACATAGCGTTTGCTCCAGCGCTTCAGCCCTTGCGGGCCGCTTTTTCGGTATGACCGGACACGCCGGCACGGCGCTCCAGTTCAGTCAGTACATCCTGCGGCCCCAGCCCGCGCGCGGCGAGCAGAACCAGTGTGTGGTACCAGAGATCGGCCACTTCGTGGACCAGTGCCGTGTCATCGTCACCGCCACCGGCGATCACGACTTCGGTGGCCTCTTCGCCGACCTTCTTCAGGATGCGCTCCGTGCCGCCCTGCACCAGCGCCGCCGTATAGGAATCGCCGGGGTCGGCATTCCTGCGCTCGGCCAGCGTCTCCCCGAGCTTTTGCAGCGTGTCCTCAGTCATGAGCGGACTCTATCACAGCGTCGGGCACGGGTCGGACGGGGATTCCCTGACGCGCCATCTCCGCCTTCGCCTCGGCGATGGTGTATTCGGCGAAATGGAAGATGCTCGCCGCCAGCACGGCATCCGCATGCCCCTCGGTGACGCCGTCGCAGAGATGCTGCAGCGTCCCGACACCCCCGGACGCGATCACCGGCACGCTCACGGCATCGCTGACGGCGCGCGTGAGCGCGTTGTCGAAACCCGCTTTGGTTCCGTCGCGATCCATACTGGTCAGCAGGAGTTCGCCGGCGCCGAGCGCGACCATACGCTGCGCCCACTCGACCGCATCCAGACCGGTCGCGCGGCGACCGCCATGGGTGAACACCTCCCACCGGGGCGGATCCTCGCCGACCTGCTTCGCGTCGATGGCTACCACGATGCACTGCGAACCGACCCACTCGGCCGCACGCCGCACGAGTTCCGGCTCATGGACCGCGGCGGTGTTGATCGACACCTTGTCCGCCCCGGCATTCAGCATCGTGCGCACGTCATCGACACTGCGGATCCCGCCGCCGACGGTCAGCGGTATGAAGACCTCGGCGGCGACCTGCTCGACGACATCCACCAGCGTCGCGCGCTCATCGCTCGACGCGGTGATGTCGAGGAAACACAGCTCATCGGCGCCGGCGGCATCGTAACGCCGCGCGATCTCCACCGGGTCCCCGGCATCCCGGATCGACTCGAACTTCACCCCTTTCACGACCCGCCCGGCGTCGATATCCATGCAGGGAATAATCCGTTTGGCGAGCGCCATCAGCTCGAGCCTCCAGGCGAATTATTCGCGTCCATTCGCGGTTCCAGAGTCTTCATCAGACCGCCTGCAACGCCAGGGCGTCGGCGAGTTGCTGGGCCTCGGCGAGGTCGATGGTGCCTTCGTAGATGGAGCGCCCCAGTATGGCACCGGCGATGCCGGGTTCGCGGGACTCGGCGAGGGCGCGGACGTCGTCGAGGCTCTTCATGCCACCCGAGGCGATGACCGGGACCCGGGCCGCGCGGGCGATGCGGACGGTGGCGTCGACGTTGACGCCCTGGAGCATGCCGTCGCGGCCGATGTCGGTATAGATGATGGCGCTGACGCCGGCATTGGCGAACTTCCGCGCGAAGTCGACCGCGTCGAGCTTCGAGCCCTCCGCCCAGCCCTCGACGGCCACACGGCCGTCGCGCGCATCGAGACCGACAATGATATGCCCCGGGAAACGCTCGCAGGCCTGGCGCACGAAGTCCGGGTCGCGTACCGCCTGGGTGCCGATGATCGCCCAGCTGACACCGGCTTCGAGGTAGGCCTCGATCGTCGCCATGTCACGGATGCCGCCGCCGACCTCGAGGGCGAGATCGGGTAACGCCGCGGCGATCTCCGAGATCACCTTCGCGTGACAGGGATGACCGGCGAAGGCACCGTCGAGGTCGACCAGATGCAGCCGCCGCGCGCCCGCGTCATACCAGCGTTGCGCGACCGCCACCGGATCGTTGGAGAAGACGGTGTCGTCGTCCATCCGGCCCTGGCGCAGCCGCACACAGCGACCTTCCTTGAGGTCGATCGCGGGGATCATCAGCATCGGTCACTGCCTCCGGACAGTCGCGGCGTTCTCACGGCGACCATTCAACAAAATTCTTCAGCAGCCGCAGGCCGTCACGCGAACTCTTCTCCGGGTGAAACTGGCATGCGAACAGGTTGTCGGCGGCGAGCACCGAGCAGAAGCGCCGCCCATAGTCGGTGGTGCCCGCGACGACGTCGGGTTCCTCCGGCGCCGCGTGGTAGCCGTGGACGAAGTAGAAACACGCCGTCTCCGGGATCCCGTTCCACAGCGGGTGCGCGCGCGTGCGGTGCACGGAATTCCAGCCCATATGCGGAATCTTGAGCCGGTGGCCGTGGCCGTCGTGCAGGTCCCGCGGGAACGCACGCACGCTACCCTCGAAGAGGCCGAGACAATCCGTGCCGCCGTTCTCTTCGCTGTGCGTAAGCAGCACCTGCAGACCCATGCACATGCCGAAAAACGGCCGTGTCCGGGCCGCCTCCAGCAGCGGCTCGCGCAGGTCGTGCGCATCGATCGCGCGCATGCAGTCGCGCGCCGCGCCCTGGCCCGGGAACACCACCCGCTCGGCCCCCGTGATATCCGCCGCGCGATCGGTGATGCGCACGCTCGCGCCTTTCGGCGCGACATGCTCGAGCGCCCTGGCCACGGAGCGCAGGTTGCCCATGCCGTAGTCGACGACCGCGATCGTGCCCATGTCAGCGCATGCTCCACTGCGGCGCCGCGCTCCCGCGACAGGGGAATAGTTCAGTCATTCCGGAAAGCACCGCGTCAGAGACTGCCCTTGGTGGAGGGCATCGCATCGCCCTGGCGCGGATCCGCCTCGACGGCATTGCGCAGCGCGCGCCCGAAGGCCTTGAAGATCGTCTCGATCATGTGGTGCACGTTGTCGCCGCGCAGATTGTCGATGTGCACCGTCGCGCGCGCATGATTGACGAAGCCCTGGAAGAACTCGCGCACGAGATCGACATCGAAATCGCCCACGCGCGGGCGGTGGAACGTCGCGTTGAAGAACAGACCGGGCCGCCCGGAGAAATCGAGCACCACGCGCGACAGCGATTCGTCCAGCGGCACGTAGGCATGCCCGTAACGGGCGATCCCGCGGCGCTCGCCGAGCGCCTCGGCCACGGCCTGCCCGATGACGATGCCGACATCCTCGACCGTGTGGTGCGCATCGATCTCGAGATCGCCCTCGGCCTCGACGGACAGATCGACAAGGCCGTGACGCGCGATCTGCGCCAGCATGTGCTCGAGAAAGGGAACGCCGATCCGCAGATCCTGTTCCCCCGTGCCATCGAGATCGACACGCACGCGGATCCGCGTCTCGAGGGTATCGCGACTGACTTCGGCGGTTCGTTCCGACATGGCCCGGTTCCGGCAGCAGGGAGCGCAATGATACTGCCCCGGGACCACGGAAGGCCACCGCTCCGGTCACGCGGCACGATCGTAGGTTGGGTTGAGCGCCAGCGATACCCAACGGGTCGAGGTCGAATCCATCGACACCATCCAACGTGTCACCGGCGGGTCGCTCGACACGTTGGGTTTCCTTCGTCAACCCAACCTACGGCGCTGCGGAATCCGGCGCCGCCATGGCGTCAACGGCTCAGGCCGCGTCGTCCCACGCCAGCGGCGAGAGTTCCGCGTTCAGCGGCGTGCCGGTGATGTGGTTGGTGTAGTTCGACAGGGTCTTCAGCGCGACGCCGAGGACGACCTCGAGGGCCTGCCCCTGCGTGAATCCCGCGTCGACGAAGGCCTGCAGCGCCGCGTCACCGGCCCAGCCGCGCTCGTGCACCACGGTCCGCGTGAAGGTGGCCAGCGCATCGAGCCGTGCATCCGGCAGGGCACCGCCGGCGCGCAGTGCCTCGAGGACGCCGTCGTCCATACCGGCCTGTTTCGCACGGCCGCTGTGGGCGGCGACGCAGAAATGGCAGCGGTTGTACACACTGGTCGCCAGCAGCACGACCTCGCGCTCGACCGGTGACAGGGAGGTTTTCGCGAGAATGCCATCGAGCGTCTGATAGGCCTCGAGCGTCGCCGGCGCTTCCGCCATGTGCGCGAACAGGTTCGGGATGAACCCCATCGCCTGCTGGGCCTTCTCCAGCCGCTCGCGCGCCTCGGCTGGTGCCGTTGTCGTATCGTGCAAAGTAAATTCGACCATATGATGAAACTCCTTCGGGGTGGATAGATAAGCCGTTTGCCGGTATGCATACCCTGAAGGACGCGCCGGGACGGGCCCATGCCCGCTCTGCCCGGTTTTATGTCCAACCGTCCGGGACCACCCATGGATGCCGTCACCCCCGTACTCGACGCCTTTCACCTGCACGCCAGCGTATTCGAGCGGGCCCGTTTCTGCGGTCACTGGGCGTTGACGCACGCCGGGGGCGAGCACGCCAGCTTCCATCTGGTGAGCAGCGGGCGCTGCTGGCTCGACCGCATGGACGACGGGGCGCCGCTCGAACTCGGCCCGGGCGATCTGCTCGTGATGCCGCGCGACGCCCCGCACCGGCTCGGCCCCGCGCAGGACATCGGCCCGGATCACGAACCGGAACGACGGCCGCTCGACGCCGCGGGCGATGGCCCCGGGCTGGTCTGCGGCTATTTCGCCTTCGACGAGGGCATGCACAACCCCATTCTCGACGCCCTGCCCGACTACCTCGTCATCCGTGCGGACGAAATGCGGGACGACCGGAGCCTGCAACGGCTGGTCGAACTGCTGATCCACGAATCGACGCGTGAAGCCATGGGCGGCGACGCCATGGTCAACCACCTCGCCGACGCGTTGTTCATCGGCGTCGTCCGGCATTACCTCGCCACCGCCGAGCAACCCGTCGGCCTGCTGGCCGCACTGGCCGACCCGGCATTGCACCGCGCGCTGGCGGCACTGCACTCGCGCCCCTCGGAACACTGGACACTGGATACCCTGGCCCGAAGCGCCGCGGTTTCCCGGTCCGTCCTCGCCGAGCGCTTCACCCGCACGCTTGGCGTCGCGCCGATGACCTGGCTGTTCCAGTGGCGCATGCAGCTCGCCCTGCGGCGATTGCGCGGCGGCGAGGGGGTAGCGAGCGTCGCCGCGGGCAGCGGATACGCGACGGAATCGGGGTTTGCCAAGGCGTTCGCGCGCCATTTCGGCTATGGCCCCGGAGCCGCCCGCCGAAGCGAGCACCGCTGAAGGCACGGAGATCTCCGAAAGGAACGGCGCTCAATCCGCGGGGGGCGGCACCCGCAGCCGGAAGGTCACCGGGCCATCGTTGACGAGGTGCACCCGCATGTGCGCCCCGAACACCCCGGTCTCCACGGCCACCCCGCCGGCGCGCGCGTGGCGGACCAGGTCTTCGAACCGGGCCGCACCGGTGTCCGGGTCCGCGGCCGCCCCGAATCCCGGCCGCATGCCTTTGTCGGTATCGGCGGCCAGCGTGAACTGCGGTACCAGCAGCAGCGCGCCACCGATCTCGCGAACGCCGAGATTCATGCGCCCGTCGTCGTCGGGGAATACCCGGTAACCGAGCAGCCGCTCGGCCAGACGCTGTGCCTGGCCCCCGGTATCGCCGCGCTCGACCCCGACGAGCACGAGCAGCCCCGTCCCGATCCGCGCGACCGTCGCGTCGTCCACGGTCACCGATGCCTCGGTGACCCGCTGCAGCAAAGCGATCATGGATATCCCTCCGTAACGGCGCCGGACCGCGCGCCAGCGCAACCTGCGACATCGTCCGCAGGCGACCGGGTGGACGCAACTATTGCGTCTTGTAGGACATGTCCTACAAGCCATGTCCGCAATGCGGACAGCGGATTACAGTCCATCAGGACATGACGCCCGGGGCTGCAGATGGGATCGTGTACATCGTCAGCGGACGACTCGAAGGAAACGAAGAAAAAGGGGCCGGATGCCCCCGAAGGGACGCAGACCCGCAGGGTAAAGGAATCCGCGGCCAGGATGGCCGATCGAGGGAAGCGATCAGCGGACGATCGCGCGGGACAGGGACGTCCCCCATGGAGGGACCGTACGGGCAGTACGGCATGTGGACAACGTCACCGCTTCACCTCGCGCCACCGGATGGCGCTGGCCCGGCTCATTGCCGGGCTTTTTTTTGGAGTCCTTCAAGCCAACGCGGCGTAGTGAGCGTTCTTACGGAAGAAAGTCAAAATCGTCTCACGCCAAGGCGCCGAGCGCGCCAAGGAAAAGCGAAAACAATGCGATGACGGCGTTGCTCACGCCGAACCAGCACCATTCTTTTAAAGTGCCTTTTCTTGGCGCGCTCCGCGCCTTGGCGTGAGGCGATTTTGACTTTGGTTTTCCGCCGCGGTCGTTTTGTTGCGATCGGGCCAGGCGCACGCCACTCGCGTGCGCATATTGCCGTCACGGCCCCCGGCGTCTACGGTAACGCCCCATGCTGCCCCTGCACCGCCACCGGCCCGGCCACCGATGAAAGGACAACTCGCCCGCGCGATGCTGTGGTGCATGGGCGCCCTGCCCTTGCGGCTGAACCGGGCCGTGGGCGCCGGCATCGGCCTGCTGCTGTGGTACCTGCCCAATCGCAGCCGCACGCATTCCGAGGCAAACATCGACCGCTGCTATGCGGATCGCTCCCCCGCGTGGCGGCGACAACTGCTTCGCGCCAGCCTCATCGAGACCGGCCGCACGTTCGCCGAGGCGGCGTGGTTCTGGCAGCGCTCCCAGCAACGGGTCCTGCGGCTGGTGCGCGAGGTGCACGGACTCGAGCACATCGATCGGGCCCGGAACGCGGGCCGCGGCATCATTTTCGCGACCCCGCATATCGGCGCCTGGGAACTTGCGGGTTCATATGTCGCGAGCCGCGCCCGGCTCACGGTGCTGTACCGCCCACCGCGGATCCAGGCCCTCGATCGGGCCATCCGGCGCGGCCGCGAACGCCTCGGGCAGATCCCGGTCCCGACCGATGGCAGCGGCGTCCGCGCGTTGCACCGCGCCCTGCGCAAGGGCGAGGCGATCGGGGTCCTGCCGGACCAGCAGCCGCGCGGGGGCCAGGGCGTCTACGCGCCGTTCATGGGGCAGCCCGCGCTGACCATGACCCTGCTCTCAAGGATGGCGGCGCGCAGCGGGGCCCGGGTGCTGTTCGTGGCGATGCTGCGACGCCCGGACGGGGCCTTCGCGATGCATATCTGGCCAGCGGGCGAGGACATCGCCGACGACGATGCCGAAGTGGCCGCAACACGGATCAACCGTGAGACCGAGCGGGCGATCGCACTGGCCCCGGCGCAGTACATGTGGAACTACCAGCGATTCCGGGCACGTGGCACGGAGAAAGCGGCGGAATCCAGTCCGGAAGCGGGCTGAACCGGCACACCCTCTTCCCGTGCGCGATCAGCGTCGGCGTGCCCGCTTCGGGTACGCCATGCGGCTGCCATCGGGACGACTGCGAAACATCCGCTGGTTCCACAGATACTGCTCCGGACACCGCCGTATGCTCTGCTCGAGAGCGGCGTTCATCGCGCGGGCATCCACGTCATCGTCGCCGCTCGGGAAACCGGACAGGGGCGGTCGCAGCTCGACCTCGTAGCGGTCGTTGTCGGGGTCGTAGCAGACCATCATGGGCAGCACGGTCGCGCGTGCCAGACGTGCAAGCCGGCCGAGCGAGGTGAGGGTCGCTTTCTGCATGCCGAAAAATGGCGCGAACACGCTGTCGCGCGGCCCGAGATCCTCGTCCGGCATGTAGTAGAACACGCTGCCGGCCCGCAACTCGCGGACGACCGGCCGAATACCCTCGTCGCGCAGGAACACCGGGCCATGGCGCACGCGGCTGCGGTGCTCGACCCACTGCAGGACCGGATCATCGTACCGATTGGCCATGGTCGACAGCCCCGCATGCCGTGCGAGCGCGACACCGCCGAATGCGATCCCCGTGATGTGGGGACTCAGCAGGATCACGGGCTGCCCGTCGGCGCGCGCCCTGTGGAGGTGATCCAGCCCGTGGAGCCGACATCTCGCGCTGACCCGCGTCCCATCGCGATCCCACCAGAACAGGGGCTGATCGGCCATCGCGCGGGCGAAGGCCCGGAAATGGGCCTGCGCCACCGCCCGGCGCTCCGCCTCGGGCCAATCCGGGAAGCAGCAGGCGAGATTGAGCTCGACGGTCTCGCGCGCCTTGACGTGGCGCCGGTACTGGCGATCGCCGAGGCGCGCCGCGATCCCGTGGCGGAGCCGCCGGGGCAGCAGCAGTCCGAGGCTGAGCAGCCCCAGACCCAGCCAGCTTGGCCAGTGCCGCGGGTGCAGCAACTCGCGCGGCGGTGCGCTCATTCGCCGCGCTTCTCGATCCGGCGGTGGAACACGCGCATCTCCTTGGCCGCCTGTTTGTCGCCACGCCGCTCGGCGGCCTCGACGCCGTCACGCCAGGCCGCCATCGCCGCGGCGCTCTCGCCAGCCCGATCCAGCGCCGTGCCGAGCGCTTTCCAGGCGGCCGAGTAGTCCGGATCGTGGTTGACCGCGACACGCAGATGCTCCGCCGCCCGCGCCGGTTCGTTCGCCGCGAGGTATTCATTCCCCAGCGAAAACCGCAGCAGCGGGCCGTCCTGCCCACCCGCCAGCATTTTCTCGAACTGTTCGATGCGACTCATCGTACGACTCCACCCGGGCGTGCACGCCCACCGAACGCACTCGCCGAATACAACGCGAGACCGATCCAGATGCAACCGAAGGTGATCGCGTGCTGCGGCGTAAAGACCTCGCCGAACGCGAACACGGCCAGCAGCATCTGCATGGTCGGCACGATGTACTGGAACAGGCCGACCGAAGCCAGGCGCAGCCGGCGCGTGGCCTGTGCGAACAGGATCAGCGGCGTCGCCGTCACGAGGCCCGCGGCGATCAGCAGGACGTCGAAACCGGGGCCACGGGCACCGAACTCGCCGGCGCCCTCGACCCCCAGCCACAGGAGCCAGGCCAGTGCCGGCGGCCCGACGATCAGCGTCTCGACGAACAGGCCGGGAATCGCCGGCACGTCCGCGAGCTTGCGGACCAGGCCGTAGCTGCCAAAAGTCGCGGCCAGGCCCAGCGCGACCCAGGGGATCACCCCGACCCCGACCAGCATCCATCCGACCCCGACTGCGGCAAGCACGACGGCCAGCCACTGCACGCGGAAGAGGCGTTCGCCGAGCACGACGCGGCCGAGCAATACGCTGACCAGGGGGGTGATGAAATACCCGAGGCTCGCCTCCAGCACCCGATCGTGGGCGACCGCCCAGATAAAGATCAGCCAGTTGGTCGAGATCAGGAGCGAAGAGGCAATGAGGCGCGTGCGGCGGTCGCGATCCGCCAGGATCGCGCCGACCGTACCCCACTGTCGCACCAGCAACAGGAGCAGCCCGACGAAGACCACGGACCAGACGACCCGGTGGGCCAGCACCTCGGTTGCCGGCACCGCCGAGACCGCCTTGAAATACAGCGGGAACAGCCCCCACAGGCCGAACGAGCCCAGTGCATAGGCCACCCCCGGGAGCGCCGATGGCGCGGCCACGCCCGACCGCTCACCGCTCACGACCGGTCCCCGGCATGGCTGAACCCCCGGCGCACGCTACTCACCGGCGCCAGAAGTCCGGCGTCAACAGCACCAGGAAGGTGAAGATCTCCAGCCGTCCGAGCAGCATCGCCGCGCACAGCACCCACTTGGAAAACGCATCCAGCGAACGGAAGTTGGAGGCGACTTCTCCGAGGCCGGGACCCAGGTTGTTGAGCGTCGCGGCCATGGCCGAGAACGAGGTGACCTGGCCGTGGCCGGCCGCCATCAGCAGCAGCATGCCGACCGCGAAACACAGGATGTACGTCGCGAAGAATCCCCATACGCCCTGCACGACCTGATCGTCCAGCGCCTTGTTGCCGATCTTGACCGCCACCCGCGCGCGCGGATGCACCAGCCGTGTCAGTTCGCGCCGCCCCTGCTTGAACAGCAGCAGCACCCGGATGACCTTGAGCCCGCCGCCGGTGGAACTGGCACAGGCGCCGATGAAACTGGCGAAGATAAGGAGCACCGGCAGGAAATCCGGCCAGTCGGCGAACGAGGCGGAGGTGAACCCCGTTGTGGTCGCGATCGACACCACCTGGAAGATGCCATGATGCAACGCCTCCGGGACCGTATCGAACGTATTTTCGATGATCAGGTAACCGACCGTGATCGCAGCCACCGCAACCAGCAGCCGCACATAGGTACGGAATTCCGGATCGAACCCATAGGGCTGCAGGCTGCGACGGCGCATCGCGGCGAAATGCAGGGCGAAATTGGTGCCGCCCAGCACCATGAACACGACCGCGATCATCTCGATCAGCGCGCTGTCGAAGTGCCCCATACTGGCGTCGTAGGGCGAGAACCCGCCGATCGCGATGGTCGAGAAGCTGTGCCCGAGCGCATCGAACGGCGTCATCCCGGCGAGCCAGTAGGCAATGGCGCAGGCGCCGGTCAGGCCGACGTAGATGATCCAGAGCGCCTTGGCGGTTTCGGCGATCCGCGGCGTCAGTTTGTTGTCCTTGACCGGCCCCGGCATCTCGGCCCGGTACAGCTGCATACCGCCGATGCCGAGCATCGGCAGGATCGCGACGGCGAGCACGATGATGCCCATGCCGCCCAGCCACTGCAGTTGCTGGCGATAGAACAGGATCGAGCGCGGCAGGTTGTCGAGACCGACGATCACGGTCGACCCGGTGGTCGTGAGCCCCGAGATGGCCTCGAAAGCGGCATCGGTGACCGACAGGTCGGTCGCCGTCGACAGGATCAGCGGGAACGACCCCGCCAGACCGAGCGCGGTCCAGAACAGCGCCACCACGATGAACCCTTCGCGCAGACGCAGGCCCTGCCGCGCCCGTGAAGCCGGCAGCCACACGGCAACGCCGAGCAGCAGAATAATGCCGAATGACTGGACGAAGGGCAGCCAGGAACCGTCACCATCAAGGAGCGCCACCAGCACCGGCGGCAGCATGGTGAGGCTGAACAGGATCAGCAGACCACCGAGGATTTTCTGGACGACGGCAAAATGCATCGATACGCGCCGCGCTCAGACGAACGTCACGCTGACCTGGAACAGGCGTTCCACATCCGGGATGCGGGACTTGTCGATCAGGAACAGGATGACATGGTCTTCGGTATGGATGATCACGTCGTCATGCGCGATCATGACCTCGTTGCCCCGTACCAGTGCGCCGATGGTGGCCCCCTTCGGCAGCGGCACCTCGCAGATGCGCCGGCCCACCACTTTCGAGGTGTGGCGGTCGCCATGGGCGATCGCCTCGATGGCCTCGGCGGCGCCACGCCGCAGCGAATGGACCGCCACGACGTCGCCGCGGCGGACATGGGCGAGCAGTGAACCGATCGTGACCTGCTGGGGCGAGATCGCGATATCGATGATGCCGGACTCGACCAGGTCGACGTAGGCCGGCCGGTTGATCAGGGCCATCACCTTGGTCGCGCCCATGCGCTTGGCCAGCATCGCGGAGAGGATGTTGGCCTCGTCGTCGTTGGTCAGCGCGCAGTACACATCCATGTCATCGACGTTCTCCTCCAGCAGCAGCTCGCGGTCGGCCGCATCGCCATGGAGGACGATGGTGCGCTCCAGATTCTCCGCCAGGAAGCGGGCCCGATCCGGGTTCGACTCGATCAGCTTGACCCGGTATTCCTTCTCCAGCCGCTCGGCGAGATTGCGGCCGATATTGCCCCCACCGGCCAGCATGACGCGCTTGACCGGCTTGTCCAGGCGCCGCAGTTCCGACATGACCGCACGGATATTGTTGCGGGCCGCCACGAAGAAGACCTCGTCGTCGGCCTCGATCACCGTATCGCCCGTCGGGATGATCGCCCGCCCCTGTCGATAGATCGCGGCGACGCGATTGTCGACATTGGGCATGTGCTCTTTCAGCGTGCGCAGTTCGTGTCCGACCAGCGGCCCGCCATAGAAGGCCTTCACGCCGACCAGCCGGACCGCGCCGTCGGCGAAGTCGAGCACCTGCAGCGCGCCGGGGTATTCGATCAGGCGCCGCACGTAGTTGGTGACCAGCAGTTCCGGCGTGATCCGCACATCGATCGGGATCGCCTCCTGGGCGAACAGTTTCGGCTCGATCTGGTATGCGGCACTGCGCAGGCGGGCGATCTTGGTCGGCGTATGGAACAGCGTATACGCCACCTGACAGGCGATCATGTTGACCTCGTCGCTGTTGGTGACGGCGAGAATGAGGTCGGCGTCGTCCGCGCCCGCCTGGCGCAATACGCCCGGATGCGAGGCGACGCCGGTGACCGTGCGCAGATCGAGCTTGTCCTGCAGCCCCTGCAGGATCTGCGGATTGATATCCACCAGCGTGATGTCGTTGTCCTCGCTGGCCAGGTTATGCGCGACCGAGGCCCCTACCTGACCGGCGCCGAGGATGATGATCTTCATGGTTACCGCCTGGATCCCGAATGCCGTCGCCGCGGATGGCGCAGGATTGTACCCGTTTGTGGCCGTGGAGACGTTACCAGTGGTCCCGCCGAAAGTCGCGTCGGATCGAGCCGGGCCGAATTGAAGTCAAAAAACTGTATCTCGCCAAGACGCCAAGCGCGCCAAGGGAAGGCGAGGGAAAAAGCGACCCAGGCCGATTTCGATCGGGCGGTAGCCGACGGCTTCGATGCGGTGCGGTCGCTCGCAGTCGATATCGATTCTCCGTCGCAGCGATGGAAGATCGATGTTTGACTGCGGAACGAACCGCATTGGAACCGTCACCGCCGATAATCGTGGTTTTTTATCTCGCCTTTCCTTGGCGCGCTTGGCGTCTTGGCGAGATACGGGTTTTGACTTCCTCGCGAGCCTGCTACCCCCTGTCCTTCGCCCCGTATTCGATCCCCAGGCTCTTGAGTTTGCGGTAGAGGTGGGTGCGTTCCATGCCGACGCGCTGGGCGAGTTCGCCGATGCGGCCGCCGACGGCGCGGAGCTGGTGCTGGAGGTAGGCGCGTTCGAACTGTTCGCGGGCCTCGCGCAGAGGCAGATCGAGCGGCAGCGGCATCGTCGTCGCGGCGACGTCCACGCGCGGGCGCAGCTCGGCCAGGGCTTCGTCGACCGCATTGGCGTCGATGTCGGCGGTCTCGCCGAGCGTGAGCAGGTAGCGGACGAGGCTGGCGAGTTCAGCGACATTGCCCGGCCAGTCGTAATGGCGCAGCCGGTTCTGGGCGGCCACGGTGAAATGCCGGTAGACGAGACCATCCCGCGCCACCATTCGATCGACGCAATGTCTGAGCAGTTCCGGCAGATCCTCGGCATGGTCCCGCAGCGCCGGCACATGGATCACGGTCGCATTCAGGCTGTACCAGAGATCCGCGCGGAAGCGCCCCGCTTCGACCAGCGCCGGCAGGTCCTCGGCCGTCAGGGCCACGAGACGTGGCGCTGCGGTGCCGCCACCCTGATCGAGTCGCGTGAACAGGGCGGCCTGCGCCGCCGGCGGGAGTTCGGCCAGGTCGTTGATCACGAGCGTACCGCCGGCGGCGCGCTGCCATGCCCCGTTGTCGCCGAACAGGGCATCGACCGCCGCGGCAGTGCCGACGGCGCCGAGGTCGAACTCGATCCGGGGATGCTGCGCCCGCTCTCCCTGTTCATGCAGGAGTGCCGCGGCCGTGCGTTTCCCCGTGCCAGGCTCACCGCGCACGAGCACGGGCGCGGCACCGTGTGCCAGCCGCGCGATCCGGTCGCGCAGGTCGGCGACGCGCCGGCTGGTGCCGACCAGGTCGCGACGCGGCGCGAGCGGTGCGCGAACGCCATCGCCGACGCGCGGGCTCACGCTCCCGAGCGCATTGCGTACGGTGACCAGCAGCTTCGCCAGCGAGAGGGGCTTTTCGACAAAATCGAAGGCCCCGAGGCGGGTCGCCTCGACCGCCGTCTCGATGGTCCCGTGACCGGACATCATGATCACCGGGAAACCCGGCGCCTCACCGCCGTGCCACTCGTTCAGCAGCGTGATCCCGTCGACATCGGGCATCCAGATGTCGAGCAGCGCGATATCGGGGTGATCCTCCCGGCGCGCGACCCGGGCGCGTTCGGCGTCGCCGGCCACGGTGACCGCGTAGCCTTCTTCCTCGAGGATCTCGCGCAACAGATCGCGGATATCGGGTTCATCATCGACCACGAGGACGCGTGCGGGGCTCATACGATCGCTCCATCGGTGTTGCGCGTGACCCGGGCGGGCAAGCGGACGTGGATCGTCGCCCCGCCCTGCGGTCGATTCTCGGCCTCGATCACGCCGCCATGCTCTTCGACGATCCGGCGCACGATCGACAGGCCGAGACCGCTGCCGCGTGCTTTCCCGGTCATGTACGGCTCGAACAGACGATCGATCATGTGATCGGGGATCCCCGGCCCGGTATCGCTGACCTGCAGTTCGATGGCCGGGGCCTCGCGATCGTCCGGCTGCAGGAATCGCGTCGTCACGGTGACCGGGCCCGTCGATTCCACACTGGCCTGGGCCTCGAGTGCGTTCTTGATGAGATTATGGAGCACCTGACGCAGGCGGGCCCGATCGGCGTCCACGCAAGGCAGCTCCGCGGCCAGATCCAGCGCCACCCGGGGGCTATCCCCGGTGTCGTACAGGTCGACCACCTCGTGCACCAGCGCATTCAGGTCGACAACCGCGAAATCCGCGGCGGGCGTGGTCGCGTAATCCGCGAAAGCGCGAACCATGGCCTTGAGCGCCTCCACCTGCTGGACGATCGTCCAGGTGGAACGATCGAGGACTTCCGCATCCTCCTGCGGCAACGTGGAGAGGAACCGGTGTCGCAGCCGTTCGGCCGACAGCTGGATCGGTGTCAGGGGGTTCTTGATCTCGTGCGCGAGGCGCCGGGCAACCTCGCTCCAGGCGGCCTCGCGCTGCGCCTGCACCAGCGCGGTGATGTCATCGAACACCACGACCCAGCCGCCGGCCAGGTCCTGCTGGTCCGGCAGCCGGGTGCCACGGCAGACGATGATCTTGCGCCCACGCTGCCCGGGCAGTTCGAATTCTTCCCGCCATTCCCCGCCGCCGCGCTCGACATGCGGCATGACGACGTTCAGGAACTGGCCGAGCACGGCATGCTCCGCCGCGAGTTCCTGCAGCGGGTACCCGGACTGCGGCGCGAGATCCACGCCCAGAATACCTGCGGAGGCCGCGTTCACGGTGCGCAGCGTACCTTCCCCATCCAGGGTCAGAACGCCGGTGGAGATCCGCTCGAGCACGGCCTCGAGATAGGCGCGCTGACTCTCGACCTCGAGGCGGCTGAGACGGGTCTGATCGCGGGCGTCCGAGAGCCGTCGGGTCATTTCGTTGAACGATTCCACGAGGAAACCGAGTTCATCGCGCCCCGAGGGTGGCAGGCGGGTGGCGTAGTTTCCCTGGGCGACCGCGCGCGTACCCTCAGCCAGATTGTGGATCGGCAGCATCAGGCGGCGCGCTGAATAGAAAGCGGCCCAGATCGCGGTGAGCACGGACAACCCGAGCGCGAGGGCAAGGGTTCCGATGTAGCTCGTTTTCAGTGGCTCGCGGAGATAGGTCAACTCGCGATACTTGCCGACCGCGGCCTGCACGCTCTCCGCCAGCGCATCGAGTTCGTCGGGAACCGGGTACAGCGCCTGCAGCACGCGCGGGTCGCCGCCGGGGCTGCCGGCCTCGACGGGGACGACCACCCGCACGTGGAGCCCTCTGCCGCGCACGGGATCCAGACCCACATAGGGCTGTCCCTGGCGCAGCTGGGCAAGAATATCCGGCGTCGGGCGGACCGGGACCACCTGCGCGGTATCGTCACTGCTGGTCGCGATCACGCGGTTGCTGTCGGAAAGCAGGGTCAACTGGTTCGCGGTGGAACCGGCCTGAATACTCGACAGCAGGGGGACGGTATCCTCATTCGGAACCTCGTCGAGTCGCCCCGCCATCTGCTCGGTGACACGCTGCAGCGTGCGCATCTGCAGGCCCAGCGATCCCTTGGAGAGCGTCAGCGCGTCATCCAGCGCGCGTTCGACTTCCACATCGAACCACGAGTCGATCCCGGAGTTGATGAACTTCAGGGAGAACGAAAAAACGATCGTGACCGGGACCAGCGCCAACACGATGAACATGGTCACCAGCTTGCCGGTGAGCCGCGCCCCGGCGGCGCGCTCACGGAACTGGCGGATCAGATTCCAGATATTGACGCCGACCAGCAGGCCGATGAACGCGAGCCCGATGATGTTGATGAACAGGATCAGGACATAAAAGCGGCCGAAGCGCTCGTAGCTCTCGGCGAAATTGCCGAGGATATACAGTGACAGCAGCAGCAGGACGAACAGGCCGACCATGGGCCAGAATCCGGTCGCCAGCCGCTGGATCACTCGAATGACCATGCGCGCCAGTCCGTCTGCAGATACCAGGCGGCCGAGAACAGCGCGGCCGGCCGCAGCGGTAACGGCAGGGTGTTGTGTTCGAGTCGCAGGCGCACGTACCCGGTGTGTCGGCCAGGGTCGTCGAGCAGCATACGGTCAACGATCGGGAAACCGATCAACTGGCCGATGAAGTCGAGTGCGGTGGGCAGGCGGCTGAAGCTGCGGCGTTCGCCGGTATTCAGATTGGTGACCAGATACTGGAGACTCAGGTCGTGGTATTCGAGCCGGTAGCGCTGCGTGACGTAGGCCACCTCGGCCTCCGGCCACCACCAGCCGCGCTCGCGGCCGATCTCGACCTCCCAGGCGAACGTCAGCGCCACCCCGCTGTCGAGCGCCGCACGAACGGGCTCCGTGAGTTCGATGCGGGCCACGGAATCGAGCAGATAAACGCCATCGACGACCCGGACGCTCGCACTGGGCCGACTGATATCGCCTTCCTCGGCCCGGGCGGGCGCGAACGGCGTTCCGGCTACGGCAGCCAGGAGGACGACATACGAGAGCAGATGTCGAGGTGCGCTCATCGGTCCGTGCCGCCGCCCGCTATGCTATCCGCCCCGTTCGCCTGCAGACACGCATAGAAGAATCCATCCATGCCGGACTCCCCTGGCAGAATCTGCCGGCCTGCACCATCCGGTCGCCCCGCGCCTGGATCGATGGGCACCGGAGTGGCGTCATCGTGACGCCCGAGAAACGCCTCGACCTGGTGCGCGTTTTCACGCCGCAGGATCGAACAGGTCGCGTACAACAGCATACCGCCGGGCGCCAGCAGCGGCCACAGGGCATCGAGCAGGCGCGCCTGGGTCTCTACGAGGGCGTCGATGTCCGCCGGGCGGCGCAGGAGCTTGATATCGGGGTGGCGC
The DNA here is from genome assembly GCA_034520925.1 of Halofilum sp. (in: g-proteobacteria). Taxonomy (GTDB): domain Bacteria; phylum Pseudomonadota; class Gammaproteobacteria; order XJ16; family Halofilaceae; genus Halofilum. The sequence continues at coordinate 190,085 of JAXHNC010000020.1, read as the reverse complement.
CGGATCACGCCGGTCCCCGAGCACGGCGCATCCAGCAGGATGCGGTCGAAGGGTCGACCGTCCCACCAGGCGGCGGTATCGGTGGCGTCCGCGGTGATCACCTCGGCGTCAGCGGACAGCCGCGCGAGGCCGCCACGCAGACGCTCGGCGCGTTCGGGATCGGACTCCACGGCGACGATATGACCGGGCGCGGGCCGGATTTCGGCGAGGTGACCGGTCTTGCCGCCCGGCGCGGCGCAGGCATCGAGCACGCGGGCGCCTGCGGGCACCGCCAGCAACAGCGTCGCCCACTGGGCGGCTTCGTCCTGGACCGAGACCAGCCCGTCGGCGAAGCCGGGCAGGCGCTCGACGGCGACCGGCGGGTCAAGCGTCAACGCCGCCGGGGCTCGTCCGGGCCGCGCCTCGATGCCCGCCTCGCGCAGGCGTTCGAGGCAGGCGTCGCGCGTCAAACGGGCAAGATTCACGCGCACGGTCATGGGCGGACGCGCGGTGCCGCTGGCGGCGATGTCGGCCCATTCCCGCGGCCAGTCCGCTGCAAGTTCCGTCGCCAGCCAATCGGGCCAGCCGTGCGCGGCGCGTGGATCCGCGGGCGCCACCAGCGCGTCCGCGTCCCGAAGCACCCCACGCAGCACGCCGTTGATCAGGCCCCGCGCCCACCCCTTGCCAAGCGCGCCGGCGGCCTCCACGGCCCCGTTGACGGCGGCATGCGAAGGCGTGCGCATCTGCGCGAGTTCATACAGGGCGACCAGCAGCAGGGCCTCGAGGTCGTGATCGCGCGGCTTGAAGGGACGGCGCAGACGCGCCTGCAGCAGGGGTTCGAAACGCAGCCGGTAACGCACGCCCCCATAGGCCAGTTCCTGCAGCAGCGCGCGCTCCGCCTCCTCGACCCGGGGGCGGGTCCGTTCCAGCGCCGCATCCAGCGAGCGGCCATCCGCGATGGCCGCCAGCACGAGTGCGGCGCCCGCACGGGCGGGGATCAGTCGCTTTCGAGCCGACATCCCTGCAGCCTCCGCGCGTTGGCGAAATCGGCCGCCGCCATGGCCCGCCGGCCGGCAGGCTGGACGCGCAGCACACGCAGTATGCCGTCACCGGTGGCGACGTCGATCCCGTCGCGACCGGCAGCCAGGACCGTTCCCGGAGGCTGTTCGGATGTCTGCCCGGGCAGGACTTCGGCGGCATGGATACGCAGCGGCCCATCCTCCAGCGGTGTCCATGCCCACGGCCAGGGCTGCAGTGCGCGCACCGCGCGCGCGATCACGGCGGCCGGGCGCGTCCAGTCGATCCGCCCCTCGGCGCGGCTCAGCTTGGCCGCATACGTCACCTTCGCCGGATCCTGTTCACGCGCGGCGGCCAGGTGTGCGGCCGGGTCCTGCAGGACCGTCGCCAGCGCCTCGGCACCGAGCACGGCAAGGCGGTCGTGCAGCGTCGCGGCGGTCTCGTCGTCGGCGATCGCACAGCGCTGCTCCAGCAGTACCGGTCCGGCATCCATGGCCGGGACCATCCGGATCACGGACACGCCGCTCTCGTCATCGCCGGCGAGCAGCGCACGCGCGATCGGCGCCGCCCCGCGCCAGCGCGGCAACAGCGAACCATGGACATTGATCGCCCCCTGACGCGGGTAATCCAGGACTTCGGACGGGAGGATCTGGCCAAAGGCGACGACGATCAGCAGATCGAGCCCCGGCGGCCCGGCAACCGCCTCGAGATCGGCGACCGTCAGATGATCGGGCTGGCGCACCGGCACACCCGCCTCGACCGCGGCCTCTTTTACCGGCGGCGGCGTCAGCCGACGGCCCCGGCCGGCCGGGCGATCGGGCTGCGTGAAAACGGCCACGAGTTCGTGCCCCGAGTCGAGGGCCGCCCGGAAAGCGGGCATGGCGAACTCGGGGGTGCCGGCGAAGGCGATCCGCAGGGGACGGCTCATACGGGCGTGGCCTGACTGTCAGCCGGCTGCGCGGCGGCTGTCGCCGCTGCGCCGACGCTGTTTCAGCAGGCGTTTTTCGATCCGCTGACGCTTGAGCATGGAGAGGCGATCGATGAACAGGCGGCCGTCGAGATGGTCCACCTCGTGCTGGATACAGACCGCGAGCAGTCCATCCGCATGGAGCTCGTAGGCGTTGCCCTCCCGGTCCAGTGCACGCAGGGTCACGCACTCGGGGCGGGTGACTTTTTCGAACACGTCCGGTATCGAAAGACACCCCTCCTCGGAGGTCTCACTGCCCTCGGGCGCGACGATTTCCGGGTTGATCAGCACCAGCGGATCGTCCTTGGACTCGGACACATCGATGACCGCGATACGCTTGTCGATCCCGACCTGGGTCGCGGCCAGACCGATCCCCGGAGCGGCATACATCGTCTCCAGCATGTCGTCGACGAGCGCCCGTATCGAGTCGTCAACGGCTGCCACCGGCGCCGCTTTGTGACGGAGGTACGGGTCCGGGTACTGCAAAATATCCAGTGTGGCCATGGGTTCCGAGCCGAATTTAAGGTAAATTTACAGATCAAAGACTCAACTGCAGGATACCGCAGCGGCTCACCACGGGCACACCATGCCCGGTCGCGTGCACCACACCCGCAGCGGGTATTCTGGACAATAATGCGCTCGAATTCACGGCGCGAGGGAGAGACCGGTGACCGATCGACCGTCCATCGATGCGTTGCGTACCGCCCTGCCTGCACTGGCTCTGGCACTGGTTGCCGGCTGCGCATCGCAGACACCGGAGCCGGCCCCCGAGCCGGCGGCCGAACCGATCCGGTCCGAAGCGGAACCGGCCCCCGAGACCGAGCCCAAAGTCACCCGCGAGGACGTCAAACCCTCGCATCCCGTACGTTATACCGTGAAACGCGGCGACACGCTCTGGGATATCGCGGCCATGTTCCTCAGGGACCCCTGGGTATGGCCGGAGATCTGGAGTGTCAACCCGCAGATCGAGAATCCGCACCTGATTTACCCCGGCGACATCATCACGCTGGCCTTCCGCGACGGCGAGCCGCGCCTGGTCGTCGAGCGCCCGGGCATGCCGCGGGAAGACGATGGGCGCGAAAAACTGGAACCGGAGGTGCGCGAGCGTTCGCTCGATGAGGCCGTGTCGGCCATACCCGCCGACGCGATCCGCCAGTTCCTCAACCGCCCGCGGGTCGTCACCGAGGACGAACTCGAACGCGCGCCCTACATCGTCGGCAACTACGAGGGCCGGCTGATCAGCGGCGAAGGCAACGACGTGTTCGCGCGCGGCTTCGAGGGCGGCGCACCGGATGCGGACCGCTACAACGTCTATCGCCCGGGCGATCCGCTGCGCGATCCGGATACCGGCGAAGTCCTCGGCTACGAGGCGATCTATGTCGGCAAGGCGGCGGTCCGTCAGGGCGGCGACCCGGCGCGGCTGCGCCTGACCGAGTCCACCCGCGAGATCCTGCGCGGCGATCGCCTCATGCCGGCGGACCGCCAGATCAGCCGCGCCGAATACATCCCGCAGGTGCCCGACGAGCGCGTCGACGCGCGGATCATCCAGCTGTTCGATGCCATCTCCCAGGTGGCAACCAACCAGGTCGTCGTGCTCAATCATGGCGAGACGGACGGGGCCGAGGTCACCGACGTCCTCGCGGTGATGCAGAGCGGCGGCACCGTGCAGGATCCCTACGCCAGCGATGGCGCCACGGAGACCGTCGAACTGCCGGCCCAGCGCGTCGGCACGCTGATGATCTTCCGGACCTTCGATCGCGTCAGTTACGGACTGATCCTGGACGCCACCCAGTCGATCCGGCTCAACGACACCGCCACCAATCCGTAGGGAGCCTGTCCGAGCAATCATGGAAGATGTCGAAGGCTGGCTGCGCGTGGTCCATGCGCCGGGCGTGGGCCCGGTGCGCACGCGCGAACTGCTGGACCGATTCGGCAGTCCGGCGGGGTTTTCCGCGGCATCGCGTGAGCAACTCGCCGCCGCGCGTATACCACCGCCGGCGATCGACGTGCTGCAGGGCCGGACCACGCCCGCCGGGATCGAGCGCGACCTCGACTGGGCCGCGGCCGATCCCGCCCGGCACCTGATCCCGCTCGACGACCCGCGCTATCCACGCGCACTCGCCGGGATCGGCGACCCGCCACCGGTCCTGTACGTGCTGGGGGACCCCGAGGTACTGAATCTCCCCGGCCTCGCTGTCGTCGGTACGCGCCACCCCACACCTTCCGGCCGCGAGATGGCCCACGATTTCGCGCGCCACCTCGGCGCGGCCGGCCTCGTCATCGCCAGCGGCCTCGCGCTCGGCGTTGACGGTGCCGCCCACGAGGGGGCGCTCGCCGGCGGCGGGATCACGTTTGCCGTCGCCGGCACGGGCCTCGACCGGGTCTACCCCGCGCGCCACGCGGACCTCGCCCGCCGCATCGCCGACGAGGGGGCACTGGTCTCGGAACTGCCGATCGGCACCCGCCCCTCGCGCGAGGCCTTCCCGCGCCGCAACCGGATCCTGGCCGGGATGAGCATCGGCACGCTCGTGGTCGAAGCGGCCGTGCGCAGCGGCTCGCTGATCACCGCCCGACTCGCGCTGGAGCAGGGCCGCGAGGTCTTCGCGATCCCCGGATCGATCCACAACCCGGTCGCGCGCGGCTGCCACCGGCTGATCCGCCAGGGGGCGAAACTGGTCGAGACCGGCGATGACGTGCTCGAGGAAATCGCCGCCCTGCTCGGCGACCAGTGGCGTGGCGCCCCGGCGACAGCCGGTGAAAACGGCGCGACCGACGGGGACGCGCCCACCCATACGCAGGACCCGGAATACGGCCGCCTGCTCGCGTGCATCGACTGGGAACCGCGCGGCGTGGATGAGCTCGCGGCGGCCAGTGGGCTGGACGCATCGGCGGTCGCGTCGATGCTGCTGCGGCTGGAGCTCGAGGGAGCGATACGGGTCGCGCCGGGCGGGCTGTACCAGCGTATCTGAACGCCCCGTCATGCGCCCGGGATTGGAAATCCGCATCCACGCCTCTAGACTGGCCGCCACTTCCGGCCCCGCCTCGTCCCACGCGTGTCCGGATCCGCGCTCGCGCGCCGACTACTGAACGGTATCCATGGCCAGCAATCTCGTCATCGTCGAATCGCCCGCCAAGGGCAAGACCATCAAGAAGTACCTCGGCAAGGATTTCGAGGTCATGGCGTCCTATGGCCATGTCCGCGACCTCGTACCCAAAGAGGGCGCGGTCGATCCCGAGCACGGGTTCGAGATGCACTACCAGGTCATCGAGCGCAACGAGCGCCACGTCCAGGCGATCGAGCGGGCGCTGAAGAAGGCCGACCGCCTGGTGCTGGCGACTGACCCGGACCGCGAGGGCGAGGCCATCTCGTGGCACCTGACCGAACTGCTGCGCGAGCGCAACAGCCTCGGCGACCGGGCCGTCGACCGGGTGGTCTTCCACGAGATCACCAAGGGCGCCATCCAGCAGGCGGTCGAGCACCCGCGCGGCCTCTCCATGGAACTGGTCAACGCGCAGCAGGCGCGGCGCGCGCTCGATTACCTGGTCGGCTTCAAGCTCTCGCCGCTGCTGTGGAAGAAGATCCGGCGCGGTCTCTCCGCCGGGCGCGTGCAGAGCCCGGCCCTGCGCATGATCACCGAGCGCGAGACGGAGATCGAGGCGTTCGTACCGCAGGAATACTGGTCGGTCGAGGCGGCGCTCACCAAGGGCGAGGACGCCGTCAGTGCCAAACTCGTGCGCCTCGACGGCAAAAAATTCGAGCAGTTCACGCTCACCGACGAGGAGGGCGCGACCGCCGCCAAAGGCCGCATCCTCGACGCCGCGGAAGGCGCACTGATCGCGCAGTCGGTCGAGAAGAAGCAGCGCAAGCGCAACCCGGCACCGCCGTTCACGACCTCCACCCTGCAGCAGGAGGCCTCGCGCAAGCTGGGCTTCTCCGCCTCGCGCACGATGCGCGTCGCCCAGTCGCTGTACGAGGGCGTCGACACCGGCGAGGGCCAGGTGGGCCTGATCACCTACATGCGGACCGACTCGGTCACGCTGGCCGAGGACGCGCTCAACGAGCTGCGCGAGCTGATCGCCGGGCGCTACGGCGCGGACAACCTCCCGGAGAAGGCGCGCCGCTACAAGACCAAATCGAAGAACGCCCAGGAGGCGCACGAGGCCATTCGCCCGACCTCCGCGAAGCGCATGCCGGAGCAGATCCGCAACCGCCTCACCTCGGACCAGGCGCGGCTCTACGACCTGATCTGGAAACGCACGGTGGCCTGCCAGATGATCCACGCGACCATGGACACGGTCGCGGTCGAGCTGATCCCGGCCGGCAATGCCGCTGCTCCCGCCGTATCGCCCGAGCGCGATCACGCCTTCCGCGCCACCGGTTCGGTGGTCCGCCACGCGGGCTTCATGACGGTCTACCGCGAAGACCGCGACGACAGCAAATCGGATCCCGATGCCGAGCGCCGGCTGCCGGAGATCGCCGAGGGCGACCGGTTGCCGCTGAACGACGTCGTGCTGGAACAGCACTTCACGGAGCCGCCGCCGCGCTACACCGAGGCCAGCCTGGTGAAGGCGCTGGAGGAATACGGCATCGGCCGCCCCTCCACTTACGCCTCCATCATCTCGACGCTGCAGGACCGGGAGTACGTCGAGGTGGAGAGCCGGCGATTCTTCCCGACCGACGTCGGCCGGGTGGTCGCGCGTTTCCTGACCAACCATTTCCACGACTACGTCGATTACGAGTTCACCGCGCGCCTGGAGGACGAACTCGACGCCGTGGCCCGGGGCGAGCAGGACTGGGTGCCACTGCTGGAGCGCTTCTGGGAACCGCTGCAGGAACGGATCGCGGAGAAACAGGAAACGGTCAGCCGCGAGGAGGCCATCCAGGCGCGCGAACTCGGGACCGACCCGAAGACCGGGCGGCCGGTGAGCGCGCGCATGGGCCGCTATGGCCCGATCGTGCAGCTCGGCACGCGTGACGACGAGGAAAAACCGAAATTCGCCGGCCTGCGCCCCGGCCAGAAGATGGACACCATCACGCTGGAAGAGGCGTTGCCCCTGTTCGACCTGCCGCGCGATCTCGGCGAGACCGAGGACGGCGAAGAGATGCAGGCGAGCATCGGCCGCTTCGGCCCGTACGTGCGTTTCGGCAGCCGCTTCGTCTCGCTCAAGGGCGACGACGACCCGTATACGGTCACGCCGGAGCGGGCGCGCGAACTCGTGCGCGAGAAGAAGATCGCCGACGCGAACCGCATCATCAACACCTTCGAGACCGACGATGGCACGACCATCCAGGTCCTCAATGGGCGTTTCGGCCCCTACGTCACGAATGGCCAGAAAAACGCCAGTGTGCCGAAAGAGGAAGTCCCGGCGGAACTCACGCTGGAACGCTGTCAGGAACTGATCGCTGCAGCACCCGATCGCCGTCGCGGCAAAAAGAAGGCGGCCGCCAAAAAGGCCGCCGGCAAGAAAACGGCGTCCAAAAAGAAGAGCGCTTCGAAGAAGAAAGCGGCCTCGAAAAAGAAATCCGCGAGCAAGAAGAAAACGGCCGCAAAAAAGAAAAGCGCCTCGAAGAAGAAGGCCGCCGCCAAAAAGAAGACGGCGGCGGGGGCGACGGGCACCAGCGTGGCAGCCGCGCGCAAACAGGCCTCCGGTAGCTGAGCGCGGGCGTTGATGAATGCACCGGCCTACGACGCGGCGGTGGCCGCGCTGCGCCGAGGCGGCATCGTCGCCTACCCCACCGAGGCGGTCTACGGCCTCGGCTGCGACCCGGCCAATGCGACCGCGATCGCCCGTCTGCTGGAACTCAAACAGCGCCCGGCGAGCAAGGGCCTGATCCTGATCGCCGCCGATGAAGCGGCGCTGCAGCCATGGCTCGCACCGATCGACGCGGCCACCGCGGCGCGCATCCGCCCGACCTGGCCGGGAGCGGCGACCTGGCTGCTGCCCGCCGCCGACGACTGCCCGCCCATCCTGCGCGGGGAGCACGAGACCCTGGCCGTGCGGGTCACGGCGCACCCGGTCGCGGCCGGACTCTGTCGGGCCTGGGGCGGTGCCCTGGTGTCGACCAGCGCCAACCGGAGCGGTGGCGAACCCGTACGCGACGCCGGCGCCGCCCGGGATCTGTTCGGCGCCGAAGTCGACGCCGTTGTCGAAGGCGCGGTCGGCGGGCGTGAGCGCCCGACGCCGATCCGCGACGCCCGTACCGGGCAGACCCTGCGCGAGTAAACCGATGAGCGAAACGATCCCCCGCGCGGAGATCCACGCGTGGCTGCTGGACCTGCAGGACCGCATCTGCGACGCCCTGAGCCGGCGCGATGGCACGCCGTTCGATCAGGACGAATGGAAACGCGACGCCGGCGGCGGTGGCCGCTCCCGTGTGCTGAGCGACGGCCCGCTGTTCGAGCGCGCCGGCGTGAATTTCTCCCACGTCATGGGCGATGCCCTGCCGCCGTCGGCGAGTGCGCAGCGCCCGGAGCTGGCCGACCGGCCGTTCGAGGTCATGGGCGTGTCGCTGGTGGTGCATCCGCGCAGCCCGTACGTCCCGACCTCGCACATGAACGTGCGCGTATTCATCGTCGGCGATCCGGACGCCCCCGATGCCTGGTGGTTCGGTGGCGGCTTCGACCTGACCCCGTACTACCCGTTCGAGGCGGACTGCGTTCACTGGCACGCCACCGCGCGACGCGCATGCCGGGCGCTGGGCGACGAGGCCTACCGCGAATACAAGCGCTGGTGCGACGACTACTTCCACATCCGCCACCGCGGCGAGGCGCGCGGCATCGGTGGCCTGTTCTTCGACGACCTCAACAGCCCCGACTTCGCCACCTGTCATCGCTTCTGGCGGGACGTCGGCGAGGCGTACCTCGATGCCTACCTGCCCATCGTCGACACCCGCCGGACGTACCCCTGGGGCGAGCGCGAGCGCGATTTCCAGCTCTACCGCCGCGGGCGCTACGTCGAATTCAACCTCGTCTACGACCGCGGCACCCTGTTCGGACTGCAGTCCAACGGGCGCACCGAATCGATCCTGATGTCACTGCCGCCGGAAGTCCGCTGGCGCTATGACTGGCACCCACAGCCCGGCAGCCCCGAGGCCGAGCTGTACGACCGCTTCCTGCCGCCGCGCGACTGGCTCGGTCTGGAGGAGGACTGAAGCGCCCGTCCGGGGTTCTCGCCAAGGCGCCAAGGGCGCCAAGAAAGCAGAAAAGCGATCTCACGCAGAGCCGCGGAGCTCGCGGAGAAGGACCAGGAATAACGGCCTCGATCGGGTGTAGGTCGGACTCCCGGTCCGACAGATCGGAGGCTTCGACGAGTCGGACTGACCGATCGCCGAGCGTAGGCCGTCACCCAGGTCGCTGCGAGCTCGGCAGCTCTGCGTGAGCGCCTTGCCTGCTTCCTTGGCGTCCCTTGGCGCCCTTCGCGTCTTGGCGAGAACCCCGGACGTGCATCTGCAGGAATCCCGAAGGCGGCGACCCATGCCCTCGTTTCAGGCACCGATTGCCTCCGTGCATGGCGCATGCGGGCGCCGTATTGCACCCGGGCGCGCCACGGCTCACCATGGCGCGCCGGTTCGCGCCGCCGTGCACGTAGCCTGATCGCATCCAACACGAGGACTTTCGCATGCAGCCTGTCGTTATCGTCGGTACCGGTCACGCCGGTTACGCCGCCGCCCGTGAATTCCGCAAGCACGACACGACCACGCCGCTGGTGATGGTCACGGCCGACGACGGCACGAGCTACACGAAACCGATGCTGTCGAACGCGATGGCGCGCGGGAAGACGCCGGCGGAGCTCGCTCAGGCGAGCGCCGAAGCAATGGGCGAACAGCTGGACGCGCGCATCATCACGCACGCGCGCGTGACATCCATCGACGCGGCGAACCGCCGGCTGCATTTCAACGACGGCAGCGAGCTGGATGCCGCGAAGATTGTCCTCGGGATCGGCGCGAACCAGATCGACCCGCATCTGCCCGGCGATGGCGCCGACGATGTATTGGCCGTCAACGATCTGGACAGCTACACGCAGGCGCGCGAGGCACTGGAGCATGCCCGGCGCGTGGTCCTGATCGGAGGGGGCCTGATCGGCTGCGAGTTCGCCAACGACTGGGTGAACGCCGGCTACGAGGTCACCATCATCGAAGCGCTCGACTACCCGATGGGCCGGGCGCTGCCGCCGAGGGCCGGCGAATCCCTGCGCTCGGCGCTGTCGGGAGCCGGCGTCAACGTGGTGACCGGCCGCAAGGTGACGGCGGTCGAGCGCGACGGCGATCGCCTGGTGGTCGTCGATGACAGCGGCGAACGCCACCCGGCGGACGTCGCGGTGCGGGCGCTCGGGCTGCGTCCGCGTACGCGCCTCGCCGAGGAGGCCGGGATCGAGATCGGACACGGCATCCGCACCGATCGCAAACTGGAAACGTCGGCAGCCGGGATCTACGCGCTCGGTGACTGCGCCGAGGTCGATGGCCTCGTGCTGCCCTTCGTGATGCCGATCAGTAATGCCGCGCGCGCGCTCGGTCCCACACTGGCCGGCACCGATACCGAGGTGAACTATCCGGTCATGCCGGTGATCGTGAAAACGCCGAGTTGCCCGATCCAGTTCTACGCGCCGCCGGCCGGCGTCGAGGGCGAGTGGCACGAGGAGGAGGCCGATGGCGGCGGCATCCGCGGCCTGTTCCATGATCGCGAAGGGCAGGCACGCGGCTTCGTGCTCACCGGTCCCGCCGTTGCGCTGAAGGCGGAAATGGTGAAACAGGTCCCGGGCTGGTTCGACAACCGGTACTGATCGCCGCGCGGATCATACCCGGCGGCCTTCGAACATCACGCCACCGGTTCACCGATGATCCAGCTGATCCGATAGCGGCCGATGTACCCGCGCGCGGGCGTCGAGCCGGTCCGCCAGCGGTACCCGTCCCGCCCGATCGAGGCCGCGAGCGTGCCGAGTTCCGTTGGCGTATATGTGCGCCAGCACGAGACGAAGGTGTCCCACGCAAAGCACAGCGGCGCCAGCGGCACGACATACGTGAAAAACAGCCGCCGCGCCGAACAGCGCGGCAGGAACGGCGTCAGCACGAAACTGGACAGCAACATCGCCAGCGGCAGGATCGCCAGGCTCACGGGGCTTCGCTCCTGGACCTCGAACGCGGCGAGCGGGACGCGACGGCTCGCCGCGTCATCGAGCAACCGCCGCACTTCCTCGGGCCGGAAGTGGTGCAGGGCCGTGAACAGCGTCCGGTACCCCGTCAGCGCGCCGGGGCACGCGCGCGCATCGACGGGTTCATCGAGGTAATCGAGCGCGCCACTCGAGCGCGCCTGCGCCTGCGTGAACGCTGCCCGATCGGGATACAGGTCGGTCAGCGTCACCCGGTTCCGCCAGCCCGTGGCCTCATCGATCGCCGGCAACAGCCCCGGCAACGGCCCGCCACCGCCGGAACACAGATCGACGATCCGGCGATACCCGGTCCGTCGCAGCGATCGGGCCAGCAGCGGGACGACCGGCGCGAATGCGCGGCGTGCGTGAAACGTCAGGTGATCCGTCATGAACCGGCGGAATACCGCCGGCAACCACGGAGCGTCGCCCCATTCGAAGAGATGCCGGCGGCGCAGGGCGGGAACGATCCCGGTGCCCGCGACACTGCCCGGCAGCACGGTCGAAACCATCGTACGACTACCTCCACCCATCGCGGGCGATCGGGCCAGCAGCGGCGCTGCTGACACACATCGGAACGCCGTGTTCGAGTGAAGCCTGGGACACGCGGCCCGTCCACGACACGCAGTTCGTCGTCAATCGAGCGGTCCGCCCTCCAGCCAGCGCAGACGACGGCGCAGAACCGCCACCTCCTCGATCAGATCGAGCGCCAGTGCGGCACCGGCCGGGCCGACGCTGAGATCGCGGTGCAGGCGGACAGCGCGCTGCAGACGCACCAGCGAGCGTGGCGGAAAGCGCCATTCGTTCGGGCGCTGACCGGCGTGAGGCTCGATCACGCCCACCTCGACGAATTCGATCACGTATTCGGCCTCGATATCGCAGGCCTGGCAGAGTTCACGCAGGGTGACCGACTCGCGCGCCTCCAGCAGTTCGGCCTCGATGGGCGGTTCCTCGCGTTTCATGCGGCCCTCCCGAACAACCCGGCACGGGGATCGAATGCCATCTGATCGCGCATCCGCTCGTACAGCTCACGTTCTTCATCGGTCTTCGGCTTCGGCGCGACGATGCGCAGGTGCAGATACTGATCTCCGGGGGGCGATCCGGGCAATCCGCGCCCCTTGAGACGCAGACGCTGACCGCTGCGGGCACCGGCCGGGATACGCATGTCCACCTCTCCGCCCAGGGTCGGCACCTTGACCGTCGTCCCCAGCGCGGCCTCCCAGGGGGCGATCGGCAGATCCAGATGGATGTCGCGGCCCTCCGGGCGGAACAGCCGGTGCGGGCGCAGATGGATCTCCAGGTAGAGATCGCCGGACGCACCACTGCCGGCACCGCTGCCACCCTGACCGGACAGGCGGATCTGCTGACCATCCGTGACGCCAGCCGGAATCCGGACATTCAGGCTGCGCGGGCGCGCCTGCACGTTGCCGCGGGCCGGGGATTCGGGAGACTGCAGGGTGATCGTGTGCTGACCACCGCTATAGGCGGTTTCCAGCGGGATCTCCACGCGCGCGGTATGGTCCTGACCGCGGCCATGGAAACCGCCGGCGCCGCCGCGGCCGCCGAAACCACGCGCACCACCGCCTGCGGCCTGCCCGAACAGGCTCTCGAAGAAATCGGAGAACGCACCGGCATCGCCACCGGTGAAACCGCCACCACCGAAATCGAAATGCTGCTCCCAGTCGGGCGGCGGCCGGAAATCCTGCCCCTGCTGGTATCCCTGGCCAAGCTGATCGTAGGCGGCGCGCTTCTCCGGATCCTTCAGGACTTCATAGGCCTCCTGCAGTTCCTGGAATTTCGACTCGGCATCCGTCTCGCTGCTGACGTCCGGATGATATTTGCGCGCCAGCTTGCGGTAGGCGCGCTTGATGTCGTCGGCCGACGCATCGCGCTCGACGCCGAGGATGCTGTAGTAGTCCTTGTATTCCACGAGTACCCGAGACCTCCCTCGCTGGTATGCCGTCGGATCGATTCAATGTCTTACTGATAGATAGGTCTGGGTGGGGGTTGGTTCAAGCGGGAGGGAGGAGAAAGGGCTGAAGGGCCAAGGGCCAAGATGGCAGGTTGCAGTCCGTAGGCCGGCCTTTCCCGGCGCCCTCGCGACCAGGGCATGCGCCATCGCCCGCCGCCGGGGAATGCCGGCATTGCGCGGTGAAGTGGCCCGGGCCGGTATCCGACGGTGCGGACCGCACAAAGCCGGCCTACGTTCCCTTGGCCCTTGGCCCTTGGCCCTTGGCCCTGCCCGCCTCACTCCCCCAACCACCGCGCCGCATCAACCGCGAAATAGGTCAGAATCCCGTCCGCCCCGGCGCGCTTGAAGGCCGTCAGGGCCTCGAGGGTGCAGGCGCGTTCGTCGAGCCAGCCGTGGCCGAAGGCGGCCTTGAGCATCGCGTATTCGCCGCTGACCTGGTAGGCGAAGGTGGGCACGCCGAAGCCTTCCTTCACGCGGTGGATGACGTCGAGGTAGGGCATGCCGGGTTTGATCATGACCATGTCGGCGCCCTCTTCGAGATCGAGCGCGACTTCGTGCAGCGCCTCGTCGGTGTTGGCCGGGTCCATCTGATAGCTGTGCTTGCCGCCACCGCCGAGGTTGCCGGCGGAGCCGACGGCGTCACGGAACGGGCCGTAGAAGTCAGAGGCGTATTTCGCCGAATAGGCGAGGATCCGGGTATTGCGATGGCCATCCGCCTCCAGCGCCGCGCGGATACTGGCGATGCGCCCGTCCATCATGTCGGACGGGCCGACCACGTCGGCACCGGCCTCGGCGTGGGAGCGCGCCTGGCGGACGAGCGCCTCGACCGTCTCGTCATTGACCACATAGCCGCCGGCGTCGGTCAGGCCGTCCTGGCCCGTAGCCGTATAGGGATCGAGGGCGACATCGGTCATCACGCCCAGTCCGGGCACGGCCTCCTTGAGCGCGCGCACGGCGCGCTGGACCAGGCCCTCGGGGTCCCATGCGGCCTCGGCCCCGTCGCTCTTGCCTTCCGGGCCGACGACCGGAAACAGCATGATCGCCGGAATCCCGAGGCCCTCGGCCACGCGCGCCTCCTCGACCAGGCAGTCGATCGACAGGCGCTCGACCCCCGGCATCGAGGGCACCGGTTCACGCTCGCCCTCGCCCTCGCGCACGAACACCGGCCAGATGAAATCGGCGGGCGTCAGCGTGTGCTCGCGCATCAGGCGACGGGAAAAGGCATCACGCCGCATGCGGCGCATGCGCGTATGGGGGAACGGGCCGCGCTGGCTACGGTAATCGGTCACGACGACAACTCCTGCGGGGCAATGGATGCGGCCCGAGTGTACCCGCGCGCTGCCGGGACTGCCCACCTGGAGCCTGTCCTGGCTGGACATTAGGCCGGACCGCTGCAACGATCCCGCCTCCACTCATCGCCCCCGGAGCCGTCGCGATGCCCAGTGACCGTTACGCGGTGATCGGCCACCCGGTCAGCCACAGCCTGTCGCCGACCATCCACGCCCGGTTCGCGCAACAGACCGGCGAAGATCTGGAATACGGCCGGCTCGAGCCGGCGGAGGACGGCTTCGGCGAGGCGGCGACCGCCTTTTTCGCGGACGGCGGACGCGGCCTCAACGTGACCGTCCCGTTCAAGGCCGAGGCCCGCGCCTGGTGCGACCGCGTGAGTGACCGCGCCAGCCGGGCGGGCGTGGTCAACACGCTGACCCTGCAGGCGAACGGCTGGGTCGCCGGCGACAACACCGACGGCATCGGGCTGGTGCGCGACCTGACCGTCAATCTCGATCTCGGTCTCGCCGGCATGCGGATCCTGCTGATCGGTGCCGGCGGCGCGGCGCGGGGCGTGCTGGAGCCGCTGCTGGGGGAAACGCCGGCCGACATCGTGATCGCCAACCGCACGGCCACGCGGGCCGAGGAACTCGCGGGCGAATTCGAGGCCGACGGCCCGGTGCGCGGCTGCGGGTTCGAGGCACTCGACCACGAGCCCGCGTTCGACGTCATCATCAACGCGAGCGCGGCCAGCCTCGGCGGCGCCCTGCCCCCGATCCCGGCCGCCGCGATCGCCCGCGGCGGCGCGGTGTACGACATGATGTACGGCCCGAAGGCCGAGCCGTTTCTCGCCTGGGGCCGCGATGCCGGTGCCGCGACCGTCGCCGACGGCCTCGGGATGCTGGTCGAGCAGGCCGCCGAGTCGTTCCTGATCTGGCGGGGCATCCGGCCGGAAACCGCGCCCGTCCTGGCGGCCCTGCGGGCCGATACCGGGGGTTGATGCAGGCGCCATGACGAGATTGCGAAGCCGGTCACACCGAGGAGGCCGAGTGCGATTCATTGCGCGGATTTTTACCCGATTCGCCGTTGCAAAGCCCCGGGGGCGTCCCTATACTCCGGCGGTTCGATAGACGGGGCGGCCTGCCAAAGCCGCCTGCGGCCCCATCCAGACGGAATGCATCATGAGCAACACTGCTGAATCCAAAGGCGAAACGATCGATCTCCCGACCGAGGAAGAGCTCCTCAACTCGTCGGAAGACGAGTACATGGACGAACGCCAACTGGAATTTTTCCGCCAGCGCCTGCTGGCGCAGCGCGAGGAGATCGAGACCGATATCGCGCGTGCCCGCGGCGAGCTCTCCACGAACGAGAACGAGCCGGACGAACTCGACCGGGCCTCGGCCGAGGAAGAGCGGTGGCTGAGCCTTCGGATCAGCGAGCGCGAGGGCAAGCTGCTGAAGAAGATCGATGAAACCCTGCAGCGGATGGACGAAGGCGAGTACGGCTATTGCGAGGACACCGGCGAGCCGATCGGTATCCCGCGCCTGCTCGCGCGTCCGACCGCGAGCCTGTCCGCGGAGGCGAAGACGCGCCGCGAACAGCTCGAGAAGACCCACCGCCAGCAGAACTGACGGCCTCGCCGACAATACGGTGGCGGAGCACCTCGGCTCCGCCACCGTGTCATACGCGCCGTATCCTGATGGTCGCGCGGCCTCGCTTTTGAGTCTCTGGATGCAAGCCGCGCTCAACGCGGAGACCTGAGCGCCTGCGGTGCACCGATCCGGCGAGGCGCCTCAGCCGGCGTAATCCGGTTCGTTCCCCGGCTTCCACTTGATGTTGCAGCCCATGCTCGGGAGCTGTTCCCGGGGCATCGGCGTGCCCTCGAGGATCGCGTCGACCGCACCCCGCAGATCGGCCCCGGTTACCGGCTCATCGTTACCCGGCGTCGCGCCATCGAAGCGGCCCCGATACACGAGTTCGTGGTCGGCGTTGTAGAGGAAGAAATCCGGTGTGCAGGCGGCGCCGTAGGCCCGGGCGACCTCCTGGGTCTCGTCATAGAGATACGGGAACGTAAACCCCGTCTTCTTCACCAGTTCGGTCATTTTCTCGGGATGATCCTCGGCGTATTTCGTGACGTCATTCGAGTTGATCGCCACGACCGCGAGGCCGCGCTCCTGATACTCGTGCGCGAACGTGGCGAACACGTCCTTGATGTGCAGCACGAACGGGCAGTGGTTGCAGATGAAGGCGACCAGCAGCGGCTGACCTTCGTAATCGCTGCGCGACACCATGCGGAACGTCGCCGGTTCCAGCAGCGTAAAGTCGGGCGCCGGGGTTCCGAGTTCGACCATCGTCGATGGAGTTTTGGCCATGGGATGCACTCCGGATTGGATGTGTAACGACTGATGTGGGGTCCGCGCGGCGCGCACGCAATGCCACGCTGCGCCACGACCGCCCGGTGGACGGGTCAGTTGCTCAGGATAATCCCGAACCCGAAGTTGACCCCGGAGCCGCGTTCGCGTCTCGTCTGCTCGGGCCAGAGTTCGAACGCCTCCGCCTTGACCACCGGGAAAACGTACTCGGCCTCGTCGATCCGTCCCGTCTCCGTACCCTGGACACTTCCGCGTACGGTGAAACGCCGGCCGGGACCGTAGACCGCGGTCTCGAGATAACCGTCGACATAGACCCGGAAACGCCCTGACGACGCGGCATCGGTATCGGGCCTCTGCGTGCGTTCCGACAGCGGATACGCCACGATCTCGAGGCGGGTACGCTCGGGCAGGTTGCGCGCATCCGCGATGACGCCGCCCCAGAGGACGGTACTGCCCGTGGTCGCCTCGGGATCGTTTTTCACGGTCGTCGGCGTGGCGCCGGCGTCGACGCCCTCGGTAGCCAGGGGCGCGCTCGCACAACCGGCCAGAGCCAGTGACAATATGGCGGAACAAAGCGTGCGTATGACCATTTCGATGGCCTCCGGCCGGCGTGCGGCCGCTGGGGTTATCCGCCCTGCGGTGTCGGGGTCGCAAACGGTATAGTGACGCACCGCGAACGGGGGATTCGACTTGATTGGATGGTACCGGAACTGGCGGCGGAACCGTATCCTGCGCCGCGACGGCCTCAGCGACCGCGACTGGGAGGCGCTGATCCAGCGGGTACCCGCCGTGGCGCGCTACGATCCGCACACCCGCGGCCGTCTGCGCGAACTGGTGGTCCTGTTCCTCCATGAGAAGTCGATCGAACCCGCCGGCGGCCTCGGGATCGGCGAGGACACGCGCCGGCTGATCGCGCTGCAGGCCTGCATCCCGATCCTGGGTCTCGGTCTCGAGTGGTACCGGGGCTGGCGCTCGGTCATCGTGTACCCGGGAGATTTCTTCGTCCACGACACCTACACGGATGACAGCGGTATCGTCCACGAGGTCGAGGAAGCGCGCTCGGGCGAGGCCTGGCCGGAAGGACCCGTGATCCTGTCATGGACCGACAGCGACGAGGACGCGAACGTCGTCATCCACGAGTTCGCGCACAAACTGGATATGGTCAACGGCAGCGCCAACGGCATGCCGCCGCTGCACGCGGACATGGATCGCGGCGAGTGGACAACCGTGTTTACCCGCGCGTACGACGATTTTTGCGCACGGAACGGGCGCGATGAGCCGCTGCCATTCGACGAGTACGCGGCCACCGATCCGGCCGAGTTCTTCGCCGTCGCGAGCGAGGTGTTCCTGCTGACGCCGGATCGGGTGCGCGACGCGTATCCACGCGTCTACACGCAATTGTGCGCCTTCTACCGGCAACACCCGCGGACACTCTGAGCGGACCACACCTTACGGGTCCGAATATCGGCGCGGCACGATGCCAGCGCCTGGAACCAACCCGGGAAACAACGGAGACCTCGATGCCACGTCACGCCCTGCCCGCGTTGGCACTCCTTGTCCTGCTCTCCATTGGCGTCGCGCATGCCGGCACGGTGGTCGAGAGCGTGAGCTCCGCGAACGGCCCACAGACGCTGACCGTCGCCGGCGACCGGGTCCGGATCGACCCGGCCCGGACCGGCGCGCCCGGCATGCTCTTCGATGCGGCGCGCGGGCGGCTCGTGCTGCTGAACCGCCCGGCAAGCCAGTACAACCGGATCGAAGTCGATCGTCTGGACGCGCTCGAGGCACGGGTGCGGGAACAGCGTGAAAGCATGCTGCGGAAGATCGAAGGGGCGGACGAAGACGAAAAAAAGCGACTGCGGCGACGACTCGATCGTCTGCCGGAGGTGGACGCTGCAGCCTCGATCCGCATCGAAACCAGCGGGGAGATGACCACGGTCAGCGGGATCGAGTGTGAGCGGGCCAGCGCACTGGAAGACGGGGAACGCACGCATCGCCTGTGCATCGGTCGCGTCAGCACGCTCGGCCTGACCGAAACGGCCGCCAACACCCTGCGGCAGTTGTTCGAATTCCTCGCGCGCATGCGCAACCTGCTGGGCAGCGGTTCGGCGCCATTCGATGCCCGTCTGCTGCAGGCGACGCTCGAGCAGGCCGACGCCTTCCCGGTGCGCATCGAGCGCATCGACGACGGCGCGACCTGGACGGTGCGCAGCATTGAAACAGCCGCTATCCCGGCCGAGCGTTTCGAGATCCCCGCGGATTTCACCGAGGGTGCACGACTGGGCGGCGAATGACGCCGAATCAGTCCGTGATGCCCCTGCCCTCGCCGTCGGGGGTGAGCCCAGCCACGCCATGATCACGGCCACGGTGTAACGGACCTCGTCGTCGCCAAGCGGCCGCCCTGCCGGGATGCCATGCCATTTGTGCAGGCAGCCCCGACAGCAGGTCGCGGTCGCGTGCTGGGCGACGAAGACCGGATGCCCGCGCATCGGGGTCTGGCGACCGTCGTTCTTCGGCGCCGCCGGCGCGAGCCGGGCGCCGACGAACTCATACGCGTGGGTGCGCAGGGTCGGGATTCCACGGTCGGCCGCGTAGGCGGCGTCGCGTTCGTTCAGCCGGAACCGGCTGCGAAAACGCGAGCGCGCCAACCGCGCGCGCAGATCATCCCACGCCGCCGCCGTAAGTCCCGTCGTCGCTGCATCGTGATCGCCCATTGCCGTACGATGCTGCGACGATCCGGATAACGTGACAAGGCCCGCTGATGGAAACGCTCCCCGATTACCTCGACCATGATCTCGATCTGGTCGTCATCGGCCAGAACCCCTCCCCGGCCTCGATCGCGCGCCAGTGCTACTACGGCAACCCGCGCAACCGCTTCTGGCCCGCCATGCGCGGCAGCGGCCTGGTACCCGAGGACTTCACGCCGGACGCGGACGGCTTCCGCTGGCTGCTGGAACACGAACGCATCGGCTTCACCGACGTCGTGAAGAAACCGACCCCGGGTGCCGGCGATCTCAAGGCGCGGGACTTCCGCGAATGGGCGCCCGTGCTCGACAGCCAACTGCACGAATACCGCCCCCGCATCGCCTGGTTCAACGGCAAGGGCGTCTACCAGAGCTACCTGCGCTATGGGCGCGGCGTAAAACCGGACGCCATCGACCTTGGCGAACAGGGAGAGATGCGCAACGGCATCCGCGTGTACGTTACGCCGAATCCGAGCCCGGCCAACGCCGCGTTCAGCCTCGAGGTACTGACCGACTGGTATCTGGGCGTGGCCGCACTGCGGGATCAGCTGCGCGCCGACGGGTAAACGGAACCCGCCGCCGCCATCTGACCCTTCGCCAGCGACAATAGCGCCTGTAAGCGGCGGTGCCTGAAAGTCGCTCACGCCAGCCGTTCAGCGAAAAACGAACAGCTCCGCGGGGTCCGAGTCCCCGCTTGTATTGATGTCCGCGACCCGCACGGTACCGGCCTCAGTACCGTCCGAAGTCCACAACTCATCGCCCGTCGCACCATCATCCGCATTGAAGAACAGGGCGCCATTCATCACCACGATTTCGTTGATCGCCGAGCTACCGACTCCCGGAAGAATATCCCGAACTTCCGCGGTCCCTGCTTCAGTGCCATCCGTCCGCCAGAGTTCGGCGCCGTCACCGTCGGTCGCCCTGAAATAAAGTGTACCGTCGAACACGGTCAGATCACGCGGACTCGAGTTCGAACTCCCTCCGGTATTGGTATTGAGATCGATAACCTGCCCGGTGCCCGCCTCACTGCCATCGGTCTTCCATAGCTCAATGCCGCTGGTGCTGTCGTCGGCCTGGAAGTACAGCTCGCCGCCGAACCCGGCGAGCACAGCGGGCAAGGGAAGCGAACTGCCGAGGGGGTTGATGTCCTCGACCTGCGTGGTGCCCGCGGCTGTACCGTCGGTGCGATGGATTTCGCGACCGTCAGTGCCGTTCGACGCGACGAAATACAGGGTGTCGCCAACGACTGTCAGCTTTTCCACCAGCGCAGCCCCGTTCGGGTTGATCACGCTGACCTGCTCGGTCCCAGCGGCCGCACCATCACTCTTCCAGAGCTGGCGATCGTCCGTGTTATCTGCAGCCTCAAAGAACAGCGCGTCGTTAAAGACCGTCAGTTCTTCCGGGAAACTACCGCCACCACTGAACAGATCGACGACCTGGCTCGTCCCCTGCTCCGTGCCGTCGCTCTTCCAGAGCTCGACATCCTGGCCATTATCGCCACCGCTGGTTGCGGAAAAATACAGCGCGCCATCGAAGACCGTCAGTTCCGAGATTTCGCTGCTCGGATTACCGGGACCGGGATTGATATCCTTGACCTCGGTGGTCCCGGCTGCGGTGCCATCGCTCTTCCAGAGCTCCCGATCCAGGCCGCTGCCTATCGAGGACGCGACGAAATAGAGCATGCCGTCGAAGGCCGTGAGTAGCCCCGGATCCCCCGAGTCGGCGCCGGGCACGATGTCCGCGACCTGCTCCGTTCCGCCCGCCGTACCGTCCGTCTTCCAGAGCTCGGTCCCGGCCGCCGGAGTCGTCGCGCTGAAGTACACGGTTTCTCCGACCCGCGTGAAGTCGGACGGGTTCGAATCGCTGGCGGCCCCATCGATGTCCTTCAGTTGTCGCGTGCCGTCGGCCGAGCCGTCCGATATCCAGAGTTCGTCGCCGGTCATGCCGTCATCGGCCTGGAACAGCAGAACGGCGGGGTCGGCACCGGCGCCGCCCCCGCTTCCGCCCCCGCTTCCGCCACCACTGCCGCCACCACATCCAGCGGTGACGATCGCCACCGCGATGGCGGCCACCAGCGATGCGTACGTTGACGCAGGCCCACGGGCCGCGCGTCGTTCAGTTCCGAACAGTTGCTGCATGTCTTGCTCCGTTGCGTCGTATTGGTAGCGGACTGGCATGACCGGCATCATTGTTCATGCGCGCCGATGTCGGTGACGTTGATCGGCCGAGCGGTCGCGTCGATATCGTCGCCCGGGATGTCGGCATAGCCGCTGCCCGTGCCGGCATCGACTGCACCGGCACTCGGCTGCACTTCCAGCCGACAGGCCGTGGTGTCGTCGCCGTCGGTGCAGGCGGCCACGAGGTCGGCCGGACCGGCCTGATCGTTGCCGCCCGTCGTCGTCGCTCCGCCGGCGTAGGCGCTGTTGAAACCACTGAAGTAGTTGAAGTCGGCGTCGAATGACGTGCCGGAGGGCAGCCGCACGGCGTCGGCGCTGCTGCCAGGCCCGACCAGCAGGTTGTTCACGAAGTCGACACCGAGCGGTCCGCTGAAGGTGCCGTCGGCGAGGGCGTCGAAGACGACCGGCGCATCGCCGGCCGTCGCCCCCGCGTCCACGGCCCGGATGCTGTTGTTGATGAACGCCAGCGACGACAGCGCGTCAGCCTGGTCGACCTCGATGCCGAATACGCCACCGGAGCTGCCGATCTCGGCGTCGACGATCCCGTCGATGACGTTGTTGCGGATGCGGACCGCACCGCTCGTAGCGCCCCCGGTCAGGTTCGGACCGTCCAGCTCCAGCCCTTCGGCACCCGCGGCGTTGGTGAAGTACAGCTCGTTGGCCTCGATGTCGACGTTTGGCACGTTGGAGCCGTTGAGACGGATCCAGAGTCCGCCGCCATCGGTCTCGATGCGGTTGCCCGTAATCGATATGCCGCGCATACCGCCGCCAAACTCATTGAGCACGACGAGCGGCGTGTCGTTGTCGGTGGACGGATCAACAACCTCCGCAGTGATCGCGTTGCCCTCGAGCACCCCGCCGTCGTCGAGGTCGATCAACTGACCATCGACGCCGACGGCATCGATGGTGTTGCCCCGCAGGGTCGTGTCCTTGCCCGCAAACCCGTCCTGGATCGCGACTTGCCCCCCACTGAACGTGCTGTTGCGGATCGTGACGCCGGCGGCTTCCAGGGAGATTGCCCGGTCCATGCCGCTGAAGGACGCGTTCTCGACGATGGCGCCTGCAGCGGTAACGGTAAGGGCGGTGCGCGCCTGTACCGATGGCATCGGTGACGCCGCCGCCCTCGAGGCGCGCGAAATCGCCGTAGAACGCCTGCTGGCCGCTGGCGCCGGGCTCAAGCGTCATGCCCTCGAGTTCGAAGCCACTGCGGTCGGTGCCGGATCCCAGTCCAAGGGTGGTCAGCCGCCGCGGTCCTGCGGCGATTCAGCGGTCGTCGCGATGGTGGCGCCACCCGGACTGGTTACGGTCAGATTGTTGCGGGGAACATCGATACCCAGTCGTCTCCTCATACCGCCCCGCGCAGGCCGTGACCGTGTCGCCGGTCTGAGCGGCATACAGCGCCGCGCGCACGGAACGCGTGTCACCACTACAAACGTCATTGACGTCCGCTTTCAGGGCGCCGCCAGCCGGCGCGCGGTCGATTCGAAGGTCAAAGTCACCCGTCGTATTGGCGGCCTTCACCACGACCAGGTACTGGTCGCCCGGCGCGCTGTCGCTGATCTTCCGGCAACCGACCCATGGCATTGGCGAGCACGCCGCTGGCCGGGTCCGGATCGGCGCGGTAGCGATTGGCAGACTCGCTGCCGTTGACGGTCTGGAAGTAGTCGAAATCCTTGTCCCACAGGGCGATCCCGAGGCCGGCATCGATCAGCGGCATCCCGCCGGCCTGCTCCAGCGCCGCGAACACTCCGTCTCCGGCGGCACCGTCCGGCACGCGATAGAGCACGACATCGCCGGGCACATCGATCCGACCGTTCGCGGTCGCGCGGTTGCGATCGCCGACGGTCGGATCGATCGGCGCATCGATCCGGGCCAGCGCGAGGTCGTAATCGACCGTCGGAGCGACCTGAAGTTCGGGACGCCGCAGGACATAGCGGCCCGCGATCGAAGTTCGGCCCACGGGCCGCACGCGCACCATTGGCGCGATCGTCGGCATCGAACACGGTCGCTCCCGCGCAGCGACTGGAGCCTCCAGGCCTCGTCTGATCGAACCTGGTCAGCGCTGGTCACCGAGGGCCGTCAGCGTTGTCGCCGCTGCCAGATCGATCAGATAGAGATCCTCCACGCCGGGCGCCACCGTCGCGCTCACGCTGGAATCGACGTCGAGCGTGCTGCGATGGCGCGAGCACGCAGGCTGATAGCCCCCGGGCTCGTTCGCCGTGCCGTCGACCTCGACGGTGTACTCGCCAGTCCGCCGGCAACACCGCGAACAGTTCGAAAGGCGCCTCGGACGCTGCCGAGATCGAACGAGGTATCGGCTGACAACAGCTGTCATCGGCTGCGAGCACGCTGAGCGTCGCCCTCGAGATCGGAGCCGCCGCTGGGCCCGATCAGAACCTGGATGCCCTCGCCCGTGCTGCCGGTGAACGTGAAGCGATCGATTTCGCCGGCCGGATCGATCGCTCCCGGCTCGTCGTAGGGCAGCGTGATGGCTTCATCCGGGCTCCGGCGGCGGTGCAAGGACGAAATCGATATCGATGGTGTTCGCCCGCGCTGCCGTTGACGCTCTCGCTCGTCGAACACGCGTGCCGTTGCGCCCGCTGGCGCCGACCTGAACCGGCGTCCCGGGCGGGATGGCGAGCGAGACACCGCCGGGCGCATTGTCGGCCGGGACGTTGGCCCTCGCCCGCAGGCGAGGTGCATTCGGATCGGTGGAGGTGCCGCTGACGAACACCGTCTCACCCGTCATTGAAACTGCCGCCGCTGGCCAGACTGAACGCGGGCACGACGTTCGCCGGATCCACTGCGATATCGCAGTTCCACCACGACAGGTGGCTCACCGTCAGCGTGAACGCGAGACCGGTGGGCGAATCGCCGCTGCTGATGACGGTCCCCGTACCCTCGCGCACCCACTCGCCGGTCGCCTCGTCCAGCGACCAGAACGGGATCGTATCGCCCGCCGCGAGGGTATTGCCGTCGAGCTGCGTGGCATATAACGGGATGGTGAGTTCGGCGGTCGCGCCGGGCGCGAGCTGGAGTTCTTCGCCGCCCTGCTCGAGCAGGAACTCGGCGACGCCGAGCGTCGCCAGTCGCACCTCGTCGCCGTCGCGCTCGATGGCGCCGAAGGAGCCCGGGAACGCGGCGAATTCGTCGTCGTCCGAGGTATCCACCGGCGTGAGCGCGACGTCGACGCTCCCACCGACGGGATCGCCATTGCCGTCGACGAGGGCGTTCGGAGGCACATCGATCGCCGTCCCGTCGCTGCCGCTGACTTTGCCGCCGGTGTCGGCGCTGACCGTGCCGGCATCCTCGCGCGTGATCAGCGTCGCCTCGAACCGGCCCTCGTCCGTGCCGGCCGGGATGCGCGTGCGCACGAACTGCTCGGCATAGCCGCTGGCCGTCAGGCGCAATACGAGGTCGATGCCCGTACCGAGCCCGCTCAGGGTGACCGCGCCATTGGCGTCCGTCGACCCGGACGCGCCGCCGCCGATCAGCTCGACGGTGACACCCTCGATCGACGCGCCACCCGTGTCGGTCACGACACCGTTGAGTACGCCGTCGGTCGCGTCCGGATCCGGTCCGGGGTCAACCGTGACCGTCACGCTCGTGGCATCGCGATCGCCATCGGCGTTGACCACCGTGAGCATGACGTCATACGTACCCGGCTGCGTGAACACGTGCGCGATGCGCTCACCGCCGCCGTTGCCGCCGTCGCCGAAGGCCCAGCGGTAGGACAGGCCGTCGCCACTGGAGCCGCCGCCGTCGAAGGACAGGGCCTCGCCGGCCGTGACATTCGTGGCCGTGCTGATGTCGGCCTTGAGCGCGACCTCGTCGCCGTCGCCACTGCCGTCACCACCGCTGGCGCCGCTGCCGCTGCCACCGCCGCCGCATGCGGTCAGTGTCAGAATGAATCCGGCGGCCAGAGTCGTCCGTATGTCCCGCATTGCCATTTTCGTTCCCCCAGGCCGGTCTCCGGCATGGCGCGGGCGCGATTGCGCCCGCGCTGTCGGTTACGCAGACTCTAGGCGGAGGTTTCTTACATCCTTCTCACACCGGGTTGCCGGACCCATGAGCGGGGATCACGTTTCGGCGAATGCCGGGGGACGTGTCGCCATGCAACGACGCCGCGAAACGGATACGACACCGGCCAAGGTGCTCAGCCCCGATACAGCGGCACTCGAACCACGCACCGGGCTGCTGGCGCCATCTGGCGCCCGCGCGCGATCGCGCGGTGGTGTGGATTGACGGTCCGCCGGGAACCGGCAAGACCTCGCTCGCCGCACAGGGTCAGGCGGCCTTCCCCGGCACCCGCATCTGGCTGCGCGTTGACGCGGGCGACGCGGACCCCGCCGACTTTTTCCATTTCCTGCATCACGCCGCGGTCGCCGTCCGGCCTCGACGCGGACCGTTGCCACGCTTCTCCGCCGAATACGCTGGCGAGCCCGCGGCGTTCGCGCGGCGGTTCCTGCACGCCTGCAGTCGCCTCGGCGACTGGTCGCTGACCCTCGACAACCTCGAAGCCGTCGCCCCGGGTGCGCCGCCGCATGGGCTGATCGCGGTCGCCCACACGGCACGCACCCCCGCGAGCGTGCTGGTCGTCACCAGCCGCGACGAGCCGGATGCCGACGCTCGCCCGTCTGCGGGTCGAGGGCGCACTGGCAACGGCTGTGCGCTGAGGACCTGCGACTGGCACCGGAGGAAGCCGCGCGCATCGCGCGGCGGGCCGGCGTGGACTGGACACCGGAGGCGATCGAGCAGGCACGTGAGCACAGCCGGGGCTGGTTGGCGGGCTTCCGCCTGATGCTGAGCCTTGCCGACGGCGACGTCGCACCGGCCACCCCGGAAAGCTCGACGCCGCGCGTGCTACTCGACTATCTGGAGCGTGAGTTCCTCGCGACAGCTGCCGCGCGAGACCGTCGAACTGCTCGGCCAGACTCGCACCACTGGAATCCATGCCCGGCGAGTGCGTGCGGGCGACTCGCGGGCGAAGATGGCATCGAGCGCCTCGACGCGCTGGTGTACGCGCCATGCCTTCGTCGCGCGCGAGGCGTCGCGGCGACAAGGTGCTCTACCGCCTCGACCCGCTGCTCTGCGAGTGCCTCGGAGACCTGGCGGGCCCGCACGCGCGCGCGGCACCGGCACGGGCGATGGACGACCGGCCGCACGGCCGAGGCCCTGGCCGCCGCGGGCGATACCGAACGCGCCGTGGACCTATGGCTGGCCGCCGGTCATTACGAGCAGGCCGTCGCGGCCCTGCGGTCCCTGGCCCCGCGGCAACTTGCGGCGGGCCGCTTCTCGGCGGCGCGCCGACGCTTGGCCGCGCTCCCGGAGCCCGTGCGCGCGGGGGATCCCTGGCTGGGGTTGTGGCATGCCACGGCACACATCCCGGTGGCACCGGCGCAGGCGCGCGCTGGCCTGCTGCAGGCATACCGTGATTTCCGCGCAGCGAACGACCGCGAGGGTGCAGCGCTCGCCTGGGCGGGAACGGCAGAGTCGCTCTGGGTCGAATGGGGCGACTACGAGTCGGTTGCCTGGCTGCTGGATGAACTCGACTGGCTCGCTGCGGGCGAACTGTCTGCCAAGGCACGGGCCCGGCTCGGCCCGCAGGCGGTCCTTTTGCTCGGAATTCTGCGACCGCACGCGCGTTCGGCGCTGGAGGGGTGGATCGATGTCGCCCGCCGTACCCTGGTCAGCCGGGATCTCGGCGCAGCCGAGCAACTGACAATCCTGCATACACTGCTGGCCATCGACGTCTGGCTTCGTGGCGCCCGTGAGCACGGCGACAACCTGCTGGCACAGGGCCGCCGCCTCGAGGCCACGGTCGTGTTGCCGCCGTTGCAGCAGCTTATGTGGCGGGGTGCCGTCGCGAGCCACCGGCTCTGGTTCGCGGACGATCCGCGCGAGGCCATCGCCGAGGCCGAAACAGGCCTGGGGCTAGCGCGGGACACGGATGTCCACCAGTGGGACTTCCAGCTGAACGCGCTGGCTGCCTGCGGCGCCATCGCCGCCGGCGAGAGGGAGAGTGCCGCCGCCTGGCTCGCCGCGATCGAGGCAAGCGGGGAACCGGACCGTCCGGTCGATGCCGGTTTCCATGCGTGGATCGAGGGCTGGGCGGCCCTGCGTCGTGGCGACACGGCTACAGCGCTCGCTCGCGCCCACAAGGCCAACGACAATATGGCGGCGGGGGGACCCTGGAACGCGGTCCACCTGGTCTACCTGGCACTGGCGCAGGCCGAGCGCATCGCCGGTGACCCCCTCGCCGCCTGGCGACATGCCCGGACAGTCAGCGCCTCGGCGAAGCTCGTCGGGGCGGACAACCACCGCTGGATCGCCGCGCTGACGCGTGTGCACCTGCTGCTCGAGGCGGGCGAAACGCATCGGGCGCGCAGGCTGTTGCGGGCCGCTCTGGCGCTGGGCGAGCGGCGCGGTTACCTGCGCCTGCCATGGTGGCCCCCCGAGGAAATCGCGACCCTGTGCAGCGAGGCGTTGCATGCCGGGGTGACATCGGGCTTCGTCCGGCGTCTGGCTGCCTCGAATGGCCTCGACGACTGGCACCCCGGGGGCTCGGTAGGCGACTGGCCCTGGCCACTGCGGATCCATGCACTCGACGGTGTGCGGGTGCTCGCCGACAGCGAGCCGGTGGAGGTGTCCGGCAAGGGGGCCGCGCTGCTGCAGTTGCTGGCGACCGAGAGCACGGGGACTGTGGATCAGGCGCGCCTCACCGACATGCTGTGGCCCGACGTAGACGGCGACCGGGCCCGCCGCTCGCTCGACACCACGCTGCATCGGCTGCGCCAGCGCCTGGGTCGCTCCGATGCGATCCGCATGCACGGCGGACGCATCGAACTGAACCCTGCGGTGGTATGGACCGATCTCCGTGCACTCCGCGATCATCTCGACGCGATAGCCGCAGGCAACGAACATGCCTGGCGGGATCTTCGCGATCTGCTCGTCGCACGTGCGCGCGCCCGGCTGCAGGACTGGCCGGGCGCGGCCAGTCAGAACACGCCCGCCAACGTCTCGGCCAGCACCGCCGAGCAGCACATCGGCGCGCAGACCGAAGCCGCATTTTTCGCCGAGGCTATGGACACCGCCGAGGCCGTACTCGCCATCGACGGCACGGCCGAGCGCCTGTGCCACCTTGGCCTGCAAGCCGCCCAGCACGCCGATGACCCGACCCGCGCCCACCGTCTGTACAACGCCTGCCGTGCAGCGCTGGAGCGCCACCACGGCACCGTTCCTTCCGCGCGCACCGAAACCCTCTACCGCGACATCGTGTCCGCGGCGAATGCCTCTAAGCGAGCCTAACGCCGGCGCACGTGCAGACCCGTTACGGTTCCTATAGCCGGGATTCTCCTGTTCCGGCGCGGCATGCCGCGCGGCCACCTCCGTATAGTGCTTCGCGGAGTATTTCAGGAGGCGGTATTCGTCTTCGGTGAGCTCGCGGTGGGCCTTCGCCGGGCTGCCGACGTAGAGCCAGCCGGATTCGAGTTCCCGCCCGGGCGGCACCAGTGCGCCGGCGCCGATGATGACGTCGCTGCGCACGACGGCGCCGTCCATGATGATCGCGCCCATGCCGACCAGCACGCGATCCTCGATCGTGCAGGCGTGGACGATGGCGCGATGGCCCACGGTGACGTCATCGCCGATGTTCGTCGCATGGCCGCCCGGGCTGAACTCGCCGTCGTGCGCGACATGGACGATCGTGCCGTCCTGGATGTTGGTGCGCTCGCCGATGCGGATGATGTTGACGTCGCCGCGCAGCACGCACTGCGGCCAGACCGAACTCTGCGCCCCGATGGTCACGTCGCCGATGACCGTGGCGGCCGGATCGACATACGCGTCGTCGGCGAGATACGGATCGATGTTTTCGAACGTGCGGATGCTCATTGCCGTTGCCCCCCGCTCACTTGAGCGTGACGAGTTCCTCACTGCTGGTCGGATGGATGGCCACGGTGGCGTCGAAATCGGCCTTGGTCGCGCCCATGCGCACGGCGACGGCGAAGCCCTGCATCATCTCGTCCGCCCCGTGACCGAAGATGTGGCAGCCGACCACGCGTTCCTCCGCCCCGACGCAGACCAGCTTCATGACGGCCGGCGTCTTGTGCGCGGTGAGTGCGTGGTACATCGGCGTGAAGCGGGTGCGGTAGATACGCAGGTTCTCCTCGCCGTGCGCCTCGGCGGCCTCCGCCTCGGTCATGCCGACCGTGCCGATCGGCGGGTGCGTGAACACCACCGTGGCGATGTTCTCGTATTCCAGCCGCGCCTCGGGCTGCCCGCCGTACAGGCGGTCGGCGAGCTTGCGCCCGGCGGCGATGGCGACGGGCGTCAATTCGAAGCGGCCGCAGACATCGCCGAGCGCATGGATGCCGTCGACGTTCGTGTCCTGCCAGGCATCGACCGGGATGGTGCCGTTCCCGGCGAGCTCGACGCCCGTGTGCTCAAGCCCCAGATCCGCGGTCAGGGGACGCCGACCGACGGCCCAGATGACCTGATCCAGCCCGGCCACGCTCGCATCGTCGCCATGCAGTCGCAGGCCGTCGCCCTCGCGCTCGATCGATTTCGGTGGCATCCGCGTGTGGATCTCGATGCCATCCTCGGCGAGCGTTTCCATCAGCGCGGCGCCGAGATCGGCGTCGAAGTTGCGCAGCGCGGCGTCCCGGCGGAGGACGAGATGCGTCTCGGCGCCGAGCGCGCGCAGCATGCCGGCCAGTTCGACGGCGATGTAACCCGCACCGATCACGGCGACACGGCGCGGGCATTCGGTCAGCTCAAAGAAGCCATCCGAGGTGATGCCGAGCTCGGCCCCCGGGATATCCGGCACGACCGGTTCACCGCCGACGGCGATCACGATGCGATCGGCGCTGTAGCGCGCGTCATCGACCGCCACGGTATGGGGATCGACGAAACGGGCGCGGCCGCGGATGTGCGTGACGCCGTCCTTGTCGAGGTTGTTCGCGTAGATGCCGTTGAGGCGCTCGATGTACGCGGCCCGTTTCTCGACCAGCGCGGACCAGTCGTGCCCGCGGACGTCGATATCGAAGCCGTACTCGGCGGCGTCGCCGAGCCCGTGCGCGAGCGATGCGGCGTACCACATCACCTTCTTCGGCACGCAGCCGCGGTTGACGCAGGTCCCGCCCAGGCGGTCGAACTCGACCACGGCCGTGCGGGCACCGTGCTGCGCGGCCCGGCGCGCGGTCGCGAGACCGCCGCTGCCGCCGCCAATGACGAGCAGGTCGTA
Organism: Halofilum sp. (in: g-proteobacteria); assembly: GCA_034520925.1. Classification (GTDB taxonomy): domain Bacteria; phylum Pseudomonadota; class Gammaproteobacteria; order XJ16; family Halofilaceae; genus Halofilum. Next base: position 159,203 of record JAXHNC010000020.1, on the reverse strand, counting down.
ATGTTCGGTCATGCGTGGCTCCAGTAGCAGGTGATCGTTACAGCGGCCGGCGGGCTGTCGGCCAAAGACGTGACTCTACCGACGATACCGGCACCATGACAGCCCGCGGAGGCGTCGGTTCCCCTGCTAGACTAGTGCTCCCAGCAAGGAGGTGGCGATGTCCCTGCAAGCGCGTCTCGAGACACTTGCCAATCACCCGACGGCCGGCCCGGTCATCGAACGGCTGCGGCAGTACGCGCTGCTGACGCGGATCGATCGACCGATCGGCACCTACCTGCTGCTGTGGCCGACGCTCTGGGCGCTGTGGCTGGCGGCGGAGGGCGTGCCGAATCTCTACATCCTGTTCGTCTTCGTCCTCGGCACCTTCCTGACCCGCGCGGCCGGCTGCGCCATCAATGACTTCGCCGACCGTGGCATCGACGCGCACGTGCAGCGGACCTCCGGCCGGCCGCTGGCGACGGGCGCGATCCGTGCCTGGGAGGCGCCCGCACTGGCGGTCGTGCTGCTGCTGATCGCGTTCGCGCTGGTGCTGACGCTGAACCGCCTGACGGTTTATCTGGCGTTCGGGGCCGTCGTCCTGGCCGCGATCTATCCATTCTCCAAACGCTTCACCCACCTGCCGCAGGTATTCCTCGGCGCCGCCTTCTCCTGGGCCGTGCCCATGGCCTTCGCCGCCCAGACCGGGACCGTGCCGCCGATCGCCTGGCTGGTATTCACCGTCAATCTGCTGTGGACGGTCATGTACGACACGATCTACGCGATGGCCGACAAGCCGGAAGACCTGAAGATCGGCGTGAAGTCGACGGCCATCCTGTTCGGCGATCACGACCGCCACATGGTCGGCGTACTGCAGATCCTGACCGCGATCGGCCTCGCCATGATCGGCCTGCGGTTCGAGCTCGGCGGCTTCTATTTCACGGGCGTCGTGGTCGCGCTGGCGCTGTTCGGGTATCAGCAGTTCGTCATCCACGACCGCGCGCCCGCGCACTGCTTCCGCGCGTTCCTGAACAACGCCTGGGTCGGGTTCGCGGTGCTGCTCGGTATCGTTCTGGACTACGCCTTCAGCGCGACCTGAAGCGATAACCCGGTTCAGGCCCGGGCCGCGGCCAGCACCCGGACGCCGTCGGCGCCAGCGCGGAGCAGCGCCCGGCTGGCCTCGCGGACGGTGCTCGCGGTGGTCACCACGTCATCGACCAGCAGGACGGTACCGGTTACCGGCTGACGGCCCGGCGCGAACACGCCGCGGACATTGGCGCGGCGCCGGTCCGCCGGCAGGTCCATCTGGGCCGGCGTCGCCCGGGCACGGCACAGCCCCTCGGGCAGCAGCGGCACCGCCAGCGCACGGGCCACCGGCCGCGCGATCTCCACGGCCTGATTGAAGCCGCGCTCCAGCAGCCGCCCGTCGTGCAGGGGAACCGGCACGACGGCACTCACGGCCGGCGGGTCTGCATGGATGCCGGCGGCCAGGAGATCGCCGAGCAGGCGCCCGGCGGCGAGATCGCGGTGGAATTTCAGTCGGCGCACACACCAGTCGATCGGCGCCGCGTACGCGAATGGCACCTCGATGGCGGTGAACGGCGGCGGGCGCCACAGGCAGGCGCCGCAGACGGTCAGTTCGGGCAGGCCCGGCCCGGTCGCCGGCAGCGCCTCCCCGCAGCGCCGACAGGCCGAGGCGATCCGCGGCAGGTCCGCATCGCAGCCGGCGCAGAGCGCCCGGCCGCGCCATCCCGCATCGCCGCACAGCAGGCAGCGCGGCGGGAACCAGCGTGTCATCCATGACATGGTCAACCCCAAACGGGGCCCCGCGGTTGACAGTGACGGGGCCGCCCTCAATCATTACACGCATTGTTGCGGCCGGCCCCCGACAGGGCAAGCACTCTCTCCGCAACCATCCCGATCATGAATCCATGGAGTTACGCATGTCCGAGCCGGCCGCTACCCGTCACGACTGGACCCGGGAGGAAGTCGAGGCGCTCTACGCGCGCCCGCTGAACGACCTGCTGTTCGAGGCGCAGACCATCCACCGCCAGCACTTCGACCCGAACCGCGTCCAGATCTCCACCCTGCTGTCGGTGAAGACGGGGGCCTGCCCCGAGGATTGCGCCTACTGCCCGCAGAGCGTCCATCACAACACCGGCCTGGAGCGCGAGCGCCTGCTGCCGGTCGAGGAGGTCGTCGAGGCCGCACGGGCCGCGAAGGACCAGGGCGCGACCCGGTTCTGCATGGGCGCCGCCTGGCGCAACCCGACCGACCGCAACCTCGAGCGCGTGATCGAGATGATCCAGGCCGTGCGCGATCTCGGCATGGAGACCTGCGTCACGCTCGGCATGCTGCGCGAGGAACAGGCGAAACGCCTCGCCGAGGCGGGTCTCGATTACTACAACCACAACCTCGACAGCTCGCCCGAGTACTACGAGCGCGTCATCTCCACGCGCAGCTACGCCGATCGCCAGCAGACCCTGAAGAACGTCCGCGACGCCGGCGTCAACGTCTGCTGCGGCGGCATCGTCGGCATGGGCGAGGATCAGAACGACCGCGCGGGCCTGCTCGTGGAACTGGCCAACCAGGAGGTCCACCCCGGCTCGGTCCCGATCAACATGCTGGTGCAGGTCCCGGGCACGCCGCTGTATGGCGTCGAGCGCCTCGATCCGCTCGAGTTCGTGCGCACCATCGCCATCGCCCGCATCATGATGCCGCAGTCGTACGTGCGCCTGTCCGCCGGGCGCAACGAGATGTCCGACGAGACCCAGGCGATGTGTTTCTTCGCCGGCGCCAACTCGATCTTCTACGGCGAGCAGTTGCTGACGACGGAGAACCCGGAAACCGAGCACGACCAGCAGCTGTTCGCGCGCCTGGGCATCGAGGCCGAGACGGTGGAGCGCGAGCGCGCGGATGGGCCTTCCTGTCCCGGTAAGGCAACGGCGACCGCTGCTACCGACACGGCGTGAGTATCGCCCGCGGCGTAGGCCGGCTTTTGCCGAAGGCAACAGCCGGCGTGGCCAGGCATCGCACCCCGGATCGCCGGCTGGCTCCCTTCGGTCGCAAGCCGGCCTACGGAATTGCGTTGGCCGCAGCGGGATGGTCCCACCATGCGTGACCTCAAACCCGCGCTTGAGCAGCGCCGCCACGACCGGCTGTATCGCGCCCGCCGGGTGGCGGAATCCGCCCAGGGGCCGGAGATGGTGCTCGACGGCGAGCGGGTCGTTACTTTCTGCAGCAACGATTACCTCGGCCTGGCCGGCGATGCGCGGATCGCGGATGCGATGGCCGACGGCGCCCGCCGCTGGGGCGCGGGCAGCGGCGCGGCGCATCTGGTCAACGGCCATGCGCGGCCGCACCACGAACTCGAGGAGGCGCTGGCGGCGTTCACCGGCCGTGAGCGGGCCCTGCTGTTCTCGACCGGCTACATGGCGAATCTGGGCGTCGGTTCCGCACTGCTGGCGCGCGGTGACTGCGCGTTCGAGGATCGTCTGAACCACGCGTCCCTGATCGACGCCGGTTACCGGCCGCACGTCGGCTTCCAGCGCTACCGCCACAACGATGCGGCCGATCTCGACCGGCGACTCGGGCGCGTGGAGGCCGAAGAGAAACTCGTCCTCACCGACGGCGTATTCAGCATGGATGGAGACGTCGCGCCGCTGCCCGATCTCGCGGCCGTCTGCGGGCGTCACGATGCCCGCCTGGCCGTCGACGACGCCCACGGGATCGGCGTACTCGGCGAGGGCGGCCGCGGCAGCGTGGCCGCGGCCGGGCTCTCGGCCACCGAGGTGCCGGTGCTGGTCGGCACGCTCGGCAAGGCCTTCGGCACGGCGGGCGCCTTCGTTGCCGGCGACGAGGACCTGATCGAAACGTTGATCCAGTCCGCGCGGACGTATATCTACACGACCGCGATCCCGCCGGCGGTGGCCGCGGCGACGCTCGAGAGTCTGCGCATCGTCGAGGCGGCGGATGACCGGCGGGCGCACCTGACCGGCCTGATCGATCGCTTCCGGGCCGGGCTCGCCGACCTCGATGCCGAGCCGGTGGATTCGCGCACGCCGATCCAGCCGCTCATCGTCGGCTCGGCCGAACGCGCACTGGCCGTGTCCGAGGCGCTGCTGGCCGAGGGCCTGCTGGTGACGGCGATCCGTCCGCCCACCGTGCCGCCGAACACCGCCAGGCTGCGCGTCACGCTGTCGGCGGCCCATGACGAAACGCATGTCGACCGACTGCTGGAGGCGCTTCGACGGCATCTCGCAATGCCCCTGTCATAAAACATCCATTCCCCGCGCGCTATACTGGTGGGGTATGCCACAGGAGTCCCTCCGATGGGAGAAGCGCCCGCCCGCATTGAACAGCAGCCCGTCGCGGATCGCGATCCCCAGGATCCCGCGCTCTACATCAACCGTGAACTGAGCCTGCTGGAGTTCAACCACCGGGTACTGGAACAGGCCAAGGACACGACCAACCCGCTGCTCGAGCGCCTGCGGTTCCTGTGTATCTCCAGCACCAATCTCGACGAGTTCTTCGAGATCCGGGTCGCGGGCCTGATGCAGAAGGCCGAGGTCGGCGCGATCCAGGTCGGCTCCGATCAGATGCAGCCGACGGAAGTGCTCGAGGCGATCGGCGAGCGTGCCCACGAGCTGGTCGATGAGCAGTACCGCGTGCTCAACGACATCCTGATCCCGCAGCTCGCCGAAGAGGGCATCCGGTTCGTGCGCCGCAGCGAGTGGACCGATGATCAGGAGCGTTGGCTGCGCAATTACTTCGAGAACGAGTTGCTGCCCGTCATCAGCCCGATGGGCCTCGACCCGGCGCACCCGTTCCCGCGCATCCTGAACAAGTCGCTGAATTTCATCGTCTCCCTGCGCGGCAAGGACGCCTTCGGGCGCAGCGGCGGCACCGCGATCGTGCAGGCCCCGCGCGCCCTGCCCCGCGTCATCCAGTTACCCCCGGGCGAGGAGGGTAACGGCTGCCACGACTTCGTCTTCCTGACCTCGGTGATCCACACCTTCGTCGAGCAGCTCTTCCCCGGCATGCGCGTGCGCGGCTGCTATCAGTTCCGGGTGACGCGCAACTCGGATCTGTTCGTCGACGAGGAAGAGGTGGACGATCTGCTGCTCGCGCTGGAGGGCGAACTCGCCTCGCGGCGCTACGGCGACGGCGTGCGCCTGGAGATCGCCGACAACTGCCCGGACGACATGGCGGATTTCCTGCTGCGCAAGTTCGAGCTCGGCCGGGAGTCGCTGTATCAGGTGAACGGACCGGTCAATCTCAACCGGCTGCTGGCGGTCTACGACCTGGTCGACCGCAGCGATCTGAAATACCCGCCGTTCCAGCAGGCGGTACCGACCGCCATGCACCCGAATGCCAGCATCTTCGACACGATCGCGCGGCGCGACGTCCTGCTGCATCACCCGTTCGACTCGTTCACGCCGGTGATCGACTTCCTGCGCCAGGCGGCGGCCGACCCGAAGGTACTCGCGGTCAAACAGACCCTGTACCGCACCGGCCCCGATTCGCCCGTGGTCGATCAACTCGTGGCGGCCGCGAAGGCCGGCAAGGAGGTCACGGTCGTCGTCGAACTGCGGGCGCGATTCGACGAGCAGGAGAACATCACGCTCGCCAACCGCCTGCAGGAGGCCGGCGCGCACGTCGTCTACGGCATCGTCGGCTACAAGACGCACGCCAAGATGATCCTGATCGTCCGCCGCGAGAAGCGCGGCCTGCGCAACTACATCCATCTCGGCACCGGCAACTACCACACGAAGACGGCGCGCGCGTACACCGATTACGGACTGCTCTCGGCCAGCCGCGCGCTCGGCCAGGACGTGCACAACATGTTCCTGCAGCTCACCAGCCTCGGGCGGGTACCGGAGATGAACCGGCTGCTGCATGCACCGTTCACGCTGCACTCGGGACTGCTCGAACGGATCGCGGCCGAGCGCGACCGGGCGCGCGCGGGCGAGCCGGCGCGGATCATCGCCAAGCTGAACTCGCTGGTGGAACCGAAGATCATCGCGGCGCTGTACGAGGCGGCCGCCGCGGGCGTGTCGATCGATCTGATCGTGCGCGGGATGTGCTGCCTGCGCCCCGGCGTCGAGGGCATATCGGAGAACATCCGGGTGCGCTCGATCGTCGGCCGGTTCCTTGAACACACCCGCGTGTATTACTTCGAAAACGGTGGGCAACCGCAGGTCTGGCTCGCGAGCGCCGACTGGATGGAGCGCAACTTCTTCCGCCGGGTCGAGACCTGTTTCCCGATCGAGAACCGCCGCATCCGCGAACGCCTGGTACGGGAACTCGAATCCTACCTCGCCGACAACACCCAGGCCTGGCTGCTGGGACCGGACGGCCGTTACGAGCGCGCCGTCCCGAGCGACAACGAAGAGCCGTACAGCGTCCAGCAGGCCCTCCTCGCCGAAGCCGCCGAGAGCCTGCAGACGCCGTAGCCGGAATCGGCTCGCGAGCCAGGCCAGGACGCGAAGAATCAGGCGGTCTCACGCAGAGCCGCGGAGCTCGCGGAGAAAGCGCAGGAAGCAAGGCGGGTATCGGGTAGGACTTGCGGCACTTCCATGCGCCACGACTCCGACTGGGCGCCAAGCGCTTCGGCGGATCGGTAGTCCGACATGCCGAAGCCTTCGTTCTGCCGGACTGGCTCGACCTCGCCCGATCAGTCCATTATTCCTCGCTTTCCTCCGCGAGCTCCGCGGCTCTGCGTGAGGCCGCTTTTTTCTTTTCGTTCACTGGCAGGCTTGGCGAGATACCGGTTTCGAACTCCTTTCAACCGCCGTTCTCCCAATCGAGCGTAAACCCGCCGGCCTTCAACCGCCCGGCCTCTTCGTCGAGATCGGCCCGGGTGAGTGGATGCTCGTCGAGCCAGCCCGGCGGGAAACGCAGATGGACCTTCGTACCGTCGACGTCGATACCGATCGGCGGCAACGGCGTCGCCCGACGCCCGCGGTGGAGCACCGCGGCGATGCGCAGCAGGACCGCCAGCCGTGCCAGGCGGTTGCCGTCCGCGTCGCCGAAAGCGGCGAACTGGCCGGCCGGGAACTTGCGGCGCCACGCACGGATCAGGGTGGCGAGCTGCAGCTGCTCGGCGTGGGCGAAACCGGCGAGATCGGTGTTCGCGGCGATGTAGGCGGCGTGTTTGTGACAGGAGGAATGGGCGATATCGAGGCCGATCTCATGCAGGCGGGCCGCCCACCGCAGTAACCAGCCGGCCTCATCGTCGAGCGCCCACGGTTCGCGGGCCTGATCGAACAACTGGTCCGCCACGGCAACGACGCGCTCGGCCTGAGCCGGATCCGCGTGGAATCGGGCGGCCAGGCGCTCCACGCTGGCCGCCCGCGGATCGACGTGTTCAAGGCGGCCGGGCAGATCCATCAGGATGCCTTCACGCATCGCGCCGTCGGCGACGCGCATTTCATCGATACCGAGCGAATCGATGGCGGCGCTGAGGATGGCGACCCCACCCGGGAAAACCGGGTGACGTTCGGCCTTGACGCCGGGCAGGTCGAGTCTGTCGATCGACCCCGCTTTGATCATCGATTTGCGCAGCCCGTCCAGGCCTTCACGGGTAATCGTGCCATCCGTCCAGCCGGACTCCTTGAGGGTCGTCGCAACGGCCTTGATGGTGCCTGACGCCCCCAGCGCGGCCTCCCAGGCGAGATCCCGAAAACGGCTTTCGATCGGCTCGATCTCGATCCGGGCCGCGAGTTCCGCGCGCTCGAATGCCTTGCGCGTCAGGCGCCCGTCCGGGAAATACGTCTGACTGTGACCGACGCATCCGATGTGCAGGCTGGCCTTGTGCAGCGGTTCCATGCCCTCGCCGACGATGAATTCGGTCGAGCCGCCGCCGATATCGAGGACCAGCCGGCGACCGTCCTGGGCGAGACTGTAGGTGACGCCCAGATAGATCAGGCGCGCCTCTTCCATGCCCGAGACGATCTCGATGCGGTGATTCAGCGCGGCCTCGGCCGCCCGGATGAAGTCGCCACTGTCGCGCGCATTGCGCAGCGTGTTGGTCCCGACCACCCGCACGTTGCGCGCGGGGATTTCGCGCAGGCGTTCACCGATCTTCGCCAGACAATCCAGCGCCCGTTCGCGCGCGTCCGCCGACAGGTGGTTATCCGCATCCAGCCCGGCCGCCAGCCGCACCATCTCGCGCAGGCGATCGACCACGACGAGCGCGCCGTTCGGCTCCCGCCGCGCGATCACCAGATGGAAACTGTTGGAACCGAGATCGAGGGCCGCGAACGTATCGGCTTGGTCGACAATATCCAAAGCGTCTCCAGACGGCGGGGCGAGAGACCAGTATACCGGTATGAACGCTCGCGCGGTGCCAGACACCGTGGCCGGACCATAGCCTGGACACGCGCGCTCAGATCAGGCCACGTTCGGCGAACGAGACGGGCTCGCCGTCACCGATGATGAGGTGGTCGAGGATCCGGATGTCGACCAGACCCAGCGCATCGCGGAGCCGCTCGGTGAGGCGTCGGTCGGCGCCGCTGGGCTCCGCCACGCCCGAGGGATGGTTATGCGTCAGGATCACGGCCGCGGCGTTGTGGCCGAGCGCCGCCTTGACCACTTCGCGCGGATAGACGCTGGCGCCATCGATCGTGCCGCGAAAGAGTTCCTCGAAGGCGATGACCCGATGGCGGTTGTCGAGGAACAGGCAGGCGAACACCTCGTAGGGCCGGTCACGCAGGCGCGCGGCCAGATAACGCCGCGTGGCCAAAGTCGAGGTCAGGGCCTCGCCGCGCAGCAGTTCCTCGTCGAGATGGCGTCGCCCCATCTCCAGCGTCGCCTGCAGCTGGGCGTACTTGGCGTCGCCCAGGCCCGGCCGCTCGCAGAAGCTCGCGCGGTCCGCGGCCAGGAGAGGGCGCAGACCACCGAAGGCCTCGAGCAGTTCACGCGCCAGATCGATCGCCGTGCGCCCGGCGCTGCCGGTGCGCAGGAAGATCGCGAGGAGTTCGGCATCGGAGAGCGCGGCGGGACCGCGCGCCAGCATCTTCTCCCGCGGGCGCTCGGCCGCGGGCCAGTCCGTGATCGCCATGGTGACATCCTGTCGTTGTTGGATCGCGCGGGCAGTATAGCCGCCCGTGTCGGCCGAGGGTACATGGTCGGTGGTCCGGCAGCGCCCGACCTTGCGAAAAAGCGGTTCTCGCCAAGGCGCCAAGGGCGCGAAAGAAAAAAGAAAAGGGCGGCTCACGCAGAGCCGCGGAGCTCGCAGAGCAAGGCGAGGAAACATAGTAAGTCGGACTTCCAGTCCGACACGTCGAAGCTTCGACTGTCGGACTGGAAGTCCGACCTACCCGGCAGCTTCCTCCGACTTTTCTCCGCGATCTCCGCGGCTCTGCGTGAGATCGCCTTTTTCTTCCCTTTGCGCTTGGCGCCCTTCGCGCCTTGGCGAGAACCCGAACCACCTTCACAACCGCCGAGACAGGTCGCGCTGCGAAAAGCCGGTCAGGGTTTGCTCAAGCCCCTTCGAGAAGCCGATGACGTTGAATTTCTCGCCCATCTCGCCGGGCAGGGTGAGGCGTTTGATGGCCTGCGAGGCCAGCATGCGTTCGCGGTCATCGTCTGCGGCAAGCGCGCTTTCGGCGACGGACTCGAGCCCGGTGGCGAACAGGAACTGGGCCTGGGGCGTGAAGCCCTCGAGTTCGAAACCGGCGGCCGTGGCGGCCTCGGTCACGGCCGTGAAGTCGACGAACGCGGTGATATCGTCCAGCCCCGGCCAGTCGTAGGGATCGGCATGCGCCCGGTGTGCGCGCGTGCACACGAGTGTGCCCATGTGCCGTTCGGGCAGATAGTACTCGCTGCGGACGTAGCCGTAGTCGATGAGCAGTACGGCGCCCCGTTGCAGGCTCCCCGCCAGCCCGTCGAACCAGCCGTCGTATGCGGTCTGGATCTCGGAGGCATAGCCCTGCGGCAACGCGCGGCCCAGATCGGCCTCCAGCCGCGCGATCGCTTGCGCAAGTTCATCAGGCGCCGGGCGCCAGCTGTCGGCGAAACCCGCCCCATCCACGACGGTACAGCGCTGTTCCGGACCGCGTTCGCCGATCCGGAAGCCCTCCACCGGAAGCGCATCGAGCAGCTCGTTGGCAACCACCACGCCGTCGAAGGCGTCGGGCCACGCCTGCAGCCATTCGACCCGATTCGCCAGTCCGGGTACCCGTTCCTGAATGGTCTTGTGCTGCGCCTCCTGGAGTGCGGGACTGGGCTCCAGGATCCGGTAGCGACCGGGCAGCACATCGAGGCGTTCCAGTTCGGCAAGGATTTCAGCGGCGAGCACGCCGCTGCCCGCACCCGGCTCGAAAACATCTCCGCCACCGAGTTCTTCCAGGACTTCGGCGCACTGGCGCGCGAGACAGCGCGCGAACAGTGGCGACACGGCCGGCGCGGTGATGAAATCGGCGGCCTCGGTGAGACGGTCACCGCCGGCCGCGGCGTAATACCCGAGGCCGGGCGCATAGAGCGCGAGTTCCATATAGCGCCGGAACGGGATCATCCCGCCGTTCGCCTCGATCTCCTTGCGGATCATTTCCGCCAGGCGTGCGCTGTGCTGCTGCGCCGCGGCCGACGGTGTCGGCATCCCTTCGCCGGCATCACGCGAAGACATCATCGTTTTTCCATGGTGTGACTGTGCCCCTGGTGGGCCATGCAGTAAGGTCGTGCCTCGAAACCGCCATGTGGCGGGCCGGAAGGAACGGAGGATTACAGGATGGCGCAGAATAACGGGGCCGCGCTTATGGGCCAAACGGCACTGGTAACGGGCGGCGCGCGACGCATCGGCGCGCGGCTGGTGCGCGCGCTCCACGCGGCCGGCGCCGATGTCGTGATCCACTGCCGACGATCCCGGGAGGCGGCCGATGAACTCGCGGCGTCACTCGACGCCGAGCGCCCCGGCTCCACGGCTGTCGTGACGGGTAACCTCCTCGATCCCGATGCCTGCGGCCAGGTGGTCGAGGCCGCACGCGCCCTGCGCGGACGCCTCGATATCGTCGTGAACAACGCCTCGACCTTCTATCCGACCCCAGTGGGCACGATCACCGCCGCCGCGTTCGACGATCTGATCGGCAGCAACCTGCGCGCGCCCGCATTCGTCGCGCAGGCGGCCGCACCGGCACTGCGCGAAAACGGCGGCTGCATCGTCAACATGGCCGACATCCACGGCCAGCGGCCGCTCGCCGACCACCCGGTCTACTGCGCGGCGAAAGCGGGGCTGATCATGCTGACAAGGACGCTGGCCCGGGATCTGGCGCCCGAAATCCGGGTGAACGCGATCGCCCCGGGATCGATCCTGTGGCCCGAGGGACCGCGCGGCGATGACCCGGGCACCCGGGCGGCCGTGCTCGCGGCGACCCCGCTCGCCCGCCAGGGCGACCCCGACGATATCGCCGCCGCCCTGCGCTACCTTGTCGGGGACGCGCCCTTCGTCACCGGCCAGATCCTTGCGGTGGACGGTGGCCGCTCACTTTGAAGTCAAGGGCATCCTCTCGCAGAGCCGCGGAGCAAGGCAGAGCAAGGCAAGGCAAGGCAAATATAGTAGGTCGGACTTTGCGTGGCGCTTCCATGCGCCACGCCCTCCGGGCTGGCGCGCCTATCCGCTCCCGGCGGATCGGTCAGTCCGACACGTCGAAGCCTTCGTTCTGTCGGACTGGGGCTCCGACCTACACCTGATCGAGGCCACTATTCCCCGCTTTTCTCCGCGAGCTCCGCGGCTCTGCGAGAGGACGCCTTTTTTCTTTTGCGGCCTTTGCGGAGGAACCCCCGGGAACGTTCCACAGTACCTGCATCAAAGACAATGCGACGGGTCGCGCCGACTCAGCGCAATCCGGGCGGCACGATGCCGTCCGGATCCACCGGGCGCAGATCATCGGCGCCGACACCGTCGAAACGGGCCCAATGGGCCGTCAGCGGATCGCCATGGACGGGGTGTTCCAGATCGCCGGCGAGTTCGGCCAGCGGGGCGAGGACGAACGCGACGCGATCGATCTCCGGGCGCGGCAGCACCAGCTTGCCCTCGCGCACGATCCGCGAGCCGAACAGGAGCAGATCGAGATCGAGCGTCCGCGGCGAGAACTTCGGCTTGGTGCGATCCCGCCCGAACGCGTCCTCGATGGCGTGCAGCGCGGCGTAGACCTCGAGCACCGGTTCATCACTGTCGAACGCGGCCACGCAGTTGTAGAAGTCGTCGCCCTCGAAACCGACCGCCGGACACTCGTAGATCGTGGACACCGCCAGCGGACCGAAGCGCTCCCGCAGGGCGCTCAGACCGCCGGGCAGGTTGCGATCGCGATCGACGTTGGTACCGACGGAGATGTAGACGCGCTCGATCACCGGGTCAGCCCCGTTCGCCGCGCTCGATGACGACACCGACGTCCCGCGCCCCACGGATCGCGCCGGGCTTGGACACGGTGACCTTGACCCACGACACGCCGAATTCGCCGCGCACGATGCCGGCGATTTCCTCGGCCAGCGTCTCGACCAGCTGGTACGAGCTGGCGCTGACGAAGTCGATCAGCCGCTTGGAGATGCTCTTGTAGTCGAGTGCGTCCTCGATCGAATCGCTGGCGGCGGCGCGCGCGATATCGGCGGCCATCTCGAGATCGATGTTCACGACCTGACGGGTCGTTCGCTCCCACTCGAAAATGCCGATGATGGTCTCGACCCGCAGGTCGCGCAGGAATACCGTGCCCATGTGCCCCCTTCGCAGCGCGCGTAACTATACTGCCCCGGGCGGACCGCATGCCAGCCTGGGGCGCCGATTCCGGTAACCCCGCGGCTACCGACCCGACGTTCTTTCGAACGCGCATCGCGGCCCGATTCAATGGCGCCCGATACGGCCCCGCCCCTGTTAGCAACAAATAGAGTTGTCCGGTTTTGTAGCAAATGAATTGTCCGCCTTGGTGAGGGTGTTGAGCCTCCCGGCCATGGCGGCGGACATCAGGCCACGGCCTTGATGATCGGTTGATCTTCTCCGGGTTCCGTCCCGTATTCAGCCAGTTTTCTGGGGCCGTGAAAGACCGCGAGAGAGCCGTCGGTGTAGCGGTGGACGCGAACTTTCACCTTGACGTAATGCATGCGCTGGCCCGAGGGCGGGATCTGGAGGTTTCGCCCCTCGAAGGCCACGCAGTTGTCGCGCCCGACGGTGCGTTCGAACTGCTCGCACAGGATCTCATCGAGCCGCACGCCCATCAGCGGGACAAAGGCCGAGCCTTGTTCGGCGGCGGGGCGGGTGAACTCGGCATTGAAGGCCGCCCGATAGACGTCGTCCAGATAGCGGTTGGCCGCCTCGATCGTGGTGATGCCCTCGGCGGCGAGTTCGCGCGGCAGTCGCCCCTGATGGGTCCCGAAGGCGCGCTCGGAGCGCCCGCGGGCCTCGGGGGAATACGCCGCGATCATCTCGATGCCGAGATGTTCCATGGCCCGTCCGAATTGCGTGCGCTGGCGTTTGTCGACTTTGCCTCCGGCCTGCGGGGTGTGCCAGTAATGTGATCCCCGATCGGTGTAGAGCGAACAGAACAGCCCGTGGGCGGCGATGGTGTCGCGCACGCCGCGAAGGCTCGAGGCGGTGCCTTCCTCTTCGGTGAAGAACATCGAGTAGTGCTCGCTCGTGGCGTCATCCATGGTCACGATCAGGTCCCAGTACACGCCCGCAACCCACTGGTGGGTGCTGCCGTCCTGGTGGATCATCATGCCGGGCAGTGGGGCACGATCACGGCGCTTGCGGTGCTTGCCCTTGCCTGAGGCCCGCTGCACCAGCCCGGCCGCCTGCAGGCGGTTCTTGACCCAGGTGTAGCTGCGCTGCCCGCCGTGGCGGCGGCGGTAAAAGCCATGGAAGTGCCTGACGTTCCAGCCGTCATAGCGCTCGCGGTACAGCGCCTCCAGGCGCACCACCTCGTCGACCGGCGCCCGCCGGTGCGACACCTGCTCCAGGCGCTTGTCCGCCAGTCCCTCAAAGCCCTCGTCCTCGTAGCGGTCGATGTAGCGGCGGAACGTGCGCTCATGAACCCCCAGCAGCCGCGCCGCCTCCTCCTGCGTGAGTCGACTCGCCTGCCAACCCGCATACGCTTCCTGAAATCGCATCTTCCGGACCTCCTGTAGCAGCTCCACCCGTCTCATCGGTCCACCCTCCCGGGAAAGGACCATCTGAACCGGACAGATCGTGTGCTACAACCCCGGACAGTCTATGTGCTCCTAACAGATACGGCCCCGCCCCTTGTCGCGGGTCGCTCGATCGGATATATTGCGCGGCTTCGCGTCAAACGGACCGAACGGAGTTTCCGATGTCCCGCGTCTGTCAGGTTACGGGCAAGCGGCCGATTACCGGCCACCATGTGTCCCATTCGAATATCAAGACCAAGCGCCGGTTCCTGCCGAACCTGCACAAGCATCGCTTCTGGGTCGAGAGCGAGCAGCGTTATGTAACGCTCCGTCTGTCCCCGAAGGGCATGCGCATCATCGACAAGAAGGGTATCGATACCGTTCTGGCCGATCTGCGCGGCCGCGGCGAGAAGGTCTGAGGAGGCCATCATGCGCGAAAAGATCAAACTCGTGTCCAGCGCCGGAACCGGCCACTTCTACACGACCACCAAGAACAAGCGGAACATGCCGGACAAGATGTCGATCAAGAAGTTCGACCCGGTCGTGCGCAAGCACGTGACCTACAAGGAAACGAAGCTCAAGTAAGCCTCGTCTCCCGTCCGCCGAGTCGGACAGCGATCAAAAAAACCCGGCCTCGTGCCGGGTTTTTTGTGGGCTGAACTCCCCTCCTGATCAGCCTCCTCCGTATCGCGCAATCGTGACCGCTCGGTGATGCAGCGCCAAAAGGTTCTCGCCAAGGCGCCAAGTGCGCCAAGGGACGCGAAGAAAAGCGATCTCTCGCAGAGGCGCAGAGGTCGCAGAGTTGATAAAGAAGATAACAAGTCGGAGCTTCAGCGGTGGACGACATCGCCGAAGCGGTAGGCGGCCAGTCGGAGGTGTCGCGCGGAGCGCCACTACCTGACTCGCCTTTCTCTGCGAGCTCCGCGGCTCTGCGTGAGGACGCCTTTTTTCCTTCCTTCGCGTCCCTTGGCGCGCTTGGCGCCTTGGCGAGAACCCTACTGGTACTGCGTCGGCAACGGCAACCACCGGCGCCCGCCCACAATCGGGCGGGCGCCGGTGTTTTCTTCCATCAGTACGCGTAATCGCGGCCCTCGGCTTTGGCCCGCTCACGGGAACTCATGTGCTCCGATTCGCGGAACGGCATTTCGGCCACGACCGCCGGCACCGGATGTCCCGGTTTCGGCTGGTACTCCTCCGGCAGCCACGCGAGGAACTCGGTGCCGATGGCCGCGGACTCGACGGGCACATAGGCGATCGCGATGTTCGTGTCGAGCTCGGGGAGTACCACGGTGAGGTGATCCAGCCGCAGGGCTCGCTGTGCCGGTCGTGGGAGACGAGCCAGAAGTCGGGGGCATAGTCCTCGATCGGCTTGCCGCCGATCTTCAGCCCGACCAGCTGGTGGCGGAACGGCGGGTTGCCGTTGTTCACCTGCTCGCGCATCTTCTCGAGCGCCTGGCGACCGATGTAATCCGCCTCCTTGGTCTTGGGGACCATGTGCCCGAGGTTGCACTGGAACGGATTGGTCTCGTGATCGAGGTCCTGACCGTAGGACAGGATGCCGGCGGCGATCCGGCGGTGATGGGCCGGGGCGATCACCATCAGGTTGTGCTTCTCGCCGGTCGCGAGAATGGTGTTCCAGACCGTCTCCGCGTTCAGCGTCGAATCGTAGGCGTAGATCTCATAGCCCTTCTCGCCGGAGAAGCCGGTCTGGGAGATGATCACGTCGACGCCGCCGACCTGCGCGGCCATCAGGCCGTAGTAGGGCACTTCGCGCACGCCCTCGCCGACCAGATCGGCCATCAGGTCCTCCGACTTCGGGCCCTGGATCTGCAGCGGGGAGACATCGATCTCCTCGATCGTGACGTCATACTTCGCGCCGACGTTGATGCCCTTGAACCAGTAGGCGAGGTCGGAGTCGCTGATCGTGAACCAGAACTCGTCCTGCGACAGCCGCAGCATGACCGGGTCATTGAGGACGTGACCTTCCTCGTCGCAGAGGATGACGTAGCGTCCCTTCATCGCGGGCACCCGGGTCATGTCACGCGTGCACACGTAGTTGCAGAACGCCTCGGCGTCGGGACCCTTGACGCGGATGGGCCGCTCGACGGCCACGTTCCAGAGCGTGACGTCGTTGATGAGTGCCCGGTACTCGACCATGGCGCCGCCATCCTCGGGGCGGACATAGCCGCGCGGGTGATACATGCGGTTGTAGACCGTGGCGCGCCAGCAACCGGCCTCGACCGACAGGTGCCAGTAGGCGGACTTGCGCACGCGGTTGGAGATCAACATGCGGATGCCGGGGTCGCCGGTCTGGCGCAGGTTGATGGGGACATTGCGATCGCTCTGGTCGATCGCCTGCTGGTAGTTGACGTTGGATTGCCTGGACATGATGTAGAGCTCCTCGCCCGTTGACTGAGACCCGGATGCGGGCTGCGGGAGAGAAGGGTCGAACGGCGCAGGCGGGGTGGCGGTACACCGGGCGGGCACCTGCGTATCGCCTGAACGGGGAATACCCGATCCACGCGCGACTGAGCCGGCCGCCACTTCACGCTGCGCAGTTGCCGCCGGGACACCCCGCCCGCTCGGACTTGCACTGCAGACACCCTGGGAGACTGTCCGAGCAACCCGGAGCCTCCTGGCGGTGTCCCATCGACGGCAGGTTTCCTGGCTCGCGGGTCATCGTCGTGCGTCCGCCTTCCCGGGGGTTACCCAGTGGCATCTGGACGTTCAACTCACCGCATACAGTTGCGGGGGCAGCTCCGGCCCGGCTCCGTGGAGCCTTCCGGATTCCCTGTTCCCGCGCCGCGGCGCGGGCACCGTCGATGATTGGACGGTACGCCGACTGGCGTCCGTTCCTGCGTTCCACGCACGACGCCGCGTTTATCCCGTGCGACATCGTCCCATGCAGGCTGCGACCGCGCCTGTCACGCAAAGTTCACGTTCCTGTCATCGACCCTTCAAACCCGACTGTTTTCCTGCACCCCATGAACAGCGCGCCCTACACCGTCCTGCGTGAGGCCTTCGAGGAGCCGGATGCCGGCGCGGCATCACCGCAGGCATCGGGAACGATCGATCAGACGGACACCGGGAGCGGCCGCGAGCGGGCACGGACCATCTGGCTGTCCGACCTGCACCTCGGCACGAAGGGCTGCCGCGCCGAGGCCCTGATCGCGTTCCTCAAGCATCACGACTGCGAGACGCTGTATCTGGTCGGCGACATCATCGACGGCTGGCGCCTGAAGTCGCGGATCTACTGGCCGCAGTCGCACACCAACGTGATCCGCCGCGTACTGACCAAGGCCAAACGCGGTACCCGCGTCGTCGTCGTAACCGGGAATCATGACGAGTTCCTGCGCCGCTACACCGATCTGGAACTCGGCAACATCTCGGTCCGTGACGAGGTCGAACACCGCACCGCCGACGGTCGCCGGCTGCTGGTCATCCACGGCGATCAATACGACGGCGTCGTGCAGGCACACCGCTGGCTCGCCTTCATCGGCGACCACGGCTATGCCGCGCTGCTGGTCCTCAACCGGTGGTTCAATCGCTTCCGTGAACGCTTCGGCTACGGCTACTGGTCCCTGTCCGCGCATGTAAAGCACAAGGTGAAAGGCGCGGTGAACTTCATCTTCGAGTTCGAGAACGCCGTCGCGCGGGACTGCCGTCGGCGCGGTTTCCACGGCGTGGTCTGCGGGCATATCCATCACGCCGAGATCCGCGACGTCCAGGACGTCACGTACCACAACTGCGGCGACTGGGTGGAGTCCTGCACCGCGCTGATCGAGCACTTCGATGGCCGCATCGAGGTCGAAACAGTGGATGCAGATCGATCACGCGACGCAGCGTGACGCAGAGGCCGCCGACGGATGAGGCTGAGCATCGTCACGGACGCATGGTATCCGCAGGTCAACGGCGTGGTGACGACACTCAACGCCGTCGTCGAGTGGCTGCGCGGCGAAGGCCACACTGTCGACGTCATCGAACCCGGAGGCTTCCGGACCATCCCATGCCCGGGCTACCCGGAGATCCGGCTCGCGCTCGGCACGCGCGCCCTGCGACGCCGTCTCGACCGGTTCGCCCCCGACCGCGTGCATGTCGTCACCGAAGGCCCGCTCGGGCATGCGGCCATACGCCACCTGCGCCGCCGGCGCTGGCGCCACACGACCTCGTTCCATACACGCTTCCCGGAATACGTCCAGGCGCGCCTGCCGTTCATACCGCTGTCCTGGGGCTATGCGCTGCTGCGCCGCTTCCACCGCGACGCCGCCGCCACGCTGGTGCCCACGGCCGGCATGGCGCGCGAACTCGCGGCCCGGGGATTCGATCATCTGGTGGTCTGGAATCGCGGCGTCGACACCCGCGTGTTCGCCCCCGATGCCGCGTTCGAAACGGAGCTCACGCGGCCGATTCACCTGTTCGTCGGGCGCGTCTCACCGGAGAAAAACATCGAGGCGTTTCTCGATATGGATGTCGCCGGCACGAAGGTGGTCGTCGGCGATGGACCCGACCGCGCCCGCCTGGAGCGCGCGTACCCGCAGGCCGTATTCCCGGGGTACCGCCATGGCCGCGAACTCGCGGGCTGGTTCGCCAGCGCCGACGTGTTCGTATTCCCTTCCCGCACCGATACCTACGGCGTGGTCATGCTCGAGGCGATGGCCTGCGGCACGCCCGTCGCCGCCTACCCGGTGACGGGACCGATCGATGTGGTGCAGCAGGGTGTCACCGGTTTCCTGGCACTGGATCTGGCCGAGGCCGCGCGCGATTGCCTCGACCTCGATCCGGCGGACTGCATCGCCCAGGCACGCGCGAACGACTGGCGCGCCACCGCCCGCTTCTTCCTCGACCACACCGTGCCCATCGACGGGGCGATCCCGACCGACGCGGCCCAGACGCCTGCCGACGCCTGAGATCGGATATCCAGTTCAGGCGAAAATCGGTTCTCGCCAAGACGCGAAGGGCGCCAAGGGACGCGAAGGAAAGCGATCTCTCGCAGAGGCGCGGAGATCGCAGAGTTACGAAGAAGATGAAAATGCCTCGGCAGTGGAACGGCAACGGCTGCTTCGAGCGGGCGTAGGTCGGACTTCCAGTCCGACACGCCGAAGCCTTCGATCTGTCGGACTGGAAGTCCGACCTACACTCGATCCGGGCCTTTAATCTTCGCCTTTCTCTGCGTTCTCCGCGCCTCTGCGAGAAACCGAATTTGCTTTTCTTCGCGTCCCTTGGCGCCCTTCGCGTCTTGGCGAGAACCGGTTTTTCCCTGACCTGCCGGAAAAGGCCGGCGATACGCGGCGGTCAGTCGGTCTTGAGGCGGTAGCCGCGCAGGTGCGAGGCGAATTCTTCGAGCGCCTCGATGCCGGTCTGCTCGGCGCTCGCGCACCAGGCCTGCAGCGACTGCACCAGCTGCTCCTGGGTGGCGCGCCTCGAGGCGAACAGCTCCTGCAGCCAGCGGCGGTATTCGTAGACCGTCTGCAGGCGCTCGTTGGCCTGGAGGGCATGGTCGCGACGGGCCCTCTCTTTCTCGTCCATCCGGGACTCGTCGCGGATCAGCGCGCGCCTGGCGCGTTTGAGCAGCGCGCGCGTGCCTCCATCCACGCGCTCGAGTTCCGCCTTCAGGACCGGCACCGTCACGGTCCGCGCGTACGTCCGCATGACGTGCATGCGCGCGATCACGACCGCCTTGACCGTCTCGAAGTCGACCGTGTTTTTGGCCGGGTCGACCATGGGGCTGGGTGCGACCCGCTTGATCTTCGCCAGACCGAGCGCCGACAGAATCCGCAGATAGAACCAGCCGATATCGAACTCGTACCAGCGCTGCGAGAACTTCGCCGAGCTCGGGAACGCGTGGTGGTTGTTGTGCATCTCCTCGCCACCGATCAGAACCCCGAGCGGCGACAGATTGGTCGAACCGTCGGCGGACTCGAAATTGCGGTACCCGAGGTAATGGCCGAGCCCGTTGATGACGCCCGCCGCCCAGAGCGGGATCCACATCATCTGGATCGCCCACACCGTCATGCCGAGCACCCCGAACAGCGTGAGCGCGAGAATGCCCATGAGTACGATGCCGCCGATCTCGAAGCGGGCGTACACGTTGCGCTCGATCCAGTCATCGGGCGTGCCGTGACCGTACTTGTCGAGCGTCTCCTGGTCCTTCGCCTCTTCGCGGTACAACTCCACGCCCTCGAGCAGGACCTTCCATATCCCCGCCTGGTGCGGACTGTGCGGATCCTCTTCCGTCTCCGTGTGCGCATGGTGCTTGCGGTGGATCGCGACCCACTCGATGGTCCGCATCGCCGTGGTCAGCCACAGCCAGAAGCGGAAGAAATGCGCGACGACGGGGTGCAGATCGACCGAGCGATGCGCCTGGCAGCGATGCAGATAGATCGTCACCGCGACGATGGTGACATGGGTCAACAGCAGCACGACCGCCACGTAGCCCAGGATGGACAGATCGAGCAGTCCGGACTCCAGAAGACGCAGTATCTCGTTCATCGATACCTCACGGATGGCAACGGGGGCACCGCGCATCAGGTCCTGCAAATCCAGGGAGTGGCCGCGCAGCGATCGCTCCATGCACGACGAGCCCATATCCTACCATTTTGGCTGTAGACGCTCAGGATGCCGCGCGGCCAAGACCGCGGGATACACCCCTGACCCTTGGCCCTTGGCCCTTGGCCCTTGGCCCTTGGAGCTTGCCGCCACGACCCCGGAGCGTCTATCGTCGCGGACCTGCCGAGTGGCGCCGCGGGACCGTCGATGCCGGACACCACACCACTGATTGACGCCACCGGGCTGTGCCGCGACTACGGCGCGCTGCGCGCGGTGGACGCGGTCGATCTGCGGCTCGAGCGTGGCGAGATCGTCGGGCTGCTCGGCCAGAACGGTGCCGGCAAGACCTCGACCATGGACATGCTGTGCGGTGTGCTGGCGCCGACCGCCGGGGCCATCGCCATCGATGGCATCGACCTGCTCGAAGAGCCCCGTCGCGCGAAGCGCGCACTCGGTTACCTGCCGGAACAGCCGCCGCTGTATCCGGACATGAGCGTGCGCGGGTACCTGGCCTTCGCGGCGGCTCTCCACGGCGTGCACCGGGCCGGGCGTCGCGACGCCACCGACCGGGCCATGGCGCTGTGCGGTCTGACGGACGTCGCGCGCCGCCCGATCGGCAATCTGTCCAAGGGCTACCGCCAGCGGGTCGGGATCGCCCAGGCGATCGTCCATGACCCGGCGGCCATCGTCCTCGATGAACCCACGGTCGGGCTCGACCCGATCCAGATCCGCGCGATCCGGGCGCTCATCGCCGATCTTGGCCGCGAGCACGGCATCATCCTGTCGACCCACATCCTGCCGGAGGTCCAGGCGCTGTGTTCGCGGGTCGCGATCATGCATCACGGGCGCATCCTGCATGGGGGCCCCGTGAGCGCGTTCACGGACGAGGCGGCCAGCGACCGGATCACGGTGACGCTGCGCCGGGCCCCGGTGGACGCGGAGATCCGCGCGATCGAGGGTGTCACCGACATCGAACACCTCGGCCCGGGTCGCCTGCGGCTGCGCCTCGACCCGACCCGCGGGACCCCGAGCGGATCGCCGAAACCGCCGTGCACTCCGGCTGGGGGCTGGTCGAGATGGCGCCGGACCGCGCCTCGCTGGAGCAGCTCTTCGTGGAACTCACGAGCGCGGATACGGCGGCGGAGGCGCAGGCATGAGGATGCTCACGATCGCTGCCCGTGAACTCGCGGGCCTGTTCCGCTCGCCGGTCGCGTGGGTGGTCCTCGCGGGCGCGCAGCTCGTTACCGGATTCATATTCCTGCTCCACCTCGAGAGTTACCTCCAGGTGCAACCGAAACTGATCGAGGCCGGGGCCGGTCCGGGCGTTACGGCCTTCCTGGTGCCGCGGCTGTACGGAGCCGCGGCGATGATCCATGTCTTCGCGATACCTTTGCTGACCATGCAGCTGATCGCCGGCGAGCGCCGCCTCGGGACACTGCCGCTGCTGCTGGGTGCGCCCGTCTCGACCCTCGAGATCATCGCCGGCAAGTTCCTCGGGCTGCTCGGCATCCTGCTCGCGATGGTAGCGCTGACCGCGCTCATGCCCCTCTCGCTGGCGTTCTTCACCGACCTTGATGGCGGCGCGGTGGCGCTCGCGATCACGGGACACCTCCTGTTCGTGGCCGGTGCCGGCGCGCTCGGGCTCTATCTGTCGACCGTCACGCGTGAACCGACCATCGCCGCGACCGCGACACTCGGCATCCTGCTCGCGCTGCTGCTGCTCGGCGAATGGGGCCGTACGCTGGGCGAACCGTGGGCCGACCTGCTGGGCTGGCCGGCACCGGCCACGCATCTGGAGCCGTTCCTCGGCGGGCTGTTCGACAGCGCCTCGGCCGTGTTCTTCGTCCTCTTCGCCGGGCTGTTCGTGACCTTCGCGGTCCGCCGGCTCGACAACGACCGCCTGCAGCGCTGAGCCGGAGGACCGATGCGCCTGGATCGCCGCAACCGCCGCCGCCTGCGCCTGCAGAATCTGCTGTTCACCGTCCTCGTGCTGGGGCTCGTCGGCATCATCGCATGGCTGTCCGAGACCTGGCGCTACACCACCGACTGGACGCAGACCTCGCGCAATACGCTGACCGAGAAAAGTCGGCAGGTGCTCGAACTGATCGAGGACCCGGTCGAGATGACGGTCTATATCGGTCCGGAACCGGTCACGCGGCGCAGCATCCGTGATCTCGTCGAACGCTATCGCCGCGCGGGCATCGACGCCCGGCTCGAGTTCATCAATCCGGAGACCAACCCGGCCCTGGCCCGGGAGCTGGGCATCCGCCAGGGCGGCGAGCTGATCGTGCGCCACGGTGATCGGGAAGAACGGCTGCAGCGCATCAGCGAGCAGAGCATCACCAGCGCGCTGGCCCGGCTCGCGCGCGACGATGAGCGCTGGGTCGTATTCCTCGAGGGGCACGGAGAGCGCAAACCGCACGGCGACGGCAACGCCGATCTGGGCCGCTTCGGCGACCGCCTCGGGGAGCGCGGCTTCCGCGTACAGACCCTGCAGCTGGCGCGGATGCCACATATCCCGGACAACACCGATCTGCTGGTCATCGCCAGCCCGCAATCGGACTATCTGCCGGGCGAACTCGCGCGCATCCGCCAGTATGTCCAGGCGGGAGGCCATCTGCTGTGGCTGACCGAACCGGATAACGGCGATCATCTGAGCGCACTCGCGGACGATCTCGGAATCCGCCGCCACGAGGGCGTGGTCGTCGACGCCGGGGCGCAACTGTTCGGCACCGATACCCCGGACTTCGCCGTGATCAGCGACTACGGTGACCACCCCGTCGTCGACGGACTCGACCAGTTGTCGCTGTTCCCGCAGGCGGTCGCGCTGGAACGCGTGGATACCGGCGGCTGGAGCCACACGGCGCTGCTCCGGACCCGCGAACAGAGCTGGACCGAGACCGGACCGATCGAGGGCGAGATCGATTTCGACAGCGCCGCCGGCGAGACACGCGGCCCGCTCACTCTGGGCTGGGCCGGGCGCCGCGGGCCACCAGCCGAAGGCAACGAACAGCCGACCGGCGGCCAACGCTTCGCCGTCATCGGCGATGGCGACTTCCTTTCCAACGCGTATATCGGCAACGGCATCAATCTCGATCTGGGCATGCGGCTGGTCAACTGGCTGGTTGGCGACAGCGCCCATATCGACATCCCGCCCGACGCGGCCCCCGACACACGGGTCGACCTCTCGCGGACGGCGGTGATCGTGCTCGGTTTCGGATTCCTGCTTGCGCTGCCGCTCGCCCTGCTCGCGACCGGCCTGGTCATCGGCTGGCGCCGGCGGCGGCGCTGAGGAGGTTGTCCTTGCGTCTGCGCCGATCCCTGAACCTGGTACTCGCCGTGGCCGTCCTCGCCGGCGCGGGTGCCGCATGGTACGCGGGGCAAACGCAAAGCGGGCCTGCGCCCCTGACGGCGATCGAACCGCGGGACGTACAGACACTCGAGCTGGTGTTCCCGCGCCAGGACCGCTCACCACTGCGCCTGGAACGACGGCGCGACGGCTGGCATTTCATCGAACCGATCGAGCGCCCCGCCCGCGATGGACGCGTCGTCAGCGCATTGACGGTACTGGCGGCGCCACGGCGCAGTTGTTATCCGGTCGCGGAACACGAGCCCGCGGAATTCGGCCTCGATCGGCCACGGCTGCGCATGCGGGCGGATGACACCACCGTCGAGTTCGGTGATCGCGCGGCGGACGGCCGCCGCTACGTACGCTCAGGGGATCGGTTCTGTCTTCTGCCGGACCAGTTCTGGCCGCTGCTGAAACGGGGGCTCGACGGACTGGCCGACCCAAGCGTGCTCGGCACCGGTACGGCACCGCGACGGATCGCCACGCCGGATGCCGAGGCACGGCTTGGCGACGCCGACGGCGGCTGGACGCTGACCGAAGGCACGGGCGATGCCAAAGCCTGGGCCGCCCGCTGGCGCGCGGCCCGCGCCGGTGGATTCATACTCGACCCACCGGCGGCCGATCTGGGCCGGATCCGCATCGCGACCGATAATGCGATCCTGGAATGGCGGATCGCCGCCCGCGAACCGAGGCTGATCCTCGTGCCCACTGGCGCGGACTATGGCATCGGGATCCCCGCCGCGGAAGCCGACCGCCTGCTGGCACCGCCACCGGCCGAAGCGGACACCGGATCGTCCTGAAGCGCGCACTGGCTGACCCGAACCGTCCGTCCCGCCGCCCGTGCGAAGGC
Organism: Halofilum sp. (in: g-proteobacteria); assembly: GCA_034520925.1. Taxonomy (GTDB): domain Bacteria; phylum Pseudomonadota; class Gammaproteobacteria; order XJ16; family Halofilaceae; genus Halofilum. Next base: position 134,364 of record JAXHNC010000020.1, on the reverse strand, counting down.
GCGGCGATACAACGAGGAACACCGGTAAAACGATGCCCGAACTGCCCGAGGTCGAGACCACCCGTCGCGGGATCGCACCCCATATCGAGGGCCGCGCGATCCGCGGGATCACGGTCCGTGAGCCGCGCCTGCGCTGGCCGGTGCCGGTCGCGGCACTGGAGGCGCTGAGGGGCACGACCGTGACGGCGGTGGAGCGTCGCGCCAAATACCTCCTGCTGCGCACGGCTCGCGGCACGCTGATGCTCCACCTCGGAATGTCGGGCAGTCTCCGGGTCGTGGAGCCCGATACGCCGGCCGCCGTTCACGACCATGTGGACATCCTGTTCGAGGGGGACGCGTGCCTCAGGCTGCGCGATCCACGGCGCTTCGGCTCGGTGCTCTGGTTCGACGCCGACGCGCCGCCCCCCGCGCTGCTCGCGGGGCTCGGGCCGGAACCCCTCGATCCGGCCTTCGACGGCGATTATCTCTACGAGCGGTCACGCGGCCGGCGCCGATCGGTCAAGGATTTCATCATGGACGGGCGGATCGTCGTCGGCGTGGGCAACATCTACGCCGCCGAGGCGCTGTTCGCCGCCGGTATCCATCCGGCCCGGGCCGCCGGGCGCGTGGGACGGGCCCGTTACCGCGCACTGGCACAGGCGATCAAACGGATCCTCGGGGAGGCGATCGAGCACGGCGGGACGACGCTCCGGGACTTCACCAGCGCCTCGGGCGCGCCGGGATACTTCCGCATCTCACTCGCCGTCTACGGCCGCGCCGGCGCGCCCTGCCGACGCTGCGGCACCACCCTGCGCACCCGCCGCCTCGGCCAGCGGGCGACCGTCTACTGCCCGCGGTGCCAGACGTAAGCGGGAGCAGCCGGGCGTCACCGTGTTCGCCGGGGTCTGTGCCTGTGACAGTGGAAGTGTCGTACTGAAGGGTTCTCGCCAAGGCGCAAAGGGCGCCAAGGGACGCAAAGAGACATCAGAAAAGGCATTTCTCGCAGAGCCGCGGAGGGCGCGGAGAAAGGCGAGGAATGGCGTTCGGTAGGTCGACTTCCAGTCCGACGCTCGAGCTTCCGTGTCGGACGAAGTCCGACCTACCGCTTCGTCTGTCGAGAACCCCTTTCCTCCGCGCATTTTTCGCCGGCAGGGACTGACAGAAGGAGCCCGCGCTGAATTTTCACGGCATAGAGCGCGGCGGTTATCCGCCGTTGTCCACGTCCCGGACGAGGCGAACCGCTTTCGGGCCGGATTTGAGGTAGTAGTAGCTCGCGAGACCGAACTTGAAGTCGGTGTGCCAGGCGAAGTTCGGGTAGTTGGCGTTCGGCTCGGAACTCCAGAACGACGTCGCCACGGTGTTGGGGAAGTAGTCCGTCCGGATCGCGGGGAAGGTGGCCTGGTAGTCCACGATCGTGCGCAGTTCGGCCCGGGTCGGCATGCGCCAGTCGGTGGCGCCGCACAGGCCCCGTTCATTCACGGCCTGCACGTAGGCGTGGGTGCCGCAGGCGGAACCGCTGCACTCACCGCCGTCGCCCGGCCCCGGCGCCCCGCCGTTCTCGTCGGCATCCGGGTTATGCCATGTATAGGTGTTGTTCTGATCGCGCAGCCCGCCGTCGGTCGTTTTCACTTCCCATACGAGGCCGGTCACGTTGTCGCGCAGGCAGGACCACGGTTCGATGGTGTAGACCGCATCCTGGTCGGACAGCGGCTGCCCCTGGTCGTTGAGTTTGGTGAAGTCGAAAACACCGCCCTCACCGACGATGCGGCCGATCAGTTCGTCGTCGTCCGCCGCGTTCGCGTTGCCGACCGGACCGGCCAGCAATACGGCACCGAACAGCAGGGCCATCAGTCGATGAGGGTGAATTTTGGGCATACCTTCGGATCTCCCCGTGCCAGTGGTCCGGGCGATGGCCCGCGCCAGTCGCGGATTGGCCAGCGCCACGATGACACCGCCGGCTGTCGTTATTCGGATGGTATTGACTTCAATATACGCGAGCCGTCCGCGCCTTCCAAGACGATCCCGTGCGCCACGGCGCCGATGCCACGCGAATCCGCGGCCCCGCGCACCTTTCCGCCGTGATCGGTCACGATCTGCATGTCTCCCCAGGTGTCGTCCCTGATCTCCAGTTCATGCCCGCGCTCGCGCAGGGCCGAGCGGAGCGCGTCATCGAGCGCACCCGGCTCGGACTCGATGACGTCCGGCAGGTACTGATGGTGGAAACGCGGCCTTTCCGCCATCGCCATCGGACCACCGCCCGCATGGAATTCGAGCGCCGCGAGCAGGACCATCGATATGATCCGGCTGCCGCCCGGCGTTCCCAGCACCGCGACACGGTCGCCGTACTCGAGGAAGGTTGGCGACATGCTCGACAGCATCCGCTTGCCGGGTTCGATCGCATTCGCCTCGCCCTGGACCAGTCCGTAGACGTTGGGTTCTCCGGGTTTCGCGGCGAAATCGTCCATCTCGTCGTTCAGGACGACGCCGGTACCGGGCGGCATGAAGCCGGAGCCGAACGGCCAGTTGATCGACAGGGTCGCGGCGACGCGGTTACCCGCGGGGCCGATGATCGAGAAATGCGTGGTGTCACGCCCACCCTCGTCCGCGCCGACGCCAGGCAGCTGCGCGCTCGGCGTGGCGCGATCGCTGCGGATGGAGGCCCGCCGCCCGGCCGCATAATCCGGATCCGTGAGGCGCTCGACCGGGACATCGACGTAATCGGTGTCGCCGAGCTAACGCGCACGATCATGATAGGCGCGACGCATCGCCTCGACCACGAGATGCACGCGTTCGGCCGGATCGGCGGTGCCCAGGTCATAAGGCGCCAGGATATTCAGGGCCTCGACCAGCGTCACGCCGCCGGATGAAGGCGGCGCGGCGGAGACGACCTCCATACCGCGGTAGCGACCGGTGATCGGTGCGCGTTCACGCACGCGATACTCACGCAGATCGCGCCGACTCCAGATGCCCCCGGCCTCGCGCACGCCGGCAACCAGCTTCCGCGCCACCGGGCCATCGTAGAAACCGGAACGCCCATGACGCGCCAACCGCTCCAGCGTAGCTGCCAGTTCGGGCTGCCGCAGTCGGTATCCTTTCGGCGGGACTTCACCATCATCGAGAAACGTCTTCGCGGCGGCGGGTGAGCGCTGCAGCACGTCCCGACGGAAGCGTGCCATCACCCGGTACGGCTCACCGATCTCATAGCCGTCGCGCGCCAGGCGAATGGCGGGCGCCAGACTCCGCGCGAGCGGCAGGTCGCCGTATTCCCGCGCGATATGCACCAGCGCCGCCGGCAGGCCGGGGATGCCGGCGGCCAACGGGCCGTCGATCGACGCGCGCTCGATCAGTTGCCCGTCTTCGTCCTGATACATCGTCCGCGTCGCGGCGAGCGGCGCCCGCTCGCGACCGTCGATCATCACGTCGCGATCGCCGTCGGCCTCATGCAGCAGCCAGAAACCGCCGCCGCCGAGCCCGGACCCATACGGCTCCACGACGCCCAGTGCCGCACTGACGGCAACGGCCACATCAAACGCATTACCACCCGACTCCAGCACCTCCCGCCCCGCCTCCGTCGCCAACGGATGCGCACTCGCAATCGCCCAGCCACGCTCGCCCTCATCATCCGCAGCCACTGTCGCGGTGAGCAACAGCCAAAGCAGAAAGACCCAGGCGACCGCTTTCACGGCCGGACGAGCAGGAAACGAAAACCACGAAAAATCCACCGGGCGCAAAGCGTTCGTATTCATTGGTGGTTCTTGCTGGCCTGAAACCGTGCATCGAGCGCCGCTTTCACGGCCGGGGAGACGAATTCGGTGACGTCGCCGCCGAGGCAGGCGATCTCGCGGACGAGGCTGGAGGAGACGAAGCCGTATTCCTGGGCGGCGGAGATGAACACCGTCTCGATCTCCGGCGCCAGACGGCGGTTCATGCCCGAGAGCTGGACCTCGAACTCGAAGTCGGAGACCGCGCGCAGGCCGCGCAGGATCGCGCCGGCACCCTGTTGCCGTGCGTATTCGACCAGCAGCGAGTCGAACGAACGGACCTCGACACTCGGGTTGTCCGCGAACACGGCTTCGGCGAAGGCGACCCGCTCTTCCAGCGAGAAGAACGGCTGCTTGCCGGGGTTTGCGGCGATCGAGATGATCACGCGATGGAACATGCGGCTTGCGCGTTCCGCCACGTCGACGTGGCCATGCGTGATCGGATCGAACGTGCCGGGATATACGGCGATTACGTCCACGAGTGATCTCCCGTCATTGGCGCGCCATGCAGCCTGTCGGGCTCAGTGCATCGCAGCTCGGCGAGCCTGGACCGACAGGCTGCCAGATTGCCGTATGGCAGGCACGCCCGCAATGCGACCGCAGCGGTCCGGGCGCCGGACACGCCTTCAGGACGTGACGGGAGCGTGGAGATGCGTACCCAGGAACCAGTCCCGAAGGCGACCCGATGGGCTGTCGTCCGCCACCGGTCGGGTCGTGCGCAGGTAGAACGCCCCGGGGGCCGTCATCGCCTCGGGGAGTAGCGGGACAAGCGTACCGGCGGCGAGGAATTCGTCGACCAGATGGCGCCAGCCCAGGGCGATGCCCTCGCCGGCCGCCGCGGCCTGGAGCAGGGTCGGATAGCTGTTGATGCGGATGGGGTGGCGCAGGGGGCCCGCGTCGACGCCCGCCCGGCGCATCCATTCGGTCCAGCCCATCCAGTCGGGATGGTCGTCATCCAGTACCAGCAGGGTCTCGAGCGGGAGTTGATCGGCCCGATCGGGTGCGGCCCGGCCGCTGAGGTAATCGGGACTGCACACGGGAAAGATCTCTTCATCGAACAGACGCCAGACGCCCGCGCCATCCTGCGTGTCGCGGGCGTACTCGATGACGAGATCCACTTCATCGCTGTTGCGCTCGAAGTCGCGGTCGGACGCGAGGACCCGGATATCGAGATCGGGCGCCCGGCGCCGGAACCCGGTCAGGCGCGGCATGAGCCAGAGCGAGGCAATGGCGCTGGTGGTGCCGACCGTGACGGTGGTGTCGTCTTCTTCCTGCACCAGGTCGGCCGTGGCCCGGGCCACGGCGCCGAGCGCATCGGCCACGACATCGTAATAGCGCCGCCCGGCCGGCGTCAGGCGGACCCCGCGGTCACCGCGGTCGAACAGTGACACCCGCAGCCGTTCCTCCAGCGTACGGATCTGGCGACTGACCGCGCCCTGGGTCAGGCAGAGCTCGCCCGCGGCAGCGGTGAAGCTCTCCAGCCTGGCCGCCGCCTCGAAGGCGCGCAGGTTCTGCAGCGGGGGTAATGGTGCCGGGCGCTCAGACATGATCTATATGCATACCCCTACTGACAAACTTTCGATTGTATAGAGTGTTGCGAGGATCCTACATTAGCTTACGTCATTGATCACGCCCGTAACCGAACCGGGCCCGAAGCGCATGGAGGTCCGTCATGTTTGATCCATTCACCACCGCAGAGAAAGGTGCCATCCCGGCCGGGATGGAGAACGTCCTCAAGGACACCGCGCACGCGAACGGGCTGCCGAACAGCGTCTATACCGACCCGGAATTCCTGCGCACCGAACGCGACCGCGTCTTCGCGCGCACCTGGACCGCACTCGGGTTCGCCAGCGATATCCAGGAGAACGGCGAGGTCCATCCAACGCATCTGCTCGGGATCCCGCTGATCATGCTCCGGGACCGCCAGGGCGAGGTCCGTGTTTTTCACAACGTATGCAGCCACCGCGGACGCCAGCTGGTGGACCAGCCCATGAAGGTCGAAGCGGGTCTGCGCTGCCCCTATCACTCCTGGCACTACGGCCTCGACGGCAGCCTCAAAGGCACGCCGCATATCGGCGGCATGAACTGCCACTCCTGCGAGGGCTTCGACAAGAGCCGGCACGGGCTGAAGGCCGTGCGCTCGGCCGTGTGGTGCGACATCATCTTCGTGAACCTGGATGGCGAGGCGGAACCGTTCGAGGAATACATCGAGCCGGTCATGAAACGCTGGGAGAGTTTCTGGGGCCGTTCGGGCCCGCAGGAACTGCGCCCCGCCGCCGGCGACGGCCAGCTGACGCTCGACGTCGAGTCGAACTGGAAGCTGGCGGTGGAGAACTACTGCGAGTCCTACCACCTGCCCTGGGTCCATCCGGCACTGAACAGTTACTCCCGGCTCGAGGATCACTACATCGTGCTCGATGAAGACGGCGAGTCGTTCGCCGGCCAGGGGACGCGCGTCTACAACCTCGCCGAAGTGGCCGGCATCACGATGCCGAAGCTGTCGCAGTGGCCCAAAGAGCGCGAACGCGAGGCGGAATATCTGTCGCTCTACCCGAACGCGCTGATCGGCCTGCAGGCGGACCACTTCTTCGTCGTCCTGCTCGAGCCGATCTCGGAGCGGCATACGCGCGAGCACCTGCGGATCAGCTACGTCGGCGATGCCGCGATCGACGACGAGCATGCCGCCGCGCGCGAGTCGCAGCTGCAGGCATGGAAGACGGTATTCGAGGAGGACGTCACCATGGTCGAGGGCATGCAGCGCGGGCGCGCCTCGCCCGGGTACAGGGGCGGCGTGTTCTCGCCGGTGCAGGATATCCCCACGCACCATTTCCACCAGTGGGTCGCGCGGCGGCTGGTCGGCGACGGCGCACGGCGAACCGAAACACCCCGGGAGGCGGCATCCGTATGACCGAAGCGGCGGCACATATCGAACCGGTCTGGCAGAGCTTCATCGGCGGCCGCTGGGTCGACGCGGACCGCCGGCTCGGGGTCGATGATCCCGGGACCGGCGAGACCATCGCCGAGGTCGCGCTGGCGGGCCGGGACGAGGTCGACCGGGCCGTGCGGGCGGCGGCGGACTGCCATCGCTCGCGCGCGCTCACCGGCCCGCGCCCGCAGATGCGCCTGGAGATGATGTTCCGGATCGCCGCGGAGATCCGCGCGATCACCGACCAGGGCGCGGAGATCCTGTGCCGGGAGTCGGGCAAGGCGCTGGACGACGCCCGCCACGAGTTCGAGGAGGCCGCCCGCTACTTCGAGTATTACGGCGGCATGGCGGACAAGATCGAGGGCCGCTCGATCCCGCTGGGCGACGGCTACGTCGACTGGACCGTGCGCGAGCCGCTCGGCGTCTCGGCGCAGATCGTGCCGTGGAACTTCCCGGTGGCGCTGGCGTCGCGGTCGCTGGCGGCGGCACTCGCCACGGGCAACACCGTCGTCATCAAGACGCCCGAACTGACGCCGCTCGCGACCCTGCTCCTCGGCGTGGCCTGCGAGCGCGGCGGCGCCCCCGAGGGCTCGGTGAACATCCTCACCGGCTGGGGCAACGAGGCGGGCGCGGCGCTGGTCGAGCATCCGCTGGTCAACCAGATCGTATTCACCGGCTCGGTGCCGACCGGGCGTTCGATCCTGCACGCGGCCGCCGACCGCATCGTGCCCTGCGTGATGGAGCTCGGCGGCAAATCGGCGGGCATCGTCCACGCGGATGCCGATCTCGATACGGTGCTGGCGAGCATCCGCAGCGGCATCTTCTTCAACGCCGGCCAGGTCTGCTCGGCGATGTCGCGCGTGCTGGTGCATGAGTCCATCCACGACGAACTGGTCGAGCGCGCCGTGCAGCTGGCGGAAGGGCTGAGCGTGGGCCACGGCCTGGAGAACCCCGACCTCACGCCGCTGATCTCGTCGGACCAGCGCGAGCGCGTCGAGCGGCTGTGCCAGGCGGGGGTCGATGCCGGCGCCAACGCCGTCACCGGCGGCCATCGCATCGACCGCGCCGGCTGGTTCATGCAGCCGACGGTGTTCACCGACGTGCGCCCGGACATGGAGATCGCCCGCGAGGAGATCTTCGGCCCGGCCCTGTCGCTGATGAAATTCCGTACGCAGGAAGAGGCGATCGGGATCGCGAACGGCACCGACTACGGTCTGGTCGCCGGCGTGTTCACGCGCGATCTCGACCGCGCCATGCATACCGCGCAGCAACTGGTCGCCGGCCAGGTGTTCGTCAACGAGTGGTTCGCCGGCGGCGTCGAGACGCCGTTCGGCGGCACCCGGCAGTCCGGCTACGGGCGCGAGAAGGGCCTCGAGGCGCTCGACAACTACCTGCAGACCAAGAACGTCGCCATCCGGCTCGGCGGGTAACCCCGCCGGGCCAGCCATCCGGCCTACCCCGATCACCACCGGTATCGCGGGTCGACGCGGGTACTGCTACGGTAACGGCTCCGATACCGCAAAAACGGCCGGAATGGCGCCATGCATGTAATCGACGCGGAAACGGTGCACGAACGCCTGCCCTACCCGGGCCTGATCGAGGCCCTGGCCCGGGCGCATCGCGCCAGTCCGCCACGGAGCGAGCGGACGCTGATGCAGGGCCCGGATCACGGCGTTCACCAGGGCGAGGCGTTTCTCGTGCTGCCGGCCTGGTTCCCCGGGCGCGCGATGGGCGTGAAGATGGCGACCGTGATCCCGCGCAACGCGGATGCCGGCCGCCCCACGATCCACGCGAACTACCAACTGTTCGATGGCGACACCGGCGAGCCGAAGGCGAATATCGACGGCACCGCACTGACCCTGCGCAAGACGGCCGCCGACTCCGCGCTCGGCAGCCGTCTGCTGTCGCGCACGGATGCGACCACGCTGCTGATGGTCGGCGCCGGGGCGCTGGCCCCGCACCTGATCGCGGCGCACCAGGCGGCACGCCCGTCACTGCGGCGCGTGCTCGTATGGAACCGCACCAGCCACCACCGCGACAGCCTCGTCGAGGCCCTGCGGGCGGAAGAAATCGACGCGGAGGCGATCGACTCGATCGCCGACGCGATCCCGCAGGTGGATATCATCTGCTGCGCCACCGGCACCATGGAACCGTTGATCCGCGGCGAGCTCCTGCAACCGGGCCAGCATCTCGATCTGGTCGGCGCGTTCAATCCCTCCATGCGCGAAAGCGATAATGAATGCGTGCGACGGGCCCGCCTGTTCGTGGATTTCCGGGCTTCCACCGTGGAGGCGGCGGGCGATCTGTTCCATCCGATCACCGATGGCGTCATCGATGAATCGGACGTCCTGGCGGACCTGTTCGAGCTGTGCAGCGGGGATCACCCCGGTCGGCGGAACGACACCGAAATCACCCTGTTCAAGAACGGCGGCGGTGCCCACCTGGACCTGTTCACGGCCGAACACCTGGTCGAACAGGTGGATCGCGCCTGACCGCGGGTCTGCGGGGCGGCGGCTGATCGTTCTTCAGTCGGCGGCGTCCAGGCCGAATTCGATCGCGACGATGCCCGCGACGTCGATTTCCTCCTCCGCGGGATTGAGCGCCCGCCGGATATGACGGGCCGGGGCCGGTCCCTCATTCTCGACCTCGGCGGCCAGATTCAGGACCACGCGCTTGCGGTAGTGCTCGCCATCGGGGGTGCGCACCAGCAGTACGGTCGGCTGGATCCGCGCATCGGGTCGTGAACCGAGCACCACACCCGCCGCGCCGTTATCGAGTTCGACGAGGCTGCCGGCCGGATAGATGCCCACGCAGCGGATGAACTCCTGGACCAGGCGGCCGCCGAAGGTGCCATCGGCGCCGTTGTAGAGTTGCTGCAGCGCCTTGTCCGCGGGCATCGCGGCGCGATAGACGCGCTCGCTGGTCAAGGCGTCGTAGGCATTGGCCAACGCCACGACCCGCACCGGCAGCGGCAACTCGACCCCCGCTCGACCGTACGGGTAACCGCTGCCGTCCAGGCGCTCGTGATGCAGGCGCACGATGTCGAGCACCTCGCTCGGGAAATCGCCCTTCTCGACCAGGATATCGTAGCCATCCTGCGGATGACGCCGGGCGATATCCCATTCCGCATCCGTCAGCGCATCGGCCTTGTCCCGGATCGCGGGCGGCATGAAGAGCTTGCCGGTATCGTGCAGCAGCGCGCCGAGCCCGATCTGCTCGAGCTCCTCGCGCCCGAGCCCGAGATGGGCACCGAACGTCAGCGCAAGGATGCAGACATTGATGGAGTGCACCGAGGTCGGCGCGTCCCGCTCGTCGAGATTCGACAACCAGACGGCCGCGCCCGGGTTGCCGGTCACCGTCTGCAGCAGATCGGCCACCGCCACCCGCCCCTGGCGGGCATCGGGCAGATCGCCGCCATCCAGCCCCTGGAAGACGGCCTCCACGAAATGCCGGGTCTGTGTGCGGCTCTCCCACGCGCGGCGAAGCAGGCGTTCGAAGCGGGCGGTATCGGGGTAGCGCTCGGTGCCGAAGGCGTTGGCGGTATCCGTCTCCGGGCGGGGCGTGGCCAGGCCGTCCTCGCGATCGGCCACCGTGGAGGATGCCGCGGCCGGCCGATCGAGCGCCTCGAGCGCGTCCGCGGTGCAGCGGTCCGCATCCACATAGACCTGCTCGCAATACGAGCGCAGGACCTCGAGTTCCTCGTCGGTCGATATCTCGAAGCCCTGGAACATGAGCGGGATCTCGGTCCACGGCCGGTCCGGTTCGACGACGTAGAGGCCATAGCGGAGCTGGTCCACGGGAACGCTGCGAAGATGCCTGACGTCGACCATGTTGCTGTGCGCCCCCTTCGGACCGTTACGTACCTGGACAATAAACAAGACAATACTAACCCGAACACGCCCTCGACCCCATCGGACACGTCCATCGCCTTGACGGTGCCGCGACCTGAATCCATAAGGCCCGCTGCGTCGTACTCAAGGGAAACCGCCCTGAGCCAACGGCGGTGAGGGACCTGTCCGATGGACTCACTCGAAGACGGTTACAACGCCGTGGTGATCGGCGCCTCCGGCGGCATCGGTTCGGCGTTTGTCGACCACCTGCGGGGCGATCCGCGCTGCGCCCGCGTGATCGGGCTCCATCGACGGTCCGATCCACCGATCGACATCACCGACGAGCCGAGTGTCGCCGCCGCCGCCGCGTGGCTCCGGGACACGGCACCGACGGTGCATCTGATCCTCGACGCCACCGGTGCGCTGAGTCTGGATGGCCGACGCCCGGAGAAACGCCTGGCGGAACTCGACCCGCAGATCATGGCCCGGCAGTTCGCCGTCAACGCGACCGGCCCGGCACTGCTGCTCAAGCACCTCGCACCGTTGCTGCCGCGGCGCCAGCGCGGCATTTTCGCCACGCTCTCCGCGCGCGTGGGCTCGATCGAGGACAACCGCCACGGCGGCTGGATCAGCTATCGCGCCTCGAAGGCCGCACTGAACCAGATCGTTCGCACGGCGGCCATCGAGATGCGCTGGCGCCAGCCGCACGCCGTCTGCGTCGCACTGCAGCCCGGAACGGTGGACACGCGGCTGTCGGCGCCATGGTATTCGGGCGACGGCAGCGACCTGCTCACCCCCGCCGAATCGACCCGGCGCCTGCTCGAAGTCCTGGATGCACTGGGCACCGAAGCCAGCGGCGGCCTATACGATCACGCCGGCGAGCGAATCCCGGGCTGACCCTTGGCCCTTGGCCCTCGCCCTCAGGCCGCCAGACCAAACTCACGCGCGACCAGCCGCGAAACGTCGATCCCCGAAGCGGAGGCGTCAATCGAGCGCGCGATCCGACGCGGACCATCGTCGCGGCGACGGACCTCGGCACCGAGATTGAGCAACAGGCGTTTGCGGTAGGGCTCGCCATCCGGTGTGCGCACCATCAGGATGGTCGGCCACAGACCGCCGCCGGGCCGCGCGCCGACGACAATCCCGCGCGCGCCGTTGTCGAGTTCGACCACGCTGCCCACCGGGAAGATGCCCATGCAGCGGATGAACTCCTGCACCAGATCGACACTGAATTCCTGCGCCGCGTTGGCGTACAGCTCGTGCAGCGCCTTGTCGGGGGCCACGGCCTCGGCCCATGGCCGCCGGGAGGTCATCGTGTCGTAGGCATCGGCGAGGCCGACGATCAGCGCCTTGCGCGGGATCATCTCGCCCCGCAGGCCGCGCGGGTAGCCACAACCGTCCCAGCGCTCGCGATGCAGGCGGATCACCTCCAGCGACTCGGTGTGGACGTTGCCGCTGTCGGCCACCAGTTCATAGCCGGCCTGCGGATATTCGCGCACCCGGGCCAGTTCCTGATCGCTCAATTCGTCCGGCTTCTCCAGCAGTTCACTCGGCACGGTCGTCTTGCCGACGTCGTGCAGCAGCGCGCCGAGGGCAAGCCGGCGCAGACCCCGCCGGTCGATCCCGAGATGGGCGCCGAGCGTCAGTGCCAGCACCGTGGTATTCACCGCATGCACGGCCATGCCCTCGTCGCGTTCGCGCATCCGGGTGAGCCACAGCGAGGCGGTCGGGTCCTCGATGACGAGATCGGTCAGTTCGTCGACCGTGCTCTCGATCCGCGCGGTGTCGACCATGCGGCCGTCGCGCGCGCGGGCCAGGGCGTCACTGGCGGCCGCCTGCGCATCACCGCGTGCGGCGCTGGCGGCCTGGACCAGGGTCGAGAAGCGCTTGCGGTCGGGGTTCTCGGAATCGGCGAACAACACACCCACACTGCGGCGGCGCGCGCGCTCGGACGGACGTTTGGGGGTCGGCCGCGTGGCTTTCGCCGGCTGCGCCTCGGCGGGCGCGGATTCCCCGGCCGCCAGTGCATGGCCCTGCTTCACGACCTCGCGGCGGACGGCCTCGAGCGCCTTCGCGTCGGAGCGCTCGTCATCGATGATGACGATCCGGCAGTACTCGCGCAGGGCTTCCAGTTCCTCCGCCCCCACGATACGAAACCCCTGGAAGAGGAAGGGCGTCTCGACCCACGGGCGATCGAGTTCACGTACGTACAGGCCCGGCCGCAGCAATTCGACCGGTACTCCGGTGGTCCCGTTATCCTGAGCCATGGGAGCCTCCTGGCATCACACGTCGGGTCGCGCCACCGTGCCGCAGGCACGGAGGGGCGGGCGCCCGTGCCGCGCCGCGCCCCGCGCGCGGGTCGTCGGTTCGCCGCTGGCGGACTGATCGACCCTATGTCGCGGAACCATAACGGGCCAGTCATGGCGCTTCCGTGACGTGGTTCACGCCTTGGGCAAATGGCGAAAGGGAGGGGTTGCGTGCGGAACCGCCCGCGCGGCGGCATCCGTGCACCGGAATCAGATGATTTCGGGACGCCCGAAGCGATAGCCCTGGGCCGTGGAACAGCCGATCCCCGCGAGATACTCGGCCTCTTCCGCGGTCTCGACCGCGACGGCGGCGGTCGACAGACCGTGTTCGGCCGCGAGCGCGACCAGCCGGTTCGCAAGGTCGCGCCGGGTCGGGTCCAGATGCACGTCGCGGACGAGCGAGGCGGCGAGTTTGATCCGCTCCAGCGGCACGCGCCCCAGCACCGGGATCACGTCATCCGGGTGCTGGCACGCGTCCAGGGCCAGCGTGACGCCCGCGGAATGCAGCCGCCGCAGCGCGTCGAGATCGCTGTCCGTCGCCTGGCGCAGCAGGTCCGCGCGCAGATCGAGCTCGACGGCGGCGGGCGGCAGTTGTTCCGCGGCCAGGCGATCGAGCAGACCCGCGGCGAACGCCCCCGCCGCCAGTTCCGCACGGTCGACATTGAGCACGACCCGCGGGCGCGGCTCCGGCAGAACCGTCCACCATAGCGCGAGGGCCGAGAACGCCAGCGTCTGGACGCGTTCGCTGATCAGGGCAGCGCATCCACGCTCGAACGCGAGCGGCAGGAAATCGGTGGGGGGAATCCAGCCTTCCCGGGGATGATGCCAGCGTGCGAAGGCCTCGTGTGCGCGCACCTCGCCATCGGCCAGCGTGACGATGGGCTGCAGGGCGACCGCGAATTCGTCGCGCCGGATCGCACCGCGCAGGGTGTCGCCGGTGCACAGCCGCTCCAGCCGCGCGCCCATGCGCGCGGGGCTGTATACCCCGATGGATTCCCCGTCGGAGCGGGCCTGGACAAGGGCCGTATCCGCGCGCTGCAGGAGTTGCTCGGGGTCGCCGCCGTGATCGGGGTAGATGCTGATGCCGACAGTCGCACCGATGCACTCGCGCCCTTCGCCGAGGCGAATGGGGTGGGCCGCGACGGCGCACAGCCGCTCGGCGATATCGCGGCTGTCCGCCACCGTGGCGACATCCTCGGCCACCACGAGGAATTCATCGCCGCCGACATAGGCCAGCGTATCCGAGCGCCGTGTCGCATCGGCGAACCGGGTCGCCAGACGGCTCAGGCAATCGTTGAGTTCGGGCCGCGAGAAGTGCGCGCGCAGCGCATCGAACCGGTCCAGATCGATATACAGCAGGGCCACCCTGCCGCGATTGCGGTGGGCGGTGCGGATGGCGCGCTCGATCCGGCCCTGGGCGAGCGCGCGATTCGGCAACCCGGTGAGGTCGTCGTAATAAGCGGCCTCATAGCGGCGCTGTTCGCGGTCGCGCTCTTCGGTAACGTCGTTCGCCAGGCCGAGCCAATAGACCGGCTCGCCCCGTTCATGCCGGAACGGCAACAGGTCCATCGCGTTCCAGAACGGGCGACCGGTGCGCGTGTAATTGAGCAGTTCAACCCGGCAGGGCCAGCCGCCTGCCAATGCGCGCCGCAGGCGTTCGCGTTCCCCGATCGGGCCGTCATCGCCCTGCAGAATGCGCGGGCTGCGGCCGAGCAGTTCGTCGATGCCGTAACCGGTCAGCGCGGTGAAACCGTCGTTGACGTGCACGATGCGATCTTCGCCGCCCGCGGTCGTGCGCGCGGTGGCGACGATAATCGCCGCGTCCGCGGGCGCGGCGCGATCGCCCTCGGCGGCGGCGAGATCGACATCGATTTCATGCAGGACCCAGACGCAATGCGTGATATGCCGGGCATCGACGCATACGGGCTCGACACTCCACGCCATCCCGAACGGCGTGCCATCGCGGCGGTATTGGACCGTCGCACCGGCATCGGAATGACGGGCCGCCAGCCGCTCGAATGCAGCGGCCAACCGCTCCCGGTCGGTGGCCGGCCCGGCGATCGCATCGAACGCGAGTCCGTCTGCGGCCTCGACCGTATAGCCGGTCATCCGCGCGAATCCGGCATCGGCCTGTCGGATCCGTGGCACCGATTCTCCGTTACCCGGGCCATCGGTGATCAGTACCGCATAAAATGCAGGCCCGACACGGCCGCTTGTATCCGGGCGCCATATGGCCTCCGGATCGACCATCCAGCGCGCGCCGGCCCGACCGTACGTGGAACCCCGTGGCCGCGAGGGGTCGCGCCACGGATCAGGAGAATCGACGGGTGGTTCGCCGGATGATGCCATCGGCGCGGCGCTCCATTGTCATCCGATGCCGACCGGTGGCCGGCACCGGGCCGGTCACCGGCTGCCCGGCGGGCGGCGGATCGGTCCGTTCCGCCTGTGGCGGCAATGGTACCGTGCCGCCCGGTCGTGGTCAGTCCGCCAGGCGCGGATCGTGGTCAAAATCGCTGCGCCGGAATACCAGCGCGGGCTCATCGCCTACGGCCCTGCGGGTCTCGACGCCGTTGCGGTCAACCCACAACCGCCAGGTCTGCTGGCGGACGGGTTCACGGCGCGCGAAGGCGGCGCATTCGAGAATCGCGATATTCGTGCGGCCCCGTGGATCGCGCACGGAGGCATAACGCAGGATCTCGACGCCCGCCTCGCGGGCGCTCTCCGCGAGCGCCTGGGTCGCCGAGTAATCGGTTGGCGCCGTCCACGCGGCATGGTCGCGATCCAGCGGCGGACGCGTCAGATCCAGTCCGTTACGGGTGGCATACGGCACCGAGAATACGGTGAGCACCGCGGCGTTGCGCGGCGTCACGCCGGCGGACGAGGCCTCGAAGAACATCAGGCGCCAGAATGCCAGCTCGGCCATGGCGGCCGGGATGTCGACCGAGGCGTAAAAAACGCCCCGCCGATCGCCACGGGCCCGAAAGCGCGAGCCGTGCGGTGGCGGCGCACCGTAGCGGAAGGGGGTCTGCAGCAGATAATGCAGACCGGCACAGGAGTCCGGGACCCGCGGCTTGGTTTCCTCGAGGATATCCTCCAGCAGTTCCTGCTCGGCGGCGGTATCGGTCAGACGACGCGTGGTCGCGCTGTGCTGGTCCTCGACCGCACGCCAGCAGTCGCCACGCAGCGGCCGCGCCTCAGATGCGAGCGCGGAAGGCGTCCACATAAGCCAGGGTATCCACCAGCCCCTCGACGCTCGCGACGTGTTCGCGCGGAACGGCCTGCAGGTGCTCGTTGTAGTGATCGAACCAGGCGCGGGCGGCCTGCTCATCGTCGGCGGTAATCGTATCCAGACCGCGCACGAGGCGGACCAGCAGGGTCGCCAGTTCCCAGGACTTGTGCTTCGGATCGAGGGTGTACTCGCCGCGCATCAGGCGGGACACGCTCGCCGGGCTGAGGCCGAGGGTGGCCGCCAGTTCGCGGCCGCTCAGACCCAGCCGGTCCGCGCCGCGGACAACGGCCTTGCTGAGCACGTCGCGTCGTTCGGGCCGGTCGGCGGAACGCGCAGCCAGATTATTCATGGAGATATCCTCCGTTTCCCATGGAAGATTATATACGCAAAATTTCCACAGAAACAACTCATGCAGGAGCCGTGTACAACAGAGCGTGCGCATCACCGCCCGTCTTCTCACGTGTCACCGCCCACTCGACGGGCACCACCGGCCGGTCCGCGTGCGCGGCCACTTCAAGATAGACAAGGGCGCCCGGCGCCAGCCATCCACCCTCGGCCAGGCGCCGGCACGCATCCTCGGCGAGCCGCGGCTGCGCGAACGGCGGATCGAGGAAGACGACGTCGAATGCCCGCGGTGCCCGGTTGAGATAGCGCGCCATCTGCGCGTGCACGACCTCCACCGTGTCGGCCCCGAACGTCTCGCGAGTCGCGGCGAGCGCCGCGGCCACCTCGCGCGAGGCCTCGACCATCACGACCGAGGCGGCGCCGCGCGAAGCCGCCTCGAAGCCGAGCGCACCGGAGCCGGCGAACAGATCGAGACAGCGCGCGCCTTCGAGATCGAATGCGAGCCAGTTGAACAGGGTCTCGCGGCGGCGGTCGGACGTCGGACGCAGCCCCGGCGCGCCGGGGAAATGGATCCGCCGGCCGCGCCAGGCACCGCCGATGATGCGGACGGCATTACTGCGCTGCCGCGCCATCGCCCGAATTCCCGCTGTCGCGCGCGCGATCGCCACCGACGATGACGGTCACGCGGGGACGTTGTCCGAGCGCGTCGAGGAAGGCCGCATGGGCGCTGTCCGCATCGACGTCCCGGACCTCCTCGGGGAAGCGTTCGAGGTAATCGGCGGGCAGACCGTAGAAGCCCATCATCGCCAGGTAGCCGGTGATGTCGTCGTTGGAATCGATGCGCAGCGGGAACCCGCCGGTGATGTTCAGGATCGAGTCCTCGACTTCCTCGGCGGACGGGCCCTGTGCATGGAACTCGTTGAAGACGTCGTGGACCACGTCGAGGGCCTCGTCGACCTGATCGCCGCGCGTCTGCAACTGGATCTGGAACGGACCGGTCTGCGCCATCGGGCTGAAATGGCTGTAGACGCCATAGACCAGCCCCCGCTTCGAGCGGACCTGGTCGTAGAGACGGGAGGTGAAGCCGCCCCCGCCGAGGACATGGTTGGCGACGTAGAGTGCGGGCCAGTGTTCGTACCCCCGCGCGACGCCGGGGCGACCAATCTTCACGTGCGCCTGGGTTGAGGGGAACGGCTCCTCGATGGTCCGATCGCCCTCGAGTTCCGGCACCGGCGGCAGCGCCGGTGCACTGTCGCCGGCCGGCAGATCGCCGACCAGCGTCCGTGCGAGCGTTCGCGCCCGCTCGATATCGATATCGCCGACGATCGCGATATTGGCGTTGGCCCCCACGTAGTACTCGTCATGGAAACGACGGGCCGCTTCGCGATCGATGGCGTCGAGCGACTCCCGCGTCCCGAGCGGGTCCCCGCCGTAGGGGTGGTCGCCGTACACGGCCTCGCGGAACAGCTTGTCGGCGATCCCGCCCGGCGACTGCTCCTGCTCGCGCAGGCCGGTGCGCTGCTGTTCGACCAGTCTGTCGAGTTCGGACTCGGGGAAGGCGGGACGAGCCAACAGCTCACCCACCAGCGAAGCCACCGGGTCCAGACGTTCCGGCTCACTGAGCGAGCGCAGCTTGATCCACGCCATATCGCGGGCCGAGCCGGTCGAGACCTCGGCGCCCTCGCGCTCCAGCGCCCGGGCCACCTCATCCGTATCCCGCTCCTCGGTGCCGGACATCAGCAGATTGCTGGTCAGGCGAGCGATACCCGGGGTGTCACCGTCACGCGCGCTGCCGGCATCGAAGGTGACGCGGGCGTCGACCATCGGGATCTCCGGCGCCTGCACGAACAGCACGCGCGCACCGTTGTCGGTGGTCCATTGCTCGATCTCCGGCGCGGCGAGCGCCGGCCCCGTCGCCAGCACCAGCGCCAGCGCGATCGCGGCGGGGATGCGGGGGAATCTACTGCGCGACTGCATCTTCGCCTCCAATCGGCCCCTCGCCACCGTTCTCCGGCCGGGCACTGCCATCGACACCTTCGGGAACCAGTTCGGCGACCGTCAGGCGCCGATCCGTCAGATACTCGCGGGCCACCCGGTGCACATCCTCGGCCGTCACCCGCTGGATACCCTGCTGGTAGGCGTCATACGCACCCTGATCGACACCGACCATCTCGAGCATGCCCATCCGCATCGCCTGGTAGAACATCGAATCGCGCTGGAAGACGTCGTTCGCGCGCACGTTGGTCTTCACGCGCTCGAGTTCCTCCGCGTCGATCGAACCATCCTTGAGACGCTCGATCTCCTCGCGCAGCGCCGATTCCAGTTCACCGATTTCGCGGTCGGATGCGGGCGTTCCCCCGACGCTGAAAAGCGTTTCGTCCATCCGGCTCAGCGGCGAGTAACTGGCCCCGGCACCCGACGCCACCTGCTGGCCGCGCACGATATTGCGCTCGATGCGCGCGCTGCGCCCACCGTCGAGCACGCCGGCGAGCACGTCCAGCGCATAGATATCCTCGGGGCTGTCCAGACTGCCGAGCGCCGGCACGCGCCAGCCCATGGCCAGATACGGCAGCTTCGCGGGCGCATGGACCCTGAGGCGGGTCTCGCCACGCGGCTCGATCTCCGAGGGCGCGGGCCGGCGCGGCAGATCGACCGACTCGCGATCGCCGAAATGTTTTTCCGCCAGCTCACGCACCCGCTCGGGCTCGACATCGCCGACGACGACCAGCGCCGCGTTGTTCGGCGAGTACCACTTGCGATACCAGCTGGCGAGATCCGAGAGGGTCATCGACTCGAGATCGGCGCGCCAGCCGATGATCGGCGTGCGCTGCGGCGACGACGGGAAGGCCGCGGCCCGCAGGCGTTCCCAGGTCAGCGAGCGCGGCTGATCCTCGACCCGCTGGCGACGCTCCTCCTGCACCACCCGGATCTCACGCTCGAACTCCTCGGCGGGGAGCGTGAGGTTGGTCATGCGGTCGGCCTCGAGTTTCAGCATCAGATCCAGGTGCTCGGCCGCGATCTGCTGGTAGTACGCGGTGTAGTCGTGGCTGGTGAACGCGTTCTCGGAGCCGCCGTGGCGCGCGATGATGTCGGACATCTCCCCGGGACCGTAGTTCTCGGTGCCCTTGAACATCATGTGCTCCAGCGCATGCGATACCCCGGTTACGCCGCGGTGCTCATCGACACTCCCGACGCGGTACCAGACCTGCGAGACGACCACAGGCGCGCGGCGATCGGTGCGCACGAGCACCTTCATGCCGTTGTCCAGACGGTATTCATGGATATCCGTCGGCGCCTCCTCGGCCCCGACGGCGAACGCCGGCACCAGCAGAAGCGCGAACAGAAGCTTACGTATACGACCCATCGGTTTATTCCCCGGTTGGCGGGCGGCTGGTAGCATACCGCTTTCGCCAAGGTTGGCGGCAGCTGCGTGAACGCAGCGTGACCGCATCATGAACACGTTGTCATGCAGGCGCGCGCCGGCGCGCCGCCCCGACCGCACCCTGCGAGTTTCCCGATCATGCGCCTGTTCGGCCTGTTCAAGGGCAAAAAGAAAGACGCCGCAAAGGACGCCCCCGCGACCGAAGAGGCGGCCGTCGAGGACGCGGCGGCGGGCACCCCGGCCGAGCAGGACGACCAATCCGGCCTCGACGCCGGCCTCGAAAAAACGCGCGGCCGCATGGGTGGCGGTCTGCGCGCCCTGTTCGGCGGCCGCGCGCTCGACGACGAACTGCTCGAGCAGATCGAGGAAGAACTGCTGCTGGCCGACACCGGCATCGACGCGACCCACACCATCCTGGAGACGCTGCGTCGCGAAGCCAAGCGCGCACGTACGGCCTCCGAGGTGCGCGACATCCTGCGGCGCACCCTGATCGACATGCTCGTGCCGCGCGAGCCGGAGCCGTCGCAACCGCCGCCCGGTCAGCCCTGGGTGATGCTCGTGGTCGGCGTCAACGGCTCCGGCAAGACGACCACGATCGGCAAGCTGGCGCAGCGCCTGCAGGCGGCCGGTCACTCGGTGGCGCTCGCCGCCGGCGACACGTTCCGCGCGGCCGCGGTGGAACAGCTCCAGCAATGGGGCGAGCGCGTCGGTGTACCCGTTATCGCGCAGAAGACCGGATCGGATTCGGCGGCCGTGATTCACGACGCCCTCGCGCATGCGCGCTCGCGGGGCATCGAGATCGTACTCGCCGATACCGCGGGACGCCTGCACACCCAGACGAACCTGATGGACGAATTGCGCAAGGTCCGGCGCGTGATCGCCCGCTTCGACGAGACCGCACCGCACGAGACGCTGCTCGTACTGGATGGCGGTTCGGGCCAGAACGCGCTCGTGCAGGCACGCCAGTTCGGTGCCGCGGTGGACGTGACCGGCCTCGCCATCACCAAGCTCGACGGCACCGCCAAGGGTGGGGTCGCCTTCGCCATCGTTCAGGAGACCGGCCTGCCGATCCGCTTCATCGGCGTCGGCGAAAAACCCGAAGACCTCCGCCCCTTCGACCCCGAGGCCTTCGTCGACGCCCTGCTCGGGGAATCGGGGACCACAAAATGAACACAAGGCGATTCCCCGGTTTCCGTTTCTTGACCGTTTGTTGTCCATTTTGCAGTCGTGCAACAGATCCGACGCTGACCGAGGCCGCGCGCGGCCTGAACCGCCAATGATCCACTTCGACTCCGTCAGCAAGCGTTACCCCGGTCGCCAGGAGGCGTTGACGAACCTCTCGATGGAGGTGCCCGAGGGCGAGATGGCCTTCCTGACGGGGCACTCGGGGGCCGGCAAGTCGACGCTGCTGAAGCTGATCGCACGCATCGAGCGCGCGACCCGCGGCACGCTGCTGGTGGGGAACGTCAATCTCTCCACCCTGCCCCGCCGGCGGGTGCCCTGGCTGCGGCGGCAGATGGGCATCGTCTTCCAGGACCACCACCTGCTCTACGATCGCACCGTGTTCGACAACGTCGCGCTGCCGCTGGTGATCGCCGGATACCGCTCGGGCGAACTCTCACGACGGGTGCACGCCGCGCTCGACAAGGTCGGCCTGCTCGACAAGGAGAAGCAGATGCCGATCACGCTCTCCGGCGGCGAGCAGCAGCGCGTCGGTATCGCCCGCGCGGTGGTCCATCGCCCGCGCCTGCTGCTGGCCGACGAGCCCACGGGCAACCTTGACCCGGCTTTGTCGCGCGAGATCATGGATCTGTTCGTCCAGTTCAACCGCGTCGGCGTTACGGTCCTGGTCGCGACCCATGACATCGCGCTGACGGAGGCCTTCGGACTGCCGGTCCTCTCACTCGAAGGGGGCGCACTCGCGCGCGACGATTTCCATGGGAGGGCGCATGGCGCGTAACGCCCGTCGATCGGCCCGCCCGACCCCGTCCAGAAAGACCCCACCGAAGGGCAACAGGGAGGCACGTCCACGCGCACGCGGGCGTCAGCTCGCGCGGCCATCCGCGTGGGTACAGGAACACGCCCGCGCCGCGCTGGGCAGCCTGGGCCGCATGTGGCGCAATCCCGTGGCCAACGGGATGACGGCTGCCGTGATCGCGATCGCCCTCGCGCTGCCGGCCTCCCTGTGGATGCTCCTGCAGAATGTCGAACGGGCGACCGCCGGCTGGGATGCCGGGGCCCGCATCTCCGTCTATCTGGAACCCGGACTCGAGTCATCCGCCGTCGAGCGCGCCACCGAAACGATCGCCGCGCGCGAGTCGGTCCGTGTCCTGGAGCGTATTTCTCCCGACGAAGCACTGGCCGAATTCCGCTCGCTGGCCGGTTTCGAGGACGCGCTTTCCGCCCTCGACGGCAACCCCCTGCCGGCGGTGGTCGTGATCGAGCCGGCGGCCGACACGCCACGCTCGGCCTCGGCGCTCGAGAGCCTCGCGAAGACCCTCGACGATATCGCCGGAGTCGATCGTGTTCAGGTGGATCTCGAGTGGGTGGAGCGCCTCTATGCACTGCTGGACCTGATCGAACGCGGTGTCGGCCTGTTCGCGGTCCTGCTGGCCGCGGGCGTGCTCCTGATCGTGGGCAATACGATCCGGCTGGACATCCTGAATCGGCGCCAGGAGATCGAGGTTACGAAACTGATCGGCGCCAGCGACGCCTTCATCCGCCGCCCGTTCCTGTATGGCGGACTCTGGTTCGGCCTGCTGGGCGCGCTCGCGGCGTGGCTGCTGCTCGCGCTCACCGGGATGCTGCTGGCCGGCCCGACGGCCCGGCTCGCATCGGCCTACGGCAGCGGCTTCCGCCTGAGCGGGCTCGACGGGGCCGAGAGCCTGGCCCTGCTGGGCGCCGGCGTGGCGCTGGGCCTGCTGGGCTCCTGGCTCGCCGTCGGGCCGGCATCTGCGGGCCATCGAGCCCGGATAACGCCGCTTGACCGATTCGGGAAATGTCCCCGTGGGGTTGAAAACGGGTAATACCGCCCCCAGACGATCAGATCGGCACATTTTCTCCCGTCTGGCGCGGGAACTTCGGGCGCATTTAGCAGTCCGACTACTGGAGTGCTAAAATGAGTCCGGAATGCAGGAGTGGAAACGCCCTATGAGTACAGCGCTGCTGAAACCGTCGCAACATCTGCCGGCCGTCACCGGGGACCTGAACGCGTATATCCACGCGGTCAACAATCTCCCCGTGCTCGATTTCGAAGAGGAGCAGCGGCTCGCGCGCGAACTGCGCGACCACGACGATCTGCAGGCGGCGCAGCGCCTGATCATGTCGCAGCTCCGCTTCGTGGTGCACATCGCGCGCGGCTATCAGGGATATGGCCTGCCGATGGCCGACCTGATCCAGGAGGGCAACATCGGCCTGATGAAGGCCGTCAAGCGCTTCGACCCCGACGTCGGCGTGCGGCTGATTTCCTTCGCCGTGCACTGGATCCGGGCGGAAATCCACGAATACGTCATCCGCAACTGGCGGATCGTGAAAGTGGCCTCCACCAAGGCGCAGCGCAAGCTGTTCTTCAAACTGCGCTCGTCGAAGAAGCGCCTCGGCTGGTTCACGCAGGAAGAGGTCGAGAACGTGGCCAATGACCTCGGCGTGGAACCGAAGACCGTAATGGAGATGGAGTCCCGGCTCGCCGGCCAGGATACGCCATTCGACGCCCCGGTCGATGCCGACGAGGACGAACAGTTCTCGCCCTCCTCCTGGCTGGAGCAGAACGATTCCGATCCGGCCTCATCGGCCGAGCGCGCCGATACGGTGGAGCATGAACACGAGCAGCTGCAGGGCGCGCTCGCCAATCTGGACGAGCGCAGCCGCGACATCCTGCGCCAGCGCTGGCTGGACGAGAACCGCACGACCCTGCAGGAACTCGCGGATCACTACGGCGTCTCGGCCGAGCGGATCCGTCAGCTCGAATCGAACGCGATGAAGAAAATCCGGCGGTCGATCACGCTCGACGCGTAACGATCATCGGACGACCCGCCGCCCGGCGCCGCCGGGTGGCGCGTTCGCGGCCATCCTGCCGCCGGCAACCCCGCAGACAAAAGAAGACCCGGCACCGGGCCGGGTCGAATTCGCTTCTGTCAGACACGATTGCGGGCTCCGTACGGACGCGCCGCTGCCGTATCCGTGCTCTGGCCGGCAGATTCCGCGCTGCAGGCCCCCGAGGGGTCGGGGCATGTCGGCCTCACCGACCACCTGACAGCATACGGTGTCTGCCACCCCCTGCCCGTGAAACACATCACACGATCTCCGCGCGCTGCCCCAGCGGGCCATGTGCAACGGGCCCGAGGCCGGGCGTGAACCCGCTGGAGCCAGGCGCCCCGATCAGTCGAGCAGCCGGAGCACCAGCGGCAGGTAATGATCGATCATCAGGGCGCCGAACAGCCCCATCAGGTAGGTAATCGAGAACAGGAAGGTGCGGATCGCCTGACCCGCCTCATCATGGCGCCACAGCCGCCACGCGTGCTGCAGAAAGCGTGCGCCGAAGCCGACCGCGCCGGCGAGGTAGACGATCCCGGCCATGCCGACCAGGTAGGGCAGCAACGTCACGACGAACAACAGGACGGTGTAGAGCCAGATATGCAGACGCGTGAGTTCGACTCCATGCGTCACCGGCAGCATCGGGATCTCGACCGAGGCGTATTCGTCGCGTTTGTGCAGTGCGAGCGCCCAGAAATGCGGCGGTGTCCAGATGAATACGATCAGGAACAGCAGCAGGGCGTGGGCGTGGACCTCTCCCGTGACGGCGGTCCAGCCGAGTACCGGCGGCATCGCGCCGGCCGCCCCGCCGATCACGATATTCTGCGGAGTGGCGCGCTTGAGCCAGAGCGTGTAGACCACCGCGTAGCCGATCATCGAGCCGAACGTCAGCACCGCGGTAAGCACATTGACGCCGGCGGCAAGGATGAACATCGCGACCGCCGCCAGGATCGCGGCGAACGCGACACTGCGGCGGATATCCAGCGCGCCGGACGGCAGCGGTCGCCGGTCGGTGCGCTTCATGCGGGCATCCGCCTCGCGATCGACGATATGGTTCAGTGCCGCGGCGGCGGCCGATGCCAGCCCGATCCCGAGCGTGCCGAGCACGAAGGGCTGGATCGGCACCATCCCCGGTACGGCGAGCAGCATGCCGACGATGGCCGTAAACACCAGCAGCGCGACGACTTTCGGCTTGCAGAGCGCCAGGTAGGCACGCCAGTTGCCGAGGATCGGAACGGTTTTCGGGAGCGCGTTCGCCATCGTGGAATCACCGCGCATCGGGAGGCGACCTCGAGAACGCGTGCAGGAGCGCGACCAGCGCCAGCAGCAGAAGGGCAGCCCCGCCATTATGGGCGGTCGCCACGGACAGTGGAAGCAGCCAGGCGATGTTCGCGAGGCCGAGCCCGATCTGCAGGCCAAGGAGCAACAGGAGTGCGCCGCCGGCGCGGCGCAGTGCGGTCGCGCGCGCCGGATGCATACAGGCGATTGCCAGCGCGCCGATCACCAGTGCCGCGACGATGGCACCCAGTCGATGCGTGAGGTGGATCGCCGTGCGCGCGGGCCCGTCGAGGATACCGCCCTCGTAATCGATGCCGAGCCCGTGCCATGGCACGAACGCGCTGTCGAAATCGGTTTCGGGCCACCACTCGCCCTGGCAGGTCGGCAGATCGGGACACGCGAGCGCGGCGTAATTGGTGCTGGTCCAGCCCCCGAGCGTGATCTGGACGGCGAGCACCACGAGCGCCAGTACGGCGAGCCGGGACAGCCAGCGGGGATGGGGCATCGCCGGCATCCGCGGCGCATGCGTGAGCGCCAGCCACGCCAGCAGCGCCAACAGGGTCAGGCCGCCGAGCAGATGGGCCAGCACGATCAGCGGTTTCAGCAGGAGCGTGACCGTCCACATGCCGAGCAGGGCCTGAAAGATCACCAGACCGACGAGCGCCAGCGGGAGGCCGATCGGAACCCCCCGGCGTCGACGCCGAAGTGCCACGGCCGCGATGCCAGCGATCAGCAGACCGAGCGCGCCCGCGACGTAGCGGTGCACCATCTCTTTCCAGGCCTTGGCCGTATCGACCGGGCGTTCCGGCCAGACCTGGTTCGCGGCATCCACTTCCGCCTCGACACTCGGCACATCCAGATGGCCGTAACATCCGGGCCAGTCCGGACACCCAAGCCCGGCATCGGAGAGACGCACCCAGGCGCCGAGCACGACCACGCAGAGCGTCAGGAGCGTCGCCGCGCAGCCGAGGCGGAACATGAGGGAATCACGTGCCATTCAGCCGATCCGTGAAAGCTTCAGGAGTTTTTCGAGGTCCTCGAGCATATCCGCGGCGGGCACGCCAGGCGCGAAACGCATCATCAGATTGCCGTTCGGGTCGACAAGGAAAACGGTGTCCGTGCTGCGCTCCGCAGGGAACTGGCGCCCGAACCCGGAACGCCCGTCGCCCTGCATGACCACCAGGCGCGGGTGTTCTTCGAGCACATCTTCCAACCCGGGTGTACTTCGCCCCGCTCCAGCCACGACGAGCCGGCGCACGCGCGACCGGTCTTCCCCCAGGGCGTCGCGGACCTGACGGGTCTCGTACAGACGCTCGCGGCAGGCCTCGTCGCAACGTTCCGGCACGAAATGCACGAGGTACCATTGCCCGCGCAACTCTTCGAGCGTCAGCGTCTCCCCCCCGCCCGACTCCAGACGGAACGGCTCCAGCGGCTGCGCCGGTTCGATCAGCGTGCCGTGGGGCGTTGACGGTGGCGTGTACCCGGGCGCGAACGCATACCACGCCATGGCGAACAGCAGCGGCCCAAAGAACAGCGCGAACAGGCCGATCAGCGTCCAGCGGCCCTTGCGGCGGTTTTCGTCGGTGCTATTCATCGCTTGTCCATTCGTCGTCGGCGCCATTCCAGGATGCACGCCACCGCAAGAACCGTGAGGGCCAGGGCGAACCACTGGAAGGCGTAACCATAGTGCCGCATCGGCCCGAACCGCGGCTGCAGATCGCGCGGGCGAAAGAGCCACGGCGCATCGCCCGTGGCCCGGATGACCGCCGGCACAAGCTCGCGGCCCAGCGCCTCCTCCAGCGCCGGGAAATCGACGCGGGTCACCAACCGCGGCCAGTCATCGCCGGGTGTCACGGCGGCGCCCAGCGCGATCCCCGACTCAGGCAACCACAGTCGGCCCTCGACCGTGACCCGTTCCTCGAATGCCAGGCGGACGGATTCCACCGGCTCCCGCCCCGCTCCGGCGGCCACCCAGCCCCGGTCCACCAGCACGCGCCGCCCATCGTCGAGGACCAGCGGCGTCAGGACATCGAAACCGGGCCGGCCCTCGAGGATGCGGTTATCCAGCAGGAACTGCCGCTCGCCCTCATAGCGCCCCTGGATCCGCACCTCGCGCCGGGCGGCTTCACGCAGCGTCGCCGATGTCCCGGGCAGACGTTCCAGCACTGGCTGGCGGTTATCCGCCAGCGAGGCGATCACCGCCCGTTTCTCCGCCGCCCGCTGCAACTGCCAGACGCCCAGCCCCGAAAACAGGGCGATGGCGAGCCCCGCGGCGATCCACGGCAACCAGCGTGGTCGAGCGTTCAACACCGGGCATCCGGTCCGGGCACACCCCGGAGGCGGCAGCCACGGTACAATAGGCGTTTCATGCGCAATCCAACGCGGGAATCTGGATCATGATGACGAAAATTCTGCTGGCGATCCTGCTGCTGCTCATCGTCGGCAGCCTGGCCTCCGGCCTGGTATTCATGATGCGCGATTCGTCCGATTCGGACCGGACCGCGCGCGCGCTGACCTGGCGGATCGGCTTGTCGCTCACCGCTTTCCTGCTGCTGCTGCTCGCGGGTTGGGCAGGACTGATCGAGCCCAACGCCGTACACCGCGGCTGATGGGCCACGCGGATCAGCGCGCACGAAAAAAGGCGCTGACCCGCGGCCAGCGCCTTCTGGTGGCCGCGACGGAGCGCCCGGTCAGAACCAGTACACGAACATGAACAGTCCGAGCCAGACGACGTCGACAAAGTGCCAGTACCATGCGACGGCCTCGAAGCCGAAATGGTTGTGCGACGAGAAATGGCCCTTCATGCAGCGCAGCGTGATCACGATCAGCATGATCGCGCCCAGCGTGACGTGGAAACCGTGGAATCCGGTCAGCATGTAGAAGGTCGATCCGTAGACGCCGCTGTTGAGCGTCAGGTTGAGATCGTTCCATGCATGCCCGTATTCGAACGCCTGGAATCCGACGAAGATCACGCCGAGCACCCAGGTCGCCGTCATCCACAGGACGAGCGAGGCGCGGTTCTGCTTTTTCAGCGCCCAGTGCGCGAGCGTGATCGTGACCCCTGAGGTCAACAGGATCGCGGTGTTGAGCGCCGGGATGCCCCACGCGCCCACGGTCTCGAATGCACCGCCGACCGCCGCCGGGCCGTTGGTCGGCCACGCCGCGGTGAAGGCGTTGTGCAGGACACTATGGGTGGCCGCGCCGCTGCCTTCGCCGCCGAGCCACGGGATCGAATACACGCGCGCATAGAACAGAGCGCCGAAGAAGGCGGCGAAGAACATCACCTCCGAGAAAATGAACCAGCCCATCCCCATACGGAAGGAGCGGTCTTCCCAGTCGTGGTACATGCCCTTCTCGGATTCGGCGATCACCGTCCCGAACCAGCCGTACATCATGTACAGCGTCAGCAGCAGGCCGATGATGGACACGACCATTCCGAAGGGCATGTCACTGAGATACATCGCGAAACCGCCGACGAGCGTGAACAGCCCGATCGAGCCGATGATCGGCCAGTGGGTCTCGTGCGGAACGTAGTAGTGACCGGGGCCGGAAGCCGCTTCTGTCATTGTCGTTGTCCCCTCATGGCACCGATCAAGGGATCGGCGTCTCCGTCAGTTGCTGGCAGCGGTGACCAGGATAAACGCAATATAGAAACCAAGCGCGAGCAATGCCAGCAGCGTGGCGGTGCGAATGATCCCGCGCCGGCGTGCCTGCTCTTCCGTCGTGCGTGTTCGCGTCATCCGTCGTGGTTCCCCGCCGGCGCGCGGGCCGCCTGGCCCGCGCGCCGGTCGCGCGTTATTTGACCTCGGGCTGCGTCTCGAACGAGTGATACGGCGCTGGCGACGGCAGCGTCCACTCAAGCCCTTCGGCGCCTTCCCACACCTGCGAGGTCGCCTTCTCGCCACCCCGGACGCACTTGATCACGAGGTACAGGAACAGCAGCTGCGAGAAGCCGAAACCGAACGCCCCGATGGTCGAGATCTGGTTGAACTCGATGAACTGCAGCGAGTAGTCCGGAATCCGGCGCGGCATGCCCGCGAGGCCGACGAAATGCTGCGGGAAGAACAGCACGTTGACGAAAATCGTCGACAGCCAGAAATGCGCCTTGCCGAGCTTCTCGTCGTACATGTGCCCGGTCCACTTCGGCAGCCAGTAATAGACGCCCGCGATGATCGCGAAGACGGCACCCGGGACCAGCACGTAGTGGAAGTGGGCGACCACGAAGTAGGTGTCGTGGTACTGGATATCCGCCGGCGTGATCGCGAGCATGACCCCGGAGAAACCGCCGATGGTGAACAGGATCACGAAAGCGATCGCGAACAGCATCGGTGTCTCGAAGGTGAGCGACCCACGCCACATCGTCGCGATCCAGTTGAACACCTTCACGCCCGTCGGCACCGCGATCAGCATGGTCGAGAACATGAAGAACAGTTGGCCGGCGAGCGGCATGCCGACGGTGAACATGTGGTGCGCCCAGACGATGAACGACAGGAACGCGATCGAGGCGGTCGCGTAGACCATCGAGCTGTAGCCGAACAGCGGTTTGCGCGAGAAGGTCGGGATGATCTGCGAGATGATCCCGAACGCCGGCAGGATCATGATGTAGACCTCGGGATGCCCGAAGAACCAGAAGATGTGCTGGTACATCACCGGGTCGCCGCCGCCGGTCGCGCTGAAGAAGGTCGTGCCGAAGAACTTGTCCGTCAGCAGCATGGTGACCGCGCCCGCCAGCACCGGCATGACGGCGATCAGCAGATAAGCGGTGATCAGCCAGGTCCAGACGAACAGCGGCATCTTCATGAGCGTCATGCCGGGCGCGCGCAGATTGAAGATGGTGGCGATGATGTTGATCGCCCCCATCACCGACGAGATGCCCAGCAGGTGGATCGCGAAGATCGCGAACGGGAACGCGGCGCCGGTCTGCAGCGACAGCGGCGGATACAGCGTCCAGCCGGCCGCCGGCCCACCACCGGGCAGGAATAGCGTCAGCAGGAGCAGCGTGAACGCGAACGGCAGGATCCAGAAGGACCAGTTGTTCATGCGCGGCAACGCCATATCCGGCGCGCCCACCATCATCGGCACCAGCCAGTTCGCCAGACCGACGAAAGCGGGCATGACGGCGCCGAAGATCATCACCAGGGCGTGCATCGACGTCATCTGGTTGAAGAAATGCGGATCGACGATCTGCAGGCCGGGCTGGAACAGCTCGGTGCGGATCACCAGGGCCATCAGGCCACCCACGAAGAACATCGTCAGGGAGAAGAACAGATACAGGGTCCCGATGTCCTTGTGATTGGTCGTGAACAGCCAGCGCTTCCAGCCGTAGGCCGGACCGTGGTCGTCGTGGTGGTGATCGGTGTCGTGAATGACTGCGCTCATGATCAACTCCTGATGGGCCGGCGCGGCCGGCCCGGGATGTTTACTGCCCGTTCACGCTGGCGAGCCTGTCGGCGCCGTCGCCGGCGGCCGCCTGTTGCTCCGCTTTCTTCTCTTCGAGCCACTGCTGGAATTCATCTTGCGGCAGGGCCTCGACGACCACCGGCATGAAGCCATGGCCGCGACCGCAGAGTTCGGCACACTTGCCGCGATACACGCCGGGCTCATCGATCCGGGCCCAGTTGGTGTTGATGTAGCCCGGGATCGCGTCCTTTTTCACCGACAGCGCCGGCACCCACCATGAATGGATGACGTCGTCGGAGGTGTGCTGGAACCGGATCTTCTTGCCGACCGGCACCACCAGGCGGTTGTCGACGGCCAGCAGGTAATCCTCGTCCTTTGCGTCGATGTTCGCGATCGCGGTGCGCGGCGTGGACAGCTTGCTGTAGAAATCCACGTCCTCGCCGACGTATTCGTAATGCCACATCCACTGGTAGCCGGTTACGGTGATCGTCAGATCCGAGCCGGCACTGTCCTCCATCTCGACCAGCGTCTTCGCGGCCGGGACCGACATGCCGACGAGGATCAGGAACGGCACGACGGTCCACGCGATCTCCGCCGTCGTGCTCTCGTGGAACTGCGCGGCGACCGCACCCCGCGATTTGCGGTGACGCAGGATCGACCAGAAGATCAGGCCGAAGACGACCACGCCGATCATCACGCAGATCCAGAAGATCAGCATGTGCAGGTCGTACACGTCGCGGCTGATGGGCGTGACGCCCCGGGACATGTTCACGGCCCAGTCGGCGTGCGCCGTTCCGGTCGCGCCGAACAGGATGCCGATGCAAGCGGCTGCCCTCGTGGTGAATGGCCGCATATCCAGGTTCTCCAGCAGATTCGTCAGGTCCGGCACAGCACCGGCCGGCGCGGCGGGATTCCGGCCCCGGCCACAGCCCTCGCGTCGGGGTCATGCTTCACCGGAACCCTTCCGGGCGCCAACCCCGTGGTCGCGATGCGTGGCGGGCCACGCTCGTCCAGCCGGGAATGCTAGCGCATGCCCCTGTCCCGCTCAATCTCCCCGATTCGCACGGGCCCGCCCGATCGATTCGAGCGGGATGTGAAATTCCTGCGCCGTGCCCGAGCCGGGACGCGGAATCTGCGCCCCCCAGGCATGACCATACACCAGTTCCCAGGACGCCAGCGGGCGCCCGTCCTCGGCCCGGGCCGCATAGGCATTCTCGAGGCGGCGCAGGACGCCGGGCCCGGTCAGACCGCGCGGGCGTCCGCGCGCGGCATTCTGCGCACCGATCGCCTTGATCGAGCGCATGAGCGCGGGCAGATCCGCGTAGACCCTTTGCTGGCGATCGACATCCATGACCGGGTCGACCAGTCCGGCACCCAGCATCGCGTCGCCGATATCGTGCATGTCCGGAAAACGGCTGACATGCACGCGGTCATCGATTTCCGCCCAGGCCGCGCGCAGTTCGATCAGTGTATCCGGGCCGAAGCTCGCGAACATGAACGCGCCGTCCGGGCGCAGGACACGGCGGACCTCGCCGAACAGCGCGACCGGATCGCGCGCCCACTGGAACGCCAGACTCGAGAACACGACGTCGACGCTCGCATCCGCCAGCGGCAGGCGCTCCATGTCCGCGCAGATCGCCAGCGGGCGCCGGCGCAGGCGCGCAGCGCCACGGGGCCGGGAGCGCGCACGGGTCGCCATGGCGTGGGAGAAATCGACCCCGATCACCTCGGCCCCGCGATACAGCTTCTGCAGACCCGGCAGCGCATGGCCGGTGCCGCAGCCGAGATCGATCACGCGTTCGGGGTCGATCTTGACCGCGGCGAGGCGGTCGAGCAGTTCGTCAGCGGTCTCACGCTGCAGATCGGCGGCATCGTCGTACGTGGCGGCAGCGCGCTCGAAGGCGCGCCGCACCGCCCGGGGATCGAGCGTTTCGGCGTGCGGCTCGGTCAAGGCCTTACTCCATGATCGCGTCGGTAACGACGCCCGGATGTGAGATAAACGGCGCGTGCCCCGCTCCGGGGATGACCCGGGTGGGCACCGCCAGCGCCTCGAGGCGCGCGGCCACGGCAACCGGAACGAGCGCGTCACTCGCCCCGAGCACGGCGTCTACCGGGCATGATAACGCGTCGAGATCGGATCGCAGATCGGATTGCATCAGCCGGTCGAGACCGGACAGCAGGACCTCCATGGGCGGCAGGCCATCGGCGGCCACTGCAGCCCGCAGTGCGCGCAGCACGGATCTGCCCTCCCGGCTCCCGCGGACCTGCAGTGTCAGGAAGCGATCGTGCGTTGCCATGGGCTCGCCCTTGAGTTCGCGCCGGAACCGCTCCAGTTCGCGCGGGTCGATTCCGGGCCAGCCGGGGGCGGCCGCCATGCGCGGACTCGACGCGACGAGCGTGACGCGACCAACGGCCGCCGGGCTTCGCCGGGCAGCGGCGAGGGCGATCAGGCCACCCAGGGACCAGCCGATCCAGTGCGCGGGCCCTTCAAGACCGTCGGCGACACGCGCGGCAATGGCGCCAAGGGGATCGTCGCAGTGATCGCCGTCGGCCGCTGCGACGTGATTCGACCAGGCCGGGCAATAAACCTGACGCCGGGCCTCCAGTCGGAGACGCCAGTCGTCGAAAACGCCCGGCCCCATCCCCCAGCCATGCAGGAGCACAAGCGGCATCCGCCCATCCATGTTCATCGCGGGGCCATCACCACGATGACGCGACGGCGCGGGCCCCCGCCGCTAGAATGGCGCCCCACGACCATCGCCCCGGAGCGCCCGCTTTGCCCGTCGACACGCTGTCGCCCGTATTCCTGCTGATCTGTGGCTACCTGCTCGGATCGCTGTCGTCCGCGATCATCTGCTGCCGGGTGCTGGGACGAACCGACCCGCGTACCGGCGGCTCGGGCAATCCCGGGGCGACCAACGTGCTGCGCCTGGCGGGCCGGGATGCCGCCGCGCTCACGCTCGCCGGCGATGTCGCCAAGGGCGCGCTCGCGGTCGCGATCGCCCGGGCCCTGGACGCAGAACCACTGGTTCAGGCCCTCGCCGGGGCGGCCGCGTTTCTGGGTCATCTGTATCCGGTCTTCTTCGGTTTCCGCGGCGGCAAGGGCGTGGCCACGGCGCTGGGCGCGCTGCTCGTCGCCACCCCCATGGCCGGCCTGTTGACCGTGGCAACCTGGGGCGTCGCCTGGGCGATCGTGCGCATATCGGCGGCCGCCGCGCTGACGGCCTTCCTGCTGGCCCCCGTCTATGTCGGCGTGACCACGCACCAGGCGCCGCTGGTCATCGTGGCCACCGCCGTCTCCGTCCTGCTGTTCTGGCGCCACCGCAGCAACATCCGCGATCTGCTCGGGAAACGCTGAAACGCTCAAACCGCCGCCCCCGGAGGCTGCAGTTCCGTCAGGGGCCAGCGCGCGCGGGCACCGACGCGCTGCGGCGTGCGCTCGCCGGCCAGCAGCCGCATGGCCCCCGCATAGGCGATCATCGCACCGTTATCCGTACAGAAATCGAGCCGCGGGAAGAATCGCTCGACGTCCCCGAGGCGTTCAGCGAGGGTTTCACGCAGCCGGCGGTTGGCGCCGACGCCACCCGCGATCACCAGGCGCCGGAGGCCCGTCGCATCGACCGCGCGCCGGCACTTGATCACCAGCGTATCGACCACCGCCTGCTCGAACGCGAGGGCGATATCGGCGCGCACATCGGCCTCGGCGTCGCTGCGTTCCAGGGCGAGCCGGGCGGCGGTCTTGAGGCCGCTGAACGAGAAGTCGAGTCCGGGGCGATCCGTCATGGGCCGCGGGAACCGGAAAGCACCGTCCCGGCCGCTCCGGGCCGCCGCCGCGACCGCCGGCCCGCCCGGATACCCGAGCCCGAGCAGTTGCGCCGTCTTGTCGAAGGCCTCGCCGGCGGCATCGTCGACCGTATCGCCGAGCAGGCGATAGGCTCCGGGCCCATCGACCGCGACCAGCTGCGTATGCCCACCGGAAACCAGCAGGGCGAGAAACGGCCAGTCCGGCGTCACGGGCTCGAGCATCGGCGCCAGCAGGTGACCCTCCATGTGGTGAACACCGATCACGGGCAGGCGCCGCGCCCAGGCATACCCCTGGGCGAATGCGGCCCCGGTGAGCAGCGCACCGACCAGACCCGGCCCGGCCGTGTAGGCGACGCCATCGATGGCCTCTTCTTCCAGCCCGGCGGACGCCAGCACGCGGCGGGTCAGCGGCAACAGACGCTGGATGTGATCGCGCGACGCAAGCTCCGGGACCACGCCGCCGAAGTCGGCGTGGACCGACGCCTGGCTGTGGAGCACGTGCGCGAGCAGGCCGCGCTCGGTGTCGTAGAGCGCGAGGCCGGTCTCGTCGCACGAGGTCTCTATGCCGAGCACGCGCACCGGATCAACTCCACTGCCCGGGTGCCGACGCCGGCTCGGGGACAGTGTCCGCACATCGATCGCCATTCGCCTGCATTGTTTCCGCGCTCCAGCATGGTATGATTGACAGCTTACGCCCGGACGGGTCTACCGTCCGATCCACGGGCATCATTTGGTTGAAGGGGTGATCCGGATCCATGCCATCTGTACGTGTACGCGACAACGAGCCCTTTGAGGTCGCACTGCGGCGCTTCAAGCGTTCCTGCGAGAAGGCGGGCATTCTGACAGAGACGCGCCGCCGCGAGTATTACGAAAAGCCGACCGCGGAGCGCAAGCGCAAGCGCGCCGCCGCCGTCAAACGGCACCAGAAGAAGCTGGCGAAGGAAGCCCAGCGCCGCGTTCGCCTCTACTGAGGCCGGCTGGCGTGTCCGCCACTTCGCTCAAGGAACGGCTGACCGCCGACATCAAGGCGGCGATGAAGGGCGGCGACAAGGCCCGCCTCGGCACGCTGCGCATGATGCACGCGGCCATCCGCCAGCGTGAGATCGACGATCAGACCGAACTCGGCGACGATCAGGTCCTCGAGGTGCTGGACCGGATGGCCAAGCGCCATCGCGAGTCGATCGCGCAGTACGCGGAGGCCAACCGCGCCGACCTCGTCGAGCAGGAAGAGTCGGAACTGGCGGTGATCGCCGATTACCTGCCGGAACCGATCAGCGACGAGGAACTCGACCGGATGATCGGTGAGGCGGTCGCGGAGACCGGCGCGGCCTCGATGAAGGACATGGGACGCGTGATGGCGGAGCTCAAACCCCGGGTTCAGGGGCGAGCCGACATGAGCGCCGTCAGTGCCCGCGTAAAAGCCCGCCTCGGCTGATCCGGCCGGGGCACACCCGCCACCACAGCGCGACCACACGATGACCGAGCTGCGGAACGACCGCCTGCTGCGCGCACTCGCGCGCGAACCCGTCGACCGGCCACCGGTCTGGATCATGCGCCAGGCGGGGCGCTACCTGCCCGAATACCGCGCGGTGCGCGAGCGGGCGGGCGATTTCCTGACCCTGTGCCAGAACCCCGACATGGCCTGCGAGGTCACCCTGCAGCCGATCGATCGCTTCGGTCTCGACGCGGCGATCATCTTCTCCGATATCCTGACGATCCCGCATGCGATGGGGCTCGGGCTGCACTTCGTGACCGGCGAAGGGCCGCGCTTCAGCAACCCCGTGCGCAGTGAACGTGACGTCGAACGCCTGGCCGCGCCCGATCCGGAGACCGAACTCGGTTATGTCATGGCCGCGCTGCGCCAGACGCGTGCGGCGCTGGACGGCCGCGTACCCCTGATCGGCTTCGCGGGCAGCCCGTGGACGCTGGCGACCTACATGGTCGAGGGCGGCAGTTCGAAGGACTTCGCCA
Organism: Halofilum sp. (in: g-proteobacteria); assembly: GCA_034520925.1. Classification (GTDB taxonomy): domain Bacteria; phylum Pseudomonadota; class Gammaproteobacteria; order XJ16; family Halofilaceae; genus Halofilum. The sequence goes on along the minus strand of JAXHNC010000020.1, from coordinate 98,121 downwards.
CGATCAAGGCGATGCTCTACGACCGCCCCGATCTCCTGCACCGGGTACTCGGGGTGCTCGCGGATGCCACGACCGCCTACCTGAATGCGCAGATCGCCGCGGGCGCGCAGGCCGTACAGATCTTCGACACCTGGGGCGGCGCGCTCTCCCCCGACGCGTACCGCAGCTTCTCGCTGGCATACATGCAGCGGATCGTGGCCGGCCTGACCCGCGACGGCCGAGGGGCGCCCGGTACCGGTAATCCTGTTCACCAAAAACGGCGGCCAATGGCTCGAGGACATGGCGGCGACCGGCGCCGACGCCCTCGGTCTCGACTGGACGACCGACATCGGCGACGCGCGCCGCCGCGTCGGCGACCGGGTCGCGCTCCAGGGCAATCTCGACCCCTGCGTCCTGTACGCCTCCCCCGAGACGATCGCGCGCGAGACCCGCGAGGTCCTTGCCCGCGCCGGCGACGCCCCCGGCCACGTCTTCAACCTCGGCCACGGCGTCCACCCCGCCATCGACCCCGAACACGTCGCGGCGATGGTCGAGACGGTCAAGGCCTGGGGGACGGAGAGTCCTCGGGTGCCTCCGAAGTAAGCAGTTCCGCCACGCGGGTCCGGTTGGCGCGCGCCATGGGTTTGCCGTCGACGGGGGAGCGCGGGGCCTCGCGCGGGCCCTCGCTCGGGAAAACGATCAGGCGCACGGGCTGACCGCCCGGCATGATGCGATACATCGGCAGCTCGACCTCGCCGCGGCCGAAACGCCCCACCCAGGCATCGAGTTCCCACGGGATACCGCGATCGAGCAGGAACGTCGCCACGCGTTCCGGGGGCTCCGTGAAGAGATGCAGCGTGACCTCGGCATCCTGCGGGGCGGTCCCGCGCAGGACCGAGCCGGCAAGGTGCGGGGCGAAATCCGCCAGCAGATCCATCGCCTCCAGCGCCGTGTGGCGCATCCGCGCGAGCCAGCGCGGCTGCTCGTCCGCCTGGAACAGCGCCTGCCAGGTCCGGATCTCCGCCTCGATCTCGTCATTGCGGGGCAGCGCCTGCCGCCCCTGGATGCCGAGCTGATCGGCGGCCCGCGCCTTGGCCTCGGCGAAACCGTGGACACCCTCTTCCGCCATCAGGCGGGCGGCCACCCGCGCGATCTCCGTGCGCTGCTGCGCCACGGCCCCGCGCGGTGCACCCCCGGCCCCGGCACGACCTCGTCGCCGCGCTCGCGTCATACTGCACCTCCGCCCCTGACGCGCCTCAGAACAGCGGATCCTCGCCATCGCCACCGCTGTCCCCGCCGCCGGTACCGTTGCGGCCGGCCCCCTCGGGTGGCGGCTCGGGCGCATTGTCGCTGCGGAATATCTCGAAGACGGCGCCCTCGGAGCCAGAGCCGGCATACTCACCCGTTTCGGGATCGATACGCACGGTGACCATATCCGAGGGCAGATCCGGCCACGTCTCCGGCGTTCCTTTAAGCGCCGTGCGCATGAAATCGACCCACATCGGCAGCGCGGCCCGCGCGCCGGTTTCACGTGGTCCCAGCGATTTCATCGCGTCGTACCCCACCCAGCCGGTCGCGACGAGCGAGCTGTTGAAGCCGGAGAACCAGGCATCGAGCTGATCGTCGGTCGTGCCCGTCTTGCCCGCGATATCGTCGCGGCCGAGCACGCGCGTACCGCGGGCCGTACCGCGACGGGCAACGTCGCGCATGAAACTGCGCACCATGTAGGCGTTCTGCTCGGGGATGACCTGCTCGGCGAAACGCGGCCCCGGCTCCACCTTGCGGTCAGGGACACCGACCGCCTCGAGCTCCCCGGGCCGATCCTGCTCCTCGAGCGGCTTGCCCTCGGGGTCGCCGGCCTGTTCGGCTTCGCGCTCGGCGCGTTCCTCGGCATCCTCGCGCGCTTCACAGGGCTCGGGACAGGCGCGCGCCGGGTTCGCCCGGTAGACGACCTCCCCGTCGTTCGTCGCCATGCGGGTGACGAGGTACGGTTCGATCCGGAACCCCATATTCGCGAACACGGAGTAACCGGTCGCCACCTGCAGCGGCGACAGCGCCGCGCTGCCGAGCGCGAGGGTGAGGTCCCTGGGCAACTGGTCCTCCGGGAATCCGAAACGCTGGACGTAATCGATGGCATACGGGATACCGATCGACAGGAGCACGCGGATCGAGACCAGGTTGCGCGAATAGACCAGCCCCTCGCGCAGACGGGTCGGCCCGAACACGCGGCCGCTATAGTTCTCGGGTCGCCAGGTATCCTCGAGCGCGGGGTCATCGAAAACCACCGGCGCGTCGTTCACGAGCGTGGCCGGCGTGAAACCGTTGTTGAGGGCCGCCGAGTAGATGAACGGCTTGAAGGCCGAGCCCGGCTGGCGACGGCTCTGGGTAACGCGGTTGAATTTGCTGCGCTCGAACGCAAAGCCCCCGACCAGCGCGCGGATACCGCCATCGTCCGGATCGAGCGCCACGAACGCCCCTTCGACGCCCGGCTCCTGGGCCAGACGCAACGCGCCGTTGCGCTCCATCACATGCACGATATCGCCGACCGCGAGCACATCCGCCGGCGCCTCCGGGGATGCCCCGACGCTGCCGTTATCCCGGCGCGGCGCGGCCCATTCGAGGGCGTCCCACGGGATCCGGCCGAGCCCGCCTTCGCTGCGGTACACGGTCGCATCGTCCGCGGAGACCGCCACCACCACGGCGGGTTCGAGCGGACCGACCCCGCCCTGTTCCGCCAGCGCCCGATCGATGTCCGCGGGGGTCATGCGGCCGTCGTCGGCCGGCACGACGCCGGCGATATCGCCGACGGCACCGCGTGCGGCGGCATCCAGACGGGCCTGCAATTCCTCCGGTTCCGGCAACCGATCCGCCTCCAGGCTGCCGATCGCCCCGGTATAGCCATGCCGGCTCTCGTAATCGACCAATGCGGTATGGAGCGCATCCCGCGCCGCGCGCTGACGCGAGGCGTCGATACTCGTGTAGACACGGTAGCCCCCCGTGTAGACATCCTCGCCGAAGCGCTGCACGGCCTCGAGACGCGCCATCTCCCCCACGTACGGCGCATCCACGGCCAGCGGCGCGCTGTGCGTCGTCGCCGTTACCGAGGTGCGCAGCGCCCGTTCGTAGGCCTCCTCGTCGAGCATATCGTTCGCACGCATCCGGCCCAGCACATAGTCACGGCGCTGCTGCGCACGCTCGGGATTGGCGATCGGGTTGAAGGTCGACGGCGCCTTCGGCAGGCCGGCGATCATCGCAATCTCGGCGACCGTGAGTTCGTCCACGTCCTTGCCGTAGTAGACCTGGGCGGCGGCGGCGACCCCGTAGGCCCGTTTCCCGAAATAGATCTTGTTCAGGTACAGCTCGAGGACCTCGTCTTTCGAGATTTCGCGCTCGATCTTGAGGGCAAGGAAGATCTCGTTGATCTTGCGCAGGTAAGTCCTTTCCCGCGAGAGAAAGAAATTGCGCGCAACCTGCATCGTGATGGTACTGCCGCCCTGCGTCTTCTCGCCGGTCAGGACGAGGTTCCAGGCCGCCCGCACGATGCCCATCCAGTCGACGCCGGGATGCTCGTAGAAGCGGTCGTCCTCGGCCGCGATGAACGCGTTACGCACGGGCTCGGGGATCGCATCGATTTCCAGCGGGATGCGACGCTGCGTGCCGTACACGGCGAGGAGTTGCGCATCGCGCGTATAAACGCGCAGCGGCTCCTGCAGCTGGACGTCACGCAACTGGTCGATGGCGGGCAATCGCGGCGCCAGGTACAGATACAGGCCGCCCAGCATCAATGCACCGGCCGTGAAGGCGGCAAACGCCATCGCGGCCAGCCATTTTACGAGGCGCCAGGAGAATCGGGATCGCGCGGTCATGAAATCTCGAACGTGCTAGAGTCGTCGCGGCGGACGGGGGCGACCGAGTATAAAGGAACGCCACCGTGCCTCGCACGGACGGATCGACGGGCCGTGCCGATTCCGCTACGAGCGGATCGGGTCATCAGCCGGCCCCGCGAAAACGTGAACGGGTCGCTGGACATTGAATCACTGATAATGTAGTAATTTGAAAAACTTGCGATCAAGAATTAAACCGCCTTACTATCATTGCCAAATCAATGGACGAGAATAACCGGACAACCCATTGTTCCTGTTCAAGCCTAAACAAACGCCGATCCTCGGCATCGACATCAGTTCGACTTCGGTCAAGCTGCTCGAACTGAGCCGCACCGGCAGCGGCTTCCGCGTCGAGAGTCACGCGGTCGAGCCCCTCCCTTCCGAGGCCGTTGCCGAGAAGGTCATCCAGGACGTCGAGGCAGTCGGCGAGGCGGTCCGCAACGCCGTCAAGAAGGCGGGCACGCGGGTCAAGGACGCGGCGGTCGCCGTGCCGGGCTCGGCGGTCATCACGAAGGTGATCACCATGCCCGCCACGCTCGGCGAGGAGGACATGGAGGCCCAGATCCAGATCGAGGCGGAACAGTACATTCCCTACCCGCTGGAGGAGATCAATCTCGACTTCGAAGTGCTCGGACCCAGCGAGGACAATACGGAAACGGTCGATGTCCTGCTCGCGGCGTCGAAGAGCGAGAATGTCGAAATGCGCTCCTCCGCGGTCGCGCTCGCGGGTCTGACGGCGAAGGCCGTGGACGTCGAACCGTACACGATCGAGCACGTATGTCAGGCGATGCCGGAAATGCTGCCGGACGGCGGCATCGACCGCACGATCGCGGTCATCGATGTCGGTGCGACGGTCACCAGCCTCAACGTGATCAACGATCGCGAGCTCGTGTATACCCGGGAACAGCCATTCGGCGGCAAACAGCTCACCGAAGAGATCATGCGGCGTTACGGCCTCTCTTATGAAGATGCGGGCCGCGTCAAAAAACAGGGCGGGCTGCCGGACAATTACGAACCGGAGGTCCTGGAACCCTTCAAGAACACCATGGCCCAGCAGGTCAGCCGCTTCCTGCAGTTCTTCTTCTCATCGAGCGATTTCGAGAATGTCGACCAGATCCTGCTCTGTGGCGGCTGCGCGGCAATCGACGGCATCGATGAATTCATCGAAGCACATATCGGCACGCCCACCATGGTCGCGAATCCCTTTCAGGAAGTGTCGCTCGGCTCGCGGATCAACCGCCAGCGCCTGATGGCCGATGCACCATCCCTGATGATCGCCTGTGGCCTGGCCGTACGGGGATTCGACTGAGATGGCCCGCATCAACCTCCTCCCGTGGCGCGAGGAACGCCGCCGCCAGCTGACCCAGGAGTTCGCGCGGCAGGCGATTCTGGCCGCCCTGTTCGCGCTCGCGGTTGGCGGCTACGCCTGGTACCACGTCAATGGCATGATCGACTACCAGCGCGAACGCAATGACTATCTGGAGGAGCAGATCGCGGTCCTGCAGGAGGAGATCGAGCAGATCGAGGAACTCGAATCCACCCGGCGCCAGCTGGTCGCCCGGATGAACGTGATCCAGCGCCTGCAGCAGCGGCGGCCGCAGATCGTTCACCTGTTCTTCGAAATCGCCGACACACTGCCGGACGGCGTCTACCTGACGCAGGTCACGCAGAAAGGCGACAAACTCAGCGTCAACGGCCGGGCCGAGTCGAATGCGCGCGTGTCGTCCTATATGCGCCGGCTCGACGCCTCGCCGTGGCTCACCGATCCGCAACTCCAGATCATCCAGTCCGATGACGAAGACGTCAGCCGATTCACGCTGAATCTCGCACAGACCGTTCCGGACGCGGACGAGGACAATGGCGACGGGGGGAGCTCCTGATGGACGTCGGCGAGGCGATCCAGAAGCTCAATAATCTGGATGTCCAGGACCTGCGCAAGATCGGTACGGCGCCCAAACCGGTCCAGATCGCGGTCATCCTCGTCCTCGTGATCGCGATCCTCGGCGCGATCGGCTGGTTTGTCGTGCGGCCGCAATTCGAGACGCTCGAGAAGGCGGAGCGCACCGAACAGGAACTGCGCGAAACATTCGAGGAAAAACAGAGCCGCGCCGCGAATCTCGAGGCCTACAAGAAACAGCTGGCGCAGATGGAGGAGTCGTTCGGCGCCATGCTGCGGCAACTGCCCGATGAAACCGACATGGAGAGCCTGCTGGTCGATCTGTCGCAGACTTCCGTCGCGGCGGGCCTGGAGGTCAAGTACTTCGAACCGGGGAACGAGCGCCAGCAGGAATTCTACGCCGAATACCCGATCGAGCTGCGCGTCGCCGGTACGTACCACGAGTTCGGCAACTTCGTTTCAGGTCTGGCGTCGCTGCCGCGAATCGTCACGCTGCATGACATCGCGATCAAGCCGTCGGGCAATGGCAATGCCACCGGGCAAAACGTCGACCTCTCGATGCAGCTCGAGGCCAAGACCTACCGGTATCTGGAAGAAGGTGGCGGGGGGAGCGGAAATTGATCCCGGTACTGCACCAGACAAGGATCCAGTGGCTGCCGTTGCTGGCGCTGCTCGTGCTCGCGGGCTGTTCCGACGACATGTCGGATCTGCGCGAATTCGTCGAAGAGACCAAACAGCGCCCCGGCGGCCAGATCGAGGAGATCCCCGAATTCGAGCCGTACGAGAGCTTCGACTATGACTCGGCCGAGCTGCGCGATCCGTTCCGGCCCTCGGAAGGCTTCGGGATGACGGCCGAGGAACAGGCCGCCAGCGAATCCGAATCCGACCTGGCGCCGGACACCTCGCGCCCGAAGGAACCACTGGAACAGTTCCCGCTCGACAGCCTCGAGATGGTCGGAACGCTGGGCCAGAACGGGCAGGAATGGGGCCTCGTCAAATCCCCGGAAGGCGTGATCCACCGCGTCCAGGAAGGGAATTACCTGGGCCAGAACTACGGCCGCATCACGCAGCTCGAGGCCGAACGAATCGAAGTGCTCGAGATCGTACCCGACGGTCAGGGCGACTGGATGGAACGCGAGGCCGCGCTGAGCCTCGGCGAAGAATAGAATCCCGGAGAAGGCCATGATCGAGTTCCGCCGCCGCGCACGCTCTCCCAGGCCACGCCTGCTGTGGCTTCTGCCACTGGCACTGGCAGCGCTGGTCCCGATGGGCGCCCAGGCCCAGGAGGGCGAGTCGAGCGCCGGCAACAATCTGCGTTCGATCGATTATTCGGTGCTGCCGGGCAATCGTCTGGAAATGCGGTTCGAGCTCGACCAACCGGTCGCGGAGCCCCGCACGTTCACGATTCAGGAGCCCGCCCGGATCGCCCTGGATCTGCCCAACACGCGCAACCGGACCGGTAAACGCTCGATCGCCGTCGATACCGGTGTCACCGAATCGATCAATATCGCCGAATCCCAGGGGCGTACCCGCGTGGTCCTCAACCTCTCCGAGATGCCCCGGTATCAGACCCGTGCGGACGGCAGCAGTATCGTGGTCACGATCGGCGGCCGCGATGGAGGCTCAACGCAGACCGCCAGCGGCGGCGATACCGCAGGTGCATCGGCGAGCGCGGAAGGCGGCACATCGGGCGAACCTTTCAGCGATACGCAGGGCGGCGGCTCCGGATCCGGCCAGGGCATCGAGGACGTCAATTTCCGGCGTGGCGAAGAGGGTCAGGGCCGGGTCGTGGTCGATCTGAGCAGCTCCGAGGTGCCGGTCAACATCGACCGCGAAGGCGGCGAGATCGTGGTCGAACTCCCCGGAACCCGGATCCCGGAGCGGCTCCGCAGGCGTCTCGACGTGCTGGACTTCGCCACGCCGGTGAAGTTCGTCGATATCATGCAGCGCGGTGACAACGGCCGCATCCGCATTATCCCGCGCACCGAGGACTACGAGCAGCTCGCCTACCAGTCCGACAAGAGCCTTACGGTCGAACTCAAGCCCCTGACCGAGGAAGAGGTCGCCGAGCGCGAAGCGGAAGAACCGGAATACACCGGCGAACGCCTGTCGCTGAACTTCCAGAGCATCGAGGTCCGCTCGGTGCTGCAGCTGCTCGCCGATTTCACGGGGCTCAACGTGGTGGTCAGTGACAGCGTCGGCGGCACGCTGACGCTGCGCCTGAAGAACGTGCCCTGGGACCAGGCGCTCGACATCATCCTGCGCACGGAGGGACTCGCGCAGCGCCGCAACGGCAACGTCATCTTCATCGCGCCGCAGCAGGAGATCGCCCAGCGCGAACAGCAGCAGCTCGAGGCGGAACAGCAGAAGCAGGAACTGGCGCCGCTGCGGACCGAGTACATCCAGGTCAACTACGCCAAGGCGGCCGATCTGGCCTCGATCATGCAGTCCGAGGGCACGAGCCTGCTGTCGGATCGCGCCAGCGTGACCGTCGATCAGCGCACGAACACGCTGCTCGTGCGCGATACGTCCAACAACCTCGAGCAGGCCCGGCAACTCGTCAACCGCCTCGACGTGCCGGTCCGCCAGGTCCTGATCGAGTCGCGCATCGTCGTCGCGAACGACGACTTCAGTCGTGACCTGGGCGTGCAGTTCGGCGTCAGCGGCAACTCGACCTCGGAGAACGCGGCGATCTCCGCGTCCGGCACCGACGCGGGCAATCTGGCCACCGGCGCAACGACCGCGCCCAATACCGGCGATTACAACGTCAACCTGCCGGTCACCAACCCCGCCGGTTCGATCGGACTCGCGCTGGCCGAACTGCCCTTCGGCAGCCTGCTGCAGCTCGAGCTCTCCGCGATGCAGGCCGAAGGCCGCGGCGAGATCATCTCGACGCCGCGGGTGATCACGGCGAACCAGTCCGAGGCCGTCATCGAGCAGGGTGTGGAAATCCCCTACCAGGAAGCGAGCTCGAGCGGCGCGACCAGCGTGTCGTTCAAGAAGGCCGTGCTGTCGCTGACGGTGACGCCGCAGATCACCCCGGACGACCGGGTCATCATGGACCTGGCGATCACGCGCGATTCGGTCGGCCAGATCTTCGCCAACATCCCGTCGATCGATACCCGCGAACTGCAGACGCAGGTCCTGGTCGACAACGGCGAGACGGTGGTGCTCGGCGGCATCTATGAACAGGACAAGAACAGAACCGTTAACCGTGTCCCGTTCTTCAGCGACTTACCGGTTGTCGGCACCCTGTTCAAGTCCACCTCGCGCTCGAACGGCAAGAGCGAACTGCTGGTCTTCGTCACGCCGAAAATCGTCAAGGGGCAGGCCGGGCTCGATTACTGATGACGGCGTGACGGACTCCGCTTCCTCTCCAGGGCGTGTTTTCCTGGTCGGCCCGATGGGGGCCGGCAAGAGCACGATCGGCCGTCTGCTCGCCCGGCGCATGGGCCTCGATTTCCTGGACTCCGACCGGGAAATCGAGGCGCGTTCCGGGGTCGATATCCCGACCATATTCGACTTCGAGGGCGAGACCGGGTTCCGCCAGCGCGAACGCGCGATCATCGATGAACTGACCGAGCGCGACGGCATCGTCCTCGCGACCGGCGGCGGCGCCGTGCTCGACCCCGTCAACCGGGACCATCTGTCGAGTCGGGGGCTCACCGTGTACCTGGCCACGACGGTCGATGAACAGCTGCGGCGCACCCGCCACGACCAGCGCCGCCCCCTGCTGCAGACCGGTGACCGGCGCGCTACACTGGAGCGTCTGCAACGCGAGCGGGATCCGCTGTATCGCGCGGCCGCCGCGCTCGTGATCGAGACCGACGGCCGTCGCAGCGCTGCGACAGCCGACCGGCTGCTGCAGCGGATCCAGACGCACGAAGACTGAACCGACCCGGGCCACCACCGCTGTCCCGGTGAGCGCGTAATCGGCACCCCGACGCGGGGGCCGGCCTCAGGCACCAGCCGGACATTCGCATGAGCACGACCACCGTCGACGTTGAGCTCGGAGCCAGGCGCTATCCGATCCGGATCGGGCGCGACATTCTCACCGAAGGTTCGCTCGCCGACCGGATCGAGGGCGACAGCGTGATCGTCGTAACCAATGAGACGGTCGCGCCGCTGTGGCTGGAGCGCGTGCATGCCGCCCTTGGCGAGGGACTTCGCATCCACGACTGCGTACTGCCCGATGGCGAACGCTTCAAGAATCTGGAAGTGCTCCAGCGCATTCTCGACACCGCGGTCGATCACCAGTGTGACCGGCAGTCGACGATCGTGGCGCTTGGCGGGGGCGTGGTCGGGGATATGGCCGGCTTCGCGGCCGCGATCTACCAGCGCGGCATCCCGTTCATACAGGTCCCGACGACCCTGCTCGCGCAGGTCGATTCCTCCGTCGGCGGCAAGACCGGCGTGAATCACCCGCGCGGCAAGAACATGATCGGGGCCTTCCATCAGCCGCGCTGCGTGGTGGCCGACACGGCGACGCTCGATACGCTGGATGACCGGCAGTTGCGGGCCGGGCTGGCCGAGGTGATCAAGTACGGACTGATCGCGGATCGACCCTTCTTCGAGTGGCTCGAAGGCGCGGTCGAACCGCTGCTCGCGCGCGACCCCGCGGCGCTGCGGTATGCGATCGAGCAGTCCTGCCGCAACAAGGCGGCGGTGGTCGCGGCGGACGAATACGAACAGGACCGGCGCGCCCTGCTGAATCTCGGTCATACCTTCGGCCACGCGATCGAGACGGCCACCGGCTACGATTCCTGGCTGCACGGGGAAGCGATCGCCGCCGGTATGTGCATGGCCGCCCGCGTGTCCGAACGCCTCGGCATGCTGGCGACGGAGGCGCGCGAGCGCACCGAGGCCATTTTCAGGGCGGCGGGCCTGCCGACGGCGCCGCCTGCGATCGACGGCGCGCGCATGCTGGAACTGATGGCCGGAGACAAGAAAGCGCGGCACGGCCGGATACGACTGGTCCTCATGGACGCGATCGGCGCCGCCCGCGTGGTTGACGACTATGCCCCGGAGGCGCTGGCGGAGGAACTCGGCGTGACCTCCAGCGCGCAGGTGCCGAAGGCATGACGTTGGGTACCGGTCGCTCCCTGCGTGATCTGGTCGCGCGCCTGCTTCCGGGTGAAGATGACGACCTGGACCTCGCGGAGGCCGCATCCGACGGCAACCGGAAGCTCGACCCGAGCGCGCTGCATGCGCTCGGGCTCGCGCGCCAGCCTTTCCCCGAACAGACGGCGCCCGACGCCCTGTTCGTCGATCACGCAGTGGAGATGCAGGTCAATGCGCTCGCGGACCAGCTCCGCAGCGGCGAGATGGTCCCGCTGCTCAAGGGCGAGGCCGGATCCGGCAAGACCTCGCTCCTGATCCAGTTGATGACGCACTTTGCCCGGGACTATCACTTCTTCGTCGTCCGCGGCGAGTCCTCGCTCACGGCCGAGCGCACGATCGTCGATATGCTGCGCGTCCTCATCCGGCCGGTCCCCGAGGACCTCAGCGAATGCTTTCGTGAACTCGCGCGACAACTGCGCTCGGTGATCACGGACGGCTGTCCGGCCGTACTGGTCATCGACGATGCCGATGCGCTGGACGACGACGAACTGAACCACCTGCTGGCCGCCCACGACAGCCTCAAGTCGGCCCTGGGCGGACGCTTCCGGATCCTGCTGGCCGCCTCCTCGCGCTTCGAACTGCGGGTCAACAACCTGCAGTCGCGGCAACTGGATGCGGGACGGATCGTGGCCACCGCCGTGCGGCCCATGCAGCGCCAGCGCGTCGGCCCGTATATGCGACAGCGACTCGACGCGGCCGGACTGGAAGGCGAATTGCCGTTCGATGAAGAAGATCTCGACCGGATCGCGGAGGCCGGCGAAGGCCTGCCACGTGCGCTCGAGGCCGCCGCCGCCGGCCTGTTGAATCAGCGCTTCGCGGACTGATCCTAGTGGGCCATGCGGACCGTGCCTGTGGCCTGTCGGGTGCGCGCCGAAGTACACTGCGGGCCGGCATTTTCCTCCTTCCAGGACCGGGGTCACCATGGCGGGTCGTATCCCGCAGTCATTCATCGATGACCTGCTCGCCCGTGTCGATATCGTCGACGTGGTGGACGCGCGCGTCCCGCTGAAGAAACAGGGCAGCAATCATGTCGCCTGCTGCCCGTTCCACGAGGAGAAAACGCCCTCCTTCACGGTCAGCCCGACCAAGCAGTTCTACTACTGCTTCGGCTGCGGCGCCGGTGGCTCCGCGCTCGGCTTCATCATGGAATACGACCGCGTGGAGTTCGTCGAGGCCGTGGAGACGCTCGCCGCCGAGCTCGGCGTCGAAGTGCCCCGCAGCGGCGGCGGACGCGCCGGCGAAGACGAGGGGCTGGAGCGGGTTTACGCGGCACTCGCCGCCGCCGACCGGTACTACCAGGGCCAGCTTCGGCAGGCGAACGAGGCCATCGAATACCTGCGCCAGCGCGGCATTTCCGGTGCCACGGCGAAACGTTTCGGTCTCGGGTACGCCCCACCGGGCTGGAGCCATCTCATCGACGAGGCGAACGCGGGGCCGCTGGATGATCTCCTGCGCGCCGGGCTCGTCAACCGCAACGAGGCCAACCGGACCTATGACCGGTTTCGCGGCCGCGTCATGTATCCGATCCGGGACCGCCGCGGCCGTACGATCGCGTTCGGCGGACGGGTCCTCGATGACAGCACGCCCAAGTATCTGAATTCACCGGAAACGCCGGTATTCCACAAGGGACGGGAGCTGTACGGCCTCTACGAGGCGCGGCGCGCGCGGCGCAACCCGGATCGGCTGGTTGTCGTCGAGGGCTACATGGACGTCATCGTGCTCGCCGAGCATGGTATCGATTACGCGGTCGCCACCCTCGGCACATCGACCGGCCAGGCGCATGCCGAGCGCCTGTTCTCGGTTACCCGCGAGATCGTGTTCTGTTTCGACGGTGACGAGGCCGGGCGCCAGGCGGCGTGGCGCGCCATGACCCATACCCTGCCGGTGCTGACCGACGGCCGCGAGGCCCGGTTCCTGTTCCTGCCCGAGGGCGAAGACCCGGACAGCATGGTCCGGGCCGAGGGCCAGGAGGCCTTCGAGGCCCGTATCGCGCAGGCGAAACCGCTGGCGGATTTCCTGATCGAGCGCCTGCGCGACGGGATCGATACGACCAGCGTCGGCGGCCGCGCCCAGCTCGCGTCCGAAGCGGGGCCTCTGCTCACCACCATGCCCGCCGGCGTGTACCACGACCTCCTGATCGATCGCCTCGCGGCGCAGGTCGGCCTGTCGCCCGAGCGACTGCGGGCCGACATGACCGGCAGCGGCGATTCGACACGTGCCGCCCAGCGGGCAGAGAGGCCCCGGAAACGCGCGGCTGGCGGAATCCGGATGAACCCGATGCGCAGCGCGATCGGCCTGCTGCTCCAGAATCCCCGACTCGCCGAACGCCTGGCCGACGACCATCCGGCGCTCAAGGGGGATCAGGCCGGGACGCGCCTGCTGGCGGATCTGCGCGAACGCATCCGCGCGACACCGGACATCAGTACCGCCCGGCTCATCGAGGCGTACCGCGACACCTCGGAGCAGAAACACCTGGAGAGACTTGCGACCTGGCCGTTCGCTACCGACGGCGAAAGCGACCGCGACGAGGCGCTCGCGCGCGAGTTCGACGATGCACTCACCCGACTCGGCGAACAGGCCCGCCGCGCCCGGACCGGCACCCTGCTGGCGGCTGCCCGGGAGCGCGCCCTGACCGCGGACGAGAAGAGCGAACTGCAGACTCTCATGAGCGCCCGTTGAGTGGGCCTGCGCTGGACACGCCCCGTCGCACGCTTGACAATGCGCGGCTGATCTTTGCGACTGATCGCAATCTCGAACCGGTGCGCGCACCGGCCCGACCAGGAAGAGCATGAAACGATGAGCAGCGATTACCTGTTTACCTCCGAATCGGTCTCGGAAGGCCATCCGGACAAGATCGCGGACCAGATCTCGGACCGCGTCCTCGACGAGATCATCCGCCAGGACCCCTACGGCAAGGTCGCCTGCGAAACGCTGATCAAGACCGGCATGGTCCTGGTCGCCGGCGAGGTGACGACCACCGCCTGGGTCGATCTGGAGGAAGTCGTCCGCCAGACCGTCCTCGACGTCGGCTACACGAACTCCTCGATGGGCTTCGACGGCTCCACCTGCGCGGTCCTCAATGCCATCGGCAAGCAGTCCCCGGACATCGCCCAGGGCGTCAACCGCGAAAAACCGGAAGACCAGGGCGCGGGCGACCAGGGCCTGATGTTCGGGTACGCGTCCAACGAGACCGACGTGCTGATGCCGGCGCCGATCACCTACGCGCATCGGCTGGTCCGGCGCCAGTCCGAGGTGCGCAAGTCCGGCGAGCTCGAGTGGCTGCGCCCGGACGCCAAGAGCCAGGTCACGTTCCGCTACCGCGACGGCCTGCCGGTCGGCATCGACGCGGTCGTGCTGTCGACGCAGCACAGCCCGGATATCAGTCAGAAGGACCTGCACGAGGCGGTCATGGAGACCATCATCAAGCCGACGCTGCCGGCGGAATGGCTCGACAGCTGCCCGCGCGAGAAGATCCACATCAACCCGACCGGCAGCTTCGTCGTCGGCGGCCCGGTGGGCGACTGCGGCCTCACCGGGCGCAAGATCATCGTCGACACCTACGGCGGCATGGCGCGCCACGGCGGCGGCGCGATGTCGGGCAAGGATCCGTCGAAGGTGGACCGCTCCGCGACCTATGCCGGGCGCTACGTGGCGAAGAACATCGTCGCCGCGGGCCTCGCCGAGCGCTGCGAGATCCAGGTGTCGTATGCGATCGGCGTGGCCGAGCCGACCTCGGTCAGTGTCGACACCTTCGGCACCGGCCGGATCGACGACCGCCGCATCGAGGCACTGGTGCGCGAGCATTTCGATCTGCGGCCCTACGGTCTGATCAAGATGCTCGATCTGCGCCACCCGATCTACGCACAGACGGCGACCTACGGCCATTTCGGTCGCGAGGACGTGGATCTGCCCTGGGAGCGCACCGACCGCGCCGAGACCCTGCGCGCGGCGGCCGACATCCCGGCAACCGCCTGAACCGAATGCGTGACGGGAGGGCGACGGAGGTCGCCTTCCATCGCCACGATCGGGTCCGGCCGGCGACCGCCGGCCGGACCGCTGTAACCGGACCCGAGGAGCGCTGCAACGGCCTCCGCCACGCGCGGACCGCCAGGCTCGGGTACCGGCCCATGTACCAACGGCGCTCGTCGCAATCCGGAGACTGACAAACGATGAACGCTGCTGTTCCCGAAAGTATTATCAATGACTCCATCATCGCCGACCCGTCGCAGGCCGACTGGGGCCGTCGCGAGATGGCGATCGCCGAGACCGAGATGCCGGGGCTGATGGCCCTGCGCGAGCGCTACGCGGCGGAGCAGCCGCTGGCGGGCTGCCGCATCGCGGGCTCGCTGCACATGACGATCCAGACCGCGGTGCTGATCGAGACGCTCACCGCGCTCGGCGCCGAGGTGCGCTGGGCGTCGTGCAACGTGTTCTCCACCCAGGACCACGCGGCGGCGGAGATCGCGCGCACGGGCGTGCCGGTGTTCGCCTGGAAGGGCGAGTCGCTGGACGACTACTGGGAGTACACCCACCGCATCATGGAGTGGGGCGACGGCGGCTTCCCGAACCGCATCCTCGATGACGGCGGCGACGCCACGATGCTGGTCACGCTCGGCGCGAAGGCGGAGCAGGACCCGTCGGTGCTCGACAACCCGGGCAGCGACGAGGAGCGCGCGGCGTTCGCCGCGATCCGCAAACGCCTGGAGACGAAGCCGGGCTGGTACGCGCAGCTCGCCGAGGCGATCGGCGGCGTGACCGAGGAGACCACCACGGGCGTGGCGCGCCTCTACCGCATGGAGCGCGAGGGCACGCTGGGCTTCCCGGCGATCAACGTCAACGACTCGGTCACCAAGTCGAAGTTCGACAACCTCTACGGCTGCCGCGAGTCGCTGATCGACGGGATCAAGCGCGCGACGGACGTGATGATCGCGGGCAAGATCGCGGTGGTGCTCGGTTACGGCGACGTCGGCAAGGGCTGCGCCCAGGCCCTGAGAGGCATGGGTGCCACCGTGTGGGTGACCGAGATCGACCCGATCTGCGCGCTGCAGGCCTCGATGGAGGGGTATCGCGTCGTGGAGATGGACGAGGTGGCCGACAAGGCGGACCTGTTCGTCACGGCGACGGGCAACTACTCGGTGATCACGCACGATCACATGGCGCGCATGCGCGACGAGGCGATCGTGTGCAACATCGGCCACTTCGACAACGAGATCGATGTGGCGGGCCTCAAACAGTACGAGTGGGAGAACATCAAGCCCCAGGTGGATCACATCACCTTCCCCGACGGCAAGAAGATCATCCTGCTGGCCGAGGGCCGGCTGGTGAACCTCGGCTGTGCCACGGGGCATCCGAGCTTCGTGATGTCGGCGTCGTTCACCAACCAGGTGATGGCGCAGATCGAGCTGTGGCAGCGCCCGGAGAACTACGACAGCCGGGTCTACGTGCTGCCCAAGCGCCTCGACGAGGAGGTGGCGAGCCTGCACCTGACGAAGATCGGGGCGAACCTCACCGAGCTGAGCGCGGAGCAGGCCGCCTACATCGGCGTGCCGCAGAACGGCCCGTTCAAGCCGGAGCACTACCGCTACTGATCGCGGCAGCCAGGGAGGCGGGGCCTGCTGGTCCCGCCTCCGGTTGATGGAACGACGAATGAACACGAATTCGGCCGCGCGACCGGCCAGTTTCTTTCGTGTCCATTCGTGGTTCCATAGCCCCACCCTCCGTACCGACCTGATCGAGTCCTGTGCACATGAACAACCGCGACCTCGTCGAACGTGATCTGGCCCACGTGTGGCATCCCTGCACGCAGATGAAGGATCACGAGACGATCCCGCCCATCCCCTTCCGCCGCGGCGAAGGCGTGTATCTCGAGGACTACGACGGCAACCGCTACATCGATGCCGTGAGTTCCTGGTGGGTGAATCTCTTCGGGCACGCCAATCCGCGCATCAATGCCGCGATCGCGGATCAGCTCGAGCACGTCGAGCACGTGATGATGGCCGGGTTCACGCATGAGCCGGTGATCCGCCTGTCCGAGAAGCTGGCCGAGGTGACACCGGCGGGCCTCACGCGCTGTTTCTATGCCGACAACGGCTCCTCGGGCATCGAGGCGGCGCTGAAGATGAGCTATCACTACTGGCGCAACTCGGGCCGCAGCGAGAAGACGAAGTTCATCGCGCTGTCGAACAGCTATCACGGCGAGACCCTCGGCGCCCTCGCCGTCGGCGATGTCGACCTGTTCAAGAAGACCTACAGCCCGTTGCTGATGGACTCGATCATCGTCGACGGTCCGGACTGCTTCCACCGCGACGAGGGCGAGTCCTGGGAGGCGTACACGCGGCGGATGTTCGCCGCGATGGAGTCCGCCCTGGCCGAGCACGCCCACGAGACCTGCGCCGTGATCATCGAGCCGCTGGTGCAGTGCGCCGGGCAGATGCGCATGTATCACGCTGTCTACCTGGAACTCCTGCGCGAGGCCTGCGATCGGCACGGGGTGCACCTGATCGCCGACGAGATCGCCGTCGGTTTCGGCCGCACCGGGCGCATGTTCGCCTGCGAACACGCCGGCATCGCACCGGACTTCCTGTGCCTGTCCAAGGGCATCACCGGGGGCTACCTGCCGCTGTGCGCCGTGGTCACGACCGAGGACGTGTACGCCGCGTTCTACGACGAGTTCGACACGCTGCGCGCCTTCCTGCATTCGCACAGCTATACCGGCAACCCGCTGGCCTGCCGCGCGGCCCTGGCGACGCTGGAGATCTTCGAGACCGACGACGTGATCGCGCACAACCGTGAGCTGGCGCAGGTCCTGCACGACAGCCTGCACGAGGCGTTCGACGGTCACCCGCACGTCGGCGACATCCGCCAGCACGGCATGATCGCCGCGGTCGAGATGTGCCGCGACGGCGATCGCGCCCAGCCGTTCCCGTGGCAGGAGCGGCGCGGCCTGCGCGTCTACCGCCACGGCCTCACGCGCGGCTGCCTGCTGCGCCCGCTGGGCAATGCGATGTACTTCATGCCGCCCTACGTCATCACGCCCGACGAGATCCGCCACCTGGTCGCGACCGCGCGCGAGGGCATCGACCTGGCCACGGCCGACTGATGCGCGTACCGCGCGCGCATATCGAGGCGGAACTCGCGGCGGGCATGCGCGTCGCGCTGCCGGAGGCCACGGCCCACCACTTCCTGCGCGTGCTTCGGCTCCCGGACGGGGCCGCGATCCGCCTGTTCAACGGCGCGCCCGGGGATTGGCACGGTCAACTCATCGTCGAAGGGAAGCAGCGGGCTTCGGCGCAGATCGAGTCGTTCGAAGCGAGCGCCACGGAATCGCCGCTGGAACTGACGCTTGTGCAGGGCATATCGCGCGGCCAGCGCATGGATTACACCCTGGAGAAGTGCGTCGAACTGGGCGTCGATCACGTCCTCCCGGTAGTAATGGAACGCACCCAGGCCGCCCCTGCGGGCGAGCGGATCGCGAAAAAGGCCCGGCACTGGCAGGGCGTGATCGCGGCCGCCGCTGCACAGTCGGGGCGGACCCGCCTGCCATCACTGGCACCGCAGTCCGGCTTCCGTGAATGGCTTGAGCAGGCGGACGCGACCAGCGCGCCGCATGTGCTGCTCGATCCGGCCGGCGATCGCGCGCCCGGCGGCATCGCGGCGACCACCGCGTTGACTCTGATCGCCGGTCCGGAGGGCGGTTTCAGTCCAGGCGAACGGGACGCGGCATACGCGGCAGGCTGCCGCGGTATGCGCCTCGGCCCCCGTATCCTGCGCACGGAAACAGCGGCGGTAGCCGCCCTTGCTCTTCTGCAGGGGCTGTACGGGGACCTGGGCTGAGTACAGGGCACTGGCGCGGCGAGAGCTGCAGCCTGCAGGCGGTACAGACTGAGTGACTTCAGTCCGCTCTACGCGTTGCGTACCGTCCGAGGGTGCGACCGAGCGTGTCGAAGTCGGGGATCAGGCATTCGCGATCGCCGCCGATGACGGCGCGGGCCTGGATGAATTCGCTCGGGTGGGGGGATTCGTCGGATGGGCGGAGCCGCTCTTTGTCGAGCGTTTCCGTGCGGGGCAGTGATTCGATCCGGATGCCATAGAACCCGGGGGCGCCACCTTCCTCGATCCCGAACAGGACGACGAAACGCCCGGCGGGATCGGGTGCATCCTCGCGTTCACCGGTGAGCCGGTCGAGGGAGATCAGCGGGATCTCGGTGCCGCGCCAGCGTCCCATGCCGAGGAACCAGTCCGGCGTGTCTTCGGTGGGCGCGATGTCCTGCTGCGTGATGATCTCGGCCACGGCGGAGTTCGGCACCAGCACGGGTGGCCCCTGTACGGGCAGAACCAGGCATTTGATCTGCTCACCGGCGGCCATGCTCAGGCCGACTCGCCAGCGGCTGCGCGTTCATCGAGCACGGCGTTGATGTGTTCCATCAACTCGGTTTCCTGGTACGGCTTGCCAAGGTAGCGGTTCACGCCGATACCTTCGGCGCGCTCGCGGTGCTTCTCGCCCGTGCGGGAGGTGATCATGATGATCGGGACGTCCGCGAGCCGCTCATCGCCACGGACATAGGTCGCGACCTCGTAGCCGTCCATGCGCGGCATCTCGATATCGAGCAGGATGAGATCCGGGACCGTGTGCGCCATCCAGGCCAGCGCATCGACCCCGTCCTTCGCGGTGGCGACGGTCATGCCGTTGCGCTCGAGGATACGGTTCGTGACCTTGCGGATCGTGATCGAATCGTCGACGACGAGGACGGTGGGCGCGGTCTTCGCCGCCTCGCCGGCTTCTTCGCCCTCGACGGTATCCCCGTCGCCAGCCGTTTCCAGCCGAGACCCGACGCTGGCGACAAAGCGTTCCTCCGTGCGCAGCAGACCGCCGATATCGAGGATCAATACGACCGCGCCATCGGCCATGATCGTCGCGCCGGAAATGCCGGGCAGCATGTTCAACGGCGCGCCCAGCGGCTTGACGACGACTTCGCGCCGCCCGACCAGTCCATCTACATGGAGTGCGACCCGATCATCGCCGGCACGGATCATGATGACCGGGTAACTGACTTCCTCGTTCTCGAGACGCGGTTCACTGGTCCCGAGCAGAGTGCCGAGATGCTGTATCCGGTAGTCGTTACCCGCGTAGTGATACGGCTGCGAGGTATCGACATAGTAGCCCTTGAGATCACCGGCCGTGACCTGGGCCACGCCTTCGATCGATGCGATCGGAATGGCGTAGGTATCGTCGCCGGCCTGGACCATCACCGCCTGGTTGATCGCGAGCGTCACCGGCAGACGCACTGTGAAACGTGTGCCCGAGCCGAGCTCGGTGTGGATCCCGAGGGTGCCACCGAGACGGCGGATCTCGGCGTCGACGACGTCCATGCCGACACCGCGACCGGAGATCTGCGTGACCTCATCGGCGGTCGAGAACCCGGTCTCCAGGATCAGTTTGATCACTTCGTTGTCGTCGCGCTCATCGTCGGCATCGATCAGGCCTTTTTCGATCCCTTTGCGGCGGATCGCCGCCGGATCGATGCCGCCACCGTCGTCGGTGATCTCGATCACGATATCGGTCCCGCCGCGATGCAGATCCAGGCGGATGGTGCCCTGGTCCGGCTTGCCCGCGGCACGCCGTTTTTCGGGACTCTCGATACCGTGAGAAACCGCGTTGCGGAGTACGTGCTCGAGCGGCGCGACGATCCGTTCCTGGATCGAGCGGTCGACCTCGAGTTCGCCGCCGGACATGTCCATCTGGACCTTCTTGCCAACCGTGCTCGCCGTCTGGCGAACGACCCGGGCGAGACGCGCCCGCAGACCGTCGAAGCGCACCATGCGGGTCTGCATCAGACCATCCTGGAGCTCCGACGACACACGCGATTGCTGCAGGAGCAGGGTCTCGGAATCGCGCGTGACGTTGTCCAGGATCTCCTTGAGGGAGTCGAGGTCACCGACCGATTCCGACAGGGAACGCGAGAGTTCATGCAGGCGCGTGTAACGGTCGAACTCGAGCGGATCGAAGCCGGCGTCGCGCTCGCCATCGCCCGGCTCCTGCTCGCGTTCCACGGCATGGCTGTAACGGATCTGCGATTCGGTTTCGTTCTCCATGTCGCGCAGCTGCGCGCGCAGGCGATTGACCGTCTGGTCGAACTCCTGGATATTGAACCGGTACTGACCCAGCTGCTCGTTGATCCGCGAGTGGTAGATGCTGACCTCACCGGCGAAGTTCACGAGGTTGTCGAGCAGATCGGACTGGACCCGGATCTGTTCCGAGCCCGCGGGCGTGGAGGCAGCGGGCTCGCTGGCCTCGGGGCGCTCACGCGCTTCCGGTTCGGATGTTGGCGCGGCGTCACCGGCCTCTTCAGGCGCGGTCTCGGCAGCGGAGTCCGCGTCGGTCATCGCATCCGTCGGGGGCGCGGTGGGCGCGTCACTACGCTGATCGGCACCACCGCCTTTCTGTGCCCGCAGGGTACTCAGGTCATCGACCAGCCAGTCGATACGCGATACGTCATTGCGGTTGCGCGCCTGTTCGAGCAGGACCGTGAGCGCATCAACCGCCTCCTGCAGGAGATCGAAGACATCCTCGCTGAGGTTGCAGTCGCCATCGGCGACGGCGTCGATCAGGGATTCGACCTCGTGAGTCAGGTCCGCGATCGGCGGGAAGTTCGCCATCCGCGCGCCGCCCTTCAGGGTATGCAGACCGCGCTGGAGATCGGGGATAACCCGGGTATCGTCGGGGTCCTCGCGCCAATGGGCCAACGCCCGGTCGCAGGTCTCGAGGATCTCGTCGCCCTCCTCGATAAAGATATCGAGGAGCTCGCTCTCCCCCTCATCGCGGGATGTGCGCGCCTGTTCCACTTCATCGAGGACGCTGTCCAGGCGGCCGAGCAGGTCATCGCTGGCTACCGTCTCACCGGAGGCGAGCGCCGCGAGGGCCGCGTCGACGCGGGCCAGGGTCTCCTGGAACAGCGCCACGGTCTCGGCATCCAGTTGGTAGTCCTGGTCCTGGCGGGCCTTGACGATCTTCTCCATCCGGCCGGTCAGGTCGGCGACGGTATCGGCCTCCACCGTCTGCGCGCTCCCGACCAGGGTGTGCAGGGCGCGCACGACATCGTCGTTCGCGCGGAGCGCACCGGTGCCGTCGCCCGCATGGCCGAGTTCGCGGTGGAGCACGGCCTGGTGCCCGGCCGCTTCGCGCAGGAAGATGTCGGTGAGCGGATCGCCGGAGGCGTGCGGCGTAATCGCGTCAGTGCCGCTTACGGCGTCGAACGATCCCGCGACCGCCTGGTCCGCGACAGCGCTGTCCACCACCGGCGAATCCTGCGTCGAGTCCGCAGCCGCGCCATCGTCCGGATCGTCCACGGGCACTGCAGTGGAAGTCGTCGGTGCGGATTGCCCGTCCGACTCGTCCCCGTCGAACGCGACGGGCTCGTATGCGTCGAATACGGGACCGTCATCCCCGTCATCCGGCGAAACGGACATTGCATCGTCGGCGGCGGCATTCGTGTTCGCCGCATCCGTCGCCGCCCGAGCACCGCCATCACCGGATCGATCGGCCCCGGTGGTCGGTGCCGCCCCGCCCCCCGAAACCGGTGTTCCAGTGCGCCGGTCCGCGCCGCCACCACCGGAACCGCTGCCGGGGCCGCCGCCTCCGGTCGGGGGTGGTCCCTGTTCACCGCGGCTCAGGGCATGCGCGCGCTCGATCAGGTCATCGATGCCGGCGATCGGCGCGCGGTTGCCCTGCAGCTGCTCGATCAGTTGCGGCAGCGCGGCGGCCGCTTCGTCCAGCGTATCGCTGACCGCCGACGTCGGATCGATCGAATGATCGATCACGCGGTTCAGCATGTTCTCCATCGACCACGAGAACTCGCCGATGAGTTCGGCCCCGAGGAGGCGGCCACCGCCCTTGAGGGTGTGGTAGGCACGACGGACGACGATCAGCGCCTCTTCATCGCCCGGATTCGCCTTCCAGCGCGGCAGGTTCTCGTTGATCTTGTCGAGTTCGCCCAACGCCTCTTCGACGAAGACCTCCACGATCTCGTCATCGGCATCCTCGCCAAGGATGGCGAGTTGCGACGAGCCACTGGCGCCCGGGTCAATGCCGGCCGCGCGCGGGTCGCCAGACGCTTCCGCCCCGGTCTGCTCCACGTCACCGGTGTCGGGCACGTCAGCGGCCGCTTCAACGTCCGGAAAGTCCGCCTGCTCCGTTACGTCCCCGGCGGACCCGGCGTCGCCCTGGCCAGCGGTTCGCTCCGGTTCCGCGTCGCCCCCCGCGTCCTGAAGCGCGTCGTCCTCGGCGGTCTCCACGTTGTCGATGCCCGCCACTTCATCGATCGGCGCATCCGCGCTCCCGACATCGTCTTCGGCAGTGGGCGCCGCGTCGGTTTCCTCCTGGCGATCCGATTCATCGACGCCTGCGGCGAACGCGTCCTCGCCATCGCTGTCGAGCGCCGTCGCATCCAGGCCAGGCGTATCCACCCCGCGCTCTTCGATATCCGCGTCGAAGTCGGCGAGATCGACGTCATCCATGTCGCTCGCCCCGGAATCCGGGGCTGCATCCGAGGCTGCATCCGAATCGTCCGGAACAGGTGCATCCGCCGTGTCGGCGGCGCCCTCGGCGCCCCCCTCGGGCTCGGGCGGCGCCTCGATGACGACCTGATCGTCCTCGGCATACGTCTCGGGTTCGCCCCCGGACTCGAGCGCCGCCATGGCCCGGTTCGCGCTCTCCAGCAGATGGGTCATGCCGGCGCGGTCGTGATCGACCGCTTCGAGGTAATACTCGAGCCCCGCCACGACATCGGCCAGCAGCACCTGCGTCTGCTCATCAGCGGCACTGCCGCGGCCGACGAACTCGGTACGCACGTAACGGCCGAGCGCTTCGACCAACGGCAGAGCGCTCGTGAGCGGGAGGATGGCGATGGCGCCATGGACCTCGTTGAGCAGGTCGGGGACCTCGGCCACCGCCTCGCTCCCGGCCTCGGGATCGTCACAGTAGGCGCCGATCGCCTCGCGCACACGCGACAGATCGTCGAGCGAAGCGGCCACGACACCGGAAATCAGCGGGCGATATTCGGAGTCGGGCAGTGCCCGGATGGGCAGCGCGTCGGGGTCGTCCGCGGCATTGAGGGGGCGCCCGCTCTGGAGCGCGGTCAGATCGTTCTCGACCCGGAGCAGGACATCGGCAAGCGCCTGCAGACGCCGATCGGCCTCCCCCGTATCAAACTCATCGATACGGGCGAGTACGTCCGCCTCGCTGTTCAGCGTGTCGTGCGCCTCCTGCAGCCCCAGCATGCTGAAGGTCTCGGCCACCTGATGGAGCCGCTCCGGCAACCCTTCCAGCGTGTCGCCACCCGGGCTGTCGCTGTGCACGTACAGTTCGACCGCGTCCTTGATCCGGGAAAGGTCATCGCGGATCCCGTCGCCCACGACACCGAGCAGTTCGCGGTTGGGGCCCTCGAAATCCGCCCGGGCCTCGCTGTCGGGCAACAGTTCGTCGAGCTGATACGCGCGTTTGACCTCGCGTACCTGCCTGGTATCGGACCCGGACCGGGCAACGTAGTAGAGGAGATTGCGCAGCAGTTCGAGCGGAATCCCACTCTCGAGCGCCGAGGTACCTTCGCGCACCAGCCGACTGAGGAGGCGCTCGACCCGGCCCATCAGGATCTTGATGCTGTTGTCGCCCTCGAGACCCTGGTCGGCCAGTGACTCGGTCAGGGCACCGCAGATGCTCCACAGGCGCACGGCCGCGGGACTGCCCGTGGCACCGGCGAGTTCCTGCAGCACGCTGCCGAGTTCGCCCAGATGCCGCTCGACATCGCCGCCGCGATACCAGCCCAGCAACGCGCGCTGAAACCGGGGCCGCAGCCGGCGCGCCGCCGCCTGCAGCGCGGCATCGTCATCGCTCGCGCCGGAAGTCCCCGGCTTGCGTTCCAGGTGCGGGAAGAACACCGCCCGCTCATCCAGTTCCTCCTGGCCGCGCGCGTGCCGCAGTTCATTGATGAGCGGAAGCAGGACAGCGGGCACATCGCGGCGACCGGAACGGATGCGGTCGAGGTAGTCGGGCAGTTTGAAAACGGCCTTGAGCAGGGCCTCGAGGGCGCCATCGACCTGTTCGACACCGCCTTCGGCGATCGCGTTCGCCAGCGCCTGCATCTCCGCGGAGAGCGTCGATGGACCGGTGAGATCGAGGATCTGCAGCGTACCGCGGATCTCGGCCAGGCGCCGCGCCACCTCCCCGGCATCCGCGACGGCCCGATCGTTCTCCAGCCCGGACTGCAGCGTCCGCTGGACCTCCTCGACCAGCGGTACCAGCTCCCGCAGTACCGTGTCGATCGAGTTGATTTCTACCGTCTGGTGCGCAGTCATCGCTCGGTGTCCGCCAGGGGAATTCGGATCAGGCGCCGCTTGATTCGCTTTCCTCCGGCTCCATGATCAGGGTCTCATTCGGATTCGCAAGCCCCTCGTCGCCCGGACGCGCGCCACGCTGCGGATCGATCTCTTCCGGCAGCTTGAAGCCGGTGACGGACTCACGCAGTTCCTGCGACAGCGCGGTCAGTTCGCCGATCGACGTCGCCGTCTCGCTGGTACCGTCCGACGTCTGGATCGTGATGCCCTGAATAATGTTCATCGTCTCCGAGATATCGGTCGCCTTGTTCGCCTGCTGGTCCGCTTCCTGCGAGATCTGCTGAATCAGCTCGGCGATCTGTTTCGACACCGATTCGATCTCACCGAGTGCGCCGCCGGCCTCCTCGGCCAGTTTCGCACCGCTCACCACGCCGGCCGTGGACTGCTCCATCGACTGCACGGCCTCGTTGGTATCGTTCTGAATCGTCTTGATGAGCGCTTCCACTCGCTTGGTCGCGTCGGTCGCGCGCTCCGCCAGTCGCTGCACCTCGTCCGCGACCACCGCGAAGCCGCGCCCCGCCTCACCGGCGGTCGAGGCCTGAATCGCCGCGTTCAGCGCGAGGATGTTGGTCTGCTCGGCGATGTCGTTGATCACCCCGATGATGTCGCCGATTTCCTGCGACGATTCGCCCAGGCGCTTGATCCGCTTCGAGGTCTCCTGGATCTGCTCGCGGATCGAGTCCATGCCGGAGATCGAGCGGCGCACCGTCTCGGCGCCGTTGGAGGCGATCGTCACCGACTTCATGGCGACCTCGGCCGAGCCGCGCGCGTTCTCCGACACGCGCTCCATCGAGGTGGCCATCTCGGTGATCGCCTCGTTCGCCGCCGCGATCTCGCGCGCCTGATGGTTACTCGCCTCGGCGAGACGGATCGCGGTCGACTGCGTGCGGTCCGCCGCGCGGGCGACGTCCTCGGCCGTGGCGTTGATGGTCGTAACCAGGCTGCGCAGTGCGTCGATCGCCGAGTTGACCGAGTCGGCGATCGCGCCGGTGATGTCCTCGGTGACCGTGGCGTGGGTCGACAGGTCACCGTCGGCCAGCGTGGACAGCTCGTCCAGCAGCCTGAGAATCGCGCGCTGGTTCCGGCGGTTCTGCTCGGCGGATTCCTCGAGGCGGCGCTTCTGGCCGATGATCAACAGGCTGGCAAGGATGATCAGGGTGATCACGACCGCCACACCGAAACCGACCGCCACGAGAGTGACCGTCTGCGTCCCGGCGCCACCACGCGAGATCGCGCTTTCCAGCCGCCCGATCACGGCCGTCAGGTTGCCCTGCAGCTCCTGGGCGGCCTGCGTTGCCGCCTGCAGTTCCGGCGCGAGTTCGGTAATACCGTCGATCTGCCGCCGTACCGGACCGTAGTTGACGGCGAGCTGGCGCAGGGTTTCACGCGCGGCCGGAATCTGGACCGGTTCGATATCCAGGCGATCGGAGCCCTGCAGCAGCCCGTCCAGTACGCGGCCGTAGAGCGCGGCGTCGCGGGCGAAGCGCTGGGCCGCCTCGCGCGCCCCGGAGCCCGCCGCCACGACCTGGTCGAGCGAGCCGAGCGTGCGCTGCAGCAACCACAGCTGGCGGCTCGCGGCCTGAACGGTCTCCGGCGGGGCGTCGCCGGACACGAGCTGATCGACGACCGTACTGGTCTGGACCAGCAGCTCATCGGAGATGCCGCGGATCTCATCGATATACTGATTGATCTGCTCGACCGATTCGCGCCCGGCCGTGATCGCTTCCAGGTTGACCTGCTCGACATTCCAGGTGCTCTGGACCGATTCCAGCTGCGAATCGTACTGTTCCGGTAACGGCGGCAGTCCGCTCTGGGCATCGCCCTCTGCAAGTATCTCGAGGTTGCGGCCGAAGTCGCCGGTCAGCGTCTGCAGGCGATCGAAGGCCTCCGCTTCGCCGGACGCGGCGGCGGTCGCCGTCGTCGAGATCTCCTCGGCCAGGCGCCGCTGCTCGGTGATGAGGTCGTTGTACTGCGTGCGGTACTGCCCCAGCGCCTGCGCGTACAGGAACGACGCGATCATCCCGGCCAGGAATACGATCAGCAGCACCGACAGGATAATGACCGGACTGCCCAGCCAGGAGCGCGCCCCTGAACCGACATTGAGCTTCGGCATGCTCGGTAGTTTCATGCCCTCTTCTCCCCCCACGGGCGGCGGGGCGCGCGTGCGCCACTCACCGCGAAATCTCCAGAAAGTCCTTGCTCACGACGAAATCGGCGAGGCTCAGAACCGGCCATTCTTCGTTGCGGCGGCGGAAACCGCCGTTCAGGTAAGGCGTCAATGCACCCGCGTCAACCGACACCGACGTCTGCTCCTCCATGTAAAAACGCTGCAGACCGAGCACGTCATCGACCCGGAAAGCGGCCGCGATACCTTCGCGCTGATATATCAGCGCGCGCGCGTGACGCCCCTGTGGCGAGCGGCCACCGGCCATGAAACCATGCAGATCCATGACGGAGACGAGATTGCCGCGGACGTTCGCGACGCCGAGGAACCACGGTGACGTACCCGGAACCCGGGTGCATACCGGCGGGTCGAGCACCTCGCGGACCTCATCCATGGACGCCACGAAACGCTGATCGCCGATGCGAAAACCGATCCCCGACCACCGGTCGCGGACCGCCTCCTGGGCCGGCAACCGGGTCCCCGCCTCCATGAGGCGGCGCTCATGGTCGAACAGCAGGTCGACCGGTTCGCGCTGCGCTACTGCGGCCGCCATGACCATCCGTCCGTCAACTGCCCAACACCGACTGGACCCGCGATATCAGGTCATTCTCCTTCACGGGTTTGACGATGTAATCGCGCGCGCCCTGGCGCAGTCCCCACACGCGATCGGTCTCCTGATCCTTGGTGGTGATGATGATGACCGGGATTTTCGCCGTGTCCGCGTTCTTGTTCAGTTGCCGGGTCGCCTGGAAGCCGTTCATGCCCGGCATGACCACGTCCATGAGAATCAGGTCCGGTTTGACCTGCTGCGCGCGCTCGAGACTGGACTCGCCATCGCTCGCCGATTCAACGGTGTAACCGTGCTTTTCCAGGATCTTCTGGCACGCGTACAGCTCGGTAGGCGAGTCATCCACGATCAGGATGGTCGGCATTGTCATCGATCCTCTGCGTTTTGCACGGTTGGCGTTGATCCCCGGTCGATCACGATGGGCGGTGGCTCCCGCATCGACCGATCCTGTTCAGCACGCGCCGAACGGTTCAGGCATTCCCCAGCAGGCCATTGACCCGCTCGATCAGATCGTCCTCCTTGACGGGCTTGACCACGTAATCGCGCGCACCCTGGCGCAGCCCCCAGACCTTGTCGGTCTCCTGATCCTTCCAGGTGATGATGATCACGGGGATATCGGCGGTCTCCGGATTCTTGTCGAGCTGCCGTGTCGCCTGGAAGCCGTTCATGCCCGGCATCACCACGTCCATGAGGATGAGGTCCGGCTTGAGTTCGGCCGCCTTCTTCAGGCTCGTCTCGCCATCGGTCGCCTGCTCGACCGCATAGCCGTGTTTCTCGAGCATATCCTGATACGCCTGCAATTCCGTCGGCGAATCGTCAACGATCAGAACGGTCTGCATTATCGTTCCCCGGGTAACGGACAAACAACGGGATCATGCCTGCTGAACGCTTGCTACGTGTTCCTTGATCGCACCGAGCAGGTCCTCTTTCGAAAACGGCTTGGTCAGGTACTGCTCGGACCCGACCAGACGTCCCCGGGCACGGTCGAAAATGCTGTCCTTGCTGGTCAGCATGATCACCGGCGTGTCGCGGAAGCGGCTGTTGTGCTTGATCAGCGCGCAGGCCTGGTAGCCGTCGAGCCGCGGCATCATGATGTCGACGAAGATGATATCGGGCTCGTGCTCGGCGATTTTCGCCAGCGACTCGAACCCGTCACCGGCGGTCACGACCTCGCAGCCCGCCTTGGTCAGCAGGCTCTCCGCCGACCGGCGGATCGTCTTGCTGTCGTCGACAACCATGACCTTGAGGCCTTTCAGTGACTCGTCTGTATCGCCCATGGCCCCTGCATTCCTCCCCGAACGGCCCGGTTGCGGCCGGCACGGCCGCAACAGTGGGGGTCGAAGATAGCGCACCCCTGGTGTACAGGCAAACGCCGACTCGACCAATCGCACCCGAATCAACGGGTTATGACTTCTATTCGATCCAGTGCCCGACCTCGCGCGAAGACGCGGCCGAACCGAAACGCGAACCCTGCGCGCCGCAAGCCCGATCACGTACCATGGGGCACTCGGCGATGGCGGTCCAGCACTGGACCCGATGCAACAACCATACCGGCTATGGACAGCCTGGCGATACGGCAACATACAGCGCGCGTGATCCGAGGGGGATCGGCGCGCCTCAGCTGGAGGCAGACGCATGAGCCGGGATATCGGCTTCGTAATGGACCCGCTCGCGGGGATCACGCCGAAAAAGGACTCGACCCTGGCGATGATGCTGGCGGCGCAACGGCGGGGCTGGCGTATTCACGAAATCCATCCGGCCGACCTCGCGATGCGCGACAGCGTCGTCAGCGCGCGCATGCGCACGGTGATCGTCCACGATGACGATACCCATTGGCACGATGTGACGGATGTGGTCGAGGCGCCGATGACCTCGCTCGATGCGGTCATGATGCGCAAGGACCCGCCGTTCGATATGGATTACATCTACACGACCTATCTGCTGGAACAGGTGGAGGCCGCCGGGGTTCCGGTATTCAACCGCCCGGGTGCGCTGCGCGACGCGAACGAGAAACTCTTTACCGCGTGGTTCCCGCAGTGCTGCCCGCCCACGCTGGTCACCGCGCGGCACGAGTCGCTGCGCGCGTTCATCGCCGAGCAGGGCGAAACCATCGTCAAACCGCTGGACGGCATGGGCGGGACCGGCGTGTTCCGGGTCAATCCGGAGGATCCGAATATCAATTCGGTGCTGGAGACCCTGACCCTCCGCTACCGCCGGGCCGATCATGGCCCAGACCTGGATCCCCGCGATCCGCGAGGGCGACAAGCGCATCCTGCTGATCGACGGCGAGCCGCTGGACCACTGCCTGGCGCGCGTGGCCGCGGCCGGCGAGACCCGCGCCAACCTCGCGGCCGGCGGTGGCTACCACACGCAGCCGCTGGATGCGGGCGACCGCTGGATCTGCGAGCAGGTCGGACCGACCCTGCGCGAATACGGCCTCACCTTCGTCGGGCTCGACGTGATCGGCGACCGGCTGACGGAGATCAACGTCACCAGCCCGACCTGTATCCGCGAGATCGCACGCGGCGCCGGTCTGGACGCCGCCGAGCGACTGATGGACGCGGTCGCCACGCGCTGGTCGGAAGGCACCTGAGACACGCCCGGGACAATACCGTGACGGGCTCAACGCGACGGCGCGGCGACGCTACAATGCGCGCCATGCCTGCATACCCGCGACCGGCCCGATGAGCGCCGCCACCTCCGTCACCGCGGCCGATCGCCTGGGCCTGACCCTGTTCCTGGCCGGCGCGCTGCATGGTCTGGTGATCCTCGGGGTCGGCTTCGCGCCGCCCGGCCCGGGCCCGGACGCCGCGCGCGCGCTGGATGTGGTGTTGCTCCAGCAGAGCACCGAGGACGAACCGGATACCGCCGACTACCTCAGCAACACGGACTCCGCGGGGGGCGGCAACACGGAAGAACGCGAACGGCCACGCGCGCCCGTCAGTTCTCCGGAACAGGCCGCCCAGGCCGGCCTCGCGCCGGCACCGCTCGAGGCCGGTGCCCCCGAACCCGCACCCGCCAGCCCCGAGCCGGTACTCACGAGCCCGACCGGCGAGGAGCGGACCACGGAGGCACCGAACCCCGAGGAACAGCCGGAGCAGCCGCGCGAACGCCAGTCGGATCCGGTCGAGTACGACGCCCGCGTCGCCCGGCTTGCAGCCGAGGTCGATAACGCCCTCAGCGAGTACGCCCAGCGGCCACGCAAGAAATTCGTCACCGCACGGACGCGGGCCTCGCCGGCCGCCGCCTACATGCACGACTGGGTCCAGTCGGTGGAGCGGATCGGCAACACCAACTACCCGGAGGCCGCCCGCGACCGGGGATTGTCCGGCGGACTGGTCCTGGTGGTCGCGGTCAGGCCCGACGGCACGCTCCATGAAGTGAAAGTCCGCTCGTCCTCGGGCGAGCCGGTGCTCGACGCCGCCGCCCGACGCATCGTCCGCCAGGCCGCGCCGTTCGAGCCGTTCCCGGATGATTTGCGCGAGCGCACCGATCTGCTCTATATCACGCGGACATGGGAGTTCACCCAGGGCGATCGACTCGTAACGGAGTAGATCGCGCCGACCCTGCCGCCCGGCGCTTGCGACGGACGGCGACGCGGCGCAGAGTGCAACCGAAAGCGGAGCCCCTGTTTTCGGGGTAGTAAGACGGCCCGATGAACGAACGGACGCGGGGAAGACCGATGGATCTGCGAAACCAATTCCTGCTGGCCATGCCGTCGCTTGCCGATCCGCATTTCCAGCGCACGCTGACGTACCTCTGCGATCACACGGAGCACGGGGCCATGGGCGTCGTGGTGAATCGCCCGATGGCGCTGACCGTCGGCGAGATCCTGCAACACCTCGGGATCGAACCGACCGATGAGGCGATCGCCCAGCAGCCGGTGCATTACGGCGGACCGGTGGAACCCGAGCGCGGATTCATACTGCACTCGCCACCGGGCCACTGGGAGGGCTCGATGCCGCTTACGGACGAACTGGCGCTGACGACCTCGCGCGACATCCTCGAGGCCCTCGCCCGGGGCGAAGGGCCGGCGAAGGCCCTGCTGACACTCGGCTATTCCGGCTGGGGCGCGGGCCAGCTCGAGGATGAAGTCGCGAACAACGCATGGCTGACCGGCCCCGTGCACGACGACATCCTGTTCGAGATGCCCGCCGAGGACCGGCTCGCGACAGCGGCCGCGCGCATGGGCGTCGACCTCTCGCGCCTGAGTTCCGATGCCGGCCATGCCTGATCCGCGACGACACGCGCCGCGGTCATGACGCAGACGGTTCTGGGCTTCGATTTCGGCCTCCGCCGGATCGGCATCGCGACCGGCCAGACGATCACCGGCTCGGCCAGCCCGGTGGCGGTCGCGACCGCCACCGACGGGCGACCGGACTGGACCGTCATCGATACCGCCGTGCGCGAATGGGCGCCGGATGCGCTCGTGGTCGGCGTGCCGCTGCTGATGGACGGTACCGAACAGCCCGTCACGCACCGCGCGCGGCGGTTTGCCCGGCAACTCGCCGGCCGCTACGGTCTGCCCGTCCACGAAGCGGACGAACGCCTGTCCTCGGCCCATGCCTCGCGCCTGCTGGCCGATGCCCGCCAGAGCGGCGGGCGACGCAGGACGCGCAAGGGCGATGTCGATAGAATAGCGGCCACCCTGATCCTGGAGCGCTGGCTCGCGGATCGCATAGCGGACTGACGCAGTCGCCCGCCGCAGCCGGGAATGCGTCCCGACCACGGAGCAACGATGTCGACAGATGCCGCCACCGTCGAAGGCTGGCTGGACCGCATGGCGCGCGATATCACTGATGCGCTCGGCCCCGAACGGCAGGATCTGCTGATCGTCGGCATCCACAGCGGCGGCGTGCGGGTCGCGCAGGCACTGCACGAGCGCCTGTCACCAAAAGAGCCGCTGGGCTCGCTCGACATCTCCTTCTATCGCGACGACTTCAGCCGCATCGGCCTGCATCCGCGGGTGCGCCGCTCGGAACTGCCGTTCACGCTGGACGACCGCACGGTCCTGCTCGTCGATGACGTCCTCTACAGCGGCCGCACGGTGCGTGCCGCCCTCAACGAGCTGTTCGATTACGGGCGCCCCGCCCGCGTACTGCTCGCGGCGCTGGTCGAACGCGCCGGCCATGAACTGCCCATCCGCGCGGATTTCTCCGGCACGCGCCTCGACCTCGAACCCGGCCAGCAGGTGCGTCTGAATCACGAGGACCTCGGTCTCGGCCTGCGCGACACAAGGACGGGGGAAATGCTCGATGGTTGAGGGCGATATCCAGCTCGCGCCCGACGGCCGCCTGCGTCACTGCCTGACCACCGAGGGCATGGGCGGTGAGCGGATCACCGAGATCCTCGATCTCGCCGAGTCCTTCGCCGGGGTCAACGACAAGACCATCAAGAAGGTCCCGCTGCTGCGGGGACACACGGTCGTCAACCTGTTCTTCGAGAGCAGCACGCGCACGCGCTCGACGTTCGAGCTCGCGGCCAAGCGCCTGTCCGCGGATGTGCTCAACATCGACGTCCAGCGCTCGGCGACCTCCAAGGGCGAGTCGCTGCTCGACACCATCGCCAACCTGCAGGCGATGCAGTGCGACCTGTTCGTCATGCGCCACCCGGAGTCGGGCGCGTCGCATCTGGTCGCGCGCCACGTCGATGACGATGTCCATGTCATCAACGCGGGCGACGGTCTGCACGCCCACCCCACCCAGGCGCTGCTCGACGTGTTCACCATGCGGCGCCACAAGCCGGATCTGTCCGAGCGCAGCGTCGCGATCGTCGGCGATCTGCGCCACTCGCGGGTGGCGCGCTCGGAGATCCATGCGCTGCGCGCGCTCGGGGTCGGCGAGATCCGGGCGATCGCCCCGCGCACGCTGTTGCCGGTCGATCTGGAGGCGCTGGGCGTCCGGGTCTACGAGGATATCGACGCCGGTCTCGCGGACGTGGATATCGTCGTTATGCTGCGCCTGCAGCGTGAGCGCATGGAGCACGCCCTGTTGCCGAGTTCATCGGAGTACTTCGCCGGCTGGGGGCTGACGCCCGAGCGGCTCGCCCGCGCACGGCCCGATGCCATCGTCATGCATCCCGGCCCCACCAACCGCGGCGTGGAGATCGACTCGCGCGTCGCGGACGGACCGCAGTCGGTGATCCTCGAGCAGGTCACCAACGGGATCGCCATCCGCATGGCCGTAATGGCGCTCGTCACTGGTACGGCACCGCAGCGGGAGGGACGATGACGGCCCTGCGCATCACCGGCGGCCGGGTCATCGACCCGGGCAGCGGCCATGACGCCGAGGCGGACGTATGGATCGATGCCGGGCGCATTGCCGCCATCGGCGCCGCGCCCGCCTCGTTCCCGTCGCACGAGCGCATCGATGCCGCCGGCTGCATCGTCTGTCCCGGTCTGGTTGATCTCAGCGCGCGCCTGCGGGAGCCGGGTGAGCGGCACAAGGGCACCATCGCCTCCGAGAGCCGGGCGGCGATCGCCGGCGGCGTCACCACCGTGTGCTGCCCACCGGATACCGCACCGGTCGTCGACGCACCCGCCACCGTCGAACTGATCCGCCAGCGCGCGATCGAGGCCGATCAGGCGCGCGTCTACCCGATCGGTGCGCTGACCGCCGGCCTCGATGGCCAGTACCTGGCGCCGATGCGCGCACTGGCCCGCGCCGGCTGCCCGGCCCTCGGGCAGGCCGATCGCGACGTCGCCGACAGCCATGTCCTGCGCTCGGCCCTCGCCTACGCCGCCACCATCGACCGGCCGGTCATACTGCCGGCCTGCACCCCGTCGCTCGGCCACGGCTGCGCCCACGAGGGCACGATCGCGAGCGGGCTCGGCCTGCCCGGGATCCCGGTCGCGGCCGAGACCACCGCCGTGGCGCGCATCATCGCCCTGGTCGCGGATACCGGCGCACGCGTGCACATCGGCCGCCTCTCCAGTGCGGCGGCGGTCGATCTGCTGGCCCGGGCGAAAGCGGATGGGCTACCGGTCAGCGCCGATGTCGCCGCCCACCAGCTGGAACTCACCGAATCCGCGCTGACCGGATTCGATGCGCGCGCCCATCTGCGCCCGCCACTGCGCTCGGCGGGCGATCGGGATGCATTGCGCGAGGCGGTCGCGGCGGGCGTGATCGACGCCATCTGCTCGGATCACCGCCCGCACGAACCCGACGCGAAACGCCGGCCGTTCGAGGCCAGCGATCCCGGGTTGTCGGGGCTGGAGACGCTGCTGGGACTGGTGCTGGCGCGAGTCGCCGCGGGGGATTGCGACCTGGTGACGGCCCTGGCCCGCGTGACGGCCGGCCCGGCCCGGATTCTCGATCTGGATCTCGGCCACCTCCGGCCGGATGCGCCAGCGGACCTGTGCATATTCGATCCCGATACCGAGACCGCCGTCGAGCCCGACCGGTTCGTCAGCCGCGGTCACGACACGCCACTGGCCGGCCACACGCTGCCCGGGCGGGTGCGCACGGTGCTGGTGGACGGCCGTATCCGGAGCGACTGACCCCGCGTCCGGTCAGCCGAACGCCCCGCTGGTGCCCTCGCTGTCCCCGCTGGGGACACCGCCACCGAAGTTGATCCGCCATTCCAGATCCGTACGCGAATCGGCGTTGTCGAGCGCGGTCTGCAGCTCCACTTCGCCGCGCTTGTACAGATCGAACAGCGACTGATCGAAGGTCTGCATGCCGTCACGGCTGCCCTTGGTCATCGCCTCGCGCAGTTCGTGGATCCGGCCGTCGCGGATCAACTCGCTGATATAGGACGTATTCAGCATCACCTCCACCGCCGGTACCCGCCCACCGCTTTTCGCCGGGACGAGGCGTTGCGAGATGACCGCCTTCAGGTTCAGGGACAGATCCATGAGGATCTGGTTCTTGGCCTCGGGCGGGAACATGTTGATCACGCGATCGAGCGCCTGGTAGGCGTTCACCGCGTGCAGCGTACTGAGGCAGAGGTGCCCGGTATCCGCATAGGAGATCGCCGCTTCCATCGTCCTGCGATCACGCACCTCGCCGATCATGATCACGTCCGGCGCCTCGCGCATGGCCTCGCGCAGCGCGTTGTCGTAGGAGTGCGTGTCGAGCCCGACCTCGCGCTGGCCGACGATCGCCCTGCGGTGCGTGAACATGTACTCGATCGGGTCCTCGATCGTGAGGATATGCCCGGTCTTCGTGCGATTGCGGTGATCGAGCATCGAGGCGAGCGTGGTCGACTTGCCCGAACCGGTTGAACCCACCACGAGCATGAGCCCTTTCTTCTCGAGCATCAGGTCCTCGAGAATCGGGGGCAGATTCAGCATCGCGATCTCGGGGATGTCGCTCTTGATGTAGCGGATCACCAGCGAGACCTCGCCGCGCTGGTAATAGGCGTTCACGCGGAAGCGACCGATCCCTTCGCGCGTGAACCCGAGGTTGATCTCGAGATCGCGCTCGAAATCGGCCCGCTGCTCCTCGGACATCAGGCCGTAGGCGAGCTTCGCCGTGACCCCTTTCTCCAGCGGCTGCTTGCCGACCGGCCAGGTCTCGCCCTCGATGCGCATCGCCGGCGGCGCACCGGTGGTGAAATACAGATCGGATGCGCCCTTGTCGGCCATCCGCTGGAGATACGGATCGATTCCCGCCATATCGTTATCGCCGCAGCATGCCGGCGCCGCCCCGGCCACCGCCGCCACTGTCCGCGTCGCTGTCCTCGATATCGAAATCGGCGCCCTCGGTCAGGTCCTGATTCTTCGAGTCCTTGCTCTCGAGCTTCAGTTTCAGGCGCAGATCGTTGACCGAATCGGCATTGCGCAGCCCTTCATCCGCCGTGATGTGGCCCTCCTCGATCAGATCGAACAGGGCATCGTCGAAGGTCTGCATGCCCGCCTCGCGCGATTTCTTCATCAGCGCCTTCATCTCATGGATCTCGCCCTTGAGGATCAGATCGGCCATCAGCGGAGTATTGAGCAGGACCTCGACCGCGGGCCGGCGGCCATTGCCGTCGGGCGTCTTCAGCAGGCGCTGGGAGACGACCGCCTTCATGTTCAGCGACAGGTCCATCAGCAGCTGATGGCGGCGCTCCTCGGGGAAGAAGTTGATGATGCGGTCCATCGCCTGGTTGGTGCTGTTGGCGTGCAGGGTCGCCAGGCACAGATGGCCGGTCTCGGCGAACGCGATGGCGTTCTCCATGGTATTGCGCTCACGGATCTCGCCGATGAGGATCACGTCCGGCGCCTGGCGCAGCGTGTTCTTGAGCGCGATATCCCAGTTGTCGGTATCGGTGCCGACCTCGCGCTGACTGACGATGCAGCCCTTGTGCTGATGCACGAACTCGATCGGATCCTCGATCGTGATGATGTGACCGCTCGAGTTCTCGTTGCGATAGTCGATCATCGCGGCCAGCGACGTGGACTTGCCCGAACCGGTACCGCCGACGAAGATCACCAGCCCGCGCTTGGTCATGCCGATGTCGCGCATGACCGGCGGCAGGAACAGTTCCTCGAAACTCGGGATCTCGTCGGTGATCGTGCGCACCACCATCGCGGAGGTGCCCCGCTGGACGTAGGCGTTCACCCGGAAGCGCGAGACGCCCGGCAGGCTGATCGCGAAGTTGCACTCGTTGCTGGCCTCGAACTCCGACGACTGCTTGTCGTTCATCACCGAGCGCACGAGCGTCTGCGTATGCGCCGGCGACAGTTTCTGGCTGGCGACCTGCACGAGCTTGCCGTGCACCTTCATGGTCGGCGGCGCGCCGGCGGCCAGATACAGGTCCGACGCCTCGCGCGTCTTCAGCATGCGCAGCATGTCGTGGATGTACTTGATCGCCTTTTCGCGGTCCATCGACCGTATCTCCGGGTTGGACGCCGCCTCTTACAGCGAGTCGGGATTGGTGGCTTTGCGCTTGGCCTCTTCCTTCGAGACCTTGTTCTTCGCGACCAGCTCCTTGAGGTTCTGGTCCAGCGTCTGCATGCCCACACCCTGACCGGTCTGGATCGCCGAGTACATCTGCGCGATCTTGTCCTCGCGGATCAGGTTCCGGATCGCGGGCGTGCCGATCATGATCTCATGGGCCGCGCAGCGGCCGCCGCCGGTCTTCTTCATCAGGGTCTGCGAGATCACCGCGCGCAGCGACTCCGACAGCATCGAACGGACCATGTCCTTCTCGGCGGCGGGGAAGACGTCGATGATGCGGTCGATCGTCTTGGCGGCCGAACTCGTGTGCAGCGTACCAAAAACGAGGTGGCCGGTTTCCGCGGCGGTCAGGGCGAGACGGATGGTCTCGAGGTCGCGCAGCTCACCGACCAGGATCGTGTCGGGGTCCTCGCGCAGGGCCGAACGCAGCGCCTCGGTGAAGCCCAGGGTATCGCGATGCACCTCGCGCTGGTTGACCAGGCACTTCTTCGACTCGTGCACGAACTCGATCGGATCCTCGACCGTGAGGATGTGGCCGTGCTCGCTCTCGTTCTTGTAATTGACCATGGCGGCCAGCGTGGTCGACTTGCCGGACCCGGTCGGGCCGGTCACGAGCACGATCCCGCGCGGGTACTCGGAGATCTTCTCGAAGATCTTCGGCGCGCCGAGATCCTCGAGCGACAGGATCTCGGAGGGAATCGTGCGGAACACGGCACCGGCGCCGCGATTGTGATTGAAGGCGTTGACGCGGAAGCGGGCCAGACCCTGGATCTCGAAGGAGAAGTCGGTCTCGAGGAACTCCTCGAACGCCTTGCGCTGCTGGTCGTTCATGATGTCGTAGACCATGGAATGCACTTCCTTGTGTTCCATGGCCGGTACGTTGATCCGGCGGACGTCGCCGTCCACGCGGATCATCGGCGGCAGGCCCGCCGACAGGTGAAGGTCGGAGGCGCCATTCTTGACGCTGAAACCCAGCAGCTGCGAGATATCCATCGATCCTCCCGTGAATCGTGCCACCCCCGGGCACGCCGGCAGTATAGGCGATGTGCGCTGTACCTCCGAACCGACCGGCCCGCGATCCGTACCGGTCGTCGGCGGCGGCGCATCAAGCGCGATCAGCCTGCCCGATGCGCGCGCCGCTGAAAAGCGCCGGGCGCCGGCTGCTCCGTATTGGCCGGCCGTCTATGGCCTGGGGGTGGCGAAGGGCAGTATCCTTGGCGGTCCACAGATGCCCGGAGAAGTCCATGGAGCGCGAACGGATCCTATTCATCGGCGGCGGCAATATGGCACGCAGCCTGATCGGCGGCCTTGTCGCCGGTGGCTGGCCCGCCGGGCGGATCGGCGTCACCGACCCCTCGCCGGAGCAGCGTGAACGGCTCGCATCGCGCTTCGGCGTCACCGCCAGCGAGGACAATCGGGCCGCCGTGGCGGAGGCCGATGTCGTCGTGCTGGCGGTCAAGCCGCAGTTGATGGAACAGGTCTGCCAGGACCTGGCCCCCGCCCTCGCCGACCGGCAACCGCTGATCGTATCGATCGCCGCCGGCGTGCGCATGGACGCCATCGCCCGCTGGCTGGCGTACGACGGCCCCATCGTGCGCTGTATGCCGAATACGCCATCGCTCGTGCAGGCGGGCATTACCGCCCTGTTTCCCAACGATCGCGTCAGCGAGGACCAGCGTTCGACCGCGGAATCGATCCTGCGCGCCGGCGGCAGCGTCATCTGGGTGGATGACGAGAAGCTGATGGACACCGTCACCGGGATCTCCGGGAGCGGACCGGCGTACTTCTTCCGCATGATGGAGGCCATGGAAGAGGCCGGCGTCGCGCGCGGCCTGCCCCGGGAGCAGGCGCGGCTGCTGGTGATCGAGACGGCGCTCGGCGCGGCCCGCATGGCGCTCGAATCGGAGGATGACCCGGGCACGCTGCGCCAGAACGTCACCTCGAAGGGCGGCACCACCGCCGCCGCGCTCGATACCTTCGAGGCCGGCGGCCTCGCGGACCTGGTCGATCGCGCCGTGGGCGCCGCCGCCGACCGCGCCGCCGAACTCGGCGATCAACTGGGAGGCAAGTGATGGGTGGCGGTTACGGCACGGATGCGCTGCAGTTCCTCATCCGCACGCTCATCGACCTGTACGCGGTCGTCGTCCTGCTCCGCTTCGCGCTCCAGGCGGTGCGGGCCGACTATTTCAATCCGGTCGCCCAGTTCGTCGTCCAGGCCACCCGGCCCGTCCTCGCGCCCATGCGGCGCCTGCTGCCGCCGGCCGGTCGCTACGACTACGCCGCGCTGCTGCTGGCGCTCGCCCTGATGTGGCTCAAACTCGGGCTCTACGGCCTGCTCTCCATCGATACGGTCTACATCGGCGGGTACGTGCAGCCGATCCAGCATGTATGGCTCGGCGGTCTCCTGTGGATCGGCGTGGTCGATCTGATCGCACTGATCATCGATATCGGCTTCTTCGCGATCCTGATCATGGCGATCCTGTCGTGGATCGCCCCGGCCGGGCCGAACCCGGTCATGGAGATGCTGCGGCGGATCACCGACCCGCTGATCCGCCCGGTGCGCCGGGTGATCCCCCTGATCGGCGGCGTCGACCTGTCGCCGCTGGTCGTGCTGATCGGCCTGCAGTTGCTGAAGATGCTGCTGCTGCGGCCGCTGCTCGTGCTGGCGTGAATGCGGACGTCTCCGGTGACTGGTGCCGCTGGGACGGGGAGGATCTGCTGCTGGAACTGCGCGTGATCCCGCGGGCCAAAACCACCGCGATCGCCGGTCTCCGTCAGGGGCGTCTGCTGCTGCGGCTGCAGGCGCCCCCGGTCGACGGCAAGGCGAATGCGGCCATCGAGCGCTGGTTCGCGCATCTGTTCGGCGTGGGCCGCGGGGCCGTAACGATCGAGGCGGGTGAACGCACCCGCGACAAGCGCCTGCGGATCGAACGGCCAAAGAGCCTGCCGGCCGAGCTGATCGGCCTCGCGGCCGACCGGGATGGCTGAACCGGCCTGTGGCCGCGGCGCCGTCCCCGGGACAATTCAGTGCCATGCACGTGGGGCGCAATCCGGTACGAGCTTGCTATACTCCCGCGTTTCGCCCGAACCGCTGTAACGGCCCATGCCCGAGACGATTCCCGCAGACTCCGTCGGCCTGGTCGAACCAGGGCGTATCGCCTTCGACGAGCCGTTGCCGCTCGACTGCGGCCGTACGCTCGACCAGTACGAACTGGTCTACGAGACCTATGGCGAACTGAACGCGGACGCGAGCAACGCCGTCCTGATCTGCCACGCGCTCTCGGGCGATCATCACGCCGCCGGCTACCACTCGATGGAAGACCG
This sequence comes from Halofilum sp. (in: g-proteobacteria), assembly GCA_034520925.1. Lineage (GTDB taxonomy): Bacteria > Pseudomonadota > Gammaproteobacteria > XJ16 > Halofilaceae > Halofilum. The sequence continues at coordinate 56,912 of JAXHNC010000020.1, read as the reverse complement.
CAAGCCGGGCTGGTGGGAGGCATGCATCGGCCCGGGCAAGCCGATCGACACGCGTCGGTTCTTCGTGGTGAGCCCGAACAATATCGGCAGCTGCAAGGGTTCGACCGGGACCGAACACGATCAACCCGGCCACCGGCGCGTACCACGGCCCGGATTTCCCGATCGTGACCTGCGGCGACTGGGCCCGCTCCCAGGAGCGCCTGATGCGCGCCCTCGGCATCGACCAGTGGGCCGCGGTCGTCGGCCCCAGCCTCGGCGGCATGCAGGTGATGCAGTGGGCGATCGATTTCCCCGACTCGCTGCGCAACGCGATCGTCATCGCGGCGGCGCCGAAGCTGACCGCGCAGAACATCGCCTTCAACGAGGTCGCCCGCCAGGCGATCACCTCGGACACCGAGTTCCATGCCGGGCGCTACTACGAGCACGATACGGTGCCGCGGCGCGGTCTGATGCTGGCGCGCATGCTCGGACACATCACCTATCTCTCGGACGATGCGATGCGGGCCAAGTTCGGACGCGAGCTGCAGGCCGGCAAGCTCTCGTTCAGCTTCGACTCGGAATTTTCCGTCGAGAGTTACCTGCGCTATCAGGGCCGGCAGTTCGTCGACCGCTTCGACGCGAACTCGTACCTGCTGATGACCAAATCGCTGGACTACTTCGATCCGGCGGCGCGCACGGACGACGACCTCGCGGCGGCGCTGGCGCCGGCGAAGGCGCGGTTCCTCGTGATGGCGTTCACCTCGGACTGGCGGTTCTCGCCGACGCGCTCGCGCGAGATCGTCAAGGCACTGCTGGATAACCACAAACGCGTCAGCTACGTGGAGATCGAGGCCGAGCACGGCCACGACGCATTCCTGATGCCGATCGATCAGTACCTTGCGGTATTCGGCGCCTACATGGAGCGCGTGGCCGCCGAGGGCACGGCCCCGGAGGTGGCGGCATGAATATGCGCCGGGACCTCGAACTGATCGCGGACTGGATCCGCCCGGGCAGCCACATCCTCGACCTCGGCTGCGGCGACGGCGCCCTGCTCGCGCACCTGGCCGAGACGAAATCGATCACCGGCTATGGCCTGGAGATCGACCCGGACAACATCGCGCGCTGCATCGCGCGTGGCGTGGACGTGCTGCAGATCGATCTTGACCGCGGGCTTGTCGGATTTCGACAGCGGCGGTTTCGATTACGTCGTCATGACGCAGTCGCTGCAGGCACTGCATTTCCCGGACCGGGTCCTTGAAGAGATGCTGCGCATCGGGCGCGAGGCCATCACCTCGTTCCCGAACATGGGCCACTGGAAATGCCGCCTGCAGCTGGCGGTGGCGGGCCACATGCCGGTAACCCGGGCGCTCCCGCACCACTGGTACGACACCCCCAATATCCACATGTGCACGGTCCACGACTTCGAGCGCCTGTGCGACGCGCACGGCTATCGCGTCCTTGAACGGGCGGCCGTGGACCGGCATCACCGGGAGACGCCCGCCACGCGCATCCTGCCGAACGTGTTCGGCGAGAGCGCCGTTTTCCGCTTCGAGCGCGACGGCGGTTGACCACGGAGAGGCCGTGCAAAGCTGGACCGTGGAACGGCGGTTCTCGCCAAGGCGCGGAGATCGCCAAGGGCGCAAAGGAACCGTAGGCCGGCTCCTGCCGACGACCACCATCCGGCGTCCTTGGCGAACTTGCGCCTTGGCGAGCCCGACACCCGGTCGCCAGGGCCTCGATGGCCGGCGACGGGCCGGGTCAGGCGTCCGGTTCGGCGGCGTGCTTGGCCTGGATGAACTCGCCGTGGCGCAGGTGGATCAGATCCGCGACGCGCCGCAGGATCTGCTCTTCGTAGCGGTCGATGCGCCCGTCGGCCCACGCCACGCGCCAGAGCTGCTCCATAAGCGCCTTTTTCTCTTCCAGTGAGTGCGTCTCGTGGACAAGGCGGGTGAACTGGTGGAGGGAGGTCGCGTCACGGCTCTCCTCCCGCGCCAGCCGGACGAGTTCCGCGACCTCTTCGTCGGTCACGTCGAGGCTCTCGCGCAGAGCGCCCTCTATGGTCGCCTGTTCGGCCTCGTCGAATTCGAAATCCGCCCGCGCAACCTCGATCAGGAGCGCGGCGGCCGCGAGATTGCGACGATGCGCATCGTCACCGCTCGCGGCCTCCGGGGCGAGGCGCTCCTCGAAGAACGACTGGATTTTCGACAGCACCGATGTGCGTCTTCAGTTGGCGAGCTGGCGCGGGACGTAGACGCCGTCCCGGAAATCGAGAAACAGTTCGTCGAGTTCCGGATGCCAAACGGGCTCCCCGGTCTCATCGGCCTCGAGGTTCTGCTCCGGGACGTAGGTTTCCGCATCCTCCTCGTCGACGATCACGTAATACCACGGCGCCTCCCGGCTCGCGGAGGCGGTTCCGGAATTGCGGTCATACCAGTCCTCGCTGCCCTGGTACGCTGGATCGACGTCATAGACCACGCCACGGTAACCGTGCTCCTTGTGGCGGACGATCTGCCCGAGACGGAAACTGGCGTGGTGGGAGACTGCGTGCATCGCGGACCTCCGCGGTGGGTTCTCGTCCTATAGTTTATCAGACCGGGCGCCGGGCTGATGAACCCCCGGTGCCTGGCGGGAACGCCGTTTGCGCTGTCAGCGGCCATGGCCCACAAGCGACACCGCGACGTCGCAGTGCTGATAAACTCGTTGAACCGGAATGGAGGAATGCGCAGTGCGCGCACCAAACACACATCAATGGATCGAGCGCCTGCGCGCGGCGCTGGCTCACCCGCGCCTGCCGGACGCCGTCGGCCTGGTGCTGGTCGTGCTGCTGGGCTGGCAACTGGCCGGTCTGACCTGGGCGGCCCTGCCGGCGCCGGCCAGCGCCCGGATGCCGGCCGCGAACCTGGCGGAATCCGCCAGCGGTGCCGGCGATACGGGCGAAGCCCCGACCGCGCGACTCGCGCGGCTGCACCTGTTCGGCGAACCGCCTGCCGACGAAGACCGGGACCGCTCCCCGGAGACCGAGACCGATGCCCCGGAGACCCAGCTCAATCTGACACTGATGGGCGTCTATGCGCCCGGCGAGAGCGGTGGTCTGGCCATCATCGCGACCGGTGGCGGCCCGGAAAAGGTCTACGCGGTCGGTGACACCATTGCCGGCAGTGCGCGGATCACCGGCATCTTCGAGGATCGGGTGGTACTGCGACGCGGCGGGCAAGCCGAGACGCTGCGCATGGAACTGGCCAAAGTCCCGTCCGGTCAGGCGAGCCGGCAGGCGGAGACGGGCGACGCGGAAGGTGGCGGCGGGATTGTCGAGCGCGCCCGGGCGCTGCGTGAACGACTCCGGCAAAACCCGCTCGAACTCGCGCGCATGGTCCGTTTCCAGCCCTACGTCGAGGACGGCGAACTGGTCGGTTTCCGCATCCAGCCGCGCTCCGATGAGGCGCAGTTGCTGGAGGAAGCGGGAATCCGCCCAAGCGATGTCGTCACCCGCGTCAACGGCATCCCGCTCAACGACCGGGCCCAGGGCAACCGGGCCCTGCGGGAATTGCGGGACGCGAGCATGATCAACGTCACCATCCTCCGCGATGGGCGCAGCGAGCGGCTCTCGATCCCGCTCGGTGAGCCCGGATAGTCATGGGCATCCGCTGCAGGCCGTATCCGGAACGGCGCCCCGAGGCCCGATTCCGGTTTGACCACCGCCGCGGGGCATACGAGAATCCGTGGGGCGCGGCTGTCGCACGGAAGCCGGCACATCCGCTCAGCCAGGAACGCTCCAACGACACCATGACCGCGACCCGCCGCCCGTCCAGAGGCCCGCTCGGCGCCCTGGCTCTCAGCCTTGTGCTCGCGATCGTCGTATCCGCACCGGCGCTGGCCGAACCATTCACCCTGAATCTGCAGAACGCCGAGCTGCGCTCCCTGATACAGACGGTATCGAAGCGCACCGGGCGCAATTTCATCGTCGACCCGCGCGTGAACGCCAAGATCACCGTCGTGTCATCGACGCCGGTGAACGACCGCGAACTGTACGACGTATTCCTGTCCGTGCTGGCCGTGCACGGATACGCGGCCGTCCCGCAGGGCGACGTCACGAAGATCGTGCCGGCCGTGGCCGCCAAACAGGACGCCATCCCGTCCGGCGAGGCGCAGAGCGGCAGCCAACTGGTGACGCGGGTCGTGACGGTCGAGCACGTCAATGCCGCACAGCTCGTCCCGATCCTGCGCCCGCTGCTCCCGCAGGAGGGACATCTGGCGGCGTATCAGCCGACCAATCGCCTGATCGTCACCGACAGCGGCGCCAATATCCAGCGGATCATGCAGATCATCGACCGGGTCGACCGCCCGGTCGAGAGCGATATCGACGTCGTGCGCCTGGAGCACGCGTCGGCCTCGGAGGTCGTGCGCATACTCGGCCAACTGGCGAGCCAGGCGCAGCAGGGGCAGGATCAGACGGGCGGGCGCGCCCGGCTCGCCGCCGATACGCGCACCAACAGCGTGCTGATCAGCGGCAGCCGCGAGGAACGGCTGCGCATGCGCGGACTGATCGCGAATCTCGATACCCCGCTGGAGCGCGAAGGCAACACGCGCGTCATGTACCTCAAGTACGCGAATGCCGAAGACATGACGGACATCCTCGAGGGCGTGAACGAGGCGGAGGTCTCGAACGGCGATCAGTCCGGCCAGGGCGGCGACGCGACCAGCAACGATGACGGTGTCGTCATACAGGCCGACGCGAACACGAATGCGCTCATCATGACCGGTCCGCCGGATCGCCTGGAGGGCCTCGAGAGCATCGTCCGCCAGCTCGATATCCGGCGCGCGCAGGTGCTGGTCGAGGCCATCATCGCGGAGATCTCGCAGGACAAGGCCCGCGAACTCGGGGTCCAGTTCGTCGCGGCGGACACGAGCGGCGACAGCGACACACCCGCCGCGCTGACGAGTTTCGGATCCGGCGGCAGCAACATCCTCGAGATCGCCACCGAGAGCGCCCTGCCCGGCAGCGGCCTCACGCTCGGCGGCCTCAGCGAGGGATCGTCGGGCATGGATTTCGGCGTGCTGATCCGGGCGCTGGCCTCGGACGCCAACAACAACATCCTGTCGACCCCGAGTCTCGTCACGCTCGACAACGAGGAGGCGGAGATCGTCGTCGGCCAGAACGTGCCGTTCGTGACCGGTTCCTTCTCGAGCAATCAGACCGGCGGCAGCGCGACCAACCCGTTCCAGACGATCGAACGCCGCGACGTCGGCATCACGCTCAAGGTCAAACCGCAGATCAACGAGGGCGATACCGTCAAGATGGACATCGAGCAGGAGGTGTCCAGCCTCTCCTCGTCGGCCCAGACCGCCTCCGACGTGGTCACGAACAAGCGCTCGCTGAAGACGACCGTGCTGGTGCAGGACGACCAGACGCTGGTGCTCGGGGGACTGATCGACGACACCATCCGCACGACCGACGAGCGCGTGCCGCTGCTGGGCGACATCCCGGTACTGGGACGGCTGTTCCGGTACCAGAGCACGAACAAGGTCAAACAGAACCTGATGGTGTTCCTGCATCCGCGCATCCTGCGCGAAAAGGGGCTCGCGGACTACTACACCGGCGAGAAGTACAACTACATGCGCTCCGAGCAGATCGATCGGCAGCGCAAGAAACAGACGCTCATGATCGACGAACTGCCGGAGTTGCCGGAACTGGAACTGCGCCATCGCGATCCGGGACTCGGAATCGGCGGACAGGACGATGAACGAGACCGCGACTGAGGCGGCTGGCCCGCCCCTGCGGGTCAGCTACTCGTTTGCCCGGCGCAACGGCGTACTCCTCGAGGAGCGCGCCGATGGCCAGGCAATCGCCGTCCTGCGCCCCGACGCCGCCCCGGACGCCGTGCTGGAACTGCGGCGGGCCGTCGGTGTGCCGGTCGCGTTCGAGAATGTGTCGGCCGAGGATTTCGCGCGGCGACTGACACAGCGCTACGAGCGCGGTGCGGGCGGCGCACTGGATGCGGTCGACGATCTCGGCGACGAGGCCGACCTCGCCAGCGCGGCCGAGGCCCTGCCCGAGCCGGAAGACCTGATGGAGTCGCAGGATGATGCCCCCATCATCCGCCTGATCAACGCGATCCTCACCGAGGCCGTGCGCCACAACGCCTCCGACGTGCATATCGAGCCGTTCGAGCAGCGCCTCTCCGTGCGCATGCGGGTCGACGGCGTCATGCAGGAGACGCTGGAACCGCCGCGCTCGATCGCACCGCTGATCATCTCGCGCATCAAGGTCATGGCGCGGCTCGACATCTCCGAGAAACGCCTGCCGCAGGACGGACGCATCTCGCTCAAGATCGCCGGCCGGCCGGTCGACGTGCGCGTGTCCACGCTGCCGTCCGGGCATGGCGAGCGCGTGGTCATGCGCCTGCTGGACAAGCAGGCCGGGCGCCTGGATGTCGAGCACCTCGGGATGTCGTCGCGCGACACGCGCGTGCTCAACGACCTGATCCACCGCCCGCACGGCATCCTGCTCGTGACGGGCCCGACCGGCTCCGGCAAGACGACCACGCTGTACGCGTCGATCACCCGGCTCAATGACGCCAGCCGGACGATCCTCACCGTCGAGGATCCGATCGAGTACTACCTCGACGGCATCGGCCAGACCCAGGTGAACACGAAGGTCGACCTGACCTTCGCCCGCGGCCTGCGCGCCATCCTGCGCCAGGACCCGGATGTGGTGATGGTCGGCGAGATCCGCGACCTGGAGACGGCGCAGATCGCCGTGCAGGCGAGTCTGACCGGTCATGTGGTGCTGTCGACGCTGCACACGAACACCGCGATCGGCGCCATTACCCGCCTGCGCGACATGGGCGTGGAGCCGTTCCTGCTGTCCTCGTCGATCGTCGGCATCCTCGCCCAGCGGCTCGTGCGCCTGCTCTGCCCGCACTGCCGCGTCGAGCACGCCATGACCCGCGGCGAATGCCAGCTGTTCGATCTGGATCCGACCGATCCGCCTACAGTGTGGGGACCGTCCGAAAGCGGCTGCGATCAATGCAATCACACCGGCTATGCGGGCCGTAGCGGGATCTATGAACTGGTGGCCGTCGACGACGCCATGCGCAGCCTGATCCACGACGGCGCCGGCGAATTCGAGCTCGAACACCACGCGCGCCGCCACTCGCCGGCCATGCGGGCCGATGGCCTGCGGCGGATCCGCGCCGGTCAGACCTCGGTCGAAGAGGTGCTGCGGGTGACGCCATCCGGCGACCGCGGCGATGAGCCGGAAATACTGGAGTAAGCCGCCCTGAGCGCCTTCGAATACACGGCACTCGACCCGGACGGCCGCGAGCAGCGCGGCGTCCTGGAAGGGGATACCGCCCGCCAGGTGCGCCAGCAGCTGCGCGACCAGGGGCTGTCACCGCTGTCAGTCGCGGAGGCCGCCGAGCGCGAGCAGCGCGGCGCGGGTACGGCGATCGGGCCGCGGCGGGGCATCGGCGGCGCGGATCTGGCCCTCTTCAGTCGTCAGCTCGCCACCCTCGTGCAGTCCGGCATGCCGGTCGAGGAGGCCTTGCGCGCGATCGCGCGCTACTCGGAGAAGGCCCGGCTGCAGAAGCTTGTGCTCGCGGTCCGCGCTCGGGTCGTGGAAGGTCATAGCCTCGCCGCGGGCTTCGCCGAGTTCCCGCGCACGTTCCCGGATATCTACGTCGCCACGGTACGGGCGGGCGAACAGTCCGGCCACCTCGGCGGCGTGCTCGAGCGGCTGGCCGATTACACCGAGGAACGCCAGGACACGCGCGGCTCGGTCACCGCCGCGCTCGCCTACCCGATCATCCTCACCGTCGCCGCGCTGGCCATCGTCATCGCCCTGCTGACGTACGTCGTGCCCCAGGTCGTCGGGCGTATTCGACACGCTCGATGCCGAACTGCCGCTGCTCACGCAGGGCCTGCTGGCGCTGAGCGCGTTCCTGCGCGAATGGGGCCCGCTGGCGCTGCTGATCCTGATCGGGGCGGTCATCGGCTTCCGCCTGGCGCTGCGCAACCCGCGCTTCCGCTACCGGTTCCATGCGCTGCTGCTGCGCGTACCGCTCATCGGCCGGCTGCTGCGCGATGCCGATACGGGGCGCTTCGCGCGCACGCTGTCGATCCTCGCGAGCAGCGGCGTCCCGGTGCTCGAGGCCCTGTCGATCGCCTCGACCGTGATCGGCAACCGACCGCTGCGCCATGCCGTCGAACGGGCGGCCGTGCAGGTGCGCGAGGGCGCCGCCCTGAGCCGCTCGCTGGAGACCAGCGGCCGCTTCCCGCCGATGTTCCTGCACCTGATCGCGATCGGCGAGGAATCCGGACAGCTCGATTCCATGCTGCACCGCGCCGCCGACTACCAGGAACGCACGACGAAGACCACGATCTCGCTGCTGGTCAACATCTTCGAACCGGCGCTGATCCTCGTCATGGGCGTGGTCGTCCTGCTCATCGTCCTCGCGATCCTGCTGCCCATCTTCGAACTCAACCAGTTGGTGGGGTGATCCACGACAATATCTCTCTGCAGATGGATCGGCGCGGATCCCGGGGAGAACGGTCAAAACCGGTTTCTCGCCAAGACGCCAAGCGCGCCAAGGAAAAGGCGGAATCACGCAGAGGCGCAGAGCCCGCAAAGGAAAGAAGTTTAAAAGTTCGCTTCGGGAAATAGCGCGCGCTCGCAACGACGGTGAGCGCTCGGCTGTAACCTCGCCATGCAAGAGCTCTGCGCGCTCGGCGGCTCTGCGTGATCATCTTTCTTTTGAGCTTTTCCCTTGGCGCGCTTGGCGTCTTGGCGAGAACCCTTTTGGCAAAGCACATCAGAATCCGACCAGATCAACTCCTGCCAGGCACCTCGGATTCCGTCGGAAAAACAGCAATTTGGTGGGTCGGCGCGACTCCTGCGGGGATCATTCCGTGGATACGGGGGTTGCACCGGCGGGTCAGCGCCCTAACATGATAGTCAGGACACTTGGCGCAGAGCGCCACAGGAGTGATACGTGATGAACGATATCGAAGGCGGCACCGTGACCGTGGGCGTGCAGGTGCGGGACGACGTGGTCCTGATCTTCGACCAGGACGATGGCGGTCCGTCCGTCAGCCGCGCGATCGACTCGGTGCTCGCATCGATCTACGAACAGAACCCGGACGCCCCCCGCGTGGTCCTGTTCTGCGACACCGAGGGCGTCTACGACGGCGTGTCGGTGGACGACGAGGGGCAGTTCCAGAACTTCTACCCCATCCGCACGACCGACGCCGATCACGCGATCGAGGTCGCGCGCGCCTTCATCGTCGAGGCGCCGGCGCGCTTCCACTGATTCCGAACCGGCTGGGGCACACCCCGGCCGGCCTATCCCCACTCGCCGCGGCTGACCGGCTCAGACCGCTCGGCCCTGCGTTGGCACGGTCCCGTTAGCGCACCCATCGATCGCCTGGAGCACACATGACTGCGGTTCCCTCGCGCACACTCGGCACCGACGGTCTGCGGGTGTCCGCACTCGGTCTGGGCTGCATGGGCATGTCGTTCGCGTACGGGCCGGCCGATGAAGAACGCTCCATCGCCACGCTCCACCATGCGCTGGATCTCGGCATCAACCTGCTCGATACCGCCGACGTCTACGGCCCCGAGACCAACGAGCGTCTGCTGGCGCGGGTGCTGCGCGAGCGCCGGGACGAGATCGTGCTGGCGACCAAATGCGGGATCGCTTACGCGGATCCCGACCGGGCGGTGAACGGACGCCCCGAGTACGTGCGCCGGGCCTGCGATGCCTCGCTCGAACGCCTGGGGACCGACCGGATCGACCTCTGGTACCTGCACCGGGTCGATCCGGAGGTGCCGATCGAGGAGACCGTCGGCGCCATGGCCGAAATGGTCGCGGCCGGCAAGGTGCGCCACATCGGCCTGTCCGAGGCGGCCGCCGCGACGATCCGGCGTGCACACGCCGTGCACCCGCTGACGGCGTTGCAGATGGAGTACTCGCTCTGGACACGCGATATCGAGGCCGACATCCTCCCGCTGGCGCGTGAACTCGGCATCGGGATCGTCCCTTACAGCCCGCTCGGGCGCGGATTCCTGTCGGGACACATCACTTCGCCGGACGATCTGGATGAAAACGACTGGCGGCGCGGCAACCCACGCTTCCAGGGGGAAAATTTCCAGCGCAACCTCGAACTCGTGGAGCAGGTCGCCGCGATCGCACGCGGACACGAGGCCAGCGCCGCCCAGATCGCCCTGGCCTGGGTACTGCAGCGGGGCGACGACCTCGTTCCCATCCCCGGCACCACACGCCCCGAACGCCTGGAAGAGAATATCGGGTCGCTCGACGTCGAGCTGAGCAATGAAGACCTGCAGCGGCTCGAGGCGGCCTTCAGTCCAGAGGCGGTCGCCGGAGACCGCTACACCGAGGCGATGATGCAACTGGTACGCAACTGAACCCGCGGAGCCATGCGGTCCCAAACACCGCGGACCTCCCTTGATAATTGGTTCATCGCACTTTACCGGGAAAGACGGTTCTTGCGGAGAACTGCAGAGCGCGGTCGTGATACCGGTGTAGGTCGGACTTCCAGTCCGACAGCCTCGATCCGAAGCCGTCGCCGGCGGATCGCTCCGCGGACGCTGGAAGCTTCGCGTCGACCTACACCCGCTCGGGGCGCGGGCGCGGATTCGGGCGTTCGTGTCATCGCACCGGTGTGCTCGGACCGGCTGCGGTTTCATCGATCTGTTAATACGACTTCCTCTCCGCCATCCAGCCCCTCCGCTTCCCGTTGATCTGCGAAGAACCTTATAATGCGGCGCTCGCCGTGACCCGTCTTACCGTCTCCCGACAGTTCGCCAATGACCAGAGCACAGCCCATGGAATATCGCAGCACGCGCGGTGACGACAGCAGCCATGGATTCGCCTCCGCCCTGCTCGCGGGCCTGGCCCCGGACGGCGGACTGTTCGTGCCGAGCCGGATCGAACCGCTCGCGGAACAGACGCTGGCCGGTCTGCGCGGGGCGGATTACGCCACGATCGCGCGTGAGCTGATCGCCCGGTTCGCGGCCCCCGACATCGAGCCGGCCACGATCGCCGCCAGTGTGGACCGGGCGCTGGGGAATTTTACCCATCCGGCGATCGCGCCCCACCAGCAGCTGGACCAGAATCGGTGGCTGCTCGAACTGTTCCACGGGCCAACGCTGGCGTTCAAGGATTACGCCCTGCAGTTCGTCGGCGAACTGATCGAACACCAGCTCAAGCGCGAGGGCCGACACGCCACCGTGATCTGCGCGACCTCGGGCGACACGGGCGCGGCGGCGGCGTCGGCATTCGCCGGGCGCGAGAACATCTCCGTGGTGGTGCTGCATCCGGCGGGCCGGGTGTCCGAGGTCCAGCGCCGGCAGATGACCACGCTCGCGTACGACAATGTCGCGAACTTCGCGATCGACGGCGATTTCGACGACTGCCAGGCGATGGTCAAGGCGCTGTTCGTCGATCCGGCCGCGGCCCCGCTCAACCTGACGGCGGTCAATTCCATCAACTGGGCGCGCATCACCTGCCAGGTGGCCTACTACGCCTGGTCCTCGATGCGCCTCGGCGGCGCTGGGCCGGTCAACTACATCGTCCCGACCGGCAACTTCGGCAACATCCTCGCCGCGGACGTCGCCCGCCGGCTCGGCTTCCCGGTCGGCCATCTGGTGCTGACCTCGAACGACAACGATGTCCTGCCCCGCTTCTTCGAGACCGGGCGCATGGAACGGCGCGACACCCGTCAGACGATCTCGCCGAGCATGGATATCCAGGTCTCGAGCAACTTCGAGCGCGCCCTCTGGTTCGCCAGCGATGGCGACACGGCGGCCGTGTCCGAGTGGCAGCGCGCGCTGGCCGATGAGCGCGCGTTCAGCGTCGATGCCGGCACGCTGGGCCGCCTGCGCGAGCGCTTCTCCGCCGCGCGCTGCACCGAGGCCGAGGCGCTGGAGGAAATGGCGCGCACGTGGCGCGAGACCGGCACGATGATCTGCCCGCATACCGCCACGGCGGCGCATGCCGCGCGCACGCTCGACCTCGACGGCCCCGTCGTCGTCGCCGCGACCGCCCACCCGGCGAAGTTCCCCGACGCCGTCCGTCAGGCCACCGGCCACGAACCACCGCGACCGGATCTGCTGGAGTCGGTCATGGAAGCGCCCGAACGCTACCGCGAGCACGCCGCGGACGCGGGTGCATTACGCGATCTTCTTCTGCAGGAGTCCCCGCGCTGAACGGTCCGACAACGAACCGTGAGCGGAGAGAAAAATGGTGGCCAGGGACAGAATCGAACTGCCGACACCGCGATTTTCAGTCGCGTGCTCTACCGACTGAGCTACCTGGCCATTGAGGCGGGTTCCGGGAAGCGGCCCGGTCCGAAGGCGCGTATTACACCGCCCGCGCGGGGCGGCGTCAACCCACCGGCGGGTTGATCCCGGGCAGATCGGCCGTGCGGCGTGCGCTGCCGAGGCGATCCGCGAGGCGGCGGATCGGCGCGGGCAGGCCACCGGGCGCATCGTCGGGCAGATACCAGCCGTGATCCGCGCCTTCCTGGACGCCCTCGACGCCGGAGAGACAAACCCGGCGCGGATGGATACACAGGCGGAAATGCGTGAACGCGTGCTCGACGGGCGTCAGCGGCTCCAGTTCCACTTCGCCGAATCGGGTGGCCACCCAGCTCTTCAGATCCGCGTCGTCGGCGAACTCCGGCAGCGACCAGAGCCCGCCCCAGATGCCGCTGGGCGGGCGCCGCTCGAGCAGGATCGCGCCGTCGTCGCCGCGCTGGATCACGAGGGCGACGGTCTCGCGCCGCGGAATCTCGCGCTTCGGTTTCGGGGCCGGGAGTTCGGCGGTCCGGCCTTCGCGCCGGGCGACGCAATCATCGGCGACCGGGCAGGCGTCGCACACCGGTCGACGCAGACACACCATGGCACCGAGATCCATCATCGCCTGGTTGTAGGCGGCGGTGCGCTCGGCCGGGGTGCGTTCTTCGGCCTCCGCCCAGAGCGCGCGCTGCACCGGCGTGCGCCCCGGCCAGCCGTCGATGCCCGCGTGGCGCGCAAGGACGCGTTTGACGTTGCCGTCGAGGATGGCGTGGTAGCGGCCGAAACCCAGACTGAGGATCGCGCCGGCGGTAGACCGGCCGATCCCCGGGAGGGCGTTCAGGGCGTCCGGATCGTCCGGGACCTCGCCGCCATGCTCGGCGGCCATGCAGCGCGCGGCGCGGTGGAGATTGCGGGCGCGGGCGTAGTAGCCGAGCCCCGACCACAGACCGAGTACTTCATCGATATCCGCCGCGGCCAGCGTCGGGACATCGGGGAAACGCGCCATGAAACGGTCGAAATAGCCGCGCACGGTCTCGACCCGGGTCTGCTGGAGCATGATCTCCGAGATCCAGACACGGTACGGCGTCGCCGGGCACTGCCACGGCAGGTCATGGCGCCCATGGCGGTCGTACCACTCGAGCACGCGCCGGGCGAAGTCCGTACTGGCGCCTGCCGCGGCTGGCCTGGAATCGTCGTTCATGGTGGTTCCCGCCTGGTCGGCTGATCGCGGCGCCGGCAGTGTAACGTCCCGCGGGCACCGCCGCCCTTGCCTTTCACGCATGCAGGTTTAGAGTGATGCGCTGCACGCAAGGAGCAACATCATGCCCGCATTCTTTTCCCGCCTGCGTCGAACCTCGGTCTCGATCGGGCGCGGCCTCGCCAACGCCTTCAACCCGCTGGTCTGGCGTCGGCGCGGCCTTGTCGCCGGCGGCGCCACGGCGCTGCTGGCCCTGGTCATCGTCACCCTGGTGGTCGGCTGGTGGTGGAGCGATCCGCCGGATACGTTCGATCCCGCCAGCGAGACGGAGGCGATCGCCGAACGCCACGGCGAGGAGATCGTCACCGGTTACACGACCACCGCCACGCTGATCCACGCGGTGGACGTCATGCTGCACAAGCCCGGCGGTTACCTCTACAACGACGTGATGCCGCCCGGCGTGCTGCTCGACAACGTGCCGAGCTGGGAGTACGGCGCCGTGATCCAGATGCGCGACCTCGCGCGCTCGCTGCGCAACGACATGAGCCGTTCGCAGTCGCAGTCGCGCGAGGACGAGGACCTTTCACAGGCCGAACCGCGGCTCAATTTCAACGCCAACTCCTGGATCTTCCCCTCGACCGAGAGCGAGTACGAGGACGCGCTGCGGTACCTCGGCAACTATCGCAGTCGGCTCGCATCCGGCGATGCCAATTTCTACGCCCGGGCGGACAATCTCCGCGGCTACCTGGAGACGGTGGGTCAGCGGCTTGGCGGCATCGTTCAGCGGCTGTCGGCGAGCGTCGGCGAATGGCGCGTGAACACCGACCTCGCCAATGATCGGGCCGCCACGGCGTCGCAGCCGCGGGCCCGCGAACTGCGCGAGGAGACGCCCTGGCTCGAGATCGACAACGAGTTCTATTACGCCCGCGGGGCGACCTGGGCGATGTACCACTTCCTCAAGGCGGTCCGGCAGGATTTCCGCAGCGTGCTGGCGGACAAGAACGCCGAAGCGACGATGGACCAGCTCATCCGTTCGCTGGAAGCGGCCCAGCGGCCGATCATGAGCCCGGTCGTGCTCAACGGGAACGGCTTCGGCTTCTTCGCCAATCACTCGCTCGTGATGGCGTCGTACGTCTCGCGGGCCAACGCCGCCCTGATCGATCTGCGGCGACTGCTGGAACAGGGCTGAGGGGTGGGCTCGGGAGGCCTTGTACGAATAAAGGTTCTCGCCAAGGCGCAAAGGGCGCCAAGGGACGCAGAGAAGATCGGTGAAAGAGGGATGGTGTCCCGGGCGCGTCATGATTCGGGTAGCCCGGATGGAGGCGGCAGCCGGAATCCGGGGATTTTCAACGGTTCGGGCGTCACCCCGGATTCCGCCTCCGGCTTCATCCGGGCTACAGGGCGGCGCGAAATCAACCGCTTTTCTTCGCGTCCCTTGGCGCCCTTGGCGCCTTGGCGAGAACCCCTGACAAGCGATCGGCCAGCGCCACACATCCCCATGGCCACTCAGCCGGGATCTTCACGCCGCCAGTCGCCGGACTTGCCGCCGGTTTTCTCCAGCAGGCGGATGTCGCCGATGGTCATGCCACGGTCGGCGGATTTGCACATGTCGTAGATCGTCAGGAGCGCGATCTGCACGGCCGTGAGCGCTTCCATCTCCACGCCCGTGCGGTCGGTCGTCTGCGCGGTCGCCTGACAGATGACCGCGGACGCCTCGTGATCCAGTTCGAACTCGACTTCGACTTTCGTCAGCGCGATGGGATGGCAAAGAGGCACGAGTTCGGAGGTGCGCTTGGCCGCCATGATGCCCGCGATCCGGGCGACGCCGAGCACATCGCCCTTCGCCTGCTCGCCGGCCGCGATGCGCGCCAGCGTGTCCGCCTGCATATGGATGCGTCCGGCGGCGACCGCGACGCGTCGGGTCGCGTCCTTGCCGCCGACGTCGACGACGTGCGCCTCGCCGCGGCGATTGAAATGGGTGAATTCGCTCATGCACCGGGCTCCGGAAGGGTGTATCCGATCGCGGCATCTTGCGCGCACAATGACCGCCTGCGACAGTAAGCTGATTGTATCTTCGAGCCCACGGGGGCGGTACAGCCATGCAGGTTACCGTAAAGACATTCGCCCATCTGCGCGATCGCCTCGGCTTCGCGGAACGCGCCGCCGAGGTCCCGGACGAGGCGTGCGTGCTCGATGTCTGGCAGGCGGTCACCGACGGGAGCGAGATGCCGCGCAATGTGCTCGCGGCCGTCAATCTCGACTACGCGGGCGCCGATACGCGCGTGCACGACGGCGACGAGGTCGCGTTCTTCCCGCCCGTGACCGGAGGCTGAAGCCGTGACGGTGGAACTGCGGACGGACGCCTTCGAGCCGTGGCGGGAACTCGCCGATGCACCGGATGGCGGGCTCGACGCCGGCGCCTATGGCGCTACCTGCGCGTTCGTCGGGACGATGCGGGACTTCAATGAGGGCGACGCCGTCAGCCGCATGGTGCTGGAGTATTACCCCGGCATGACCGAGCGACAGCTCGAAGCGATCGTCGACGAAGAGAGCACGACGCACGGCCTGCTTGCCGCGCGCGTGATCCACCGGGTCGGGCCCATCGAGCCGGGTGAGCCGATCGTGCTGGTCGCCGTGTGGGCGGCCCATCGGCGCGAGGCCTTCGAGGGTGGCCGCGCGATCATGGAGGCGCTGAAGTCGCGCGCGCCGTTCTGGAAACACGAGCAGACCCGCTCCGGCGGGCGCTGGGTGGAAAACAACACGGCGGGTTGAACCACGCCGTCGGCGGGTCGTGCAGGCAAATGGCGGGCAGGCCGGACGGCCTGCCCGATCAGACTGGACCGACGATCAGGAGCCGATCTCGATCCGGCGCGGCTGCACCGACTGCTTCTTCGGGATCACGACTTCCAGTACGCCCTGATTGCAGCGGGCATTGATCCCTTCCGCGTCGGCCTCGTCCGGCAGCGCGAAGCGCCGGTAGAAGCTGCCGTGGATCCGTTCGACGCGCTTGTACTCGCCGCCCTCGGCGACGTCTTCCAGCTTGCGCTCACCGCGGATGCTCAGTACGCCGCCTTCCATGGTGATGTCGATATCCTCGCGATCGACACCGGGCAGGTCGGCGTGCAGGACAAAGCGGTCCTTCTCCTCCTTGATATCGACGACCGGCACCCAGTCGCTGGTCACGACACTCGAGTTCTCGCCGAACATGCGGTTGATTTCCTGATGGAACTGACTCCACGGATTCCGGTTTTCGTAGCGGGCCAGAGCCATTTTCGTTTCCTCCTGTTGATACGGTTGTTCCGTACCTCGTATCTGGGGTAGCACGCTGACGCTTTCAACGGTCTCCTGCCGAAAGAACCGTTACACACCAAAAAGGCTCGGCACTCGGACGGCCCCGCGTTGCGGCCGGCTTGCGCGGGTGCTGGTAGAATGCGGGGCACCTCCCGACCGGTCTTCAGTATGAGAAGACGGCAGAGATGGCTGACCTGCTGGCTGGCGATCGCGGCCGGCGCTGCTCACGGCCTGTCAGCAGCCCGAACCGACGCGCTTCGAGCCGCCCCGGGTGCTCGAAGAGTCGCCGTACGTCGAGACCGGCGATTTCGACGCGATCAAGGACCGCGGCCAGTTGCGGCTGCTCATGGTCCGGCGCCCGGACGCGGTTACGCACCTGCCCCGCGCCGGCTCACCGGTGAATACCCAACTGCGCGCCGCCGCGCGCTTCGCGCGCTCCGTCGGCCTCGAACCGGTCGTGGTCCTCGTCGACCGTTTCGAGCAGTTGATCCCGGCGCTCACCGAAGGCCGCGGCGACCTGATCGTGGCCAATCTGCCGATCAACGATCGCCACCGCGAGGAAATCGGCTTCACCGTCGCGCTCGACCGCAGCCGTCAGATGCTCGTCGCGCGCGAGGACGATCCGATCGAGACGCCGGCGGACCTCGATGGACGCGCCATAACCGTGGATTTCGGTTCCCGGTTCTGGCACGCCGCACAACGGCTGCAGGACCAGCACGCGGGACTTGAAGTCCACAGCCTGCCGGCCCTTTCCACGGAGCGGAAGCTGGACCGCCTGGCCGCCGGCGACATCGATCTGACCATTGTCGACGGCAATGCGCTCGAGGTGGCGCTCGGCTACCGCGACAGCATCCGCGGGGTATTCCCGGTATCGCCAGAGACGGGGATTGGCTGGGGCCTGCGGCGCAACGCGGAAGAGCTCAAGGCGGTCCTGGACCGCTTCATCACCCAGCGCAAACTGGCCGAATTCGACCAGCAACTGCGTACCGGTGATCTGCCGGCGATCAAGCAGGACCGCACACTGCGCGTGGCCACGCGCAACAGCGCGGCGAATTACTTCGTATGGCGCGGCCAGCTCCTCGGTTTCGAGTACGAACTGGCGAAGCGGTTTGCCGATGACCTCGGGGTGCGGCTGGAGATCGTCGTGGCGGATCCGCAGGAATCGGTGCTGGAACTCGTGCGCTCCGGCCGGGCCGACATGGCCGCCGCCTTCCTGACGCCCGCGGAGCGGCCGGAATGAGGGCATCGCCTGGTCACGGCCCTACCATTTCGCGGTCAAGCGGGTGGTCACCGATGCCGGGGATCCCGCGATCGACTCGATCGAGGATCTGTCGGGCCGCCGCATCCACGTGCCCGCTGACAGCGATGCATGGGAGACCGCCGAGCGCCTGCGCGACGAAGAGGGCATCGATCTGCGCGTGGAGGAACTGCCGGCCGGGACGACACCGGAGGCCGCGATCCGCGGCGTAGCGAACGGCGATTACGACCTGACCCTGGTCGACGACCACATCGCCCGCAATGCCGCCGCATGGCGGGAGAACGTCCAGTCATACCTCGAGATCGGCGATCCGATCCCGCACCGCTGGGCGTTCCGTGAAGATAACGGGCAACTGCAGGCCGCCGCCGACCGTTTCCTCACGCAGACCTACCGCAGCGAGTTCTACAACGTGGTCTACGCGAAATATTTCCGCGACCACGACCGGATCCGTGAATTCCAGGCACAACGGATCGACCTCGGCAGCGGCCATCAACTCTCGCCGTGGGACGGCATCATCCAGCGATACGCGAAGCAGGAGGGCCTCGACTGGCGACTGGTGGCGGCGCAGATCTTCCAGGAGAGCGGCTTCAACCCGAACGCGCGCTCCTGGGTCGGAGCGCAGGGGTTGATGCAGATCATGCCGGCCACCGCCCGCCAGGTGGGGGTGACCGGCCCGATCAACGACCCGGAGGTCAACATCCGCGCCGGCATTCAGTATCTCGACTGGCTGCGCGACCGGTTCGAGGATGACCTGCGCGTGCAGGACCGCATGTGGTTCATGCTCGCCGCCTTCAACGCCGGGGTCGGCCACGTCCGCGATGCCCGACGGCTCGCGGATCGCCTCGGCCTCGATCGCGACCGATGGTTCGACAACGTCGAGCGCGCGATGCTGAAGCTGGCGCAGCCGAAGTACTACCGGAACGCCCGCTTCGGCTATGTCCGCGGCCATGAACCGGTCCAGTACGTCCGGGCCATCCGCGAGCGCTATCAGGCCTACATCCTCTGGACCAACGACTGCTGGCCAAGCTGCCCGCCCAGCCCGCACCCGACCATCGCCGATTTCCCGACACCCCTGTCACCGCCTGAGCCGGGACCGGCCTTCCGGGGCATCACTCCCACGGCAGACTGATCGCCCCATGAACAGCGGTTGCCCGACACCATACGCAGGCGCGTTTCGGGCCGGCGCACCGCATGCGCGCGCCGCGGCTCGATCGACGGACTCGCGTCAAACAGCACTAGATTGAAAACCGGCGGACCCGGGGCGTACTATAACTTTTCGTTATTACCGATCGCCTCACGCAAGAATCGGCCATCCGGAGTGCGCCCATGACCCTGCGCCAATTGCGCTACATCGCCGCGGTCGCCCGTTACGGCCTGAACGTATCGGCCACCGCGGAGCACCTGTTCACCTCGCAACCCGGTGTATCGAAACAGATCCGGCTGCTGGAGGATGAACTCGGCGTCGAGATCTTCGAGCGCACCGGGCGCCAGTTGACCCGGGTGACGCCGGCCGGCGAGGCCATTATCGAACTCGCCAACCAGATCCTGCACGACACGGAGAACATCGAGCAGGTAGCCCAGGAGTTCCGCGACCCGCAGGCCGGCAGCCTCTCGATCGCCACCACCCACACCCAGGCGCGCTACGCCCTGCCGCCCGTGATCGCGCGCTTCACCGAGGCCTATCCGCGCGTGGCGCTGCATATGAACCAGGGCACGCCCACGCAGATCGCGGAGATGGCGGCGACCGGTGGCGTCGATTTCGCGATCGCCACCGAGGCGATGGAGCACTTCGAGGATCTGGTGATGATGCCCTGCTATCACTGGGACCGCGCCATCATCGTCCGCAAGGACCACCCGCTCGCGCTCAAGGAGGAGCTGACACTCGCCGATGTGGCGGCGGAACCCCTGATCACCTATGTATTCGGCTTTACCGGTCGCTCGCGGCTGGACCGGGCCTTCAATGCGGCCGGTCTGACCCCGAACGTGGTCCTGACGGCGACGGATGCGGACGTCATCAAGACCTATGTCCGGCTTGGCCTGGGCATCGGCATCCTCGCGAACATGGCGTACGAGCCGGAAATCGACAGCGACCTCGTGAAGCTGGATGCCAGCCACCTGGTCGAATCCAGCACGACCCGCATCGGCTTCCGCCGCAACACCCGCCTGCGCGGCTACATGTACGCCTTCATCGAGACCTTCGCGCCGCACCTCACCCGCGAAGTCGTCGACGCCGCCCTCGCGGCCGAGACCCAGGCCGAACGCGACGAACTGTTCGAGGACATCACGCTGCCGCGGTACTGAGGTCAAATTCGCCCTCACGCAGAGGCGCGGAGCCGCGGATTGCAAAGGCAGGAAAACCGGTATCTCGCCAAGACGCCAAGCGCGCCAAGGAAAGGCGGGATAAAGTACGCGCGGAGCCGGACCGGAGCACGCTACCCGTCGACAGATCCGGGACGCCGAGTGTCGGGTTGACCGATCCGCCGGTAGCGGATCAGCGCGCCAGGCCGAAGGTCGTGGCTATGTAGGCACCACGCAAAGCCCGATCTGCAGGCTCCCGGTAAAGGAATCGTCCCTCTCGATCCTTTTCATTCCCTTTTATTCGCCTTTCCTTGGCGCGCTTGGCGTCTTGGCGAGATACCCGGGTTTTGACCTTCTCGGCGCCTCCGCGCCTCTGCGTGAGACCGCCTTTTACAGCATCGGATCAAACGAATACGCAAAAAAAGCCCCGCCGATTGGCGGGGCTTTTTCGACTTCCGGGTGGCCCGTGTGGGCCGCTCGGAAAGGGATTCAGACGGGGCGAACGTTCGCCGCCGCGAGGCCCTTCTGCGTCGTGGTCGTTTCGAACTCGACCTGCTGGCCTTCGGTCAGGCTGCGGAAGCCGTCGCCCGCGATGGCGCTGAAATGGACGAATACGTCCTTGCTGCCGTCTTCGGGCTGAATGAAACCAAAGCCTTTCGCGTCGTCAAACCACTTCACTGTACCAGTCGACATGGGTCATCTCCTCAGATGGTTGGATATGGACTGTTGTTGCAGGTCGTTCTGAGAACCAACCGGAGTGACTACCATGCGGTACTGCCGGGGACCTTCGAACCTCACTGCGGTGACGATGATGCACACTGTTCCGGCCCTCGTCCACCCTTTTCTGTGAAATACCCCGGAAATCCGGCCTGCGCTGGATCGCGCAGGGCGACGCGCCAGCCGATTCACGTTACAATGTCCGGTTTTGCGGGCCGACGGTGTCGTCGTCCCTGTACCCCAGTGGCCGGAACCCATGATCGAGAAACTCCGCAACATCGCCATCATCGCCCACGTCGACCACGGCAAGACCACGCTGGTCGACCGCCTCCTGCAGGAATCCGGGACCCTGTCGGCGCGTGACGCCGGCGCCGAGCGGGTCATGGACTCCAATGATCTCGAGCGCGAGCGCGGCATCACCATCCTGTCGAAGAACACGGCGATCGACTGGAACGGCTACCGGATCAACATCCTCGACACCCCCGGGCACGCGGATTTCGGCGGCGAGGTGGAGCGCGTCCTGTCGATGGCCGACTGCTGCCTGCTGCTGGTGGACGCGGTCGACGGCCCGATGCCGCAGACGCGCTTTGTCACGCAGAAGGCCTTCGACCTCGGCCTCAAACCGATCGTGGTGGTGAACAAGATCGACCGCCCGGGCGCGCGCCCGGACTGGGTGATCGAGAAGACCTTCGACCTGTTCGACAGCCTCGGCGCGACCGACGAACAGCTCGATTTCCCGATCGTGTACGCCTCGGCCCTGCACGGTTACGCCGGCCTGACCGACGACGTGCGCGACGGCGACATGCAGCCGCTGTTCGAGACCATCGTCGAGCGCGTACCGGCGCCGGACGTCGACCCGGACGGGCCGTTCCAGGTCCAGGTGACCACGCTCGACTACTCCAGCTTCCTCGGCCAGATCGGCATCGGCCGGGTACGCCGCGGCACGCTCAAGCCGAGCAGCCCGGTGAAGATCGTCGGCCGCAGCGGCGGGCAGCGCAACGCGCGCGTGCTCAAGATCCTCGGCTTCCAGGGGCTGGACCGCGTCGAGGTGGACCGGGCCGAGGCCGGCGACATCGTCGCCCTGACCGGCATGGACGGGCTCGATATCTCGGACACCATCTGCGATCCGAACCATCCCGAGGCGCTGCCGCTGCTGACGGTGGACGAGCCGACCGTGAACATGACCTTCGAGGTCAACAAATCGCCGCTGGCCGGGCGCGAGGGCAAATACCTCACCAGCCGCCAGATCCGCGAGCGCCTCGACCGCGAGCTGAAATCCAACGTCGCCCTGCGGGTCGAGGACACCGACGACCCCGACAAGTTCAAGGTCTCGGGCCGCGGTCTGCTGCACCTGTCCGTGCTGCTCGAGACGATGCGCCGCGAGGGCTACGAGATCGCGGTCTCGCGCCCGTCGGTGATCGTGCGCGAGGTCGACGGCGAGAAGCACGAGCCCTACGAGCATCTGGTCGCCGACATCGACGCCGAGCACCAGGGCAGCGTGATCGAGCGCCTGAACGAGCGCCGCGGCACGCTCAAGGACATGCAGCCGGACGAGACCGGCCGCGTGCGCCTCGAATACGAGATCCCGGCACGCGGGCTGATCGGGTTCCGCAGCGAGTTCATGAGCATCACCTCGGGCACGGGCATCCTCACGCACGTGTTCGACCACTACGGCCCGATGGGCTCGCAGAACATCGGCCAGCGGCGCAACGGCGTGATGATCTCGCAGGAAAACGGCAAGGCCGTGGGCTACGCCATCTTCAACCTGCAGAACCGCGGCACCATGTTCGTCAGCCACAACGACGAGGTCTACGAGGGCATGGTCATCGGCATCCACTCGCGCGATAACGACCTGACCGTGAACCCGCTCAAGGCCAAGGAACTGACCAACGTGCGCGCGGCCGGTTCCGACGAGAACGTGGTCCTGACCCCGCCGGTGAAACTGGATCTGGAACAGGCGCTCGAGTTCATCAACAATGACGAACTGGTCGAGATCACCCCGAAGGCCGTGCGCGTGCGCAAGCGCTGGCTGAAGGAACACGAACGCAAGAAGGCGAGCCGCGCGGCGACCGCCTGACCGTGGCCCCGACCCGCGGCATCGCCGCGGGCTGGCCCGGCCGAGCCGCGACATGGAGCAGCAGCACGTGAGTTCATCGGCCGAAGCACACCCCGCCCCGCCGGGCCGCAGGATCGCCGCGGGGCTCGTGGACGCGGTGGCGATCGCGGCCATCGCCCTGCTGTTCCTGCTGGCCTCGGGTCAGCCCATCACGGCGGTTCCGACCCCGGGCACGCTGGTCCTCACGGCCGCGATCGCCATGTTCTACCGCATCTTCACCGAAGGCACCGCCCGCATGGCGACGCCGGGCAAACGCCTGCTCGGCCTGCGCGTACGCCCGTCCGAGGGCGGGCGCCTGGATTTCGCGGTCGCCGCCCTGCGCGGCTGGCCGTGGTGGCTGAGCGGCGCACTGGCGGGCGTCGATCCGCAACTCGTACCGGCCGGCGCCCTGTTGTCGCTGGCCGCCCTGATCCCCATCGTCTTCAGTGCCGAGCGGCGCGGTCTGCATGACCGCATGGCCGGCACCCGCGTCATTCTCGAAGGAAGACGAACGGAGGCGACGGCACCGCAATGACCGAAACGCAACTGCGGCTCGAGCGCTGGCACGGCAGCGGGATCGCCGAACGCGTGGACGAACTCGCGGATCTGCGCATGACCGTCTTCCGCGAGTGGCCGTATCTCTACGACGGCGACATCGACTACGAGCGGCGCTACCTGCAGTACTACGTCGACAGCCCGCGCGCGTTCGCGCTGCTGGTGCTCGACGGCGAGCGCCCCGTCGGCGCGACCACGGCCATGCCACTGGCCGACGAGGCCGAGGCGATGAAGAAGCCGTTCCGCGCGGCCGGATTCGACGTCGACCGGGTTTATTACAACGCGGAATCGGTGCTGCTGCCCGAATACCGCGGGCGCGGGCTCTATCGCACGTTCTTCCGCGAGCGCGAGAACCTCGCCCGCGAATACGGCGATTACGACTGGATCACGCACTGCGCCGTCCAGCGCCCCGACGATCACCCGATGCGCCCGGCGGACGCCCGCCCACTCGACGAAGTCTGGCGCCACTTCGGCTACGAACGCCGCCCGGACCTGACGGCCAGCTTCCCGTGGCGCGATGTCGGTGACACCGAGGAGACGGAGAAGCCGCTGCTGTTCTGGCTGAAGGGGCTTTGAAGGGCGAAGGAGAACGTAGGCCGGTTTTCCCCGGCGCCGTTCACGTTTCTGGCTTGCACCGGCGTCCGCCGCCGGGGAATGCCGGCATTGCGCGGTGAGATGCCCGGCACCGAATCCATCGCCATGGACCGCGCAAGGCCGGCCTACGTTCTGAGGGCCAAGGGCCAAGGGCCAAGGAGTGTAGGCGCGTTTTCGCCGAAGGCGAACGCGCGCACCCGTCGTACCGGTAAGAAAACCTTACAGATTCAACAGGGATTCAACCCGGATGACCGACAAACCCCGAATCGTGATCGCCTACTGCCCCGGCTGTCGCTGGATGCTGCGCTCGGCGTGGCTGGCGCAGGAGCTGTTGTCGACCTTCGAGGACGATCTCGCCGAGGTTGCCCTCGCGCCGGCGGGCAAGGGCGTGTTCGAGGTGACCGCCGGTGACGGCACCGTCCTCTGGTCGCGCGCCGAGGAGGGACGCTTCCCGGAGGCGAAGGAACTCAAACAGCGCCTGCGCGATGCGTTCTGGCCGGAACGTGACCTCGGGCACAGCGACCGAGCCGCGCGAGCCGTAAGACACCCGTCCGACAAGAACACCGCGTCCGTGCCGGATCCTGCGGTCGATCAGCTGCAGCCCGAAACGTCCTCGGACGTAGGCCGGTTTTGCGCGGTCCGCAGCGATCGAAACCGGCCCGGAAGCCCGCCACCGCGCAATGCCGGCATTCCCCGGCGGCGTGTCGCATCGCATCCCCGAGGTTCGATGGGCGCCGGGGAAAACCGGCCTACGCCCTCAGCCCTCACTCGCCTCCAGCGTAATCGCATCCCCCACCGGCCAGGTATCGAGCTTGGTCAGCACCTCGATCGGGCGCGGCGGGTGGGTGTAGCCCTGGCGGTAGAAGAAACCGCGGGCATCGCGAAAGCCGATCGCGAATACGGGGACGCCGGGCCACGCCGATTCGACGGCCTCGAGCAGCGCCGCGCCGACGCCGCTGCCGCGGGCGCTGGGGTGCACGACGAGTTCCCCCACGAAAGTAGCGAAAACGCCGTCGCTGAACGCACACAGGTAACCGACCAGCAGGCCGGCCTCGTCACGGACGTGGCCGATGAAATGGTAGGCCTGCAGGGCCGCGGTGATGTTCGCTGCGGAATAATCCTCCGGCTCGCCCCAGTGGACGGCCGCCATCAGTTCGGCGTACTCGGCGGGGCCGAAGGATCGATCGGTTTCTACGTGGATCACGCGGGTCATGGTGCAACTCCCTTGCGACAGGACTGGCCCATCCCGGGCCGGTAGGCTCATTATGGCGAAAGGATCCGCCGAATACGAGTCGCGACATGCAGGCTGCGATCGATAACGTGCGAGCGCCCGGTGGTGGGCGCATCGGCCTGACCGCCTGCCCGGGGATCGCCGCGGCCGTTGCGGGTGGCGACAGGCGCGGTGCGCTGGATGCCGATCTGGCCGCCATCGCGGGCTGGCGCGCGCGGGCGCTGGTCACCCTGGTCGAGCCGTTCGAACTCACCCTGCTGGGCGTTGAGGACCTGGGCGAGCGCGCCGTGGCCCAGGGCCTGGCGTGGTGGCATTTGCCGATCATGGACGGCGCGGCACCCGGTGGCGCGTTCGAACCCCGCTGGGCCGAGTGCGGCCCCGCCCTGCATCGACACCTCGACGCGGACGAGCGGATCGTCGTTCACTGCCATGCCGGCATGGGCCGCTCCGGCACGGTCGCGGCAAGGTTACTGGTCGAGCGCGGCATGGCGCCGGAACAGGCGATCATGACGATTCGACGCGCCCGGCCCGGCGCGATCGAGAACGACGAGCAGGTGCGCTGGGTGTTGGCGTGCAATCCTCGTTGAAACCGCACCGGCGGGGCTGCATGCTGCGTCCATCATGTCCGAATATTTCCAGCACCCCAATCGCGCCGGCACGTTCCCGCCGGTCATCCAGGCGCTGCTGATCGGCAACTGCGCCGTCTTCCTGCTGCAGGGCCTGGGCGGCACGCAGACGCTGATCGAGACGTTCGCGCTGTGGCCCCTGAATACGCCCCGCTACATCGACGCGGCCATCGGACTGCAGCGCGTGCCGCAGTTCGAGATCTGGCAGCTGGTGACCTACGCCTTCCTGCACGGCAACCTGCTGCACCTGTTTTTCAATATGTTCGCGCTGTGGATGTTCGGCACGCTGATCGAACTCGACTGGGGCTCGCGCCGCTTCCTCACCTATTACTTCGCCTGCGTGATCGGCGCCGCGCTCGTGCAGCTGACGGTCGCCTCGAGCGGCGGGGGCGACATCTACCCCACGGTGGGCGCCTCCGGCGGCGTGTTCGGTATCCTGCTCGCCTTCGGGCTGCGCTTCCCCAACCAGTACATCCTGCTGCTGATCCCGCCGATCCCGATCAAGGCGAAATGGTTCGTCATCATCTATGGCGCCATCGAGCTCTATCTGGGCATTACCGGCACCCAGGCGGGCGTGGCACACTTCGCCCATCTCGGCGGCATGGCGGCCGGCCTGATCATGATCCTCTACTGGCGCGGCAAGCTGCCGATGCAACCACGCCACCGGATGCGCTGACATGACCAACGATCCACTCGACGTGTTCCGTCCCGATCTGCTCGCCGACCACACCGTGTTCGTGACCGGCGGCGGCAGTGGCATCAATCTCGGTGTCGCACTGGCGTTCGCGCGCCTCGGCGCCGCCGTCGGCCTCTGCGGGCGCAACGAGCAGCGCCTCGCCGACGCCCGGGCGCGGCTGGAACAGGCCGGCGCGAAGGCCGTATCGACGACACCCGCGGATGTGCGCGAACCCGAGGCCGTCGAGGCCGCGCTGGCCGCGTCGCGCGACGCCCTCGGCGATCTCGATACGCTCGTCTGCGGGGCCGCCGGCAATTTCGCGGCGGCCGCCGAGGAGCTGACGCCGAACGGTTTCCGTTCCGTGGTCGATATCGACCTCAACGGCAGCTTCCACGCCTGCCGCGCGGCCTTCGACCAGCTGCGCTCGACCGACGGCTCGATCATCATGATCTCGGCACCACAGGC
Source organism: Halofilum sp. (in: g-proteobacteria) (assembly GCA_034520925.1). Lineage (GTDB taxonomy): Bacteria > Pseudomonadota > Gammaproteobacteria > XJ16 > Halofilaceae > Halofilum. The sequence continues at coordinate 29,613 of JAXHNC010000020.1, read as the reverse complement.
GACAGCGCCCTATGCGGGGCAGGCGCATGTGGGCGCCGCCAAGGCCGGCGTGGAGCAACTGATGCGCACGCTCGCGCTCGAATGGGGCCCGTACGGAATCCGGGCGAACTCGATCGTACCCGGCCCCGTCTCGGATACCGAAGGCGTTCGCCGGCTGCTGCCGGGCGAGGCCGCCGACCGGGCCGCACGCATCGTCCCGCTCGGCCGGCTGGGCCAGACGACGGATATCGGGGCGGCCGCGGTCTATCTCGCGTCCGGTGCCGCCGGCTACGTCAGCGGTACGTCGATCGAGGTGGATGGCGGCGGCAGCCTGGTCGGTTCCGGCCCGTGGAACGCACTGCTGGCCGCGACCCGCAAGGGCGACTAGTGTCGGTCAAGGGCAGCCGCCCTGGCCGCCCGTACATGGCCGAAGAGAGAGCGCCCGATGAGCGACCACGTCTACAAACACATCGAACTGACCGGTTCTTCGCCCGACGGCATCGAGGCCGCCGTGCGCAATGCGATCGAACGGGCCAGCAAGTCGGTTCACAACATGCGCTGGTTCGAGGTCCGCGATACGCGCGGCCATATCATCGACGGGCGCATCGACCACTGGCAGGTGACGGTGCTCGTCGGCTTCACGCTCGACGGGTGAGTCGGACCACCAGTGTCGGCGCCCGGGGCCACAAGCGACCGCGCACAACACCGCATAGAAGGTCAATCGGAAAGTCTGCGGGTCGGGCCTTGCGAGGCGTTCGCAGCCCCGCCTGCGCGCGGCGCCTGAAGTCGGCAGGTCAGGCTTCCAGCCCGACATGGCGTGTCGGCATAGACGGATTTTCCCCCTTCGCAGTGCGCGACGGTCCACCGCCGGTTCAATCGCCATTCGGCTCAGAAGCCACTCTCGCGGACGAGCACGGCGGCGGCGTAGCGCAGGAAACGCCCGGCGAGGCTTTCCGGCGGTGCCTCGATGCTGGCCCGACCGGGCAGCCGCCATTCGGGTACCGGGACGGACTGAACCGGCTCCAGACGCACCCGGTAGATCCCCTCGGCGAGGCGTGGATCGCCCTTGTCTTCGCCGGCCGACTCCACCGGCAGGGGGCCACCCCAGCGATCCGCGAGCATCCGGTGCGGCAGGCGCTCCGCGCCCACATCCTCGACTTCGACCACACGCACATCGAGCGCCGGGTGCGCACCATCGTCGGGAATGAATCGACCCCGGGCACCGACTTCCACCCGGCCCAGCGTGTGCTCGCGGACATAGGCGATAATCTCCACCCCCTGATCGCCGACGATCTCCGCCAGCAGTTCGGACCGGGCCACCCACTGGCCCGGACGCAGGTCGGCCCGCCGCACGACGGTACCGGCGACGGGGCTGCGCACGTTGAGATCCTGCTGGCGGGCCAGCAGCCCGGCGCGCTGGACCTGTTGCTCGGCCAGCCGCTGGCGCAGCACCGTCTCGGCGGCGAGGTCTTCCAGCGAGCCGGCCCGGCGATCGAGGCGGGCACGGATCAGGTCGATCCGGTGACCGGCCTGCTCCGCTTGCAGCCGGAGCTCGGGATTTTCCAGCCGCACGACCGAATCGCCGGCCGCCACACGCTGACCGGGTTCCACTGCCACGGCGGCGACCCGGGCGGCCTCGGGCGGGTGCAGGCGGGCCTGGATGCGCGCATCCAGCACCGCGGGCAGCGGCAGGGTGGAGCGCCACGGCACGAACAGGGCCGCGGCGAACAGCCCGAGCAGCACGAGGCTGCGGGCGGTGGCGCGGTTCCAGGTCCAGGGGCGTTGGAACATGGCGATGACCTCCATGGCGATGGGCCGCCCGATGAACCAGGTCAGCTCCACGATGAACAGGACGATCCCGAGCGCTTTGAATGCAACGTGGTAAACCAGCAGCGCGATGCCGAGGAACAGGAAGAAACGGTAGATCCAGGTGGCGAACGCGTAGATCACCAGCATACGGCGACGGCGTGGCCGGAAGCGTTCCGGCGGCGGCTCGCCGAAGCCGAACAGGGCTTCACGCAGCCGCCAGCGGGCCAGCGCGAACGCCCGCGGCTGCAGGTTGTCGACACCCCAGAGATCACTCAGGGCGTGATAGCCGTCGAAGCGCATGAACGGGCTGAGGTTGATCAGCAGCGATGTCACCCAGCTTGTGGTCGCCAGGAAGAAGGCCGCGTCACGCGCCCCGCCGGGCGGCAGGAAGCTCCAGAGGAAGGTGGCCAGCAGGGCGATCGCCAGTTCGGTCGCAACCCCGCCGAGCGCCACGCGCAGGCGCTCGCGGCGGTGGCGCAACCGCCAGGTGTCGGTGGCGTCGGTGTAAAGCACCGGGAACAGGACGAGGAAGGCGATGCCCATCGAGGGCACGCGGCACCCGTGGTAGCGCGCGATGAAGGCGTGCGCCAGTTCGTGCGCGGTCTTTACCGCGATCAGTGCGAGCGCGTACCACGCCACCCCCTCCCAGTTGAGGAAGCGCAGGAAGGTGCCGGTAAACGCCTCCCACTGGCGCAGCGCGAGGACGATGCCGATGGCGCCCAGCAGCAAAACGAACCAGCGCACCGTTCGACCGCCCAGCCAACGGACACGGTGGATGTTGCGCGCGAGGAACGGATCGGGCCGAAACAGCGGGATGCGGAAGAACAGGTAGCGGTGCAGCAGCCATTGCCACCAGCGCGTGCGCTGGGCGGCCTGCTGGGCCGCCAGACGGGCGCTGTCGGCCGGGGTCGAGGCGACCGTGAGGCCGTTGTCCAGCAGGAACCTCGCCATGCCGGCGACATCCTCGGCATCGACCTCGACGCCTTCGGCGGCGGCCCGCCGCGCGATCTCGCCCGCGCCCGCACCAGCCTGCCAATGGCGCAGCAACCGCAGGCCGCGGCGGGAGAGGTGGAAGTAACGGTTGCGCAGCGGGTCGAACAGCACCCACATCGGTGTGCCGTCCTCGTCCGGGGCGCCCCGCGACAGGCGCAGGTCCGGCCGCATCGGGGGCAGCGGCTGGGCGGCGGGGTCTTCGCCGGCAGCCGTATTCACGGCGCGTGCTCCGCCCGGGTTCCCGGGGGGCTTTTGGCAGGACATTGCCCCATGGCCCATAGCCATCGCAGGGCCGCCGCGGTGGACCGCCACAGGCCGCGTCGCCGCGCCAATCCGTACCGGCCTGCGCGGCGGGCAACCATCGTTACAGGCCCACCATCTGCCTCAGGGCGGTGAGCGGACGGCGGAACAGGTAATACGCCAGCGCCACGCGCGGCCCCTCGATGCGCGCGGTCCCGCGCAGGCCGATGCGCAGGTAGGGGCGCTCCTCCGTCAGGCGGCCGGTCACGCGGTAGACCATCCGGTCCTGGCCCGTGACAACCGGCTGGTAGGCGGCCCGCACGATCTCTCCGCGCACGGGATCGAGCGGCCGGGCGTCGAGGAACAGGCGCAGGCCCGCCCCGGATTCGAGGACCAGGGCATCCTCGACCGGCAGATCGATCCGCAGCTTGCGGGCGTTCGGGTTGGCCAACTGCATGATCCGCTCGCCGGTGCGCACCGGGCGGCCGGACCACTCGTCGCGATCATCGAACACGGCGACGCCGCCGTGTTCGGCCTGAAGCGTCACTTTGTCGAGCTTTTCCCGGGCGAAGCGCAATTCGGTGCGCCGCAGTTCAACCTCGGCTGCCAACGTGGCCAGGCGCGCCCGGCTCTCGGCATTATCGAAGGCCTCCTGCTGCGCGCGGCGGTAGCGCGAGCGCGCCACTTCGAGCGACTCGCGCGCGACCTCGTAACGATTGCGGGCCTCCAGATCCTCGAACCGGACCAGTGGATCGCCGGCCTCCACGCGGGCGTTCGGTTCCACCAGCACTTCGCGGACGACCCCGTCGAGCGGCGAGGCGACGATGGTCGGGTCGCGCGCGACGATCTCCGTGGGCGCGAGCGCGGTCAGGCGCACCGGGATCGCCAGCACAGCGATGAGCACGGCCGCGACACCGATCCACAGCGCCCGCCGCCGCAGCCAGCGCCGCAGGCGGCCGGGCCCGCCCCGGGGCAGCAACGCGCCTAGCGCGTGGCCGTACACCTCGCCCAGGTGTTCCAGCAGGAACCGGTCCGTGTCGCCCCATGGCTGCTCGCGTGCGCACCACAGCCAGGCCACCGGCTCGCCTTCGGGCGGCGCCAGCGCGACCAGCAGCCCCTGTGGGGGGCTCAGGGCCTGCCAGGTCTCGCGCTCCCATTCGGGCACATCGCCCGCGCTGACCGGCATCGAGGCGCCCTCCGGCGAAGGCAGCGCGCCCGCGACCCGCTCGAGCCACTGGACGAACGAGGTGCTGCGATCGACCCCGGGGACGTCGGCGAGGGCGGTGACGTGCCAGCCGCCGACCACCGGCTCCAGCAGGGCGGCATGGCGGTAATCGACCAGCGTGCGGCTTTCGTTGACGACGAGGAAGCGCAGGGCGGTGGCATCCGCCGCTCCACGCGCGCGCCGCTCCAGTTCGAACAGCGCCGCCAGGCGCTCGGGGTCGAAGGGCGAATCAGCCATGGCCGGCAGATAGCGCCACGCGGATCATGAGCCGTCGCCGGGGCGTCCCGGGAAACGCGCCGAACCGCTCATGCCCGGGCGCAGGGCGGCACTGACACCGTCCAGCGAGGCCCAGACCGGCACGGTATGGCTGACCGGATCGACCGCCGCGCCGATCCGCTCGATGGCACCGTCGATGCGTGCGCCCGTCTCATCGACGGCGATCTCGACCGGCGCGCCGGGCTCCAGCCAGGCCAGCCATTGGGCGGGGACGATGATGCGCGCCTCCAGCGCCATACCGACGATTTCCAGCACTTCCTGCTGGCGCTGCACGCTCTGATGTTCGCGCGCGCGGCGCTCGACCACGCGCCCGTCGAAGGGCGCCTCGATGGTGCAGCGCTCGACGTTCAGCGTGACGATATCCAGTTCCGCCTCCGATTCGCGCACGTCGAGCCGGGCGAGATCGACCGCCAGTCGGCCGACCGAGTCGAGTTCCTCCAGGCGTTTCCTGTTCTCCAGTTTGCGCCGCGCCTGACGCAGACGAATCTCGACCTTGTTTTGCTCGGCACGGTAGACCGCGCAGGCCATTTCGACCAGCGGCTCGCCGGCCACGAAGGCCTCGCCCTCGCGGCGCGGCAGCGACTCGATGCGGGCACTGAGTTCACTGGAGATGACACTGCGCTGCACGGCCTCGATCACGGCGCGCTGGCGCTCGGCCGCGGCCGGCGGCGCTGCGACCAGCAGCACGGCTGCCAGCATCAAGGTGGTGGAGCAACGGCCATGGCACATGGGATCAGCCTCCCGTCACCGGTACGAACCGGCGCAGATTGTCCAACGACGCGAGATGGGCGTATACGGCTTCCAGCCGGCCGCTGCGCGCCCAGTCGGCCAGCATGGCATCGTCCAGCGCCAGCAGCCGTTGGCGATCGGCCACGCGGATGCCGGCGACACGGCGCTCGATGCGCTCGCCCCGACTCAGGTCGAGCGTGCGTTCGACCAGCACCCCCTGCTCGATCAGCGGGCCGAAATGGTCATCGAGTTCATCCACCTCCCGCTGGAACCGGGCGAGGAATTGCACCGCGCGGGCCAGCGCCTGCGCCGGCCGGCCATCGGCGCCGAACAGCGGCTCGCCTTCGGCCTCGCCCAGGTGCGGCGCCGAACGGTCCAGCGCAACCACCTGGCGCTCGCCACCATCGCCGCCGGGCGGGCGGGCGAGCGTGAACGGATAACGCCGGATATAGGCGGGCCGATAACGCGCCCGCCAGTGGCCCCTGGCGGTGACGAAGCGGTTGCCGGAGTCGCCCTGTCCCAGCAACGCGACCGGGCGGGTCGGCGAGGCGGACGGGAAGACGATCGTGAACTCGCGCGCCGCCGCCGGCAGCTCGCTGAACAGCAGTGGCACCTGGGTCCAGCCGGCGGTGAAGCGGTAATCGGCGATTTGCCGCAGGCGCAGGTGACCGTGACGGCCCGCGCTCAGGGGCTCAATGGATTCGGGCAAACAGGCATCTCCCGGCATGCGACGCGGACGGCGGTACGGAGCCGCCACCGCGCCGTATCCTACTCCTCTTCGCCCTCGTCCGTCGCCACCGCACGCAGTTCCACGCGCCGGTTACGCGCGCGGCCATCGGCCGTGTCGTTGCCGGCCACCGGCTCGCTCGCGCCGTAACCGCTGATGCGCAACCGGTCCTCGGCGATCCCGCGCCCGGCCAGCCAGTCGCGCACGGCGGCGGCGCGGGCGCGCGACAGGCGCCGATTGTAATCGGCGCCGCCCTGGTCGTCGGTATGGCCCGCGATCTCGATCTCAACACCCGGACTGCGCCGCAGGACTTCAGCCGGCCCTGCCAGGGCCTCGCGCGCGGCCGACGTGAGTTCGGCGCTGTCGAGCGGGAAGCGCAGGCCGGTCAGCTCCAGCCGTGTGCAACCATTGGCCAGCACCGGCCGGCCTTCCGGTGTCGCGAGGCAGGCATCGCGCCGGTCGGCGACGCCGTCGCCATCGCGGTCAGCGTCCTCGTCTGGCGCCTCGCCCGGCCGCTTACCCTGTAGCCCGCAGCGGCGCGGCTCCCCGGGGGCGGCCACATGTACGTTCTCGCAGGCGCGGCAGTCGTCGCCATTGTAAGGCGCAAAGCCCGGGAGTTCGGTCACGCATGCCTGCGCGGGCACGCGGTCCTCCGTGGGTTGCGTGGCGCAGCCGGCCAGCAGCGCGGCCACGAATGCCCCGGTCAGCAGGCCTCGAAGCGGGTGGACGTGGGCGCCATTCATGATGCGTCTCCCGGCTGCAGGACGAAGCGGTCCCAGGCGCGGATGCCGTGCTCGTTGCGCGCCCGCACGCGCAGTTCGACCGGCTCGGCCTGCGCCGGCGCGGTCGCGCGGAAGGTCCGCGTGGCCGAGTTGAAGGCGAGCCAGTCGGGCAGCGGCCGGCCGTTAGCCCGGCTCGCGCTGTACTCGACGTCACCGGCGAGCGAGAAGGTGTCGGCGGAGATCTGGAAGCGCGGCCCGTCGGCCCCGTCCGCCGCTTCCAGGCGCGGGTCCTGGTCGGCGATCGGCGTAATCACCACGCCGAACCAACCCTGCTCGCGCAGGGTCTGGCGCGTCTCGATGGCGCGCGCCAGGCGGGCCGGCGTGTCCGCGTGGTGCGGGTACGGATCCAGCCCCATGCTCTTGAAGATGCGCGCATGGGTGTTCTGGATCTGGGCGTAGGCGAGATCGCGGCGCAGCTCGGCCACCAGCGCGTTGAGCCGCTCCTTGATCACCTGCAGGCGGCCGCCGCTGTCGGACTCCTGCTGGCGCCGGACGAGTTCGGAGATCCCGCGCGAGACGTCGAGATACTCGCTCGCGGTACGCATCTTGCGCTTGGAGTGCTCGAAATCGAGCGTGGCGAGGTGGACCTGGGTCAGCACGGCAATCGATGCCGCCAGGCGGCGCTCGCGCGCCAGCTCGACCCCGGTCTCGGCGGCGCGGCGGTCGCGGTCGGCCTTGAAGACATTGAACAGATCCCAGCTGACCTCGGCGCCCGCGGTGGTCCAGTCGTTGAACCGGAGGAAGCGGTTGTCGTCGTTGCTGTAGCCGGCGTTCAGGCGCAGATCCGGGAACATCTTGAGGAACGCCGCGCGGACCTCGGCCTGGGAGATACGCTCGCGGTAATGCGCGCTCACGATCTCGGGGCGCTGGACGAAGGCGGTGCGCTCCATGGTCGCCATGTCCACAGGCAACTCGGGCACCTGCAGTTCATCGTCGCCGTATTGCGGCAGCGGGATGTCCGTGGAGGGCGGCAACCCCATCAGGCGGGCGAGGCGCTGCTCGGCGCCGATCAATTCCTCACGCAGGCTGCCCAGCGAGCGCTTGATGTCGAGCAGGCTGCGCTGGTAAGCGAGCGCATTCATCGGGTCGGACACCCGTTGCATACCGATTTGGCGACTCTGGTCCAGCGCCTGCTCGACCTGATCCATCAACGGGCCGATCTTGTCGAGCAGCCGATCCGCGGAGATCGCCTTCCAGTAGGCGGCACGGGTGTCCTGCGCCAGCGTCTGCAGGGCCTTGCGCTCCTGCTCGCGGGCCAGCAGGTACTGGTCCCCTTTCTGGCCCGCGCGCACCCAGGACAGGCCAAAGTCGAGCACGCTCCAGGTGAAATCGACGCCGTAGGTTGTGCGCTCCTTCTCCTGGGAGACGGAGAAGCTCTGCACACCGCCGCCCGGATCCTGCGGCTCGCCGTTGGCGAACGGCACGCTCTGGGTCGCGGCGAACTCGCTGCGCTCGGTGTAACCGGCGCGGGCGGTGAGCGAAGGCAGCATCTCGAAGGCCGCGGCGTCGAGTTCGCGATCCTTCAGGGCCGCCTCCATCGCCCGCACCCGGCGCTGGCGATTGTGCAGCAGCGCCCGGGCGATTGCCTCGGATGGCCGCAAGGGGTGCTCGATCGGTGCCTGCGAATCGGCCAGCGCCGCGCGATCCTCGGCGCCCTGACGCTGCAGCGTTTCACGTTCTATAGGATCCGGCGTGACGCTGCAGCCGGTGGCGATCAGCGCCAGCAGCGTCAGCGCCAGGCGGCTACGGCCATAAGGCCTTCCAACTTCACATGGCTTCGACAAAGACTTTCTCCCGTTGTTTCATCGATTCTTATCGATTCTTGCTTATCGATTTTTGGTTGTTGCGGGCCCGCGCAGGCCATTGTCGCCCGGGCTCAGGCGCTCCCGCCCAGAGCAGCGAGCAGGCGCGATCCATAGGTGCCTGCCTGCGGGTCGCTCTCGGCGGCCAGGGCCCGCTCGATTTGGCCACCGAGGCCGTCCCAAGCGGACGCGTCCGCCCCGGTGGGCGCTGACAGGCGCAGATCGATCTGCAGCGTGCGGTCCTGGCCGTCCGCCTGCTCGGCGATCACCTGGATGGAGATGGAATCCCGCCCAGCGGGCAGGCTGCCGGTCACGCGCCCGGTGCGCGGATCGACCTGCAGACCATCGGGCAGCGGTTCGCCACTGGTAAGCCGGCCGGTGTAGCGCGCGACCTCGTACGCCCGGCTGTCGAGCACGTCGATGCGCAGGGAGCCCGCGTCCATGCGGATCGATTCCGCGATCATCCCGTTGGTGGAATCCCGCCCGCTGACCACGGTAATCCGCCCGTCGGCATCGACGTTGACCTCCATGCGGTGGTAACCGGACTCGGCCGCCGCATCGCCGCCATCGGCCCGGGCGCGGCTGACGATGTTGCCGTCGGCATCCACCGTGACCTCGTGGGTACGAGTATTGCCCTTGTCATCCACCCCGATGACGCGCAGTTCGGCGGTCTCCATGCCGGGTGGCAACTGGCCCTTGATCTCGCCGGTATCCGCATCGACCGTCAAACCCGGCGGCAGCGGGCGGCCATCGGACTGCGTGGCCTGGTATTGCAGACGTGCCAGATCCGCACCCGACTGGTCGAGGCCGCCATCGAGGCCAGTACCGAGGCCATCCTGACGCAGCAGATCGGGCAGGCCGAGATCGATCGTGACGCCGCCGAGACCATCATCGGCGCCCGCATCGAGCAGATTGCCATCACCGAACCCCGCCAGCCCCGGATCGACCGGGCCATTGGCTGGGGGCGGACCCGGATCGACCGGGGTTGCCGCGGGCGGCGTCACCCGCAGCAGGAACGGCTCGGAGACGCTGGCCCCGGTGTTATCGGTGGCCGTGACCGTCACCTCGAACAGGCCGAACTCCAGCGGAATACCGCCGATCTCCCCAGTTTCCGGATCGATCGACAGACCATCCGGCAGCCCATCCGTCGAGAATGTCAGCGTATCGTCTTCATCGATGTCGTCGAAGGCGCCGCTGACGTCGTTTTCATAGGGCGCGCCGAACGGGGTTTGATCGTCCGGGATATCGCGGCCCGTAGGGACATCATTTTCGCCGTTGACGGTGACGGTCAGCGTCGCCGTGTCGGTGCCGCCCTCGCCATCGGTGATCCGATAGCTCACCGACGTGTCACGGCTCTCGCCCACCGCCAGATCCTCAAACGCGCCGTTCGGGTCGAAGTCGTAGGAGCCATCCGCGTTGATGGTGAACTGGCCACCGTCGCTGCCGCCACACGCCATTGCCAACGTTGCCGGCGCCGCCGCCAACCTGATCCACCGTCAGCGCATCGCCATCGGGCGCGCCATCGACATCATTGGCGAGCACGCCGTCCGCGGCGACAGTGAGCACCGTGTCCTCGTCGGTCGTGTCCGCGTCATCGCCGGCCACCGGCACCGGGTTGTTCACCGTCCAAGTGAAGCTCGCGCTCTCGCTGCCGCCGTTGCCTTCAGCGGCGGTCACCGTGACCTCGTAGACGCCATCGCTATTCGGGCCGCCCGTCGAGGCGTCGAAGTCGATCGTGCCGCTGATCTCGCCCGTGTTGGTGTCGATCGACAGCCCCGGCGGCAGGTCGGTCGCCCCGAACGTCAGCGTGTCGCTCGCATCCGCGTCGGCGAACGCCGTGGAGGTGTCGATCGAGATCGCCTCGCCGTCGTCGCTGCTCCGATCGCCCAGACCCGTGGTCGTCGGCGCGTCGTTGACGCCGTTGACCGTGACGGTCAGCGTCGCCGTGTCGGTGCCGCCCTCGCCATCGGTGATCCGATAGCTCACCGACGTGTCACGGCTCTCGCCCACCGCCAGATCCGCGAACGCGCCATCCGGGTCGAAGCCGTAGGAGCCATCCGCGTTGACGGTGAACTGGCCACCGTTGTCGCCCGCCACCGCCGTGCCCACGTTGCCGGCGGCACCCTCGATCTGGTCGACGGCGAGCGCGTCGCCGTCCGGCGCCGTGTCGACATCGTTCGGGTCGATCACGCCGTTGCCGGCGTTGCGGTTGATGGCCGTGTCCTCGTCGGTCGTATCGGTGTCATCGACCGCCACCGGCACCGGGTTGTTCACCGTCCAGGTGAACCCCGCGCTCTCGCTGCCGCCGTTGCCGTCATCGACGGTGACCGTCACCGCGTAGGGGCCGCCCGTCGAGGCGTCGAAGTCGATCGTGCCGCTGATCCCGCCGGTGTTGGTGTCGATCGACAGCCCCGGCGGCAGGTCCGTGACCGAGTACGTCAGTGTGTCGCTCGCATCCGCATCGGCGAACGCCGTGGAGCTGTCGATCGAGATCGCCTCGCCGTCGTCGCTGCTCCGGTCGCCCAGACCCGTGGTCGTCGGCGCGTCGTTGACGCCGTTGACCGTGACGGTCAGCGTCGCCGTGTCGGTGCCGCCCTCGCCATCGGTGATCCGATAGCTCACCGACGTGTCACGGCTCTCGCCCACCGCCAGATCCTCGAACGCGCCGTTCGGGTCGAAGTCGTAGGAACCGTCGGCGTTGATGGTGAACTGGCCGCCGTCACTGCCGCCCACGACATTGCCAACGTTGGCTGCCGCACCGCCGACCTGGTCGACCGTCGAGCGCGTCGCCGTCGGGCGCGCGTATCGACATCGTTCGGGTCGATCACGCCGTCCGCGGCGACAGTGAGCACCGCGTCCTCGTCGGTCGTGTCCGCGTCATCGCCGGCCACCGGCGCCGGGTTGGTCACCGTCCACTCGAAGGTCGTATCGACGCTGCCGCCGTTGCCGTCAGCGGCGGTCACCGTGACCTCGTAGACGCCATCGCTATTCGGGCTGCCCTGCGAGGCATCGAAGTCGATCGTGCCGCTGATCTCGCCGGTGTTGGTGTCGATCGACAGCCCCGGCGGCAGGTTGCTCGCCGAGAAGCTCAGCTCGTCATTGGCATCGACGTCGGAGAACGCGTCCGCAGTCGCCACCGACGCCGTTTCGCCGTCGTCGCTGATTTCGTCGCTCAGACCTGTGGTCGTCGGTGCATCGTTATCGCCCCCGACTGTGACGGTAAGTGTGGCGGCATCGGTACCACCCTCGCTATCGCTGACGGTATAGGTCACCGTGGTCGTGCGGCTGCCCCCGAGCTGGACATCGACGAAATCGCCGGCCGTATCGAAGTCATACGCCCCATCGGCCGCGATGGTGAAAACGCCGCCGTTGTCGCCGGCGATGTTGGCCCCCGCGGCGACGGTGACGTTGCCGTTGCCGATCTGGGTGACATCGAGCGGGTCGCCGTCGGGGGCGCCGTCCTCGTCATTGTCGAGCACGCCGTCTGCCGGACGCGAAATCGAGCCGCCCTGATCGACCGTGTCGGTGTCGTTGTCGGCAACCGGGGCCGGATTGTTGACCGTCCAGGTGAACGAGGAAGCCACGCTCGTGCCCGTCGGGTTGCCGTCGTCGTCGCTGTCCGTGGCGGTGACCGTGACGTTGTACGGACCGCCCGTAGAGGCGTCGAAGTCGATGTCACCGGTAACGACCCCATCACTGTCCATCGAGAGCCCGGGGGGCAGACCACCGGAAGTCACACTGAAGGTCAGCGTGTCAGTCGTATCGACATCGTTGAAGGCGGTGGACAGATCTATATTGATCGATTCGCCGTCGTCGCTACGTCTGGTCGACCGGGCCGTTGTCCGCGTCGGCGCGTCGTTGGTGCCGGTGATCGTCACCGTCAGATCCGCCGTGTCGGTCCCACCCTCCTGGTCGCTGACCTCGTAGCTGAACGTGTCCGTCAGCGTCTCGCCCGCGGCCAGCGCCTGCACCGCCGCCGAAGCGTTGTCCAGGTTGTAGGTGTAGCCACCGTCGGAGTTGATCGTCACCGTGCCGTGGCTGCCCGTCACACCGCTGCCGACATCGCCGGCATTGCCGCCGACCGCCGAGACGATGAGCTGGCTCGCCGGATCCTCGGGGTCGCTGTCGGTGCCGCTGCCGTCGTCATCGTCGATGACGTTGCCGCTGGCGCTCGTCGGGCCGTCCTCGGTCACCGCCGCACTGTTGTCCGTCGCCGTCGGGTCGAGGTTGTTCACCGTCCACTGGAAGGTGTCCGTCTGCGTGGCGTTGGCCGTGGCGCTGCCGTCGTCGGCGGTCACCGTCACCGTGTGCGGGCTCGACTGCGACGCCGAGTCGTCGATCGTGCCGCTGATCACGCCCGTGCTCGTGTCGATCGACAGCCCCGTCGGCAGACCACTGGCGCTGAACGTCAGCGTGTCGCTGGCATCCACATCCGAGAAGTTGCCCGAGATGTCCACCGGCGCGATCGTCTCGCCGTCATTACTCGTCTGGTCCGGCTGTGCCGTGTCCAGCGCCGGCTGGTCGTTCTCGCCGGTCACCGTCACCGTCAGCGTCGCCGTATCGGTGCCGCCCTCGCCGATCGCTGATCTCGGTAGCTCGACCGACGTGTCCGTCGGCGTCTCGCCCACGGCCAGATCCTCGAACCGCCGCCGATTCGTGGTCGAGGTCGTACGTACCGTCGCCGTTGATCGTGAACTGCGACCAGCCGTCGCTGCCGCTCACCGCACGTGGCCATCGTTGGCTCCACCGCCGACCGATCGATCGAGCCGGCTCGCCGGATCTATCGCGATCGTCGGCGCCGTTGCCGTCGTCATCGATCGATGACGTCACCGTTGCGTCGCATGTGCGGCCGGTCCGTCGGTCACATCGTGCCGCCGTTGTCCGTCACCGGTGCCGGGTCGGTCACCGTCCAGTGAATGCTCGCGCTGTCGCTGCCGCCGTCGCCGTGATCCGGTGGCCATCCACCGGCTGTGGGACCGATGTCGAGCGTGCCGCCGATCGCGCCGCGATGATCCGTGACCCGATCGACAGACCGCCGAGCGTCACTGTGTCGCGACGTCGACCCTGCGAGACGCCGCGAGTGCATCGATACGTGCCGGCGCATGCTCGCCGCCGTCGATCGTCGTCGGCACTCGTTCACGACGGCCACCGTTGGTCAGCGTGCCGTGTCGGCCGCCTTCGCCATCGCATCCGGTCACCGCGTGTCGTTCGGCGTCTCACGCATCGGTAGAATCGTCTCGCACCGCCAGGTGAATCGTCCGAGCCGCTCGCCGCTGATCGTGGACTCGCCACCGTCGTCGCTGTCTCGCCGCCATCCGGCTGGCTGCCATCCGGTCATCCTGGTCCACCGCCGTCGGCGTGTCGTTCGGTGCCGGTGATCGTCACCGGTCGCAGAGCTCCCGCCGTGTCGGTCGCCGCCCTCCTGGTCGCTGACCTGCGTAGCTGAACGTGTCCGTCAGGCGTCTCGCCCGTGTGCCGAGTATCCTGCACCGCCGCCGAAGGCGTCGTCCAGGTCGTAGGTGTAGCCACCGTCGGAGTTGATCGTCACCGTGCCGTGGCTGCCTGTCACCGACCGCTGCCGACATCGCCGGCATTGCCGCCGACCGCCGAGACGATCGAGCTGGCTCGCCGGGTCTTCGGGTCGCTGTCGGCGCCGTTGCCGTCGTCATCGTCGATGACGTTGCCGCGTGGCACTCGTCGCGCCGTCCTCGGTCACCGTCGCGCCGTGTTCGTCCGTCGCCGTCGGCGCCGAGGTTGTTCACCGTCCACTCGAAGGTGTCCGTCTGCGTGGCGTTGGCCGTCACCGCTGTCCATCGTCCGCGGTCACCGTCACCGCGTAGCGCCACGGCTCGGACCACCTGCGACGCCCAGTCGTCGATCGTGCCGGTGATCTCGCCGCTGCTCGGATCGATCGACAGTCCCGTCGGCAGGCCCGCTGGCGCTGAACGTCAGCGTGTCGTTGGCATCCACATCCGAGAAGTTGCCCGAGACATCCACCGCCGTGATCGTCTCGCCGTCGTCGTTCGTCTGATCCGGCTGCGCCGTGTCCAGCGTCGGCTGGTCGTTGGTGCCGGTGATCGTCACCGTCAGACGTCGCCGCGTCGGTCGCCGCCCTGCCGGTCGCTGACCTCGGTAGCTGACCGTGGTCCGTCAGCGGATCTCGCCCGCCGCCAGTGTCCTGCAGCCGCCGTCCGAAGTGTTGTCGCTCGTCGGTCGTCGTGTGTGAGCCGACCGTCGAGAGCTCGATCGTCACCGTGCCGTGGCTGCTGCCGTCAACGCTGACCGACATCGGCGGCATCCTGCATACCGCCGAGACGATGAGCTGGCTCGCCGGATCTTCGGATCGCTGTCGGTGCCGTTGCCGTCGTCATCGTCGATCGGCAGTCACCGAGATGGCGCTTGCGCAGGGCCAGTCCTGACCGGATCGACATCGATGGTCAGCGTGTTGGGCGCGGTGTCGCATGCTTCGCCGAGGTCGTTCACCGTCCACCGAGAAGGTGAAATCCGTGACACCTCGCACCGTTCGCCGTTGCCGCGGCCATCAGGTCAGCGTTGTTGTTGTCGATGACGCCCTGCGTAGACGCACATCGGCTGTTCGGACCGCCCTGCGACGCCGAAGTCGTCGAGCGTGCCGCCGATCCCGGCCGCGTGCTCGATGCGCACTCCGACAGGCCCGTCGGTCTCGCCGCCCATGGCTGGCTGAACGTCAGCGAAGTCGCTGGCGTCCGACAGCCGACAACGTCGTGCCCGCGATCGTGCTCACCGCCGCGATCGTCTGCCGACCGGCGGGTCGTTCTCGCTGTTGATCCGCGCTGCGCTCAGCGTGTCGGTCAGCGCAATCGGGCCACCGGCATCGTTGCCGCTGCCGGTGATCGTCGACCGTCAGATTCGCCGTGTCGGTTCGACCTTCCTGCGTCGCTGACGTCGTCAGCTGAACGTGTCAGTCAGCGTCTGCGTCCTCGGCCAGTGTCCATGCACCGCCGCCGATGTCGTTGTCCAGGTCTGACAGGGCGTAGCCGCCGCCTCGGACCGATGATACGCCATCGTGCCACGGCCTGCCTGTCAGCGACCGCTGCCGACATCGGTGGCCTTGTAGACCCTTCGACCGCCGAGTACCATCGAGCTGGCTCGCCGGACTTGCCGGATCGCTGTCGGCGCCATCGCCGTCGTCATCGTCGATGACGTTGCCGCTGGCGCTCGGTCGGTCGCGTCCTCGGTCACCGCCGGCACTGTTGTCCGTCGCCGTCGGTGCGAGGTTGTTCACCGTCCACTCGGAAGGTGTCGGCCTCGCGTGGCGTTGGGCTCGTCGCCGCTGCCGTCATCACGCACGTGAATCGTGACCTCGTAGACACCATCACTGCTCCGGGCCACCCTGCGAGGCCGAAGTCGTCGATCGTCGCCGGTGATCTCGCCGCTGCGTGTTGAATCGACAGGCCCGTCGAGGCAGCGCCGATGGCGCTGAACGTCAGCGTGTCGGTTGGCGTCCACGTCCGAGAAGTTGCCGAGAACATCCACTGTCGGTGATCGTCTCGCCGTCGTCGTTTATCTGGTCCGGCTGCGGTCGCTGTCCAGCGTCGGCTGGTCGTTCTCGCCGGTGATAGCGATGCGCCAAGGTACTCGATCTGCGCCGGTGTCTTCGCCCGCCGTTGCTGGTGCCGCCGCTGTCGGTCACGCCGACGGTGACCGTAACGGTCTCGAACTCGCCTGCCGCAAGGATGTCGCTGGGTGTGAATTGGAGCGTGTTGTCGCCGTCGTCGCGCCGAGTTAACGTCGGGCGTGGCCATCGAAGCAGCTCGGCATCGCCGTGAAGCCATCCACCGTCCGCGACGCTGTCGTAACGCCGAACGGACATCGTCTGGCTGTCCTCATCCGAGCCGCCGCCCTCGTCCAGGGACTCCATGAAGTTGGATGTGGTCTGCGTGCCGTCGTCCTCGTTGATCGTGAAGTCCTGCGATGGAGTCGCGGAGGGCGGGTCATTGACCGGATCGACATCGATGGTCAGCGTGTTGGGCGCGGTGTCGAACGCCCCGCGGTCATCACGCACCGAGAATGTGAAATCCGTGAAACCCGCACCGTTCGCGTTGGCCGGCGGGACGTAGGTCAGGTTGTTGTTGTCGATGTCGACTTGCGAGATGACATCGCTGGCGTTCACTGCGCTGCCATTGAGCTCCAGGCTACCGCTGCCCGGCAGCGTGTCGATGCGCACCCCGTCAAGCGTGTCGGTCTCGCCGCCCGGCTGGCTGAAGCCGAAGTCCGACGCCGACAGCGTCAACGTCGTGTCCTCGTCCGTGCTCACAGTGCGCGTCGCTGCCCGTCGGCGGGTCGTTTTGCTCGTTGATCGTGACCGATGCGCTCAGCGTGTCCGTCTTCGCACTCGGGCCACCGGCATCGTTACCCGCTGCCGTTGTCGTTGTTGCCGTCGCTAAGCGTGATCGTGATATTGCGCGTGCCGTTGAACGTGTCCGAGCTGCTGTTGTAGCGCAGCGCCTCGACGATGGTGTTGATCTGCGTCGTCGTCGCCGTCGTCGCCAGGTCAACGACCAGGGCGTTGCCGTTGGCGCCGCCCGAGACACCCGATACGCCATCGATGCCCGGCAACCCGCTGTCGGTGATCGTGAGCTGGTCGAACGACTGGCCCCCGTCATCCATCGACACGGTGATCGTGCCCGCTCCGAACTGGCTCAGCGCCGACGTGGTGGCGATGTCGAGATCCGAGACATTCGCACCACTAACCAGTTGCTCCGGGACGGTTCCAACGTTCGGGGCCGTGCTCTCGTTCACCGTCGCCGTCGACCCCGTGCCTCCGAGCACCGGCGGGTCATTGACCGGATCGACATCGATGGTCAGCGTGTTGGGCGCGGTGTCGAACGCCCCGCGATCATCACGCACCGAGAAGTCGAAGCTCGCAAAACCCGTGCCGTTGGCATCGGCCGGCGGAACGTAGGTCAGGTTGCCGCTGTCGATGTCGGCTTGCGCGATAACATCGCCTGGCGCTGACTGGCGCTGCCATTGAGTTCTAGCGTGCCGCTGCCCGGCAGCGTGTCGATGCGCACCCCGTCAAGCGCGTCGGTCTCGCCGCCCGGCTGGCTGAAGCCGAAGTCCGGCGCCGAACGGCGTCAACGTCGTGTCCTCGTTCGTGCGTGACAGCGTGGCGTCAGCTGCCGGCGGGCGGGTCGTTTTGCTCGTTGATCGTGACCGATGCGCTCAGCGTGTCCGTCTTCGCACTCGGGCCGCCCGCATCGTTACCGCTGCCGTTGTCGTTGTTGCCATCGCTCAGCGTGACCGTGATGTTCCGTGTGCCGTCGAACGTGTCCGAGCTGCTGTTGTAGCGCAGCGCCTCGACGATCGTGATCGATCTGCGTCGTCGTCGCCGTCGTCGCCAGGTCAACGACCAGGGTCGTTGCCGTTGCTGCCACCACTGTACGCCATGCAATGCCCGGCAAGCGCGCTGTCGGTGATGGTGAGCTGATCGAAGGATTGGCCGCCGTCCATCCATCAGACACAGTGATCGTGCCGGCACCAAACTGGCGTCAGCTGCCGCCGTGGTGGCGATGTCGAGATCCGAGACATTCGCGCCGGTGACCAGCGGCTCCGGGGTCGGTGCCGATCGTTCGGGTCCGGTCGCTCTCGTTCACCGTCGTCGAGGCCCCAGTACCGCCCAGCACCGGCGGGTCATTGACCGGATCGACATCGATGGTCAGCGTGTTGGGCGCGCGTGTCGAACGCCCCGCGGTCATCACGCACCGAGAATGTCGAATCCGTGAAACCGCTGCACCGTTCCGGCGTCGGCCGGCGGGACGTAGGTCAGGTTGTTGTTGTCGATGATCGGCTTGCGAGATGACATCGCTGGCGTTCACGTGCGCTGCCATTGAGTTCTAGCGCGCCGCTGCCCGGCAGCGTGTCGATGCGCACACCGTCCAGCGCGTCCGGTCTCGCCGCCCGGCTGGCTGAAGCCGAAGTCCGACTGCCGAGCAGCGTGTAGCGTCGATGTCCTCGTTCGTGGTGACAGCGTGGCGTCAGCTGCGCGCGGGCGGATCATTTCTGCTCGTTGATCGTCAGTCGATGCGCTCAGCGTGTCGGTCAGCGCACTCGGGCCACCGGCATCGTTACCGCTGCCGTTGTCGTTGTTGCCGTCGCTGAGCGTGATCGTGATGTCGCGCGTGCCGTCGAACGTGTCCGAGCTGCTGTTGTAGCGCAGCGCCTCGACGATCGTGTTGATCTGGCCCGTCGTCGCCGTCGTCGCCAGGTCAACGACCAGGTCGTTGCCGTTGGCGCCGCCGAGCCACCGATACGCCATGCGATGCCGGCAACCGCGCTGTCGGTGATCGGTGAGCTGGTCGAACGACTGGCCCCCATCATCCATCGACACGGTGATCGTGCCCGGCTCCGAACTGGCTCAGCTGCCGCCGTGGTGGCGATGTCGAGATCCGAGACATTCGCGCCGGTGACCAACTGCTCCGGGTCGGTGCCGATCGTTCGGGTCGGCGCTGTCGTCCACCGTCGTCGAGGCCCCAGTACCACCGAGCACCGGCGGGTCGTTGACCGGATCGAACGTCGATGGTCAGCGTGTTGGGCGCGGTGTCGGAACGCCCCGCGGTCATC
The DNA here is from genome assembly GCA_034520925.1 of Halofilum sp. (in: g-proteobacteria). Taxonomy (GTDB): domain Bacteria; phylum Pseudomonadota; class Gammaproteobacteria; order XJ16; family Halofilaceae; genus Halofilum. The sequence goes on along the minus strand of JAXHNC010000020.1, from coordinate 10,449 downwards.
CATCGCACCGGAATGTAGAATGCCGGTAAAACCCGCACCGTTCGCGTTCGGCCGGCGGGACGTAGGTCAGGTTGCTGTTGTCGATGTCGGCTTGCGAGATGACATCGCTGGCGTTGCAGCTGCGCTGCCATTGAGTTCTAGCGTGCCGCTGCCCGGCAGCAGTGTTCGATGCGCACCCGATCGAGCGTCGTCGGTCTCGCCGCCGGGCTGGCTGAAGCCGAAGTCCAACGCCGACAGCGTCAACGTCGTGTCGTCGTTCCGTGCTGAGCGTGTCGTCGGCCGCCCGACGGCGGGTCGTCTTGCTGTTGATCGCGACGCTGCCGTTGAGCACGACAGTCTGGGTGTTGCTTTGATCGGTGTTGGTGCTGTCGGCGTCATCGCCGTCGGCGTCGAGGTTCTCGTTGTCGGCGACGGTGATGGTGAAGGTGCGCGTCCCCGCCGGCGGCGTATCACTGGTGTGCTGGTAGCGCAGGTCCTGCAGGATCGCATCGACCTGGGCGATGGTCGCGTCAGTCGCAAGGTCGATGACGAGATCGCTGCCGTCGACGCCGCCGCTGACGCCGCCGCTCACGATTCCGGCGAGCATGTCGTCGACGCGGAGCTGATCGCCGGTGTCGCCGCTGTCGAGCGAGACGGTGATCGAGCCCGCGCCGAAGGTCGTATCGTCGAGCGTCTCGGTGGTCCCGGGGTCGACATCAGCCAGCCCCGGCGAGCCCGAGAGCAGATTCGCCTCGAGCGTGCCGGCGCCAGGGGTCGCATCCTCATTCAGCGTAAGGGCTTCCGCAGTATCGCTGATGATGGTCGGATCATCATTGACTGCATCGAAACCCGCTTCGATATCGACCGGATCGGCGCTGACCAGTGAGCGGCCTTCCTCGCCCGCCGCGAGCATGAACTCGCCGACATCATCATCCGTGTCGAAGGTCTCGGGCGAGCTGGAGTCGGTCGTGAACGCCGGCAGACTCGGGCCACCCGTCAGCTCGTCGGTCTCGACTGCGTGGATGCTGACGCTCGGCCGCGTGGCGCCGTCGGTGTTGGCGTCGGGATTGACCTCGAAACGGATGGCGGTGTCGCGATCCAGTAGCAGGGCGCTGGTGCTGGAAATCGTGCCGAAGTCCGACAGATCCTCCCAGCCAGCGGTGCCACCAAGATCGACCTGCCAGGTGCCCAGTCCCTGGTCATCGAAGGCAGTCAGCGCTACACCAGCCAGATCAGATTTCTGGGCCGGTGCGTCCGGATCGTTGAACTGGCCATCCAGAAGATTGCCGAGGGTTTGCTCCCCGGCCGGAGCCGGGGACGGGCCACCATCCTCGGTGGTGGTGATGGTCTCGCCAGCCTGAAATTCGGGTGCGTCGTTGGTGGCGGTGAGTGCGAGGTTGATGATCTGCGTATTGTCGAGGACGCCGCCGGAGCCCTGACCGGCATCGTTGTTACCGTCGCTGAACGTCACCCGGACATCCTTGCGTATCGCCGTCCCCGGTGGCCGGGTCGTCGGAGTTGAACGACAAGTTCTGCAGGATCGCGTCGACGGCTGCACCGGTGGCAGCGGCGTTGGCGTTGAGCTCGATCTCCAGCCTGCCGGCAGCACCGCCGTCCGTATCGACGCTGTTCTCGACGATGGTGGCGACCTTGGTGCCGTTGAAGTTGATCGCGGAGCCGTCATTGAAGATGCGCTGGCCCGAGGTGATCGTATCGCCACCGCTGATTCCGATATTGTTCTCGCCGCTGCGCACGAAGAAGAAGTCGTTCGGGTCGGCGCCGGCGTTGTCCTCGACCACCAGGGTTGCGCTGGCGAAGTCGTCCTCCTTCTTGTCGAGCAGCTCCACTTCTGTAGCCAAGGTGCCGTCACCGTCGGGGTCGAGCGCGACAGCGGTGCCCTGGGCGTCGTCGACACCTTCCTCGAAGCTGATCGGACTGCCGGCATCACTCTCAGCGAGATTGTCCAGCACCGGCGCGTCGTTGACCGGTGCGATCGCGGCCGTGACTTGCACCGGCGATGCGGGGTTGCCGACGTCGCTGTCGCCGCCGCCGCCCGATACGTTCTCTCTCACTGTGTCGCCGGTGCTAGAAAAGCTGCGGCCCGGATCGCTGTCATCGACGGCGAGGACATCCAGCGCCGGGTCTTCGGTGAAGTTTTCGTCGTTGGCATTCGCATCGGGCACGAAGCGAAGCTGCGCGTCCTTGGCGAGGATGAGCGCGTTGGTATCAGAGACCGTGCCGACCGCGTCCCAGTTGCTGCCGTTGTCGACCGAGAATTCCCAGGTTCCCTCGGCGGTCCCGTCGTTGTTGCCGATGACGGCAATGCCGGCGAAGTCGTTGCCCACGCCGGCCGGATCGGGATCGGTGAACTCACTGGCCAGCAGCGTGTCGACGCGTGCCGCTGGCGTTGTTGTCCTCTTCCGCGCTGACCTCGGCACCGTTGCTCAAGGACGGTGCATCATTGGTGTTGGTTACATCGACATTGAAGCTGCCGGTCGCGGATTTGGTGCCCTCGCTGCCCTGGGCGGCACCCGCGTTGCCGTCGTCGAAGGTGACGTTAATGGCGAGCGTGCCGGTCTCGTCGTCGTCGATGCTGTTGTAGGTGATGCGCTGCATCACCACCGAGACGTCGCTCTGGCCGGCGGCGGCGTTGAAGGTGATCACCAGCCGGCCATTGTCGCCGTCGTCGGTGGCGTCGATCGTGGCGATGTCGGTGCTCGTACTAACGACGGTAACCGTCGAGCCACTCACGCTCAGTGTGCCGTCGGTGGTATCGATACCGAGGCGGTCGGTGGCGACCACGCTGCCGCTGCGCTCGACGGTCAGCGAGCTTGAGGCGAAGTCGTCCTCAGGGCCGCTGTTGGGGGCAATGGTCTCGGTGAGCTCGATATCCTCATCAAGGGTGAAATCGCCGTCATCGAGCACCACGGCTGTGCCGAGCACCCCTTCGCCGCCGCCCTCGGTGAAGGTCACGGTGTCGCCATCGCCGGAGATCTCGGGCGCATCATTGACGGCGTTTACGGTCAACGACGCGGTTCCGGGGCTCGCACTCTCCGCACCGTCAGCGTCGATGGGCGTGTAGGTAAAGCTGTCGCTGCCGTTGAAGTCGGCGTCCGGCGTGTAGGTGATGGCCTCGGCCACGGTGATGATGTTACCGGCGCTCAGCACGGCACCGCCGCTGTCCTCGAGCGTGCCGTGGTCAGGCTCGGTCTCGATCCGGAACTCCTCGACCGTAGCCCTGGTGGTGCTGTTGCTGCCGTCATCTACCGACGAGGAACCCAGCGTGAATGTGATGGCGCCGTCGTCCTCGTCACCGCTGGCGCTCACGTCACTGGCCTTTCGGGGATCATTGACCGGATCGACCGTTATGCCGACGCTGTCGCTGTCGGTCTTGACGCCGCCGCGATCGCCGGTGTTGCCCTGGTCGCTGACCGTCATGGTCAGCGTGTCGCTACCGTTGAAGTCGGCGTTGCCGCTGTAGGTGAGGCCGTTCTCGAGGGCGGTGTTGACATCGGCCTGCGTGCCGGTGAAGACGAGCGTTCCGGCACTGCCGTCGTTGTCGGAGAAGGTCAGGCCCGTCGTCGCACCGGCGAAGGCAAGCGTGCCGTTGTTCACCGACAGCGTGACCTCGGCCTCGCCGCTGCCGATATCGACATCGGCGAACGACAGCGCGCTACTATTCGCGGTGGAAAAGACGAAAGGCTCATCTTCGTTGATCGTTTGATCGACAGGCGCGGTGACCACGGGCGGATCGTTGACCGTGATGATATTGATGCCGACGCTGGCCGTGGCCTGCTCGAAGGTTGGGTCACTGTTCCCGTCGTCGGGTAGCTGGCCGTCGAAGTCACGGCCGGCGAGCATCTCGCCGCTGCCGGTCAGATCCGGATCGGTGCCGTTGTTGCCCTGATCTTTGACGGTGACGTTGAGCGTATCCGCGCCGGTCTCGTCGGTGTCGCCCTGGTAGGTCAGCGTGGTCAGTGTGTCGTTGATGTCGGTGACGGTACCGGTGATCGTGACCGTCGCCGTACCGTCGCCCGCCACACTCGCGGCACCACTCGCCGATAGCGTGCCCTTGCCGACTTCGAGGATGACGTCGGCATCGTCGCCGGCGATGTCGAGGTCGTCGATCGTGATCCCGGACAGGTCGAGCGTCTGCTCCTCGCGGACGCTCTGGTCGCCGGGCACCTCAACCGTGGGTGGGTTGTTAATCGGCTTGATTTCGAAATTGAACGTGCCAGTGGGCTCGTTGCCGCCGCCACCGTCGGAGACGGTGAAGTCATCGAAGTCCGTGAGGTTCTCGCTGCCGTCGTGGACATACTCGACGTTGCCATCGATCAGATCCTGCTGCGTGAACACGCTGCCAACGCTGAGCACGGTGTTGTTCAGCAGTAGCTGGCCGTTTTCGACGTTCTTGTCGATGCGGAACTGGCGCTGGTTGTCGGTGTTGTCGGTATCGCTGGCGGACAGTTCGCTGTCCGTGATTGTCACGCGCTCGCCCTGGAACAGGGCGTCCAGCGCCGGTAAAGTCCGTCGATCGGATCGAGCGTCGGATCGTCGTTGATCGGAGCGATATCGACGTTGACCGTGGCGTCCGCGCTTGTGGCGCTGTCCGTATCGACGGCGCGGACATCGAACGAGTCGCTGGTGGTCTCGCTGTCGTCGTGGACGTAGCGCACGCGCCCGTCATCGACATCGGCCTGGGTGAAGGTGACGGTAGCGCCGACCTCGAGGACGGTGTCGAAGTTGCCGTCATCGTTCGAGTCCAGCTCGACCCTGCCGTGGGTCGGATCAGAGACCAGCTCGATGTTGAGGTCGGCCGTGGCGTCCTCGGCATCGTCCGCGGTGATCTCGCCGGTCAGCAGCGCATTGCCGCCCTCGCTGGTAACGATGGAGCCCGCGTCGATCTCCGGCGGGTCGTTGGTCGGATCCACGTCGATCGTGAAGGTGCCACTGGCCTCCTTCGACGAGCCGTCGCTGACGGTGAAGTCGAAGTCGCCGGAGAGATTCTCGGGATCGAGCGTGTCGTCGTGCTCGAAGGTCAGATCGTCGGAAGCCAGGTCGGAGCGGCGGAAGGAATCGCCGGCGCCGATCTCGGCACCGTCGAGGAAGAGCTGGCCGTGGTCGGGGTCGCTGGTCAGGCGGATTTTGAGGTCGTCGTCGGCGTCATCGACGTCGGTGACGTCGAGCACGCTGTCGTCGATGGTGACGGTGTCGCCCTCGGCGGGCACGGTTATACCACTATTGGTGTCGACCTCGGGGCCGTCGTTGATCTCGAGCACGCGCAGCGTGACCGTTGTCGTGGCCGATTCGCCATCGACGTCCTCCACCGTGTAGTCGAAGCTGGCCGTGCCGGAGAAATCGGCAGCAGGCGTGAAGGTGATCTCGGCGTCGACGCTCGCGTTGGCGTCGGACAGGCTGACCAAACCATTGGTCGGATTGGACACGGTCACGATATTGAGCTCGGGATCGCCGCTGTCATTGCCGACGAGCTCGTCCTCGTCGAGGGCGATCGTTTGGTCCTCGTCGATGAAGAACTGCTCCGGGTTGGCCGTGACCGGATCGTCGCCTGCAGTCGGGTCGATACCCGTGCCTTGCGTGCCGCCGCCGATCGGGCCGTCGCCGCCGATCGGCCCGCCGTTGTCGGCGCCGGAGTTGCCCGTGTCATTGATAGTGAAATCGACCGAACGACTCCGTGGCCGGCGGCGGGCGCGCCGAACACGCCACCGTCGCGATCGCGCAGCTCTACGCCGAGGGTATCGTCCGCCAGGCTCTGGCCACCGTGGACGTATCGACGACGCCCGGCGCGTCGATATCGGCCCTGGGTGGAAGGTGCCGCCAACCCCGCTGAGCACGCCATCGACCTCGATCAGGCCATCGATGGGGCGCGTGGTGATCTCGTAGGTGATGTCGGCGGGCGGCGTACCCAGGTCGACATCGTCGGCGTCGAGCTGGGTGGTCGTCAGCGTGGCGCTGGTGCCCTCATCCAGATTGAGCGTGGTCGGGGATGTGACCCCCGGATCGGGCGCATCGTTGACCGGGGTGATGTCGATGGTCGTGGTGACCTCGGCGCCCAAGGGGTTGCCGCTGCTGTCGAGCGGCTCGAGGTCGAACGTCAGGGTGCCGGCGTTGCGGCTGTTGATGTTTTCGTTGGGCCGGAAGGTGAGGTCGGCACCGCTGAGCGCGTCGATGGTCTCGCCACCGGTGATCTCGGTCTCGCCAGTGTCGAGGGTGCCATTGTCGTTGTCATCGACGAACAGCGTGCCGTCATTCGACAGGTCGGTGGACAGGGTATTGATGCGGAAGTCGTCGACCCCGGGGAAACTGGTCTGCACATCGAGATCGATGTCGAGCGAACCGGCATCCTCGTCCATGCTGACCGTGCGGTTCTCATTGGCTGAAGGAGGCGCGTCGACGATATCGAGATCGATGTCAGTGGCCGCGATCGTCGCACCGGCCCCGTCGCGCAGGCTGAGCTGGAAGCTGTCGGTGCTGCCGGCGCTGCCGTCGTGATCGTAGACGAGATCGTTGATCCGGGTCGCGTCGAAGGTCGAGCCCTCGGCGAGCGCGGTGGTCGTGCCACCATTGTCGAGCTCGATCACCCCCTCGCTGGGTAGCGCCTCAACGAGAAAAATGAGCTGATCGTCGGTGTTGTCGACATCGAAGACCTCGATGTTGGTGGCACCGAAGATCAGACTGTCGCCGCGCGCGACTTCGGCGGTTAGCGGATCGCCGTTGGAGTCGTTCTCACCCGGGACGTTGAGAACCGGGGGGTCATTGATCGGGGCGACGTCGATAGTGACCGTGCCGGAGAGGGTTTCAGCCAAGCCGATGCTGACGTCGTAATCGAACGATTGCTGGCCGCTGGTTGTATCCTGCTCGTGCGTGAACTGCAGGTTACCCGCGTCGATGTCGGCCTGAGTGAAGGTATCACCGGCGCTGAGCGCCTCGCCCGAGTCGGCCATATCGTTGCTATTGGCATCCAGGAACAGCGTTCCCTCGCCAAGGTCCAGGTTGCTTGCTTTGATCGTGTACTCGATATCTCCCGATGCGGTCTCAACGTCGGTGATCTCGAGCACGCTGGCGTCGATTGCGCCCGTGTTGTTCTCGTCGATGACGAGGTTTTCATCGGTGACCACCTCGGCCGGGTCATCGATGGGATTGATCGTGGTATCGAGGGCCGTGCCGGTCTGGTCGATGTCCGCCTGACCGCCGTCCGCCCCGGTGCTGATATCAACGTCCACGGGGCTGTTCCGATCCGTGGTAAAGCTGCGGCTGCCGCTGTCATCGACGGCATGTACGGTGAGGACACCGGGATCGCCATTGTAATCCGCCGCCGGCAGGAAGCGCAGCAGGGTGTCGCGGTCGAGCGCCAGTGCAGCGCCCGAGCTGACGCCACCGACGCCGGTCCAGTTCTCGCCGCTGTCGAGCGAGAACTGCCATTCGCCCTCGCTGCTGGTGCTCGCATCGGCGCTGATCGCGAGGCCGGCGAGGCCGTCGCCATCGGCATCGTCGAAGTTGGCGAGCAGATCGATCACGGTGGCGCCGGCAGGCTCGGCCGTGTCCTCATCGACGGCGGCCAGCGTCGCGGACCCGGTCTCGGGCGTATCAGCGACCGCGGTGACAGTAACCGCGATGCTCTCCGTGGCGGTTTGGTTACCGCCGCCGCCGGTATTGCCGAGATCATCGACGTCGATCGTGATCGTGTCGCTGCCGTTGAAGTCGGCGTCCGGCGCGTATTCCAGGCCGTCCAGGGCCGTGTTGATGTCGGCGATGACGCCGCGCACCGTCACGCTGCCGGTGCCATTGGTGCCACTCTGGATAGTCAGATCATCAAGCGTGGACAGTGTGACGCCGCCGTTGGCCGCACTGATGGTCGCATCGACATTGGCGCCGGCGGCATCCGGATCGGCGATCATCGGCGCGTCACCGGCGCTGAGCGTCAACGACGTATCCTCGGCGATGGTCTGGTTCCCCGGCACGCTGATCGTCGGCGCGTTGTTGACGGCCCCCACGGAGATGGCGAGCGTGCGCCCGGTCTGTGCAACGTTGTCGCCGGTGGCATCGGTGACTGAGTACTCGAGCGAGACATCGTTGCTGTTACTGCCGTCGTGGTTGTAGTCCACCAGACCGGCGTTGATATCGGCCTGGGTAAACGTGTCGCCGTTGCCGATCGGCGTGCCATTGACCACGATCGTGCCGTTGGGCACGGCCGCGTCGAGGGTGAAGATGATCTGGTTGGGGGCGATGTCGGGATCGGTGATCTCGAGGTCGGCTTGAGCGATCGTTGTGCTGCCGCCCTCATCGACGGTGATTTGCCCGTCCCCCTCTTCGGTGAATTCATCGTTGACCGGATCGATCGTCGTCTGCAGCACGCGCCCATTATCGTCGATGTCGGTGCTCGCGGCGGCATCCACGTCCGCCTTCTCGCGGTTCGTGTTACTGCTGAATGTCCGCGAACCGCTGTCATCGACAGCGTGGATCGTCAGGTCACCGGGAGCACCGTTGAAATCCTGGGCCGGCTCGAAGCGCAGGCGGGTGTTGTCAGCGAGTAGCAGCGCGTCATTACTGGCGACCGTGCCGACATTGTTCCAATCCATGCTGCCGTCGACCTGGTACTGCCACAGCCCCTCGCTGGCAGCGCTCGCATCGGCGCTGATGGCGATGCCGGCCAAGTTGTCGCCGTCCGCGTCGTCGAACAGGGAGCCGACCAGGCTGGAGACGGCCTCGCCCGGCGGATCGGAGTCTTCATCGACCGAATCGAGGGTGGTATCGCCGCTGAGCTCGGGCCGATCCGCCACCGCGTCGATGGCGACATTGAAGGTTGTGGTGGCCTCGAAGCCACTCGTGGTCGAGCTGTCCTGATCGACCCGGACCTCGATCGTGGCCTGGTCGGTGGCGTCCGCAGCCGGCTCGTAGACGAGGCTGTCGAGGAAGGTGTTAACCTCGGCCAAGTCAGCGCCGATCACACTGCGTCTGTTAAACGGATCACCGCCGCTGTCCGTGGCGATACCGCCGGTCCCATTGATCAGCTCAACCTCGGCGACCATGTCGTTATCGCCGTCCTGGACCTGAAGGTTGAGACCGTTAAAGTCGAGCGAATTATCTTCATCGATGGTCTGATCGGAGGGGGTCTGAGAGAACGAGGCCGCGGCCAGCAAAGCGTTGAAGCCCTGCGCATTCAGGGTCGGTGTATCGATCTCGCCGCTGGTGACCTCCATGGTCCAGTTGCCGCCGAGCGCGGCCGCGCCGGTGTCGTCGTTCGAGGCGGCGATATCGACGCCGCCGGCGGCGACCGACAGGTCATCGACGAAGGCACGCCCGGCCGGGCCCTCGGCGATGTTACAGCCGTAGAGCAGCAGATCGCCATCCGCTCCCAGGGCGTCGCCGATCGCGCCGAGTTCGTCGGCGTAGTCGGCCAGATTGTCGTCGCCGAGGTCGCTGCTGCCGAGCGACAGCCGGGCGGAATCGCCGTGGCCCATGATCTGCACGCTGTCGTACTCGCCGCCGTCGGCGAGCACGTCCGCGATGTTCGCGAAACCGTCCTCGGCCGGATCGATGACGTGCACCTCGGCGCCCGACTGCTCGCGGGCGGCCTTGAACAATGCCTCGTGGCCTTCGACGCCTCCGTCGATGAAGATGGCCGAGCGCTGGGCCTCGCTGTCGCCCCGGGCGTTGTCGCGGGCGGCATCCAGCGCGCGGCTGATGGGCGAGCGCGCGGCGGGCGGCGCCGTGTCGCCGGCCTGGCCGCCGGGAGTGGCGGGGTCGGAATAGGCCTGATCGGTGGCGACGTCGGCCGCGGCGCCGAGCGCGGCACCGTCGAACAGCAGGCGCGGCTCAAGGGCGCGGATCAGTGGGGTGCTGGGCTCAGTGTGATGGCTGCTCATGACGCTCTCTCTTGTCGGCCGCCGGCGGGTAGCGCGGTTTATCCTGCTCACCTCGTTGTAGCGCGCTGCCCCGAGTTGGCGCCGCTGCGGACTATCGCCCGGTATGCACGAAGGCTCCATTGATGAGGAGACCGTCCGCTATTGGTTATTCCTCTGCAATTTGCGTGCAAACATTACCCGATCCGCCGATAAAAGAAAGTGACGATTACTCGTTGGCACATGCACATGGCGCATACCCCATCGCCGATTCCGTTCAACCCGTTGATTTCGATACGATTCCGGGAGATGGGTGTGCAAGCGGTCGAGTAGCAGTGCCGCGCCGCCGATGGCCAGACGGGGCCCCGGGCCGGGGATGGGGCACCGAGGCCGGGCAGCGGAGGTCGTTCAGGCGACACATCCCGGGCGGGGCGGCGGGTTATCGACATGTAATACAGGCTGGATGTCGCGTGATCTCCAGCCTGGAGCCGGCCTGGAGGTATCGTGCCTGCCGGTTGGGACCGGACACGGCCGAGCCCGCGGCGGCGAGGCTCTCGCCGTCATGCGTCAACCGCGACCATGCGGACTGTCCAGATCCAGCGCCGGCCCT
>JAXHNC010000019.1:0-214564 GCA_034520925.1 Halofilum sp. (in: g-proteobacteria) | reverse complement strand
ATATGGTCGGCCCCGGCGCGAGGCGGTTGATCGAACTCATCCGCGAGGCGGTGGCGACCTCGGCCACCGGCGACGAGCGGATCCAGCCGTGAACCGCCGGCCACGGCGCCCGTCAGGCCAGGCGAGTCAGCCAGCCTCGATGGTCCGGGCTGCGGCCGTACTGCAGATCCAGCAGGCGGGTCCGGAGCGTCAGCTCCGACCTCGCCGCCGCTGTCCGGGGTACATACGATCCGCTCGTTTTCGCTGCACAGGACGCCGATCGGCGTGATCACCGCGGCGGTGCCGCAGGCGAACACCTCGGTGAGCTCGCCCGAGGCGGCGGTTTCGCGCCATTCGTCGATGCTGATCGGCCGTTCCTCGGTCTCGTACCCGGCATCGCGCGCCAACTGCAGGACGGAGTCGCGGGTCACGCCTTCCAGGATGGTGCCGGTCAGCGCCGGCGTCACGATGCGCCCGTCGCGGAACACGAAGAACAGGTTCATGCCGCCGAGCTCCTCCACCCAGCGGTGCTCGACGGCGTCGAGGAATGCGACCTGGTCACAGTCGTGCGCCGCCGCCTCCTTCTGCGCCGCCAGCGATGCGGCGTAGTTGCCGCCGCACTTGGCGGCACCCGTTCCGCCCGGCGCGGCCCGCGTGTAGGCGGACGACAGCCAGATGGACACCGGCTGGACGCCGCCCCGGAAATAGGCGGCCGCCGGCGAGGCGATGACGAAATAGTCGACCTCGGTGGATGGCCGCACGCCGAGAAACGGTTCGCTGGCGATCATGAACGGCCGCAGGTACAGGCTCGACTCATCGGCGGCACTCCGCGGCGTCGGCACCCAGTCGACGTCCTGGCTGACCAGCGCCTTCAGCGAGTTGACGAAGGTCTCGGTGTCGAGTTCCGGCAGCGCCAGGCGGCGGGCCGAGTTGCGGAAGCGCTCGGCGTTCTTCTCCGGGCGAAAGGCCCAGACGGAGCCATCCGCATGGCGATAGGCCTTGATCCCCTCGAATATCTCCTGGGCGTAGTGCAGCACGGCGGTCGCCGGATCGAGCCGGAGCGGTCCGTAAGGTCGAACGGCGCGACCGTGCCAGCCCTCATCCTGGGTCCAGCGAACGTGGGCCATGTGGTCGGTGAAGTGCCGCCCGAAGCCCGGATCGGCCAGGATCCGCGCGCGTGCGTCGTCACTCGCCGGCTGGTTGTTGGGCTCAAGCTCGAAGCCGAAGTCGGACACCGGTGTCGTGCTCCCGTCGTCAGTGATGATCCCGCGGAAGGGGCGCTGCGGCGCGATCCTTCAGGTCGACCGGCGGCTGCCCCGCGTGCAGCGCGCAGCGTATCGCACTCGCGCGCCGGACCATACTGCCCGGGCGGGATTCGGCGGGATCACCACGCCAGCATGACCAGCGCGTTGATCAGCGGCACCAGCAGCGCCGTGAGGAGCGCGTTGAGCCCCATCCCCAGGCCCGCGAACGCGCCCGCCTCCTCGCTGTGCTGGAAGGCGCGCGCCGTGCCGATCCCGTGCGCGCTGACGCCGAGCGCGAAGCCCTTGGCCGTCGCGTCCTCCGGGCCGTAGCCGAGCAGGTGCAGCAGCGGCATCGCGAGCACCGCGCCGGTGATCCCCGTCAGGATCACGAGCACGGCCGTCAGCGACGGCAGCCCACCGACCTTCTCCGAGATGCCCATGGCGACCGGGGTCGTCACGGATTTCGGCATCAGCGAGCGCAGCACGTCCGGCTCGAGCCCGAGCAGCCAGCCGATGCCGAGCGCGCTCACGACCGCCGTCACCGACCCGGCGATCAGGGCGACCGCGAGCGGCAGTCCCATGCGCCGCAGCCGGTGCGCCTGGCCGTAGAGCGGCACGGCCAGCGCGACGGTCGCCGGGCCGAGCAGGAAGTGCACGAACTGGGCGCCTTCGAAATAGGTGCCGTACTCCGTATCGGTGACGACGAGTATGCCCACCAGCGCCACCACCGCGATCAGCACGGGATTGAGCAGGGCCAGCTCGTTGCACTGCAGGTACAGCCGATGCGCCGCCCAGTACACGAGCACGGTCACCGTGAGCCACACCAGCGGCCGCTCGGCGAGGTACACCCAGATCTCGAACAGCTCGCTCATGATCCGCCCCGCCCCTGCTGCAGACGCCGCATGGCGGACAGCGTGAGGGCCGTCACGGCGACGGCCAGGAGCGTGCTGGCGACCAGCACCACCAGCAGGACCGGCCAGATCCCTTCCAGCCGCCCGGTGTGGGCGATAATGCCCACCCCGGCCGGCACGAACAGCAGCGCCAGATGCGCCAGCAGCCCGTTCGCGACCGTCGCGACCTCCTCCGGTACGGACCCGCGGATCGCCAGCGCCACGAACAGCATCAGCATCCCCGCGACCGGCCCGGGAACGGGCAGACCAAGCAGGCGCACGGCCACCTCGCCGGCCAGCTGGAACCCGAGCAGCAGGGCGATCGTGCCGATCATGTCCTGTCCTCCTTTACCGAAACGCGGCGCAGGCGCGGCCGACCGGGATCATGCCGCCCAGGGCAGATCATCCAGATCCACGTTACCACCGGTAATTATTATGCCGACGCGCTGACCGCGGAATAACTCCGGATGGCCGAGAATCGCGGCGACCGCAACGGCACTGGAGGGCTCGATGAGGATCTTCATGCGCTCCCAGACCAGACGCATCGCGTCGATGATCTCCTCTTCGGTGGCCAGCAGCACATCGGTCACGTGCTCGCGTACAACCGCCCAGGTGAGGTCGCCGAGCGACGCGCGCAGCCCATCCGCGATCGTATCCGGCGCATCCGCCGTGACAAGCCGCCCGCCCTGCAGAGACCGGCAGGCATCGTCGGCATTGGCCGGCTCCGCCGCGTAGATACGGGTCCCTGGCGCCAGGGCCGCGAGCGTCACCGCCGTGCCGCTGATCAGTCCGCCGCCCCCGATCGGCGCGACGACCGCGTCGAACGGGCCCGCATCCTCGTGCAATTCCAGCGCGCAGGTTCCCTGTCCCGCGATCACGCGGGCATCGTTGTAGGGATGGACGATATCCGCGCCCGTGCGCTCGACCACTTCGGCAAGCGTGCGTTCCCGCGCCGCCATGGTGGCATCGCAGGTGACGATTTCACCGCCGTACGTCGCGACGGCGCGGGATTTCGCCCGGCTGGCACCGCGCGGCATCACCACGGTCGCCCGGATGCCCCGGCACGCGGCGGCGCGGCTCAACGCGAGGCCGTGATTGCCCGAGGAATGCGTCGCCACACCACGCGACGCCTGCTCCCCGTCGAGCCCGAACACGGCGTTCGTCGCGCCCCGCGCCTTGAACGCCCCCGCCTTCTGCAGGTTCTCGCACTTGAACGACAGCCGCGCACCGCTCATGCGGTCAAGCGTCGCGCTGGTCAACACGGGTGTGCGGTGGATCCACGGCTGGATCCGCTCACGCGCGAGCGACACGTCATCAAAATCGGGGATACGGATAACCACCTCCCTGAGGCCGGCAACGCCGGTTGATCGTTCGATTGCGTCTATGACCTCCAGATACATCCACGAAGAAACGGCCCGGGTCGGGGCCGGAATTCGGCAGGACCCGGCGATCGCCGGCCATCACATCGAGCGGAACGCAGCGGTATGAACCCCTTGCTCCTCGGGAAACATACGTACCGATAATACATAACTGCTCGCGTCGTAACCGCAGGGCACGGCATCACCTGCCCATGACGCTTCTCGCCCTTTCATAGCGGTCGGCAGGAATACACCGCGCGACATTCGGTTCCGACCCGGACCGCTTGAAGGCGGTCGCTCCCCGTGCGGTAATGGCAGCGCAGTGGAATCGATCATGACCGGTATTGCGAGGTGATCAGCGTGTCTTTTCCCGTTTGGCGCGGCGTTGCAGCCGCACTCCTGCTGGCCTTTGCCACGGCGGCGAGCGGTCACTCCGCGAGCGATGCGACCACGCCGTCCGACGGTGCCGTGCTTGACGCGCCACCGGAGGAAATCCGCATCCGCTTCGACCAGCCGATCCGCGTCACCATGGTGCGTATCACGGACGAAGCCGGTAATGAATATGACGTGGCCTACGATCGTGGCGCAGCGACGAAAATACTGATCGGCCGCACCGAATCCCTCGCGAGCGGCGCGTACACGGTGGAATGGCGCGGCCTGTCGACCGACGGGCACACCGCCTCCGGCGAATTCGGGTTCCGCGTCGAATAGCCTCGTGGGAGAGCCGCTCATGGGCATCGACGGCGCGATGGTCGCCGCTGTCGCGATCCGGGCGGCCGGCTATCTCTGCGCGCTGATCGCCGCCGGCACGGCCGCCTTCGTCGGTCTGGCCGGCCGGCACGGCGTGTCGACACGGCCGATGCGACGGCTTGCCGCGGGTGCCGCACTGGCCGGCATCGCGCTGCTGGCGCTGGGGGTCGTGCGGCGTGCCGCCTTCCTCGGCGGCGGCACGCTCACGGCCGCCATGGATCCGGCCCTGCTCACGCTCGTGCTGGAGAGTCCGTTCGGCACCGCCGCGGCCGTGCGCGCGGCCGGGCTGCTGGCCGCCAGCGCCCTCATCCTGGAACGCCGTGGGGGCGACGCGATCGCGTGGGCCGGAAGCCTCGCCATCGTCGCGTCGTTTGCGCTGTCGGGGCACGTGCTCGGCGAGCCGCGCTGGGCGCTGGCGCCTCTGATCATGGTGCACACGGCCGCCGTTGCCTGGTGGCTGGCGGCGCTGCCGGGTCTCTGGCTGGTCACGCGCGCGGCGGCGACCCCCGTAGCCGCCGGCATCGTCGGCGGATTCGGGCGCCGCGCCCAGTGGGTCGTGGCCGCACTCGTGGCCGCCGGCGGGGGGATGCTTGTCCTTCTGGCGGGCAACGTGGACGCGCTTGTTCGCAGCAGCTGGGGCCTCTTGATCGGCGCGAAACTGCTGGTCGTCGCCGGTCTCATCGCGATCGCCGCCTATAACAAGCTGCGCCTGACGCCGGCTTTGGCGAGCGGCGACCCGGCGGCCCGGCATATGCTGCGGCGCACCATCGCCGCCGAGCTCGGACTCGGAATCCTCATCCTCGTGCTCACGGCGACACTGACCACCACCCCACCGCCGGGGAACTGATCCCCGGCCAAGCCGGTCCGAGACGATTGCCTGAAGTTCCCATTCACGATCGGATATTCCATGATGAATACCTCTGCCCGGGAAAGCCGCATGCGATACCGGTTTGCATTACTCCTGCTCGTGGCATTCGCCACACTGTCGGTCGCCGACACGCGTCACACGGCCCGTCCGGTCGTCGTGGAACTCTTTACGTCGCAGGGCTGCTCGAGCTGCCCGCCGGCCGATGCCCTGCTCGGGCAGCTCGCCGAACGCGATTCCATCATCGCGCTCTCGCTGCATGTCGACTACTGGAACCGGCTCGGCTGGACGGACCCTTTCGCCCAGGCCCGGTTCAGCGACCGGCAGCGCAGCTACGCCGAGCAACTGGAAGACGACAACCCGTACACCACGGGCGTGTACACACCGCAGATCGTCGTCGACGGGCGTTACGCCGTCGTCGGGCATGTCGCCGGCCGGGTGCGCGACGCCATCGAGCGCGCCGGCAACCAGGCGGCATGGCTGCGCCCGCGGATCGTCGGCGACCCGGCGGAACACGTGCACCTGCCGGCGGCAGGGCAGGCGGTGCCCGGGCAGCCGGCCACGGTCTGGCTGATCACCTACGACGATCGCCACACCACGGCCATCGACGGCGGTGAGAATGATGGCAGGGAACTCACCAACCATCACGTCGTACGCGGCATGCGCCGGATCGGCACATGGCACGGCGAGGAGGCCCGACTCGCGCTCGGCCTGGCGGACACCGAACTGGCCGACCATGACGGTGTGGTCGTCCTCGTGCAGCTGGGGCGTGCCGGTAACATTATCGGCGCCGCCGAGCATCGCCTCGGGAACGTCCACGCCCGGCGATAAGCGCAACGCGCCCCGGGCATCGCCGACACAACCCGGCAGGGACCCTCATGAGCACGGAAATCGAGCGCAAGTTCCGCGTTACCGGTGAATTCAGGGACCACGCACGGGATGCCGAACGGATCGTGCAGGGCTTTCTCAGTTCGGTGCCGGAGCGCACCGTGCGGGTCCGGAAACGGAACGGGCGCGGCTACCTGACGATCAAGGGCAAAGGGGACAGCACCGGCACCACGCGGTATGAGTGGGAGCGTGAGATCCCGCCGGACGAGGCCGACGCCCTGCTGGCGCTCTGCGAGCCGGGCATCATCGACAAGACGCGCCACTATGTCCCGGTCGACGGCCAGGTGTTCGAGGTCGACGAGTTCCACGGCGAGAATGCCGGCCTGATCGTCGCCGAGCTGGAACTGGTCCACGCGGATGACCCGATCCCTTCACCCCCGTGGCTGGGGCCCGAAGTAACCGGCGATGCGCGCTACTACAACGCGGCGCTCAAGGCGCATCCGTACAGCCAGTGGCTCGAGTGACTCCCGCGCGCGCAGTGCGTGTCATGCCCCACCCCGGGAAGCCCCGGCATCATCCCGATCGTAGATATCGGGCCGAAACTGGACGCGCCCGCCGGTATCGACCCAGGCGGTGAAATACACCAGTTGCACGGGGATGTGCCAGCCGAGGCGAAGCGTGCGCGTCTCCCCGTCGCGCGCCATCTCATCGAGGCGCTCGGCATCGCCGCCGGTCAGCCTTGCCGCCAGTTCCATGGGCTCCTCGACGCGGACGCAGCCGGCGCTGAACGCGCGCCGACGCGAATCGAACAGGTGCCGGGCCGGCGTGTCGTGGAGGTAGATCGCCTGGCGGTTGGGCATCTCGAACTTGAGGCGCCCGAGCGCATTGGTCGGTCCGGGCGCCTGGCGAACGGGGACCATCGGCGTCCCACTCCAGTCGAACTCGTTCAGCGGGCGATCGCTGTTGACGGCATGGAAACCGTGGCGTTGCGCATAGCCATCGTCCCGGGCGAAACGCTGCGCGAGATCCTCGCGTAACACGCTCCGGGGCACATTCCAGGCGGGGTTGAGCGTAAGCGCGGTAATACGGGTCTGCAGTTGCGGCGTGGGATGCTCCGGCCGACCCACAATGGCACGCGTGCTGAAGGTCGCCGCCCCCTTTTCATACAGCGTGACCCGGTAGTCCGGGATATTGACGCGCACGACGGGGTGATCGCCATCGATCGCGCGTGCCTCGATCCGGCGGAGATTGCGCTCCATCAGGGCAACCCGCTGGCGGGCGGGGACATCGAGCGCCTTTCGGGTCGCCGGGCCAACCACCCCGTCCGGCGCGAGGCCATGGCGTCGCTGAAAGCCGGTGACCGCCCGTGCCAGCTCACGGTCATAGCGGCTGCCGTCGCCGTCACCCACGCGCACCGCAAGATCGCCCGTCGCCCTCAGCCGCTCGCGCAGGGCGGGGACCCGCGCATCGCTCTCGCCCGGTTCCAGCAGCGGTCCCGCTCCCACTTCTGGCCATCCGCCCTCTGCGACGATTCGCCGATACCTTTCCAGCGCGGCCGCCATGCGTGCGGCGCCATCGGCCCCCGGCGCCCGCTCCGCTGCCCCTCCTGACCCCGCGAGTCGTTCGAGCTGTCGCTGCAGCCGCTCGCGCCGCCCGGGCAGCAGCACCTCCAGATGGTCGCGCACATCGGACTCGCCGCCCGCCCCACGCGCGCGCAGTTCCACCCAGGCGTCGGTGAGCAGGACGTCGAGCGCGCCGCGCGAGTAGCCACCATCGCGCCCGTCGAGCGCCTGCGCGAGGCAGTCCGTCATCACGCCTTCTTCCGCCGTTCGCAGCAGGCGGACCAGTCGCCGGCCCGACGGCGTTCTGCCCTCGCGGGTGAGCCAGACCGGCGCCTGATCGCGCCGCTGATACAGCTCATGGATGGCCGCCGAACGCGCCCGGTCTTCCGCCCGGCAGGGATCCCCCCAGCCGCGGCTTTCCGCGCCGCCACCCGTGGCGCCGGCTACAGCCGGGACCATGCCCGCGAGCGCGAGGACGAGCACAGCCCCGTTCCAGCGGGCGCTCATGAATAACACCCTCCCTCTTTTCGTCAGGCATCGGGATACAAATGCCCGCAGAGTAACCGACGCACGATTCGCGCGCAGTAACGCGTGCACCATTCGGGCTTTTCCCCACATGCCATAACGGGGCGGATCATGGCAGACTGCGCGATTACCCAAGCGCAACGGAGTCAGATCACCCCATGAGTGCAACCGATCAGCCCTGGAACCGGCCCATGCCGGAGGAACAGTTCGGATTCATGCGCGACATCCTGGCGGCCCCCAGTCCGGTCGGGATCGAGGGCGCCATGACCTACGGCGTGCTCAAGCCCTGGCTGGAGAGCCACGCGCTGGCAGACTGGCAAGTCCACCAGTTCCGTGGCCACGCCGGGATCGTCATGGACACCCATCCGGGGCGGGACGACCTGTTCAAGGTCATGCTCATCGGCCACGCCGACAAGATCCGCATGCAGGTGCGCTCGATCGGCGATGACGGCAAGATCTGGATCAACAGCGACTCGTTCCTGCCGACCACGCTCATCGGTCACGAGGTCAAGCTGTTCAGCGAGGATCCGGCCAACCCGGGCAGCTACCGCGTCATCGAGGGCGGCACGGTGGAGGCGCTCGGCGCCATCCATTTCGCCGACAACGCCGTGCGCACGGGCGACAAGGGCGTCAAGAAGGAGCAGCTCTATCTCGAACTGCAGATCCACGGCGAGAACAAGAAGCAGCAGGTCGAGAATCTCGGCGTGCGCCCGGGTGACAGCATCATCCTCAACCGCCCGATCCGGCGCGGTTTCAGCCCGGATACGTTCTATGGGGCATACCTCGACAACGGCCTCGGCTGCTTCACCACCGCCGAGGTCGCGCGGCTGATCGCCGAGCGCGGCGGCACCGATCAGGTTCGCGTGCTGTTCGCCATGGCCAGCTACGAGGAGATCGGCCGCATGGGCAGCCGGGTGTTCGCCGGTGAACTCGAACCCGACGTGCTGATCGGCATCGACGTGAACCACGACTACACGGCCGCACCGGGCGTCGGCGATCGGCGCCTGCCGCCGCTGGAGATGGGCAAGGGCTTCACGATGTCGGTCGGTTCGATCGCCAGCGAACAGCTCAACCGGATCATCGAGACCACGGCCCGTGAGCAGGGCATTCCCATGCAGCGCGACGTGGCCGGCGTCGATACGGGCACCGATGGCATGGCCGGTGTGCTCGCCAGCGTGGACTGCGCCGCCACTTCGGTCGGCTTCCCGATCCGGAACATGCACACCATCTCCGAAACCGGGAATACGCGCGACGTGCTGGCCGCGGCGCACGCGCTCGCCGGGACGATCCAGGCCCTCGACGCCCTGCCCGACCCGCACCGGGCGTTCCTCGACAACCACCCGCGCCTGGATCAGGCGACGCCACTGGATCACCAGGGCTCCGCGAAGCCGGATTCCGGCAAGGACGAGTAAGGCACGACGCGGTCACGCGTCCCGCGGGCGCGGGACGCGTGACTGAACCGCTATCCCCGGCAGGCCGATCATGGTTCCGCTCTGGCTCGCAGTGATCTGGACCGTCGCAGTGGCCGGTATCCTCGCGGTGTACTGGATCCGGTACGGTCCGGCCAATTACCTGTGGTTCTCCGACATCGCCCTGATCGGCACCGTTCCGGCGCTGTGGCTGGAGAGCAGCCTGCTGGCCAGCACGATGCTCGTCGGCACCCTGCTGCCGGAACTGCTCTGGAATACGAGTCTGCTCAGCCGCCTGCTGATCGGCGTGCGGATCACCGGTATCGTCGATTACATGTTCGAGCCGGAACGCCCGCTGCACCTCAAGATCATCTCGCTGTTCCACATCCCGCTGCCACTGCTGCTGCTGTGGCTTGTCTGGGCGCTGGGTTACGACCCGCGCGCACCGGTGTTCATGACGGCCATCGCGTGGACCGTGCTGCCGCTGACCCGGGCGATCACCGATCCGCACAGAAACGTCAACTGGGTCCACGGGCCGGGTGGCGAGGGCGTCCGCCAGACCACGCTGCATCCGCTCGCCTATCTCGCCCTGTTGATGACCGCCCTGCCCGTCGCCGTATACCTGCCCACCCACGTTCTGCTGCTATACCTCTTCGCCTGAGAACGCTCTCGACTTCAGGGTCCCCGCGCCCTGGAAGCCCGTCGATCCGTCTGCCGAAGTGCAAGCGTTCGATACCACCGGCCATCGCTCCAGACTGGCCCTGATCGCGTTCGCCCGGGATCGGCTGAGCCGGCATGGCGTGGCCTGGCGACGGGCACGGTGACGCGGGGCACGCTGACGGCGAGCGTTGGCACAGACCGTGCAGCGGGTTCCGCGACCGTAGGCCGGCCATCGCGCCGCTCGATCTGTATACTCGTCTTGTAAATATTCGATACGACCGAGGTCGCTTCATGCCTGCCAGCACCCGCTTCCCCCCATGCATCGCCTGGCCGCTGCAGCCCACTCGCCGGGGAGGCGCGATGTGAAATCGCGCAACGGTCTCTCCGGCAAGTCCATCGCATCAGCTGCAGCCGGGGCGCCGGACAACACGAAATCCGGCTTATGGGCCGGTATCCATTCGCGCCTGGGGCGCCAGTTACTGATCCGTATTGTCGCGACCAGCTCCCTGATCACGCTCGTGCTCACGGCGGAGCAGCTCCATCGCGAATACCGCGGGGATATCGGGGCGATCGAAGAGCGTCTGCAGGAGATCGAACTGACGCAGACCGCGGCGATCAGCAACCAGCTCTGGGAGTTGAACGAGGAGATCCTCGGGCAGACGCTCAACGGGCTCGCGAAGCTCCCCGAGATCGATTTCCTGCGGGTGTCGAGTGCCGACGGGTTTGTGCAGACAGCGGGACGGGGCACGGCGCAACATACGCTCGAACGCCAATACCCGCTGCTCTACGAAACGCCCGCGCGGACCGTATCGATCGGGACGCTCCATGTCGTGGCAACGCTCGCGCCGGCCCACGCACGCCTGTTCGAGCGCCTGGGCACGACACTCGCGGGCAACGCCGCGAAAACCTTCATCGTCTCCGGTGTCGTGCTGGCGCTGATCCACCTGCTGGTCATTCGTCGCCTCGGTGCGCTGGGCGCATTCTGCAAGGCCTGGCGGGTCGAGGATGACGCCCGCCCGCCCCCGCCGGTCACGGTCCGCGCCCGGCCTGACGAGATCGACGACGTGAACGGTGCCCTTCGCGGAATGCTCGCGGGCATTGAGCGCAGCTACTCGCGACTGCGCGCGAGCGAGCAACGCTACCGCCAGTTGATCGAGACGGCCGAGGAAGGCGTCTGGCTGCTCGACGAGAACGACACGACGCGGTTCGTGAACCCCCGGCTTGCCCGCATGCTGGGCCACGCACGGGAAGAACTGGTCGGTCGCCCCATGCTCGATTTCGTCGATCAGGACGAGCAGGAGCGGGTGTTGACGTATCTGCGACGGGGCCGATCCGGACAGACCGAGCAACTCGAACTCGCGCTGCGATGTGCCGGCGACACTCGTCGCTGGGCGCTGATCTCCGCATCGCCGATCCTCTCCGACACCGGCGAGTGCCACGGCACCCTGGCGATGGTCACCGATATCGACCAGCGCAAGCGCGCCGAGGCGCGTGTGAACGAACTGGCCTATTTCGATCCACTCACGCAGTTGCCGAACCGCGCCTCTCTGCACGACCGCCTCGGGGAGGCGCTCGCGCGCGCATTGCGGCGCGGCGAACCCGGTGCACTCCTGTTTCTGGATCTGGACAATTTCAAGACCGTCAACGATTCAAGGGGCCACCACACCGGCGACGCGGTACTGACCACGGTCGCCATGCGCCTGCGCGACAGCCTCCGGGACAACGACTTCATCAGCCGTTTCGGCGGCGATGAGTTCATCATTGTGCTCTCCGAACTGCATTACGAGCGTGAATCGGCGGCCACGACCTGCACCCGGGTCGCGGAAAAACTGATCGCCGCCGTCGGGATGCCCATGACCATCGAAGGGCACGAGCTGCGCCTCAGCGCCAGCATCGGCATCACCGTCTTCGATGGCCGCGAGTCGGCCGAAGCGATCCTGCAGAACGCCGACACCGCGCTCTATCGGGCAAAGTCAGGGGGACGTGGCGCCCTGACGTTCTATCGCGAGGAAATGGGTGCGGCGGCGCGGCGCCGGCTCAGCCTCGAGAAGGGCCTGCGCGACGCCGTCGCGAACGATTCCATTGATCTGGTGTATCAACCGATCGTCGATTCCGGGGACGGGCGGGTCATCGGCGTCGAGGCGCTGGCCCGCTGGACGCACCCGGAGCACGGCCCCATCCGGCCCGACGTATTCATCCCGATCGCCGAGGAAACCGGCATCATCTCTGCCATCGCGCAGCAATCCCTCACCCGGGCGTGTGCCGACCTCGCCCCGCTCCTGCGCGACCCCGAGGCGGGCCTCGACCATGGACTGTCGGTCAACCTGACCCCGCTGGAGATCGTCGACCCGGCGCTCGCGGGACGCGTGCAACAGGCCATGGATGCCTCGGGCATTCCCGCCGAGCGGCTGCAGTTCGAGATCACGGAGGGCAGCGTGATCCAGCAGACCGATGCCGCGATCGCGAACATGCGGGCGATTCGGGCCCTCGGCCCGCGTTTCGCCGTGGACGACTTCGGGACCGGCTATTCGTCACTGCGGTATCTGAAGTCGCTGCCCCTGAGCACGCTCAAGATCGACCGCTCCTTCGTGCAGGACCTCGCAGTGAACGCCGACACCGCGGCGATCGTGGACACCATCCTCGCGGTTGCCGAGCACTTCGGACTCAAGGTCATCGCCGAGGGCATCGAGACCGAGGCCCAACTCGCGGCATTGCGCGCCCGTGGCGCGGGCATCTGCCAGGGCTACTATTTCGCGCGACCGATGCCGATCGAGGCCCTGCGCCACTTCCTCCAGACCGGTACCGCGCCCGATGGATACGCCTGAACGCAACGATCGCCACCGCGCGATCGGCCGCACGGCACTGTTGCTGCTCGCGCTGTTGCTGCCCGGCGCCACGACGGCCGAACCCGTCCGCTTGACCAGCGACGAGTACGCACCGCTGGTGTCACGGCACATCGAAGGATCCGGTTTGCTCAGCGAAATCGTCATGCAGACGCTGGAACACGCCGGCATCGAATCCGAGCTGGTATTCCAGCCGTGGCGGCGCGGCCAGGCCGAAGTCCTCGCCGGGCGCTCATGGGCCACCTACCCGTACGTGAAGACGGCGGAGCGCGAGCGCGAGTATCGGTTCTCCCGTCGACCGCTGTTCGACAACCGCATCGCGTTCTTTTATCGCGTCGACCGCTTCCCCGACGGTATCGAGTGGAGCGGGCTGAGCGACCTGCGGTCGTGGACGATCGGCGCTATCCGCGGTTACTGGTACGAGCGCGACCTCGAGCAGGCGCAACTCACGGTGGCGTATGCGACCGATGTGGAATCGGCGCTGCGGATGCTGCGGCTCGGCCGCACGGACCTGCTCGTGCTATCCGAGCTGGTCGGGTGGTATGCCATCCGCCAGGCGTTTCCCGGGGAGCACCGAAGGTTCGCGACGCTTGAACGTCCCTATGACGTTGTCCCTTCCTGGCTCATGGTGTCGAGTGCATACCCCGGTTCCGATCGCCTGCTCGAAGGCTTCGACCGCGCGTTCCAGGAACTCGAACGCACCGGTCGCTTCGATGCGTTAACCGAGGAATATCTGCCGCGACAGTGACGCCAGATCTGCACGGCTCGTGTCACCCTCGGTCCTGCCGATCGTGGCGTGTACGCATTCGGGTTGCGCTGACACGATGGGGCATAGGCCGGGGCGCGGCGAGCGCCCCGGCCACACGCATCAGTTCCGCAGCCAGTTCTCGATGGTTTCGCGATCGGGAACCGAACCGCTGTGGACCAGCTTGCCATCGATGACCACGGCAGGCGTCGACATGACGCCATAGCGCATCATCACCGCGGGATCGGTGACCTTCTCCACCTGCGCGTCCACTGCAATCGACTGCGCGGCCTCGCTGATCTGCTCGGCCGTATTGACGCACTTTTTACAACCCGTACCCAGGACTTCGATCTTCATCATGCACCTCCAGTGAGAAGCCAGGGGGCGATGGCGTTGAACACCCACCCCATGACCGTGAAATTGACCAACAGGATCACGAATACCGTGAGCAGCAACCGCCATTGCATGACCTGCTTGAGCAGGGTGAACTCCGGCAGACTCGCCGCCACGGTGCTCATGCAGAACGCCAGTGTCGTGCCCACGGGCAGGCCCTTGCCGATCAGGCTCTCGAGTACCGGGATCACGCCGGTCGCGTTCGAGTACAGCGGCAGGCCGGCGAACACCGCCGTCGGCACGGTCCACCACTGCCCGGCGCCGAGATTGGCGGCGAACCAACCCTCCGGGACGAAGCCATGCAAGCCGGCCCCGAGGCCGACACCGATGAACACCCACTTCCAGATGCGCCCGACGATCTCCTTGAGTTCGTCACGCGCGAACACGTGGCGCTGCTGGAATGTGAGACGCTGCGGCGCGGTCGATTGGGCATCGTCATCGCCAGTGTCGGCCGTGGTCGCCTGCGCCTGCTCATACGCTTTGGCCGCGAAGTCCTGCAACCAGCGATGCGCGCGCAGCGCATCCAGCACCATTCCGCCGATGATGCCCACGGCCATGCCGACCACCACGTAGGCCAGCGTGAACTTCCAGCCCAGCAGCCCCCAGAGCATGACCACGGCGACCTCGTTGATCACCGGCGAAGTAAGCAGGAAGGCCATGGTGATCCCCAGCGGGATCCCCGCGCTCGTGAATCCGAGAAACAGCGGGATGCTCGAGCACGAGCAGAATGGGGTGATCGCACCGAAGCCCGAGCCGAAGAAGTAGCCGGCGACGCGATGGCGCTTGTGCAGATACGCCCGCACGCGCTCGAGGTTGAGCGAGGCGCGGGCCAGGGCGATGACATAGATCATCACCGCCAGCAACGCGAAGATCTTGGTGGTATCCTCGATGAAGAAGTGCACCGCGGTACCCAGCCGGCTTTCCGGATCCAGCCCCAGGGTGGCGTAGGCCAGCCAGTCGGCGATCACCGTGAAGATTTCGAGCATCGAACACCTCTTGCTGCCTGAAGACGACGGGCGGCGTTACGCCGCTACTCACCAGGGAGGACGCAGCGATGGCCGAAAGGTTACAGGGGCGCGCAGCGCCCGCCGGAGCGGCTGCGGCCGACGAGCCGGGCTATGCCTGCGTGTCCGGTGCGTGGCGGCAGCACGAGCAGGAACTGCGGGGCTTCCTCGTCAATCGGCTCGCCGACGGCGACGCCGCCGAGGATCTCGTTCAGGAGGTGTTTCTGCGCGCGATGCGCGAGGGCGCAGGGTTCTGCCGCCTCGACAGCCCGCGCGCATGGCTGTTCCGCGTGGCACGGAACGCGGCGGTGGACCGCCAGCGTCGCGAACGACCGGCCGAACCGGTCCCCGAGGATCTTGCGGCCGAGGAACCCCAGTCCGCGCCCGTGGACGATCTGAACGCATGCATAGAGCGCAATCTCCCGGCCCTGCGTGAGAGTGATCGGGATATCATTCGCCACTGCGACCTGGAGGGGCGCCCGCAGCGCGATTACGCCGAGGCCCGCGGCCTCTCGGTGGGCGCGGTCAAGACCCGACTGTTCCGGGCCCGTCAGCGCCTGCGTGAACGCCTGGTCCAGAATTGCCGCGTGCGCTTCGACGAGGACGGCCGCGTGTGCTGCCACACGCCACCGGAAGGCGACGCCTGAGCCACGGAATTCGCGGTCATGATGCGGGCCGGAAACTGAAAACCGTGTCGTCGCAGCCGGAAATCCGACCATACCCTCGTGGAGGACTCGCTCCTCTCGCCTCGCTGCGAGCATGCGGGAAGCTACCGGGTTTTAACGAAATACCCGCATGGCCCGCTGGTATGCTGGGCGCGATGACGACTCAAAGTCCCGAGGCCAGCACCACCACCAGCGACAGCCCCTTATCCCGGGAGGCCGACGGTGGTGGCACCAAATGGTCCCGGCGCCGGCGTCTGCGGGCCTGCCCCGACTGCGATCGCGTTGTCGCGCTGCCGGCGCTGCGCCCGCACGAGCGGGCGGACTGCCCGCGCTGCGGTCATGTCCTCGTACGTAGACACCGACTGCCGGTCCAGCGCGGGCTGGCCTGGGCGGTCACTGCCCTCATATGCCTGGCCATGGCGATGGTGCTGCCGTTTATCGGCTTCGATGTGCGCGGGATCGGCAACACCATCACCCTGACCGATACCGGTTCGGCGCTGGCCCGCTTCGGTGAGCCCCTGGTCGCCGCCACGGTTCTGCTCGGTATCGTGATATTGCCGCTGGTCTATCTCGTCGGTTTCATCATCCTCCATACGCGTCTGTTGCGCTCCCGTGGCGGGCACCACGACGAGCTGCTCGCCCGGGCGGTCAGTCATATCGGCCCGTGGATCATGGCCGATGTCTTTCTGATAGCCCTGCTGGTCAGCCTGACCAAGATCGCCGGTATGGCCACGCTGGATGTCGGGCCGGCCTTCTGGGCCTATGGCGCGTTCGTGCTGGCGTTGGTGAAGACGCAGTTGGCCCTGGATACCGACTGGCTCTGGTTCCGGTTGGCCGGCGAGCCACCGGCACCAGAGGGCATACAAGTCGGGGGCAACGCCCGCGACCAGGACATGACCGGCTGCCATGTGTGTGGCCTGATCAATCGGGTCGACAGCACGGGGCGGGGGCGGTGCCGTCGATGCGGGGATCGCGTCCACACCCGCGCTCCGTGGAGCCTCCAGAATACGCTGGCGCTGCTTCTGCTGGCGGGACTGCTCTACATCCCCGCCAACAGTCTGCCGATCACGCATACCACGCGTTTCGGTGCCGAGCAGGGGTCGACGATCATCGGCGGTGTCGTCAGCTTCATGCAGGCCGGCGACCTCCCGATCGCGATCGTGATCTTCGCGGCCAGCGTCCTGATCCCCATCGGCAAGATGCTGGCATTGGCCGGGCTCTGCTGGCGGGCGCGCCGGCCGGATCGGGGCGATCCGCTGGCGGGCACCCGGATGTATCGCGTCATCGACTACATCGGGCGCTGGTCCATGGTCGATGTCTTCGTGGTCGCCATCCTGGTCGCGCTGGTGCGGGCCGAGTCGCTGATGTCGATTACCCCGGGACCGGCGGCGCTGGCCTTCGCGGGCATGGTCATCGTGAGTATGATTGCGGCCATGCGTTTCGATCCCAGGCTACTCTGGGAGACCCGCGCCGCCGCACAGCGGAGTGTTCATGACCGAGACTGAGGACCAGGCCGTCCGGCGCCGCCAGCTCCGCATCTCGCCGCTCTGGCTGTTGCCCCTGGTGGCCCTGGTGATCGGCGGCTGGATGGCCTACGAGCACTTCGCCTCCCTCGGGCCGACAGTGACCCTTCGCATGCCCGAGGCCGAAGGTATCGAGGCCGACAAAACGCCTGGTAAAGACACGCAATGTGGAGGTCGGTCGGGTCACGGACGTCCGGCTCTCCGACGATCTCGGGCACACGGTGGTGGAAGCCCGGCTGCGCCCGGGTGCCGAACGCATGCTGAACGAGGAGACGCGGTTCTGGGTCGTCAAACCGCGCATCGGCAGCCAGGGTATCAGCGGCCTCGATACCGCCCTCTCCGGCGTCTACATCGCGCTGCAACCGGGCGACGCGGACGAGCCCAGGCGTCGTTTCGAGATCCTGGAGAATCCGCCCGTAACCGGGCTCGGCGATGGCGGCCTGCGGATCACGCTGCTCAGCGGGCCGGACATGGCCCTCACGGAGGGCGCTCCCGTTACCTACCGCGGGATAGACGGTGGGCCGCGTGGCCTCGGTTCAGCTCGACGCGAGTACGCGCGGCAGACCGAGCATCGGGTCTTCATCGAGTCGCCGTACACGGAGCTTGTTACGGCGCGGACCCGCTTCTGGAATTCCTCTGGGTTGAGCATGAGCTACACCGCCGACGGCTTCAGCGTCGATTTCCAGTCGCTGGAGACGTTGCTGGGCGGCGGCATCAGCCTCGGCGTCCCGGACACGGCTGCCGGGGAGACGGTCGAGCCGGATCACCGTTTTCGGGTGTACCGCAGCGAGGCGGCCGCGCGCGACGCGGCGATGGATCAGTACCTGGAGTACGTGGTCCCCATCAAGGGCAGCGTCGACGGGGTCAGCGAGGGTTCGCCGGTCCGCTATCGGGGCGTGCGCATCGGTACCGTCGACACCGTCGCCTGGCGTTTCGACGGCCCCCGGCCTGACGCCGAGGACAGCCTCGCCATTCCGGTACTGGTGCGCATCGAGCCCCAGCGATTGACCGGTGCGGAGGAAATGCGGCGGACCTCGATGCGTGGCGCGAGCGCATCGACGGCCTGATCGACGCGGGTCTCAGGGCCTCGGTAAGAAGCCGCAACCTGGTCACCGGCACCAGCTACATCGCGCTGGACATGCGCTCGGGCGCGGAGTCCGTTGCCGAAATGCGCTGGGGCGAACGCCCGGTGATTCCGTCCACCGGGGGCGGGATCGGCCAGCTCCAGGACCAGCTGGCCCAGCTGCTCGAGAAACTCAACGGCCTGGAGATCCAGCCGGTGCTGACCGGGCTCGAGGGCAGTGCCGAGAGCTCCCGGGAGACGTTCCGCAGCGTCCAGCGTACCGCCGCCTCGATACAGGCGCTGCTCGACGACTCCGCGACGCGCGAGTTGCCGCGACAGATGGACGTGACACTGGAAGAGCTCCGCAACACGCTGGAAGGCTTCGACCAGGGATCCGAGTTGTACCGGCAGTTCAACGGCGCCCTCAATCGACTGGAATCGGTCATGCAGGATCTCCAGCCCCTCGTCCGCACCCTCCGCGATCAGCCCAATGCGCTGATCTTCGACAAGGAGGCTGTCGAGGACCCCGAACCGAGGGCCCCGCAGCAATGAGACGTCACTCGCCGGGACTTCCGCTGCAACCGTGGCTGCTGGTAACTGGCGCTACTGGTGGTGGCGCTGATCGCCGCGTGCAGCACCCGCCCGCCCGGCGAAGGCACGACGCATTACCTCCTGACCGACCAAACAACGCGGCTTCCGAACCGACGGGTGGCGAACGGTTATTGCGCGTCAAGCGCATCGAGCTGGCGCGCTATCTGGATGTCGAGGGGATCGTGATGCAGACCAGCGACGTCGCGGTTCGAGCGGCCCGTAACCACCTTTGGGCGGAAGACCTCGCCGCCCAGCTCCACCGCGATCTGCGCCAGCGGCTGGCCGAGCAGCTTGACGGCGTTCGCGTGCTGGGGCCGGATCAGCGGCTGCGCGCCCCGGAGCGGGAGATCATGGAACTGACCGTGACGATCGACCGGTTCCAGGGCCGATTCGATGGCTACGCCGTGGTCGGCGGCAAATGGGAGCTTCTCGACAGCGGCGGCGAGATCCAGGCCGGTAAGCGCTTCCAGCGCCAGCAGGCCCTGGCGCAGGATGGTTATCCCGCGCTGGTGGAGACCCTGAAAGATGCCTGGATCAGCGTGGTCGCCGACATCGCCAATGGGCTTCGGGGAGCGTGGGCAGACGACGACCCCGCTGGCTGATGCCCGGCAGCCGATTTTCCCGCCACGGCAAATCCGTATACTGCGCCCCCCGATGGTCTCCGGCGCTCGCTCGATAGCGCCGACCATTGTTACGCAACCGGTAAAGATCGCATGAGTCTCGAACACATCCTCCCCCGTCTGGCCGATGAAACCGGCGCCCGGACACAGCAGATCGCCGCGGCCGTCGAACTGCTGGATAGCGGCGCCACCGTCCCGTTCATCGCGCGTTACCGCAAAGAGGCCACCGGCGGGCTGGACGACTCGCAGCTGCGCCAGCTCGAAGAGCGCCTGCGCTACCACCGCGAACTGGAGAACCGGCGCGCGACGGTCATCGCCTCGATCGAGGAACAGGGCAAGCTGACCGATGAACTGCGCAAAAGCATCGAGGCGGCGGACACGAAGACGCGCCTGGAAGATCTGTATCGCCCGTACGTCAAGAAACGCCGCACCAAGGCGCAGATCGCGCGCGAGGCCGGGCTCGAACCGCTGGCGCAATCGCTGCTCGCCGATCCGTCGCGCGATCCGGAGACAGAGGCCGAGCGATTCATCGACGCGGACAATGGCGTGGCCGACGCCACCGCCGCACTGGACGGCGCCCGCCAGATCCTGATGGAGACCTTCGCCGAGGAACCGGAACTGAACGGCCGGCTGCGCGAGTACGCGTGGGCGCACGGCAGGCTGCAGTCGAAGCTGCGTCCCCGTCTGGACAAGGACAAGGAAGAACTGGCGGAGAAGTTCTCGGACTACCACGACGCCATCGAGCCCGTGCGCAGGATCCCCTCGCATCGCGCGCTCGCGATGTTCCGCGGCCAGACCGAGGAGATCCTGTCGCTCGGTCTCGTCATCGACGAGCTCGACGAAAACGGCGAACTCAAGGCCGAGCGCTCCACCGGCGAAGTCATGATCAGCGAGCAGTTCGGCATCACCGACCGGGGCCGCCCGGGCGACCGCTGGCTGCTGGAAACGGTGCGCCGCGCCTGGCGCGTCAAGCTGCAGTGGCACATCGAGATGGAGATCAAGAAGCAGCTCCGCGAGATCGCCGAGCAGGAAGCCATCCAGGTCTTCGCCACCAACCTCAAGGATCTGCTGCTCGCCGCGCCCGCCGGCCCGCGCGCGACCATCGGCCTCGATCCGGGCATCCGCACCGGCGTGAAGGTCGCCGTGGTCGATGCCACCGGCAAGCTGGTGGATACCGCCACCATCCATCCGCTGCAGCCGAAGAAGGACTGGGACGGCAGTATCGCCACGCTCGCGGCCCTGTGCGAGAAACATGGCGTGGAACTCATCGCGATCGGCAACGGCACCGGCTCGCGCGAGACCGACCGACTCGCGGCCGACCTGCTCCAGCGCCATCCGGCCATCCGCGCCCATAAGATCGTGATCTCCGAGGCGGGTGCGTCCGTGTACTCGGCCTCCGAGATCGCGTCGCGCGAATTCCCGAACGTCGACGTCTCGCTGCGCGGCGCCGTGTCCATCGCGCGCCGTATTCAGGATCCGCTCGCGGAACTGGTGAAGATCGAGCCGAAATCCATCGGCGTCGGCCAATACCAGCACGACGTGTCGCAGGTGAAGCTCGCACGCATGCTGGATGCCGTCGTCGAGGACTGCGTCAATGCCGTGGGCGTGGACGTCAATACGGCCTCGGCCCCGCTGCTGTCACGCGTATCGGGGCTCGGTGCGGGCCTCGCGGAGAACGTGGTGCGCTACCGCGAGGAACACGGCGCGTTCCGCGACCGCCGGGAGTTGCGGAAGGTCATGCGCCTCGGCGACAAGGCCTTCGAGCAGTGCGCGGGGTTCCTGCGGATCATGAACGGCGACAACCCGCTCGACGCCTCGGCCGTGCACCCGGAGGCCTACCCCGTGGTCGAACGCATCCTCGAATCGACCGCACGGGACATCCGTAAGCTCATCGGTGACGCGGCCTTCCTCCGCGGCCTCGCCGCCAACGACTTCACCGACGGGCGATTCGGCGAGCCGACCGTCCGCGACATCCTCGCGGAACTCGAAAAACCCGGCCGCGACCCGCCCCGAGTTCCGGACCGCCGAATTCCGCGAAGACGTCAACGAGATGAAAGACCTCCGCGAAGGCATGCGCCTGCAGGGCGTCGTCACCAACGTCGCCAACTTCGGCGCGTTCGTGGATATCGGCGTGCACCAGGACGGGCTGGTCCACATCTCACAGATCGCCGACCGTTTCGTGAAGGATCCCCACGACGAGGTGAAAACCGGGGATGTCGTTTCGGTGCGCATCCTCGACGTCGACATCAGGCGCAAACGGATCGCGCTGACCATGCGCAGCGACGACACCGACGAGGCGAAGGAAGACGCGAAGGCGTCGAAAGGGAATCGCGACAAACGCGGTGCAAAACCACGCGAACCACGTCAGCCGGACGTGGCCAACAATCCGTTCGCCGACGCACTCGCCGGAATGAAAAAGAAGTAGGACACTACTCCGGCGGCACCGACCCGCGGAGCTCGCCCACGAGGGTCTGTTGGGCGTCCGTGAGGGGCCCCTCCGCCGCCCGCAGGACGTAGTGGATATCCGGGGGTGTGGCGATCGCGGCCGCACCGGACCACGTGCACTGATCCTCGGTCATGAAGCCGCGATTCATCAGCGCGACGCCGAACCCGGCGCTGACGGCGGCCCGGACCCCGGCGATGCTGGCGCTCTGCAGCACCTCCTCGTAGGGAATCCCCGCGGCATCGAGCAGCGCGCCCGCCACGCGCCCGTAAAAGCATTGCGAACCAAAGGTGACGAGCGGCAGGGGGTCGTCCGCGGAGAACTCGACGTCCGTGGCCTGGACGAATCGCAATTGGTCCTGCCAGAGCACGAAGTCGCCGGCGCGCACTTCATGGTGCTCGACCGGCATCACCGCGAGGTCGACCTCGCCCGCATCGACCCACTCGGCGACCCGGAGGGACGACTCGACCCGGATCTGCAGGCGGATCGCGGGGTGCGCCCAGCGGAACCGGCCGGCGATGCCCGCGACCCGGTTCACGGCGACATCGTCCGTGGCCCCGAGCCGGATGGAACCGCTGAGCGCCGAGCCCCGGAACCGCTGCACCGCGGCGTCGTGCGCCGACAGGATGCGATCCGCGAATTCGAGCAGCTCGCGACCTTGCCGGGTCGGCTGCAGCGTGCGCCCTTCGCGGCGCAACAGGGTTCGCCCGACGCGTTCCTCCAGACGGCGCAATTTCCAGCTGACCGCCGACTGCGTCAGGGACAGTCGCGCGGCCGCCTCGGTCACTCCACCGACCTCGGCCACCAGCTTGAGCGCACGCAGCGATTCCGTATCCAGTCTCATCGATAAATCATGACAGATTTATCTGTAGAGAAGAAGATTTGTCATTTTTGACATGTCCAGAACCGCGCTATTCTTCTGATCTGAAAATTAACCGTCCCTGCGTGGCCTGGAGAAGACGTGTACTACGAGGCAATGACCGAAATCGAGTTCGTGGTTAAGGCGGTTCCGTTCGGCGGCGGTGCAACCGAGTTCCAGCAGAGCATGGCGCCGCATCCGCTGATCTATCAGGAGCTGCCCTACGATCCGAAGTTCGGGGTCTACAACAATCGTCTGCGCTCGCTCGCCTATGCCAACACCGACACGCGCGACCTGTACTGGCGCCTGCGTCGTCAGGTGATGGTTTCGCACACGGGCGAGTTGCCGCTCGAGATCCGCGGCAGCGACGCCGAGGCCTTTCTGGACCGCGTTTTCACGCGCAGCGTCGCGAAGGTGCGCGTCGGGCGGTGCAGTTACCAGATCGCGTGCTACCCGGATGGCGGCACGATCATGGACGGCGTGCTTATGCGGTTCGATGCCAACCGCTTCTGGTACGTGCAGGGCGACGGCGAGTTCTACAGCTGGCTGCGCGCGCAGGCGGTCGGATTTGATGTCCAGATCTTCAATCCGCACGTATGGGTCAGTCAGGTGCAGGGTCCGCGCTCGATGGACGTGCTCGAAGCGGTCGCGGACGACGGGCTGCCGGAGCGGTTCCGCTACTTCGATATGGCCGAGATCCGCATCGACGGGCAACCCGTGACCATCACCCGGACCGGCTTCACCAACGAGCTCGGCTGGGAGTTCTACCTCGATCCGAGCGTCGACGCGGCCGCCATCGGCGACCGCATCATGTATGCCGGTGCCGAATGGGGCATCCACACCACCCCGGCCGAGGTCACCAACGCGCGCCGCATCGAGGGCGGACTGCTGTTCTCGGGTACGGATTTCGACCAGGACACGACGCCATTCGACGCCGGCTTCGGCGCACTGGTCGACTTCAACAAGGACGACTTCATCGGCCGCTCGGCACTGGAGGCAGCGGACCGGCGCAACCGGACCTGGGGCCTGAAGATCGACGGCGGCATCGCGTGCCACGGCGACGCCGTGTATATCGACGGCAACCACGCCGGGCGCGTCACCAGCAGCGCGTGGTCCCCCACCCTGCAGTGCGGTGTGGCCTTCGTGCGCCTGGACGACCCCGATCTGGGGCCGGGCACCGTGCTCGAAGTCGCCTGCATGGACGCGCAGACGCACAGCGGCGAGGTGTGCGAGTTGCCGTTCTACGACAAGGCCGGCGACATCGCCCGGGGACGCGCCACGGAACTGCCCGAGATACCGACCGAGGGCTGATCGCCGGCGCACTGACGGTATCCGGAGTCAGTGCGTCTCCGGCTGCCCCATCAGTGCCCGCATGTGTGCCACGGCGCTGCGGCCCAGGGCATCGAGGTCGTAGCCGCCCTCGAGCATGGACACGATGCGGCCACCGGCGTGGCGGTTGGCGACCTCGACCAGGCGCTCCGTGACCCAGTGGAAGTCACTCTCGACCAGCTTGAGGCCGCCGATGGGATCCTGCCGGTGGGCGTCGAAGCCGGCGGATACGAGCACCAGTTCGGGCTCGAACGCCTCCAGTTCCGGTAGCCAGCGCTCACTGACCGTCCGGCGGAAGACATCTCCGGTCGTGCCCGCGTCGAGCGGGCAGTTGATGCGCTGCCCCGGCACGTTCTCGCGGAATGCGCCCGGGAACAGTGGATGCTGGAAGGTCGAGCAGAAGAGCACGCGCGGATCCCCGTCGAAGATGTCCTCGGTGCCGTTGCCCTGGTGAACGTCAAAATCGCAGATGGCGACACGCTTGAGATCGTGCGCGTCCAGCGCCTGCAAGGCGGCCACCGCCACATTGTCGAAGAAGCAGAATCCCATCGCCATGCGCCGCTCGGCGTGGTGTCCCGGGGGGCGCACGCAGCAGAAGGCGGCATCCAGTTCGCCCCCCATCACCGCATCGACCGCCGCGGTGCCCGCGCCGGCGGCACGCAGGGCGGCGTCCAGCGTATGCGGGTTCATCGCCGTATCGGCATCGATCGGCATGCGTCCGTCCGTGGGCGAGTTGTTGAACAGCGCATCGACATAGCTGGCGGCGTGCGCTCGCACCAGTTGCTCACGGTCCGCTGCCGGCGCTTCGCGGTGATGCAGCCACTCATCGATGCCCGCGCGCACCAGTGCATCGGTCACGGCGGCCATGCGCGCCGGCTGCTCGGGGTGGTCCGGATCGATTTCGTGCAGACGGCATGCGGGGTGTGTGAACAGGCCTACTTTCATCGGGTCAACTCCGGTCGAAGTCCGGGTTTCAGCCAGCGAACGGACAAACGCATGGCGCTCACAGGCGACGGTGCATGAGCAGGATAGTGGGATCGTCCCTGCTTGTGCGCACCCTGAAACCCATGCGCTCGGCGAGCGTACGCATCGGGTCATTCGTCGACATCGTTTCGCCGATCATCTCACGCAGCCCGCGGTCGCGCGCCGCCTCCATCAGGACACCGAGCAGGTGGCTGCCGAGACCGGTGCCCTGGACCTCGTCGGCCACCACGATGGCGAACTCGCAGCCCTCGCCATCGGGCGTGATCGTATAGCGTGCAACGCCGAGCTGAACAGTCCTGCCACCGCGCTCGGTGATCGCGATCAGCGCCATCTCGCGGTCATAGTCGATCTGGGTAAAGCGCACCAGCGTCTCGCGCGAGAGCTCCTTGAGGCTCGCCATGAAACGCAGGTAGCGCGAGGCATCCGAGAGCTCGCGCACGAACGCCTGCTCGATGCCCGCATCCTCGGGCCGTATCGGCCGGATCGTGATCTCCGTGCCGTCCGGCGCCACGAACAACTGCTGCATGTGCGAGGGGAACGGGTGAATGGCCATGTGGCCGTAAGGCTCCCGCCATGCCTGCGGCGCCTCGACCACGATACGCGCGTCGACGATCTGCACCCCGGCCGGCGTGGCCATCAGCGGGTTGATGTCGAGCTCGACTACATGCGGGAGCTCGCACACGAGCTCCGAGATGCGCAGCAGCGCCTCCTCGAGCGCCTCGCGGTTCACGGCGGGCATGCGACGCCAGTCCGTGAGCATGCGCGAGACACGCGTGTCATCGATCATGCGGCCGGCGATGAAACTGTTGAGCGGCGGCAGCGCCACGGAGCGGTCGCGCATGATTTCCACGGCCGTGCCGCCGGCACCAAAGCTGATGACGGGCCCGAACACGCTGTCGCGGGCCACGCCGATCATGAGTTCGCGGGCGTGCGGCTCGCTGTGCATGCGCTCGATCGTCACGCCGTTGATGCGCGCCTCGGGGCGCTCCGCGCGCACCGTATCGACCAGCTCACTGTAGCCGCGCCGCACTGCCTGCCCGTTCGGGATATTGAGCCGGACACCACCGACGTCGGATTTATGGGTAATGTCAGGGGAATCGATCTTCATCGCCACCGGGAAGCCGAGCGATTCCGCGCTCACCAGCGCCTCCCTGGCCGACTGCGCCCCGACCGATGCGATCGTGGGGATGCCAAAGGCGCTGAGCACGGCCTTCGACTCCATCTCCGACAGCACGCGCCGCTGCTCGGCCAGGGCGCCCTCGATGATCAGGCGGGCACCCTCGACATCCGGCTCGCCGTGGTAGGCCCGCGGCTCCGCCACCTGCATGAGCAGTTCACGGTTGCGGCGGCGCTGGACCAGGCAGGAGAAAGCCTCGACCGCCGCCTCCGGCGAGGGGAAATGCGGCACCCGCGAATCGTAGAACCGCCGTCTTGCGGACTCCACACGGTCGCCACCCATCCAGCACGCCAGCACGGGCCGGCGCGTGCGCTGGCGGGCGGCGATCACCACTTCGGCCGCTCCCTCGGGATCGGACATCGCCTGCGGCGTGAGGATCGCCAGCACCGCGTCCAGGTTCCTCGCGGCAAGGCAGGCTTCCAGCGCCTTGTCATAGCGCTCGGGCGGCGCGTCCCCAAGCAGGTCGAAGGGGTTCGCGCGGGACCACCCGGCGGGCATCGTCGCATCCAGGCGCTCAAGCGTCGCCGCATCCGGATCGGGCAGCTCGATGTCGAGGTCACCCGCGCGATCGGCGGCCAGCACCCCGGGCCCGCCGGCGTTGGTGATCACCCCGAGTCGCTCGCGCACGTCGCCGGGGTATTCCGCCAGGATCTGCGCCGCGCTGAACAACTGGCTGATCGTCTGGACGCGCACCGCACCGGCGCGGCTGAGGGCCGCATTGAAGGCGTCGTCGTCGCCCACCAGCGTACCGGTATGCGACATGGCCGCACGCGCGCTCACCGAGTGGCGGCCGGCCTTGATCACGATCACGGGCTTGATCCGGGCGACGCTGCGCAGCGCGCTCAGGAAGCGCCGGGGGCGGTGAACGCCCTCGACGTACAACAGGATGCTGCTGGTCTCGTGGTCCTGGGCCAGGTAGTCGAGCACATCGCCAAAATCGACATCGGCCGCATCGCCAAGCGAAACGACCGCCGAAAAACCAAGGCGACGCGGGCTGGCCCAGTCCAGAATCGCCGTGCACAGGGCGCCGGACTGTGACACCAGCGCAAGCCGACCCTGCTGGGCCGCGCTGAAACTGAAGGTCGCATTGAGCCCGGCCGACGGCCGGATCAGGCCGAGGCAATTCGGGCCCAGCAGCCGCAGCCCGTACTCCTGCGCGATATCGAGGAGCCGCTGTTCGCGGCGTTGACCGGACTCGCCGCCCTCACCGAAGCCGGCCGACATGACGACGGCGACGGCCACTCCGTGTTCACCGCAGTCGCGCAGGACCCCCGGCACGGCGTCGGCGGGCGTGGCGACGATCGCCAGGTCCACTGGCACACCCGCATCGCGGATGCGGGCATGGCAGGTGAGTCCCTGGACCGTGTCGTGGTGCGGATTGACCGGATACAGCCCGCCCGAGTAGCCGGCCTCGCGCAGGTTGCGCAGCACACGCCCGCCGACCGAGGTCTCCTCGTCGTTGGCGCCGAATACCGCGACGCCTTCGGGGGCAAACAGTTCGTGCAGGTAGTGCTGCCGCATAGCCTCGCACCGGAATAAAGCCGAACCGGCATAACCGCCGGCGACACGGGGAGTATGGGACCTCGCACCGGACCGTGCCTACCGCCTGGCGCAGGATCCAGACGCTGCGACGCCTCCGCGGGCCACGGTGAACCGTTTCACTGCATGGCGCGCAACATCCACGCGGTTTTCTCATGGACCCGCATGCGGTCCGATACCAGCGCCGCCGTGGATTCGTCGTCGGCGTCCTGGGCCGTTTTCAGAACCTCGCGCGAGGTCTTGACCACCTGTTCGTGCCCCTTGGTCAGCAGGGCGACCATTTCCCCGGCATCCGGTATCCCTTCCTCTTGCTTGATCGAACTTAACCCGGCAAAGGCCTTGTAAGTGCCGGGCGCGGCAACGCCCAGTGTGCGAATCCGCTCGGCGATGTCATCCACGGCCGTGGCCAGTTCGGTGTAATGCTCTTCGAACATGAGGTGCAGCTCGCGGAACTGCGGTCCCGTGACGTTCCAGTGGAAATTGTGGGTCTGCAGATAAAGCGTGTAGGAATCAGCCAAAAGTCGTTTCAGCCCTTCGGCGATCTGCTCCCGGTCCTGCTCTTTGATACCGATATCAACGCTGCTCATGGGTATTGCTCCTTCTACTGATTCGATCATCGTCTAGACTTGGGTGTCGGCGACAGATGCAAACTCAAGGCCCCAGGGTCAGGATAGTCGAACGTGCGCGAAATGCCTGAAAACCTGCTGACCGTAAATGCCGGGAGTTCCTCCATTCGCCTGATGCTTTACCGGCACGGCACGGGGAAACTCGTCGCACAGGCGAGCCACCATGACAGCGCGGCGCCTGACGGAGCCGCGGAGCTGCTTACACGTTTTCTCTCCGAACAGGATGCGGCTCCAGTCGACATGGTCGTCCATCGCGTCGTCCACGGCGGCGATCGCGGTGCCGGCGCACACCGACTCGACGCCGAGGTCGAGCGCACCATCGAGCGGTACGCACCGCTGGCTCCGCTGCACAATCCAGCGGCGCTCGCCTGGGTACGGAGTTGCCGCGAAGTCCTCGGTGACATCCCCGGATTCGCTGTCTTCGATACCAGCCTGTATCGCGACCTGCCCGCTGTCGCCCGCACCTATGCGCTGCCACACGTGCTGACCGCCGCGCACGGCTTGCGCCGCTATGGTTTCCACGGCATCGCTCACGAGGCGATGTGGCACCGCTGGCGGACCATCGCTCCCACGGGTGGCGAGCGCGTCATCTCGCTGCAGCTCGGCTCGGGCTGTTCCATCACGGCCCTGCGCAATGGTCGGGCCGTCGACACTTCCATGGGGTTCTCGCCGCTGGAAGGGCTGGTCATGGCGACGCGTTCCGGCGATGTGGACCCGGGCCTGCTATTGCACCTGCAGCGCGAGCAC
This sequence comes from Halofilum sp. (in: g-proteobacteria), assembly GCA_034520925.1. Lineage (GTDB taxonomy): Bacteria > Pseudomonadota > Gammaproteobacteria > XJ16 > Halofilaceae > Halofilum. The sequence continues at coordinate 185,343 of JAXHNC010000019.1, read as the reverse complement.
GGTTTGCCCCCGGAGCGACTCGAGACCATGCTCAACCGCGAGTCCGGCCTGCTCGGCGTCTCCGGGATCAGTGGCGACATGCGCGAACTGATCGCGGCCGACACGGAGGCCGCCCGCCTGGCGCTCGACCTCTACGCCTATCGCGCGCGCAAGTACATCGGCGCCTTCCTCACCGTGCTGGGCGGTGCCGACGCCATCCTGTTCGGAGGCGGGGTCGGTGAACATCAGCCGCAGATGCGTGCAGCCATCCTCGAGGGCCTGGAATGGGCCGGCATCGACCTCGATCGGGTCGCCAACGAGGCCGCGACGGGCGGAGAGAGCCGCATCAGCACGCCGGACAGCGGCATCGAAGTACGCGTAATCGAGGTCGACGAGTCCGAACCTCTTGCGCGCGCCGCGCTGGCAGCCTATGAAGCGGAGGACAAACAGGGCCGCAACGGCGCCTGATCGGGAATTCGCCATGAGCCATACCGAAGCGGCCGACCTCGACGCCACCGAACGCGAGGCCATCGACGCCTGGTGGCGGGCGGCCAACTACCTCTCCGTCGGCCAGATCTACCTGCTGGCCAATCCACTGCTGCGCGAACCCCTGAGCGCCGAACACATCAAGCGCCGGCTGCTTGGCCACTGGGGCACCACGCCCGGGCTCAACTTCATCTACGCCCATCTGAACCGCGTCATCCGCCACCACGATCTCGACATGATCTACATCGCGGGCCCCGGCCACGGCGGTCCGGCACTGGTCGCCAATACCTGGCTCGAGGGCAGCTACAGCGAACGTTATCCGGACATCAGCCGCGATGCCGAAGGCATGCGCCAGCTCTTCCGCCAGTTCTCGTTTCCCGGCGGCATCGGCAGCCACGTCACTGCCGAGGTACCCGGTTCCATCCACGAGGGCGGCGAACTGGGCTACGCCCTGTCGCACGCCTTCGGCGCCGTACTCGACAACCCGGACCTGATCGCGGCCTGCGTGATCGGTGACGGCGAGGCCGAGACCGGCCCCCTGGCCACGGCCTGGCACGCGAACAAGTTTCTCGATCCGGTGGGCGATGGAGCCGTGCTGCCGATCCTCCACCTCAACGGCTACAAGATCGCCAACCCGACCGTGCTGGCACGCATCCCGCACGCCGAGCTGGAAAGCCTGCTCGTCGGCTACGGCTACCGACCGCATTTCGTCGAAGGCAGTGACCCGGCCGATATGCACGCCCGGATGGCGCGCGTGCTCGATGAAGTGATCGACGAGATCCACGCCATCCAGGCTCGCGCACGCAGCGGCGACGACGACGCCAGACCCGCCTGGCCCATGATCGTGCTGCGCACGCCCAAGGGCTGGACCGGCCCGCGCGAGGTCGATGGCCGCCAGACCGAGGACCACTGGCGCTCCCACCAGGTCCCCTTCTCCGACCCCGCCAGCAATCCCGAACATCTCGCGCTGCTGGAGACGTGGCTGCGGAGTTATCGCCCGGAGGAACTGTTCGATGCCGACGGCGCGCCACGCCCGGAGTTGCTGAATACCGCCCCGCACGGCCGGCGCTGCATGGGCAGCAACCCGCACGCCAACGGCGGCGAGATGCTGCGCGATCTGCGCATGCCGGACTATCGTGACTTCGCCGTCGCCGTTCCGCAGCCGGGCGCCGTCATCGCGGAAGCCACGCGGGTGATGGGACAGTTCCTGCGCGAGGTGATGCGCCTTAATGACGAGACGCGCAACTTCCGTGTCGTCGGCCCGGACGAGACCGCCTCCAACCGCCTCGATGCGCTGTTCGAGGTCACCGACCGTGCGTGGATGGCCGAACGCCTGCCCGGTGACGATCACCTCGCGCGCGACGGCCGCGTCATGGAGATCCTCTCCGAGCACACCTGCCAGGGCTGGCTCGAGGGCTATCTGCTGACCGGCCGCCACGGTCTGTTCTCCTGCTACGAGGCCTTCATCCATATCGTCGACTCGATGTTCAACCAGCACGCCAAGTGGCTGAAGGTGTGCAACCAGATCCCGTGGCGGCGGCCGATCGCCTCACTCAACTATCTGCTCACGTCGCATGTCTGGCGCCAGGATCACAACGGCTTCTCGCATCAGGATCCCGGCTTCATCGATCACGTGGTCAACAAGAAAGCCGATATCATCCGGATCTTCCTGCCGCCGGACGCGAACACACTGCTGTACGTCACCGATCGTTGCCTGCGGTCGCGCAACTTCATCAACGTCATCGTCGCCGGCAAGCAGCCGCAGAGCCAGTGGCTGGACATGGGCGCCGCCATCCGCCACTGCACCGCCGGCGCCGGCATCTGGGAGTGGGCCAGCAGCGACGACGACGGAGAGCCCGATGTGGTCATGGCCTGTGCCGGCGACGTACCCACCGTCGAGACCCTGGCCGCCGTCGACCTGCTGCGCCAGCACCTGCCCGACCTGCGCGTGCGCGTCGTCAACGTCGTCGACCTCATGACCCTGCAACCCGCGGAGGAACACCCGCACGGTTTCAGCGACGGCGACTTCGATACCCTGTTCACCACCGACAAGCCGATCATCTTCGCCTACCACGGCTACCCATGGCTGATCCATCGCCTCACCTACCGCCGCGCCAACCACGCCAATCTGCATGTCCGCGGCTACAAGGAAGAAGGCACCACGACAACACCGTTCGACATGGCGGTGCTCAACGACATCGATCGCTTCCATCTGGTCGCCGATGTCGTCGACCGCGTGCCGAAGCTCGGCTACCGGGCCGCGCGCGTGAAACAGCTCATGCGCGATCGCCGCACCGAGCACTACCACTATATCCGCGAACACGGCGAGGACATGCCCGAGGTCCGCGACTGGTGCTGGCCGGCACCGGAGAACACCGGCTGATCGCGAAGCGCCTCACAGCCCAAGAACATCCGGCATTCCTCAACGAATTCCGCACGAACGCCGGGCCACCCGGCCCGGCCACGCTCGCCGGCGTGCTATCCTGCGCGGCCTTTCGGCCACCGCGACGCCACCCGTTACCCGGACAGACAACCACGGACCGTACCTGCACGTTGGCCCTTGAGGGCTGAACGAGACCCGTCATGACGCATTCTCCCGAGTCCCTCTGGACCGGACGCCACATCGTTGCCTTCGGTCTGCTGGCCATGGCGCTGTCCGGCTTCGGCCAGACCTTCTTCATCTCCGTCCTCGGCGCCGATATTCGCGCCGCCTTCGACCTCTCGCATTCCTTCTATGGGGGCGTCTACAGTGCCGCGACCCTGGTCTCGGCGTTACTGCTGCTGCGGACGGGACATTGGGTCGATCGCTGGTCGCTCACGCGGGTAACCGTCACCGCGCTCGGCCTGCTGGCGCTCGGCTGCGCCGTCATCGGTTTCGCCGGGCACGTCGCCGTGCTCGCCGCCGGCTTCGTGCTCGTGCGCTTCGGGGGGCAGGGCCTGATCGCCCATATCGGCATCACCACCGCCGGTCGCCATTTCCATTTTCACCGCGGCAAGGCGATCGCCTGCACCGCCATCGGCCTGCCGATTGCCGAAGCCGTCCTGCCCCTCTCGGCCCTCTTGCTGCTCGGGCTGGGTGGCTGGCGCATGCCATGGTGGGTCGCCGCCGCGGCCCTGATCGTGGTCGCCGTACCGCTCATGGCGCTGCTGGCCGGACGGATTCGTCCGGTCACCTCGACAACGGAACAGGCGGACGCCGGGCACACCCCGAATGAGCCCATCAGTTTCACCCGCGGCGAGGCCCTGCGCGATCCGGGCTTCTACGTGCTGCTGCCCGCGGCGCTGATGGGGCCGTTCATCGTCACTGCCGTGCTGTTCCACCAGGTCGCGCTGGCCGACGCCAGTGGCTGGTCCGTGGAACTGATCGCATCGGCGTTCACCGGTTATGCGCTCGGACATGTTGCCGCGTTGCTGCTGGCCGGACCGCTGGTCGACCGCCTCGGCGCCCATCGCGTGCTGCCGCTCGCGATACTGCCCATGGCGCTGGGCCTGATCGCACTGGCGATCGGCGGGCCGGCCTGGGTGGCCTTCGCCTATCTTGGGCTGACCGGGGTCACGACCGGTCTCACGGGCACGGCGGGCGGCGCCCTCTGGGCGGAACGCTACGGCGTGCAGCATCTCGGTGCCATCCGCGCCGTCGCCCAGGCGATCATGGTGATCTCCACGGCAGCGGCACCGATCACCCTCGGCGTTCTGTTGGATATGGGACTCGGCACGACCACGACCGGCTTCATGCTGGCGACCGCCACCGTCGGCTGCGCCGTACTGGCCACATTCGCCCCCGCTCCGCGCCGACGGGCAAGCCCCCAGCGCACTCCAGCCTGACCCGCTTCGATTCAGCCGGCTGAAGCCACACGACTGGACCGTGCAAGCGCGGTGGCCTATACAAATGGGGTCCTGGCGCGCTGCGCAGTTCCTCCCGCCAAATCAGAGCGCTCGCCTGAGTGCATGGCTGAAACGGACGCTGAGGCACAAGGGTGACTTTGTCACTGATCCATGCCGGTGCCGGACGGATACTTGGAAGTCGAGAAGACCTACACGCCCTCCGGGGCGACCGCAACGCCCAACGATGGGGATTACCATGCAACGCTTGTTCATCGCTTTCATGCTCAGTCTCGTTCTCGCAGGCACCGCCGGAGCCGCCGAAAAAAACGACCGGAATCTGCTGACGGTGATCACTGACGACTCCGCCCAGACACAGGCCATGGCACTGATCCTCACCCGCCAGTGGGTGAAGGACGGTGGCAGCGCCCGGATCCTGCTCTGCGATGCCGCAGGAGGCATGGCCGTCACGGACTCGGACGAAGGCGGCGAGGCCGTCCAGCCGCCGGACGTGGCCCCAAGGCAGATGCTCGGCGGGCTCATGGAGGCAGGGGTCCAGGTGGATGTCTGCGCGATCTACCTGCCCACCGAAGGTATGGATCAAGCGGATTTGCGCGAGGGCGTTGGCGTGGCCACGCCGCCGGCCATCGGCAAGGTGATGGCCGACCCGGACACCAGGCTGTTCACTTTCTGAAGAATCGTCAACGATCAACCCGTGGCTCCGCGGCATCCGGAGGTGCTGACATGATGGGAACATCACTCCTGACGGCCCTTCGCGGCCTCGCAGTGGCCGCGCTGGGATTCGTACCCGGCGTGGTGCTGGCCGAACCGGCGGCGCTGGTGTCCGGGGACTGGCTGGTTGCCAATCGCGATGACGTTCATATCGTCGAGACCGCCAAATCCGTGGACGCCTTTGAACAGAGCGGTCATATCGAGGGCGCCTCTTTCGTCCCCTACGCCCGTGTCGCCGTCGAGCAGGAGACCACGGCGGGGAGCGTGCGCTATCTCCTGCCCGATCCCGAGGCGTTCTCGGAAGTCATGCGGGAAGCGGGAGTGAGCGGCGATGACCGGGTGGTCATCGCGCCATCCGGGACGAGCGTCTACGGGGATATGACCGTTGCCGCTCGCCTCTACTGGGCCATGCGCTACTACGGTCACGGCAACGTGGTGCTGCTCGACGGCGGAGTCGCCGCCTGGCGCAAGACCGGGGGCGATACCGTGGCCGAGCCGGCGACTGTCGAGCCCGGCGACTTCACCGCCCGCGTGGAGCGGCCGGAGATCCATGTTTCCGCCGAGGATGTCGAGGCGATCCTCGAGGACGGTTCCATGACACTGACCGATAACCGTCCCCTCGAGCAGTTTACCGGTCTGTTCACCAAGGATTACGTCCAGACGAGCGGCCATCTGCCGGGGGCCGTGCCGGTTCCCTTCACACTGTTCGCAGTGAGCCGGGACGGCATCCATTACTGGCGCTCCCCCGAGGAGGTCCAGCGGGTGCTGACCGCCATGGGCATTGCCGAAGCCGACCCCGTGGTCGCCTATTGCAACTCCGGACACGTCTCGGCCATGGCTTGGTTCGCCATCAGCGAGGTGGGCGGTCACGGCGGCGCCCTCTATGACGGCTCCCTCCATGAGTGGACCCGGACCCCGGAACGCGCCGCGCGGCTGGTACCATAGACAGAACCGCCCTGCGCGCTCCGGACGTGCCTGCAAACGACTGATTTTCGGCGCCCGACCTGAATAGCCCTCCAGGCCGCATGGCAAACCCCGGCCATGCAATTCGTTATACTGTTCCCCACATCCTGCAAGTACCGCCGCCGCCCACAGCCCGCCCGAGTGCGCGCAAACAACGCCATGCCCTCGTGGGCGGCCGAATACGAGGCAAAACATGAAAGAACACCTGACCCGGTGGCTGGAAGCCGTCGGCCTGCCCGATACCGACCGTGCCTACCTGCTGGCCGTCATCGCGGTGATCGTGCTCGCGTCGCTCGTCGTGCACTTCCTGTTGCACCGGATCGTACTCCCGATCCTCGACCGCCAGGTGCCGGCGCTTCCGGACGTCGAGGATGGCACGGGCGATCCATCCGCTTCCCGCCGCCGGTGGCGGATCGTCCTGTTCAGCCACAACATCTTCACGCGGCTCACGCTCGTTTTCCAGGGCGTCGTCGTCTACAGCCTCGCGCGCGTTTTCCTCGATCCCGAGTCGGCGCTGCTGCCCCTGATCGAGGTCCTCAGTTACCTCTGGATCATCCTGTTCACATTGCTGTCGATCTTTTCCATCCTCGACGCTCTGGGCGAGATCGCGCAGTCCGCGAACCTCGCCTCGCGGCTGCCGCTGCGGGGGCTGTTCCAGGGCGTCAAGCTGCTGGGCGCGGTCCTCGCGCTGATCCTCGCCGTCGCGCTGCTGATCGGGAAGTCGCCGCTGATCCTGTTCAGCGGGCTCGGCGCGATGACCGCCGTTCTCCTGCTGATGTTCAGGGACCCGATCCTCGGACTGGTGGCGGGCATCCAGCTCTCGGCCAACGACATGCTCCGGGTCAACGACTGGCTGGAGATGCCGAAGTACGGCGCCGACGGCGACGTGATCGACATCAGCCTCACCACGGTCAAGGTCCGCAACTGGGACAAGACCATCACCTCGATCCCGAGCTACGCGCTCATCTCGGACTCGTTCAAGAACTGGCGCAACATCGAGACCGTCGGCGGCCGCCGCATCAAGCGCGCGATCCACATCGACGCCGACAGTGTCCACTTCGCCACCGACGACGAGATCACCCGGCTTCGCAAGTCCCGGCTGCTGGGTAACTATATCGAGGAGAAGCTGGCCGAGATCGATGCCTACAACCACGAGCACGGCGTCGACACAACCTCGCCGGTTAACGCCCGCCGACTGACCAATCTGGGGCTGTTCCGCGCATACCTGGAGGCCTACCTCCACGCGAACGAACATATCAACCACGACCTGACCTGTATGGTGCGTCAGCTCCAGCCTGAATCGACCGGCATTCCGCTCGAGCTCTACGGCTTCGCCAACCAGACCAGCTGGGTGCCGTACGAGGCGATCCAGTCGGACATCTTCGATCACGTGTTCGCCGTGATCTCCGAGTTCGGACTGCGCCTGCACCAGACACCTACCGGAAACGACGTGCGGCAGATCGGCCAGACCCTGGCACGTTCGCAGTAGACTTCGGATTCTTCGGACTGGCTCGTGGTGAACCATGCAGAGGACGCAGGAATAATCAGCAGTTCCCCGCATCGGGTATACGCCTGATCGATAGGCCTCGGCGGCGATGTCGTCTATCCTATGGGGGTCATCCGTCGCTCCCGAATGAACAGTCATGTCGAATTCCCTGCAGGACCAACTCAAGCAAGCCGGCCTCGCGGACGAGAAACAGGCGCGCAAGGCTCGGCAGGACAAGAAGAAGAGCAGGAAGGGAAACAAGCCGTCGCGCCGCCAGGCCGCCGCGCCCGACCCGCAAGCGGAGGCGGCGCGGCGCGAGCGCGCGGAAAAGGCCGAGCGCGACCGCGAGGCCAACACGAAACGCGAAGCACAGCGCCGCGCGAAAGAGACCGCCGCCCGCATCCGCCAGATCGTCGAGACCCATCGCATCGAGCGCGGCAAAGGCGAGCAGGCCTATCGCTTCACGCGCGGCACGAAGATCAAGGAGGCGTGGCTCAGCCCGGAGAACCACCGGCGCCTGGCCGACGGCGAGATCGCACTCGTGACGTTCGGCGAGGGCTACGAGCTGGTGCCGAGGGCGACGGGGGAACGGATCCGGGAAATCGACGAGGAAGCGCTGCTGGTACTGAATACCGGGAGCGCCGAATCCGACGACGATGCCTATGCGGATTTCCCGATTCCGGACGACTTGATGTGGTGAAACCGGCGTATCCACGCCTTGTACACGGCTCGCCCACGCCCCAGAATATACTGATCGTTCTATATTGATCGGAGATGCAGAGCATGCAGGCAGGCAAGCGCGAGGAACTGCTGGCGACTGCGGAACGCCTGTTCTACGAGGAGGGCTTCCACGCCACCGGCATCGATCGCGTGGTGGCCGAGGCCGGCGTTGCCCGGATGACCCTCTACAACCACTTCCCCTCGAAGGAAGCGCTGATCGAGGAGGTCCTCGAGCGCCGCTTCCGTCGCTACCTCGTCGAACTGCAGGAGGCGATCGACGACCGCGGCGCCACACCGGCCATCACGGCGCTTGTGGACTGCCATTGCCGCTGGCTCCGCTCCGCCTCGAGTGAGGGCTGCATCGTGATCAAGGCGATCGCGGAATTCGAGCATCACTCGGCGGGCATCGCGCGACAGGGGCGGCGGCTCAAGCAGGAAATGCTCGGACTCATCCGCGACGCGCTGGCGCTCGACGATCGGCCGGCGGACGCGGCCACGGCCGAACGCCTGCTGCTGACGATGGAGGGCGCCAACACGCTCGCGCCGGTTCTGGGACCCGGCCGCGCCGCCGATCACCTGCGCACGATGCTGCCCGGTCTGCTTGATGCGTGCTCGGTGGAGTCGGCATGAAGCCACTCGAGACCACCGGCTTCGCGGCGCTCGGTGCCGCGCTGGTCGCGATCAGTTACGGGCTCGCGCGCTTCGCATTCGGGTTGTTCGTGCCACCCATCCGCGCCGCTCTGGAACTGACACCCGACGTGATCGGCATCATCGGCGCGCTGCCGTTCGTCAGTTTTGTGCTGGCCACGACGGTCGCGCCGATCGCCACCCATCGCCTCGGTGCCCGTAACACTTCGGTTCTGTCCGGGATTTTCGGCGTCGGCGGCCTGGCGGTGATCAGCCAGTCCACGGGTGCACTCTCGCTCGGCGCGGGCGTGTTCGCCTGCGGCATCTGCACCGGTCTGATGATGCCCGCGCTTACATCCGCCATGCAGGCGCTGGTCAGGCGCTCGCTGCATGGACGCGTGAGCGCGGTCATGAACGCCGGCACCAGCATCGGCGTCGCCTTCTCGGTGCCCGCGGTCCTGTTCCTGGCCGATGCCTGGCGACTCGCGTACATCTCCTTTGCCATCGCGGCGGGCATCGGGGTCGTGGCCGCGTGGCTCTTCATTCCGTCGGTCTCCGGGTCACGACGGCGAATATCGCCCCGCCGCCCCCGATCACCGTGCTGCAGTGGACGCGTCTCGCCCGGCTCTCGCTGTTCGCATTCGCGATGGGCTTCGTCGCGACCGGGTACTGGGTCTTCGCCCCCGACCTGGCCGTCAACCTCGGCGCGCTGCCGCCCGACCAGACCGGATGGCTGTGGCTCGCCGTCGGCATCGCCGGCCTCGGGGGCGCGGTGGTGAGCGACCTGGCCGATCGCAACAACCCGGCCATCACCCAGGCCCTGATGCTGGTGGCGATGTCGGCAAGCATGGCACTGCTCGCCGCCAGTCCCGGTCAGCTGACACTCGCGGTGTTCTCGGCGGTGGTCTTCGGCATTTCCTACATGAGCCTGACGGGGCTGTACCTGATCAGCGGTATCCGTCTGTTGCCGCGCCGGCTGTCGCTGGGACCGGTCCTGCCCTTCATCGCCGTCGCGATCGGGCAGGCTGCCGGCTCCCCGGTCGCCGGTATGCTCGTGAAGGCATTCGGCTATGCCGACGCCTTCTCCATGTTCGCCGCGCTCGGAATAATCGTCGCTGCCCTTTCTCCAATGTACCCGCGCCACTTCGACTACGGGCCGGACGAGGAGGAAGACACGGGTCTGCAGGCCGCGTTCGACCACCTGGGCGAAGGCGTGCCCGACGAGCCACTCCAACCAGCAACGGAAGAAGTGGCCACCGAAGAACCGACCACCGAAGAAGTGACCACGGACGAAGCGGCTGCCGAAGACACGGCCAACAAGGGCGCGGCGCCGACATGACCGCGAGATCGTCCGATTGCCACCCTGAACAGGTCGAATCATGGACACGATAACCATCCCCTCGCGCTTCAAGGGACCGCCCAGGAGCGCCAACGGCGGTTACGTGTGCGGCTTGATGGCCCGCCGGATCGAGGGCGACGTGGCAGCCAGCCTGAAAATCCCCCCGCCGCTGGACACGCCGATCGCGGTTACGCACTCGGATCGAACGGTGGAACTGCACCTGGATGACCGCCTCGTGGGCCGGGCCCAACCGGCGGCACTCGACCTGGATGTCCCGCCCCTGCCCGAACCGCTGCAACTGGGTGGCGATCCGGTCGATGCACCCGGGCGGCCGAAAAAGTTCGCGCCCTTCTCGACCTGTTTCGTCTGCGGCAAGGATCGGCAGCATCCCGATGGCCTGTGCATCCATCCGCAGCAGGTGGTCGGGCGCGAAGACATGGTGGCCGCACCCTGGCGGCTGCACGCGGGCCTCGCAGACGAAGATGGGTTCGTCGCGCGCGAATACCTTTGGTCCGCACTGGACTGCCCCGGGTATTTCGCCTGCGCGCCGGGCGAGGCCGCATTGCTGGCCCGCCTGACGGTCAGCATCGGCTCTGCGCTGAAGGCCGAGGGCGATGCGACCGTGATCGGCTGGGATCTGAGCGGAGCCGGGCGGAAGCGCCGCTGCGGGACGGCGGTATTCGCGCCCGATGGCTCGCTGGTGGCGAAGGCCGAAGGGCTCTGGGTCGTGGTCGACCCGTCTTCGATCACCGCCTGAGGCCGGCGGCTCCGGGAATCCTGCAGGTCGGCTTCAGCCCGATGCGCTGCACCACGTGTCGGGCTGAAGCCCGACCCGATCGTCCGAGCCCGACCTTTCCGGAGAATCAGGACTCCATCAGTCGCTCACGCGCTTGCGGAGTTCGTTCTTCTGGATCTTGCCGGTGGCCGTTCGGGGGATCGCCTCGAAGACGAACCGGCGCGGGATCTTGTACGCGGCGAGATTGCTCCGGCAGTGCTGTTCGAGTTCATCATCGCTGACCGTCTGCCCCTCGACCAGCTCGATGAAGGCGCAGGGCGTCTCCCCCCACTTGTCATGCGGCATGGCCACGACGGCGACGACGGCCACCGACGGGTGCTTGTAGAGGGCGTCCTCGACCTCGATCGACGAGATGTTCTCGCCGCCGGAGATGATGATGTCCTTGGAGCGATCCTTGAGCTGGATATAGCCATCCGGGTGCACCACGCCGAGGTCGCCGGAGTGGAACCAGCCGCCGGAAAACGCCTTTTCGGTCGCCTCGGGGTTGCGGAAATACCCCTTCATCACGACGTTGCCGCGGAACATCACCTCACCGAGCGTCTCCCCATCGTGCGGCACCGCCTCCAGGGTGTCCGGATCCAGCACCTCAAGCCGCTCCAGCGGGGTGTACCGCACGCCCTGCCGGGCCTTGAGCCGGGTACGCGCCTCCTGGTCCAGCGTATCCCACTCGGCATGCCACTCGTTGACGACCGCGGGGCCGTAGGTCTCCGTCAGGCCATACAACTGCGTGACGTTGAAACCCGCCGTCTCCATCTCGGCCAGCACCCTCTCCGGTGGCGGTGCCGCGGCGGTGAAGAATTCCACCGTGTAATCCAGCTCGCGCCGGACCTCGGGCTCCGCCGACACCAGCAGGGACATCACGGGCGGCGCGCCACAAAGATGGGTGACACCGTGTTCCGCGATCGAACGCCATATCGGCTCGGAGCGCACCTGACGCAGACAGACGTGCGTGCCGAACACCAGCGACATCGTCCACGGAAAGCACCACCCGTTGCAGTGAAACATCGGGAGTGTCCACAGATACGTTGCGTATCGCGGCATATTGGAGATGAGGGCGTTGCCCTGGGCGAGGAGATAGGCCCCGCGATGATGGGACACCACACCCTTGGGTTTGCCCGTGGTCCCGGAGGTGTAACCGATCGAGATCGCGTCCCACTCGTCCTCGGGCATCAGCCACTCGTAATCGGGATCGCCCCGGGACAGAAAGGACTCGTAATCGACCTCGCTCGACGACACCCCATCTCCATCGGAGAATTGCGGGTCGTTGTAGACGATCACGACCGGATCCACCTCGGTCTGTTCGAGCGCTTCCCTCGCGAGCGGCATCCATTCGCGGTCGACGATCAGGATCCGTGACCCTGCATGGTCGAGCTGGAAGGCGATGGTCTTCGCATCCAGCCGCGTGTTGATCGCATGCAGAACGGCCCCGCACATCGGCACGCCGTGATGCGCTTCCAGCATCGAGGGGACGTTCGGCAGCAGCGCCGAGACCGTGTGCCCCCGCCCCATGCCCTGCCCCGCGAGCGCCGAGGCGAGCTGGCGCGAGCGACTGTAGAACTCACGATACGTGTACCGGAGTGCCCCGTGGATAATGGCCACATGATCCGGCATGACGCTGGCCGCACGCTCCAGAAAGGTCAGCGGCGTGAGCGGCTGGAAATTCGCCGGGTTGCGATCCAGATCGGTATTGAATGGGTTGGTCATGATATCGCTCATCCGGTCCGGTTCTACTGGTCCGACCACTGCGGCGCGCGCTTTTCGATGAAGGCATTGATCCCTTCCTCGGCGTCACGCTTAAGCATGTTTTCGACCATGATGTTCGACGTGTACTCGTAGGCGTCGGCAAGCGGCATCTCGCGCTGCCGGTAGAACGCCTTCTTTCCGGTCTCCAGGGTCATGGTGGATTTCGAGGCGACCTTCCGGGCGATCCCCATGGTGTATTCGCTGAGTTCCTCCTCGGGCACGACCCGATTGACCAGCCCGATCCGCGCGGCGTGCTCCGCCTCGACCAGATCGCCGGTCAGGAGCATTTCCATCGCGAACTTGTTCTCGACATTGCGCGACAGCGCGACCATCGGGGTCGAACAGAACAGCCCGATATTGACGCCGGGCGTGGCGAGGCGCGCGGCGGGCGACGCGTAGGCGAGGTCACAACTGGCCACCAGCTGGCAGCCGGCCGCCGTCGCAACACCGCCGACTTCCGCGATCACGGGTTTCGGGTTGTTCACGATCGCCTGCATGACACCGGAACAGTGGGCCATGGTTTCGGCGAAGAAGGCCCGGCCGCGGTCCGGTGCCTCGCGCGCCCGGGTCATCTCTTTGAGGTCGTGACCGGCACAGAATGCGGGACCGGTCGCCGCGAGCACGATGACCCGGACTGATGCGTCCGAAGCGGCTTGATCGAGAGCCGTGCGCAGTCGACCCAGCATCTCGAGGGACAGGGCGTTGCGTCGTTTTTCGTCATTGAGTGTCAGGCGCAGAATGCCTTCATTGCTCTGCTCCCACACGAGGATGTCATTGGATTCGGCGAGTTGTTCAGACTGCATGACGATGCCCTTCGGTTAAGATGATGCCCATCGGGACCGGAACCGCGACATTCATCGCGGCAGGTCGCCGCATGCAAGGTTCTACGACAATTGTTCCACCGGTCCGCCTGCCTTGACCCAGGCGCCAAAGCCGCCCTCGATATGGGCGACCGGATCAAGGCCCATCTCCTGCGCGGTGCGGGCCGCCAGTGCCGAACGCTTGGCGGTGGCACAGTAGAAAACGTAGGTCTTGTCCTGGTTGAAAACGGCCTTTTGTTCCGGATCGTCGGAATCGATCCGGAATTCCAGCATGCCGCGGGGACAGGCAACCGCGCCGGGGATCTTGCCCATGCGACGCAGTTCCCCGGACTCGCGCAGATCGATCAGCACGTGGTCGTCGCTATCGACAAGCGCCAGCGCTTCATCGAGGGGAATGGTCGTGATCCGGGCGTTTGCTTCGGCCACAAGTTCCTTTGCGCCCTTGGTAATCTTCTGCGCCACGGTCAGATCTCCAGATGCAGTTTCGGTTTCCAGAAGGGGCGGAACAGCTCGATCTTCGGACAGCGATCCATCACGACCTTCAGGCCGCCATCCTCGGCGATGCGCGCCGCCTCATCATTGCGGACCCCGAGCTGGCCCCAGAGGACCTTCGCGCCGATATCCACCGCATCCCGGGCAATGCCCACGAGTTCCTCCGGCGCCCGGAACACCTGGACCATATCGACCGGTCGATCGATCGATTTCAGCGAGGGATACACCTTGAGGCCGCGGATCTCGGTGAGTCCGGGTCGCGGATTCACCGGGATCATGTCGTAACCGGTTTCGCTCAGGACCCGCAGCACACCGTAACTGAACTTGGTCTTGTCCGGGCTGGCTCCCACCATGGCGATCGAGTTCACCGATTTGAGGATGCCCTGCAGATATTCTTCGGAATAGCCTTCGTCATGGTCGATATAGGTCATTCGTCCTCCTTCTGCGGCGTCGCGATGTCGGCCTTGAGTTCGTGCGCCGCGAGCGGGTCAAGAAACGGGTTGCGATACAGCCTGTCGTGACTCTCGACCCCGATCTCCAGGGTGCAGTCCGTCTGCGGCCGCGCGACACAGAGCACGACGTAGCCATCATTGATCTGGCGGTTGTTGAGCGCGACCTGGGCGCTCTGGTCCACCTCGCCGCTGATCAGCTTCGCCGCACAGGTGATGCAACCGCCGTAGCGGCAGCCATAGGGCAGATCGACACCCTGATCGCGCAGCGCATCGAGCAGCGGCCGGCGGGAATCGACCCGGTAGGTCGCGCCGTCCCGGTTGGCCAGGGTGATGGTATGCATCATATCCAGATATCGCTCGTGCAATCGCCACCCGGATAGCGGGTCTCGTGGCAGCGCGAGGGACCGTTGGGTTCCTTGCCGAAATCGACCACGAAGTCCGGGTCGATCTCCATGCCGCCGTTCTCGGTGTCGCAGTTGACCATCAGCATGCAGCCGCCGTTGGTGCGGATCTCGGGATAGAACTGGTTGTCCCAGGTCGAGAACAGCGACGTGGTGACGTACATCCGCTTGCCGTCCAGCGAGAGCTGGACCATCTGCGGTCCGCCCGTGACCTTGACCCCGTTGACCACGGGCGCCTTGCCGAGCAGTCCGCCCATCCAGACCTGCCCGGTGAGCTTCGGGTTGTGCGGGTCCGAGATGTCGTACTGGCGGATGTCGCCGTGCAGCCAGTTGTTGAGGTACAGGAATCGGTCATCCATCGACAGCAGGATGTCCGAGATGACGCCCGGAACCGGGATCGGCCAGTCGGGATGCGGTTCGTTCGCGACGTCGATGATCTTTTCCCAGTGCCATTCACCGTCATCGCCCTTCCACCAGTGGATGATGTTGGCGCTGAGTGCGGCGCAGCAGAAGCCGTGCGTGCTGTCCGGGTTGTGGTGGAAGCGAACCTCGAGCGGGATCAGGCCGTCCTCGCCGAGATAGAAGGTCTGTTTGGGCTCCTTCTTCTCGAAGTCCCAGAGGTGCAGCTCGCGGCCGTACTTCAGATGGCCCACCTCCTCGAGATCGAAGCCCGGCATGAAGGTGTTGGGCGCCGCCCATTCGCTGCTGACCATGACGTTGTGGCGGGGCTGGTACCAGAAGTCGTAGCCGAACTTGATGTCGCCCATGCTGTTTTCCCAGCGGCCGACGATCTCGAAGTCCTCGTTCAGGTGCAGATAACCGCCCGGTGCGTTGCCGCGCGCGTCACCCAGCATCGAGATGATGATGTCCGAGCCCAGGCAATGGACCGTGTGAGGGGCCGAGAGATTGGTCTTCCTCTTGATCTCGTCGCCGTCGACCACCTTGTGCAGCTTCGGATTGCGCGGGTCGTCGCCGCAATCGACGATGTGCAGGTTCGACGAGCGCACCCCCGGCACGATCAGGTAACGGCGTTCCTTGGTCGCGTCATCATGGCAGGAGGAACACGCGTTCCATCCCATATGGTGCAATTCGTCGCCGATCCCGGGCATCTCGAGGCGGCTGATCACCTGACTGTAGGTCGGGCTCTGCGGATCGGCGTCGATCGTGCAGAGGTAATCCGGCTTCTGGATACCGGTACCGGTGTAGATCGCGATGGTGTAAAGCACCTTCTCCCGCGGCGCCTGTATCGCCTCGGCGGGTGACGCATAGCCCGGTCCACAACAACATGCGGCTTCATTCATATCCGGTCGTATCCCATGTCGGGGAAGGCGTGGCACCCACCGCCTTCAATGCAGTATCGGAGGGATCGTCTGCCCAGGTCTCCCCATTGGCGGCGTCTGAAAAACCGGGTCCCACGCTCTCGATATGGCTGTTCTCTGGCGTCGGATTCGTTTCGCGGCCCGCGTGGGCAAGCTCGATCTTCGGGCAGCGGTCCGTCACCACTTTCAGACCGCTCGCCTCGGCAATGCGCACGGCCTCGTCATCGTGGATACCGAGCTGGCCCCAGAGCACACTGGCACCTATTTCCACCGCCGCACCGGCGATGCCGGCGAGTTCTGCCGATGGCCGGAACACGTCGACCATGTCGACCGGTCGATCGATGGACTGGAGCGAGGGGTAGACCTTCTGCCCGAGGATCTCGGTCAGATCGGGGCGTGGATTGACCGGGATCATCTCGTAACCGGCCTCGATCAGGAACCGCAGGACGTGGTAGCTGGGCTTGGCCTCGTCCGCGCTGGCACCCACCATCGCGATGGTCCTGACCGAGTCCAGGATCCCGAGAACTTCCTGATCGGAATACGCTCGGCCGTGGTCGGTATAAATCATGCGTTCTCCTCCGGCGGCGTGACCATGGCAGCTTGCGGACGCGGCGCCTCGAAACGGTCGAAGCGCGGCAGTGATACCGCCTCTCGAGAGCCTCCGCGGCCATTCCCGGGTTTGTCTGTCCGTCTGTCGCCGCGTGAGGCGCAAAGCCCCATTCCCGGCCGTTTCCAGGGTTTAGACCGATCAGTCTATTCCGCAGGTTCGAGTATCGGCGTTCAATGGAGCCGCGTCAACGGATCCGCCGGCTGTGCATGCATGGTCACGGGGCCGCCCTCATGCACTCCGCGGGACGGGTCGGGCGTCGCAGCTCACCCGCGTGAGCCGCCCTGCTCCGTCAACTCGGTCGTCACATGTTCGCCCAGCCCCACGCCCGCCTGTGTCATCGTCAGATAGGTCCGATCGGCGCCACTCTCCGTGATCCTGTCCGCCTCGGCCTGATGCATGGCATGGCCCACGACCCAACCCCGGTAGCCGCTGCGACGTAATTGCCGGGCCGCGGTTTCCTTCGATTCACCGCCGGCCAGCGCCAGCACGACCGCGCGCGGCGCGCTCAGATCGAGGCTGTGCCAGAAGAACGGATCGTCCGCGTCCGCGTAGGATACGTGGCGGCCCGCCTGGCGGTGTTTCTCCACCTGGGTGGGATCGGAATCGATGCCAACCGCCTTCATGCCCGCGGCCTGGACGAAGTCGTAGGTCGCCGTCCCGACGCGCCCCATCCCGAGCACCAGAACATCGGCATCGCCCAGTGCCACAGGCTGTTCATCCGGATGCTCGCGGCGGCGCTCGAAGCGCTTGAGCGCCGGCTCCAGGCGTTCGACGATCCGGTTGCTGTAGCGGTTGATCGGCGCGGCGATGGTGAACGACACCGCGACTGCAACGGCGAGCGGCACCAGCCACTGCTCCAGCGTTGCGGCGGCGACAATCAGACCGAATTCGCTATAGCACGACAGCGTCAGGGAACTGATGAGCGCGTTGCGAACGCGCAGGCGGCAGGCAAGCAGGAGCGCGAAGAAGAGCAGCCCCTTGAGCGGGAGGAGCAGAGCGAGCGCCACAGCCAGGAGGAGTTCTTCCGTGCCCGGGAGTCCGGTCAGCCCGATCTGGAGGAAAAACCCGATCAGGAAAATTTCCTTGAGGCCCCACAGGGCGTCGGAAAGCTCCTTGCTGCGGCCGTGATCGCCGAGCAGGACCCCGACGAGCAGGGCGCCCAGTTCGCCGCTCAGCCCCACCGCCTCAAAGCCCATGCCGCCGATCACCAGGGCGAGCAGCATCCCGACGAGTACGAGCAGTTCCTCGTTACCCGCGTTGTCGAGCAGCCAGCAGAAGGCCGGGCGCAGGAGGGGTAGCAGGACCAACAGGAACGCCCAGTATGACGGCTGCTGGTCGCCGAAAATCGCCAATACCGCGATGGCGATCAGGTCCTGGATGATCAATATCCCGATCGCGGTGCGGCCGTGGAACGCGCGCAGTTCCCGCTTGGAATCCAGCACCTTGGCGGCCAGCACGGTGCTCGAGAACGCCAGCGTGATCGCGAGCAGCACGGCCTCCTGCCCGGCGACGCCGAACAAAACGCTGAAACCACCCCCCAGCACGGCAGTAGTGACGGCGAAATGGACAAGGGACGTGCCGGTCACGTGCCATTGGAGCAGCTGGCGCAGCTTGAGCTTGAGACCGACGGTGAAGAGGAGCAGCAGGATACCGAGATGCGCCACGTGATCGAGGGCAGGGCCCGTGGTCGCGGGCATACCGAGATCCGGTCCAAAGGCATTCAGGGCAAAACCGGCGAGCAGGAAGCCCACGAGCGGCGGGATCCTGATCTGCTGCACGAGCAATCCGGACACGAGGGCGAAGCTGATCGTCAAGACCTCGAGCATCATGGTGTACCCCCCCACTCCATCCTCAACCGACTGTTATCACGCGCGCAGGCGGGCCCGCGCCCAGCGCATATTCACAGCATGTCAGCGTGAGTGTAAGGGACAGGTCATGCAATCCATCATCCCGGGACACGGCTGACCGGGCAGGACATCAACGCGCTCACCCTCTATCGCGCGGGCAAGGCCATCCCGAACCCGCGTTACGACCGCGCCCTCGAGCCCTGCGACAAGCTGTTATGCTTCGGCAAGATCGAGGCAATGCGGCGCATGGTACCCCGGAGGGCGCGATGGCGGCGCAGCCCGGAGGTCAAGGGCCTCGATCCGAAAGACGCCTGAACCGGAACCCGGGCGGGCACGAATCCGACACGGTCCCGCCGCCGCTGAAGAGGAGGACAGATGGCGAACACGGCGCACGAATGGGATACCGGCAGGCCCCTGCTGCTCGATGGCGGCATGGGTCAGGAACTCGCCGCGCGCGGCCTGTCCACGACGAGCGGGCTCTGGTCCGCCCATGCCCTGCTGAGCGAACCGGACACGGTACTGGCCGTGCACCGCGATTTCATCGACGCCGGCGCCGACGTGATCAGCACCAACACCTACGCCACCACGCGACGGCGACTCGACGATGGCGGCGAAGGCGAGAAGTTCGAGGCCCTGAACCGGCGCGCGGGTGAACTCGCGCGACAGGCACGTTCGCATGCAGGGCGCGAAGTCCTCATCGCGGGCTCGCTGCCGCCGATCCATGGCAGTTACCGGCCCGATCGCGTGCGCCCGGTCGCGGAACTCGAGCCGCTGTACCACGAGCAGGCGGCCCTGCTCGCGGAGTACGTGGACGTGCTGCTCTGCGAGACAATGTCGACCGCCAGCGAGGCGCTGGCCGCCGCGCGCGGCGCGGCCGCAACGGGGTCGCCGGTATGGGTCGCCTGGACGGTCGCGGATGACGGCAGCGGACGCCTGCGCAGTGGCGAATCGATCGCCGACGCCCTCGCCGCGCTGGCAGACGTCCCCGTCAGCGCCGTCCTGCTGAACTGCTCGATGCCCGAAAGCATCGACGCCGCGCTACCCGGCCTCGCGCGGGCCGGCATGCCGTACGGTGCCTACGCCAACGGGTTCACCGCCATCGCCGCGGGCGACGATGTGGCCGACGGCGCTGACGTGCCCGACGCCCGGACCGACATGGACCCCACGCGATACGCCGGCCGGGTCGAACGCTGGCTCGATGCCGGCGCGAGCATCGTGGGCGGTTGCTGCGAAGTAGGTCCCGAGCATATCGCCCGCCTGCGGGCCATGATCGACGATCGTCCGAAGGCGAGCGGCGTAACGGCGCGATAAGCGGGGACAGGGCTGCGAGTTATCCGCAAGACCGACCGCAACCGCCCGCCCCTGAGTGCTTGACCTTTCGGGGAACGGGAAATCCGGTGCCGAGGTGCACGTGCATTACATCACCTGTCACATGGCCCGGTCGCTTATGCGTTTGATCGCCGTTGTTCTCGGCGTGGCCGCATTGCCGGGTCCGTGCGTCGCGTCCAGCGCAGACGCGGCGGGGGACACCGGCATTGCCCCGCCAGGCACGCGCATCGAGTTCGCGAGCGCCACAACCGCATTCCGATCGTTGACGACACGCATGGCGCCCGTCGAGCCGACCACGCTCGCAGGCCGGCTGCGTCTGCCCGATGAGCCCAGCGGCGAACCGCTACCCGCAATGCTGCTCGTTCACGGCAGCCGCGGGCCACAATGGCACCACAAGGCGCGCTACGAGCAGCGGTTCAACGACGCCGGCATTGCCACCCTCACCATCGATTCGTTCGCCCCCCGCGGGATTGACTCGACCGTGGGGCGCCAGCACCGATTATCGCTTTTCAACCAGACCTTCGATGCGTTGAGCGCGCTGCAATGGCTGCGGAATCAACCCCGGATCGATGCACGGCGAATCGGGATCATCGGCTGGTCGCGCGGCGGCACCGTAGCGATCGACGCCTGGCGGCAACGCAGTCTCGGTGAATACCGTCGCCATGCGGATGTCGGGGACGACTTCGGCTTTGCCGCGCACATCGCCTTCTACCCATCCTGCTCGGGACGCGAGGCGCGCATCGAAATGAGTGGCGCACCGATGCTCATGCTGATCGGCAAGGAAGACGACTGGACCGGCGTGCGGGTATGTCGCGAGTGGGCCGATGCCGTGCACGCCGCCGGGCACGAGCTCAAAGCCGTGTTCTACGACGATGCCGCTCACGCTTTCGATTATCCGGGCAGTTTCCATGAATCCATCGCGCGCGGCGAATCACTGCGCGAATGCGCGTGGATCCGTCGGGCGGACGGATTCGTGGACCTCAAGACCGGCGCGTTCCAGCGCTGGGGAACGAATTACCGCAATTGGTACGAGTGGCGTGCGCGCTGTGCAAAGAGGGGCGTTACCGTGGCCAGTAATGCCACGGCACGGCGCCTGGCGATCGATCGAGCGGTGGCGTTTGCCGTCGAGGCCCTGCGCTGAGCGTCCCGCCATCGATCCGCCTCCGGGGAGGAGCCGAGTCCCGCAGGCCGGACGCCCGGGTCAGGGTAACGAGTCGACGGATACAGCACTGTCGCTGACACGCGTGCCCGCTTTACGACCCGGAAAATCCGCAATGTCATTTCGACTGGAGCCGCACATCAATTCTGCATGGCGACGCCTTCCTCCCATCGGAAACCGATCCCGCCGCCATGCCAGACCCCTTCTCCGAACGGGCTGGTATCACGAATGTTGAAATAACGCGGCAATCCAAAGCCCGGGGCGAGATCCTGAACACCGCGAACGGTACTGCGGTGCATGATCCGCAAACCCTGTTCCGCGGCGGGCAAGTGGGCCTCCGGGGCCGCTCGATGGGCCACGGCCAGATTGTCGATAAACACGCAGTCGTTTTCCTGGTACTCGTAGGCAATGGCGTAGCCGTTCTCCATGCCGGCATTCAGAATATCGTTGTATTCGTGACAGAGCTGCTTCAGCTCCTCCGCGTTCAACAGCCGAAATCCATCCTGATCGGGCAGCTTTTCGATCACAGCGCCCGTCATCCCCAGGTGCAACCAGATACTCTTGCGCTTCGATATGGGATGCGTATGCACGACCGGATGCACGACTCCGGAACCGGAGTTGACCGAGGACAGCCGACTCCAGAATTCCTGCCGGTCTTCCGGGAGCGCATCCCAGGCGGCAGCCTGATGCGCGAAACAGGTACCGCCACCTTTTTCCGGCGGCCGGATGATGTGGTAGCCCGCGTGCGAGAAAGTGGCCGGGACGAAACTGCCGTCGTTGTGCCACTGCGGTCCGACCCCCGGGATGCCCTGACGGCTATCATTCGACAAGCGGAAAATGTGTGGATTACCGCCGGGAGTCGCCGGGTGAACGCCATGGGTGCTGTGCAGCTCCCTGCCGCCCCACAAACGGCTGGCACGGAGGAAATCGTCGACTTCCAGTTGCTTTTCATTCTTGAATACGATGAAGCCCCGATTCGCCATTTCGATTTCAAGCGCCTCGACCACTTCGGCTGGCGGCTCTTCCCCGGATGACAGATCGATGCCCTCCACCTGGGCCCCGATCGGGTCCAGCGGCGTCAATTTCCCGCCGTTTCTTTCAATAGTGGCGACGCGTGACGGATCAAGCGGCGAAATTTTCGATAAATCTGTATTCAATGCTGACTCCTGCCGTTGCATTCAGTGGTGGAAGGAAGGGCGCTGCGCCAGGGCCCGCCGGGTCGCGCCGTGCGCCGGACCACGGAGGCTGGTAGACCGATCAGTCTAAAAACCTACCATGCACCAAAAAGCTGATCAAACTACCAGGGAATTGCGGCGGAATTCCGTTGTCCCCGGAATTTCCGGACGCCAACCACCGAATCCATCCGACTCGGACGCATCTCCCCGGCCATCAAACGCGCACGCCGCATCATCCGCCTGAACAGCCCCGGTGGCGCGGTGGCGCCATTCGGCCGGTGAGCGGCCGCTGCACCGGCAGTCGCGCGACAGAACCGATCAGGCGCCTGATCTCACAGGACTGCGTTCCGGGGTGACCAGGAGCCTGTCCGCGGGTAGGCGATTTGGCGTATCGTGACTTCGATGAAGGGCTTCGAACTGCATCCGCGACTGGCCGCCGACACCCACCTGCTGGGCCGGCTCGACCTCAGCCTGGTCCTGCTGCACCGGGACGCCGGCGTACCCTGGTACCTGCTGGTGCCGACCGCCGGCGCCGCTGAAACCATCGACCTCGCGGCCGCCGAGCGGGAGCGGCTCAACACCGAGATCCAGCGCCTCGGCGAATTCGTCCGCGAGCTGCACCAGCCCGACCGGCTCAACATCGCCGCCATCGGCAACCTGGTCCCGCAACTGCACGTCCACGTGATCGCCCGGCACGAACACGACCCGTGCTGGCCGGGCGTCGTCTGGGGACGGCTCGCGACGGAACACCGATACGACGATGCCGACCTGGACGCGCGCCGGGCGCTGCTCACCGAACGATTGGGACTGCGCCGCGAGTCCTGACCTGAACCGGACAGGCGACAGCGGAACACCAGCTCCGTTTCCGGGTCCGAGTAGCGCCCCGGCGGATCGGCTCTCACTCAGGCTGGGTTTTTCCCCCGACCCCGGATGCCCCGGTGCCGATCACTTGCGCTCGAGCCGGAGAAAGAAGTTGGCCGAAGGCCCGTTTTTGGGTACACCGTGAAGGATCAGGATATCGTCGGCCTTGCGGTTCAGGATCAAGGAGGAAGTCACGTACTCGTTCTCGGCCGGATGCAGAACGATTTCGGCCGCCTGCTCATCGGGTTCGACGCGCTCGATCGGGACGATCATCCGCTTCGTCTTGTCGGTATAGTGCGGCAGTACGATGCGGTCCCTGGAAAGCTCGACGCTACGACCAACCATCGCGTCCCGCAATGGATTCCTGTTCGCGCCGGTCAGCGGCGTACTGACTTCGGCAACGCTCCAGGTACCCGACCAGCCGCCGTCGCTGCATGCCGCGAGGCCGAGCACAGCGTTCAGCAGCAGCGCAATCGCCAAACTTCGTTTCATGGTCCCCCCTTTACTAACCGAATATGCCGCCTTTCAGGGCGTCCGCGCCCGGTACGCCTCCAGATGGCGCTCCTGGATCGCCTGCAGCTCCCCGCTGTCCTGCAGTTTTTCGAGTGCATTATCAAACGCGACAACAAGCGAGTACGTGTCACTCGCCGCATCCGGAATCATCAAGTGCAGATCCACCTGCGCGATCGGCTGTTCCAGCATCCGGAAGTCGTCACGCGCATAATCGGACAGACCTCGGATCGTGGCCGCGCCCGTGTAACGATTGACGGTTACGAAGTCGACGTCACCGCGGCCCAGCCGGCGGAAACATCCGGCCAGGCTGTCTTCTTCGACCAGCCGTGCAAAGCCGGCGGCGATCAGATCCTCGACATCCATGCGGTAATACCCTGCGGCCTTGCAGACGGCCGTGCCGCGCAGGTCGTTGAGCCCACGGTATTCCAGGTCGGAACCGGCGCGCGTGAAGATCATCACCGCCATGGAGTACAGCGGCCGGGTAAAGGCGAAGTCACCCCGCCGGTAGTCCGTCTTCACGTAGGGGAAGGTACCGTCGAAACGCTTTTCGGCGGCGGCACGATAGCCGGCCTTCCACGCCCGGAATTCCAGCTCGACCTCGTGCCCGGTGATCGCCGCGGCACGGTCGACGATTTCCGCCGTCATGCCGCCGCCCGGGAGGTCCGGGCCCGCGAACGGGGCATACGCTGGTCCGGACACGAAGCGCAGGGTGGATTCGGCATCAGCGCTGGCGGCCGCGCCCGAAGCGTCTCCGCTCGGTTCCCTCTCCCCGCCCGTCGGCGCATCGCCCGCGCCCGCGCGGGCAACCGCCGAGTCGCCGTCCCGGTCACTCGGGTCCCCCGCCCCCGGCTCGTTGGACGCAGCCCCGCCGTCATCCGTGGACGCGGTGTTGCGGACCGCCGTCGTTGCCCCGTCGCCATAGCTCGCGTTCCACGGCCCCGCACGCTCCACCCCCCGGTAACGGGCGATATGCTCGCTGCGCATGGTTCGGATCTCGCCCCGCTCGCGCATCCCCGCCAGCGCCTCGCTGAAATCGGCGAGTAGCTCGCGCCCGCTGTCGGCGCGCGGCGAGATCAGGAGATTGAGGGTGTCGCGATGGAACGGGCGCCGCGCCATATGGAACCGCGCGGGGTCGAGGCCGGCCCGCCGCACCGCCGCCGCTGCCGTAAAGCGATTGACCGGGACGAAATCGACGCGACCGCTGGCGAGTCGGTCGAAGCAGGCGGCGGTGGACCCCGTGCGCAGCAGGTCGATGTGGCCGGCTTCGACCAGGGGATCGAGGTCGTGCGTGAAATGCCCGCGCGGGCGACAGGCGACCATGCCCCGCAGGTCGTCGTCGCTGCGGTATTCGAACCGTTGTTCGGCGCGCGTGAACAGGCGCACGAGCACGGTCGTCAGGGGCGGCGAGACCCGCCCGGCGAATTCGCGCTGTCGGCGTTCGTTCGGGAGGTAAGGGAAGGTGCCGTCGTAGTCGCCGGCGAGGGTGGCGTCGTAGCCGTCGGCCCAGCCACGCCGCGCGATCTCGACTTCATAGCCGGCGCGATCGAAGGCGCGTCGCACGATCTCCGTCGTGAGGCCTGCCCGATAGAGATCGCGGCCCGCATACGGTGGATAGGCGTCGCCGCTGACCAGGCGCACGCTGCCGCGCCGCTCCCGCTCAAGGGCCGGATCGTCCGATTCGGCATCCGGGATCAGCAACCGCTGGCCGACACGGATCAGATCAGGGTTGTCGAGCCGGTCGCGATTGGCGTCATGGATGGTAGGCCAGGCAGCGGCATCGCCGTACACACGCAGCGCGATCCGCGACAGGCTGTCGCCGGAACGCACGGTATACGACACGGCTTTGGCGAGGGCGCTGCCGGGGACGGCCATCATCAGCAAAACGGCCAAGCCGGCAAGAGCGGTGGCAATACGCGGGATCGGTTCCATCGTCAGCAAGGCTCCTGTACGGGCGCACCGCAGCGGTGCGGCGCTGCATTGTCCGGGCTCCGCGGGAAACCTACGGTGGAACACGGCCGAGTGCAAACACCGCCGGCTTGCGGGCGGTGCGTGGCGCTTGCAGAATGCGCCCGACCCGCTGCCGAGATGCGCGATGGAACGCCGACACACATCCCCCCGGGCCCTGCTGGCCCTGATGACCCTCGCGGTCAGCACCGCCTTCGCCGCCGGCGGCGAAGGCATCCGGTCGCTCGACACGACGATCCGCCTCGCCGACGACGGCGTGCTTCATGTGCGCGAGCGCATCACCGTTGTCGCGGCCGGCGATGAGATCGAACACGGCATCTACCGCAGCCTGCCCCGGCGGATCGAGACGGCCGCTGGCAGCACACACCGCGTGAGCTACCGTATCGACCACGCCGCCGGCCGCAGCGGCGGCGCGGACGGGACGGGGCCCGACCTGTTCACCGACAGCGCGCCCGCGGGACGGGTCTCGCGCTACGACGATTCCCTGCGGATCTGTCTCGGCTGCGGCGGCCCGAAGCTCGATCCCGGGCCCTACACCTACGAGCTGCAGTATCGCGTCCAGTCACCATTGGTGAGCGGCGACGCCCAGGATCGGCTGTTCTGGCCGGTGACGGGGAAAGACGGCTGGCCCTTCCCGATCGAGTTGACCACGGTCGCGATCGACCTACCCGACGCGATCGAGAACGGTTCCGTGAACGCAACGGCGTTCCTGCATACCGTGGACGGAGAGCGACGCTTCGCCAGCCCGATCACCCAGTTCCCGGACGGCCGCACCGACGTGCAGATCAAGTCGACGCGGACCGTGGACCCGGGTGAGGCGTTCTCGGTGGCCTTGTCCTGGCCGGCCGGGCGGGTCGCCGACTCATCACCATTGCCCGATCCGGACGCCGGCAGCGGCACCGGTTCAATCGAGTTCATCCTCTGGCCGATCGTCATCGGCGTCTTCCTGCTGATCATCCTGCTGTCGCGCAGTGGCCATCGCCACGGCTCTGGCTTTGGCGGCGGCGCAGGCGGCGTCGGTGGTGGCGGTGGTGGCGGTGGCGGTGGTGGTGGTGGCGGCGGAGGCGGAGGTGGAGGCGGCGGAGGTTGCTAGTAGCCGCCGCGGCCAGGCGCGGGCAAAGGCGAGTCACCTTACGGACGCTCGAAACGGCGCTCTGCGGAGAAACCGGAATGCCGGGGACGGTGGACCGCCCCCGGCGTTCGGACCAACGGGATTTTCCGCCGTGTGGCTCACCGTCCCTCGCGAAAGATCTCCGGCTTCTCCTCGCCCTCGGCGAACAGGAACCCGGCCAGACCCTTCTCCATGCGTGAGAGCGCATGATCGACCAGGATGTAGCGGCCAGGCACGTCGAGACCGAACTCGACCATCGTGGCGCCCCGGGGCGCGACCATGGTCGTCCGGGTGTGTACTCCGACCCGGATCTCCAATGATTCGCGGTTGGTGCCGGCCGGACGGCCGCGATTAGACTGGAGCCCGCACGATCAGGGGCAAAACGGCTGAACAGGGCGACACACCATGCTTCTCTACACATGCAAGACGGCACCCAGTCCGCGCCGGGCACGGATGTACCTCGCCGAGAAAGGCATCGAGGTGCCGATGCAGGAGATCGACCTGCGTTCCGGTGAGCATTTCTCGGAGACGTTTCGTCGCAAGAACCCCTACGCCACGGTACCCACGCTGGAACTCGACGACGGCACCTGCATCAGCGAAAGCGATGCCATCTGCACGTACTTCGAGGCCCTGCACCCCGATCCGCCGCTCATGGGCTCGGACCCGAAGTCGAAGGCGCTCGTGACGATGTGGAATCGGCGGGTGGAGTTCGACGGCTACCTGGCCGTGGCGGAGGGCTTCCGTAACCGCGTACCGGCGTTCAGGGACCGCGCCATGCCCGGCAGGCACAAGGTGCCGCAGGTCGAGGCCCTGGTGGAGCGCGGCGCGCAGCGCTACCGCGATTTCCTCGAGGACCTGGACGAGCGCCTCGCCGAGAGCGAGTACGTGGCGGGCGATACCTTTTCCGTGGCCGACATCACGGCCTTCGTGACCATCGAATTCGCCCGCGGCGCGCTGAAGATCGAACCGGAAACCGACCAGGCCAACATCGCGCGTTGGCATCAGGCGGTGAGCAGTCGGCCCAGCGCCGGGGCCTGACAGACAGCCCGAACCGTTGGCGCCAACCGCTCGATCAGCATGCCATCCATCAATCCCGCGGCCGGATCAGTATACCGTTGCGGGAATTCCCGGATCAGTCATCCACACCGTCGATCGTATAGCTGTGCATCAGGAAACCGTACTCTGAAGCCGTACCCCTGACTACCAGTTGGTCGCCAGGTCGCACATCTCTCGAGTCCCGATAAGAAAGTCCGCACAAGGCATCGAACGGCCAGCGACGCTCACGGACCCGTACACCCTCATCACATATCACCGATCGATTGCCGCTCCCGAATAGTCGGCGTTCCACGGTGTACGTGTGCGTCTCCATGGTCGCCGGTGCAGTCTGGTGCAGAAACCACCCGACACCGACAACCGTGCTCTTCCAGGAAAGCCCACCGAGAAGCGCGACCATCACGATCCACAGCGCCACGTACTGAACCGGCCGCTGGAATGCTTCCTTGCGCAGATGGCCCGACCACGCGATCCATATCGGAGCGACGATCAGGATGGCGCAGGTAAGCGCCGCAATCTGGTGGGCGAGCCCATAGAGCTGTTCCCCGGGGAGGAACTCGCCGTAGGCGTACATCGCCATCCCGGAGATGAGCAGTAATTGCACTAATGTTACGACCAGAACCCCGCGTGCCAGTTTCACGTGCCGAGGCGCGGGCCGTCCTCCGCCATCCAATATCCGGGGTCCGTGCGTGCCGTCCATTGATCTGGATCCGATTCGTCCCTGTATTCCTGTCGTAACCCGGAGTCGACCGGCCGTGGTTTATCGCTTCTCCCGCTTGGCGGATTCTACCGTCCAGCGCCGCTTCAGGAACAAGCGCGATGCAAGCAAAGCCGCCGGTTGAAAACTACAGACGGCTGTTCAGGCCCTCCAATCGTTCATCTCCGCTCGACGCACGGCACGACTCACCGTCGAATAATGCACGCCGAAGGCGTCCCCGACCGCCTGCATCGAGTACGCGCCCGTGCGGTACGCCGCCACCATACCCTCATGCGGATCCGCCATCTGCAGGAACGTGTCGAGCGCGGGCGGCGCCGCGCGCCGCTGCTGGCGCGGCACTTCCCGTAGATCCGTGTCCGGCAGCCTGGTCTTCATCCGTTCGACGAACGCCTCGCTGCCGAGAAACACCTGCCCCTGCAGCGCGTCCCAGAGCGGCGGCTGCCCAACGCCGTCACGCACGAAGTCCATGTACCGCCGCACCGCAGTCGCCCGGCGCTTCGCGAACTGCCCAGCAGCCAGTCGCGCTCCAGCCAGGGCGGGCACTGCGCCTCCCCCACCATCGCCGCGTAGCTGCTCCAGGGCCACTCCCCGGCATCCGAGACCATCCCGGCCCGCACAGGATTCAGCACGACATAGCGCGCCACCTCCAGCAGGTAGCTGTCGCCCTCCACCAGAATCCCCGTATACCGCCCCTGAAACACATGCCCGACCCGGCCGTGCGTCCGGTTGACGTACTGCGTGTACACCCCGTTGAGCTGGCGCATGCCACGCGAAAGGTTCGCGTCCGGTGTCTCCACCAGCAGGTGGTAATGATTCGTCATCTGGCACCACGCATGGCAGCGCCAGTTGAACCGATCGCACACCCGCCCGAGGACGTCCAGCCAGGCCTCACGGTCATCGTCGCCGAAATAGATCGCCTCACGACCGTCGCCCCGCGCCGTGACGTGGTACAGCCCGCCCGCCAGTTCCATTCGAAGTGGTCTTGCCATAGCCAAAGACTACATCAACCGTGCTTGATTGCAAGACCTGACCCCTTTATCCCTGCGCTCCAGGACGTGGCTGTCCAGCGGGCGCGCCCAGCCGTTGTAGCCTTCCATCGCCACGCGCACCGCCTGCCCGGGGCTGGAGCGGTGGGCCTCGATCCGCTCGAAGAACGTGGCAAAACCATCCCGATCGTGATCGATGCGAAAACCGCCGAGCACGCATCCGCTACCGTCGCCGATGGCGACTTCGTGAAAGCGGCTGCCGACATCGACAGCGACCAGCAGGGGCGTTTCCATCACGGCCTCCAGGCACGACTCAACGCACGGTGTTCATCCGGCGTCTCGTCTACCTGGCAGCCACCACCTCGCGGCGGGCATCATCCTCTGTGGACGCTCCGGATGACGCAGGAGTGGCGGAGGCGGCATTTCAGAGTCGAGCGATGTCCTGCGGACCGGCGGACCCCATGAGCCACACCTCCGCCACCGCTACGAGTCTAGAACACTCTGATCATCTTTACCTTCGCCGGCCTGCTAAATCCGAAGGTAGAACCCCCTCCTCGCGCGCTTTCAGCAATCCCTGATACTGAAATCATTTCGCATCTGATATAAAACTGTTCGGTGCGAAATAATACAGACCTCTCTCGTTTCACCATCTATCCCGCACGGTCGCGTCGAAGGCAACACAGCTGTTATCCGGACAGGCTGACTCCCACGCAAATTTTCGGGCGCTGTATTTTGTCCGGATTATTTCTATTCTGCTCAGCAATTTTCTTGTTGTACGCACGGACTTGCGGATATGTCAGATCATAGCTGTGATCCGTCTTGAGCTCCCGACAGTATTTCATGGTCCCGTTGTCGTTTAACCTACTAATCCCGAATACGGCACGATACCGTTTACCATCTTCAATTTGATGCGACAAAAGACCTTTGGGGCAGCCCCATGACCCCATTTTAAAAGTCACGCTAGTTGCATCTTTCGGCGGTGCCAACCTAGCCTCTTTAGACAGAGTTGGCATTGAGCCTTGATGAAGAATGAAACCACGAGAGGCATACAAAAAACCCGAAAGCAATAATAAGCATGGTCATTTTGAAAAATCGCATATTTCCGCCCGGTATCGTTTCCCCATATTGAGAAGCTGGAAGTGATGCAACAGAGAGTAACGTCACGACAAACGTTTCACTGTTGCTCGTTGATTTATATGTACTTAGTTACTAATGGGTTCAGAAATTATCCCGACATTATTCGCTGGCGTAACAGACGTGCCTCTCGTGAAAGAACCGTTTGATGAGTGCGGGTGTCTTCTGCAGTGAACGCATGCCGCGATATACGGCTTCGACGAGTTCGTCGCGGCTTAGCAGCACTTTCTTGCCGATACCATGGGTTTTGAGATGGTTCCAGACCAGCTCGTCGGGATTGAGCTCTGGAGAGTACGGTGGCAGGAAGAAGAGCCGCACCTTGCCGTCACTCGCGCGCACGAACTCCCGGACCTTGCGCGCCCGATGGGAAGGGTGGCCGTCGACGATGACGAATGCGGGGCGCTCGGCGTCATGGATCAGGCGTTTGAGAAAATCGATGAACTTGCCGGCATTCATCCGCCCCTCGATGGCCATGAAACGCATGTCGCCGCGGGGGCTGACCGCCGAGACGAGGTTCATGCCAAAGCGCTGGCCGGTGGCTTCGACCACGGGCGTCTGCCCCTTCGGTGCCCAGGTGGTGCCGGCGTGAAAGTCCGAGCGGATGCCGGCCTCGTCGGCGAACCAGATCGTCGCGCCTTCGCGCTTCGCAAGCGCTTTGATCTCGGGATAATCCTCGGCCAGCCAGGTCTGGACCAGCTCGGGGTCCTGTTCATAGGCACGGCGCAGCGGCTTCTGCGGCGTCAGGCCCATCTTCTTGAGCAGACGGCCAACCGAGACATCACTCAGGCGCACCCCGAACCGATCGCGGATGAGGTCACGCACCATCGCCCGCGTCCACAACGCGAACTCAAAGCGGTACTGCATCGGGCTTTTGGTCGTGATCGCCTTGTACAGTTTTTCAATCTGCTTGCCGGTCAGGCGCGGCGGACGCCCGGGGATTGCCCTGGCGCGCAGCGCGTCGAGTCCACCCTCGCGGTACTTGGCCAGCCAGTCGTAGATCACCGTACGGCTGAAGCCCAGAACGCGAACCACGTCCTCGGGGCTCTCACCGGCTTCCACGCGCTGCACCGCCTGGATACGAAGGTCTTCCAGCGCCTGATGGTCCAGGCTTCTTCCGTCTCGCTTGCTCATGCGAGTATTATACCAATGTCGGCCTACTTATGAACCCCTTAGTAATTACTTCGGAAGACTCAACTCCACGCCTATATAAGAGTGATTTTTATCTATACGTTCTATTCGCATAGTAATTTGGCCGTCTTTAGTAATCCAACGTGCGCCGCCGGCAAGGCCCGCATCAAGCTCTTTTATTTTTCTAACTTTCTCATCACCGTACTTCTCCCGAAAAGCCGCAACGATTTGGTCAAAGCGACGACGTGTAGCGTCGTTCGTATTCTCGTTAGTCGCAGCTGTTTTCGGCTCGGCAACATATATCGTAACAAGCTTTTTTTCCTTGAAATAATAAAAGGCGGTGAATTTGACCCTAGCAACATATGCGCCTTTCTTCACAACCCAGTTGTTTAGCGGCGTTGACGGATTGGCTTTGTAAAAGGCTGCACCAGCAATGCGGTTATGGACCTCTTCAGGGCTCATGCCATAATTCAAGTCGGCCCAGGGAAGCGGCGCTGCTTGCGCTCCCAAAGAAATCGAACCGGAGGACTCATTCGATGACTTGCAAGGCGTATCTTGGTAAGACGTATTCCCGTTTTCCACGCACTTATACAGTTTCGGCATAGGCTATGGGTGAAATAACAATAAGCAAAAAAACAATATATTTATGCATTCTTATCATCCGCGATTTGTTTTTGAAGTTTATTACGTTCGACGGATTCTCGATTCGAAAATCGCACTGTTGACCCGTTGCTCAACTTTTGCAGCCAAAGTTTTGATAGAACGCGATTGCGTGCACACCGATAACATTGTCGTCAGCATCCGGGGTCAGGTCTAAAACCGTAGCATCGGAGAGCGGATGACGACCGACGCGCGGCTGGCTTGGACTTCACTGTAGTCAAAACAGGCGGTCGCCGGAAACCGGTGCATAGCGTTACGGGGAGGGAAACGGCGTCCATGCCGACCAACCGATCAGGCCGCGACCTGCTCGAATGAGAAGTGCGGTATATCCGCCCGATCGCTCGCATGTTCGACGGTGATTGCGCAGACATTGCCGTCGGCATCGACGTCGAGAATCATGTTTTCATCGAGTTCACGCGTCTCGGCGATCTCGCCTTTGCGGAACTCGATGTAGAGCGTATCGGTTTCCTGGAAGTACTTGATGTTCATGGCCGGAACCTCCGGTCGAAGAACGCGTTGTGGACCGTTTCGCCGTCCGGGAGCAGGACGACGCGGAGCCAGCGTCCTTCCATTGCCTCGATGCGCGCCCAGCGGCGGATGCGGCCATCCGTCTGAATGGCCTCGTGTTCCGGGGTATCGCGGGTGCGCTCAATCCATTCATCCCGGATCATGGCACGATCCGGGCGCTGACGCACATGGTCGAAATAGCGGGTGGTTTTCATCCTTGAATTCCTGTGGCCGGGATGCCGGCTGGTGCCTTTGCCGCTCGGTTGCCCGGTACCGGTGCGTGGTGCGCCGGCATCGGGGACCGCGTTGGGTCATTCCGGGCACAAGCCGGCCTACGTTTCGACTTCCACGTCGTCGACTTTCTGGAAGCCGCGCGGGAGGCGGGCGCCGCGTTTGCCGCGTTCGCTCCAGTATTCCTCCAGTTCCTGCCGCCGCAGCGTGGTGTGGCGCTTGCCGGCGTAGACGGTGAGCTTGCCCTTCTCCGGCACGGAGGCCAGCGCAACCATCCTCTCCTCCCCACTGGAGAACTTCTTCGCCGGGATCCCGAGAATCCGTGAGCCCTTCCCTCTCGCCATGACGGGGATCTCGTCCACCCCGAACACCAGCAGATTCCCGTTCGAGTGGATCGCGCAGATCCAGTCGCTCTCCGGGTTGTAGATCGGGCACGGTACCAGCGGCTGGCTGCCTTTGGGGCAGCTCAGGCACGGCCTTGCCGGTTCGGGTCTTCGGCCTGGATCTCGCCCAGCGTCGTGATGAAGCCGTTGCCGGAGTCGCTGGCGAAGAGGTAGGGCTGATCGTCGCGGCCCATGAGGGTGGCGATGAAGGTGGCGCCGTCCGGTGGCTTGAGCCTGCCGGAGAGGGGTTCGCCGTGGCTTCTCGCGCTGGGGAGCTTGTGCGCGGGGAGCGTGTACACGCGGCCGGTGCTGTCGAGGAACATGACGTTCTGGTTGGACTTGCCCCACGCGGCGTCCTGGTAGCCGTCGCCGGCCTTGTAGTTGAGCTTTTCGGGGTCGACGTCGTGGCCCTTGGCGGCGCGGACCCAGCCCTGTTTCGAGAGGACGACGGTGACGGGCTCGCTCGGGACGAGGTCGGTCTCCTGCAGGGCCTTCGCCGGGCCACGCTCGGTGATGGGCGAGCGGCGTTCGTCGCCGAATTTGTCGCCGGCGGCCTTGAGTTCCTTCTTGACCAGGGTCTTGAGGCGGTTCTGCGAGCCGAGGGTCTTCTCGATGTCGGCCCGTTCCTTTTCGAGTTCGTCCTGCTCGCCGCGGATCTTCATCTCTTCGAGCTTGGCGAGGTGGCGCAGGCGCAGTTCGAGGATGGCCTCGGCCTGGCGGTCGGAGAGCTCGAAGCGCTTCATGAGCGCGACCTTGGGCATGTCCTCCTCGCGGATGATGCGGATGACCTCGTCGATGTTGAGGTAGGCCGTGAGCAGGCCTTCGAGGACGTGCAGGCGGTCGGTGACCTTGTCGAGGCGCCACTGCAGGCGGTTGCGGGTGGTCTCGGTGCGCCAGTCCAGCCATTCCTTCAGCAGGTCGCGCAGGTTGCGCACGCCGGGGCGGCCGTCCGTGCCGATGAGGTTCATGTTGACGCGGTAGCTGCGTTCGAGCTCGGTGGTGGCGAACAGGTGGTCCATGAGCTGTTCGATGTCCACGCGATTCGAGCGCGGGGTGATGACCAGGCGCACGGGGTTCTCGTGGTCGGACTCGTCTCTGAGGTCCTCGACCATCGGCAGTTTCTTGGCCTGCATCTGCTCGGCGATCTGCGCGAGCACGCGGCTGCCGGAGACCTGGTATGGCAGCGCGGTGATGACGACGTCGCCGTTCTCGCGCTCGTAGCGCGCGCGGGCGCGGAGCTGGCCGGCGCCGGTCTCGTAGATCTTCTTCAGGTCCGCGCGCGTGGTGATGACCTCGGCGGCGGTGGGGTAATCCGGGCCGGGCAGCGCCTCGACCAGTTCGTCGATGGTCGTGCTCGGCTTCTCCAGCAGCATGACGGCCGCGTTCACGACCTCCTGCAGGTTGTGCGGGGGCACGTCCGTGGCCATGCCGACGGCGATGCCGGTGGTGCCGTTCAGCAGCACGTGCGGGACCTGCGCGGGCAGCAGCGTCGGCTCGTTGAGGGCGCCATCGAAGTTCGGCTGCCAGTCGACGGTGCCCTGGGCCAGCTCATCCAGCAGGACGGCGGAGAAGGCCGACAGGCGCGCCTCGGTGTAGCGCATGGCGGCGAAGGACTTGGGGTCGTCGGGCGAGCCCCAGTTGCCCTGCCCGTCCACCAGCGGGTAGCGGTAGGTGAACGGCTGGGCCATGAGCACCATGGCCTCGTAACAGGCGCTGTCGCCGTGCGGGTGGAACTTGCCGAGGACGTCGCCGACGGTGCGCGCGGACTTCTTGTGCTTGGACTGCGAGGACAGCCCGAGCTCGGACATGGCGTAGACGATGCGCCGCTGCACGGGCTTGAGGCCGTCGGCGATGTGCGGCAGCGCGCGGTCGAGGATGACGTACATCGAGTAGTCGAGGTACGCCTTCTCGGCGAACTGGGAGAGCGGCTGGCTCTCGGAGCGGGCGTCGAAGAGGTCGTCGGGGGTGTCAGTCATGTCTTTGGCTGGTCTTTTATGTGGTGGCGGAGCCACTCATGGATTGAGTTGAAACGGGGCCTGTGGCGTGTTTGCGGGCGTCGGGCCTTTGTGGCGCGCCTGGACCGCTGAGGCCGTCTGGATAACCACGAATGAACACATATGAACACGAATTGTTCAAAAGACGATGCGTTTCCATTCAAGTCGAGACCGGTAGAAATTGAGTATAAGGCCGGCCCGTAAACCGGTAACACGAAGGTAGTTGAGCATCTGGCCGTACTCCGCCCCGCCGATGCGATTGATGACCTTTGTATCCACGATCAGTCCCTCGAAAGCGACCAGGTCCGGTATGAAACGGTACATCCCTCCATCCATAGAGTTCGATGAGCACCCTACCCCATTCGTGTCTATTCGTGTCCATTGGTGGTTATCCAACCGTCACTCCTGATAGCCCCCGTCGATGCCCTCGCCGTCGGGGTCGTCGATGTTGGGGACGCGGCCGGTGGGGACGCCGCCGGCGGCCTCGTCGCAGTGGCGGGGCTGGTCGTCGAAGTACATGTGGGGGCGGAAGGCGCGCAGGACGTTGCGCTTGGCCATGCCGCCGAGGAAGAAGGTCTCGTCGATGGACACGCCCCATTCCATCAGCGTGCGGATGACGCGCTCGTGCGCGGGGCTGTTGCGGGCGGTGACGAGCGCGGTGCGGATGCCGGGGCTGTTCGGGTCGGCGCTGCGGCGGACGTCCGCGAGGCTCTTGAGGAGTTTGGCGAACGGGCCCTCGGGCAGCGGCCGGCGCGCGTGCTCGATCTCGTGGGCCTGGAAGGCCTCCAGGCCATGCTCGCGGTAGACGCGGTCGGCCTCGTCGGAGAACAGGACCGAGTCTCCGTCGAAGGCGATGCGGATCTCGTCGATCTCCTCGTAGGGTTCCGCCGGCACCGAGTACAGCAGCGCCGAGGCGACGCTGGAGGCGAGGCCGCGCTCGACATCCGCCGGATCCTGCGAGAGGAACAGGTCGACATCGAAGGCGTGCAGATAGGCCGCCAGCGGATTGCCGCCGGTGAGCGCGGCGCGGGTAATGTCGAGGCCGTAATGGTTGATCGAGTTGAAGATGCGCAGGCTCGTCTCCGACGAGTTGCGCGACATGATCACCACCTCGACACGCCGGCGTTCGGGTTCGAGCGAGTTCAGGCGCAGCAGCGCCTTGACCAGCGGGAAGCCCGTGCCGGGCGGCAGGATATCCGCCTCGTGGTCGAGCTGATACTGGCGGTAGGCCTCCAGGCCCTGGGTCTGGAACAGATGATCCTCGTCCGAGAGGTCGAACAGGGCCCGGGAGGAGATCCCGACAACGAGGTATTGGCTCAGGTCTACGGGCATTACTCGGTCCCCGGTGCGCGCTGGGGGAATTCTACACGCCGCGCGCGCATCCGTCGGTGCCGGACGTGCGCGGCCTGGGGCTCGACCCGCGCCCGGCTCGCGCCTCGGGGATTGACTTTCCCCCCAGAAAACTTAGCCTATGCTAATCTTCAATATAGCCTTGGCTAACATCTGGAGTGGAAATGAGTCTCGCACGACGGCTTGCGCTGGCATCTGGACTGCTTCTCCTGTCGATCATCGTCACGCCGGTGCCGGCGGAGACCGACTCGACACCACGCGTTGTCGCCACGATCGCCATGATCGGCGACGTCGCCGCCAACGTGGCGGGCGAATGCGCCCGGATCGATACGCTGATGGGGCCGGGCGTCGACCCGCATCTCTACCAGGCGAAGGCGAGTGACGTGCGCCTGTTCCAGCGTGCCGACGCGATCCTTTACTCGGGCTACTCCCTGGAAGGCCAACTGGGCAAGGTGCTGGAGCGGCTGTCCGCGAAAAAGCCGACGGTGGCCGTGGCCCCCGCCTCGATCGGTACCGGCGAGCTCATCACGGTCCAGGATGTCTACGGCATCGACCCGCACCTGTGGATGGATGTCGCGCTCTGGGGCCGGATCGCGCCCACCATCGCGGAGACCCTCGCGCAGGTCGTTCCCGACTGCGGCGCGGACATGCGCCAGCGTGCGGCGGACTACCGCGAGGATCTCGAAGCGCTCGATGAGTGGATCGGGCAAAGCATCGCCACGATCCCGGAACGCCAGCGCGTGCTGGTTACCGCGCACGACGCCTTTGCCTACTACGGTCGCGCGTACGGTATCGAGGTCCAGGGCATCCAGGGCATCAGCACGGAGAGCGAAGCCGGTATCGCGGATATCCGCGAGATGGTGGACACGGTGACCGAGCGCGAAGTGCCCGCGGTGTTCATCGAGAGCACGATCAACCCGCGCACGATCAACGCCGTCATCGACGGTGCAGCCGATCGCGGCCACGAGGTCGTCATCGGCGGTAAGCTTTTCTCCGATGCGATGGGCGAGTCCGGCACGCCCGAAGGCACTTACATCGGCATGCTGCGCGCGAATACGATCGCGATCGTGGAAGCGCTCGGCGGCGATCCCGCGCCCTGGCCCGAACCGTTGTCCGACTGGGCCGGCCGCTGGGATATCGCGGAGGGAGAAGGCTGAGCATGGGCATCGTACAGCGGATGGTCGCGCGCCACGTGCGGAGCGCCGCGCGCGAACCACTGCATGAACCGAACCTGGCGCTGCACGTCGAAGACCTGACCGTCGTCTATGAGGGCAAACCGGTCCTGTGGGATATCGACCTCAACGTGCCGCCGGGGGTCATGGCGGCCATTATCGGCCCGAACGGCGCAGGCAAAAGCACGCTCCTGAAATCCGTACTCGGCCTTGTGCATCCGACAGCGGGCCA
Source organism: Halofilum sp. (in: g-proteobacteria) (assembly GCA_034520925.1). Taxonomy (GTDB): domain Bacteria; phylum Pseudomonadota; class Gammaproteobacteria; order XJ16; family Halofilaceae; genus Halofilum. Next base: position 147,047 of record JAXHNC010000019.1, on the reverse strand, counting down.
TGTGTGCATTCACGGCCATTCGCCGCGCATCCAGAAGCGCCGCATCGGCTATGTGCCGCAACGATCGAGTGTGGACTGGGACTTCCCGACCACGGTGCTCGATGTCGTCATGATGGGCCGCTACGGCCATCTCGGCTGGTTGCGCTGGCCCGGCCGCGACGAACGCGAGCGGGCGCTGGCCGCGCTGGAGAAGGTGCAGATGGCACACCTCCGCGACCGCCAGATCAGCCAGCTTTCCGGCGGGCAACAGCAACGGGTTTTCCTGGCCCGGGCGCTGGTGCAGGAAGCCGACGTTTATTTCCTCGATGAACCAATGGCCGGTGTCGACGCCACCACCGAGCGCGTTGTCGTGAATCTCCTCAAGGAACTGCGTGACGCGGGCAAGACGCTGATCGTCGTCCATCACGACCTGCAGACGGTGCGCGACTACTTCGACTGGCTCGCCATCATCAACGTGCGCGTGATCGCCCAGGGGCGCGTCCCGGATGTCTACACCGGCGAGCACCTCAGGCGCGCCTATGGCGGACGGATCGCCCTGCTCGAGAGCGAATCGTTCGAGACACCGCGCGGCGTCGACGCACCGCGCAACGACGGGCCGTAACGCCAATGCTCGCCCTGCTGAGCGACTACACGGTCCAGAATGTCGCCATCGGCGCCGTCCTGCTCGGCATCGTCAGCGGCATGCTTGGCAGTTTCGCGGTGCTGCGCCAGCAGAGCCTGCTGGGGGATGCGCTCGCGCACGCGGCGCTTCCCGGCGTCTGTATCGGCTTCCTGATCGCGGGTACGCGCGACCTCGGCTGGATCATGGCCGGCGCGCTGACGACGTCGGTCCTGGCCGCCCTGTTCGTCCTCGCCCTCACCCGCCGCACGCGCATCAAGACCGACGCCGCGCTCGGCACTGCCCTGGGGCTGACGTTCGCCGCCGGCGTGGTGCTCCTGACCTGGATCCAGGGGCAGTCGAACGCCTCGCAGGGGGGACTCGACACGTTCCTCTTCGGCCAGGCCGCGGCCACCCTGCGCTCGGATCTGTGGATCATGGGCGGGGTCACGCTGGTCGCCGTGACACTGGTGCTGTGCTGCTGGAAGCAGTTCAAGCTGGTCACCTTCGACCCGGAATTCGCCGGCGCGAGCGGCCTGCCGGTCGCGCTGCTCGAAGGCGTGCTCACGGCGATGATCGCACTGGCGGTGGTCGTGGGCCTGCAGATGGTGGGCGTGGTGTTGATGACCTCGATGGTCATCGCGCCGGCGGTGGCCGCGCGGCAATGGGTAAAACGCCTTGAGCATATGGTATTGCTCGCGATGGGCGTCGGTATCGTTGCCGGCCTGTCCGGTGCGCTGATCAGCGCTTCCGCCCGGAATCTCGCGACGGGCCCGCTGATCGTGCTCGCGGCGACGGCGATCGTGTTGCTGTCGATCCTGCTTGCCCCGGGCCGCGGCGTGCTGTGGGAGCAGATCCGGCGCTGGCACGATCGCGGCACCATTGGTCAGCGGCAGATGCTGACGACGCTGTACAAGCTCGCGGCCCACCATCGCGACCCCGAATACCCGACCGAGGCCGGCATGCTGGACGGCCTCTACGGAGTACGCACGCAGCGGATTCTGCGCCGGCTCGAGCAGCGCGGACTGGTCGAGGCGGTCGAACACATGCCGGGCGAGGGCCGCCACTGGACGTTGACGGCCGCGGGCCGCGAGGAAGCCGAGCGCGTGCTCGCGAGCGTTTCCCCGGAGACGCCATGATGCTCGAAGCGTTCTTTGGCAACTCCGCCCTGATGATCGTGATGACCGGTGCACTGGTCGGTATCGCCGGGTCCCTGGTGGGCACCTTCCTGGTACTGCGACGCAACGCCATGCTGTCCGACGCGATCAGTCATTCGATCGTGCTGGGGATTGTCGTCGTCTGGCTTCTCACGCATGCCCAGAGCGGGCCGATCCAGATCATCGGCGCGGCACTGACCGGTTTGCTCACCGTGTTCCTGACCGAACTCATCGCGAGCACGCGGCGCGTGAAGACCGACGCCGCGATCGGGCTGGTCTTCCCTGCCCTGTTCGCCGCGGGCGTGCTGCTCCTGAACCTTTACGCGCGCGATGTGCATATCGACGAACACACGGTGCTGCTGGGCGAGATCGGGTTCATATGGCTGGACACCATCGCGATCGGCGGTTACGAAGTGCCGCAGTCGATCGTATGGATGAGCGTGGTGGCACTGGCCAACGCAGCGTTCGTGATCGCTTTTTTCAAGGAACTGAAACTCTCGACCTTCGATCCCCAGCTCGCCGCGGCACTGGGTTTCGCCCCGACCGTGCTGTTCTACGCCCTGCTCGCATTGACCAGCACGACCGCGGTCGCCGCATTCGACGCGGTCGGCGCCGTACTGTTCGTGGCCTTCGTGATCGTGCCACCGACGGCCGCGTATCTGCTGACCGACCGGCTCGTGCCCATGCTGCTGCTCGCGTGCGCGATCGCGATCCTCTCGAGCATTGCCGGTTACCAGGTTGCGCTATGGCTCGATGTATCGATCGGCGGGATGATGGCCCTGATGACCGGCGCCTTCCTCGGCCTCGCGCTGCTGTTCGGCCCGCGCCATGGGTGGATCGCACGGGAATGGCGTCGCCTTGGCGAACGCCACATGGAGGCGGCCCGGACGCTGGTGGTGCACCTCTACCAGCACGAGAATACCGGGCGCGCCGAGGTCGAGAACGCCGTCCCCGCGCTCGAGCGCCATCTCGGCTGGAACGCCGCCCGCGCGCAGGCAATCCTCGCGCGCAGCCGGAAGAACGGCCTCGTGCTGCAGGAGGGCCGGATGCTGTACCTCACGCACAAGGGCCGCGAGACGGCCCGGGCGCTGATCGAACCCTGGGCGCCGGCCCGCTGACCGGCGATGGCGGCTGCGCCGCCGTAGCCGATTGAATGCAGGCGGCGAAAATCAGCCGAGAATCTCGGCCAGATTGCCCCGATCCTCCAGCCAGGCCCGGCGGTCGGCGACGCGTTTTTTGCCGAGCATCATGTCGAGCAGGGTGTTGGTGTCGTCGCCGTCGGCGATGGTGAGCTGGACGAGGCGGCGGGTGTCAGGGGCCATGGTGGTTTCGCGGAGCTGGAGCGGGTCCATCTCGCCCAGGCCCTTGAAGCGGGTGACCTGGGGTTTGCCTTTCTGTTTCTCGGCCGTGATGCGCTCCAGGACGCCGTCTTTTTCCTCGTCGTCGATCGCGTAGTAGATGTTCTTGCCGATATCGATGCGGTACAGCGGCGGCATGGCGACGTAGACGTGGCCGGCGGCGACGAGCGGGCGGAAGTGGCGCACGAACAGCGCGCACAGCAGCGTGGCGATGTGCGCGCCGTCGGAGTCGGCATCGGCGAGGATGCAGAGCTTGTTGTAGCGCAGCTTGCTGAGATCGGCGTTGCCGGGATCGACGCCGAGCGCGACGGTGATGTCGTGCACCTCCTGGCTGCCGAAGACCTCTTCCGGCTTGATCTCCCAGGTGTTCATGATCTTGCCCCGCAGCGGCATGACGGCCTGGAACTCGCGGTCGCGCGCCTGCTTGGCGGAGCCGCCGGCGGAATCACCCTCGACCAGGAACAGTTCGGTGCGGCTGACGTCCTGGCTGGTGCAGTCGGCGAGTTTGCCGGGCAGCGCGGGGCCACTGGCGACCTTCTTGCGCTGGACCTTGCGTGCCTTCTGCTGGCGTCTCTGGGCGGTGCTGACCGCCAGTTGCGCGAGTGCATCGCCGGACTGCGGGTGGCGGTTGAGCCACTGCTCGAAGTGGTCGCTGACGACACCGGAGACAAACGCCTGACAGGAACGCGAGGCCAGTTTTTCCTTGGTCTGGCCGGCGAACTGCGGATCCTGCAGTTTGACCGACAGGACCCAGCTCGCGTGCTCGGTAACATCGTCCCCGGTGATCTTCACGCCCTTGGGCAACAGCCCGCGCCGGTCGGCAAATTCCCGCAGGGCCTCCGTGAGGCCGCTGCGCATGCCGTTCACGTGGGCGCCACCGGCCGGTGTCGGCACGAGGTTCACGTAGCTCTCGCTGAACCCCTCGCCGCCCTCCGGCAACCAGGTCACCGCCCAGTCGGCGGCCTCGTGTTCGCCCGTCATGTGCCCCACGAACGGCTGCTCGGGCGTGCGCGGGTAGCCGCTGACGGCCTGGACCAGGTAGTCGGGCATGCCGTCGGCGTACTGCCATTCGATCTTTTCCTGCGCGGCCTCGTCGTGCCAGGTGACGAGCAGGCCCGGGCAGAGCACGGCCTTGGCGCGCAGGAGCTGGGTCAGGCGCTGTTTGTTGAACTTGACGCTGTCGAAGTACTTCGCGTCCGGCAGGAACTTCAGGCGTGTGCCGGTGTTGCGCTGACCCACCTTGCCGACGACCTCGAGCTCCGTCTTCTTCTCGCCGCCGGCGAAGGTCATGGCGTATTCCTTGCCGCCCCGCTTGACCGCGATCTCGAGGTGCCGCGAGAGGCCGTTGACCACGGAGACGCCGACGCCGTGCAGGCCGCCCGAGAAGCGGTAATGCCCCTCGGAGAACTTGCCGCCCGAATGCAGCGTGGTGAGGATGACCTCGACACCGGGCTTCTTCAGTTGCGGGTGGTTGTCCACGGGCATGCCGCGACCGTCGTCGATGACCTCGATCGAGCCATCGGCGCCGAGCGTCACGTCGATGCGTTTCGCGTGACCCGCGAGCGCCTCGTCGACGGCGTTGTCGATCACCTCCTGGGCGAGGTGGTTCGGGCGCATGGTGTCGGTGTACATGCCCGGGCGCTTGCGCACGGGCTCGAGTCCGGAGAGGACCTCGATCGCGGACGAGTCGTAGGCGGCTGTGGTCATGGGATCGGTCGAGACTCCATATGCGGTGGTTTTCCGGCGGCACCGGCCCAGGATATTGTAACCGACCCTGGGCCGGTACGTGGCGGCTCGATTGCGTTCACCGACCGGAGCACACCGGCGCATGGCACAACGAAACCGCGCACGCGCCTGGTGGGTGCGCCTGCATCTCTGGCTCGGCCTCAGCGCCGGCGCGGTGTTCGCCCTGCTCGGGGTGACCGGCAGCGTACTCGTGTTCGACCACGAACTCGATGCCCTGCTGCATCCATCGATGTTCGCCTCCGGCGCGGAGTCGCGCGCGCTCGCATCCGGCGCGGCGATCGATGCGGCGGAGAGCGCGCTGCCCGAAGGACAGCACGTGGCATGGCTGTCGTGGCCGAACGAGGCCCGCGACGTGTTCCGCGCGTACGGTGGGCCACCCGACGACCGTTTCGGTCGCCTCATCACCGTCGATCCCGCCAGCGGCGAGGTCCTCGGCGCGCGGGCCGGCGATGGCGGGCTGCTGCGCTTCATCTACGACCTGCATTTCCAGCTGCAGCTCGGCACCGGCGGTCAGACGGTGGTCGGGATCGTGGGCGTACTGATGCTCGTATCGCTGGGCTCCGGCCTGTACCTGTGGTGGCCGCGGAAGGGGCACTGGCGAACCGGCCTGACGGTGCGCCGAGGGGCGCGCCCTCAGCGGCGCGATTTCGATCTGCATCGCGTAACCGGGATCTACGGGGTCGCCCTGCTGCTGGTGATGAGCGGGACCGGCATCTTCATGGCCCTGCCCGATTACACCGAGCCGGTGGTCGAGGTGTTCAGCCCGATCACGCCGCGGATCGGTACGATCGCCTCGAACGGGTCCGGCGATGCGGCCGATATCGATGTGGATGCGGCCGTGGCCATCGCACGCGACCACTTGCCCGGCGCCACGGTGACCGGCGTCGGCCTGCCGCGCGAAGAGGCCGGGACGTATCGGGTCGCCCTGAGCGAACCGGCACATCCACGGGACAGCGCCGGCCGGTCGTATGTTCGCGTGGATCGCCACTCAGGCGAGGTGCGCGCGACACGCACCTGGGATGGCATGACGGCCGCCGACCGGTTCCTGGACTGGCAGCTGCCGCTGCACAACGGCGAGGCGTTCGGACTGATCGGACGGCTGATCGTGTTCGTGACCGGTCTGTTGCCGGCGGCGCTATTGGTTACCGGATTCCTGATCTGGCGCCACAAACGCCGAGCGGCGCGATCGCGACAGCATCAGGCCTACTCGGAAATCCCCATCATCGACAGCAGTTCCTTGCGCGGGCGATAGCCCGGCACGATCGGGCCGTCGTCGCCGACGACGATATACGGCGTGCCGCGGACGCCGATTGCCTGGGCGGCCTGCCAGTGGGCATCGAGCGGCGTTTCGCAATCGGATGACCTGGATGGTACCGAGCGACCTTCTTTCGCGGCGGTCAAGGCACGGGCCGGGTCCTCGGCGCACCACACGTCGCGCAGGGTATCGGCGGCCGCTGAATCAGGCCCGGCACGCGGATACATCGCGTAGCGCACCTCGACCGGGTGTTCCTCGACCATCTCCAGGACTTCCTCGTGCAGGCGCTGGCAGTACGGACAGGTGTGATCCGTGAACACCGTCAGGTGATTCTCCGCGGGCCCGTTGGCCGGTTCGAATACGACCATATCGCTGCGGTCGAGATCGCCCACGACAGCGTGCGCGAGGTCGGCACGCCGCTCATCCGTCAGATTCCTGCCCTCTTCCAGGTTGATCAGGTCGCCACTGAACAGATAACGCGCATCCGCGCTCACGTAATACACGCCACCACCGGAGATGACCTCATAGATACCCGACACGGGCGTGTCCCGGATCGAGGCGATCTCGAGTTGCGGGCGCGCCTCCTGCAGTCGGGCACGAAGGTTTTCCCGCGCTTCCGGGTTGCCACCGGCGCCCTCTTCCGTCGCGGCGCTCGCCCCGGAATCGGATGAAGTCGATGCCCCGGAATCACCCTCGCTGGCGTTTTCTTCCGCCGTACAGGCAATCGGCGCCAGCGCCAGCAGACAGACGGCGGCAAACAGCGTGGTTTTCAGCGGCATGGACAACGGTCTCCTGAGTAAACGGGCGATCGGACGAGTTACGGGTGTTCGACCGCGATCACGTATTGAGGTTCAGACGATCGATCGGCGAAGGATATCAGCCACGCGGATGGTGGCGCGCGTGAACTTCCTGCAATCGGGCCCGTGCGACATGGGTATAGATCTGGGTCGTCGACAGATCGCTGTGACCGAGCAGCATCTGGACGGCGCGCAGATCCGCGCCGTGATTCAACAGATGCGTCGCAAAGGCGTGCCGCAGCGTATGCGGCGACAGCGGCTTTTCTATACCGACCTGCTTCGCATGGCGTTTAACAATATACCAGAACGCCTGCCGGGTCATCGCGCCGCCCCGTGTCGTGACGAACAGTGCATCCGTGTCGTTGCATCCTTTGAGCAGGGCGGGCCTTGCGGTCTCCAGATAGCGATGGATCCAGTCCAGTGCCTCTTCGCCCACGGGCACGAGCCGCTCCTTGTCGCCCTTGCCACGCAGGCGCAGCACGCCATGCGTGCGGTTGAGCGACCCCGCCTGCAGGCCCACCAGTTCGCTCACGCGCAGGCCACTCGCATACAGCAGTTCAAGCATCGCGCGGTCGCGCAGCCCCCGGTCGGTCCCCGCATCGGGTGCGGACAACAGTGCGCTGACCTCATCCTCGGAGAGCGAATCGGGCAGCGGCCGCCCGAGGCGGGGCGTGTCGATCCGTGCGCTCGGATCTTCCGCCATACGTCCGGAGCGAACCTGGAACCGATAGAAGCGTTTGATGGTCGAGAGGATGCGCCGGATGCTGCGCCAGCGCATGCCGCCGGCGATACGATCCGCTACATACGCCTGCAGATCCTGTCGGCGGGCGCCGTACAGCGTGCGATCGCGCGTGGCGAGCCAGCCCGCGAGACCGCGCAGGTCGGTGCCGTAGGCACTCAGTGTATTCGCGCTGAGGCCGCGTTCCATCCAGAGCGTGTCGAGGAACGCGTCGATGGTCGCCGTATCGGCGGCCGCGGCGCGGGTGCTGCCATTGTCGGCGTCGGCACTCATGATGAAGCGCAGTGTACAACGGCTGACGGACCGTACGCGCGCGGAACCCTTTCCACAAATGAGTGGGGCGGCCCTGAGGCCGCCCCATGATGATGCCAGTCAACGTACCGGATCAGGCTGAACCGGTGCTGCTGCTGGACTTCTTCTTGCTTGCGGCGCGTTTCTTGCCTGCCGCCTTCTTCTTCGAACCGGCCTTTTTCTTCGAAGCCGCCTTCTTCTTCGAGCGACGCTTCTTCGAAGTGCCCAGCTTGTCGATCCGCGCGAGCTCCGACCGCTCGAACTTCGAGGCGGCCTGGGCCATCGCCTTGTCGCGCTTCTCGCCGAGCTTGCGCAGGGCCGTTTCCCGCTTCTGCGCGTCCTTCAACTCGTCCGCCGTCTGCTTGAGTTCGGCCTTGAGTTCCCGGACCTGCTCACGCAGACGCTGGGCGACGGCGGTTGCCGAGGACTTCTTCTTCGAAGCCGCCTTCTTCTTCGAGGCGGTCTTCTTGCCCGCGGCCTTCTTCTTCGAGCCCGCCTTCTTCTTCGAAGCGGCCTTCTTGCTGGAGGATTTCTTCTTCGAGGCGGCCTTCTTGCGACCCGAAGACTTCTTCTTCGATGCGGTCTTCTTCGAGGTCGAACCCGCCGTCCCGGAAGGAGACATTGCGGCGGCGACTGTCGTATCCGACGACGCGTTATCTTTCATGCGGGGCATACGCTGTGACTCCCGTGAGTGGCAATGCACTACGCATTATAGGATTGCGTAGCTCGTTTGCAATTACCAATACTCGCGCATCAGTTCAAGCATGGCAACAACCCCATCGCATGCAAGCCGCGAATGAAGGTGTAATATCCCGCCTGCCGCCCCGATATACATCCTCGCATGGGCCGATCAAACTTCTTTTATCGCGACCAAACCGGATCGATCCGATCATGACCGAATGGAACTATTGCGGCCTCGGCCGCCGTCTGCTGGCCATCTTCTATGACTCGATCGTGGTGCTCGCGATCCTGTTCATCGCAACGGTACCGGTGGTGCTTCTGACTGACGGCGCACTCGAAGAATCGCTGCTGTATCGCAGTGCCCTGCAGGCATACGAATTGCTCGTGGCATTCGCATTCTTCGGCGGATTCTGGCGCGCGGGCGGGCAGACGATCGGTATGCGGGCATGGCGGATCCGCGTCATACGGACCAACGGCGAACGCCTGCGCTGGCGCGATGCGGCGCTGCGTTACCTGGTGGCGCTCGTTTCCTGGGCGGCACTGGGACTCGGTTTCGCGTGGAGTCTGTTCGACCGCGAACGCCGCACCTGGCATGACATTGCCTCGGGCACCCGCCTGATCAGGGATGCATAAAAGGCATTGATCGGGATGGGGCGCGGCGATATCGGATCGACATCCCGCCAGCCGGGCAAGCGGCGACGCAACCGGACGCACCGGCGTCTCAGGCCCATTCAGTGCATGCGGCGCAACAGCAGCAACCCGGTAATCGTAAACAGAATGGCGGGGGCCATAACGGCGATCGGCGCCGACAGTCCGTACACGATCCCGACATGGGAAAACAGCTCGGCCAGAAGCAGATAGCCGACACCGATCACGCTGCCGATGAACACGCGCTGGCCCGCACCCGTTGAGCGGATCGAGCCGAACACCATCGGCAGTGCCAGCAGGAGCATGACGAGCGTCGACAGCGGTGTCGCGATCTTTTTCCAGAAGGCGAGCGCGAAGCGCGCCGACTCGAGGTCGTTGTCGCTCAGATAGCCGACATAACTGAACAGGCGCCAGCCCGGAAGGGTTTCCGGGCTGACGGTGAGCACCTCGAACAGGTCCGGCGGCACCAGGCGCGGCCAGACGACCTCGGCATGCCGCTGCGTGCCAATGCGATCGCTGTCCAGGCGCGTGCTGCGCACTTCCAGCAGCCGCCAGCGGTCCTGACGACGCTGGTAGTGAGCGCGGTCGGCATGGAGCGTGCGCTGCAGCCGACGCCCATCGAACTCATAGACAGTGACGTCGCGCAGCACGTAGCCGGGCAGGATCTCGCCGACGTTCACGAACCGGTTTTGATCCCGCAACCAGAGACCGCCCGGCCCGCGTGCATCGCTCTGGCCGGCGATGGCGCTCGAACGCATCCGTTCGGCGTATTGCTGGCTCGGGGGCGCGATAACCTCGCCCACGAGGATGATCGCCGCCATCAGCACCAGGCCACCCTGCATGACCATGCCGACGATACGCGCATTGGAGACACCGGCCGCCCGCATGACCAGCAGCTCGGAGTTCGCGGCCAATGCGCCCAGACCGACCACACCGCCGACGGCGACCGCCGCGGGGAACAGTTCATAGATATCGGCCGGTACTGTCAGCAATACATACAGCAGGGCCTCGGCGACGCCGTAATCGCCCTGGCCGATGCTGCCAAACTCGCGCGTGACCGCGAACAGCGTGTTCAGCGACAGCAGGACGGCAAGCACCAGCACCGAGCCGGCGATTACGGTACGCGCGATGTAGCGTCCCAGCAGCGTGGTCATGCCCCGACCCCGCCCGGGTTGAAGATCACCGAACGCGCCCAGCGCCAGCCGACCCGATGGGCCACCAGCGCCGCGACGGCCACGACGGTGACGATATGCACCCACCACATCCCGACCGCTGCGGGCACGGTCTCCTCCTCGACCATGTCGCGGGCGAACACCAGCAGGTTGGAGTAGGCGAGGTAGAGCAGCAACGCGATCGCGATCTTGCCGTAACGCCCTTTGCGCGGGGTGGTATGACTCAGGGGCAGCGCGGCCAGCGCCAGCAGGAAACAGGCGATCGGCAGCGACACGCGCCACTGGAACTCGGCGATATGTTTCGGCTGCCCACGCTCGAGCAGTCGCCGGATCGACATGCCCTCGGCGTCGGTGCCGCTCACCTCGACGCTTTGGCTCGGGATATGGATGCCATGCTCGGCGAAGGTGATTGAGCGCGCCACATCGGAACCGGGTTTACTCGTATAGCGATGGCCGTCGGTGAATTCGAGATAGCGGCGCCCCGATTCCCGGTCGACCCGTTCCTCCGCGGCGCGTGCACGCACGATGTGCTCGCCGCCCTCATCCGCCGGCGACACGACAAACACCTCGCGCAGTCCGTCACCGTCAGCGCGCGTTTCCGCGAACAGCACGACGCCACCCCCGACACGATTGAAGCGCCCCGGAGCAAGCCCCGCGAATTCCGATTCGGCCGCGACGCGGGCCGTGATCTCCGCGCTGGCACGCTCCGCCCACGGTGACGCCCATAGCGTGAGAAAGGCCGTCATGCCGGCCCCGATCACCCCCAGAATCACTACCGGGCGAAACAGCCGTGCGAGTCCTATACCGCAGGCGCCCAGCGCCGCCATCTCGCTCTCCGCGTAGAGACGCCCGAAGGAGAGCAGCAATGCGAGGAACAGGCCGAGCGGGATCAGCGTGACGAAATAGCTCGTCAGATGCAGCAGGAAGAACGGCAGGATGACCTGACCGGTCAACTCGCCCTCGACCACCTTGCCGAGCAGTTGCACGAGCGAGTTGCTCGCGAGGATCAGGATCAGGATCACCATTACGGCAATCCAGACCTGGGTGGCCTCCCGAAGGATATAGCGATCGACGATCGTCAGGCGCATGCGCGGCCTTTCGATGGCTTCCACGCCAGAACACCGGCGCGGGATAAAGAAAGCCCCGAACGGCGACTGTCTGCTGCGTACGGCGCGCTCATGGCTTCCCGGGCGGACTCCTGGATGGGCTGCTGGACAGGGTGCGGCTGCAACCCGAACCGATTTTGCCTAAAATCCGCCGGCAATCCTAACCGGATATGCAGCCGGCCGTCGCACCGTCTCCGGGTTCTTCGGGATTGCCCCTTCTCCGCACGCGCGAGGCCCATCGATGGAATTCAACGTTACCACCGCGAACCCGGCCACCAGAAAGGCCGGTGTACTCGTCATCGGCGTCTTCGAGCGCCGCCGGCTGTCGGATATCGGCGCCGCGGTCGACCGCGCCACCGACGGCTACCTGCGCGGCATCCTCGCCAATGGCGATCTCGACGGCGAAACGAACACCTCGCTGCTGCTCTACGATGTACCCGGGATCCGCGCACGCCGCGTGCTGCTGGTCGGCTGCGGCAAGGCGAGCGCATTCGACCGGCGCGCCTATCGCAAGGTCAATGCGTATGTCGCCGGGCTGCTCGAACGCAGCCGGGCAACCGATGCGCTCACCTGCCTGCCCGCCATCGAAGTCCGTGGGGTCGACGCCGGCGACCGCGCCCGCGTGACCGTCGAGGCGACCGAGACCCGGCGCTACCGCTTCGACGAGTTCCGCAGTGAGCCCAGCGCGCCCAGGCATCCGCTCAGCCGTCTCACGCTGCACGCGAGCAACCGGGAAGACAAGGCAATCGCCGAGGCCGGCATCGCGCATGCCCGATCGCTGGCCGCGGGTGTCCATCTCGCGCGCGATCTGGCCAACCGGCCGGCGAACGTCTGCACGCCGACCCACCTGGCCGAGCAGGCGCGGGCGCTCGACAAGGAATACGACCACGTCCATACGACGGTGCTCGAGGAATCCGACATGGAGGAACTCGGGATGGGCGCGATGCTCGCGGTCAGCCGCGGCAGCCGCGAGCCGGCGAAACTCATCACGATGTCGTATCAGGGGGCTGGCCCCGACAAGGCGCCGGTGGTCTTCGTGGGCAAGGGGGTCACCTTCGACACCGGCGGCGTATCGATCAAGCCCGCGGCCGCCATGGACGAGATGAAGTACGACATGGGCGGCGCGGCCAGCGTGTTCGGCCTGATCCGGGCCTGTGCCGAGATGGGCATCAAGGCGAACGTGGTCGGGCTGGTACCGGCGGCCGAGAACATGCCGGACGGCGCCGCCTACCGCCCGGGCGACATCCTCAAAACGATGTCGGGGCAGACCGTCGAGGTCATCAACACCGATGCCGAGGGCCGGCTGCTGCTGTGCGATGCGCTGACCTACGCCAAGCGCTTTTCCCCGGACACCATCATCGATATCGCGACGCTGACCGGCGCCTGCATCGTCGCCCTGGGCCACCACGCATCGGCCTTGCTGTCGACGAACGACCAGCTCGCACGCCAGCTCATGCAGGCCGGCGAGCGCGCCGGCGATCGGGCCTGGCAGCTGCCGCTCTGGGACGAGTACCAGGAGCAGCTCAAGAGCCCGTTCGCGGATTTCTCGCACGTGGGCGGGCAACCGGCCGGCACGATCACGGCGGCCTGTTTCCTGTCGCGCTTCACGAAGGATTTCAAACGCTGGGGCCATCTCGACATCGCCGGGACCGCCTGGACCCGCGGCGAGAACAAGGGCGCGACCGGCCGTCCCGTACCGCTGATGCTCCAGTACCTGCTGGACCATCACGATGGCCGCTGAGGAAGCCCCGGTGACGCGCGTCGATTTCTACATCCTGCCCGATGCCGATGAACAACGGCGCCAGATCTACCTGTGCCGGATCGCGGACAAGGCCTCGCGCCTCGGTCACCGCATCTGGATCCATGCGCCCGCGGACCAGCAGGCCGCGGCGCTGGACGAGCGCCTGTGGACGTTCAGTCAGGAGAGTTTCGTCGCCCATGACCGCAGCGGCGGCGAGACCGCCCTCGCCGCGCCCGTGGTCATCGGCGACGGCGAGGAACCGGACAGCGACCGTGCCCTGCTGATCAACGAGGATGAAGAGATCCCGGCCTTCGCCGATCGCTTCGCGCGCATCGCCGAGATCATCAATCAGGACGACGCCACCCGCCGCCGCGGCCGCGCGCATTACGCGTACTATCGGGACCGGGGATTCGAGCTGCACTACCACCGGATCGAGTGACATGGCCAGCGAAGACGACGACGAGAATATCCCGACCCTGCATGACGTCCTGCGTCCGGGCGACGGCGCGCCCTCACGCCGTTCCGACGAACCGTCGGAGAGCGGCGGGGAACGCGCCGACTCCCCGCTCACCGCGGCCGAGATCGAGGCCATCGCCCACCGCGTCATCGAACAGCACACCGAACACCTGCAGGAAGCCATCACCCGGGCCATCCACGAGGCCATCGACGCCAAAACCCGCCAACGGCCATCCGCCGACCATGACGCCGACGACGATCAGGGCTGACCGGATCGAGTGTCGCGGCTCCCGACTCTGCCCTCAGCGGCCGAACGGATACAGGCCGCCAACTGCGTAAGGCCGTCGGTCAGGGCGGCGGGGCCGGGCTGGAGGATGTCGGCGGATTTGATCTCGTAGAGGTGGCCGTCACGCACGGCGGGGATGGCATCCCACCCCGGACGGGCGGCGACTTTTTCGGGGCGGAAGCGTTTGCCGCACCAGGAGCCGATGATCAGGTCGGGCGCGGCCGCGATCACCTCGTCCGGATCGGCGATGATGCGGCTGGCGGCGTCCGCACGGGACGCCCGTTCGGGGAAGCAATCCTCGCCGCCGGCGACGCCGATCAGTTCATGCACCCAACCGATGCCGGTGATCAGCGGGTCATCCCATTCCTCGAAATACACGCGCGGCGTGCGCGGCAGTTCGGCCGCCTCGCTGCGCACGCGCTCCATGCCCTGTTCCAGCTCGCGGATGAGCGCATCGGCCTTGGCGGGCGCGCCGATCAGGGCACCCAGGCGGCGGATCATCGCGAGGATGCCGGCGATCGAGCGCTGATTGAATACATAGACCTCGACGCCGGCGCGGATCAGCTCCGCGGCGATATCCGCCTGCATGTCGGAGAACCCGAGCACCAGGTCCGGTTCGAGTTCGAGAATGCGGTCGATTTTCGCGCTGGTGAAGGCCGAGACCTTCGGCTTCTCTTTGCGCGCCTCGGGCGGGCGCACGGTGAAGCCCGAGATGCCGACGATCCGGTCGGCCTCGCCGAGGCGGTAGAGGGTTTCGGTGGTCTCCTCGGTCAGGCACACGATCCGTTGCGGCGTGTCATCCATCGGTCGCGGCTCCGGGACGGGGCGCGACAGGATACCCGAAGCGTTCCCTCCGGGTCATCGAACGGTCGGAGCGCGGCGCGCGGTATGCTATCTTTCACGGCTTTCACGACTCCCCCGGAACGATGCGGACCCGCCCTATGACCACGCTCGCAAAGACCTACGACCCGCAAGCGATCGAACGCCGCTGGTATGACTTCTGGGAGCAAAACGGGTATTTCCGGCCGCAGGGCGACGGTTCGCCCTTCTGCATCATGATCCCGCCGCCGAACGTGACCGGCACCCTGCACATGGGCCACGCGTTCCAGGACACGATCATGGACACGCTCATCCGCTACCACCGGATGCGCGGCGAGCAGACCCTGTGGCAGCCGGGGGCGGATCACGCCGGCATCGCCACGCAGATGGTCGTCGAGCGCCAGCTCGCCGCCGAGGGCGTGACACGCCACGAACTCGGCCGCGAGACCTTCATCGACCGCGTCTGGCAGTGGAAGGAGGAGTCCGGCAACCAGATCTCCGTGCAGCTGCGCCGCCTCGGCGCGTCGCCGGACTGGAGCCGCGAGCGCTTCACCATGGACGACGGCCTGTCCGACGCCGTGGTCGAGACCTTCGTCCAGCTCTATGACGAGGGCCTGATCTATCGCGGCAAGCGGCTGGTCAACTGGGATCCCGTCCTGCACACGGCCGTGTCCGACCTCGAGGTCGAATCGGCGGAGGAACAGGGCCATATCTGGCACATGCGCTATCCGCTGGCGGATACCGATGGCACGGTGACGGTCGCGACGACGCGCCCGGAGACCATGCTCGGCGACACCGCGGTCGCGGTGCATCCGGAAGACGAGCGCTACGCCCACCTGATCGGCCATTACGTCGACCTGCCGCTGTGCAATCGCAGGATCCCGATCGTCGGCGACGAGTACGTCGACCCCGAGTTCGGCAGCGGCTGCCTCAAGATCACCCCGGCGCACGATTTCAACGACTACGCGGTCGGCGAGCGCCACGGCATGGAGCCGATCAACATCTTCACGCCGGACGCGAAGGTGAACGAGCACGCCCCCGCCGCCTACCGCGGGCTCGACCGCTTCGAGGCGCGCGAGCGCATCGTCGCCGAACTGGAAGCGGCCGGCCTGCTCGCCCAGGTCGAGGACCATAAGCTGATGATCCCGCGCGGCGACCGCACCGGCGCCGTCATCGAGCCCTACCTGACCGACCAGTGGTTCGTGCACATCAAGCCGCTGGCCGAACCGGCCATCGAGGCCGTGCGCGACGGCCGCATCGATTTCGTGCCGGGCAACTGGGCGAAGACCTACTTCAACTGGATGGAAGAGATCCAGGACTGGTGCATCTCGCGCCAGATCTGGTGGGGCCACCGGATCCCGGCCTGGTATGACGAGCACGGCCACGTCTACGTCGCCCGTAACGAGGCGGAGGCGCGCGACAAGTACGGTCTGGGTGCCGACACCGCCCTCACCCGCGACGACGACGTACTCGATACCTGGTATTCCTCGGCCCTGTGGCCGTTCTCGACCCTCGGCTGGCCGGAGCAGACGGACGCGCTGAAGACCTTCTATCCGACCTCGGTGCTCGTCACCGGCTTCGACATCATCTTCTTCTGGGTCGCCCGGATGATCATGTTCGGGCTCAAGTTCATGGGCGACGTGCCCTTCCATCAGGTCTACATCCACGGCCTCGTGCGCGATGCCGAAGGCCAGAAGATGTCGAAGTCGAAGGGCAACGTGCTCGACCCGATCGACCTGATCGACGGCATCGATCTCGAGAGCCTGGTGGCCAAACGCACCTCGGGCATGATGCAGCCGCAGAAGCGCGAGGGGATCGAGAAGATGACGCGGCGCGCCTTCCCCGAAGGCATTCCGTCGTTCGGCACCGACGCCGTGCGCTTCACCTTCGGCGCGCTCGCCTCGACCGGTCGCGATATCCGCTTCGATCTCGGCCGCGTCGAGGGCTACCGCAACTTCTGCAACAAGCTGTGGAACGCCTCGCGCTACGTCCTGATGAACACCGAGGGCGAGGACACCGGCGCCGACGGCGGCGAGGTCGAACTCACCGTAGCCGACCGCTGGATCATCTCCCGCCTGCAGCGCACCGAACGCGCCGCGCGCGAGCACATCGAAGCCTACCGCTTCGACCTGATGTCCCAGGCCATCTACGAGTTCACCTGGGACGAGTACTGCGACTGGTATGTCGAACTCGCCAAGACGGTCCTCACCGACGACGAGGCCCCGGCCGAACGCAAACGCGGCACGCGGCGCACGCTGGTCCGGGTGCTCGAGACGCTGCTGCGCCTGATGCATCCGCTGATGCCCTACATCACCGAAGAGCTGTGGCAGAAGGTCGCGCCGCTGGCAGGCAAGTCCGGAGAGACGATCTCGCTGGCGCCCTGGCCCGAAGCGGACGAAGCCCGCATCGATGCCACCGCCGAGGCCGACATCGACTGGCTGCAGAAGGTCGTGCTCGAGATTCGTCGCGTGCGCTCGGAGATGAACCTCAATCCCGGTCAACGCGTGCCGCTGGCGATGACCGAAGGCGGCCCCGAGGATCAGCGCCGCATGCAGTCACTCGACGGCGCGATCCGCACGCTCGCACGCGTCGACTCGCTGCAATGGGTCGACGACGAATCGGCGGTGAGCGGCAACGTCACCGCGCTCGTGGGCGAACTCAAACTCCTGATCCAGCTCGGCGGCCTGATCGACCGCGACGCCGAACTCGCCCGTCTCGACAAACAGACCGGCAAACTGGAACAGGAAATCGACCGCGTCGACAAGAAACTCGAAAACGCCAACTTCGTCGACCGCGCCCCGGCGGATGTCGTCCAGAAAGAACGCGACAAACGCGCCGAAATGGCGCACTCCCTCACCGAACTCCGCGCCCAGCGGGAGCGTATAGCGGAGTTATAGGGGAAAGCGGACCAACTGGTTCCTGTTTCTCACTTCACCCCTGCAAGCATCAGAACCAGTTGGACGATACCGTAGATCGCGAGCACGAACAGGATTGTCGCCACGAGCCCGGCGAGGATGTAGTGGTGGAGTCTGCCGTGGGTGAAGTCGCGTTGGCGGTTGGCCTCGGACTGGACGCCGAAGAAGGCGGCGCCGACGCTCTTGAAGATCTGCAGCACACCGGGGCGTTGATCGCGTGAATCGTTCATCGGGGTGGATTCCCGTATCCTGAGTCTGGAATGGTGCCGATGGTACCGCGGAGCGGGTCCTTGGTGGCACGCGGACACGTTTTCGCCAAAGGCGAACGCGTGGGCTCGGCGCTCAGGCAGGTATCGGGCGCTTCGGGCGAACCGCGCGCATTCGACCGGTGCGGTGGCGCCGGTCGAAGACGCGCCTACGGCCGGGATGAACGCGGCGCCTGGCAACACAGGCTACATTGATTCCCCATGAACCACCTTGCGCATCTTGCCCTCGCCGACGGCTCGCCCGATTCGATCCTCGGCAATCTGCTCGGCGATTTCGCCAAGGGACGCCCCGAGGGGCGGTTTGCCCCCGCGGTAGTGCGGGGCATTCGCCTGCACCGTGCGGTCGATGGATTCACGGACGCCCATCCCGTGGTATGCCGCGCCATCCGCCGTCTTCCGACGCGGCATCGGCGCTTCGCCGGGATCGCGATCGACATGGCTTTTGATCATTTCCTGGCGGCGCGGTGGGAAAACGATGCGCCCGAGGACTTCCTCAGGCGGCGCACACATGCCTACGCCGTGCTCACGGCCCGCTACAGCGATCTGCCACCGAGGCTGCAGCGGATCCTGCCGTCGCTGCGCGACGATGACTGGCTTGGTTCCTATGCCCGTTTCGACGGGATGGCATTCGCGCTCGAACGTATGAGCCGGCGGCTCTCGCGGGCGAACCCGCTGGCGAGTCTCGCGGACGACATCGGGACGAATTACGACGCGCTGTACGCCGATTTCGATGCCTTCTGGCCCGAGGTGACGGCTTTCGCTCTAGGTGAGGGGCGACGTCTTGCGCGGCACTTGCCCGACACGGGAGCATGCCGGACAGAACACCGTAGGCGCGTTTTCGCCGAAGGCGAACGCGCGCTCGTTCGGTACGGGAGAATATCCGATGCTTCGGGCACGCCGCGCGCATTCAACCGCTGAAGACGCGCCTACGGTCATGAGCACACGATCGATGGATGCCGTGTCACCGTGCACGGAGATCGGGTACGGTAGCGTGCTGTTGACGGAGTGATGGCCGGATGGAGGTCGAATGATTGGCGATTTCGCGCGCGGTGCCCGCTATGCGCTGCAGGGTTTTCGTCTGGTCCGACGACCCGGCGTTACCCGTTATGCGCTGCTGCCACTGCTGATCAACGTACTGGTTTTCGGGACCGGCATCTGGTTCGGGGCCGCGGCGTTCCAGGATTTCCTGCAGTGGGTCCTGCCGGAGTGGCTCGACATCTGGGTCGTGCGGGCGCTGCTGTGGCTGATCTTCGCGGTCGGCGCGGCGCTGGTGTCGTTCTATGCCTTCACGCTGCTGGCCAATCTCGTGGCGGCGCCGTTCAACGGTCTGCTGGCGGATCGGGTCGAGCGCGATCTCCGCGGCGGCCGTGGCGAGGAAGGGATCCAGCGGGGCCTGATCGGTGAAGCGAGCGCGAGCATCGGTGCCGAGATCCGCAAACTGGTCTATCTCGCGGCCTGGTCGCTGCCATTGCTGTTGCTGTTCCTGATCCCGGGCATCAACCTCGCGGCCCCTTTTCTGTGGCTCGCGTTCGGTGCCTGGATGCTGGCGCTCGAATACGCCGACTGCCCGCTCGGCAACCACGGCGTTACCTTTCGCGAAGCCCGCGGCCTGATTGGCCGGCGTCGCGGTGTGGCACTCGGTTTCGGTACCGTGATCATGGGCATGACCGCGGTCCCCGGCCTGAACCTGATCGCGATGCCGGTCGCCGTCTGCGGTGCGACCGCGCTGTACGTGGGCGAGCTTTCGGCGCTGGTTCCGCCGGGGCGCGAGACGGCGGCAGCGAAGAATGGGCGGGGCACTTCTGATTAGTGCCGGTGGGCGTGGGGATTCTGCGGGTCGTGTTTCAGACCGACAGGTCCGTGGCCTTGCGTGTGTCGGGCTGAAGCCCGACCTACGGATTTGAGAACCGATCCGCCGGCTGCCGGCGGAAATACACCATCAAAACGAGGGAGACTGTCATGGAAGCCGAGACGCAGGCGGGCAAGGATATCCAGCGGCTCATCGAACCGCTGTACCGCGGCAAGTTCTGGATGCAGCTGGTCGGGGTCATGCTGATCCTCGGCGGGCTTTTCACGGCGCTGAGCATCGTCGGTATCGTGATCGCCTGGATCCCGATCTGGGCCGGCATTTCGCTGATGCAGGCGGCCGGCAGCATCGATCAGGCGTATGTGACCGGCGACGATGCGGCGGCCGAACTGGCCATGCGCCGGCTGAAGACCTACTTCACGATCTTCGGCGTACTGACGCTCGTCTATATCGTGATCGCGGTGCTGGGCGTCATGCTGGGAGTCGGTGCGGGCATGATGGGCGGCGGTCACGGGATGGGCGTGTACTGACGCAGGGCGGCTCGCCGCGTCGCCCCCGACGGGCGCGAAGACTCAGGAGCGGCTGCCGCGCTTCTTTTTGGGGCGCTGCACCCGATCCTTCTTCGAGTACGGATTCTCGCCACTGCGGAATTCGAATCGGACGGGGGTACCCCGCAGTCCGAACTGTTCCCGGAAGCGCTTCTCGAGATAGCGCTTGTATGCGGCCGGCAGCCGATCCACGCGATTGCCGTGGACGACGATGGTCGGCGGATTGCTGCCGCCCTGGTGGGCGTAACGCAGCTTGACGCGTGCGCCGCCGACCAGCGGCGGTTGATGCTCGGCGACGGCATCCTCCAGCGTCCGCGTGAGCTGGTGCGTCTGCAGATTCGCCATCGCGGCGCCATGCGCCCGGTCCACCGCCTTCAGCAGGTCGCCCACGCCGGTGCCATGCAGCGCCGAGATGTAGCGCGTCTCGGCGAAATCGACGAAACCGAAACGGCGTTCACGATCCGCGCGTACGCGATCCTTCGTGTAGCGATCGAGACCGTCCCACTTGTTGATGGCCACGACCAGCGCCCGCCCCGCATCGAGTACGTGGCCGACGACATGCTGATCCTGCTCGGCGAGGCCCTGACGCGCGTCCAGCACCAGGATGACGACATTGGCCGCCTTGATGGCCTCGAGCGTCTTCAGCGCGCTGAACTTCTCCACGGCGCCGGCCACGCGCGAACGCCGCCGCAGGCCGGCGGTATCGATGAGGGTATAGGTCTGACCATCGCGCTCGAACGGGATCTCGACCGCGTCGCGCGTGGTCCCGGGCTGATCGATCGCGAGCATGCGCTCTTCGCCCAGCAGCCGGTTCACCAGGGTCGATTTGCCGACGTTGGGGCGGCCGACGATGGCGACGCGGACGCCGCCCGCCGCGATCGTCTCATCCGTCCCGGTCGTTCCACCGGCCTCGGGCAGCATCGCCGCCACCGAATCGGCCAGGCGCGCCACGCCGCGCCCCTGGGTCGCCGCGATACCGACCGGAGGATCACCGGCGAGGCCGTGAAAATCCGCCAGCGCGGCATCCGGATCGAGGCCATCGGTCTTGTTGACCACGATCCGGAAGGGCTTGCCGTTGCGGCGCAGGCGCTCGATGACGGCGGAATCGGCCGGCAGCACGCCGTCACGCGCGTCCATCAGCACGAGGACGACGTCGGCCTCTTCGATCGCGGCCTCGGTCTGCACGGCCATCTGTTGATCGAGCGCTTCGCGCTCGTCGGTCAGACCGCCGGTATCCACCACGATGATGTCGCGCTCGCCGACCCGCGCCATACCGTACTGGCGATCGCGCGTGAGGCCGGGCACATCCGCGACCAGCGCGCGCCGGGAGTGCGTGAGCACATTGAAGAGCGTGGACTTGCCCACGTTGGGGCGCCCTACGAGGGCCACTACGGGTGTCATTGTCTTTACAGCCCTCGGGGAATTGCGGCCAGCGGCGGTTCGCGCGCAAGCGCGCTCCTACAGTCGAATGCCCGGTCATCGAATTTCTCTGTGCCCTCGGCGCGCTCCGCGGCTCTGCGTGAGAAAACGACAACGCCGCAAGAAACCACCACCGCAAATCCTGTTGGCGGAAAGGTTACAGCGGTCTCAGTCGCCTCGGGTTCGCTGATCTCGAGGATGGCGAGGTCGTCGCCCTGGGTCTGGACGGCGATACGGCCTTCGGCCACGGGCAGCGGATCGGCCATGATGCCGTCCCAGGCGATCCGTTCGCGGGCGACGATGCGGCCGTCGGCCCGGGTCAGGATATGGACGTAGCCGTCGTAATCCCCCAGCGCGAGGAACGGCGTGCCGGGCACGGGGACCGGCGCGGTCAGACGACGATGCGCGAGTTTTTCCTGTCGCCAGGACGTGGTGCCGTTCTGCTGGCCCAGGGCGACAACGTGACTCTCGGACGTGCTCACGTAAACGCGGTTCCGGTCAACGCCGAGCCCCGCATAGG
This sequence comes from Halofilum sp. (in: g-proteobacteria), assembly GCA_034520925.1. Lineage (GTDB taxonomy): Bacteria > Pseudomonadota > Gammaproteobacteria > XJ16 > Halofilaceae > Halofilum. The sequence goes on along the minus strand of JAXHNC010000019.1, from coordinate 124,722 downwards.
ACGACATCTCACGTGACCATTGGACGTTGCCCCGCTGCGGTTCCACCTGGGCGATTTCCCCCTGGTAGGTGGCGGCGTAGGCGACGTTGCGGCCGAGCCCGATCGCACCGTCGATATCGACCATGCGCTCGACCGGAGAACGACCGGTCGGCTCGGCGATGGCGGTCTGCCACAGGGCCTGTCCGTTGCTCTCGGACAGCGCCGCGAGCTGGCCATCGTCGAGCCCGACCAGGATCCCGCCCGGAACCCGCAGGGGCGCACCGTTACCGCGCAGGGAGAGCGAAGGGACATCGGACGTGAAGACCCATTCACGCCCGCCATCGTCGGCACTGAGTGCGATCAGGCGTCCATCGACGGTGCGGACAATGACCCGGCCAGCGCCACCGGCCGGCGGTGCAAGCAGCTCGCCACCGACATCCTCGCGCCAGCGTTCTTCGCCGTCGTCGCGGTTGAGGGCGACGACCTCCCCTTCGGCCGTGCCGACGTAGAGCGTGTCTTCGTCCCCGCCGACACCGGCGGTGAGTTCCGTATCCAGATCCGTGCGCCAGGCGCGCTTGCCGCCGTCAAGCGCCCACGCGCTGACATCACCATCGTAATTGGCGGCATAGACCATACCGCCATCGGCAAATGGTGCCAGACGGACCCATTTCTCGGTGCCGCCCCAGCCGGTATCGGCGGACCAGACTTCGCGCACCTCCGCGCCGGGCTCAAAATCCGTGAGTTCGTTCGGCGGCGCGGCTGTATCTTCGGTCGTACTGCAGGCGGACACCAAAAGAGCCAGCAGGGGGAGGAACGCTTTTCGCATCAAGAGGCCTCTTCTCCGTCGCCACCGCGATCCGCCCCGGCACCCTGTACCTCGTTCAGTTTACGCTGCACCGCCCCCGTATCCGATGGCGGTACTTCGGCATCAAGCGCGGACCGGTAGGCCTCGGCGGCGGCCTCGCGATCGCCTTTCTCGGTCAGGAGATCGCCGCGGATTTCCCCATAGAGGCCGGCCCAGGCGCTCGGTGCATCGACGTCCAGCAGCGCGAGGCCCGCATCAATCTCACCGTTCGCCGCTTCGACGCGGGCGAGGCGCCCCCGCGCCAGATACCCGGTCTTCGTGTCGCCGGCATTCTCCATCGCCCAGCGCAACCACTCGGCCGCTGCGTCATGTTCGCCGGCGTCGACGGCCGCCCGCGCCGCGGCGAGTGCCGCGAGAGGCGCGTAGGCGGTCGAGGCGTAATCCTCGCGCAACTGTTCGGCGACCGACACCAGCGCCTCGCGATCACCGCCCTGGAGCTGGGCACTGACCTGTTCGTAGAGCCCGGACGCTTCCAGTGCCTGGGTTTCCTGATGCCAGGTCCAGCCGCGCCAGCCCACCAGCGCCAGGATGCCAAGCGCCGCGCCGGCGATGATGGATGTGCCGTTCTCCCTCCACCAGCGCTTGAGGGCTTCGACCTGTTCTTCTTCAGAGGCGTAATCGACCAATGGAATTCCCCGGTTCAGGCCTGTTCGGCCACGACTGTGGCCAGGCGATCGGCGAGTTCGGTCACGGGAACCGACTCCTGTGTACCCTCTGCCCGCAGCGGCTTGAGCGCCACGGTGCCGGCGGCGATCTCGTCATCCCCCATCACCAGTGCGAACGCCGCGCCGCTGCGATCCGCGCGCCGGAACTGGCTTTTCAGGCTGCCGCCGCCGCACAGACTCTCCAGGCGCAGCCATGGCAGCGCTTCGCGCAGGCGCTCGGCCACCAGCAGCCCCTCGAGGGCCGCCCGTTCCCCGGCCAGCACCAGACAGGCATGAGGTGGACGCGGTTCAGGCCACTGCCCTTCCGCCTCGATCAGTGCCAGCAGCCGCTCGATGCCGAGCGCGAATCCGGCCGCGGGTGTCCCGCGTCCGCCCAGCTGCTCGACCAGACCATCGTAACGCCCGCCCGCGCACACCGTACCCTGTGCGCCCAGGCGGTCGGTGGTCCACTCGAACACGACGCCGGTGTAATAGTCGAGACCGCGCACGAGACGCGGATTGACGCGGTAGTCGACACCCGCGGCATCGAGACCGGCGAGGATCCAGTCGAACTGGCGCCGGCTCTCGTCATCGAGCGAATCGACCAGTGAGGGTGCCGTGGCGATCACCTCGGCGAGGTCGGGGTTCTTGCTGTCGAGCAGGCGCAGCGGATTCTCGTGCAGGCGATGGCGCTCGTGCTCATCGAGCCGGTCGGCGTGCGGCTCGAAGTGCGCGATGAGCGCATCGCGATACGCCCGCCGGCTCTCCGGCGTACCGAGCGAGTTCACCTCGAGCGTGACCGCGGCATCGAGGCCGAGGCGCTGCCAGAGGCGCTCGCCGAGCAGCAGCAGTTCAAGGTCGACATCGGGCCCGGCCATGCCGAAGGTCTCGACGCCGACCTGGTGAAACTGGCGGTAGCGCCCCTTCTGCGGGCGCTCATGGCGAAACATCGGGCCCGTATACCAGAGCCGCCGCGTCGCGTTGTGCAGCAGGCCGTTCTCGATACCGGCGCGCACGACACTGGCGGTGTTCTCGGGGCGCAGCGAGAGGCTGTCGCCATTACGGTCCTCGAAGGTATACATCTCCTTCTCGACGATGTCGGTGACCTCGCCGATGGACCGTTTGAACAGTTCGGTGCGTTCAAGCAGCGGCGTGCGGATCTCCGCGTAGCCGTAGGCATCCATCAGCGCCCGCACCTGCCCCTCCAGCCACTGCCAGGCGGCCGACTCGGGCGGCAGGATGTCGTGCATGCCACGGACTGTACGGAGTGCTTTCGTCACGAATAGAACCCGGGATTATGGAGCGGGACGGCGCGCGGAATCGCGCAATATACACGCTCGCGGCGGCCCGACCCAAGTCCGGGCGCGGCGTTGCGCCTTCGTTGAATCAGGGCGAGCGGACTCCCGATGCGTCCACCACGAAACGGGCCGTGTTATTGCTGCGGGTGAAGGCGGACTTGTCGATCTCTTCGCCGTTGAACTCCACCGTCACGGCCGGGGAATTACCGAGGAAAATCTCGAATGGCGCCCAACCCTGCAGCGTGATGGGCTCGGAGCCGAAATAGAGCGTGTAGACGAGTTCGCGATCGCGATCGTCGTACACCTCCAGCCACGAACGCGATGAAAACCCGAGGGTGATCCGGTCGGGACCGCTGCTCGCCGCGTCGGTGGCCGCTCTGGTCGGCGAGTCGGTCGCGGCGGGGGAAGTCGCGCCGGGTTCCGCGGCCGCTGTGGTGCTGTCCGCGCCGGTATCGTCGTCGGCCTCTTCCGTGGCGGCGATGTCGTCCGCGTCGTTTTCCGTGCGGCTTCCGTCTCCGGCATCCTCGGCATCAGCTGCTTCGGTGCCTTCACCGGCATCACCTTCGCCGTCGCTTGCCGACGATTCGGGATCCATGGCCGCCACGACCGGCTGTTCCGCTTCGTCGTCCGCGGTCTCACCGTTCTCGTCACTGCCACCGCCGGCATCGGCTCCGTCGACATCGTCCGCGGCGTCTTCGTCATCCCCCTCCGCGGTCGCGGCCGTCGCACCTGCCGTCTCGACATCCTCATCCACCGAGGCGGTCTCCGCATCGGTATCGCCTTCTCCAGAGGCCGCTTCGTCGCTCGTATCCTGCGCGGCGGCAGCCGTATCGTCCGTATCCGTATCGCCGCCGGCCGCATCCGGGGTATCGGTATCCGTGCTGGATTCACCGGCTGCCGTGGGCTCTTCCTCGACGCTGTCGGTGGCACCGCTGTCACCGTTGCCATCGCCCATGCGCTGCTGATACCACCAGGCGCCGATACCGCCCGCCGCGACGAGCGCAATCAGCAACAGGCCAATCAGCCCTCCCCGGCCACCGGAGGTTGCATCGGTAACGCCCCCGCTCCGGATTTCCGGATCGGTGGCGGAGACACCGCTGCGATTGTAGGCGGCAATGTATTCTTCGGGATCGAGGCCGAGTTCGCGTGCATACGCCCGGAAATAGCCACGCACGAAGGCCGGTGGCGGCAGTTCCGAGTAGTCGTCGTGCTCGAGCGCATCGAGCTGATCACCCGCGAGGCGCAGGCGTTCGGCAATCGATTCCCGGCTGATCCCGGCGCGCTCGCGCGCGGTACGCAACTCATGCCCGGGGCGGGGTTCCTCCAGGCTCGGATGCTCGTGCGTGTCCTGGTCGCTATGCGTCGTCATCGTCAGCGCGTCTCAAGGAACTGTTGGGCCTGCTCGGAATCGCGGAAGCGTCGCAGGAGCTGGAGGCCATATTCCTTCGCCCCTTCGCGGTCACCAAGCGCCCGCTCGATCCGGACGCCGAGCCAGAGGGTCTCCGGTCCCTGCTGGGCGACTTCGCTGTAGCGGCTGAAGTACTCGGCCGCCACTCGCGGCAGACCGTCCTCGAGCGCGAGTTCAGAGGATTGAAACAAGGCGCTCGGCAAGCGCGGATTCAGTTCGAGCGCCTGGCGGAAATAGCCGCGGGCGTCGTCATCCCGACCCGCCGCACGCGCACAGCGCCCGGCATTGGAATAGGCGTAGGCGGGCGTGTCGTAGAGCCGGTTCTCCGCCGCCTTGAGGAACTGTTCGATCCCCTTGTCGTGCTCACCCTCACCGCAGAGGAACGTGCCGTAGTTATTGTGGATCTGCGGACTCTCCGGATCGAGATCGAGCGCGGTCTCGAAATGCTCGCGCGCCTCATCCGGTTTACCAAGCCGCACATTGAGGAGCGCGAATGCCGTGTGCGCATCGACGTTCTCGCTGTCCTGCTCAAGGGCCTTGAGCAGCTTCGCGTTGGCACGCTCCAGCTGACCGGACTGCAGATAATTGGCCCCGAGCTGCGCATTGATCTGCGACGCCTTCGCAGGAGACGACGCGTACTGCGGCTCACTACTCGTGGCACAGCCGGTAAACGCCAGCAGCGAGATTACGACGGCAATGGAGCGAAGCGCTCGGGACCCGGTCATGACGCCCGTTCTCCGAAGCGCGGCTCCGCGAATTTCCGCCAGCGCTTGCTGCGATCCTCGACTTCGCCGGCAAGCTGGCCGCAGGCCGCGTCGATATCCTCGCCCCGCGTACGCCGGGCGATCGCGAACACGCCGCGGTCACGCAGGATCTTCGCAAAGCGCTGTATGGCTTCCTCGGAGGAACGCCGGTAGCCCGATCCCTCGAACGGATTGAACGGGATCAGGTTGACCTTGGAGGGCATGTCGCCCAGCAGCTTTGCGAGTTCGCGCGCATGCTCCGGACGGTCATTGACCCCGTCCAGCATCACGTATTCGAACATGATGTGTTTTTTCCGGTTCCCGTCGGCAAGCCAGCGCCAGCACGCGGCCATGAGTTCGTCGAGCGGATGGCTTTTGTTGAGCGGTACGAGTTCGTTGCGCAGTTCGTCGTTCGGCGCGTGCAGCGAAACCGCGAGACTGACATCGACCGCTTCATGCAGACGGTCCATCTTCGGCACCACGCCGGAGGTGCTGACGGTGACGTGGCGCTTGCTCAACGCGAAGGCGAGGTCGTCGATCATCAGCTTGAGCGCCGGCACGACGGCCTTCATGTTGAGCAGCGGCTCACCCATGCCCATGAGCACGACGTTGCTGACACCCCGCTCGCCCTGCGGATGATCCCGCAGCAGACTGCGGTTCGCCATCCAGATCTGGCCGACGATCTCGGACACGGTGAGGTTGCGGTTGAAACCGGCGCGCGCGGTCGCACAGAAGGAACAGTCGAGCGCGCAGCCGACCTGCGTGGATATGCAAAGCGTGTTGCGATCCTCGTCCGGGATGAACACGCATTCGATGGAATTGCCGCCACTGATCGCGAACAGCCACTTGCGGGTACCGTCCGCGGAATCCTGACAGCTCAGCACCTGCGGGGCGCGGATCTCGGCGATGTCCGCGAGCCGCTCGCGCAGGGGCCGCGAGATGTTGGTCATCTCGTTGAAGTCGGTCACACCGTAGTGATAGACCCACTTCATGACCTGCTCGGCCCGGAACGGTTTTTCGCCGAGTTCGACGAAAAACGCGCGCAGGCCGTCACGGTCGAGGTCGAGCAGGTTGGTCCGCTCGACCTCGACCGCATCCCCGGGGGAAAAGAACGTTACAGGGTGCGTGGACATACATCCTCGTCGGAGAAGAAGAACGCGATCTCCGTCCGCGCCGTCTCCGGGGCATCCGAGCCGTGCACCGCGTTGGCGTCGATCGTGGTCGCGAAATCCGCCCGGATCGTGCCCGGATCGGCCTCCTGCGGGTTGGTCGCACCCATGATCTCGCGGTTTTTATCGATGGCGTTCTCGCCCTCGAGGACCTGGACCATCACCGGGCCGGAGGTCATGAATTCCACCAGCGCGTTGAAGAACGGGCGTTCGCGGTGAACGGCGTAGAAGCCTTCGGCCTGCTCGCGGGTCAGGTGGAGCATGCGGGCGGCGACGATCTGCAGGCCGGCGCCCTCGAAACGCTTGTAGATTTCGCCGATCAGGTTCTTCGAAACGGCATCGGGTTTGACGATCGAGAGCGTGCGTTCAACAGCCATTCGGACGACTCCAGTCTATCGGTTGGTGATTGTGGGAACGGGTAACCGCGCAATTGTACTGGGGGCGCGGCCCCCGCGCAAAAATCACCGCCACGGCGCCGTTTTGCGAGCGATCTTTCGGTACCGCCGCTGGAGTCGCGCCGTCGTCAGCCCGCCGCCTGGCCGGCTAGACCGTAAAGCTCTCCCCGCAACCGCATTCGTCGCGGACGTTGGGGTTGTTGAACACGAAGGTTTCGTTGAGGCCCTGACGGGCGAAATCGAGCTCGGTCCCGTCGAGATACGGCAGATGATCCGGGGCGACGACGACCTTGACCTTCCCGTGCTCGAACACGTGGTCCCCGTCGGCGACGTCGTCGGCGAAATCGACCACGTACGCGAAGCCGGAGCATCCGGTCTTGCGCACGCCCAGACGCACGCCAACGCCACGCCCGCGTTTGGCGATAAACCGCTCGACGCGATCAACGGCTGCTTCGGTCAGCGTAATGGTCATCGGTCATCCTCCGGTACAGCGTACAGACAAATATATGGCGTTCGTCGGGCGCCCGTGCAAGCCCCTGGGGCCTGCATTCAGGCGACCGCCGCGCCGTGGCGCAGACGCTTGACGGTATCGACCAGCGTCCGCGCCGCGTGTTCCATTTCTTCCGTTCCGGTCATGCGTCCCCAGGACACGCGCACGGCCTCGGCCGCCTGATCCGCCGGCTGTCCCATCGCGCGCAGGACATACGACGGCTCGGTGCTCGCGCTCGTGCAGGCCGAGCCCGTGGCGATCGCCACGCGGTCGGCCAGCGCCGCGGCCAGGGCCTCGCCCTCGACGCCGGCGAACGCGAGATTCCGCGTCCAGGGCAGCCGTTCGGCGCCCGCGCCGTTATCGCGCACGCCTTCGAGGGTATCGAGCCAGGCGAACAATCGCGCCCGCAGGTCGTCGGCGTGCGCCCGATCGTTGTCGCGCTCGGCCCGCGCCAGCGCGAATGCCTCGCCCATGCCGACGACCTGATGGGTCGCCAGCGTCCCCGCGCGCAGGCCGTGCTCGTGACCACCGCCATGCATCTGCGGGATCAGGCGCACGCGCGGCCGGCGCCGGACCCAGAGCGCGCCGATGCCCTTGGGCCCGTAACTCTTGTGTGCCGACAGGGACACCAGGTCCAGATCGAGCGCGTCGACATCGAGTTCGAGGCGCGCACCGGTCTGCGCGGCATCCACGTGGAAACGCGCCCCGTGACCGCGCACGACCCGGGCGATCGCGCCGATGTCGTTGATCGTGCCGGTCTCGTTATTCGCGTGCATCACCGAGACCAGCACGGTATCCGGCCGCAGCGCCGCCTCGACCGCTTCCGGCGTGACCCGGCCATCGGCCTCGGGTTTGACCCGCGTGACCTCGAACCCGTCGAACTCGAGCGCGCTGCAGACGTCCAGTACCGCCTTGTGCTCGTTCGCGGCCGTCACGATGTGGCGTCCGCGGTCGCGCTGGAATGCGGCCACGCCCTTGAGCGCCAGGTTGTCGGCCTCGGTCGCTCCCGAGGTGAAAACCAGCCCGCGCGGATCGCCGCCGATCGACGCGGCCACCTGCTCGCGTGCCTGCTCGACCGCATCCGCGGCCGCGCGGCCCGGCGCGTGTGTCCGCGATGCCGGGTTCGCGAACAGGCCGTCGCGCGTCAGGCAGTCGGCCATCCGGCGCGCGACCCGTTCATCGACCGGCGTCGTCGAGGCGTAATCGAGATAGACGGGTTCCACGGCACGCCTCAGCGGTTCTCGAGTTCAACCGGCGAATCGGCCCAGTGGATCGGGGCGGCGTCCTGGCGCGCGGCGACTTCGCGGACCGCCGGCCGCTCCATCAGTCTGGCCAGCGTGACCTCGTCGAGAAACGAGCGCACGTGCTCGCTCAGGCTGGCCCAGAGGTCGTGCGTCAGGCAGCGCTGCTGGTTCTGGCAGTCCTCGCGACCCTCGCAGCGCGTGTATTCGACGTTCTCATCCACGGCATCGACCACCTGCGCCACCGAAATGGCGGCCGCATCGCGGCTGAGGCGGTAACCACCGCCCGGCCCCCGCGTGCTCAGCACGAGCCCGCCGCGCCGCAGGCGCGAGAAGATCTGCTCCAGGTACGACAGCGAAATATCCTGTCGGGCGGAGATATCGCCGAGCGCCACCGGGCCATCGGTCTCGTGCAGCGCGAGGTCGAGCATGGCAGTGACGGCATAGCGGCCGCGTGTGGTGAGCTTCATCGGGCCTGATCCGTCGTGTTCCGTGGGTGCCAACTTTTCATACCTGACAACAGCAGTCAAGTATTCGCGTCGATCAACTGTTCCCGCTGTCGGCGGAGGCGCGCTCGCCGGCCGCCGGGCGCTCATCTTCACCGGTGTCGTCCAGCCCGATATCGCAGGGACTGATATCCGGCATCTTCAGATCCGGCATCTGCGTGCCCATTTCCTGCAGCGCCTTGCACAGGGCCTCGGTCCGACGATCCTGGACATGGATATGGTCGAGCAGCTGATTGAGGGCGTTGGCGACCGGGTCGGGCATCTCGCCGCGCTGGCCATAGGCGTCGAAACCGATCTTGCGGGCGGTTTCCTCGCGCGTCTTCTCGCGCGCGTCCGCCGGTTCCTTGCGCACGACGCGACCGGGAATACCGACCACCGTCGCACCGGCGGGGATATCCTTCGTCACCACGGCGTTGGAGCCGACCCGCGCGCCCTCGCCCAGCGTGATCGGCCCAAGGATCTTCGCGCCGGCGCCGATCACGACGTTGTCGCCCAGGGTCGGATGCCGCTTGCCCTTGTTCCAGGTGGTCCCGCCCAGGGTGACGCCGTGATAGAGCGTGCAGTCGTCACCGATCTCGGTGGTCTCGCCGATCACCACCCCCATGCCGTGATCGATGAAGAAGCGCCGCCCGATCCGCGCGCCCGGATGGATCTCGATGCCGGTCAGGAAGCGCGCGACATGCGAGCCCATGCGGGCCAGCCATTTGAGCCCGAGGTTCGACAGGCGATGATTCAGGCGGTGCAGCAGCAGGGCGTGCACGCCCGGGTAGGTCGTCAGGATCTCGAAGCGATTGCGCGATGCGGGATCGCGCTCGAATACGCAATCGATATCTTCTCGGGTCTTGTCGAACATGGCGGGCCCTAATCCTGATCGTGGGACTCGGATATCGTACCACCGCGCGGCCGCGTCCGTGAGTCACGTGCACGTTCCCATGCGGCGCTCCCGGGTTCCGGCCACTGCGCGGCCTTGAGGATGCCGCGCAGGATATTGAGCTCGAGCGCGGTCGGCCGGCTGCGCGCGAAGAACCGCCGCAGTCGCCGCATGAGCAGCCGCGGATTGTCCGGGTCCAGAAAGCCGATATCGGTCAGCGAGCCCTCGAGGTGCTCGTAAAAGCGCGCCATGTCCTCGTGCGCCGGCATCGGCTCCGCGGGCGGCTCGGGCTCGGGTTGTTCCAGCGTCGCCATGCGCAGCTCGTAGGCGACGATCTGCACCGCCTGGGCGAGATTCAGGGAGCCATAATCCGCCGCCGTGGGGACGTGCAGCAGGTAATGACAGGCGTCGAGTTCCTCGTTCGTGAGGCCGGTGCGCTCGCGCCCGAACAGGAACGCGACGGGTTCCCCGCTGGCGGCGGCGAACTCTCCCGCCTGGCGGGCGTTCTGCTCCGGCCAGTCGAGGCGTCGCCGACGGGCGCTCGTTCCGAAGACGATGCCGGTGCCGGCCAGCGCCTCTTCCAGGGTCTCGCAGACCCGGGCCCCTTCGAGGACGTCATCCGCGCCGGCCGCCATGGCGGTGGCGTCGGCGTGCGGGAACGCATGCGGGCGCACGAGGACGAGTTCGTGCCAGTCCATGACGCGCAGCGCGCGCGCCGCGGCACCGATATTGCCCGGATGCGAGGTCTCGACCAGTACGAAGCGTGCGTTCATCGTCCCCTGTCCCGCTCTGGAAGGTCATACGGCCACGGACCGGCCGGCGTCTGCTAGAATTCGCATCCCGCTGCGGGCCCTGATGGGCCAAGCCGCGCCGCCCCCGACCCCGTCCGGAGTCACCCTGAATGCAACCGATGCTCAACATCGCCGTGCGCGCGGCACGATCCGCCGGCGATCTGATCGCCCGGCGCATGGAGCGCCTCGACTCGATCGCCGTCGAGACGAAACAGCGCAACGATTATGTCACCGAGGTCGATCGCGAGGCCGAGGCCCGCATCATCCAGACCCTGCAGCGCTCCTATCCCGACCACGGCATCCTCGCCGAGGAATCCGGGCGCCAGGAGGGCAACGACTACGTCTGGATCATCGATCCGCTGGACGGTACCACGAACTTCCTGCACGGCTTCCCGCATTTCGCCGTGTCGATCGCGCTGGCCAACCGCGGCCGGCTCGAGCAGGCCGTCATCTACGACCCGATCCGCCAGGACCTGTTCACCGCGTCGCGCGGCGATGGCGCCGCGCTCAATGATCGCCGGATCCGTGTCAGCGGCCGCAAGGGGCTGGAGGGCGCGCTGCTCGGTACCGGCTTCCCGTACCGCGACGACCAGCCCGGCGACGCGTACATGGCCATCCTGCGCGAGTTCATGAAGCAGACCGCAGGCATCCGGCGTCCAGGCTCGGCGGCCCTCGACCTCGCATGGCTGGCCGCGGGCCGGATCGACGGTTTCTGGGAGGCCGGTCTCCAGCCCTGGGACATCGCGGCCGGTGCCCTGCTCGTGCGCGAGGCCGGCGGCATCGTCGGCGATCTGTGGGGCGGCGACGACTACATGGCCAGCGGCAACATCCTCGGGGCGAACCCGAAGGTGTTCCACGCCATGAAACAGGTCATCGACGCCTGCAGCGCGGAGGCGGCGCACAACGGGTAGATCGATCGACCTCGTGGCCCGCCGCTTCGCGGGCCACGCCGGGCGGCCCAGGAACACCCTCACCCGTTACGGGTGGGAATCGGCCTGGGCGCCCTCCTTCTCCACCGGCATCATGTCGTCGCGCGACAGCCCCGCCGCCAGCAGCAGCGTGCTCGCCACGAAGATCGACGAGTACGTGCCGATCACCACGCCGATGGTCAGCGCGAACGCGAACCCGTAGATCGTCTCGCCGCCGAGGAACAGCAGCGCCAGCAGCACCAGCAGCGTCGTGAGCGACGTCATCAAGGTGCGCGGGATGGTCTGGTTGATCGAGGCGTTGGTGACCTCGTCGGCCGTGCCGCGGCGCTGGCGCCGGAAATTCTCGCGGATGCGGTCGAACACGACGATCGTGTCGTTGAGCGAATAACCGATGACCGCGAGCAGTGCGCCCAGCACCGGCAGGTCGAACTCGATCTGCAGGATCGAGAACACGCCGACGACGATCACCACGTCATGGATCAGTGCCGCGACCGCGCCGACCGCGAAGCGTTTCTCGAAGCGGAACGCGACGTAGGCGAGGATCAGCAGCAGCGCGATCAGCATGGCGAGGCCGCCCTGGTCGCGCAGTTCCTCCCCCACCTGCGGGCCGACGAATTCCACGCGCCGCATATTGGCGGACATGTCGAAAGTGGTATCGAGCACGCGCAGGACCTGATCGGAGAGCTCCGCGCTGCTCGTTTCCCCCTGCGGCGCGATCCGCACGAGCACATCGTCCGGCGCACCGAAATGCTGCACCTGGGCATCCTGGAACCCGGCCTCTTCCAGCGCGTTGCGGATCGGCTGGAGTTCCACCTCCTCGGGGAACCCGACCTCGATCAGGTAACCGCCGGTGAAGTCGATCCCGAACTTCAGGCCCTGCACCGCGAGCGAGACGACCGCCGCCAGCAGCAGCGCGGCCGAGAGGATGAATGCGCGCCGCCGGTGGCCGACGAACTGGAACTGCCGTTCAAATTTGAACCACTGCATCGGTAGCGGCTCCTAGATCGCGATCCGGCTGAGCCGGCGCCCGCCGTAAACAAGATTGACCACGGCACGCGTGCCGAGAATGGCCGTGAACATCGACGTGATGATGCCGATCGACAGCGTGACGGCGAAGCCCTTGATCGGTCCCGTGCCGAACGCGAACAGGACGATCGCGGCGATCAGCGTCGTCACGTTGGCGTCGGCGATCGTACCGAAGGCCTTGTTGTAGCCCGAGTGGATACTCGCCTGGATACTGTTGCCGTTGGCAAGCTCCTCGCGGATGCGCTCGAAGATGAGCACGTTCGCGTCTACCGCCATGCCGACGGTCAAAACGATGCCCGCGATGCCCGGCAGCGTGAGCGTTGCCGGCAGCACCGACAGCGCCGCCGTCATCAGCATGATATTGGTCACCAGCGCCAGATCGGCGATCAGTCCGAACGCACGGTAGTACAGCGCCATGAAGACGAGCACCAGCAGCAGGCCGACGATGATCGACGTGACGCCCTGATTGATGTTGTCCTGGCCGAGACTCGGGCCGATGGTCCGTTCCTCGATGATCTCGATCGGCGCGCTCAGGGCACCCGCCCGCAGCAGCAGCGCCAGGTCACGCGCCTCGGTGCTCGACAGACCCTCGATCTGGAAGCGGTGGCTGAGGACGTCGCGGATCGTCGCGACGTTGATGACCTCTTCGGTCCGCTTGCGCTTCTTCACCGCCTCGCCGTCGACCATCTCCGTCGTGACGCGGTTCTCGATGAAGACGACGCCCATCTGGTCACCGACATGCTCGGCGGTGACCTCCTGCATGCGGTTCGCGCCCGCGTTGTTCAGATTGACGACCGTGACCGGGCTCCCGGACTGGTTGTCGAAACTGGAACTCGCGTTGTTGATCTGGTCGCCGGTGACGATGACATCGCGCTTGAGCAGGATCGGCTGGCCATTACGACGCTCATAGAGCTTGGCGTCGTAGGGCACGTTCCCGCCCGAGGCCGCCTGCTGCCAGTCGCCCGGAGAGCCGTGCACGAGCCGGAACTCCAGCGTCGCGGTCGCGCCCAGGATTTCCTTCGCGCGGGTCGTGTCCTGCACGCCCGGCAACTGGACCACGATCCGCCGATCGCCCTGCTGCGTGACCACCGGTTCGGCGATGCCCAGTTCGTTGACCCGGCTGCGCAGGGTGGTCACGTTCTGCTCGAGCGCGCCTTCCCGTTCGGCCTGACGGGCCTCCTCCGAGAGATCCGCCAGCAGCACCGTCCCCGATTCCGACTCGCCCTCCTCGAACTCGAGGTCGCGGTATTCGCCGGCGAGGGCATCGGCGGCGCGGTCGCGCTCCGCCGTGTCCGGGAAGCGGATGCGGATGCCCTCGTCCTCGACCGAGATCCCGCGATAGCGGATGTCGTTCTCGCGCATGTAGCGGCGCAGGTCGCTCATGTTCTGCTCGAGCGCCCCGGTGATCGCCGCCTCCATGTCGACCTCGAGCAGGAAGTGCACGCCGCCGCGCAGATCGAGACCGAGGTTGACCGGATCGCCGCCGATGGCGCGCAGCCAGGCCGGCGCCGCGGACACGAGATTGAGCGCCACTACATAGTTGTCGCCGAACTCGCGGTTGACCGTGGCACGCGCCTCGCGCTGGGCGTCATCATCCGGCAGGAGCACCAGCAGCGTATTCTCGCGGCTCCGGACGCCGGTTACTTCGATACCGCTGCGCTCGAGTATCGACCGCACACGCTCGGCGGCATCCGGTGGCAGATCCCCCTCACGCACGGAGACCTGGATGGCCGGATCCTGGCCGAACACGTTCGGCAGCGCGTAGACGGCGCCGAGCACGAGCACGACGACGAGGAGCAGGTACTTCCAGAGGGGATAACGATTCATCTCGGCGACTGCATGCCTTTCAGTTTTTCAGGGTGCCCTTGGGCAGGAGGCTCGCCACGGACTGCTTCTGGATCTGGACCTCGATCCCGTCCGCGATCTGAAGCTGGACGAAGCTGTCGCCGACCTCGGTCAGCTCACCGGCCAGGCCGCCACTGGTGACGACCTCATCACCCTTCTTGAGTTCGCTGACCATCTGCTTGTGTTCCTTGACCCGCTTCTGCTGCGGCCGGATGAGCAGAAAATAGAAAACCACCAGCAGCAGGATCGGGAGCATCAGGCTCATCAGCGGGCTGCCCGCGGCATCGCCGCCGCTCGCCTGTGCCTGTGCGGTCTGCACCAGGAAATCCATCGTGTTACCTCCCATCGTCAAGTGGCGAGCTTCGCCGGGACCGGCGCCCGCGAAAAGCGGCGATTATGGCATAGATCGGGCGGCCGTCGCGCCGTCCCGGCCAAATGCCCGCGCGGTCGCCTCCAGGTCCCCGCGCTCAATGGCGTCGCGCAGCGTTCGCATCAGTCGCTGGTAGTAATGCAGGTTGTGGATCGTATTCAGCCGTGCGCCGAGGATCTCGCGGCAGCGGTCGAGATGATGCAGGTACGCGCGCGAGTAATGACGGCAGGTATAGCAGTCACAGGCGGCATCGAGCGGCGCGGTGTCCGTGCGGAAGCGCGCGTTGCGCAGTTTGATGACGCCCTCGGACGTGTACAGGAACCCCGTGCGCGCATGCCGGGTGGGGATCACGCAGTCGAACATGTCGACCCCCCGGCAGACCGCATCGACGATATCGGCGGGCGTGCCGACCCCCATGAGATAGCGCGGGGCCGATCCAGGCAATTCCGGCACCGCGGCATCGAGCACGGCGTTGCGCTCCGATTCCGGCTCACCGACCGCCAGCCCGCCGATCGCATACCCCTCGAAGCCGGTCGCCCGCAGCGACGCCGCCGACTCGGCCCGCAGACCGGCATGCATGCCGCCCTGGACGATCCCGAACAGCGCCCCATCGCCGGCGTAGGCATCCCGGCAGCGCTGCGCCCAGCGCATCGACAGCTCCATGGACCTGCGGGCGGTCGGCTCGTCGGCGGGATACGGCGTGCACTCGTCGAAGGCCATCACGACATCGGAACCGAGCGCCTGCTGCACCGCCATCGATTCCTCGGGGCCGAGGAAGATCCGGTCGCCGTTGATGGGCGAGCGGAAATGCACGCCGTCCTCGTCGATGCGCCGGAGATCGGCGAGGCTGTAGACCTGGAAGCCGCCCGAATCGGTCAGGATCGGCCCGTCCCAGTGCATGAAATCGTGCAGATCGCCGTGGGCCTGGATGATCTCCGTGCCCGGACGCAGCATCAGATGGAAGGTGTTGCCGAGGATGATCTCCGCGCCGGTCGCGCGCAGCTCCTCCGGCGTCATGCCCTTGACCGTGCCGTAGGTCCCGACCGGCATGAACGCCGGCGTCTCGACCGTCCCGCGCGGGAACGTCAGCCGCCCACGGCGGGCGGCACCATCCGTGCCGAGCAGATCGAAGCGCATCAGCCCCGCGCCTCCGGCGTTGGCCAGATCAGCATGGCGTCGCCATAACTGAAGAAGCGGTAGCCGGCATCCACCGCATGCCGGTACGCCGCCATCACCGGCTCGTAGCCGCCGAACGCGGACACGAGCATGAGCAGCGTCGAACCCGGCAGATGGAAATTCGTCACGAGCCCGTCGATCACCGAGAAGCGCGATCCCGGCACCAGGTACAGGCGCGTCTCGCCGCTGAACGGCTGCACCGTCCCGGCGTCATCGACGGCCGATTCGAGCGCGCGCACCACCGTGGTACCCACCGCGATGACGCGCCCGCCGCGCGCCCGGGTCGCCGCGATCGCAGCCGCGGTCTCCTCCGGCACCCGCAGCACCTCGGCGTGCATGCGATGGTCCTCGACCCGCTCGGCGCGAACGGGC
This sequence comes from Halofilum sp. (in: g-proteobacteria), assembly GCA_034520925.1. Taxonomy (GTDB): domain Bacteria; phylum Pseudomonadota; class Gammaproteobacteria; order XJ16; family Halofilaceae; genus Halofilum. The sequence goes on along the minus strand of JAXHNC010000019.1, from coordinate 108,604 downwards.
CGGAACGTGCCGGCCCCCACGTGGAGGGTCACGTGAGCCGTCTCGACCCCGCGCTCGGCGAGCGTCGCAAGAACATCGTCGTCGAAGTGCAGCCCGGCCGTCGGCGCGGCAACGGCGCCGCGCTCGCGCGCGTAGACCGTCTGGTAGCGCTCATCGTCCTCGGCCTCGGGGGCACGCTCGATATACGGCGGCAGCGGGACCTCGCCGAACCGCTCGAGCCGGTCGAGCAGCGGCTCCCCCGCACCGAAATCGAGCACGAACAGATCCTCATCCCGGCCCGTGACCGTCGCCGCGAGCGCGCCGTCGGCCAGCTCCAGCACGGTCTCCGCCGCCGGCGCCCGGCTCGCCCGGACATGCGCGCGCGCCGTGCGGCCGTCCTCGTCCACCCGCTCGACCAGCACCTCCACGCGCCCACCAGAATCCCGCTTGTGCCCGAGCAGCCGCGCGGGGATCACGCGCGTATCGTTGAAAACCAGCAGATCACCGGCCGCCAACTGCGCCGGCAGGTCCGCGAACATGCGGTCCGCGCAATCCCCGCTCGCCCCGTCCAGCACCAGCATCCGGCTGGCACTGCGCTGTTCCAGCGGATACTGGGCGATCAGCTCTTCGGGCAGGTCGTAATGGAAGTCGGCGACACGCATGGCGCGCGATGGTAGCAGCGCCCCGATAGCGCGGCGAGGCCGATTTGCCGCGCGGTGCCATCCTCGTCCCGCGCCTGACACCTGCCGCCTGAATCCCGCTCACACGTAGGCCGGTTTTGCGCGGTCCAACGCGGTCGCCATCCGACTGGGCGTCTCACCGCGCAATGCCGGCATTCCCCGGCGACATATGGCGTCGCATGTCCGAACGGCACAGGGCGCCGGGGAAAACCGGCCTACGGACTGCCGCCTGATCTACCGCTTGCGGCCCGCGCGCGTTCCGATTAATGTGCCGTCCCTTGGCGCCCGCCTCGGCGGCGCGCCGGATCCCTTGCCGGGATGGCGGAACCGGTAGACGCGCCGGACTCAAAATTCGGTGGTGGAGACACCGTGTGGGTTCGAGTCCGGTTCTGGCACCACGATTCAGAAACGCGATATGGGTGTCAGCCGGATGACCCTGCATCGCCTGCTGAAGGAGCGAACGCGGGTTACGCCGACAATGGCGTTGCGGCTCGGGCGCTACTGCGGCAACGGTGCCGATATCTGGCTTCGCCTGCAGGATGCCCATGATCTGTGGCTCGCGGAGCGCGAGTTCGGGGAAGAGAATGCTGGTCGATCCCCGTTCGTCTCGCGCTACTCGCCCCCCGGCGCGGAAGCCCCGTCGTCCGCGGGCGATCATTTTGGTTGACCTGAGTCAATCACGACGGCTATCGGAAACCTATATTGTGCAAATAGACGGTTGCCGGCGCGCAGCAAGGGGATCTCAATGGAATATCCAGCCTCGGATTCATATTACTGGGAGGCCGTGGAACAATTACGCTGGCTCTTTGCCGAAGCCTACCGTCGTGATCTCGACGCGCCGAATATCGCGTCTCTTGCAACTTCGGATCTGCGCGCACGGCCAACGGTACGCAGCGTCACCATTGCTGAAATCGGCGACCTGGGACCCGCTTTCTTCGTTCTGGAAGCCAGTGGCAAGGGCCAGCAGCTTCATTCCAATCCCCAGGGGGCGCTATGCTTTCACTGGCCTCAGTTCCATCACCAGGTGGTCGTCGAGGGACACGCAGCGTTTATCGATGATGCCACCGCCGATCAGGTCTGGGGCCGATTCTCTCGCGACGGCCAGCTTGCCGCCTGGGCGGCGGTCATGGACGATTCACGGCGTGATACTGCGACGGCATCGCCGTTTGCCGCCGCGCAGGACCACTTCGAGGGCAAGACCGTACCGCGCGCGCCGGGCTGGGAAGGCGTACGTCTCAATCCCGATATGTTGCAGTTCTGGAAGATCGGTTGGCGCAAACCGCACCCGCGCAAGCGCTATACGAACAAGGACAACGGCGGCTGGACGCTGCAGTTGACCGAGCCCCTTTAGGGAAATCCTGCGGGTCCGGGTTCGGTCTGGCAGATTGTCAGGGAGTATCGGGATAAAGAACCAGGGCTTGCCTGACCAGGTGTCGCGACCGGTCCCTGGATGACTTCCCGTGCAGGATGCGGGCGGGACACTTGGGCCCCGCCCGCCGGTCCCCTACTCGGCCGCGCCGACGGTCAAGCGTTCCTGATTGCTTTCCAGCGTGGCCGGGCCGATGCCCGTGACCGCGGTGAGCGAGGCGACGCTCGGGAAATCCCCGTTCGCTTCGCGGTACTCGACGATCGCCTGTGCGCGGACTTCGCCGACGCCGTCGAGCGTGGCGGCAAGGCGTTCGGCGTTGGCGGCGTTGATGTCGACCTTTTCTTCGGCGACGGCGGCGCCCGTGGCGAGTGCCAGCACCATGGCCAGTACGATCTTCCGGATCATGTCGGATCCTCCCTGTTGTTGTCGGTGGTGCGCGCCCCGGACGGTCCGGTCACGCGCCGGCACAGTGTTGGCTCCAGCCCCGTGTCATGACAATTGGCGCTCGGCCGGTTTCGCCGTCGGCGGCGACCGGTCTGGCGTGTAGGTTTTCGCCTACAGGCAGCGGTCGACGCGGGACCGCCACTTCATGGCCCGCCGGGCCTGTGTCATCATCGATCGCCTCGCCGCCGCCGGCGAGGCCCGGAACCGAACGCACGCAATGATGCACATCCTGATCGGTCTGCTCGCAGCCGCACTCTATGCCAGCGCGACGCTGCTGCTCGTGCGCGATCTGCGCGGCGGCACGCCCCGACGCACGCGGATCCTCGGCCTCACGGCCGTGGCCCTGCTGCTGCATGCATTTCTGCTGCAGTCGGCCGTGCCGGGGGCGGACGGGCTCGATCTGGGTTTCTTCAATGCCCTCTCACTCGTGGGCTGGGTCGCCGTCCTTCTGCTGCTGATGCTGGCGATCGGCCAGCCGGTCACGAGCCTCGGGCTCGGGTTGCTGCCGTTCGCGGCGATCACGGTGCTGGCCGGGCTGGCGTTCTCCAACGGGCGGCCCGGTCCCCTGCTGCCGCCGCGGCCGTCGGGCATCGACGTGCATGTGCTGTTGTCGATCTGCGCGTACGCCGTGCTGGCGCTGGCGGCGATGCAGTCCGTGCTGCTCGGGGTCCAGCACCGCCAGCTCCATGAGCACCGGCCGACACGCGTCATGCACGTGCTGCCGCCGCTGTACGTCATGGAAACGCTGCTGTTCCGGATGACGGCGATCGGGTTCGCGTTGCTGACCCTGGCGCTCGCCTCCGGTTTCGTTTTCCTGGAGGACATGTTCGCCCAGCACCTGGTCCACAAGACCGTGCTGTCGCTGGTCGCGTGGGCGGTGTTCGGCGCGCTGCTGGCGGGGCATCATTTCGCCGGCTGGCGCGGTCCGACCGCGGTCCGCTTCACGCTGGGCGGCTTTCTGCTGCTGGTGCTGGGTTATTTCGGCAGCAAGCTCGTGCTCGAACTGATCCTCGGACGCGCCTGAAGCGCCCCGCGATGCCTCACCACCTGAACCGGTACCCGATGCCTTGAACGAATTACCGCTCTACATGCAGATCGGTGCCCTGGCGGTTCTGCTGGTGCTGTCCGGCTGCTTCTCCGGCTCCGAAACGGCGCTGATGACGGTCAATCGCTATCGGCTTCGTCACCAGGCGCGGGAAGGCCATCGCGGCGCCCGGCTCGCGTTGCGGCTGCTCGAGCGTACGGACCGCCTGATCGGGCTGATCCTGCTGGGCAACAATTTCGTCAACGTCCTGGCGTCGATGCTGGCGACGATCGTCGCGATCCGGCTGTGGGGCGAAGGTGAAGGCGTGCTCGGGTTCACGGCGATCGGCCTGACCGTGATCGTGCTGATCTTCGGCGAGACCGCCCCGAAAACGTTCGCCGCCCTGCATCCCGAGCGTGTCGCCATCCCCGCGGCGTTCGTCTACACGCCCATGCTGCGGTTGCTGTATCCGATCGTGTGGACCGTCAATCTGCTCGCCAACGGCGTCCTCTGGCTGCTGGGTATGCGGCGGGACAACGACAACGGTGACCGCCTGAGCGCCGAAGAGCTGCGCACGGTCGTCAACGAGACCGGCCACATGATCCCGAGAAACCACCAGGACATGCTGGTCAATATCCTCGACCTGGCGAAGGTGTCGGTGAACGACATCATGGTGCCGCGCAGCGAGATCCAGGGCGTCGACCTCGACGAGGACTGGGATGACGTGGCCGAACAAATGGCGCATGCGTCGAACAGCCGGTTGCCGGTGTATCACGAGAGCATCGACCAGGTGGTCGGGTTCATATTCCTGCGCGACCTGATCGGGCGCGATCTGCGGGAGATGGAGGTCGATGATTTCCGCGCCCTGCTGCGCGAACCGTACTTCGTGCCCGAGGGGACCGCGCTCACGCGGCAGCTCGTGAACTTCCAGCGCCATCGCCGCCGCATCGGCCTGGTGGTGGACGAATACGGCGATATCCTCGGGCTGATTACGCTCGAGGACATCCTCGAGGAGATCGTCGGCGAGTTCACCACGGACCGGATCCCGGCGAGCCGCGATATCCACCCGCAGGCGGACGGCAGTTACATCTGCACGGGCGGCACCAACCTGCGCGACCTCGGCCGGCTGCTCGGCTGGCGCGCGCCGACCGACGGGCCCAAGACCCTCAATGGCCTGATCCTGGAGTACATGGAGATGATCCCGGAACCGGGTACGACCTTCCTGGTCGCCGACCACCCGGTGGAGATCATCCAGACACGCGACAATGCCGTGCGCTCCGCCCGCATCTGGCCCCGCATCGAGCGCAGCGAGCGGCTCGCCCGCGGCGTCGCCGAGATCCCCATGCCGCTGCGCGCGACGAACGCCGACGAGGACGGCGACGCCTGATGGCCAGGCAGCCGAAAAGCCTCTTTCGCTGCGAGTCCTGCGGTGCGGAAGCCCCCAAGTGGTCGGGGCAGTGCGCCGACTGCGGTGCGTGGAACACGCTCGTCGAGGTCCCGACCGGAGGGGCCTCGGGCGCGGGCCGCGGAGGCCAGCGGTCGCCCGGCGCCGCGCCGCGGACCTGGCAGCTGCAGGAGGTATCGACGGCGGAGGACCCGCGCCACCCGACCGGGCTGGCCGAACTCGACCGCGTACTCGGCGGTGGCCTGGTACCGGGCTCGGTGATCCTGCTGGGCGGCGATCCGGGCATCGGCAAATCCACCCTGCTGCTGCAGACACTGGCATCGCTGGCGACGGACCACCGGGTGCTCTACGTGACCGGCGAGGAATCGCTGTCCCAGGTCACGCTGCGCGCGCGCCGGCTCGGCGTCGAGGGGCAGGACGTGCGGCTGCTGGCCGAGACCGGCGTCGAGCGGATCCTGGACGCGGCGGCGGCGGAACGCCCCGGCGTGCTGGTCATCGATTCCATCCAGACCATGATGAGCGAGGCCGTCCAGTCGGCACCGGGCGGGGTCGCCCAGGTCCGCGAGAGCGCCTCGCGGCTGGTGCGCTACGCCAAGGACCACGACGTCGCCCTGTTCCTGGTCGGTCACGTCACCAAGGAGGGCACCCTGGCCGGTCCCCGTGTGCTCGAGCACATGGTCGACACGGTCGTGTACTTCGAGGGCGACGGCAGCAGCCGCTGGCGCATGGTCCGCGCGATCAAGAACCGCTTCGGCGCGGTCAACGAGCTGGGCGTGTTCGCCATGGGGGATCGCGGGCTCAAGCCGGTGGCGAATCCCTCGGCGATTTTTCTGTCACGGCACGAGGAACCGGTCGCGGGCAGCATCATCCTCATCACCCGCGAGGGCACGCGGCCATTGCTGGTCGAGATCCAGGCGCTGGTGGATGACAGCGCCCTGTCGAATCCGCGGCGGGTCGCCCTGGGTCTCGAGCAGAACCGACTGTCGATGCTGCTGGCGGTACTGCACCGCCACGCCGGGGTCGCGATGCAGGACCAGGACGTCTACGTCAACGCGGTCGGCGGCGTGCGGATCGCCGAGACGGCGGCCGATCTCGCGGTGCTCGGGGCCTGTATATCCTCATTCCGCGATCGCCCCATACCGACGGACCTGGTGGTATTCGGCGAGGTCGGTCTTGCCGGTGAGATCCGGCCGGTGCCGAACGGCGAGGAGCGCCTCAGCGAGGCGGCGAAGCACGGGTTCACGCGGGCCATCGTGCCGCGGGCGAACGCGCCGCGCCGAGCGATCGAGGGTATGACGGTTGAACCCGTGGGCCGACTGGCCGAGGTGCTCGATCTCCTGTGACGCCGGCGCTTCCAATGAAAAGGCGGCTCACGCAGAGGCGCGGAGCGCGCGGAGAAAAAGCCGAATTGGTGGCAATACCGGAGCCGGCACTGGAACCGGTATCGTCAATTGACCGCTCCCGACCCGTCGACTAGGGTAGCGCCACCCTGCAGGATGGCCTCATGAGCAAGAAAACTCCGACTGACAAAGCCGATACGCCCGAGTCCGCGGCACCTGAGGGCGAGCCCTCGCCGGCCCGTTTCGACGAGGCCCTGGGTGAGCTCGAGAACCTGGTCGAGACGCTGGAACAGGGCGATCTCTCGCTGGACGAATCGCTGGCGCATTTCGAGCGCGGCGTCGGTCTGGCCCGGGAATGCCGTGCCTCGCTCCAGTCCGCGGAGCAGAAGGTGCAGATCCTGCTCGACAGCGACGCCGCCCAGAGCGGCGACGGCCGCCTGGATGACTTCGAAGCGGATCGCGAAGAATCGTGAGCGCTGCCGGGAAGACACTCGAGCGCGGACGCGAGCGCGTCAACGCGGCGCTGGAGCACTGGCTTCCGGCGGCCGAACAGGCACCGGAGCGCCTGCACCAGGCCATGCGCTATGCCGTGCTCGGCAGCGGCAAACGCCTGCGTCCAGCGCTGGTCTACGCCACCGGTGACGCCCTGGGCGCCGCCCCCGACGCACTCGACCCGCCCGCCTGCGCCGTCGAACTGATCCACGCCTATTCGCTGGTCCACGACGACCTGCCCGCGATGGACGACGATGACCTGCGCCGCGGCTCACCCACCTGCCATCGCCAGTTCGACGAGGCCACGGCCATCCTGGCCGGCGATGCGCTGCAGGCGCACGCCTTCGGCCTGATCACGGACCCGGCCTACGCCGCGGCGATCCCCGAAGCGATGCGCGCCCGCATGGCGGCCACGCTGGCCGCTGCCGCCGGCGCCGAGGGCATGGCGGGCGGCCAGGCGTTCGATCTGTTCGCCTGTGGCCACACGCCGGAACTGGCGGAACTCGAGCGGATGCACCGCTACAAGACCGGCGCGCTGATCCAGGCCAGCGTGCTGCTCGGCGCGCTCGCGGCCGGCGCCAGCGATGACGAACGGGCCCGGCTCGCCCGCTACGGCGCCGCGATCGGCCTCGCCTTCCAGATCGTCGATGACATCCTCGACGTGACCGCGGACACCGCCACGCTGGGCAAGACGCAGGGCGCCGACATCGAACGCGACAAGCCGACCTATCCGGCGCTGCTCGGTCTGGACGGCGCCCGCGATCACGCGGCGGCCATGCGCGACGAGGCGATCGATGCGCTGGACGGGGACGACAACCGCTTCGAACCCCTGCGCGCACTCGCGCGGTTCGTGGTCGAGCGCTCATGGTGACAATGCCTGCGCACGGAACCGGTGGCGCGCAATCTCCTTGCACCCCCCGGCAGCGGCTCCGATAATGGTCGCTCCCCAGGTTGCCGGGCATGCCCATGGCTGAGCCCTCCCGCTATCCGCTGCTCGAGGGTCTGCGTTCGACCGCGGATCTGCACGAGATGGACACCGAGACGCTGCAGCGCCTCAACGACGAGGTGCGCGCGTTCCATATCGAGTCCGTGGCGGCGACCGGCGGCCACCTCGCCGCCGGACTCGGCGCCGTGGAACTCACGACCGCCCTGCATGCCGTCTACCGCACGCCGGAGGACCGCCTCGTCTGGGATGTCGGCCACCAGACCTATCCGCACAAGATCCTGACCGGCCGCCGCGAGCGCATGAATACGATGCGCAAGTGGGGCGGTCTGAGCGGCTTCACCAGCCGCGAAGAGAGCGAGTACGACACCTTCGGCGTGGGTCACTCGTCGACCTCGATCAGCGCCGCACTCGGCATGGCGATCGCGGCGAAGCAGCGCGGCGACGACCGGCGCGTGGTCGCCATCATCGGCGACGGGGCGATGACCGCCGGGATGGCCTTCGAGGCGCTCAACCACGCGGGCGATCTCGGCGCCAACCTGCTGATCATCCTCAACGACAACGACATGTCGATCTCGCCGAACGTCGGCGCCCTGAACAAGTACCTGACCAGGCTGTTGTCGGGCAAGCTGTACTCGCAGGCGCGCGAGGGCGGCAAGAAGGTCCTGCGCGCGATGCCGCCGATGTGGGAACTGGCGCGCCGCACGGAGGAGCACTTCAAGGGCATGGTCGTGCCCGGGACCATGTTCGAGGAGTTCGGGATCAACTATTACGGGCCGGTCGACGGCCACGACCTCCCGAACCTGGTCAAGACGCTGCGCAACCTGCGCGACCTCGAGGGGCCGCGCCTGCTGCACATCGTCACCGAAAAGGGCAAGGGCTACAGACTCGCCGAGGACAACCCGGTCACCTATCACGGCGTGAAGCCGTTCGATCCGGCCACCGGCAAGAAGCTGGGCGGCGCTTCGGGACCGTCCGGGCCCGCCTACACGGAGGTCTTTGGCCAGTGGCTCTGCGACATGGCCGCGCGCGACGAACGCGTGGTCGGCATCACGCCGGCGATGCGCGAGGGCTCGGGGCTGGTCGAGTTCGAGCAGCAGTTCCCGCAGCGTTATTTCGATGTCGGTATCGCCGAACAGCATGCGGTGACGCTGGCGGCGGGCCTCGCCTGCGAGGGTCAGAAGCCGGTCGTGGCGATCTACTCGACCTTCCTGCAGCGTGGTTACGACCAGCTCGTGCACGACGTCGCCGTGCAGGGACTGCCGGTGCTGTTCGCACTCGATCGGGCCGGCTTCGTCGGCGAGGACGGGCCGACCCATTTCGGCAGTTTCGATTTCGCCTATATGCGCTGCCTGCCGGGCATGACGGTCATGGCGCCGGCGGACGAGAACGAGTGCCGCCAGATGCTCTATACCGGGCTCCAGCTGGACGGCCCGGCCTCGGTCCGCTATCCCAAGGGGCCCGGTCCCGGCACCGCGGTCGAGGAGACGATGGAGGCGCTGGAGATCGGCCGCGCGGAGAAACGCCGCAGCGGCCAGCGCATCGCACTGCTCGCGTTCGGCAGCATGGTCGCCCCGGCCACCGAGGTCGCGGAGGCGCTGGATGCCTCGCTGTACAACATGCGGTTCGTGAAACCCCTGGACGAGGCCACCGTGCTGGAGGCGGCCGAGCATCACGATCTGCTGGTGACGCTCGAGGAAGCGGCCCTGCCCGGCGGCGCCGGCGAGGCCGTCAACAGTTGCCTGATGGCCCACCGCGTCCGGGTCGACGTGCACAACATCGGCATCCCGGATCGATTCGTCGGTCATGGTTCGCGCGGGGATCAACTGCGCGATGCCGGTCTCGACGCGGCCTCGCTGCAGGCCCGTATCGAGGCCCTGCCGGCTCCCCTGGCCGGAGACCGACAGCGACAGGCCTGACGACGACACACCGGGGCGTGACGGGCCATGCGGGGTTGCGCGGTGCAGCCCGGTCCTCTAATATCCCACCGCTCCGGTCGGGTACTTGTCCCTTATGGCCACCTATGAACTCCGCGTCGTGACCGAATTCGCGGCCGCGCACAGCCTGCGCGGCTATCCGGGCTCGTGCAGCCGGCTGCACGGGCACAACTGGAAAGTCGAAATCGAAATCCGGGCCGACGAGTTGGACGAAACGGGTATGGGCATGGACTTCCGGGAGATCCGGAAGATCGCCCGCGAGGTAACGGATCGGCTGGACCACCGCTACCTCAATGAACTGGAACCGTTCACCGAGATCAATCCGACAGCCGAGAATATAGCCGCGCACTGCTTCCATGAGATCGGCGCGCGCATCGAACGATCGGCCGTATCCGTACAGGCCGTGACCGTCTGGGAAAACGACCGCGCCTGCGTGCGTTACACTGAAGGGGAGGCTTGATACCACGATGGTGGCCAACATCAACGACATTCCGGACATCCAGGGATCACCCGATAACCGCCGTATCGCGATCGATCAGGTCGGTATCAAGGATATCCGCTACCCGATCACGGTCCGTGACCGCGCCGGCGAGGCCCTGCCGACGGTGGCGCACGCGACCATGACCGTGCAGCTGCCCGAGCAGTACAAGGGCACGCACATGTCGCGCTTCATCGAGATCCTGCATAAGCACAAGGATCCGATCTCCGCCGACACGTTCGGCGCGCTGCTCGATTCCATGCTTGCGCGGCTGGAGGCCGAGGCCGGCCGCATCGTGCTCGCGTTCCCGTTCTTCGCCCGCAAGGCCGCGCCGGTGACCGGCACCGAGAGCCTGCTCGACTACGAGGTGACGCTGACCGGCGAACGTGATCTCGAAGGCAACCGCAGCTTTTACATCGGCGTCCAGATCCCGGTCACGAGCCTGTGCCCCTGCTCGAAGGAGATCTCGGACTACGGCGCGCACAACCAGCGCGCCCACGTGACCGTCAACGCGCGCGTCGACGGCCCGATCTGGATCCAGGACATCATCGATCTGGTCGAGGAAGCGGCCTCCTGCCAGCTCTACGCCATCCTGAAGCGCCCGGACGAGAAGTACGTGACCGAGCGCGCCTACGACAATCCGAAGTTCGTCGAGGACATGATCCGGGATATGGCCGGCGCCCTCGACCGCGAGGACCGGATCCGCGCCTACACGCTGGAGGCCGAGAACTTCGAGGCCATCCACAACCACCAGGCGTATGCGGTGATCAATCGGGTCAAGGACGCAGGTACCGCCTGATCCACTACCCTCCCTGATCGCGAGCAAGCTCGCTCCCACAAAGAATCCCATACGCCTGATGGGGAACTGTGGGAGCGAGCTTGCTCGCGATGAGTGAGCCCGGGATCAGGCCGCCTTGCGGTAAACCCGGTTGAGCGTGCGGTACAGGCTGCGCGGGCCATCCAGGTCGATGTAGCAGCCCTGCAGGTGCCGGAAGCCCTCGGACGGGTCATAGGACGTCCGGCCGTGCAGGACGCGGCTGTTGTCGAACATCATCAACTCGCCGGCGGCGAGCGGGAACCGCAGTTCGAACGCCGGATCGGCGAACAGCTCACCGAGGCGCCGCCGCGCGCGCTGGAAGCGGCGCGTGGTCTCGGCGTCCATGACCGGCAGGTAATCGAGACGCGGGCTGTAATGCACGCCGGTCATCCGCCCGGTCGCATCGCGCTGCACGATCGGACGGCGCTCGATGAGCTCTTCCCGATCGTCGACGAAGCGGAACCGTACCGGCGTGTTCGCGAGCAGTTCCAGCCCTTCGGGATCTTCGCGCTGCAATTCGGCAGCCACCGCAAGGCTGTCCACGAGCGTGGACTCGCCGCCGGTGGTCTCGTTCACCAGACAGTGCAGCAACTGGATACCCGGCACCGGTTCGCGGTACGGATTGTCCGTGTGCGCGCCGAGGGCGACCGGCCGATAGGCGAGGTCGTTCGAGCGCGGCCGCGAATAGACCTCGAAGTAACGGCCGAAGTTGGTCTCGCGCGGGTAGCCGAACGTCCGTGCGACCTCGAGGATCCGCTCCGAGTCGGTCGGCACGTTATGGAGCACGATGAATCCGTACGCGAGGAAGGTACCGACGGCGTCCTGCAGGGCCGCCGGATCACCCAGCGTCGTCCAGTCGACGCGGACCGAATCCAGCGGCAGTTGCGCATCCCATGCCACGTCCGCGGGGAGCCCGTCGGTCGGATCGAAGTCCGCCGCCAGCCCGTTCGGATCGTAACGGCCCTCATAGCCATCGCTGAACGCGAGTCGCAGATGGCCGTCGCCGTCTTCGCTCGCTGCAGTCAGCTCGAGATCCTCGGGCAGGCGGTGCGGGTCGAACAGGCGCTGGGCCGTATCGGGATCGACGTGGTCCGGATCCTGGCAACGCTCGCGCAGCCACAGTGCCGGCAGTTCGAACTCGCCCTGCGGCGTCTGCGCCAGCACGCGCGGTGATTCGGACTCGACACGAAAATGTACGGCCGTCATCGGTGTCTCCATTGTGGTATGTATCTGTAATCCATTATGCGTAGGACTCCAACTACCCGTAAACTGGGTATTTCGTGATTTAAACCATAATATTTTATTATGAAAAATGATGACCCGCCGCTGAAATGCCTGACCGCCTTCGACGCGACCGTGCGGCTGGAATCAATGACGGCGGCGGCGCGCGAACTCGGTACCACCCAGCCGGCGATCTCGCAGCGGATCCGGCAGCTGGAAGACGCTCTCGGACTGCCCCTGTTCGACCGCACACAACGTCGGCCCCGGCTGACCGCCGACGGCCGCTCGTACCACGAGGAAATCGCCGGGGCCCTGCGGCGAATCCACGGCGCGACCCGGCGCCTGCGGGCCCGCGCCAGTGCGCGCAGCCGCGAACTCAGCATCGCCGTGCACTTCGGCTTCGCGCATCTGTGGCTACTGCCACGGTTGCCGCGGCTCGAAGCCGCGTTTCCCGCCACGGAATTCGAGGTGTTACCCGTCGACCGGCTTTGGGGCGATGAAATGGCCGACGCGGATCTGACGGTCCGGTTCGGGCGTTTCGCGGAGCGCGGCAGGCACGAACGTCCCTTGATCGCCGAATCCGTATATCCGGTCTGCAGTCCCGCATTCGCCACGACGCATGGCATCGAAGGGGAACTCGACAGCGACGCGGTCGCCCGTCTGCCGCTGCTGCACATGGATGATCGCGACCCGCGCTGGCTCGACTGGCCGCGCTGGTGCGAACTCGCCGGTCTGAGCGCGCCACGCCGATCGGCGCGCTTTCATTACAACAATTATCCGCTGCTGCTGAACGCGGCCATCGAGGGCAACGGCATCGCGCTCGGCTGGCACGGGCTGATCGGCCCACTGCTGGAGGAAGGCACGCTCGTGGGCCTGTCACCGGTGGTCGAGCGCACCGGCCAGGGGTATCTCCTCGGTACACCGCACGAGGACAGCGCCGTGATCGCATCGATCGTGGACTGGTTCGTGCGTGAATGCGGAGAGGTGGCCTGAGGCAACCCGGGATCCGTAGGCGCGTTTTCGCCGAAGGCGAACGCGCGCGATCGACCTGCGACCGGGATCAGGCGCTTCGGGCGGGCTGCGCGCATTCGGCCGGTGCAGTGGCTCCGGCCGAAGACGCGCCTACGGTCGAGCGGTAGGTCCGTTCAAGTAGACGCGCTACTGACGATAGCCGGGGCTCTCCTCGTCGAGGATGGCGCGGATTTCGGCGAAGTGGTTCTCGGGACCGTCCGGGTAGGCCTCCCACTGATCGCGGGTCACGCGGGCCGTCTCCGGATCCACGCGGCGCAGCTCGCGCCCCGTCGACATCGCCAGCACCTGGGCCTCACAGGCCTTTTCGAGGAAGTAGAGCCGGTCGAAGGCCTCTGCCACATCGCGCCCGGTGACCGTGACCCCGTGATTGCCCATGAACAGGATCGGTTTGCCGGCCAGCGCACGCGCGAGGCGCGTGCCTTCGTCATCATCCAGCGCCATGCCGGCGAACGCCTCATCCCACGCCACGCGTTCATAAAACCGCAGCGCGTTCTGACTGATCGGCTCCAGATCCACGCCGTGCACACAGGTAAGCGCGGTCGCATACGGCATGTGGGTATGGAGAACACAGCGCGCGGCGGGTACCTGGCGGTGGATCGAGCCATGGATGTGCAGCGCGGTGGGATCCGGTTCGGCGTCGCCCGAGACGACTTCCCCGTCGGGGCCGATCTTCAGCAATTCGCTGGCGCGTACCCGCGAGAAGTGGCGGCCGCTCGGCTGGATCAGGAATGGTGCCTCGGGTCCGTCACCAAGTGCGACGCTGAAATGATTCGAGACCGCTTCATGGAGGCCGAGCCGCGCGGCCCAGCGAAACGCGGCAGCGAGATCTTCGCGCATGCGGGTTTCATCGACCATCGTTTTCCTCCGCAAGCGCGCCTTCGGTGGACGCTGATTCCGACAGATAAGTGACATTGGCTTCGGCAAGCCGCCCTGCCCGCTCGGCGTCACCGGCGCAGATGCTCTCGACCAGCTCGCGATGGGATTCGCAGATGTCATGCGGATCGACCGCACGGTTCGCCAGCGAGATATAGGCGCGCACCTGGTTCTCGACCCGCGCGTAGTGCTGCACCAGGCGTTCGTTGCCCGACAGCCGGATGATCAGCAGGTGCAGTTCGTGATCGAGGCGATTCGCCTCGGCCTGGTCGTCCGCGCCGGCGGCGGCGAGCAGGGCATCGAAAGCCGCCCGCAGCTGCTCGCGCCCTTCAGCGGCAATCCGCCCGGCCGCCAGCCGCGCGCCGAGCGCTTCGAGCGAACCCCGCAGCGTGTAGAGTTCCCACAGGTCGTGGTCGCTGAAATCGACGACGCGATAACCGGCATACGGCACCTGGCGCACGAGCCCCTCGTCGACCAGACGCCGCAGCGCAGCCCGGATGGTCCCGCGGGAGAGACCGTAGCGCTCGGCCAGCGCGGTCTCCACCAGACGCTCACCGAGGCCGAGATCGCCCGATACGATCCGGCGCCGCACGAGGTCCGTTGCCTGGGCTTCCAGGCTGCGCTTCGTGATCGAATCGACACCTTCGGCCGTCATGTCCATGCGCCCCGGGGGCTGATTATGCGGCGGAGGCGGCCAGCGCCTCGGTCCGGTTCATGACGGCCGGATCGAACGCCTCGCGGGCGAACATACGGCGCACGAGCGGCTCGAAGTATTCGAGCGGCTGCGTCGGGTAATCCGGATCGAAGGCCGACTGGTCCCAGCGCTCGCAGAAACGCACGCAGGAATCGTAATACGGATGATCCCGGTAGATATCACGCTCGTTCGGGTCTTCACCGAAGTGATGCGCGAAATAGATCTTCTGGAACAGCCCGTGGTGCTCGACCACCCAGGTCACTTCCGGACGCACGTAGGGCTGGATGATCGAGGCGGCATACCGGGAGTGGTTCTCCGGCGCCAGGTCATCGCCGAGATCGTGCAGCAGCGCGCCCAGCACCATTTCCTCATCGGCGCCGTCGGCCTCGGCCCGGGTGGCGGCCTGCAGCGAATGCTCGAGGCGCGTGACCTGGTAGCCGCCGAGGGTATCGTCGAGCGCCTTCAGGGCCCCGAGTATGCGATCGGGCAGCTCGTCGATGAACTGCTGCTCGAGCCGGCCCAGCAGTTCGTAGTCCGCCTTCGTGCCGTCTTTCATCTGGCGGAAACCGACCGTCTCCATAAAACCTCCTGGCTGCAGATTTGACCGAGGGAGAGACCCCTGTCACAGGGCAGTCACGATAGTCTCTGTGTCTGTAAATTGTCAACAATCAACAAATGACTGTTGACTCTGGAACGCCAAGTACTCAGGGTAGGTGCCTTGGCGATACGAGCGCCGCGTCGCCGAAGATGCCGCGCGGTATCCCTCACATAATCCATAACGCGTACACCACGGAGGTGCACCCTATGCAACACCGAACCCTCGCAACGCTCGCAGCCGCCGCGATGCTGTCGCTGGGCTCCGCGACCAGCGCTGCCGAGACCGATCACGGTTTCAACTGCGATCGCATCCACTTTGGCCAGCCGAACTGGACGGGCGTGTCGATCAAGACCGCTACCGCCGCCTGGATGCTCGAGCAGATCGGTTACGAGACCAAGACCACCAAGGGATCGCTGCCGATCGTCTACCAGACGATGACGGACCGGGAGATCGATGTGATGCTGGCGCAGTGGATGCCGTCCCAGCGCGAGCAGTACCGCAAGTACGGCATCGAAGGCTCGCTCGACATCGTCTCGCCGAATCTCGTTGGCGGGCGCTACACCATAGCCGTCCCGGATTACGTCTACGAGGCCGGGGTCACGAGCCTGGAAGATCTGGATGAACACAAGGAAAAGTTCGGCGGCGAGATCTACGGCATCGAACCGGGCAGCGGCGGGAACGGCACGGTCAAGAAGATGATCGATGACGACTACGCCGGGCTCGGTGACTGGAAGCTGGTCGCATCGAGCGAACCGGGCATGCTGTCCGAGGTCAGCAGGCGCGAGCGCAAAGATGAGTGGATCGCGTTCCTCGGCTGGGCGCCGCATCCCATGAACATCAATCACGACCTGGAATACCTCGCCGGCGGCGAGGACTACTGGGGCCCGAACAAGGGCGAGGTCATCGTGAACACGGTCACGCCGACCGGCTTCGCCTGGGCCTGCCCCAACATCGGCCAATTCCTCGACAACTACGACTGGACCGTCGAGGAGCAGAGCCTGGCGATGGGCTACGTGAACACTGACGACATGGATCCGCTGGAGGCCGGCAAGAAGGTCATCCGCGATAACCCGCAGATGATCGAGCGCTGGTTCGGCCGGAGCGGCATCTACCAGACCGGCGGCATCAAGACCGCCGACGGCGAGAATAAGGCCGAAGATACGGTCTCGGAGGCACTCGGACTGTAAACACCGAACAGTCCGGCCCCATGACCGACAAGCCCCGGCTCCCCGCCGGGGCTTTTTTATTCGTGGCTTGGCGATGGCCCACGCCCCCCGTACGATGCCGGCCTCCCCCGAACAGAAGGAACCCGCCGTGACTCCCACCGACCGGGCCGGCCCAGCCGGTGGACGCAGCAGCGCGGAAACCGGCATGGCGCTGATGGCCATGGCCATGCTGCTGGTGCCCGGACTGGATGCGATCGCCAAGACCCTGACGGCGACCCTCGCGCCGGCGCAGATCGCGTGGGGCCGATTCCTGTTCCAGACGCTGGCGATCCTGCCGGTGCTCTGGTTGTCGGGCCGGCGGATCCGCACCAGCCGTCCGCTCCTGCACGGCGCGCGCGGCCTGCTGCTGGCCGGCGCCCTGCTCCTGATCATCTGGGCGTTTCAGTACCTGCCGCTGGCGAACGCGATCGCGATCTTCTTCGTCGAGCCGCTGATCCTGACCCTGCTCTCGGCGGCGTTCCTGGGCGAACGCATCGGCCCGCGGCGGCTGGCGGCGGTGGCGGTGGGGCTGATCGGGGCACTGATCGTGATCCGGCCGAACTGGGCCGTCTTCGGATGGACGGCGGTCCTGCCGCTGGGGGCGGCGGTGTGTTTCGCCGGCTACCTGGCGCTGACGCGCCATTCGGGCGACGCGGAACATCCCCTGGCCATGCAGTTATGGGCCGGCGCGGCGGCCACGCTCGGGCTCACCGTGGTGATCGGGATCGGTGACGGCACGGGGATCGGGCCGCTCGACCCGGTGCTGCCGGCACCACGCGAGTGGGCACTGCTGGTCGGGCTCGGCGCCTTCTCGGCTACCACGCACGTGATGCTCGCGTTCGCCTTCCGCTTCGCGGAGGCCGGCATCCTGGCACCCTTCCAGTACCTGGAGATCATCAGCGCGACGCTGCTCGGCCTGCTGTTTTTCGGGGATTTTCCGGACGCAATGACGTGGGCGGGAACGGCGCTGATCGTGGCCGCGGGTCTGTACGTGTTCCTGCGCGAGCGGCGTCAATCGGCCAGGCCGCCCCCTGCGCCGTGATCGGCAGGCGCACGCTGTTCACGGGGAGATCACCGCCGGCCCGTACGGGACTCGAAACCTCAGCGGCCGAAACCGGGGTGATCGCCCCTCGCTGGACGCGATCAATCCTGCGCCACCCGCCGAACATTGACCGAGCGGCTACATCGGCGGGCGTTCCGGCTCCCGGTATTGACCGCCACCGCTGCCACCATCGTCACCGCTGTCGGTGGACGTAGCGCGTACCTGTTCCTCGTCCGCCCCCATTGCAATAGCGACTTCACGCAGCAACGCGCGGTGCACGTCACCACTGCGGGGGGTACCGCTTTCATCCGCGGCGCGGATCACCGTACCTCCAGAGGCGCGGCTCAGCTGCAGTTCAAGCCGCTGGGTACTCGGTTCGCCACCGCCGAAGAACCCGAACAGGCCGCCGCTTTCGACAGCGCCCTTCGGCGGCTTCCACTCGAGCGCGTAGACGCCGCGGTCGCGCTCGGCGGACCGGACCTCGGCGCCGATGCGCGCGAGCGCATCGCCCGCGCGAACGAACACGCGTCGAAGATCGCGATCCTCGACGCGCACACGGGCCACGCCGTCGTCCTGCCGATAGCGCACGGCCCCTTCGAGCGGATCCGCGGCGTCGGCTACGACCGTGGCGGAACGCTCCTCGGAGACACCCAGGTGGACCAGCAGGCGCCGGGCCATCTCGGCCTCGACGCTGGGCTCGCCGCGGCGGCGGACCCATTCATAATTGGCCTCCAGGCGCGTATTGCGCTCGACATCGATTTCCTGGGCCAATTGATGCGCGACGAAAACCCGGGTCCCCCCGTTATCCATCCGTTCCAGCCGGAAGTTATAGCGATCACGCAGCGTTTCCGAACCGCCGCCCACAAGGCCGCTGAAGAATCCCGTCAGACCACCGGATTCGGGGCCATCGGAGCGGTCGGCCCAACCGGTTTCAACAATACCGAGCGCCGGCTCCCGACGCGCGACGGTGAGGCCCTGCGCGCGGATGAAACGGTCAATGCGTGGCCACACCGCGTCCGGCGCGGCCTCCTCGACCTCGAGCCACGAACTGCCACCGGCGCGCACGAAGCGCACGTTGTCGAACTCGGGCAGGACACCACTGCTTCCGGTCGCATCGACACCGCTTCCGCCACCGGAAGTACCGGTCGATGCAATCGCGGAATCGCCACTGCCACCGGCGCCACCGCCATCCACCGACAGCGCCGCGCGCGAGTCGGGACCGGTCAGGTCCGGCGGAACCTCGAGCGATTTCGCGCTCTCGGCGTTGCGGTAATCGACGGTCGGACCCTCGTCGGCGGTGAGACTGCAGCCACCCAGCACAAGGGTGGCCGCCAGCAGCGACCCGACCGGCAGTCGGGTCAGGCGATTACAGCGCATCGATGGCTCGCAGTGCTTCACGGACGGTTTCGTGGTAGCGCTCCTCGAGGGGAACCAGCGGCAGGCGGATGCCGGGCTCCATGAGCCCCATCTCGGCCAGCGCCCATTTCACGGGGATCGGGCTGGTCTGACAGAACAGGGCCGCATGCAGCGGGCGCAGGCGGTCGTCGATTGCCTGCGCGGCTTCGCGGTCGCCCTGGATGCCCAGCATGCACATCTCATGCATCAGGCGCGGCGCGACGTTGGCGGTGACCGAGATATCACCGCGCCCGCCCTCGAAGATGAGCGCCAGCGCGGTCGGATCCTCACCGCTGTAGACCGCCATGCGGTCGCCGCAGCGGTCGATGATATCGCGGCCACGGGCCGGATCGCCGGTCGCCTCCTTGATACCGACGATATTCTCGATCGCCGCCAGGCGCTCGACCGTCTCCGGGAGCAGATCGACGGAAGTCCGGCCCGGCACATTATAGAGAATGTGCGGGCACGAGACCGCCTCGGCGACCGCGGCGAAGTGCCGGTACAGGCCTTCCTGGGTCGGTTTGTTGTAATACGGGGTGACCTGCAGCGTCGCATCCGCGCCGACATCGACCGCCGCGCGTGCGAGCTCGATCGCCTCGCTGGTCGCATTGCCGCCGGCCCCGGCCAGCACCGGAATCCGCCCGGCCACGAGTTCGACCGTGCGACGGATGACATCGATATGCTCGCCCGGGCTCAGCGTCGGCGATTCGCCGGTCGTGCCGACGGAGACGATCGCATCGGTCCCGTTCTCGATGTGGAATTCGACCAGCCGCGCGAGCGCGGCATCGTCGAGCGAGCCATCCCCATGCATGGGGGTGACGAGCGCGACCATACTCCCTTGATACATGGGGGGATTTCCTGCAGACACGAAAACGGGAATGGTACTGGCCGCGGACACGACTGACAAGCTGCCGCGCCCCGCTGGACCGGGCCGCGCGCGATGCCGCGATCACTCGCACCTTGCAGCGCGCGCCGGCGCGTTTTCAGCCCCGCGGCGCCCGTGTACACTCGATCGGGACGACTCACTCCACGGGATTCACATAAAACCATGACGCGACCGGCAGTGGGCGCACCGGCGCCCGATTTCCGCCTTCCCGCGACCGGCGGGCAGACCCTGGGCCTGGCCGATTTCCGCGGCCGCAACGTCGTGCTCTACTTCTACCCGAAGGACAACACGCCCGGGTGCACGACGGAGAGCCAGGGGTTCCGCGATCGTGCCGCGGAATTCGAGCAGGCGAACACGGTCGTGATCGGGATCTCGCGCGACAGTGTCCGCAGCCACGAGAATTTCCGCGGCAAGCACGAACTCGGCTTCGATCTGATCGCCGATACCGATGAGGTCGCCTGCAACGCCTTCGATGTCCTGCGCGAGAAGAACATGTACGGACGCAAGGTCCGCGGCATCGAGCGCAGCACGTTCCTGATCGATGCCGATGGCGTGCTGCAGCAGGAATGGCGCGGCGTGAAAGTGCCGGGCCACGTGGACGAAGTGCTTGCCGCCGCGCGGGCGCTCTGAACCCGCCACCATAACCGCCGCACCGCCGCGAGGGCATACGATGCCGGACGCAGACCGCCGCCTGTTCATCCTCGACACCAATGTGCTGATGCACGACCCGTCGGCCCTGTTCCGCTTCAAGGAACACGACGTCTACCTGCCGATGGTCGTCCTCGAAGAACTCGACGCCGGCAAGAAGGGGATGTCGGAGACGGCGCGCAACGCACGCCAGTCGAGCCGGTTCATCGATGATCTGATGACCGGACACCCCGAGGAACCGATCCAGCGCGGACTGCCGCTGGCGGATATCCCGTATTTCGCAACCAACGGCAACGGCCACGATGTGGAGAGACTCCCCGCTGGCCGGCTGTTCTTCGAGATGCAGAGCCACCGTGCGGCGCTGCCCGAGTCGTTGCCGGGCAGTCGCCCGGACAATTCAATCCTCGGGACCGCCCTGGCGCTGATGTCCGAGCACCCGGAGTACCGGGTCACGCTCGTCTCCAAGGACATCAACCTGCGGATCAAGGCGAACGTCGTCGGCATCCATGCCGAGGACTACTACAACGACCAGGTGCTGGAAGACGCGAGCCTGCTGTACAGCGGCGTGCAGGCATTGTCGCCGGATTTCTGGGACACCCACGGCAAGGCGATGGAGTCGTGGCAGGAAGAAGGTCGCACGTTCTATCGCCTCACGGGCCCCGAGACCGCCGACTGGGTCCCGAACGAATGCCTGTATCTCGACGACGAGGATGAATTCGAGGCCCTGGTCCGGCGCACGGATGGCGATGGCGCGATCATCGAACACGCGCGCAGGTTCTACAGCGAAAAGCAGTCCGTCTGGGGCATCAAGGCACTCAACCGCGAGCAGAACTTCGCGCTCAACCTGCTGATGGACCCGGAGATCGAGTTCGTCACGCTGGTCGGCATGGCCGGCACCGGCAAAACGCTGCTGACACTGGCCGCGGGTCTGGAACAGACCCTCGACGACCGCACCTACAACGAGATCATCATGACCCGCGTGACCGTCCCGGTCGGTGACGACATCGGCTTCCTCCCCGGCACGGAGGAGGAGAAGATGACGCCATGGATGGGTGCGCTCATGGACAACCTCGAGGTCCTCACCCAGTCGGGCGACGGTGAAGGCGGCAGCTGGGAGCGCCAGGCGACGAATGATCTGCTCTCCAGTCGCATCAAGGTACGGTCCGTCAACTTCATGCGCGGGCGCACCTTCCTCAATCGTTATGTCATCATCGACGAGGCGCAGAACCTGACGCCCAAACAGATGAAGACCCTGATCACCCGCGCGGGGCCGGGCACCAAGATCATCTGCCTCGGCAACATCGCCCAGATCGACACGCCCTACCTCAGCGAGACCAACTGCGGTCTCACCTACGTCGTCGACCGCTTCAAGGGCTGGCAGCACGCGGGCCACATCATCCTCACCCGCGGCGAACGCTCACGCCTGGCCGATTACGCTTCCGAGGTGCTGTAGGTTTTCCGGAGCCGCCAATTGGAACCCCGTAGCCCGGATGGAGTGAAACGGAATCCGGGAAGCCGACATCCGGATTGTCAGGCCCGTCCATGGGCCTGACCGCCTGGCGGCGGCTTGCGCGGTGATACGCTCCACGCGTATCGCTCCGGCTTCGCCTGCATCCGGGCTACGCGACAGTAGCCGTTTCCGAATCGAGGGCACTCCCGCCCCGATGACTCCCGGATCGCCGCTGGCGTGTTGACAGGGAGTGAGTTATGTCCACCGGAATGATCGTTTTCCTCGTGCTGCTGGCGGCTTTCGTCGGCTATGCGATCGTCATCTACAACCGCATGGTCGCGTTCCGCAATCGGGTCAAGAACGGCTTCGCGCAGATCGATGTCCAGTTGCAGCGGCGCTACGAACTGATCCCGAATCTGGTCGAGACGGCAAAGACCTATCTGCAGCATGAGCGCGAGACGCTCACGCAGGTGATCGAGGCGCGCAACCAGGCCAAGGCGGCGGAGGAGAAGGCCGCAAGCCAGCCGGAGAACGCCGAGGCGATGCGCCAGCTCTCGCAGGCCGAGGGCGGCCTGTCGGCGGCTCTCGGTAAACTGTTCGCGCTCAACGAGAGCTACCCGGACCTCAAGGCCGACGGCACCATGCGCGACCTGATGGAGGAACTCACCTCCACCGAGAACAAGGTCTCGTTCGCGCGCCAGCACTTCAATGATGCGGTCATGTACTACAACACCTACCGCGAGCAGTTCCCCAACAACCTGATCGCCGGGCCGACCGGTTTCCAGCCGGCTGAGCAGCTCGAGCTGGACAATCCCGAGGAGGTGCGCAAGCCGGTAAGCGTCTCCTTCGGCTGACGCCCACCGCGCACGCACCGGATCGGGCACGGCCCCATGGACTTCTTCGAACGCCAGGATCGGGCGCGCAGGTCGACCGCCCTGCTGGTGCTGGCGTTCGCGGTCGCCGTCCTGCTGGTCGTCGCCGCGGTCGATGCGGTGGTCTGGGGCACGCTGCGCGTGCTCGATCGCACCTCTCTCGACTTCCTGGCCTGGCTCGCCACGCCACGCGCCTGGATCATCACCGCCGTCCTGCTCCTGACCATCCTCGCCACCAGCGCCTGGCGCTCGGCGCAGCTCTACAGGGGCGGCGGCGGCCGCGTGGCCCTCCTGCTGGGTGGAAGCATCGTCGACCCGGACACCACCGATGCGGACGAGGCGCGCCTGATCAATGTCGTCGAGGAAATGGCGATCGCCGCCGGCATCACCGTGCCCGATGTCTACGTGCTCGAGAACGAGGACGCGATCAACGCCTTCGCCGCCGGCGACAGCCCCGCCAACGCCGTGATCGCGGTCACGCGCGGGCTGCTCGACCGCCTCGACCGGGACGCACTGCAGGGCGTGATCGCCCACGAGTTCAGCCACATCCTGAACGGCGACATGCGGCTCAACATCCGCATGATCGGCCTGCTGGCCGGCATGACGATGATCAGCGAGATCGGCACCAGGCCGTGGCGGGCGATGGGCACCACGTATCGCGGCCACCGGCGCCGCCGCCCCTTCCTCGGTGTCGGTGTCCGTGGCCGGGGAGGACAGGCCTACCTCGCCATGCTCGTCGCCGGCCTGATCGTCGCGGCGATCGGCTGGATCGGCGTCCTCGGCGGGCGCCTGATCAAGGCCGCCGTCTCGCGCCAGCGCGAATTCCTCGCCGACGCCGCCGCGGTCCAGTTCACGCGCAACCCGGACGGGCTCGCCCACGCACTGCTGGAGATCCATGAAGCGGCCGGCGGCGGCAGCCGCCTGCGCAACCATCACGCCGAAGAGGTCAGCCACATGGGCTTCGGGCGCACGGTCGGCGGCATCACCGGGCTGACGGCCACGCACCCGCCGATCAAGGACCGCATGGCCGCCCTCGGCCCCAAATACGAATACTGGTACCGCGACGGCGAGCGCATCCGGCGCAGGGAACAGCGCGAGGCCGAGGCCGAGGAGGAAGCGGCGCGCAAGGAGGAGCAGCGCGCGACCGCGGCGACCGCCAGCGAGGGCGCGGTGCTGGCCGGTCTCGGCGGCGCGGACGCGGTCAGTGCAGCTCTCTCGGCCGCCACGCTGGCGGCGATCGCCGGATCGCTCGACGGCGGCTCGGTCGAGCGTGCCCACGCCCTGCTGCGACGACTGCCCGAGGAGGTCCTGCAGGCGGTGCATACGCCGAGCGGCGCGGAGGACGCGGTATCCGCGCTGTTCCTGCACGGGCCGGACACCCGCGAGCGGGACCTCGGGGTCCTGCCAGAGGCACGGCGCGAACCGGTCGGGCGCCTGCGCCTCGCCCTGGAGTGCAACTGGCCGGGCAAGCGCGCCGACCGCCTCGATCCGCGGGTCCGGTTGCCGTTGCTGGAACTCGCCCTGCGCTCGCTGCGCAAGCTCGATGGCCCGGCGCGCGACGCCTTCCTGAAACGCCTCGATGCCCAGATCCGCATCAACGGGCGCATGTCGATGTTCGAGTACGCGGCGCGGACCCTGCTCCGGCGCGAACTGGACACCGAGCGGGTCGCCCGGTACGGCATGGCCAAGCTGGCGCGCCACCGCGAGCAGGCCGTGATCGTGCTTTCACTGCTCGCCCACGCGGGCGGCGGCGACGAGGAGCAGCGCGCGACCGCGCACGCCCGGGGGATGGAGGGCCTGCCCGGTGGCGCGGCGGATGCGGAACTCCTGCCGACGAGCGAGTGCAGCCCGAAGGTCGTCACGCGCGCCCTGGTCAGGCTCGAGGCCCTGCAACCGGCGGACAAGCGCACCCTGCTCGAGGCCTGCGCCCGGACGATCTCGGCCGACGATCATATCCGGGCGAGCGAAGCGGAGCTGCTGCGCATGTTCGCCGCCCTGCTGGACACGCCGGTCCCCGCGATCTTCGCCGACTCCGACTGACCCCGCAGTCTGTCGGACTCCGGTCAATCCGCTTTGGCGCGGCTCGGTTGATCCCGCCCAGATGCGGTATCCTGCACGACAAATCGAACGCGGATGAGAAAGCATGAAACTCAACGATCAGTCCCTGCTGCGCGACGCCTGCTTCATTGACGGCGAATGGGTGAAGGGCAGCGAGAGCCTGCCGGTCCATAATCCGGCCACCGGCGACACGCTCGGTGAAGTACCACGCCTTGGCGCGGCGGAGGCGCGTCAGGCGATCGAGGCGGCCAACCGCGCGTTCCCGGAATGGCGCCGCAAGACGGCCGCCGAGCGCAGCGCGATCCTGCGGCGCTGGTACGAACTCATGCATGAGAACGTCGAAGACCTTGGGCGGATCATGACGAGTGAACAGGGCAAGCCGTTCACCGAGGCCAAAGGCGAAGTCGCCTACGCCGCCTCGTTCCTCGAGTGGTTCGCGGAAGAAGGCAAGCGCGCCTACGGCGATATCATCCCCGAACACACCAGCGATGCCCGGATCGTGGTCACGAAGGAACCGATCGGCGTCTGCGCCGCGGTCACCCCATGGAACTTCCCGCTGGCGATGATCACCCGCAAGGCCGGCGCGGCGCTCGCCGCCGGCTGCCCGATGGTCGTCAAACCGGCGGAACAGACACCGCTGTCGGCGCTGGCGCTGGCCGAACTCGGCACCCGCGCCGGCATCCCGGCCGGTGTATTCAGTGTCATCACCGGCCGAGCGAGCGCGATCGGCGGCGAGTTCACGAGCAATCCGACCGTGCGCAAGCTCACTTTCACCGGCTCGACGGCGGTCGGCAAACTGCTGATGGAGCAGTGCGCCGCCACGGTCAAGAAGGTCTCGCTGGAACTCGGCGGCAACGCGCCGTTCATCGTCTTTGATGACGCCGACCTCGACGCGGCGGTCGAGGGCACCATCGCATCCAAGTACCGCAACACCGGCCAGACCTGCGTGTGCGCCAACCGCATCCTCGTCCACGACGCCGTGTACGACGCCTTTGCCGAGAAACTCGCGAAGCGCGTGGCCGGTCTGAAGGTCGGCGAGGGCTTTACCGAGGGCGTCGCCCAGGGCCCGCTGATCGACGAGAACGCCCTGGCCAAGGTGGAAGAGCACGTCGGCAACGCGCTCGAGCATGGCGCGAAGGTCCTGACCGGCGGGCAGCGTCATGCACTGGGCGGTACGTTCTACGAACCGACGGTGCTCACCGGCGTGACGCCGGATATGCAGATCGCCGGCGAAGAGACCTTCGGCCCGGTGGCCCCCCTGTTCCGGTTCAGCACGGAACGCGAGGCCGTGGAGATGGCCAACGATACCGAGGTCGGACTCGCCTCCTACTTCTACACGCGCGACATCGGCCGCGCCTGGCGGGTCGGACGCGAGCTCGAGTACGGCATCGTCGGCATCAACACCGGCCTGATCTCGACGGCCGTCGCCCCCTTCGGCGGGGTCAAGGAATCCGGCATGGGACGCGAGGGCTCGAAGTACGGAATCGAGGATTTCCTCGAGGTGAAGTACATGTGCATGGGCGGCATCGACCCCGAACTCCAGTAGGGTTGCCACCGGGATAACGGGTCACGCCCGGGGCCGCCGAAAGGCGGTCTCCGGGCATATTACTACCCCGAACATTGAAGTCCGTACCGTAGGTTGGGTCGAGCGCCAGCGACACCCAACGGGTCGAGGTTTGCTCGATCGACACGGTGGAACGTGATACCGGCGGAACGCTTGTCACGTTGGGTTTCCTGCGTCAACCCAACCTACTCGGACCAGTTGAAGCGCCGCATTTCGTCGAGGCGCTTGCGCTGTTCTTCGGTGAGAACCTCGCGCATCCGGTTCTGCATCCGGACCTGCTGCTCGATCATGCCCCGTCGGGTTTCCATCATGCGCGAGAACGCATCGCCAACCGCGTCGGGATCCGGCGCGTCCTGGTCGTACGCCTCCATCATGTTGCCCCGATGCTGCTGCATTTCCTGCATCATCTGCCAGTGCTCGCTGGCATTCTCGCGCTGGATCTCTTCCATCTGTCTACGCTGATCATCCGAGAGGCCGAGCACGCCGCTGACGTACGGCCCCATCATGCCCTGGCCCATCATTCCGGGGCCCATGCCCTGCCCCATCATCCCGGGACCCATGCCCTGGCCCATCATCCCGGGACCCATTCCCTGGCCCTGGCCCATCATGCCGTGGCCCTGCCCCATCATCTGCTGGCCGCCGCCCATGCCGGAACCGCTTCCACTCTGGGCAACCGCCGTGCCACTCGCGATGGTGGCGGACAAGGCCAGCGCGAACACTGCGCATTTTTTACTGATCGGTTCGTACATTGCGTATCCCATCCTGTCTGTTGATCGAAACCGGGCCGGAATCGTCTCGCACCACTGACAAGATAGACTCTCCTGCAATTCACGCTTTGATCCGCATCAATTCGATACCAGACACCGCGGCGGACCGCTCTGCGAGCGGGCCAGTGAGGCTCAGCGACTGCTCGGGTTAGTATGCGCACTTTTGCGCAGAGTCCCGGAACCGATGCATACGAGCGAAGCCCCCGGATACCGCCGTACCTGGCAACTCGCGTGGCCAATCATCCTGGCCAACTCGTCGATCCCGCTCGTCGGCGCGGTGGACACGGCGGTGATGGGGCATCTGCCCGATGCCGCCTATATCGGTGCGGTGGCGCTGGGCGCCAACCTGTTCTCGATCATCTACTGGGCCTTCGGTTTTCTGCGCATGGGCACGACGGGTTTTGTCGCGCAGGCCCTCGGCGCGGGCGACGGTGGCGAGGCCGCGGCCGCCCTGAAGCGTGCCCTGGTGATCGCGGCGGTACTCGCCCTCGCGGTCTGGTCCCTGCAGATCCCGATCGGGCTGACCGCTTTTTACGTGGTCGATGGCAGCGAGCGGGTCGAGGAACTCGCGCGGGTCTATTTCGGCTGGCGGATCTGGTCGGCACCGGCGGTGTTCGCCAACTACGCCATTATCGGCACGCTGATCGGCCTGCAGCGCACGCGCGATGTCCTGACGGTGCAGATCCTGCTCAACGGGACCAACGTGGCTCTCGATCTGCTGTTCGTGCCGGTGCTCGGCTTCGGCGTGGAGGGTGTCGCCCTCGCCTCGGTGATCGCGGAGTTCACGGCCGTGGGCGTCGGCCTCTGGCTGGTCGCGCGCCGGCTGCGGCAGCTGCCACGCCCGGGGCATCCGATCACGCTGCTCGAACCGTCCGCACTGCGCGCGCTGATCCGGGTCAACGGCAATATCTTCGTGCGCACGCTCTGCCTGGTCCTGTCACTGTTCTGGTTCACGGCCGTGGGAACCGGTCTCGGCGACGTCGTGGTGGCGGCCAACGCCATCCTGATGCAATTACTGTTCTTCCTGTCCTACGGGCTCGACGGGTTCGCCCACGCCGTGGAGGGGCTGGCGGGATCGGCGCGCGGCGCGGGACGCCGGGATCACTTCCGCGCGGCCGTGCGCACGAGCACCGTGTGCGCCCTGGCCGTCGCGCTCGGTTACTCCGTCGTGTACGCACTGTTCGGGGGCGTGTTTATCGGCTGGATGACGGATCTGCCGGAAGTCCGAACGCTCGCCATGACCTATCTGCCGTGGATGCTGCTGGCCCCGATCGTGGCGGTCTGGAGTTTCCAGCTGGATGGCGTATTCATCGGCACGACGCACACCGTCGAGATGCGCAACGGCATGCTGATCGCGGCCGGGGCCTTCTGGCTCGCGACCGAACTGCTGGTCCCCGAGCTGGGCAACCACGGACTCTGGCTGGCGTTGATGGGCTTTCTCGCGCTGCGCGCCCTGATGCTCGCGCTGTGGCTGCCCCGGGTCGACCGCTCGATCGCGCCCGTGCCTCAGACACCGCTCTGATACCGATCAGTCGATCGTATCCACATCGGTGACGCGGCCATCGGTCAGGCGCACGCGTCGATCGAGATACTGATCGCCGAACGGGTAGTACCAGTCCTCGATCCAGACGCGGCGGTGCCCATAATCCCTGCCGCCGCGATGGTCGCGCCTCAGCAGGCGTCGGGCCTCGCGCTGGACGGGCTCGCCGCAGCGGGCAAGCAGCTCATAGGCCGTCATGCCCGTGGCGACATCGACCGGCGCACAATCGTCGGCGTGATCGCGCTCACGGAATCCACGCCCGGGTGTCCGGATATGCCGGAGACGGCCGGCCCGGAACCGCAGTTCGCGCAGCAGCCGCTGCGGGCCGAAGTTGTAGTACCACAGTTCCTCGTCCACATGGCTGGGGCCATAACCGTGCGCATACAGGGGCTGGACGTAATCCGGCGCCCCGCAGGCCGCGCGCACCTCGAACGCCCGATCGCCCTCGCTGACCAGGCTGCCATTGCAGCGCAGCGCCTCGGCCCGCCCGGGGAGCAACAGCCCCGCGGCCGCGAGTACGAATACGAGCAGCGGCGACAGAACGTGGGCGCGCGTCATATTTCCAATCCATTACGCCGTATGGGAAGTATGACAGCCTGCATCGCACAAGGTGCCCGGGTCGCACCCGAACGCCCGCTCCAGGGTTACCGTCTTCGCCGGAGACCCGTAGTATCTGCCGTGCGCGAGGGCGTACGGGACGATCGCGCATTCGAATCGCAACGGAGGGAACCGATGAAACGATCAGGACGCATTTGGCAACGCCTCGTCCCGCTGCTGGCGGGCCTGCTGCTGCCGGCGGCGGGAGCCGCCGCCACCCCGATACACGCGGACGGCGTGCTCTGGGAGGTCCAGGGTCCGGGCGAAACGCAGCCGAGCCACGTTTTCGGCACCATCCACAGCGATGACCCGCGCGTGCTCGACCTGGATCCGGCCATCGAGCGCGCGTTCCGCTCCTCGCGGCAATACGCCTTCGAACTCGATTTCGACGCCGATATCCGCCAGACCATGGCGCAGGCGATGTTCGACCGGGCACCGCCGACGCTCGAGGAACAGCTGGGCGACGACGACTGGCGACGCGCCCGGAGCGCGGCCCAGGCGCGTGGCGTGCCCGTAAACGCACTGCAGTCGATGGAGCCCTGGGCGCTGGCCATCACGATCTCGTTGCCCCCGATGGACCCGGCCGCCACCCTCGATCGGGTCCTGTTCCAGCGCGCGTCGGATCTCGGGCGCCCGGTCCATGGTCTGGAAACGGCGAAAGAACAGTTGAGCCTGTTCGACGACCTGCCCGAACACGATCAGCTGGATCTGTTGCGCGCCACGCTGGATCTCGCGGAACAGGATGCCCTCGCGCCGATGTTCGAGTCGCTGACCGCCGCCTGGCTGCGCGGCGACCTGGCCGCGCTCATGGAGATCAGCGAGAGCAACCCGATGCTGCCCGACGGCGAGCGCAACGACGCCTTCACGAAGAAAGTGGTGGACGAGCGCAACGAGCGCATGGTCGAGCGCATGCAGCCCCTGATCGAACGCGGCGGCGCATTCGTCGCCGTCGGCGCCCTGCACCTGCCGGGCGAGCGGGGCGTCCTGCGGCTGCTGGAAGAAGCGGGCTATACGGTCACGCCGGTGGACTGAACGCCGCGCTGGGCTCGGCCATCATCCCGGATCGCGCCGGATGGGACTTCGTGTTACCGGATTGCCTGATCAGCGGCCTTGCGTGAGGGTTCTCGCCAAGACGCGAAGGGCGCCAAGGAAGGCGAAAGAAAGCGAAATCCGGACAAAACCCAGGCCATTCGGCCCGTGCCCGTCTGCATATTTTCGCCTGGGGTTTCTCCACCTTTCTTTTTTTGGTTTTCTTGGCGCCCTTGGCGCCTTGGCGAGAACCCGATTGCAGGGCACCTGAAAAATATCATGCCTGCTCGGCCTTGCTGGCGCAGTGGATGCAGTAGAGGACGGTCGGGTCGAATTCGAGGCGTTTCGGGTTGATCGGCTCGTCGCAGGACTGGCACAGACCGTAGTCGCCGTCTTCGATCCGCCGCAATGCGGCTTCGGTGCGGCGCAGCGTTTCCTGGCGGCGGCGCTTCGCGGCGAGGCTCATCTGCTGGGCTCCGAGGGCATCCATGCGCGACAGGCGCCCCTGGCGCTGCTGGTCGAGTTCAACCGTATTGGCATCGGTATTACCCGACTCCGCCATCAACTCCTCGCGCAGTTCCAGCAGCCGTTTGCGGAACCAGTCCGTATCGATATCGCCGTCGCTCACCGTCTGTGCACTCCATAATGCCGGGCACCCGCATGGGCACCGTCAGCGGATTGTCCCATACGCGCGCCCGTAGCGGACACGGCGGGTTCACGCATCCGCTGGCGTACGCACCCGGAGCAGCAGCAGCGCGCCGCCACCGAAGAGCAGCAGCAGCGACAGGATCCCGGCCCGCGGATCGCCGGCCATCCAGCCGACCCAGCCGACCAGGACCGGTCCGAGTACGGCGGCGAATTTGCCCATCATGTTGTAGAAGCCGAAGAACTCGGCCGCGCAGTCGGGCGGAACGAGGCGGGCGAAGAACGAGCGCGACAGGGCCTGAACGCCGCCCTGGACCAGACCGATCGTCACGGCGAGGCCATAGAATTCCCAGGTCGAGGTCATGACCGAGGCCCAGATCGTCATCCCGGCGTATACGGCCAGCGCCAGCAGGATCCCGCCGCGGGCACCGAGCGGCCGCGCCAACCGTCCGAACAGCAGGGTCGCGGGGAAGCCGACAAACTGGACCAGCAATAACGCCGCGATCAGGTCATTCGACCCGAAGCCGATCGACATGCCGTAATCGACCGCCATCCGCACGACCGTGTCGACGCCATCGATATAGAGGAAATAGCCGCCCAGAAACAGCGCGACCTGTCGGTGCTGGCGGATATCGCGCAGCGTCTGCAGGAGCTGCCCCGCGCCCTCGACGAAGGCCTGGCGGAACGGCACCCGCGGGCCGTCGCGTTCGCCGACCGTGCGCAGCAGCGGGATCGAGAACACGGCCCACCAGATCGCGGTGAGCAGGAACGACAGCCGTACGGCGGTCGCCCGATCGGCCAGACCGAACGTCTCGGGCATCAGGACAAGGCCAACGCAGGCGGCGAACAGGATGCCCCCGCCGAGATAACCCAGCGCGTAGCCAAGTGCCGATACGCGGTCGCCCTCCCCGGGCGGCGCGACCTCGACGAGCAGGGCGTCGTAAAACACATTGGCGCCCATGAAACCGACCGTCGCCACCGCGAAGGCCCCGGCGGCCAGCCCCCAGTGCCCCGCCCCGATCAGCGCCAGCGTCGCGGTCGCGAGGATGCCCAGCAGGGCGAAACGGATCAGGAATCGCCGCCGCAGTCGGGCCCGATCGGCGACCGCCCCCAGCAGCGGCGCGAGCAGCACGATCAGCAGGCTCGAGGCGGAATTCGCGGCCCCCAGCCAGAACGTACGCTCGGCCTGCTCCAGGCCCGATCCCCAGTATTCCCGGAAGAAAATCGGGAAGAAGCCGGCGATGACGACGGTCGCGTAGGCCGAATTGGCCCAGTCGTAGAATGCCCATGCCCAGATCCGGCGACGGGCCGGCGTCATTGTCGACACGGCCGGTCCCTTCCCGGGTACGCGCGCTGTATGGTTCGCATCCGGCCGTCCACGGTGACGAAAGCGGGTCACTATAGGCGACACCCCGTCCCCGCAAAACCCGTCGACCCACGAAAGCGATCGCTTCGCGCCTTCGGAGCGGCGGCGATCATCCACCGGGCGTCGACTTCAGATGCTGGCCTGATAGAATCCTGCCGGAGGAAGTTCGGGTCCGCTTGATCTGAATCAAGTCGGGCCTGCCCCTCCATCAGTAGCATCTGCGCTCGGATCGCGGTTCGCACCGCATCCCTGTCAACATCACTCCGCGACCCGCGAAATAACCGGACGGATACAGGCCCTTATGGACACCACCGCCCAATACAACGAAAAAGTCGTCCGCCAGTTCACGATCATGACGATCGCCTGGGGCGTGATCGGCATGCTCGTCGGCGTTCTGCTCGCGGCCCAGTTGCTCTGGCCCGCGCTCAACGGCGGGATTCCATGGCTGAGTTTCGGTCGTCTGCGGCCGCTGCACACGAACGCCGTGATCTTCGCCTTCGGCGGCTCCGGCCTGTTCGCGACCTCCTATTACATCGTCCAGCGCACCTGCCACACGCCGCTTTTCGGCGAGCGCTGGAAACTGCCGGCGTTTACCTTCTGGGGCTGGCAGGCCGTGATCGTCGGCGCGGTGATCACGCTCCCGCTCGGCCTCACGCAGAGCAAGGAATACGCGGAGTTGATCTGGCCGCTCGACGTACTCATCACGGTCGTCTGGGTCGTCTATGCCGTCGTGTTCTTCGGCACCATCGCGCAGCGGAAAATGAAGCACATCTTCGTCGCGAACTGGTTTTTCGGCGCCTACGTCATCACGATCGCCGTACTGCACGTCGTCAACAACCTGGCGATCCCGGTCGGCCTGACGAAGTCCTATCCCATTTATTCGGGCGCGATCGACGCCATGGTCCAGTGGTGGTACGGGCATAACGCTGTAGGCTTCTTCCTGACCGCCGGCTTCCTCGGCATGATGTACTACTTCGTCCCGAAGCAGGCCGGACGTCCAATCTATTCGTACCGGCTCTCGGTGGTGCACTTCTGGGCCCTGATTTCGATCTATATGTGGGCCGGCCCCCACCATCTGCACTGGACCTCCCTGCCCGAGTGGGCCCAGTCGCTCGGTATGGTTTTCTCGCTGATCCTGCTGGCGCCCTCCTGGGGCGGCATGATCAACGGCATCATGACGCTCTCCGGCGCCTGGCATAAGCTGCGCGACGATCCGATCATCCGCTTCCTGATCGTCAGCCTGTCGTTCTACGGCATGTCCACGTTCGAAGGGCCGATGATGTCGATCAAGACGGTCAACGCGCTCTCGCACTACACCGACTGGACCATCGGCCACGTCCACGCGGGGGCGCTTGGCTGGGTCGCATTCATCACGATCGGCTCTCTCTACGCGCTGATCCCGAAGCTCTGGGGCCGCGAACAGATGTACTCCATCCCGGCAATCAACCTGCACTTCTGGATTTCCACCATCGGCGTGGTCCTGTACATCGCGGCCATGTGGATCGCCGGCGTGATGCAGGGCCTGATGTGGCGGGCAACGAATGCCGACGGCACGCTTACCTACAGCTTTATCGAATCGCTGGAGGCGACCTATCCGTACTATGCGGTCCGCCTGCTCGGCGGGATCCTGTTCTTCGCCGGCATGCTGGTCATGGCATGGAATACCTGGATGACGGTCAAACCGCAGCCCGAGTCGGCGCGCGAGACCTCCGCGACCGCGACCGCCTGAGGAGAGGCACGCAATGACGCATGAAGTCGTTGAAAAGAACGTCGGCCTGATGGCCGTGCTCATCGCGATCGTCATCAGTATCGGCGGCCTCGTCGAGATCGTGCCCCTGTTCTTCCAGGCCAAAACCACGGAACCGGTCGAGGGGCTGGAACCCTACGGTGCACTGGAATTCGCGGGCCGCGATGTCTATGTGAGCGAGGGCTGTTACAACTGCCATTCGCAGCAGATTCGCCCGTTCAGGGCGGAAACCGAGCGCTACGGCCACTACTCGGTCGCCGGCGAGTACGTCTATGACCGCCCGTTCCAGTGGGGGTCAAAACGAACCGGGCCGGACCTGGCCCGCGTGGGTGGCCTCTATACGGACAACTGGCACTACGTGCACCTGATGAATCCGCGCGACGTCGTGCCACAGTCGAACATGCCGGCATTCCCGTGGCTGGCGGAGAACGAACTCGACCCGCGCGAGGTGGTCTCGCGCATGCGCACCCAGAAGGAGTGGTTCGACGTACCGTATTCCGAGGAGCAGCTCGCGAACGCCCGCGAGAAGCTTGAGGGCAAGACCGAGATGGACGCCGTCATCGCCTATCTCCAGAGCCTCGGCACGGCCGTCGGGCAGGAGCCGCGCCGATAATGGACAGCGGAACCGCAAGTGGCGTAATGACGGGAATCCTGATCCTCGTGTTCATCGGTATCGTGATCTGGGCCTACAGCAGCCGACGGCGGCGTGACTTCGACGAGGCCGCGCGCATACCGCTCGAGGACGAAACCCCGAGCAAAGACCGAGACGATTCAAAAGGGAATACGCAATGAGCGCCTTCTGGACCGGGTTTATCGTCGTCCTGACCCTGGCGAACATCGCCGCCTGCTGGTGGCTCATCCGCTGGACGGCCAAGCCCCGGCCGAACGAGAGCGCGAGCACCGAGACCACGGGCCATGTCTGGGACGAGGACCTGACCGAGTACAACCAGCCGATGCCGCGCTGGTGGCTGAACCTCTTCTACATCACGATCTTCTTCGCGCTGATCTACCTCGTGCTGTATCCGGGCCTCGGCAGCTACGCGGGCGTGCTCGGCTGGAGCCAGTACAGCGAATACGAGGCCGAGGTCGAGGCGGCGGAAGAACGCGTTGCCCCGCTGTATGCGGAGTACGCGGCGCAGAGTATCCCGCAACTGGCCGAAAACGAGTCGGCCATGCGGACCGGCCAGCGGATTTTCGCGAACAATTGCGCCGTCTGCCATGGCTCCGACGGCCGCGGGGCGGTCGGCTTCCCGAACCTCACGGACGACAGCTGGCTGTATGGCGGCGAGCCGGAGCAGATCAGGCAAACGCTGATCAATGGCCGCAGCGGGGTGATGCCCGGCTTTGGCCAGCAGCTTGGCGAGCGCGACCTGCGGGCCGTGGCCGCCTATGTCTACACCCTCAACGGGCGCGACTGGCCACGCCAGGATCTCGTGGCCGCCGGCAAGGAGCAATACCAGACGCTGTGCGTCGCATGTCACGGGCCGAACGGTGAGGGCAAGCAGGCGCTGGGCGCGCCGAACCTGACGGACAAGACCTGGCTCTATGGCGGGTCGATGGACGAGCTGATATACACGCTGAAGAACGGGCGCAATGGCCAGATGCCGGCTTTCCAGGACCTGCTCGGCGAGGACCGCGTACACGTCGTCGCCGCCTACGTCTGGGGCCTGTCGCACGGCGAATCGAAGGTTGCCGGGGAGATGAACGGTGGCAGCGACAACTGAGCCCGATGAGCGGCCGCGCGTGCGGCGGTGGGCACGGCTGCTGGGACCGGTCCTTTGGCCCTCATTCCTGGTCGCGGCCGTCGCCACGGCGATCTTTTTCGCCCACATCGATCCGCTGACTCTCCGCGCACAGACCCTCGCGGACTGGGAAATCAGCCGACAGGCCGGGTACACGGTTGGATTCCTGATGTTCTGGGCCGTCTGTGCCGCGTCAAGCGCACTCACGATGTACCTGGGCGCGACGCCCGTACCCGATTCGCCAGGGCCGCGCAGCGGACGCTAGTCAATCGATCTCGCCGCGATGGCGCGTCCCGGCGGGACGCGCATCCGGCGCCAGCGGCGATCGAGGCCCTTTTTCCGCACCTTGCGGACAGCCGTAATGTGACCGCACCGGAACGAAACCGATGAACACCGAACCCAAGACCGGCCCCCGTCGGCGAGCGGAGCGCTCCACGACCGAGGCGTCCAGTGGTACGTCGTCGATGTACCAATCGCGCGAGAAGGTCTACCCGCGCGAAGTGCACGGCCGCTTCCAGAACCTGCGCACGTTTGCCGTTTTCGCGCTGCTCGGCCTGTTCTATCTGCTTCCCTGGGTGCCGTGGAATGGCCGCCAGGCGGTATTGTTCGACCTGCCCGCGCGTCAGTTCCACATCTTCGGCATCACCTTCTGGCCACAGGATTTCATCTACCTGACCCTGCTGCTCATCATCTGTGCCCTGGGGCTGTTCTTCGTGACGGCGGTCGCCGGTCGCGTCTGGTGCGGCTATGCGTGCCCGCAGACCGTGTGGACCGAGGTATTCATGTGGGTCGAGCGCGTGATCGAGGGCGACCGGCCGAAGCGCATGAAGCTCGACAAAGCCCCGTGGACGTTCGACAAGATCCGCAAGAAAACGGCCAAACACGGTCTCTGGGTCGTGCTCGGGCTATGGACGGGCTTCACCTTCGTCGGCTTTTTCACTCCGATCACCGATCTGGGTGCGCGCGTGCTGACCGCGGAGCTCGGTGGCTGGGAGACCTTCTGGCTGCTGTTCTACGGTTTCGCGACCTGGGGCAACGCGGGTTTTCTGCGCGAGAACGTATGCCTCTACATGTGCCCGTACGCCCGCTTTCAGAGCGCCATGTTCGATCGCGACACCCTGATCATTTCCTATGACGAAGCCCGCGGCGAGCCCCGCGGGCCCCGGCGGCGCGGGACGGATTACAAAGCGCAGGGCCTTGGCGACTGCATCGACTGCCACATGTGCGTGCAGGCCTGTCCGACCGGCATCGATATCCGCGACGGGTTGCAGTACGAGTGCATCGCATGCGGTGCCTGCATCGACGCCTGCGACAACGTCATGGACCGGATGAATTACCCGCGCGGCCTGATCCGCTACACCACGGAAAATGCGCTCGAGGGCAAGCCGGCGAAACTGCTGCGCCCACGTGTCGTGATCTATGGAGCGCTCCTGCTCGCGATCTCGGCGCTGTTCGTGACCGGTATCGCGATGCGCACGCCCCTGCGGCTCGACATCATCCCGGACCGCAACACCATGTACCGGGAGGCCGGAGGTGGCATGATCGAGAACGTCTATACGCTCAAACTCATGAACATGGATCAGTCGCCACACACCTACACGCTGTCGGCGAGCGGCCTGGAGGGCCTTGAGATCATTACACGCCCGGAAAACATCGAGATCGCTCCCGGGGAGGTGCGTACCCTGCCCGCACGAATCCGGGTGGATCCGGCGGACCTGCGGGGCGGAGGTCATGACATCCTCGTGACCCTGAGCGCGACCGACACAACCGGACTCCGGGTAACGGAGGAAACACGTTTCCACCTGCCCGTGGAAGGAGGCGTTCGATGACCGCCGAGCGGCTTGACCGCCCCTGGTACCAGCACTTCTGGGTCTGGTTCCTGATCGTGCCACCAGCATCCACGGTCATCTTCTGGATCGTCATCCTGACGACGATGGCCACTCCCCCATCGCTCGTTGTGGACGACTACGCCAAAATCGGCCTCGCCTATGAGAATGTTCAGGCACGGGACGCCGCAGCGCGGGAACTCGCCGTCACCGCCCGTCTGGACGTTCGCCGCGAGGGTGGCCGCGTGACCGTTGCCCTGGTCGGTCTTGATGATCCACCGCAGCGGCTCCGGGTGACACTCGCGCATCCGACCGAGGCCGCTCGCGACAGGACCGCCACACTCGAGCGCACTGGCGGTGGCCTGTATCGAGGCGAACTCGGCGGCGCCGCACCGGGCCGCCGTTATGTCACCCTGCTCCCCGACGATGGCGAATGGCGGCTCGCCGGTGAACTGTCGGCGAACCGTACCGATATGTCACTGAATCCGCCTGAACGCCCCGCGACGCGCTGATGACCCAACGCGGGTCCTGCTTTCACTGCGGCGAACCCCTGCCGCCGGGCACTGTCCACACCGTGCGGATCGACGACGAGGATCGTCCCGTCTGCTGTCCCGGTTGTGCCGCCGTCGCCCAGCTCATCGCCGAGAGCGGCCTGAGCGGTTTCTACCGTTATCGCAGTGGCCCCGCGCCGACGCCGGTGCCCGATGCCGCGGACGAGTGGACGGCCTACGACCGCGACGCCGTCCAGCGCACCTTCGTTCAGGACACGGGCAACGGCGAGCGCGAAGCGGTGCTGCTCATCGAAGGCCTGTACTGCGCCGCCTGCGCATGGCTCATCGAGCATATCCTGACGCCGATCGACGGCGTTCAGGCCATCGAGGTCAACCCGGCGACGGGGCGCGCACTGTTGCGCTGGGACCCGGAGCGGGTAGCACTTTCGACCCTGTTCCGGCGCATGAGCGAAATCGGTTACCGCCCCCACCCCGTCGATGGGGAAGGCACCGAACCACTGGCGATTCGTGAACGCCGCGCCGCGCTGCGGCGCCTTGGAGTTGCCGGCCTCGGCATGATGCAGGTCATGATGTACGCGGTCGGGCTGTACGCCGGTGCCATTCATGCCGACATGGATCCCGCCATCGCCCGCCTGCTTCGGCTTGTCAGCCTGCTCGTCGCCACACCGGTCGTGCTGTATGCCGGCGCACCTTTCTTCCGTGGTGCCTGGCGCGACCTGCGCGCCGGCCGCCCGGGCATGGATGTCCCGGTCTCGCTGGCGATCGGCGCCGCATTCGCGGCCAGCGTCTGGAACACGCTGATCGCCGGCGGTGAGGTCTACTTCGATTCAGTCACGATGTTCGTGTTCTTCCTCTCGGTGGCCCGCTTCTTCGAGATGAGCGCGCGCCACCGTGCCTCGCGCTCGACCGGCGCACTGGCACGCATGCTGCCGGCCACCGCACTGCGCATCACCGATGGCCATGAGGAGCACGTCGCACTGCGCGAACTCGCGGTCGGTGACCGGGTCCGCGTACGCGCCGGCGAACCGGTACCGGCCGACGGCCGGATTCAGACCGGCGAGAGCCGTTTCGATGAATCGCTCCTCACCGGCGAGTTCCAGCCGGTTACACGCGGCGTCGGCGCCGACGTGATCGGCGGCAGTATGAACACGGAGACGCCGGTCGACATGGAAGTGACCCGGATCGGGCAGGATACGCTGGTCGCGAGTATCGTCCGGCTGCTGGACCGTGCCCAGTCCCAGCGCCCGCCCATCGCCCAGACCGCGGACCGCGTCGCGCGCTGGTTCGTGATCGGTGTGCTGACCGCGGCCACCGCGACGGCCGCTTGGTGGTGGACTGTCGCGCCCGGCGAGGCGTTCGGGATCACCCTGGCGGTACTGGTCGTCACCTGCCCCTGCGCACTGTCCCTCGCCACACCCACCGCGCTCGTCGCCGCGACTTCACGTCTGGCGCGCGGGGGGTTGCTGATCACGCGGGCGCGTGCGCTGGAGAACCTGGCGCGCGCGGATCACATCGTTTTCGACAAAACCGGCACGCTGACCCGCGGCGTCCTGACAATCACGCGCACGGAGACGATGGATCGTATCGAGCCGGATGAAGCGCGTGCACTCGCAGCGGCGCTCGAGGCCCACTCCGAACACCCCATAGCGCGGGCATTCAGCCCCTGGCATGATGGTCGGGCGGCCGAACGGATCCATCTCGAGCGCGGCCGTGGGATCGAGGGCGCAGTCGCCGGTCACCGGCTGCGCCTCGGACGACCCGACTGGGTGACCGGTCTGGCCGGCGGTGGCGACACGAGCGGCACGGAGACGATCGTGTCATTGGGTGATGCCGATGGGCTGCTGGCCCGCTTCCACCTCGCCGACAGCCCGCGTGCGGGAACCGCCGAGGCACTGAGCACGATCGCCCGGATCGGACTCACCTTCGAGGTCGCCAGCGGAGATGCCGAGGGCCCGGTCGCGGCCCTCGCGCGCGATCTCGGTATCGAGCACTGGCGAGCCCGGCAAACGCCGAGCGACAAACTGGCCCGGCTGGAGAGCCTGCGCGCGGCGGGACACCGTGTCGTCATGGTCGGCGATGGCATCAACGACGCCCCCGTGCTGGCCGCCGCGGACGTCTCGGTGGCCATGGGCGGCGGTTCCGGGCTCGCGGGCAACAACGCCGATATGCTGCTCTCCGCGCAGCGACCCGCCGATCTCGCGGCGGGCATCACCCACGCGCGCCGTACGCTCGCGGTCATCCGCCAGAATCTGGCCTGGGCCGCGGGCTACAACCTGATTGCGCTGCCACTGGCGGCAGCCGGTTTCGTGGCACCCTGGATGGCGGCACTCGGCATGTCGGCAAGCTCGCTGATCGTGGTCGGCAATGCGATGCGGCTGGGGCGCGGCGACACCGCACCGGCGGCGGAGGGACCCGTACCGCCGAAAGCGACGGTGGAGACGGCCTGATGGAAATCCTGTTTGTCCTCATCCCGCTGTCACTGATCCTGCTGGGGATCGCGGTCTGGGCCTTTTTCTGGGCTGTCAGGAGCGGGCAGTTCGACGATCTCGACAGTCCGGCCTATCGAATCCTGCTGGACGACGACGAGCACCCTGACAACCAGTCCGGGCAGGAGCGTGAAGCCTCGGACGATCAGCGAAGCGATAACGAGCAGCGGTCGAACGACTCATGATGACTTCGGATCCCACAACGCTGACGGCCGCATTCGTCGCCGGTCTCGCGGGCAGCGCGCACTGCATGGGCATGTGCGGCGGTATCGTCGCCTCGCTCGGCCTGGGCACAGCGGGCGAGCGCTCCGGTCCACTCCGCAGCCTTGGATACGCACTGCTGTACAACGGTGGGCGGATCGCCAGCTATACGCTCGCCGGCGTCATCGTCGGCAGCGTCGGCATGCTCGCTGGCGGCAGCCTGCAGGCGCCGGGCACCGGTGTCGTGCTGCGGGCGATCACCGGCCTGGTGCTGGTCGCCATCGGCCTGCAGGTCGCATTCGGTCTGCGGCTGCTGCAGCCGATCGAGCGCCTGGGTTTCCGCCTGTGGGCGCGGATCGCGCCACTGGCGCGCGGCCTGATGGCGCGCCGTGGTCTCTTGGCGGCGGTTGGTCTGGGAGCCCTGTGGGGCTGGCTCCCCTGCGGCCTCGTCTACGGCATGCTGTTCGCCGCCCTCGCCGCGGGCAACCCGATCGAATCTGGCGGCCTCATGATGGCCTTTGGGCTGGGCACGGCGCCAGCGATGATCGCTACCGGCGCGTTCGCGAGCCGCCTTCGCCGATTCACCCATCAGCCGGGTTTCCGCCGCGCCGCCGGTATCGTCGTAATCGGCCTTGGCCTGTGGACCGCGCTCGCGCCGATCATGATGAGCATGGCCGGTTCCGGCCACGGCACGCACTGAGTCACCGCCTGCCAGCGTCTCTCGTCAACTCCAAAATTGGCCTTATTGATCGATCGATACTGGCTATAGGCCTATATCCGCCTGCCCGGTAACTTCCTCCCGGTACTCGCCTCGCGCGAATCGCAACCGGGAACCCTCCGATGAGCGAACAGCAGAATCTCCAGTCGAACTGGAACTACCCGAACCCGGTCCGGTTCGGACCCGGCCGGCTGAGTGAGCTCCCGACCGCGTGTCGTGATCTCGGTATCGAACGGCCACTGCTGGTCACCGATCCCATGCTCGCCGCGCTGCCGATCGTGCAGCAGGCGCTCGACCACTGCAGCGGGCACGGTGTGCCGTGCGCGTTGTTCACCGAACTACGGGCGAACCCGACCGAGATGAACGTGATACGCGGTGTCGGGGCATTCCGCGCGGGCCAGCATGACGGCGTGATCGCCTTCGGCGGCGGCAGCGCGCTGGATACCGGCAAGGCGATCGCGTTGATGGTCGGCCAGACACGCTCCATCTTCGATTTCGAGGACCGCGAGGACTGGTGGACCCGCGCCAACGCCGACGGGATCGCGCCGATCGTCGCCGTACCGACCGCCGCCGGCACCGGCTCCGAGACCGGCGGCGGCGCCGTCATCACCGACGAAAACGATCACACGAAACGCATCATCTTCCACCCGCGCATGATGCCCGGACGGGTGATCAGCGACCCCGTCGTGACCGCCGGCCTGCCGCGCCACCTGACGGCGGCCACCGGCATGGACGCCCTGTCGCACAATCTCGAGGCGCTGTGCAGCCCCGTCTACCACCCGATGGCCGCCGGTATCGCGACCGAGGGCATCCGCCTCGTGCACGACTGGCTGCCGACGGCGTGCGACGAGGGCGAAAACATCGAGGCACGGGCGCACATGCTGTCCGCGTCCAGCATGGGGTCGACGGCGTTCCAGAAGGGGCTCGGCGCGATGCACGCCATGAGCCATCCCTGCGGCGCCCTGTTCGACACCCAGCACGGCCTCACGAATGCCGTGGTCATGCC
This sequence comes from Halofilum sp. (in: g-proteobacteria), assembly GCA_034520925.1. Lineage (GTDB taxonomy): Bacteria > Pseudomonadota > Gammaproteobacteria > XJ16 > Halofilaceae > Halofilum. The sequence goes on along the minus strand of JAXHNC010000019.1, from coordinate 65,976 downwards.
CTACGTCCTCGAATTCAACCGCGAGGCGATCGAGACGCGCATGGAGCGCCTGGCCCGTTACCTCGATCTGCCCGATCCGTCCTTCGAGGCGGTGCTCGACTGGGTCCTCGAGTTGCGGCTCCAGCTCGATATTCCGCACACGCTTGCGGATCTCGGCGTGACCGAAGACGCCGTCGAGCGGCTCGCGGAAATGGGCGAGATCGACCCGTCGGCGGCGACCAATCCGATCCCGCTGAATCGGGACAACCTCGCGCGCCTGTTCCGCGACGCGCTCCGTGGACGCCTGTCCCGGACCGGGCAACGCGGCGGCGCGCAAACGACAGGAGCGATCCGATGAGCGGGATCAAGGCAGTGACCTTCGACCTCTGGGATACCGTCATCCATGACGATTCCGACGAGCCGAAACGCCGTGAACTCGGCCTGCGCAGCAAGCGGGACGAGCGCCGGCACCTCGTCTGGGAGGCCCTCAACGCGATCGAGCCGATCGATTACGAGACGGTCAGCCTCGCGTATGACGTGGCCGATGCCGGCTTCAACGTCGCCTGGAAAGAGGACTCGATCAACTGGCGTCTGGAACAGCGGATCCGCGTCATCCTGAACGGCCTCGGCCGCACGCTGCCCCGGGACGCATTCGATCAAGTCGTCGAACGCACCGGCGCGATGGAAGTCGAGGTACCGCCCGACGCCATCGAAGGCATCGCATGGGCACTCGGTGAACTCAAACAGCGCTACCGTCTCGCGATCGTCTCCGATGCGATCGTCACGCCGGGCACCGGCCTGCGCGAGCTGCTGGCCCGACACGGCGTGCGTGACCTGTTCGACGGCTTCGCGTTCTCCGACGAAGTGGGTCGCTCGAAACCCCATCGTTCGATGTTCGAGTCGGCGGCCGGGCAGCTCGGCGTCGAGCTCGACGAGATCGTCCATATCGGCGATCGCGACCACAACGACGTCAAGGGTCCCCATGCCATCGGCGCCAAAGCGGTGCTGTTCACGGCCACCCGCGACAACGACCGGGCCACCACGAGCGCGGACGCGATCTGCGATCACCACTTCGACCTGCCGGCGATCATCGATCGGCTCGCGACAAACTGAAGCGGGAGAGCGGCATGTCACGCAATCTGCATTTCCTGGTGGTGGACGGCTACGCGAAGGCCGGACGCGACGATCTCGAGGCCGGCGGCGCGACCACCGCGGGCGTGCTCTATCGACAGATGCTGCAACGCTGCGCACCGGGTGCGACCGCCGACATCGTCTACCCGGCCGACCCCGATGCGGAACTGCCGCAAGGCGCGGCGATCGAGCAGTACGACGGCATCGCATGGACCGGCTCCAGTCTGACGATCTATGACACGGACGACCCGAAGGTCGCCAACCAGATCGAGTTCGCCCGCGCCGCATACCGTTCGCGCGTCCCGAGCTTCGGCAGTTGCTGGGCGGCGCAGATCGCCGCCGTCGCGGCCGGTGGGACCTGCGCGGCCCACCCGCGTGGTCGCGAGATGGGCATCGCCCGCAAGATCACGCTGAGCGACGCCGGTCGTGGCCACCCGCTGTATGCCGGCAAGAAGACCGTGTTCGATGCCTTCATCAGTCACGACGATGAGATCACCGCCCTGCCCGACAGCGGCGTGCTGCTCGCGTCGAACGATTACAGCGACGTCCAGGCGCTGTCGGTCACGCACGAAGGCGGGCCGTTCTGGGCCGTGCAGTACCACCCCGAATACGACCTGTTCGAGATGGGGCGGCTCATCTACTGCCGGCGCGAGAAACTGACGCGCAAAGGCTTCTTCCCCGATGTCGCGAGCGCGATCGCGTACGGCGAAGAGCTCGAGGCGCTGCATCGGGATCCCGCGCGCAGGGATATCGCCTGGAAGCTCGGCATCGACGCCGACGTCATGAACGAGGACGTGCGCATCCAGGAGGTGCGCAACTGGATCATGTATCTCGTACAGCCATTCGTCCGGGACTGAACCGGTCGAACACCGCTTACCCGACTTCCGGGAAGTCGAGTAGTCCCCTCCCAGTCCCCCTGCGGGCTTTTGCGGGCACCGGCACTGTCGGTGCCCGTTTTTTTACCCTGGAATCCCCTGCCGCGAGGGCAAGTGCGGTCCGAGTCGGAACGTACCCGAGACCGAACGGGCTTCCTTCACCGGCAACTCCACGACCGGAACCGAGCCCGGCCTGACTGTCACCCGGCGCCCGTTCGTAGCCGGCAACCAGATCGGATTCGCCAGACTGTCCACGTTCAACTGGACGGGATAACTTGTGTGGGCCTCGAGATCATGCATGGCCATGCGCCCGTCTTCGTCCGTCACGCCCTCCTTCCCCAGGGTTCCCTTCAACCGTGCACCCGGAACGGGTGTTTCATCGGCATCGAATTCCCCGTCGCCGTCGCTGTCGACGAATACATGAACCGCCAGCGCACCCTTTTCCGGCGCACGGGCGTCGGCCAATGTGTAACCACGCCCGCCGTCGGGTCCGAATCCAACGCTGTAACGGATGCCCACTGTCGGGCCCATCCCGTCCCCCCCATCGGCCGTCAGGCTCAAACGCGCGTTGTTCCACTCGCGGGTCACGTCAATGGCCGCGCCGGTGTGCCCGGTCTCGGCCGAATGACGGAGATCGAGTCCCGCCGTGGTCGTGCCCGAAAAGCGGTACCGCGTACTCAGCCGACCGTCGGTTACGCCCGCGTCCTGCGCGTATCCAAGGCTCGCGCTCCAGTGGACGCTGTCGCCACCACCGACCGACCAACGGTCGCTCGCGCTGAGATTCGCCGACCAGCGCCCGGTACCGCCGTCACGCACGCGGTAACGGAACTCGTTTTGCCAGGCGACAGACCCCGTGTTCCACCGTTGCGAGAGATCGACCTGATGGCGCCGCTCGCCAGCGACGGTCTCGGCGACCCCGTACCGTCCGCCCAGCCACAGGCGGCTGTCGCCGAGAGGCACGGGACCGCGCACGCTCAGATCGAAGTCTCCCTTGAGCGCTGCGTCACCGAAACCAACCCGCGGACTCGTGAATTCGTCGAACAGCCCCGCTCCGAGCCGGAACGTTGTCGATCCGATGCGCAGTGTCGAATCAAGGTCCATGGCAACACCGCCATTCTCCTGCGCCAGAATTCGCAGGCGTGTCGCGGTCGCGCCCAGCCCCCCCGCGAGACCAAGCAGTGCGTAGCGCTCCTGAGCCTCTCCGTCATCGGCCGGAAGGGCGATGGCCGCAGCCTCCAGCGATACACTGCGATTCAGGCCATGCACCACGCGGACCGCTGTGCCTGGCTCGGTGTCCGCTGTTTCCTCCTCATCGTCACCGATCGACACGAAATCGCGCCCGGCCTCGATATGGTCAAGCCGCAGATGCGTCTCTCCCGGACGCGCCTGCGTCTGGCCGACTTCAACGGTTTCGGTACGCACGCGCTTCTGGCCCTGAGGCCCGTAAAGCACGATGAGGAACCGGTTCGCGCCAGAACCCAGTTCCACGCCGTCGAACCGGTACCGTCCCTCGTCATCCACCTGCTGGAAGTCGATCAGGCGTCCATCACGGTACAGTTCGACATCCCATCCCGGTGGACCATCACCCCTCAGGCTATGGCGGTCGAACGCATCCCCGCGTGCGAGCGGAAAACTCGAAAGGGTGACTCCGCGACCGGCACCGAGACTCCCGACGCGCCCGACCGTTTCGCCGGATACGTCCCCGACCTCGACCAGCTCGAGACCGCCCGGCATCGGCTCGTCACCCGCGAATCGGCGGAGCGTCAGGCGGGCATCGCGCACTTCGCCAGGCTTTCCGGACGATCCCGACGCGGAAAGCCCGCCGAAGACGTTCACGCCCGCGATTTCCTGCGACCACCGGAGCCTCTGGCGATTGGTCTGTCCATCGGGCCCGGACCGGGCCTCCAGATCGATACCGACTACTGGCGGAGTGAACAAGCCATAACGATGCGTACGGACAGGGAGATTCGGCGCCTGCCTGCGTCGCCGCGCGAGCAGTTCCTGTTGGCGCTGTTCCCGGACACGACGCTGCTGCGCCGGCAACAGCGCGTCCGGCGCCACGATCAACTCGCGACCGGAACGCGAGACCGAGAGTTCAACAGGCCAGGCGTGCTCGAGCACGGACGGGCGGACATACAACTCGCGCTGATCGGCGAGACGATCGGTCAGAAAGTCCGTCGATTCGAAGGACCGGACCTCGCCATCACGGGTTACCTCCCCTTCACGGGCATCGATGCGGTAACGACGGGAACGGTGGAGGAACCACCCCCTCGCAACCGCCGGATCCGGATCAAGCTCGACCGGAAACTCGAGCGCCAGTGCGAGTTCCCGGACCGGTAGGAAGACATCGTCGCCGCGAGTCAGCGCCCCGACACCTTCGCTGATCCGGATATCGTCCGCGCGCACCGCCAGCGGGGTCGGATACGCCGATTCCGATGCCACCACTACCCTGTATGGCACCAGTCCGGCGACAAGGATCCCGACCATGAGCAGCGTTTTCCACCTACTCGAAGGCCGGGGACAGGTCGTCTGCCAATGCGGGGCGTTCGCTTCGGTCAAGCTCTCGACTGCCATATGGAGGCCGGACAACCGTCGCCCGGATATCGTCGATACATTGAGAAGGGGAACGGAAAGGCGAAGGGTACGTGGATAAATCGCACGATCGAGGGGGTATCGGATCGACGAGGTCAGTGGCCCGATGAGCAACGGGTTATCCGATCACCGAGGTCTGTGGACCGATAGACGGACCAGAGACAACGGCCCAAATCCTTACCCGGCGGTCCCGCGATCGCGGGAGAACCGACTCGCTTGCCGGACGAGGAAGTGGCTTCGCGCCCGGACCTGATGCGATCTATACAACGCAGGGGAACCCGTGGCGCGCGCCCAGTGGACAACCTTTCCCGATCTGGCGGAGACTGTGCGGATGCGATCGTTCTCGGCAAGACCCTCGGATGGTTTCACGGGCTCGTGGCTCCGGGCCGACTGCTCCCGTGACCACGGCGCCACAGGCGAAGCATGAAAATCATCGCCCGGCTGAACACCCCAAGGGTTCGCCGCTTCCTTCTGCTGACGCAGGTGATCGTCGCTCCCGTGGGCCTCGTGACGCTGGTCTGGCTGCTGATGCGGGAACTGCCGCTCGTCGCGCTGCGCGAAGCGGCCGTTGCCGTCGCCGCGTCGTTCGGGCTCGCCCTGCTCGGATACGGTCTGTTCGCGATCCGCCTTTCACGGGTGCTGGACGCGTTTTCGATCCGCCTGCGGCGAGCGAGTCTTTGGCGTATCCATCTGACATCGCTGTTCTATTATTTTTTCCTCCCGGCGGGCGTCGGCTACGACCTTTCCAAGGTCGCGAAGATCTCGCTGCAGGCGCGCGATACCCGCACGATGCATGTCACCGCGGCGGTCGCCGCGGAGCGCGCGGTCGGTGGTGCCGGCGTGTACCTTCTGTTGCTGGGAACGCTGCCATTCACGGAGCTTGACGCGAACAGCCGAATCGAATGGCTGGCGCCACCGGCATGGGCCTGGGTACTGTCGCTGCTGACCGGAGTGGCGCTGATGTGGCTTGTCAGCATCATCGGCCGCCGGAGTCATTCCTTCCGGATTGCTCCCCTGATCCCGGCGGTGCTGGTCTCGGCGATAGCGCACCTGATGGTCGCGGCGGCCGTCTGGGTCGTAAGCCGGTCACTGGGCATACCGATCGGTTTTCCCGAGATCGTCGTCGCATTCGCCGCGACGCTGCTGCTCCAGCTCGTACCCGTGAACCTGCTGGGCGTTACGCTCGGAGAGGTCGCCGCCGTAACGGTCTATCTCGCCTATGGCCTTGACGAACCGGAGGCCCTGCTGCTCGCCACCGTCGCGTACTCACACCGTTTGATACCCGCCATGCTGGGTGGTGTCATCGAGGGGGCCAGCGCCCTGCGCACACTGCGTCACACTTCGGGGCCCACGGAAAGCGTGCACGACATCGATCACGCAGTACGCGATTGACCGCAATGAACGCACGCCACGACCGGACCCATCGAAGGAGACCGGCATGTCAGACGGTGATTACCCTGTCTTCGTTCAGTCACTGCTGAACCCGGCGGCGTATCCGCACCCCGTGGACCGGGTCGAGGTCGCGGAGACCCACATCTCGTGGGTGCTGCTGGCCGGTGAGCACGCCTACAAGTTCAAGAAACCGGTCGATTTCGGCTTCGTCGATTTCACGACGCTCGATCGCCGGCGCTTCTATTGCCGGGAAGAGTTGCGACGCAACCAGCCGCTCGCGGGAGAGCTTTACGAAGCCGTCATCGCGGTCTGCGGCGAACCGGAACGCCCGACGCTGCAGGAGGATGGTCATGAGACCGGCGAGGCGTTTGAGTATGGCGTGCGGATGCGGCGTTTCGACAGTGCCGACCAGCTCGACCGCCGGCTCGCCGCCGGCGGCGTGACCCGTGCGGAAATGGACGATTTCGCGCGCCGCCTGGCACTCTTCCACGCCGAGGCCACAGAGGTCGATCCGCAGTCCGCATGGGGAAATCCCGAGGCGGTCATGGAGCCGGCGCGGGAGAATATCCGGCAGATCGAGTCATTGCTGGAGCGGCGACCCGAACTGGCTCCACGGCTTGAGCCGGGGCTGCGCGCGGTCGCCGACTGGACGGACGCGATCGGAGAGCGGCTTGAACCGGTTTTCGCTCGACGCCGCGCCGACGGTCGCGTCCGGGAATGCCACGGCGATCTCCATCTCGGCAACCTCGTCCGGTACCGGGACCGGGTCATCGCGTTCGACTGTATCGAGTTCAACCCCGCTTTCTACTGGATCGACACGATCAATGAACTCGCGTTCCTGGTCATGGATATCGCCGACCGCGGACGCCCGGAGCTCGCCCGGCACGTCCTGAACCACTACCTGGAATGGAGCGGCGACTACGACGGCGTCGCGGTGCTGGATTTCTATCGCGTGTACCGCGCCATGGTGCGTGCCAAAGTGGCGGGGCTGCGCAGTCTGCAGACGCGGGCGGAACAGGCGGAGGCGGCCACCACGGAGGTCGCGGGCTACCTCGATCTCGCGACGGGCCTGCTGGCACCGCGACGCACCTGGCTGGCGATCACGCACGGGCTGTCCGGATCGGGCAAGAGCCGGGTCAGTGGCGAACTGGTCGAGGCGGGCGACGCCATCCGCCTGCGCTCGGACGTCGAGCGCAAGCGCCTGTACGGCCTGACACCGGACGACAGCAGTGATTCCGGCGTGGCCGCGGGGATCTACACCCCCGAAGCCGGACGGCGCACCTATGAACGGCTGCTGGAGCAGGCGCGCCGGTTGCTCGAGGCGGGCTGGCCCGTGGTCGTCGATGCCGCTTTCCTGACGCGCGACCAGCGCGCGCCGTTCCTCGCACTGGCGCGCGAGCATGGCATCGCGGGCGTGATTCTCGACATCAGCGCGCCTGAAACCGTCCTCCGGGAACGGGTCCGGGCACGATCGCAACGCCGCGACGACGCATCCGAGGCCGACGAAGCGGTGCTCGAGCGCCAGATCGGCCTGCGCGAACCGGCGAACGCCGATGAGGCGGACCGGATCGTCAGCGTTGATACGACACGCGACAACGAGCCCACGACGCTGTGGGCCCGCGTCGCCGGTGACTGATCAGGCCGCTCCGGCCATCGCGTCGCGCACACCCAGTGCGCGATCACGGGTCAGCCGGGGACCATACGTCGTGATGATGTCGGCGGACGCGCTGACCGCGAATCGCGCCGCACGTTCATGACCCCAGCCCTGCGTCAGGCCGTAGAGGAACGCCCCGGCGAACATATCGCCGGCGCCGACGGTATCGATCGCATCGACGCGGCGCGCATCCACCGAGAACTCGCGCTCCCCATCGAAAACGATCGCGCCCTTCGGACCCCGCGTGACGACGAACTCGCGCGCGCTTGATTTGAGGGCGGCGATGGCATCCTCGATCGCCTCCGCGCCCGTGAGTTCTTTCGCCTCGTCCTCATTCGCGAACAGCAGGTCGACACCGTCACCGATCATCTCGCGGAGCTGGTCACCGAAGTGGCTGACGATGTTCGGATCCGACAGCGAGATCGCCGTGCGGACGCCGGCATCGCGGGCGATCCCGCGGGCTTCGGCAACCGCCTCAAGCGCCGTCTCCGAAGTCGCCAGATAGCCTTCGAGATAGAGATACTCCGATTCGCGGATGGCCTCCGGCACGAGTTCCGCCTTACCGAGACTCCCGGTAATCCCGAGATAGGTGCACATCGTGCGATCGGCATCGGGGGTCACCAGTACCATGCAGCGTCCGGTATAGCCGGGCTCCACGACCTCGTGCGCGTTGGTCTCCACGCCATTTTCCTTCAGATCGTCGGCATACAGCCGGCCCAGATCGTCGTCGGCCACCTTGCAGGTATAGAACCCGCGGCCACCGAACTGGCTCAGGGCGATGACCGTGTTCGCGGCGGAACCGCCGGCGCTGCGATGGACATGATGTTCATCGAGATAGACCATCATCTCGGACTGGTGATCGACATCCACCAGCGTCATCACGCCCTTGTCGACGCCGAGACGCTGCAGATCGTCCGGCGTCAGGCTGTACTCCATATCCACCAGCGCGTTGCCGATGCCATATACGTCATATTTGCTCATTCCGGCTCCTTGCTTCACCTCGTTGATACCGACACCACCTTACTGACCCGAACACTGGTAAAGCCGGCAGTTCTGATTGTTTACCGCCGGCTCGGCCGGCGAAGCGGATTCAGCCCGCGCGGCTCAACGCCTCGGCGGGCTGCTTCTCCGGGTCGTACGCCAGATTCGGCGCGAGCCAGGACTCCGCCTCCTCGATCGACCAGCCCTTGCGTTCGGCATAGTCGACGACCTGATCCCGCTGGATGTTGCCAAGGCCGAAGTAGCGCGCCTCGGGATGGCCGATATAGAACCCGCTGACCGATGCCCCCGGGTCCATCGCGAAGCTCTCGGTGAGGTGCATGCCGGTTCGCCGCTCCACATCGAGCAGTTGCCAGATCAGCGCCTTCTCCGTGTGTTCCGGGCAGGCGGGATAGCCGGGTGCCGGACGGATGCCGCGATAGCGCTCGGCGATCAGATCCTCGCTCGCCAGCGATTCTTCGGGATCGTAGCCCCACCACTCGCGCCGCACCCGCAGGTGCAGATACTCGGCAAACGCCTCGGCCAGGCGGTCCGCCAGCGACTCGACCAGAATCGCGTTGTAATCGTCTCCGGCCTGCTCGAACCGCTTGACGTGTTCCGCGGTCTCACGACCGGCGGTCACGGCAAAGGCACCGAACCAGTCCGGTACACCGGAATCGGCGGGCGCGACGTAGTCCGCGAGGCAGAAGTTCGGCTTGCCCTCGGGCCGTTCGGTCTGCTGGCGCAGGAAGTGCACCCGCATCCGCACGGCCTGACGCGGTTCGTCGGCGTAGATCGCGACATCGTCGCCGATCGCGCCGGCGGGGAAAATGCCCGCAACGCCGCGCGGTTGCAACCAGCCCTCCGCTTCGATGCGATCCAGCATCCGCTCCGCGTCCGCGATCAGGTTGCGGGCCGCCTCGGCCTTGTCCGGGATCATCGAGCACCTTCGGGTAGCTCGCCTTGATCTGCCAGGTGTGCAGGAACGGCGTCCAGTCGATGTACTCGCGCAGATCGGCGACGGAGACATCCTCGACCGGGATAACGCCGGTGCGCGCGGGCTGCCGCGGGCGGTGCTGCTCCGGATCCCACGTGAAGGCGTTGGCGCGGGCGGTTTCCAGATCGACGTACGACTTGCGTTCGCCGCGCCCGGCATGACGCTCACGGTGCTTCTCCTGGTCGCTCGCGATCTGCGCGATGAACTCATCGCGCAGATCTGGATTGAGCAGTTTGCTCACGACGCCGACCGCGCGTGACGCATCCTTCACGTACGTCACCGGCTGATCGTACTCGGGCGAGATCCGCAGGGCCGTGTGCAGGGGCGAGGTCGTCGCGCCACCGATCAGCAGCGGCAGATCCATACCGCGGCGCTGCATCTCCTTCGCGACCCGCACCATCTCGTCGAGCGAGGGGGTGATCAGACCCGACAGGCCGACGATATCGGCCTCTTTCTCGATGGCCGTGTCGAGGATCTTATCGGCAGGCACCATGACACCGAGATCGGTGACATCGAAGTTGTTGCACTGCAGGATCACGCCGACGATGTTCTTGCCGATATCGTGGACGTCGCCCTTTACCGTCGCCATGACCACGTGGCCCTTGGCCCGGTCACCGGGTCGCTTGTCCGCCTCGATATACGGGATCAGGTAGGCGACGGCCTTTTTCATCACCCGCGCCGATTTCACCACCTGCGGCAGGAACATCTTGCCGGCGCCAAACAGGTCGCCGACGACGTTCATACCATCCATCAGCGGCCCCTCGATGACATCCAGCGGGCGCTCGGCGCGCTGGCGCGCCTCCTCGACATCGTCCTCGACATAGTCGACGACGCCATGCACCAGCGCGTGTTCGAGACGCTTCTCGACCTCCTCTTCACGCCACGCGGCCTGCACCTCATGGCGTTCGCCGGACTCGCGGTAATCCTCCGCGATCTCGAGCAGCCGCTCGGTCGCGTCGTCGCGGCGATTGAGGATCACGTCCTCGACGCGCTCGCGCAGGTCTTCCGGGATATCGTCATAGACCGTCAGCTGACCGGCATTGACGATCGCCATGTCGAGGCCCGCCTGGATGGCGTGGTACAGGAACACCGAGTGCATCGCCTCGCGCACCGGCTCATTGCCGCGGAACGAGAACGATACGTTGGACAGACCGCCCGAGGTCCGCACGCCGGGCAGTTCTTCCTTGATCCGGCGGACCGCCTCGATGAACGCGTTGGCGTAATCGTTGTGCTGCTCGATGCCGGTCGCCACGGCGAAGATGTTCGCGTCGATCACGATATCGTCGGGCCTGAAGCCGGCCTGTTCGGTCAGCAGCGCGACCGCGCGCTTCGCGATTTCGACACGCTGCTCGACGGTCTCGGCCTGACCCTCTTCATCGAAGGCCATGACCACCACGGCCGCACCGAACCGGCGCACGCGACGGGCCTGATCGAGGAACGATGCCTCGCCCTCTTTCATGCTCAGCGAGTTCACGATGGCGCGGCCCTGGAGGCACTCCAGTCCGGCCTCGAGGATCTCCCAGCGCGAGGAGTCGATCATGACCGGAACGCGGGCGATGTCGGGTTCGGTGGCAACCAGGTCGAGGAAGTGGCGCATGCAGGCGACGCCATCGAGGAGACCATCGTCCATGTTGACGTCGATCACCTGGGCGCCGTCCTCGACCTGCTGGCGGGCGACTTCGAGCGCCGTCTCGTAGTCCTCGGCCTCGATCAGGCGCCGGAATTTCGCCGAGCCGGTGACGTTGGTGCGCTCGCCGACATTGACGAAATTCGTCTCGGGTCCGACGTTCAACGGCTCGAGCCCGGACAGACGCAGCCGTTGCGGTGGCTGCGGCAGTTCACGCGGCGCGACGCCACGCACCGCCGCCGCGATCGCCGCGATGTGCTCCGGCGTCGTGCCACAGCAGCCACCGATAATGTTGACGAGGCCCTCGCGGCCCCACTCGGCGATCAGCTTGCCCATGGCCTCTTCTGACTGGTCGTATTCGCCCAGCTCGTTCGGCAGCCCCGCGTTCGGGTGCGCACTGACGGGCACCTCGGCCACGCGGCCGAGTTCCTCGACGTACTCCCGGAGCTGTTCCGCGCCGAGTGCACAGTTCAGTCCGACGCTGAACGGTTGCGCGTGGCGCACGCTGTTCCAGAAACCCTCGACCGTCTGACCGGAGAGCGTGCGTCCGCTCGCATCGGTGATCGTGGCCGAGATCATCACCGGCAGACGGGTACCGCGTGCCTCGAACAGGTCATCGAGCGCGTACAGCGCCGCTTTCGCATTGAGGGTGTCGAAGATCGTTTCGACCATGATGAGATCGACACCGCCATCGAGCAGCGCTTCAGCCGCTTCGCGGTAGATCTCGACCAGTTCCGGGAAACGGATATTGCGCTTGCTCGGATCGTTGACGTCGGGCGACAGCGAGGCCGTTCGATTGGTCGGGCCGAGTACGCCCACGACCCAGCGCGGTTCACCGGTCTCTTCGGCGACGGCATCCGCGGCACGCCGTGCGATACGCGCGCCTTCGGCGTTGATCTCCGCCGCAACGGACTCCATGGCGTAATCCGCCTGGGAAATCCGGTTGGCGTTGAACGTATTCGTCTCGATCAGTTCGGCGCCCGCTTCCAGGTAACCGCGGTGCAGGCGTTCGATGACATCCGGGCGGGTGAGATTCAGCAGGTCGTTGTTGCCGAACAGCTCACCGGGCGCATCCGCGAAGCGTTCACCGCGGAAATCGGCCTCTTCCAGCGGTTCGCGCTGGATCATCGTGCCCATGCCGCCATCCAGGATGACGATGCGCTCGCCCAGGCGTTTCTGCAGGGTATCGATACTCATTATTTCTCCAGTCGATCAGGCAACGTTGTTCCGTTTCGCCTGTTCGGAACGCGCGCGGTCATCGGGCAGGATGCCGATCATGCGGCACACGGCCCGTGTCAACGGCGCGCGATTCATGGTGTAGAAATGGAACTGGTCGAAGCCTTCGGCCATCAGCCCTCGGCACTGATCCGAAGCCACGGACGCGGCGACCATGTCATGCTCGCGGGGATCGTGTTCGAGACTCGCGAAAAGCCGCTCGAGCCAGTCCGGTATGGTCGCTCCGCAGCTGCGGCTGAAGCGGGCGACCTTGGGGAAGTCGGCAACCGGCAGGATACCGGGCACGATGGGGACATCGACCCCGGCCGCGACCGCACGATCACGGAACCGCAGGATCGGCTCATCGTCGAAGCAGAACTGCGTGATCACGCGGCTGGCGCCGGCATCGACCTTGCGCTTGAGGTACTCGATATCGGCATCCGGTGACGTCGCATCGGGATGGACTTCCGGATACCCCGCGACGCTGATGTCGAAATCGCCTACCTTGAGCAGACCGGGTATCAATTCGGCCGCACAACCATAACCGTCGGACCGAAGCGAATATTGCGCGTCGTCATCGGGCAGGTCGCCTCTGAGGGCGACCAGATGCCGTACGCCATTTTCCCAATACCGTCGGGCGATATCCCCGACCTCGGTGCGCGACGCGCCCACGCAGGTCAAATGCGCGGCCGGCGTAAGGTCCGTCTCATGAAGAATGCGACGGACCGTCGAATGCGTCCGCTCACGCGTTGAACCGCCCGCACCGTAGGTCACGGAAACAAACTCCGGACGCATCGACTCGAGTGCGATGATCGCGTCCCAGAGGCGTGCCTCCATGGCCTCCGTGCGGGGCGGGAAAAATTCGAAGGATACTTTCATGGCCTACGCTCTCTGATTTCCGTGGAGGAGCGCCGACACGGCTGCCCGCATGCCACGTGCATGCGGACAGCCGGTCGGCCCCGTTATCCACCCGCGCCGTCAGGGCGCGGGCGCCACTCCATCAGTAGCGGTAGTGCTCCGGCTTGAACGGGCCGTTCTGCGGCACGCCGATGTAGGCGGCCTGCTCGTCGCTCAGCTCGGTGAGGTTCGCCCCGATCTTCGTCAGGTGCAGGCTCGCCACCTCCTCGTCGAGGCGCTTGGGCAGCACGTAGACCCGGTGCTCGTAGTTCTCCGGGCGCTGCCACAGCTCGATCTGCGCCATCACCTGGTTGGTGAACGACGCCGACATCACGAAGCTCGGATGCCCCGTGGCACAGCCGAGGTTCACCAGCCGGCCCTCGGCCAGCAGGATGATCTTCTTGCCGTCGGGGAAGGTGATGTGATCCACCTGGGGCTTGATGTTCTCCCACTCGTACTGTTTGAGGCCCGCCACATCGATCTCGTTGTCGAAGTGGCCGATGTTGCACACGATCGCCTCGTCGCGCATGCGCGCCATGTGATCGTGCGTGATCACCGAGTAGTTGCCCGTCGCCGTGACGAACAGGTCCGCCTTGTCGGCCACCTCGTCCATCTCCACGACGCGATACCCCTCCATCGAGGCCTGCAGCGCGCAGATCGGGTCGATCTCGGTCACCCACACGGTGGCACCCATGCCTCTCAGGGCCTGGGCGCAGCCCTTGCCGACATCGCCGTAACCGAGCACCACCGCGATCTTGCCCGCGATCATCACGTCGGTCGCGCGCTTGATCCCGTCGATCAGCGACTCGCGGCAGCCGTAGAGGTTGTCGAACTTCGACTTGGTGACCGAGTCGTTGACGTTGATCGCCGGGAAGCCCAGCGTGCCCTCGCGCTCCATGCGGTACAGGCGCGCCACGCCCGTGGTGGTCTCCTCGGTCACGCCGCCGATCGCCTCGGCGAGCTGCGCGTACCAGCCCGGCTTCGTCTCCAGGCGTTTGCGGATCGCGGCGAACGCCGCGCGCTCCTCGTCGCTGCCCGGGTTGTCGAGCACCGACGGGTCCTGCTCCGCCTTCGCGCCGAGCGTGACCAGCATCGTGGCGTCGCCGCCGTCATCGAGGATGCGGTTCGGGAAGCCGCCGTCGCCCCACTCCATGATGCGGTGGGTGTACTCCCAGTAGTCGTCCAGCGACTCGCCCTTCCAGGCGAACACCGGCACGCCCGTGCGCGCGATCTCCGCCGCCGCGTGGTCCTGGGTGGAGAACACGTTGCACGACGCCCAGCGCACCTCGGCGCCGAGCGCCGTGAGCGTCTCGATCAGCACCGCGGTCTGGATCGTCATGTGCAGCGAGCCCGCGATGCGACACCCCGCCAGCGGCTGCTCCGCCGCGTAGCGCTCGCGCAGGGCCATCAGCCCCGGCATCTCGGTCTCGGCGATCGCCATCTCGCGACGGCCCCAGTCGGCCTGCGACGGGTCGGCGATGATGGAATCGGTGGGGATCTGTTCAGCTACAGTTGCGTTCATCGGATCGATCTCCTCTCTTGAGAGTCGAACGAGCGCCGTTTGTTACGGTCCCGGTGGCCCGAGCCTGGCGAGGTGCCTGCATACCGGCGTGATGCCGGGCGACAGACCCCGTTGCAGCGCTCCTCGGGGCGGGATTTCCACTTGGTTGGGTCGTACAGTCTACACGCCTGCGTCGGCCCGAAGCACATCGGCCCGGTCCGTGTGTTCCCACGGCAGATCGACGTCGTCACGGCCAAAATGGCCATATGCCGCGGTCTGCGCGTAAATCGGCTGGATCAGATCGAGCATTTTCACGAGGCCGTACGGGCGCAGATCGAAGTGCTCGCGCACCAGTGCCTCGATGCGGCGGTCGTCGATCCGGCCGGTACCGAAGGTGTCGACACTGACCGAGGTCGGCTCGGCCACGCCGATCGCATACGACACCTGGATCTCGCAGCGCTCGGCGAGGCCCGCGGCGACGATGTTCTTCGCCACGTAGCGCCCGGCATAGGTCGCCGAACGATCCACCTTGGACGGATCCTTGCCCGACATCGCGCCGCCGCCATGGCGCGCCATGCCGCCGTAGGTGTCGACGATGATCTTGCGCCCCGTCAGGCCGCAGTCACCGACGGGGCCACCGATCACGAACTTGCCGGTCGGATTGATGTGGATCCGGTCATCCGGCACATCGTTCAGCCATTCCGCCGGCAGGGTCGGCTTGATGATGGTCTCCATGACCGCCTCGCGCAGGTCTTTCTGCGAGACCGAATCGCTGTGCTGCGTCGACAGGACGACGGCATCGATACCCGACGGTTTCCCGTCGCGGTAGCGGAACGTCACCTGGCTCTTGGCGTCCGGGCGCAGCCAATCGAGCTCGCCGGACTTGCGCACCTCGGACTGGCGCCGGACCAGCCGATGCGCGTAGGTGATCGGCGCCGGCATCAGCACGTCGGTCTCGTTGGACGCGTACCCGAACATCAGGCCCTGGTCGCCCGCGCCCTGGTCTTCCGGCTTCTGGCGATCGACACCCTGGGCGATATCCGGGGACTGCTTGCCAAGCGCGTTCAGCACGGCACAGGTCTCGCCATCGAATCCGACCTCCGAACTGTCGTAACCGATCTCCAGAATCGCCTTGCGGACGAGCTCCTCGAGATCGACCCACGCGGTGGTCGTCACCTCACCGGCAACCAGTACCACGCCCGTCTTGATCAGGGTCTCGCAGGCGACTCGCCCCTGCGGATCCTGGCGGATGATCTCGTCGAGGACGCGATCGGAGATCGCATCGGCGATCTTGTCAGGATGTCCCTCCGAAACGGATTCGGAAGTGAACAGATAGTCCTGTGTCATCCAGTTTTTCTCCTCCGGTTCCCCGTCCGTGGATTATGCGCGTCGATCCATCCGCGACACGCGGAAAGCGGTCGGTCGCACGCGGTCAGTCGAGTCCGAGTTCACTTTTGCGCCGGTTCGACCAGGCGCTGATCAGTCGATCTGCGATCATCGCGATAAACGCGACGCACAGGCCTGCGACCAGGCCATGCCCGGTGTCGGACTGCGTCAATGCGATGTACACCTCCTGACCGAGGTCCCGGGTGCCGACGAGCGCCGTGATGACGAGCATCGACAACGCCATCATGATCGTCTGGTTCACGCCGAGCATGATTTCCGGCAGCGCCAGTGGCAGACGAACCTTGAAAAGGATCTGCCACGGCCGGCAGCCCGACATCAGGGCGGCCTCGACGACCTCCACCGGGACCCGCCGGATTCCATGATCCGTATAGCGGATCGCCGGCGCCAGGGCATAAGCGGTCACGGCGATCATCGCCGAGAACTCCCCGACCTGAAACAGCATCACCACCGGAATCAGATACACGAAGCTGGGCAATGTCTGGAGCGTATCCGCCACATTCTGGGCGATCGTGTGAACCCGATCATTGGCCGCCGCCCATATGCCGATCGGGATCCCGATCAGGCTGGCGACGATCACCGCGATACCGCAGATGTACACCGAGACGATCGCCTTTTCCCAATTACCGGTCACCGCGATGAAGGTCGCGAACGCGACCAGCAGAACACCGAGGCGCCAACCAGCGGCGCGCCAGCCGGCGACACCCAGTAACAGGGCCACGCCTATCCACGGCGCGTCCAGCAGGAACCGTTTGAACGGGACCAGCATATTGATCAGCAGCCAGGATTTGACCGCGTCGATGTACATGAAAAGATTCACGTTGATCCAGCGCACCAGTTCATCCCAGAAGGAACTGGTATCGATCACGAGGGTGCGCGGATAGTCATGCAGCCCGGGAACGATGAACCCGACCACGTATGTCACCAGGACAATCGCGGTGATACCGACGGCGGTCGCGTTACGTCCGATAAAACTGCGTGCCGCGTTCACATGCGCCGGCACGGCGGTCCGGTTCGCGATGGCCTGGCTCATTCGATCCAGAACGATGGCCAGTACCGTGATCGCGACGCCCGCCTCGAGGCCATCGCCGATGGCCAGGCGCTGCAGCGAACGCAACACGTCGTGTCCGAGACCGCCGGCGCCAATCATCGAAGCGATGATCACCATGTTCAGGGACAGCATGATCACCTGATTCACGCCAATCATCAGACTGCCCCGGGCCGAGGGCAGAAGCACTTTCCAGAGCATCTGACGGGGAGTGCAACCGGCCATGCGCCCATACTCGACGATCTCCGGCGGTATGGAGCGCAGCGAGAGCATGGTCACACGCACCATCGGCGGCGTCGCGTAGATGATCGTCGCGATCATCGCCGACACCGGACCGAATCCGAACAGAAACAGCACCGGGATCAGGTAGGCGAACACCGGCACCGTCTGCATCAGATCCAGAACGGGCGTCAGTACCCGCACGAAGCGCTCGCTGCGGTAACCCAATATGCCGAGGGTCGCTCCCAGCACCACCCCGACCGGCACGCCGACCAGGATCGAGGACAGCGTGACCATCGCGCTCGCCCATTGCCCGAAAACCGCGAGATAACCGATACAGATGAATACCAGCAGGGCAAGCCTGCGACCGCCCACCTGCCAGGCGCCGAACGTCATGGCCAGCAGTACGCCGAACCAGGGCAGGGGCGGCAGATTCAGGGTCGTTTCGCCCGGGAGGGGAATACGAACCCCTTCGGCGAGCAAATGAATACAGGCCTGCAGCGGTAACCCGAGGACCCATGCGATACCCCGCATGAGTTCCTTGAAAGTAAACAGACCGAACGTCGCGTCCTTTACCAGCCACTGCATCAGATCGCTGATCCAGTACCGCAACGGTATGATCCATTCGTCCGGCCAGACACTCAGCCAGGCCAGGCTTGGGCCCGCGTACCACAGGCCGCCAAGCACGACCAGCGCGACACCCCATGGGACGAGGCCCCGACGTCCCGGTGCCCCGGTCCGTTTGATGGTGGCGACGGCCGTCGTATTCATGCCTGCGCCCCGTGTCCCTCGGTCGCGAGCACGTCGATGACGGCATCGCGGTCGAGGCGGCCGAGCACGTGGCCTTCCGTATCGACCACGGCGAAAGGCCCGCCCGCATGAACGATTCGCTCCGCGACATCCGCGATACGCCCGTCGGCAGCGACCTCGCCGACGCAACCCGTAGTGCCGGCACCTTCGTCCGGAACCATCAGAGACGCGACGGACAGGACCTTGGCCCGGGAAACGTCCCGGGTGAATTCGGCCACATATTCCGTGGCGGGCCGTGTGACGACCTCTTCCGGGGTACCGGTCTGTACGATCAGACCGTCCTTCATGATGGCGATGCGATCCGCAAGCCGGATCGCCTCGTCAAAATCGTGGGTGATGAACACAATCGTCTTGTGAAGCATTGCCTGCAGACGCAGGAACTCGTCCTGCATTTCGCGGCGAATCAGCGGATCAAGCGCGGAGAACGGTTCGTCGAGGAACCAGATATCCGGCTCCGCGGCGAGTGATCGCGCGATCCCGACACGCTGCTGTTGCCCGCCGGACAGCTCGCGCGGAAAGTAGTCCTCGCGTCCACCCAGACCTACGAGCTCGATCATTTCCAGTGCGCGCGCTTCTCGTTTTGCGCGCTCCATCCCCTGGATCTCCAGGGGGAATGAGACGTTATGGAGGATCGAGAGATGCGGCAGTAGTGCAAAGTGCTGAAAAACCATCCCCATCTTATGCCGCCGGATTTCGCTGAGTTCCCGGTCGGACGCGGCTAACAGGTCACGGCCATCCAGGCGGAGCTCCCCGGTGGTGGGCTCGATCAGGCGTGACAGACAGCGGACGATGGTCGACTTGCCCGACCCCGACAGTCCCATGATGACGAAAATCTCGCCCTCGTGGACATCCAGGTCAACATCGCGGACGGCGCCGATCAGCCCCGCCTCGGCAAGCTGTTCCGTGGTGGGATGACCACCGTGTCCGCGGAGAAAGTCGGCGGCATCCGCGCCGAATACCTTCCAGAGACCCCGGCAGGCGAGTTTCGCCTGTCGATCGCCGCCGGCGATCGATTTTTCGTCTCCCGATGCGGACCGGGTCTGCTGCACCTGAGCCATCGACGACTACCTCGCAAGAAGGATGTGAGGGAAAGCGGGTATGGGAATCCGGAGCACCCGCCGAAATGCGCGGGTACCCCGGTCGTTCAGGATCCGGCCGCTACTGCGCGGGAATCCAGCTCTGCCAGATATCTTTGTTATTCTCGATCCATTCCTCAACGGCCGCATCCGAGGGCATGCCATCCAGATCGACTTTGGCAATAAGGTTGCCCATCACATCATTGCTGATGTCGAAATTGCGGATCGCCTGATACGCGGCCGGCCACTTCTGTTCCCCGCCGGCCCAGCCGACGGCCTTGATCCAGCCCCGCGGCTTACCACAGTCGTATTTCTTGTCGGGATTCGGTCCCCAACTGGCATCTTCGTAGCACTCATCCGTATACGCCGGGAAATCGATCCACTTGCCGTCGAACTTCGCGGTCGTCCAGTTCGGCGCGTAGACCCACGCGATAATCGGCTGTTTCCGCTGGATCGCCGACTGCAGCTCCGCGGCGAGTGCCGCATTGGTGCCCGCATGAATCACCTCGAAGTCCAGTCCGAGTGCCTCCACGCGTTCTTCGTCGTGACCACCCCAGGTTACCGGTCCGCCCAGATAACGCCCTTTGGGTGCGGTCTGGGGCGAGGCGAACAGTTCCGCGCAATCATTCAGCGCCTTCCAGTCCGGCAGACCGGGGCAGTCCTCTTCGACATAGCTCGGATACCACCAGGATTCGATCGCCCGCATCCCGGTCTCACCGAGATCAACCGTGTCACCGGTCGCCAGTGATTTCTCGAGGGCATCTTTGCCCGTGGTTTCCCACATTTCCATCGCTACGTGCAGGTCACCCGATTCAAGGCCGGCGAACTGCGCGAGGTAATCGGCCTGCACATACTCGACTTCGTAGCCCATTTCCTCGAGCACGGTACCCATGATGTGCGTTGTCAGATACTGACCCGTCCAGTCATGAATCGTCATGCGGATCGGATCGTCGGATTCCGGATAGTCGGCCGCCGACGCGGGTGCGGCGATCAGTGCGGCCATCGCACTCGCGATCACCATCCCCCCGATACTCTTTTGCACGGTATTTCTTTTCCGTGTAGTAACCATTGTCTGGCCCTCGTATTCCGTAATTTTGATGGCACGCTGCCGCAGGAATCCCGCGGCTAGCCGTTCGCGGCGAATCCGCCGGCCGGGAACGTGCCGTATGTCCGGATTTCCACCGGTATCGGAACCATTCCGGGTCCCTGCGCAAAGCGGGGCGTCGTGCCCCTGCCTGTAAAGCTAAACAAGTCTCGTACACGCCTGTCAACAAAAAACCAACTTTTCCCACATTTTTTTGCCTGAAAACTCCACATGCACCACATTGATATGCAGGGCCCGAGGAGTCCAACGACTCCAGTGTGGCCTCCGCAACAGTGCGGCATATCCATCATGCGCGGCAGATCCCATCGCCGCGCGGTTGCCGTCATGCACAGGGAACGCCCCCCCCCGACGCCCCGGAGACCGCATCAACTTTCGCGAACGGCTCGCAGATGCCCGGCGAATTCCTCTGTCGCCATCAGGGCCTTGCAGCGCTCGAACCGCCCGATCGAATACGCCCAGAAATCCTCCGCAGGATTATCGTTCGCATGCTGGATCAGTCCCCAGAGCGTCCAGAGGAGGTCACACATCGCCTTATAGATCACCATCCGCCCAAATATCGCCTCTGGTACCGGACCATCGCAGTACGCCTCCATGAGTTCCCGGTCGCCCGCTGCATCCAGACCGGCCTCGACGGAGAGATCCCCCAGATCCCAAAGCGGGTCATTCATGCCTGAGTACTCCCAGTCGACGATCCACATCGCTTCGCCGGTGTCCAGGAAGTTCTCGCACAGCGGATCGCAATGGCACGGCGCCAATTGCGCGGGCTTCGCGTCGAGAACCGTTCGTACCGACTCGGCCTCCCGAACGACATCGTGATAACCATCCGGCAACGTGGCGCCAAGTCGATCGAGAATCGCCAGATAATCATCGATCATCGAGAACAACTCGAACCGGAATTCGAAGGTTTCCCCGCTTCTGTGGAGCTGCCGGAAGGCCCGTGCCGCCCGCGTCGGCGCGCCGGGCGTCGAGCGAAAACCCTCCGGAGACATCGTTTCGCCATTGATGTGTGGCATCAGCATCAGACCGTCCGATGCGTCGAAAAAGATCACCTCCGGTGCAACGCCCGCGGCCGCGGCCGCACGGCTGTTGTGTTCCTCAACCTTGCGATCGATGAACTCTTCGGTACCTGGCCCCGCGATGCGGAGGACGTAATCATTGTCGGCCGCCCTGATCCGATACACCAGATTCGTGAGACCGCCGAGCCGTTCCACGGAAAGCTGCCGTTTCGGCACCTCCTTCAGCTCGGGAATCCGGTCGATGTATTGCTGGACTTCCTCCATATCATGCCTCCGTCGGTTGGTCTGACTGCAATCGAATCATTCTTCGGCTTCGTACCGGAAGCGCCCGGGCCACCGTGACAACACCCGATCCGATACCGCTTCGCCGGCTTCACGTGGCATCCACGCGTCCGGTCCCGAATCGATCCAGGAGTTCTTCGAGGGCGGCAACACTTTCAAGCACGTAATCCGCTTCGCCGGCCAATTCTTCACGCACGCTTGCACCGGTCAACACGCCGATACATAGACCACATCCACCCGCACGTCCCATACGGATGTCGTGGAGGTTGTCGCCGACAACCGCCACCGCGCGGGGTGCGAGGCCACTCCTTGCGCAGAACGCATCGACCATACCCGACGACGGCTTGCGGCCGTAGCCACTGTCGTAACCGGCGACGAAGAGTTTGCTGGTGTCATCGATCCCAAGCTGTCGCAGGGTCGCGCGCGCACCGGCTTCGCTGTCGCTCGTCGCGACGCCCAGTGCCAATCCCCTCGATTGCAACCGCCCGAACAGGTCACCGATCGCGGTTACTGCGACCGCGCACTCGGCGCCCGCCTCGAAAATCTGATCCATGCCAAGCTCAAGACTGTCCGTGTCATGCCGTGCACCGGCCGCGGACCACACTTCCGCGATTTCACGCGTGTCGGCGGCTGCCAAAAGGCTTCCACCGCGAACCCGGCCCGTATGCGGATCGCGCCCACCCAGATCGAGCAGATGAGCGATCAACGCCGGATCACCACCCGCCGCCATGGCTGCCGCCGCCTCGTTGAGCGGTGACCAGGTCAAATGGTAATCCGTCAGTGTTCCGTCCTTATCGAACAGGACGCCGCTGATTTCATTCGTTTCCATCAAAAGATTTCCCGGTAGCAATGTCCGCTCAGAGCGTTACCGAATTATCCGCATGGCCCGCTGAATACGGTCGCGGACATCGACATGGTTACATTCGAACGGAATCCTTCAGACTCGCACAACCCGTTCAACGTGACGGGCCATTGACCTGTTTCCACGCCCCTGCCGAACGGCCCGGTTGATCCATGGCGGGAACTGCAATCGCGTGCCACGACAAGCCCCGGGGGACCTGGTCGGTGACCACCCGATTGTCACCCGGTGCGGTCGGATACGCATACGTTCGCTGCAGATACGCTTAAAATTCGCATTTTCAGAGTACACCGATTTCGATCCGCAATCACACCCTCGAACTATTGCCCGCACCCCGGGTGGGCCATCGCGGTGCCGGCCGTGAAGGCGATCCCTGTATGGCTTTTATCTCCCGTTCATTTATGTAGACTGTAGTGGTCGCGGATCCGTACATTGTTCCTTTTCAGCAAATATATGTACGCTTCCGTCGAAGGGCCAAAACAATCGGGTGAAGTGGTTTATCCGATCGTCGTGAAAACGAAAACTGTCGAATATTCAGCAACCTGATTAATTCTTTCCCGCCAAAATAACATCCCGCGACGCGACCAGGACGGGCAAGTAACCGGAACGACGGATCGCCACGCCGACCGCCGGGATTGCCGAGACGGAACATCCGTTTCGCGAACGGCAATCGTGCGGACCGTCATGGGTGTCGCCCCGGTTTGCCCGGATCATTCCATCTGAACCGGAGATTCTGAATATGTCCGACACGGGAACCGGAAATCATCTCGACAATGTCTATGCAAGCAAGTCTGCTGACGAAGTAGCAAAAGGTTACGATCGCTGGGCGGAAACCTACGATCAGGATATGGGAGCCAGCGGCTACCGCCATCCGACCATTTGCCTCGCGCTCATTTCCCGCTATATCAAGACCGACAATGCCGCGATTCTCGACGCGGGCGCCGGCACCGGTCTAATCGGCGAGTGGCTACGCATAATCGGCTATCGTGAATTGGTGGCTCTGGACGCATCGGAGGGCATGCTCGAAGTCGCGCGCCGAAAAGATGTTTACGACGAACTGCACCAGGGATTCATGGGAAAAACCCTGCCGTTCGACGATGATCAATTCACGGGGGCAGTGTCCGCCGGCGTATTCACGCTCGGTCATGTCGGCCCCGAAGGCCTCGACGATCTGCTGCGCGTTGTCCGCGCCGGTGGGTTCATCGTGTTGACGATAAAGGATCGGCTGCTTGCCGAAACCGACTTCCGGCAACATATCGACAAACTCTGCGACGACGGGTATTGCCGTGTCGTAGAGGAAACCCCGAGCTATATCTCCATCCCCGGCGAAGCGGAACAATCGACCAGTCGGGCGTTAGTGCTCGAGGTCCTGCGCTGACGCCAGCAGGGACGCCGTCGCTGCGCCCGTTCTCGCCGCCGACAGCAGTCGATCCGGCCCGGGCGCATCGGCCGCGCCCCACACTGAACGGCCTTGGCAACGCGTCCGCCCAACGGATCTGATCGTTCGGGACGGGGAACCGATCGGGCGAAACAAAAAACCCCGGAGGTATTCCCCCCGGGGTCAGCTGGCCATCCGAACGCGACGATCGGGGTGCAAGGGCCGTCGCACCCCCTCCCGCGACGCGAAACTGCACTCCGGATGACCTCAGCACGGTTGCGGAGTCCGATTTTCAGGTCTGAAGCTGACGGAATTCCTCCCAGGCGTTGAAGAACCGGCCAAGGTTCTCCTCCGTGTAACTTTCGTAGTCGAAATCGAGATCCGAATGCAGTTCGGAGATCATGCTCCACATCGACTCGCGGAGCAGTGACACCGCCTTCATCGCCTTGAACCGATAGTGCAGGCGTTCCGGAACGTCGGTCTCGAAATATGCTTCCAGAAGCCATTGCTCATCGGCTTCGGACAGTTGATTGTTGGATGACAGCCCACCAAGATCGAACAGGGGACTGCCAAAGCCCGCGTAATCCCAGTCGACGACCCACATGCGCTCACCCGCGTCGAGGAAATTCGCAGCCAACAGATCATTGTGGCAGAACACCATCTCTCCGCGGCCGACCGCCCGTTCGAGCTCTTCGGCATAGTCGACGAACTCGGGCAGGCGAGGCGTCATGCGACTGCCGTCATCCCTGAGCGTATGGGCGTAATCGTAGACAGCGTGAAACGGCCAGAATGCCAGCGCCGGCCCCCGCAGCTCGCGGACCATCTCGCGATGGCACCGCTTGATGAGCTCGACTACCCGGGCCAGATTTCTCTGCTCACGCACATCCGCTTCGGTCAAGGTCCGGCCATCGATATACCGCATGACCAGAATACCGGGTTCGTGGTAGACGATTTCCGGGGAAATACCGATACGCTCCGCCGCTTTCGCCGCATTGCGCTCATTGAAGCGCATGATCCGATGGACGGGAATATCGTCGCCGGTGCGGACTACATACTTCCCGGTCGCGTCTTCCACGAAGAAATTCACATTCGTGATACCGCCGGTCAGGTATTGCGGCTCGACGCTCCCGGTCCAGAAATCCAGTTGCGCGACGCGTTCACTGATGTCAGTCATTGTAAAAATCCTACAGGTAGTGGTCCGGCTGCTGCCCCGCAGGCATATTCAGGCCTTCACGCGCTCCATGCGCGGATCGACCAGTGGTCCGAGATGGACATTGCACGGGACCCGTTCATTGGCGACGATCAATTCATAATCGCCGGACTCGATAAACGCCCGATCGACGCCATCGGAATTGCGGACGAACCCATAGCCGATGGGCTGGCCGACCGTATGGCCAAAGCCCCCGGAAGAGAGCCAGCCAACGCGCTCGCCATTGCGCAGGATCGTCTCTTTGCCAAGAAGAATTACGTCGGGGTCATCAACGGTGAAACAGGCGATGCGCCGGGTAATGCCCGCCGCCTTCTGCGCTTCGACCGCATCGCGCCCGAGGAACGGGATATCGGTCTTGAGCTTCACGGCCCAGCCGAGCCCGGACTCCAGGGGTGTGTAATCCGGAGAAACCTCGGCGCCCCATGCGCGGAAGCCCTTTTCGAGACGCATGCTCTCGATGGCGCGGTAGCCGGCATTCGTGATCCCGAACGCCGCGCCCTTGTCCATCAGGGCATCGTATACGCCGACGGCATTCTCGGTCGGGACATGCAGCTCCCAGCCCAGTTCGCCGACGAACGTCACCCGCAGTGCGAGCACGGGCGCGCCCTCGATCGTGATCTCGCGGATGGCGGCGAACGGAAAGGATTCATTGTCGAGTGGCGCGCGGGTGACCGCTGAGAGAACATCGCGCGCATGTGGGCCCATGATCGATATCACCGCCCGCGATGAGGTGACATCGACGAGCTGCGCGTTCATGCCTTCCGGTATGTTGCGGGCGATCCAGTCGAAATCATGGGTCGCCGAACCCGTACCGGTCGTGATGTAGAAGCGATCGTGGGCAATCCGCGATACGGTCAGATCGCACTCCGTCCCGCCATGGCGGTTGAGCATCTGGGTGTAGACGATCGACCCGACGGGTTTGGCGACGTCGTTGGCGCAGATCCAGGACAGGGCGGCCTCGGCATCGGGCCCCACCATCATGAATTTCGCGAACGAACTCTGATCGAACAGAGTGACCCGTTCGCGCGTGGCCTGATGCTCCAGTGCCACGCGCTCGAACCACGACGGGCGCCCGAAGGTGTGCGTCTCGACCGCCTGTTCGGGCGATTCCGCGAACCAGTTCGCCCGCTCCCAGCCGAGCTTCTCACCGAAACAGGCGCCGGCCGCCCGCAGGCGTTCATACAGCGGTGACCGGCGACACGGTCGCCCGCTCTCATGCTCCTCATGCGGCCAGGCGATCGTATAGTGTTTGCCATAGGCCTCGAGCGTGCGTTTGCGGACCCACTCGGTGTCGCGGTGCGGCGGACCGAAACGCCGGATGTCCACGGGCCACAGGTCGTAGGGCTGCTCGCCGCTGGCCACCCATTGCGCGAGCGCCATGCCGGCACCGCCGCCGGCGGCGATGCCGAATGCGTTGAAACCGGCCCCCACGAAAAAGTTCCGGAGTTCAGGGGCTTCCCCGAGGATGAAGTTGCCGTCGGGCGTAAAACTCTCGGGCCCGTTGACGAGCGTCTGGATATCGGCCTCGCCCATCGCCGGGACGCGCCCGATCGCCGGCTCGAGGAACTGTTCGAAGTGATCCCAGTTCGAATCGAGCAGGGAGAAATTGAAATCACGCGGAATACCGTCGCTGGCCCAGGGATTGGGGTTCGGCTCGTAACCGCCCAGCACCAGACCACCGACCTCTTCCTTGAAGTAGATCAGCCGGTCCGGATCACGCAGCGTCGGCAGATCGGATGTCACGCCGTCGATCGGCTTGGTCACCATGAACTGGTGCTCGACCGAGACCAGCGGCACGTTCACGCCGACCAGTTGTCCGACTTCGCGGGCCCATTGCCCGGCGCAGTTGACCACGACCTCACACTCGATACGTCCCTGCGACGTGTTCACGGCCTTCACCCGGCCGTTTTCCGTTTCGATGCCGGTGACCTCGGTGTCTTCGAAGATGCGCACGCCATTCATGCGCGCACCCTTCGCCAGTGACTGGGTAATATCCGAAGGATTGGCCTGGCCGTCGCCCGGCAGGAATGCGGCGCCGATGACGTCCGATACGTCCATGAGCGGCCACATCTGCTGCGCCTCGTCCGGAGTCAGCAGGTCCATATCGATGCCGAACGAGCGCGCGACCGTGGCCTGGCGTTTGACCTCGGTCCAGCGCTCCGCGTTGCAGGCGAGACGCAGTCCGCCATTGCGCTTCCAGCCCGTTACCAGCCCGGTTTCGTGTTCCAGCGTGTCGTACAGCTTGACCGACTCGCCGAGCAACTGGGTGATGTTCGCGTTGGAGCGAAGCTGGCCGACGAGGCCGGCCGCGTGAAACGTCGTGCCCGAGGTCAGTTTGTGGCGCTCGAGGACGACGGTGTCGTCCCAGCCCAGCTTGCCCAGGTGGTAGGCGGTGGAGCATCCGATGATGCCCCCGCCGATTACGACGGCGCGTGCCCGGTCCGGAAAATCCGCCATGAGATCGGCCTCGTCACAGGTTGTGGGGTCCCGCCGGCCAAACCCGCATTGCCGGCCTGTTTACCGCGCGAAGTACCGGCGTATTCGACCGGGTTGCGGCGCGGATTTCGGCCGAAACTACAAACAAAATCCACACATGTCAACGCAAATCCACAATCACAACACACGTCTTACCGCCGACCGACCGCGGACGGTTCTCAGTCGGCTTCTCGCAGTATTCGCGGCGATCAGCGCACGCAGAACGCGCTTCTGGAAGTCAGTCGCAGGACTGCAGGTTGACGCGAAAAAATCACGTGCCTGCGCGATGCAGCACCGTCAATACGAACCGTATCTACATGATGGTGTTGAAAACCTCGCCCGAACGCGTCGATTGCGGTAAAGTACCACGCACTTCCACCGCAAACACACACTGCACCGGGCCGCAGGCCTCCAGGGCAACGGACGCGCATGATGGCCGTAACCAATCGATCCGCGGAAATTCTTCGTCTCGTGCGGCTGCACGGGACCTGCCGCATCAACGATCTCGCCGAGCAGTTGCGGGTATCCGACGAGACGATCCGGCGCAACATCCGGCCGCTGGTGAACAAGGGCCTCGTCCTCCGGGTCCACGGCGGCATCATGCTGCCGGACCGGATGGGTGAGTTGCCCTTCCAGAGCCGTCTGCAGGAGAACCGGCAGATCAAGGAGCGTATCGCGGCGCTCGCGGCCGAACAGATCAAGGACGGCGACTCGCTGATGCTCGACGGCGGCGCCACCAACGCCCATGTGGCCCTGGCCTTGACCGGCCACCGGGACCTTCAGGTCGTAACCAATTCGACCGAGATCGGGCGCACCCTCGCGGCACGCGACGCCAACCGTGTCCACGTCACGGGCGGCGAACTGCGCGCCGACGATCTGTCGACCTTCGGCGCCACGGCCCTCGCCTTCGTACGGGATTTCCACGTCCGCCA
The DNA here is from genome assembly GCA_034520925.1 of Halofilum sp. (in: g-proteobacteria). Taxonomy (GTDB): domain Bacteria; phylum Pseudomonadota; class Gammaproteobacteria; order XJ16; family Halofilaceae; genus Halofilum. The sequence goes on along the minus strand of JAXHNC010000019.1, from coordinate 37,324 downwards.
CGCGATCCTGTCGATCGCCGCGATCAACGGCTGGGGGTTCATGAACCACCACCCCTGCGAATCCGAGTTCGCCCGCGCGGTGATGGCCCAGGCGGAGCGCGTGATCGTGGTGGCCGATGAAGGCAAATTCGGTCGCGACGGCTTCGTCAAGGTCTGCAACCTCGACGAGGTGGATATGCTGGTTACCGATGCGGAACCGCCGGCCTCACTCGCCAAGCAGCTCGCCGACGCCGAGGTCGAGGTACTCGTGGCCGATGCCGGTTCCCGCGTGCGGGCGGAGGCGGCCGGCGACTGATTCGAGCCGTACTCAAGCGGCCTCGGTCAACGCCTGGGCCAGTCGCGCGACCGCATCCGGCATATCCGCAACGGGTGTGGCGGTAAAACCAAGCAGGATCCCCGGACGCTCGCCCCGCGCGATCGAATAGTGCGACAACGGGACCACGACCACCCCCCGGCGTTCCGCCGCCGCGACCACACGGCGCTCATCCGTGCCGGCCGGCAGCCAGCCGATCAGATGCATCCCCGCGGCGGCCGGCTGCAGTTCGAGCCGGCCCGCCAGTTGATCGCGTGCCGCTTCCAGCAATGCCTGCTGGCGCTCCGCGTAGATCTGGCGCATGCGCCGGATATGGGCGGCGAAATGTCCCTCGGTGATGAAATCCGCGAGCACGGCCTCCGCGAGACTGGGCACCGTCCGCCCCGCCAGAGTGCGGGCGGCGCAGAAGGCGTCGACGAGATCGCGCGGAACCACCATGTAGCCGAGCCGGAGCGCCGGGAAGAGCACCTTGCTGAATGTCCCCGTGTAGATGACGCGCCCCTGGCGATCGAGGCCCTGCATGGCGGCGACCGGTCGATCCCGGTAACGGAATTCGCTGTCGTAATCGTCTTCGAGGACCCAGACCCGGTTGTCCTGGGCCCAGCGCAGGAGTTCGAGACGCCGTCGCAGCGTCATCGTGATTCCCAGCGGGTGCTGGCGCGAGGGCGTGACCATGAGCATGCGCGGCAGCGGGCAGCGGGCGCTGCCGGCTTCGATATCCACACCTGCGGCGTCGAGCGGAATGCCGTGGATCGCCGCCCCCGCCGCCCGCAGCGCGTCACGACCCGCCACATAGCCCGGATCCTCGACCCAGACCGGATCGCCGGGATCGAGCAGCATCCAGCCCGCGAGTTCGAACGCCTGCTGGGCGCCGGAGACGATGATGACCTGATCCGCGCCGCAGCGAACGCCCCGCGCATCGCGCAGGTAGGTCGCCACGGCCTCGCGCAGCGGACGCCAGCCCGCCGGATCGCCGTAGCGCAGCAATGCCGGATCGGGGTTGCGTACATGGCGGGCCGTCAGCCGCGACCAGATCCGGAACGGAAATTCCTCGAACGCCGGGACGCTCGGCGTGAAGGCGGCCGGCGTTTCCGGTCGGGTTCCGGCCCGGGTCGAGCGCAGGAGATGTCCACGGGCAGAGAGATCATCGCGGACATCGCACGCGGGCGCGGACTCCGCCGGCGCCGTCGGTTCCTGCCCGGCAATGCCCGCGAGATCCATCGGCAACTCCGAGGTTACGAAGGTACCGGCGCCGCGGCGCCCTTCAAGGTATCCCTCGGCGATCAACTGATCGAAAGCGGCCGTGACGCTGATCCGGGACACCCCCAGTTCGCGCGCGAGCAGACGGCTGGACGGTAGACGGGTTCCCGGCGCGAGCTGCCCCGACAGGATCGCATCGCGCAACTGCCGGTCCAGCTGCCGGAACAGCGGGACGTCGGCATCGCGGTCGAGCGTGACAAGGCCCAGCAGGGCCCCGGTTGCGCCTTTGGCCATGGTCTGCGGCACCTCTCCAGCCCGGGGCATCCCGATCGCAGCGGCGCCGGCCACCCCGGTGGGCCGGCACGGCGAGAGGATACCGCACACCCGCGCGCGCAAAGTGTGCGATTCCCCGGCACTGGCCCCGGCGCACGGTGTTGGTCACAATGCCCCGCGTGGACCATTCGCCGCTGCACCAGGGATATCAACCCAGGCTGGCGGTCGCACCCGTCCCCCGGTGCAGGGGACCCATGCGACGGAGGGGGACAAGCCATGAAGGCATCCGATCTGTTCGTCCAGTGCCTCGAAAATGAAGGCATCGAATACATCTTCGGGGTTACGGGGGAGGAGAACGCCGATTTCGTCCACTCCCTGAAACACTCCGACAAGATCCGTTTCGTCCTGACCCGGCATGAGCAGGGTGCGGCCTTCATGGCCGAGGCCTACGGCAAGCTCACGGGCAACCCCGCCGTCTGCCTCGGCACGCTCGGCCCCGGCGCGACCAATCTGATCACCGGGGTGGCCGACGCCGACATGGATCATGCACCGCTGATCGTGCTGACCGGCCAGGGCGCCACCACGCGCCAGCACAAGGAGAGCCACCAGGTCATGGACGTGGTCCGGATGTATGAACCGGTCACCAAATGGGCGCAGTCCGTGCATCACGCCGACAGTATCCCGGAGATCGTGCGCAAATCGGTGCGCACGGCGCGCGGCGAGAAGCCCGGTGCCGTGCATATCGAGCTCGCGGAGAACATCGCCAAAATGGAAACGGACGTCCGGCCGATGGAGCCGCGGCGTTTCCGCCGACCAGGCGTCGACGACAAGGTCAGCGACCAGGCCTATGAACTGATCCGCAACGCGCGCGCCCCGATTATCATCGCCGGCAACGGCGCCGTGCGCAAACGCGCGTCGAATCAGCTCCGCCAGCTCGCCGGGCAGACCGGCATCCCCGTGACCACGACGTTCATGGGCAAGGGCGCGGTCGACTACGAAGCGGAGTACGCGCTCTACACCATCGGGCTCGGGCAGTGGGATCACGTCGCGGATGCCGTCCGCGATGCCGATGTCGTCATCACCGTCGGTTATGACCTCGTCGAGTACCCACCCCAGTTGTGGAACCCGGACGCCAGCGAGACGATCGTCCACATCGACTTCGACCCCGCCGAGATCGACCACGAGTACCACCCCGCCGTCGAGCTCGTCGGCGATGTCGCGCATGCCCTGTGGCAGCTCAATCGCCGCTTCGAACGCGACGGTGTGCCGGCGTACGACTTCAGTGTCCAGCAGGCGGCGCGTGAGCGCATGAAGGCGGACATGGAAGAACACGCCGACGACGACACCGAGGGCAGCATCCGGCCGCAGAAGGCGATATGGGATGTGCGTCAGGTACTCGGGCCCGACGATGTCGTCCTGTCAGGGGTCGGCGCGCACAAGATGTGGGTGGGCCGCCATTACCACTGCCACCAGCCGAACACCTGCCTGATCCCGAACGGTTTCTGCTCGATGGGCATGCCCCTGCCGGGCGCCATCGGCGCGGCGCTGGTCGCCGACGGCCGCCGGATCGTCGGCATCGCGGGCGACGGCGATTTCCTGATGAACGTGCAGGAAATGGAAACGGCGAAGCGGCTGGAATCCGATATCACCATGCTGGTCTGGGAAGACGGCGGCTACGGCCTCATCTCCTGGAAACAGGACGACCACTTCGGCAGCCACACCGATCTCGAATTCGGCAACCCGGACTGGCTCCACCTGGCCGAATCGTTCGGCTGGCAGGGGCAGTACGTGAGCAACGCACGCGACCTGCGCGGCGCCCTGCAGAACGCGATCGATCACAAGGGGCCATCGCTCGTCGTCATCCCGATCGACTACCGCGAGAACCAGAAGCTGTCGAAGCGGCTGGGGGTGTTTACCGGGGAATAGGCCGGTGCTTGCGGAGGGGCCGCGAGCTTGACCGTGATACGGAGGTAGGTCGGACTTCCAGTCCGACACGCCGGAGGCTTCGATCTGTCGGACTGGAAGTCCGACCTACACCCGCTCGGGACGTGGGTGTGGGTTCGACCGCTCGCGCTGATTATTCGGCGAGTCCGATCGTGGATACCGGCGGTGCGTCGTTGCCCCAGCTCTGACGGATGTACGTCGCGACCGCGGCGATATCGCGGTCGCCGTATCCCTGGAACGGCGGCATGCCATGCGGATAGGGGTTGCCGGGCGTGCTGGCGGGGAAGCCGCCCCTGCGGATCATGCGGACGATATTGGCCGGGTTCTGCATGGTCACGGCGCGGTTGCCGGCCAACGCGCCGACGCCGTCATCGCCCTTGCCCGACTCGCCGTGGCAATCGGCGCAGTCCCTTGAGTACAGGGCCTCGCCACGCTCCATCATGGCCTCGACCGTCTCCGGCGAGGGTCGCGCCCGATAGCCGGATGCCTCGATCTCCGCGGTCGGCAGCGTGCGCAGATACTCGGCCATCGCCCGGGCGTCATCGGTCCGCAGGTGCTGCAGGCTGTCGAACACCACGCCCGCCATCGGCCCGACCATGGCCATATCACGCCCCTCCCCGCTGCGCAGGAAATCGGCGGCCTCCGTGGTGGACCACCGCTGGAGACCGGCCTCGTCCGGGCTGTTGAGCGACGGGGCATACCAGCCGTGGATCATGCCCCCTGGGGCGTCGCTTGCCTGGCGCACGGCGCCGAACGTGCCGCGATCGCGGTGGCATTCGTTGCAGTGTCCGAGCCCCTCCACGAGATAGCGCCCGCGGTGCCACTGGCCATCGCGCCCATCCTGATCCTCCAGACGCCCGGGCTCGAAAAACGCCCACTGCCAGGCATTGACCAGAGCGCGGACGCCATAAGGGAAATCGAGGTCGTGGCCACGCGTCTCGTGCTCGACGGGGTCAACCGACTGGATCCAGGCATGGATCGCGTCGATATCCTCCGCCCGGGCATGCGTGAAACTCGGATACGGACAGGCCGGATACAGCGGTGAACCATCGGCGCGCTGCCCGCGCAGCATGGCCGCGCGGAACTGCTCCGGTGACCAGTCGCCGATCCCGGTCGCGGTGTCGGGCGTGATGTTGGGCGTGCGGAAGGTTCCGAAGTCGGTCTCGAGCGCGAGCCCACCCGCGAGCGGCTCACCGCCGGGTTCGGTATGGCAGCCGCTGCAGTTGCCAACGCGGGCGAGGTACTTGCCACGCTCGACCCGATCAGCGGCCGCGGTCCGCGTGTCCCCGTAGCCCTCGGCGCGATCACCGTCACGGCCATTCGTCAGCATGGCCGTAACGACCACGGCAACGGCCAGCAATACGGCCGGAACGATCCAGAGGCGGACGCCGCCGCTCATGACGCAGGCCGCTCGACGCTGCCACAACGCATGGGCGGATCCTCGACCGGTCCGGCGGCGGGCCGCGTGTCATCGGGCAACGCACGCGAAGCCAGCCACGCGGAAACCGCCTCGACATCGCGCTCGCTCATGCGCTCGACGATCGCCGCCATGCAGTCGGGTTGCGCCGCCTCACGGCGCCCGATACGCCAGGCGCCGAGCTGCGCGGCAATGTAATGCTCCGGCAGGCCGATCAGACCGGGCGTGTTCGGCCGCACGCCCGCCAGGCGCTCCCCGTGGCAGGCCTGGCACGCGGGGATATCCCGGTCGGGGTCGCCCGAGCGCACGAGCTGCGCGCCCCGCTCACGCAGGGCTTCGCGCTCCGGTGCCTCCGCGGGTTCCGGGTACGGTGGTTCCTGCCCGGCGAACCAGTCGGCGATCGCTGCCAGGTACTCGTCCGACATCCATGCGACCAGGTGATTCATGGTCGCGTGCGTGCGCCGGTGCTCGCGGAAGTTCACCAATTGATTGAACAGGTAGCCGGCCGGCTTGCCTTCAATGCGTGGGACGTATCCCTCGTCGATCCGGATGCCCTCGGACCCATGGCAGGCGGTACACGCACGCATGCGCTCGGCCATGTCGGCTGGCGCGGCCGGTGCCGCAAGCACGGGCCACGCCAGCAGCCCGAGCAGCGCCACGATCCGCGCCGCCCTCGGGGGCCCGCATGGCCCACCAATCACGCCGGCAGGCCGCCCTGCTCGCGCGTTGCCCGGAACTCGATGTCGGGCCAGCGCTCTTCGGTCATCTGCAGGTTCACGCGCGTCGGCGCCAGATAGACCCATTCGCCGGCGTGGTCCTCGGCCACGTTGAGCGGCGATTTGTCGCGCAGCTGCCGCAGTTGCCGTTCGTCGCCGTAGAGCCAGCGGCAGGTCTGCACGCCGATCCCCTCGAACATGCAGTCGACCCGGTACTCGTCGCGCAGGCGCTGGGCGACCACGTCGAACTGCAGTGAACCGACCGCGCCGAGGATCAGGTCGTTGTTGCCGGTGGGGCGGAACAACTGCGTCGCGCCCTCCTCGCAGAGCTGCTCCAGCCCCTTCTGCAGCGCCTTCATCTTCATCGGGTCCTTGAGCTGGGCGCGGCGGAACAGCTCCGGCGCGAAGTTCGGGATCCCGGTGAAGGCGAAGCGCTCGCCCTCGGTGAAGGTGTCGCCGATGCGGATGGTGCCGTGGTTGGGCACGCCGATGACGTCGCCCGGATACGCTTCCTCGGTCTGGCCGCGCTCGGCCGCCATGAAGGTCAGCGCCTGGGCGATCTTCGTGTCCTTGTTGGCCCGCACGTTGTGGGCCTTCATGCCCTTGGCGAAGCGCCCCGAACAGACCCGCAGAAAGGCGATGCGGTCGCGGTGCTGCGGATCCATGTTCGCCTGGATCTTGAAGACGAAGCCCGAGAACTTCGATTCGTACGGGTCGACCGTGCGCGTGGTGGCCTCGTGCGGCTGCGGCGGCGGCGCGTATTCGACAAACTCGTCGAGCAGCTCCTGGATGCCGAAGTTGTTGATCGCCGAGCCGAAGAACACGGGCGTCAGATCGCCGCGCAGATAGGCATCGAGATCGAATTCGTTGCTGGCGCCGCGCACGAGTTCGATCTCCTCGCGCATCTCCGCCGCCTGATCGCCCAGCACCTCATCGAGGCGCGGATTGTCGATCCCGTCGATCTTCTCGCCCTCGACGATGCCGCCGTCGTGGCGCGCCGAGAACAGATGGACCTGTTCCTTCCAGAGGTGATAAACGCCCTTGAAACGCTTGCCCATGCCGATCGGCCAGGTGACCGGGGCGCAGCGGATCGCCAGCGTCTCCTCGACCTCGTCGAGCAGCTCCATCGGCTCCTTGCCCTCGCGATCGAGCTTGTTGATGAAGGTCATGACCGGCGTCGTTCGCAGGCGACAGACGTCCATCAGCTTCTCGGTGCGCTCCTCGACGCCCTTGGCGACGTCGATGACCATCAGCGCCGAGTCGACCGCCGTCAGCGTGCGGTACGTATCCTCGGAGAAGTCCTCGTGACCCGGCGTATCGAGCAGATTGACGATGCGATCGCCATAGGGGAACTGCATGACCGCGGAGGTCACCGAGATGCCGCGCTGCTGCTCCATCTGCATCCAGTCCGCGGTCGCGTGGCGCGCGGCCTTGCGGCCCTTGACCGTGCCGGCCTGCTGGATCGCCCCGCCATAGAGCAGGAGCTTCTCGGTGACGGTCGTCTTGCCGGCGTCCGGATGGGAAATGATGGCGAGCGTACGGCGCCGCGCCGTCTCTTTGCGGGGATCGGCCATAGGGTTATCGGATGCATTCAGTGGAACGGATCAACGGACTTTTTACATTATAACCGCTGAGGGCCGTCCTCGTCCGGGTCCGCGAGCCCACGGGCCATCACCAGCGCGTCCTCGCGCCCGAACGGCGCCGGATAGTAGTTCGGGCGGCGGCCGACCTCGTGGAACCCGGCCCCCTGGTAGAGCGCGATGGCGCCGTGGTTGGATGGGCGCACCTCGAGGAAGGCGCAGTCGGCATTGGCCGTGACCGCGATGTCCAGCAGACTCGACAGCAGCGCGCTCGCGACGCCCGAACGGCGCATGCGGGGGTCGACGCACACGTTGAGGATATGCGCCTCGCCGGCGCGCGCCATCATGATGCCGTGGCCGTCGATCCGCCCACCGGAATCGGCCACCAGACAGCAGTAGCCCACCCGCAGGCAGTCCTCGAAGATCCGCTGCGTCCACGGATAGGGGTAACCGCCACGCTCGACGGCGAGCACGCCCGGGAGGTCGTCCTCGTTCATCGGGCGAATCGTGAAAGCCGGATCGACTACTGCGGCCATGATCGTTACGCCTCGGGGTGTACCGTCAAATCAGGTTCATCGCACTTTACCTGGAAAGGCGGTTCTTGCGGAGGCGCGGACAGCCCGGCCGTGATCGGATGCAGTCGATCGTCGGACAAGTCGAACGCCTCCTGCGCGATCGACCCCCCGCTACCGCTGATCCGCGATGACCTAAAGACGCGCGCCGACCTCCGGCGGGCACGCGAGCCGCGCATCAGCCGGTCCATCAGTCGGCCAGCAGGGCGCGCACGGCCTTCAGATCTTCCCACGATTTGCGTTTCTGCGCCGGGCTGCGCAGCAGATAGGCGGGATGGTAGGTCACCCGCAACGGCGTGCCATTCGGACCGAAGCGGTGCCAGCGCTCGCGCAGGCGACCGATGGTCTGGTCGGACTCGAGCAGGCTCTGGGCCGAGATCCGCCCCACGGAGAGAATCGCCTTCGGGTCGATCAGTTCGATCTGGCGCCGCAGATACGCGGCGCAGGCCTGGACCTCCTCCGCCTTCGGGTCGCGGTTGTTCGGCGGGCGGCATTTGAGGACGTTGGTGATATAGACCGTCTGCCGGTCGAGACCGATGGCCGCCAGCATGCGGTCGAGCAGCTGCCCGGCGCGGCCGACGAAGGGCTCGCCGCGGCGATCCTCCTCCTGGCCGGGGGCCTCGCCGATGACGAGCAGATCCGCCGTCATGCTGCCGACGCCGGGCACCGCCTGGGTGCGCGTCTCGCACAGGCCGCAGGCGGTGCAGCCGAGGATGGTCTGGCGCAGGGTTTCCGCGTCCATGGACGCCACATCGCCCGTCGCCGCGGCCCGATCAACGGTCGTGACCGCTGCCGCGTCTTCCGGCACCGGGGACGGCGCCGGCGATGGATCCTGAGCGGGCGCCCCGGTAGATGGGGCATCACCCGTCTCTTCGCGGCCCGAAACCGTATCCCGCGAGCCGCGCGGCACCCACACACTCACGCCCATCGCCTCGAGATAGGCCCGTCGTGTCGCCTCGTCCATCGACAGGCTCCCCGGCCTCAGACGTCGGCCGCGGCGATCTGCGGATGCTCGCGGAAACCCTGCTGATGGAGCTTGTTGAGCCCGTTCACGTAGGCCTTCGCCGAGGCGATCACGATGTCGGTATCCGCCGCCTGGCCGTTGACGACGCGATCCCCCTGCAGCAGCCGCACCGTCACCTCGCCCTGGGCATCGGTGCCGCCGGTGATGCTGTTCACCGAGTACAGGCGCAGTTCCACCCCGCTCTCCAGGAGCGATTCGATCGCCTTGAAGGCGGCATCGACGGGGCCGTCGCCGGTCGCTTTCGATTGCTTTTCCTCACCGTCGATCAGCAGCGTGATCGAGGCCTCCGGCACGACATCGCTCTCGCAGCAGACGTGCAGGCGCTTGAGCTGATAGCGCTCGTTGACCTCCTCCGTGTAGGCCTCGGTCACCAGCGCCTGCAGGTCCTCGTCGAAGATCTCGTGCTTCTTGTCGGCCAGGTCCTTGAAGCGGGCGAACACGTCGTCCAGTTCCGCCGCCGTCTCGAAGGTGATGCCCAGTTCCTCGAGCTTGCTGCGGAAGGCGTTGCGCCCCGAGTGCTTGCCCATGACCATGCGGTTGTTGTTCCAGCCCACGTCCTGGGCCTTCATGATCTCGTAGGTCTCGCGCGCCTTCAGGACGCCGTCCTGGTGGATGCCGGACTCGTGGGCGAAGGCGTTGGCACCGACGATCGCCTTGTTCGGCTGCACGTGGAAGCCGGTGATGTTCGCGACCAGGCGCGAGGTCGGCAGGATCTCGGTGGTCTCGATATCGGTATCGCAGGGGAATACGTCGCGGCGCGTGCGCACCGCCATCACGATCTCCTCCAGCGAGGCGTTGCCGGCGCGCTCGCCCAGGCCGTTGATGGTGCACTCGACCTGGCGGGCGCCGTTCTGGACGCCGGCCAGCGAGTTGGCGACCGCCATCCCCAGATCGTCGTGGCAGTGCACCGACCAGACCGCCTTGTCCGAGTTCGGCACGCGCTCGCGCAGGCTGCGGATGAGGCCGCCGTACTGCTCGGGGACGTTGTAGCCGACCGTATCCGGGATGTTCACGGTCCGGGCGCCGGCGTCGATGGCCGCCTCGATGATCCGGCAGAGGAAATCGGCCTCGGAGCGGCCCGCGTCCTCGCAGGAGAACTCGACATCATCCGTCCACTTCCGGGCCCGCTGCACAGCAGCGACGGCGCATTCCAGCACCGCGTCCGGCTCCATCTTCAGCTTGGCCTGCATGTGGATCGGCGAGGTGCCGATGAAGGTGTGCACACGGCTCTTCGGCGCGTCCTTGACGGCCTCGCCGGCGCGGTCGATGTCGCTTTCCTTCGCCCGCGCCAGGCCGGCGACCGTGCTGTATTTACAGGTCCGGGCGACGGCCTGGACCGCCTCGAAGTCGCCCTTGCTGGCGGCCGGGAAACCGGCCTCGATGATGTCGACCTTCATGCGGTCCAGCGCCTTCGCGATCCGGACCTTTTCTTCCTTGGTCATCGACGCGCCCGGGCTCTGCTCGCCGTCGCGCAGCGTCGTGTCGAATACGTACAGTTTTTCGTGGCTCATGACGGACTCCGTCTTCTGCCTGCGCCGCTCTTGGGGGCGCCGATGGTTCGGGCTCGCCGCATCCCGGCCCCCTGTCGGGTCGGTGCGGAGGTCTTCGGTTGGGTGCGTTTCGCCTCGCCAGGTCATCTCTCCTGCCCTAAGGCAGGAGGAGAAGCGCGAGCAGAAGCAGGAGGGAGCCGGACAGCAGGGCGTACGTCGGCCGTGCATCGCGGGAGACCGCGACGCGGGAAACGACTTTTCGGCCGGAACGCGCCGTCATGGAGGCTATCCGTCTGAATACTTGCACGAATATAACGCGCCCGGAACGCCGTGCCAAGCACTGGTTCGTCCCCGGTAGACGCGCGAAATCGGGTTCTCGCCAAGGCGCAAAGGGCGCCAAGGAGCGCTCAGAAAACAAAACAACAAAGGCGACCTCACGCAGAGCCGCGGAGATCGCCTTTCCTTTGCATCCCTTGGCGCCCTTTGCGCCTTGGCGAGAACCAATCAGCGCTTCACGATTCCCGGGTCAGATCCCGCAGACGATGCCGTTCTTCTCGAAATAGCGCTGGTGGTATTCCTCGGCGCGGTAGAAATCGCCGGCGGGGACGATCTCCGTGGCGATGTTCCCCTTCACGCGTCCCGACCACTGCAGATCCTGCTTCGAGGCCTCGGCCGCGGCGCGCTGTTCCTCGTCGACGAAGAAAATCGCCGAGCGATACTGACTGCCGATGTCCGGCCCCTGGCGGTTGACCTGGGTGGGGTCGTGGCACTGCCAGAAGGTTTCGAGGAGCTGGTCGTAGGACACCTGCTCCGGATCGTAGGTGACCCGGATCGCCTCCGCGTGGCCGGTGTCCTCGCGGCAGACCTGTTTGTAGCTCGGGTTCTCGACGTGCCCGCCGATGAAGCCGGATTCGACCTCGTTCACGCCGCGTACCTGACGGAACGCGTGCTCCACGTGCCAGAAACAGCCAGCGGCGAAGATTGCAGTCGCCATGATCTCGATCTCCGATTGCCTGACAGCATTATCGCATGCCGCCCCGAGCCGGGTACTACTAACCCGCTATTCGTCCCCTGCCGCCAACCAGGCGTCGAAGCGCTCGTTCAGCCGTTCTCGGGTGCGCGCATACCAGGCCACGTCCTTCTCGATGGCCCGATCCATGTGCAGTGGATTGGTCGGCATGTGCGGGCGCATCAGCACGCCGGCCGTCGCATGTTCGCCGACCCGCCGGTTCGCCGAGACCCGGGTCGGGCCGTAGGCGATATGGCGGGTCTGCTCCACCAGCGATTCGGTCCGGGTGGCGAAGCGGATGAAACGGCGCGAGAGATCCGGCCGGGCCGCGCCCCTGGGCACGCCCCAGACCTCCAGCTCGTAGACCTGGGCGTCCCAGACGATCTCGATCGGTTCGTCCTGCACGACCGCCGCGTCGAAGAAGCGGCCGTTGTATCCCATGGCGAATGAGACGTCGGAGCGCAGCAGCAGTTCCACGGCTTCGGCCGGATCGCTCCACCAGACGATGTCGTCGCGGATCCGATCCAGGCGCTCGAACGCGAGCCGCATGCCGCGGTCCGTCGACAGCAGGCTGTACAGATCCGCCGCCGGCACGCCGTAGGAGATCAGCGCCCATTCGAGCAGCGCATCGGGTCGGCGATGGAACGCGCGTTGTCCCGGGAAACGCTCCGGATCGAACAGGTGCTCGATCCGGTACGGCTGCGCGCCCGGGAAGCCCCGCTTGTCGAAGGCGTAGACCATCGAGAACACGTTGTGGGCCACGCCGCAGGGGGTAAAACTGCCCTCGATGAAATCCCGCTCCGGCGGCGTGCCATCCGGCGCGGCGGCCAGCGTGCCGCGATCAAACGGCTCCAGCAGGCCCTCGTCGCAGGCCTGGCGGTGATCGGCCATGGTCATATCGGCGACATCCCACGCCGGACTGCCGCTGGTCACCTGCTCGCGCAGCGATTCGACACCGCCCGAGTAATCGGCCGTATCGATCGGCACGCCGGTCTCCGCGGCGAACGGATCGAAATAGGCCTTGCGCTGGCTTTCCTCGTACACGCCGCCCCAGGTCGCGACGGTGAGCGGTTCGGGATCGTCCGCGGCCAGGACGGCCCCGCAGAACAGCAGCGAGCAGAGCGCCAGTCGTCTCATGGCGCGGCGTGTTCCTCGCGCCGGATGCCGTACATGGTATCCCGGTAGGCGCGCACGATGACCGACTGCGCGATCACCCCGACGATGCGCTGGCTGTCGCCCGCCTCGAGCACCGGCAGCATCTCGCCGATATTCGACTCGGCGTGTTTGAGGGCGGCCCAGATCGAGGTATCGACCCGCAGGGCCTCGTCGTCCCAGGCGGCGATGCTGTCGACGGTCGCGTTGGGCTCGCGCGTGATTGCGACCAGCAGCCGACTGAGGGTGATGGTGCCGAGATAGTTGCGCTCCCCGTCGATCAGCTGTGCCTCCGTCGTCTCCGCGGCGATCAGCCGATCGCGGAGCACGCCCAGCGACTCGCCGGGGTGGGCCTCGACGAAATGCCGGGTGATGTAGGAGCCGATCGTGCTGTGGTCGAGCACCAGCTGATCGCGGCCCATGGTCAGGTCGCAGCCGCGCGCCCTGAGCGCCTCGTCGAACATGGAACGGCCGAACAGGCGATAGGACACGAGGTTCGCGAACACGACACTGACCATGACGGCCGTGGTCAATTCATAGTTCCGGGTCAACTCGAACACGATCAGGATGGTCGTGATCGGCCCGCCGATGACGGGGCTGGTGACCGCGGCCATCCCGCAGATCGCGTAAACGCTGAGCGAATCGGCAGCACCCGGCACCAGCGGCGCAGCCACGTAACCGGCCATGGCACCGTAGAGCACGCCGATGACCAGCGCCGGGCTGAAACTCCCGCCGGCGAAACCGAACCCCAGACACAGGGCCGTGGCAATGATTTTCGCGACCATGAGCAGGCCGAGCTCGCCGGCCGAGAACGCCTCCGGGATGATCGCGAAGCGCAGGGTCTCCTTGCCGATCCCCAGCACCTCGGGCGTCCACAGCGCCATGATCCCGAGCGCGGCACCGGCGGCCGCCGGGCGCAGCGGCATCGGCAGGCGCGAGGCCCGGGCCAGGCGCGCGGCCAGCACGACCGCGCGCATAAAGGCGATCGCCACCAGGGCGCCCAGAATCCCGAGCACGATGAACGCACCGAACTCGGTCGGGGCGACCTCCGGGACCACGTCCACCCGGAACAGCGGCTGCGTCTCGAAGACGTAATTGGTCAGGACGAAGCCGATGGTCGACGCGACCGTGATCGGCGCGAAGGCCTTGAGCGAGTAATGCCGAAGAATGACTTCGTGGGCGAACAGGATGCCCGCGATGGGGGCGTTGAAGGCCGTCGAGATCGCCGAGGCGACGCCGCAGCCGATCCCGATCGTTCCGAGCGTGGCGCTGCCAGCCGGCATCCAGCGGGCGATCGCCGAGCCGAGCGTGGCGCCGAGATGGACCAGCGGCCCGTACTGACCAACCGAGGCGCCGGCGCCGAGCGAGGTGATGGCGGCACCGGCACTGGCGAGTCCCGCCCGCAGGCTCAGCCGGCCATGACCGCTCTGGGCGACCTCGATCACGTCCGGCGGCCCGTGGACACGGCCCCCGGGCAGGACGTAGCGATTGAGCAGTCCGACCAGCAGCCCACCGGTCGCCAGCACCGCAACGGTTACCCACGGCAGCCAACGCCAGTCGCCGTGGATCATGCGGCTGCGCGCCGATATCCACAGCACGTCGTTGAGCCACTCGACGGCGGCGACGAAACCGGTGGCGGCGAGCGAGGCAAGGCCCCCCAGGATCAGCCCGAGCAGGCTGACCGCCAGCGCGCGCCGCGCGACGCTGGCCAGGTCCGCTGCCTGCGCCAGCACGCGGGCCCGGGCGGTCATCCGGTCCGACGCCTTGCGGCTTGTCGATCGCGATCCAGTCCGAGCAAGTACCGAGCCCCTGTCCCTGGTGGCCGCCATTCTGCCACGGAGCCGGCGGGCGCGTTAGTACGCGCAGCCCGACCGGCCATCGCCGCCCCTTACTCCATCAGATCGGCGTTGTCGCGCGCCGCCCGCGCGATCTCACGGGCGGTGATGACGCCGCACAGATCATCGATCGCCAGTGAATGCCCGACGATCACGATCTCGCTGCTGCTCGAGCGCAGCGCCCGCATCAGGACCGACCAGCGCATACCCGGTGGCACCAGCAGGAAATCGGTCCAGACCAACTGCTCGGGATCGTGATCGGCCAGCAGCCATGGACGTTCCTCATGCGCCAGGCCATGGATCCTGCCATCGCGCACGACGACCGCATAGCGGGCCTCGTGATCGGCCGCCCGGGTACGACACCACTCCCTGAGATGGCCGTACTCGACGATCTCGAAGTTGCGACTCATCACCTTGCGCGCATCCATGGTCACGGACATGGCGGCCTGCAGGCCCTGCGGAACGCCGCGCCCGCGCCGCGCCAGCTTGAGCGTGTAAATGCTCTCGCTGACCAGGCGCACGCGGACGACGTAGGCCAGCGCCACGGTGATGATGATCGGCAGGATGGCGGAGTAATCGAGCGTCTGCTCGAAGATCATGGCGATCGCGGTCACGACGGCCGAGGTCGTCGCGCCGACCATGCCGGCCATACCGGCGACCGCGAATACGACCGGATCGATCTCGATCCCGGGCAGCAGCACACCCGAAAGCTCGGCCCAGGCCGCGCCGAGCGTCGCGCCCAGGAACAGCGACGGCGAGAAGACGCCGCCCGAGGCCCCGGTCCCCAGGGTGAGCGCCGTGGCCAGCATCTTGGCGGCGAACAGCGCGAGCAGGAACAGGGGATCGGTGAGGACGCCGCGCAGCACGTCGAGAATCGTGGCGTAGCCCACGCCGGCGACGTAATACTCGCCGGTGTAGACGAGGAACCCGTAGATCATGAGCCCGACAATCAGCATCGCGCTCATGTGGCACAGGTACTCGTTGTCGAACAGCCCGTTGAAGCGATCCTCCATCCAGTAGATGGATCGCACGAAGGCCGCGGCCGCCAGCCCGATCAACAAACCGAATGGCACGCACAGCAGCAACTGGTAGGTGCCGATCAGATGATCGGAGAACAGATCGACCGCCGGGATCTCGAACGTCGGCCCGATGCCGGAGTAGAGCCGGCCGATGAACGTGGCCGTCACGGTCGCACTCGCGACCACGGCGATATTGAGCGCGCTGACCGAGACCAGCAGCAGTTCGACCGCGAACGCCAGTCCGCCCAGCGGGGCGTTGAAGGTGGCGGCGATCCCGGCGGCCGCCCCGGCGCCCACCAGTACGATCCGCTGACGGGCCGGCATCGCCCGGAAGCCCGCGGCCAGCGCCCCGAACGAGGAGCCGATCTGGATAATCGGGCCCTCGCGCCCGACCGATCCACCGCTGCCGATCGATACCGCCGAGGCCAGCGCCTTCGCCACCACGGTGACCGGGCGGATGCGGCCGCCGTGGTAGTAGATCGCGTGCATCACCTCCGGTACGCCGCTGCCACGCGACTCCGGCGACAGCGTATTGGTGATCCACGTGACGATCGCCGCGCCGACGACCGGCACGAAGATCACGCCCCAGCCCCACGGGCTGATCGCCAGGTGCTGATCCGGCTCGAAATGAAAACCGAACTCGCCGTAGAACAGAAGGCTTTCGAAGAACGCGATCGTGCCCTGAAAGAGGATCGATCCGACGCCGGCCAGGATGCCGACGATCAGGGCCATGATGAACATGTCCCAGGCGGGCAGGAGTTCTTTTTCGTCGGTACTCGCGTACCGCTCTTTGTCGGGATCACTCATGCAGATATGAGGACGACGGTTGACCGTGGCCGAACGGGGTCGGACTGAACGAAATCGCCCCGGCCCGCCTGCAGGCGGGCCGGGGCGATCGGGGGCTCAATGGATCAGGCCGCCTCTTCCATGTCGCTCGAGTAACGGCCCAGCATCGCTTCGCTGTTGAGCTTCGCCCGCTGGAACAGCGCCGCCTGCGCCGCCTCGATATTCGCGTCGTCACCACGCCAGGTCTGCATGACCGGACCCTGCAGCGCACGGGCGTAGGAGAAGCCGAGCTTCCAGGGCTGTTCGCCCAGCCGATTCATGGCATCGAGATGCTGCGTCGCGCGCACCGGCGACTGACCGCCGGAGAGGAACACGATCCCGGGTACGGCGGCCGGCACCAGCTCCCGCGCCAGCGATACGGTTTCCTCGGCGACCTCTTCGACGCTCGCCTGCTCGGAACAGGCCTTGCCGGAGAGCACCATGCTCGCCTTCAGGAGCGAGCCCTCGAGCAGCACGTCCTGGCGGTGCATCTGGTTATACAGGTGATACCAGGTCTCGGCCGTGGCCTGCCGGCACTGCTCGATCGTGTGATCGCCGTCGATCAGCACCTCCGGCTCGACGATCGGCACGATGTCCGCTTCCTGGCAGAGCGCGGCGTAGCGTGCCAGCGCATGCGCGTTCGCCTCCATACAGCCGGTGGTCGGCATGCCCTCGCCGATCGTGATCACGGCGCGCCATTTCGCGAAGCGCGCGCCGAGTTCGTAGTACTCGGCGAGGCGTTCGCGCAGGCCATCGAGGCCTTCGGTGACTTTCTCATCGCCGAACCCGGCGAGCGGCTTCGCCCCCCGATCGACCTTGATACCCGGAATCACGCCCTTGTCCGAAAGGACCTGCGGCAGCGGCGTGCCATCGCTCGCGCTCTGGCGGATGGTCTCGTCGAACAGGATCACGCCGCTGAGATAACGCTCGATTTCCGGCGTGGTGAACAGCAGCCGGCGGTAGGCGAGGCGGTTCTCCTCGGTCGATTCGACGTCGATCTCTTTGAAACGCTTCGCGATCGTCGGTCCGCTCTCGTCAGCGGCGAGCAGCCCCTTGCCGGGCTCGACGAGCGCATTGGCGACCGTGATCAGTTGACTGGTGTTCATTTGGAAAGGCCCTTCCCGTTTATAGCTCTTGTATGCGCCGCAGCGGGCGCCGCGTGGTCGTTGAGTGGCTGCGCCGAATTATAGCAGCGGCTGCGCGTGGCGGACTACGCGGCAGCCCCGCATGACTCATCCGTTCGCGTCACTCCACCACTCGGCGCGCGCCAGCCGCGAGCGCAGTTCCTGATCGCTGAAGTCCGCGAGCATGGACTGGGCCTCGGCCGCGTTGTCCGCCTCGAGCGCCAGCCAGCACACGCCGCTGTTGCCAGTCGCCGCGAACATCAGGGTGATCGCACCGTAAGAGCCCGCCGACACGGCCACCGTCCATTCCACGCCTTCGCTGTCATGGAACCGTCGCATCGGCGCCCCCGACTTCAGTGGCGGCCGGCGCCATCGTCGACGTGCGGACCGGGATCACTGCTCGCATCATCGCCGCGATTGTGATCAGCGACACCGACCTCCTCTTCGGCGCCACCGGCCGGGTGACGGCGGCTCCGGCGCCGCAGCCGCCGAAAGGCCCACCATGCCGGTCCCGACAGGGCGTACAGCGCAAATCCGGCAAAGATGACGACCGGCGGATCGATGGTCGCAAAGACGAACAGCATGACCACGGCCAGCATCATGACGAACGGCACACGGCGATGACCGCCGAGATCCTTGAAGCTGTAATACGGCAGGCTCGTGACCATCAATAGCCCGGAGGCCAGCGTCACGGCGAAAGCGGGCACCATCAGTTCCTCGCCACTGACGCCGAAACTGCCCGCGACCCAGACCATGCCCACCATCACGGCTGCCGCCGAGGGACTCGCAAGCCCCTGGAAAAAGCGCTTGTCGGTCTTGCCGATCTGGGTATTGAAGCGCGCCAGCCGGAGCGCACAGCAGGCGGTATAGATAAAGGCCACCAGCCAGCCGAGCTGGCTCCAGCTCGCGACGACCTCACCGACATCCTTGAGCGACCACTCGTAGACGATCAGTGCCGGTGCCACGCCAAACGACACCATATCCGAAAGGCTGTCGTACTCGGCGCCGAAATCGCTCTGGGTATCGGTCATGCGGGCGACGCGCCCGTCGAGCCCGTCGAGCACCATCGCGACGAGGATAGCGATCGCGGCCGGAGCGAAATTGCCCTGCAGGGCGGCCACGATGGCGAAAAAACCGGCGAACAGCGCACCGGTCGTGAACAGGCTCGGCAACAGATAGATGCCGCGCCGGCGTTTACGTTCATCCGCTACGGTCAATGACAACTCCCCGGGGCATCAGCCCCCGTGTACCAGCTGGCACAGCAGGGTCGCGCCCGCCTCCACCGACACGCCCGATTGTACCGCGGGGGTACTCTCGGGCGGCAGATAGAGGGTGACGCGCCGTCCCCAGCCGGCCAGCCCCCGTCGCTGCCCCTGACCGACCCGCTCACCGGGCTGGACGGACCAGCGCAGCGGACCCCGGAACAGGCGCGGACGGCTCACGCAGAAGACGACATCGTCGCCCTCGTCCGTGCGCAGATGGATGGCGAGGCGCTCACCATCGATGTGCCCCGGGATCTCCGGCCCGGCCCAGATCTGGACGATCCGCCCCTCGGCCGGGCTGCAGAGGATCGCCGGGGCGATCGGACCCTGTTGCACCACTACCGCGAGCGCATCGCGGCGCAGGAAGGGGTCCTCGATGCGATCCACGGAGTCCACGCGGCCATCCACCGGACTGACGATACCGAGCGGATGTGACGGGACATTGCGCTCGGGATCGCGCCCGAGGACATAGATACCGGCACCGGCGAGCACCGCCACTGCCACGAAGCCCCATGCACCGCTGACGGCAGCCCCCAGAGCGGTCAGGACCGCGATCCCGAACGGCAGGCGAAAGAGGGTCAGCAGGCGCATGGAGCGGGGTGGGTATCCCTTTTCCCGATCAGTTCTTCGACTTGTCGACGATCTTCGACGAGGCGATCCACGGCATCATCGAGCGCAGCTTGTCGCCGACCTGCGTGATCTCGTGCTCGTCCGCGATGCGGCGGTTCGCCTTGAGGACCGGGGCATTCGCCTGGTTCTCGAGGATGAACTCGCGGGCGAACTCGCCGTTCTGGATCTCGTCGAGGATCCGGCGCATCTCGGCCTTGGCCTCTTCGTTGATGATCCGCGGCCCACGCGTAAAACCACCGTACTCGGCCGTATTCGAGATCGAGTAGTTCATGTTGGCGAGGCCGCCCTCATACAGCAGATCGACGATCAGCTTGGTCTCGTGCAGGCACTCGAAATAGGCCATTTCCGGCGCATAACCGGCCTCCACGAGCGTCTCGTAGCCATTCTGGATAAGCGACCCGAGGCCACCGACCAGCACCACCTGCTCGCCGAACAGGTCCGTCTCGGTCTCTTCCTGGAAGGATGTTTCGATCACACCGGCGCGGCCACCGCCATTGGCGGACGCATAGGCCAGCGCGATATCGCGGGCCTGACCGGACGAATCCTGCTTGACCGCGATCAGGCTCGGGACGCCGCCGCCCTGGGTGTAGGTCGAACGCACGAGGTGCCCGGGGCCTTTGGGCGCCACCATGATGACGTCGAGGTCGGCACGCGGCTCGATCTGGCCGTAATGGATGTTGAAACCGTGCGCGAAGGCCAGCGCCGCACCCTGCTTGATATTCGGCAGGACGCGCTCTTCGTAGATCGCCTTCTGATGCTCGTCCGGTGCCAGCAGCATCACGACATCGGCGGCGGCGACCGCGTCCTCGATCGAGGCGACCTTGAGGCCCGCGTTGCTTGCCTTCTGTTCCGAGGCCGAGCCCGGGCGCAGACCGACGGTGACATCGACGCCGGATTCTTTCAGGTTGTTCGCATGGGCATGGCCCTGCGAGCCATACCCGATGATCGCCACTTTGCGCTTCGTGATCAGCGACAGGTCGGCATCTTTGTCGTAATAGACGTTCATTGCGTAATTCTCCGTCTGTTCGTTGTGCGTTCGGTGTGGTTATTTCCGTGTAGCCCGGATGAAGCGAAGCGGAATCCGGGGAAACGCCTGTTCGGGCGCTGTCCCGGGATTCCGCTTCGCTTCATCCGGGCTACGGAATCAGTTTTCGACCGTTCGACCGGCGGCGTTCAGTAGCGCAGCACCTTCTCGCCGCGCGCGATGCCGGTCGCTCCGGACCGCGCCACTTCGAGGATCGTGTGTTCCCCGAGCGCGTTCATGAATGCGTCGATCTTCTGGCCATCGCCGGTCAGCTGAATGATGTAACTCTTTTCCGTCACGTCGACGATCTGACCGCGGAAGATGTCGACCAGGCTGCGGATTTCCTCGCGCCCGGTGCCCTCGGCGCGCACCTTGATCAGCAGCAGTTCGCGCTCGACGTGGCTCGACTCGGTGAGCTCCGACAGGCGCACGACATCGACCAGCTTGTTCAGCTGCTTGGTGATCTGCTCGACGATCTCGTCCGTGCCCGAGGTCACGATGGTCATGCGCGACAGCGACCGGTCGTTGGTCGGCGCGACCGTGAGGGACTCGATGTTGTAGCCACGGGCCGAAAAAAGCCCGGACACGCGGGACAGCGCGCCGGACTCGTTCTCCAGCAACAGGGATATGATATGCCGCATTCGACGGATTCCTTCAGGCCAGTTCGCGGTCGCTCGACAGGTGCATCTCGTGATGTCCCTTGCCGGCTGCGATCATCGGGTAGACGTTTTCCGTCTGGTCCGTGATGAAATCGAGGAAGGTGACCTCACCCCGCCGTTCCAGCGCCTCGCGCAGCGCGCCCTCGACATCGGCCTTGTTCTCGACCCGCACGCCCCGATGCCCGTAGCTCTCGGCGAGTGCGACGAAATCCGGCAGCGCGTCCACGTAGGAATGGGAGTAACGCTTGGAATAGAAGAACTCCTGCCACTGGCGGACCATGCCCATGTAGCGGTTGTTCAGATTGACGATCACGACCGGCAGGTCGTACTGCTTCATGGTCGAGAGCTCCTGGATACACATCTGGATACTGGCCTCGCCCGTCACGCAGACGACCGTGGCATCCGGATGCGCCAGCTTGACCCCCATCGCCGAGGGCAGCCCGAAGCCCATCGTCCCGAGGCCGCCGGAGTTGATCCAGCGCCGCGGTTTGTCGAATTTGTAGAACTGGGCGGCGAACATCTGATGCTGCCCGACGTCGGAGGTCACGTAGGTCTCGGAGTCCTTCGTCAGCTCGTACAGCTTCTCGACCACGTACTGCGGCTTGATGACGTCCGCCTCGGTGTCATAGGCGAGGCAGTCCGTCGCCGCCCAGCGGCGGATCTGCCCCACCAGGTCTCGAGCGCCTGCGGGTCCGGATGCCGGTTGCTGGCGCGCACCACTTTGAGCATATCGTCGAGCACATGGCGGACATCGCCGACGATCGGCACGTCGACGTGCACGTTCTTCGAGATCGAGGCCGGATCCACGTCGATGTGCACGATCCGGGCGTGCGGGCAGAAGTGCTCGAGTTCGCCGGTCACGCGGTCGTCGAAACGCGCACCGATGGCGAACAGCACGTCGCATTCGTGCATCGCCATGTTGGCCTCGTAGGTGCCGTGCATGCCGAGCATGCCGACGAATTGTTCATCCGTGGCCGGATACGCGCCGAGCCCCATGAGGGTATTCGTGATCGGATAGCCCAGTTCGCGGGTCAGTGCGGTCAGCTCCTCGGAGGCATCGCTGAGAATGACGCCGCCCCCGGAGTAGATCATCGGGCGCTCGGCCGACAGCAACAGGTCCACGGCCTTGCGGATCTGGCCGGGATGCCCCTTGACGGTCGGGTTGTACGAGCGCATCCGGATCTGCTCCGGGTACTCGAACGGGATCTTGATATGCGGCGCCGTGATGTCCTTCGGAATATCGACCAGCACCGGGCCCGGGCGGCCCGAGGTCGCCACGTAGAACGCCTTGGCCATCACGTCGGCCAGATCCTCGATCCGGTCGACGAGGAAGTTGTGCTTGACGCAGGGCCGCGTGATGCCGATGGCATCGCACTCCTGGAACGCGTCGGATCCGATCGACTTCGTCGCGACCTGGCCGGACAGGATCACCATCGGGATGGAGTCCATGTTGGCCGTCGCGATGCCGGTCACGCAGTTGGTGACCCCGGGGCCCGAGGTAACGAGCACGACGCCGGGCTTGCCGGTCGAGCGCGCATAACCGTCCGCCGCGTGCACGGCGCCCTGCTCGTGGCGTACGAGGATGTGCTCGACGGCGTCCTGCTGGTACAGCGCGTCGTAGATATGCAGCGCCGCACCGCCGGGATACCCGAAGATGTGCTCGACCCCTTCACGCCGAAGGGCCTCCATCACGATTTCACCGCCGGACAATTCCACGGTACAACTCCCCCGAGAGTCGAAGAGAAACGGAGCCGCGGCCGACCGCTGCTCCGCCGTCCGCAGCGCGGACGGCTGAACCTTCAAGTGTAATACGCCAGACCGCGGATTTCACGGGGAATGAGGGGCTTACTCGCCCGGGCGACCGGTTCCCGCCCCGGGAATGCCCCGCGCAGGCACCCCGCCCGCCGACCGTGGGGTGCTCCCGGGCACGGGTATTACGTAACGGTAATGGGCAATCGGGCCCAGCCTGGCCATAATCGGGGCCCGGGTTACGGCCGCGGGCGGCGGCATGGATGCCCGCTCGACACCTGCCGACCCCCGCAGCCGGATCGTTGCATCCGGAGACGAATGAATTGATCCGACGCATAGCGATCCTGATGCTGCTGGCCTCCGTAACGGGCGCCCCGGCGGCTACCGCCAGCGAACTCCCCGCCATGGGCGAGCCCGTGGACCAGGTATTGTCGCCCCGCCAGGAGGCCGAGATCGGCCGCGAGCTGATGGCGCAGGCGCGCCGCACGCTCGACCTCAATCACGACCCCGAGATCGCGGCGTATCTCGACGCTGTCGGCCGCCGGCTGGCGGCCCACAGCGACTCTACCCCGGTGAACGGATACACGTTCTTCGTCGTCCGCAACCCCTCGATCAACGCCTTCGCCGGCCCCGGCGGCTACATCGGCGTGCATTCCGGGCTGATCCTCGCGGCCGACACCGAGGCCCAGATGGCCGGCGTGATCGCGCACGAAATCGCCCATGTGTCGCAACGCCACATCGCCCGCTCGTTCGCGCGCAGCCAGCGCGACAGCTACGCCACGCTGGCGGCGATCCTGGCGGGGATCGTGATCGGCTCCCAGAATCCGCAGGCCGGCCAGGCGGCGATCACCGGCGGCATCGCCGCGGAGCAGCAACGCCGGATCAATTACACGCGCTCGAACGAATACGAAGCCGACCGGATCGGGATCGCCCTGCTTGCGCGCGCCGGTTACTCGCCGCTCGGCATGACGGAGTTCTTCGAGACACTCATGAAATCCTCGGGAGCGGGCGGCGGGCAGGTGCCCGAGTTCCTGCGCACGCACCCGCTATCGCAGAACCGGATTGCCGAGGCGGCCGCACGCGCCGAATCGCTCGAGCGCCCCGACCAGCGCCGCGACACGCTGTCCTTCCAGCTCATGAAGGCCCGCATCGAGGCCGAGTACAGCGACCAGCCGGGCCGGCTCCACGACCGCTGGCGGCAGCGTGAGCCGAGCGACGACGAAAACCTCGCGGCCGCGCGGGAATACGGCCTCGCCGTGCTTGAACTGCGGCTTGACCAACCGGAAACCGCGCGCAAGCGCCTCGACGAACTGCATGCGGGCGCACCCGACAACCTGCATTACGGCCTCGGCCTGGCGCGGGCCCTGCAGGCCACCGGCGATGGCGAAGCGGCACTGGCGACCTGGCGGGACACGCGCGCCCTGCATCCGGACAGCTATCCCGTAACGGCGACCGGCAACAAACTGCTGCTGGGGAATGATCAGGCCGATCGGGCGGTCCAACTCGTCACCGATTACCTGCGTGGCGATGGCCCCATCGAGCCCGAGGCGTGGCGCCTGCTCGCGGAGGCCGCGGATGCCGCCGGACGCCCCGGGCGCAGCCATGAGGCGCTGGGCGAATACTACGTGCGCATTGACCGCCTCGAGCAGGCCCTGACCCAGCTCGAACTCGCCCTGCGGCGTGCCCAATCCGGTTCGACCGAGCACACGCGGCTGTCGACGCGCGTCGAACAGGTCCGCGAACTGCGTCGCGAGCGGCTCGCCAGCAATCCCCTTGGCGGCTGAATACGAAGCAACATGCAGCCCGTTTTCACGGCGCGGCACCCACGGGCTATCATGGGCCAGTCCGCTCACCGGCGCCCGCTGACGGGCCGTAGCGAAATCATTCCGGAATCAAGGAGAAGGGAAATGGTCCGACGCATGCTCAGCACGACCGCGGTCTTCGCCGCGCTGGCGCTCGCCCAACCGGCACTGGCCGCCGAGACCTATGTCTTCGACAAAGGCCACACGAACATCCAGTTCAGCTGGGATCACTTCGGCTTTTCGACCACCAGCGCCGAGTTCGAAGAGTTTTCGGGGGAACTCCAGTTCGATCCGGAGAACCGCGCCAACAGTTCGATCGCGGTGACGATCGACCTGGACTCGGTCGACACCGGTTTCGATACCTTCAACGGTCACCTGACGGAAAAACCGGAGTGGTTCGATACCAGAGAGCATCCGGAAGCCACGTTCACGAGTACGGACATCGAGGCGCTCGGCGATGATCGCCTGCGCGTGACCGGCGACCTGACGCTCAAGGGCGTCACGAAAGAGATCACCCTGGAGACGACGATCAACAAGATTGGCGAACACCCCGTCACGAACGCGAAGACCATCGGCTTCGACGCGACCACCACGGTCAGCCGCAGCGCGTTCGACATGGGCCAATATGCGCCCAGCGTGGGTGACGAGGTGACCATCAGCATCTCATCCGAGATGCAGCGCGAGTCGGATCTCTAACCGGGGAGCCCCGGGCGGGCCCACTCGCCCGGAGCGAATTCAATGCGCCTGCGCAATACGTCGACCAACTGGGGTGCGATCGCCAAGCTTTTCCACTGGCTGATCGCGCTTTGCATCATCACCAACCTCGGCCTCGGTTACTGGGCCGAGGGCCTGGCCCTGTCGCCGACCAAGGTGGAGGCCTTCTACTGGCACAAGAGCATCGGCCTGACCGTGCTCTGGCTGGCGCTGCTGCGGCTGTTGTGGCGGTTCACCAACCCGAGCCCGCGCCTGCCGACCGGCATGGCCGGCTGGGAACGGGCCCTTGCCCACACCAGCCACGTGCTGCTCTACGCGCTGATGATCGCGATGCCGCTGTCGGGCTGGATCATTCACTCGGCGGCCAATTTCCCGCTCGACCTGTACGGCGTATTCCCGGTGCCCGACATCGTCCCGTCGAGTACCGACGAATCCGCGATCGGCGACCTGGCGAAAGCGGCCCACTACTGGATGTTCGTCGCCATCTGCGTGCTGCTCACGCTGCATGTCCTCGGCGCGCTCAAGCACCACATCGTCAACCGCGACGACGTGCTCAAGCGGATGCTGCCGTTCAGTCGCGCGAGCGATCCGATTCGCGGAGAGTAATATGCAACCGCATTTGCCGGGGATTCCGATCCCTGCCCTGCTCCTGCTGCTGGCGACGGCAGTGCCGGCCCATGCCGGCAACTGGTCCGTGATTCACGAGGAGAGTCGTCTCGGGTTCACGGCAACCCAGACCGGCAGTGAGTTCAGCGGCCAATTCGAGGATTTCGACGCCGACATGACCTTCCACGCCGACGATCTCGCCGCCAGCGCCTTCGACGTGAGCGTCGACGTGACGAGCGTGAACACGGGCTCGAACGATCGCGACAGCACGCTGGCCGACAAACCGTGGTTCTGGTTCGAGAAGTTCCCCCGGGCGCGGTTCGAGACGAAGCGGATCGTGCACAAGGAGGGCGACACGTACGAAGCGGTCGCCGATCTGACGATCAAGTCGAACACCCATGAGGTCACCCTGCCGTTTACCTGGACACGGCAGGGCGACGAGGCACGTATCGAGGGCAAAGCCACCGCGATCATGCAGGGTGGCCTGAGCATGGACCGCACGCGCTGGGAGGTAGGGACCGGCGAGTGGTCGTCCGGCGATACCGTGGGACGGCAGGTGGATGTCGAGGTGGATCTGCTGCTGAAGCATGATGGAGACGAGTGAGGCGGCAAGGCGTAGGTCGGGCTTTAGCCCGACAGGCAGCTGCATGTCGGGTATGCACGGCGCCAAGCCGCCAAGGGCAAGGGCCAAGGCATCGTCGGCGTATTGCCGTAGCGCTTGCAAGCGGCTCCTGGACCGTGCTTTTCTATCCCCGTAACAGGCGGGAGTCGTTCGACGGCCCTGCGGATACCCGCGATGAGTATTACTTTACCCGAGATTACCGAGCTCGACGGGGCCCTGCGGCGGGGGGACGGGGGTTGGTACTGGGCCGATGGCCGGCCCGAGCCGCGGGTGCGCGATCTGCTGCTGGAGGAGCTCGCGCCCGACTGGCGGTGTGTGCGGCGTGGCCACCAGGCCTGGGTGGAGATCCCCACCGAATGGCGTACCCGGATTTTCGATCCGGAACTCACGCGGGCGGTAACGGAACTCGTCCGCCAGTACGCCGATATCGGCCCGATCCGCGACGAGGGCGCCGCGGCGGTCGTTGGCGAGCGCGGCCAGTGGCGTTCGGGCTATCGGGTCCCCCTCGAGGCATGGCAGGTCGTCATGCGCCAGCCGTGCGGGGCCACCTGGGACCCGGGCGACGATGCCGAAATCCGGGCGCTTGCCCGCGCCTGGCTGCGCCACAAGGCCGACTGATCCGTCAGCGAATCACCGCCGACGGCGAACACTCTCCCCGCCAATCGTTCCCCGGGGTTCCGGCTGCATCCGTTACCGGGTTCCAGGCGCGAACGTCCGTGAACGCATCCCCTCCATTGCTGTCGAACCTCATGGTCCCGGACAGCCGGTCGTGCCGCACCGTCGAATGGCCATTGCACACCTGCGGTCCGGGGAGTTTAATAGAAACGGGAGCGCGGTGGACGGGATCGATACGCCCCGCCGCCATCCTGGCGAACCATCCGAAGGATGGACTCGTACGAAATACCCGTTGCAACAGACAAAAACGTCCTACAGTCAACAATAAGAAGTGAGGGAGGAGACACCCGACGTACCGATCATCGCGGAGAGACAATGAGCGAAACCAGCATTCTGGATCTTGCGCAGAGCGAATATGGCGAACGCAGGACCGCCACCGAGATGTCCTTCCAGGATTATCTCGAAGGATGTCGCAATGACCCGCTGATGTACGCGGGCCCGGCCGAGCGCATGCTCGACGCCATCGGTGAACCCGAGTTCATCGACACGTCCACCGACGAACGCCTCGGACGTATCTTTCAGAACCGTACCCTCAAGCACTACCCCTACTTCCGCGACTTCTTCGGCATGGAAGAAGTCATCGAACGACTCGTCGGATTCCTGCGCCACGCGGCCCAGGGGCTCGAGGAGCGCAAGCAGATCCTCTACCTGCTCGGTCCCGTTGGCGGCGGCAAGTCGTCACTCGCGGAACGCCTCAAGCATCTCATGGAAGAACGCCCCATCTACGTGCTCAAGGCCGGTGAGCAGTTGAGTCCGCTCTTTGAAAGCCCGCTCGGTCTGTTCGACGCGGAACGCTACGGGGATCGTCTGGAACAGGAGTACGGCATCCCGAGGCATCGCCTGCCCGGCATGTGTTCCGCCTGGGCGCTGAAACGCCTCGATGAATTCGACGGCGACTTCACGCGTTTCTCGGTCGTGCGGATGCACCCGTCGAAGCTGCGCCAGATCGCCGTCGCCAAGACCGAACCCGGCGACGAGAACAACCAGGATATCTCCACGCTGGTCGGCAAACCCGACATCCGCAAACTCGAGTTCTACAGCCAGGAAGACCCGGACGCCTACTCGTACTCCGGCGGCCTCAATCTCACGACCCAGGGCATTCTGGAATTCGTCGAGATGTTCAAGGCCCCCCAGAAGATGCTGCATCCGCTGCTCACGGCGACCCAGGAGCGCAACTACGTGGGCTCGGAAAACCTGGGCGCAATGCCTTATCACGGCCTGATCCTGGCGCATTCGAACGAATCCGAATGGCAGAGCTTCAAGGCCAACCGCAATAACGAGGCCTTCCTGGACCGGATCTGCGTGATCGAGGTGCCCTACTGCCTGCGTTACACCGAAGAGGCGATGATCTACGACAAGGTCCTGCGCGAGTCCGAGCTCGCCAATACACCCTGCGCGCCCGGGACGCTCGACATGCTGGCGAAGTTCTCCGTGCTGACCCGGCTCAAGGAACACGAGAACTCATCGCTGTTCACGAAGATGCTGGTCTACAACGGTGAAAGCCTGCGCGACTCCGACCCGACCGCGCGTACGGTCCAGGAATACCGCGACGTCGCCGGCGTGGACGAAGGGATGTCCGGCCTGTCCACACGGTTCGCCTACAAGGTGTTGTCCGAGACCTTCAATTTCGACACCAAAGAGGTCGCGGCCGATCCCGTTCACCTGATGTACGTGCTCGAACGCGCCATCCGGCGCGAACAGTTCCCCGCCGATACCGAGGGTAACTACCTCTCCTTCATCAAGGAGGAACTGGGACCCCGCTACGCCGAGCATATCGGCAAGGAGATCCAGAAGGCCTATCTCGAATCATACGACGACTACGGCCAGAACCTGTTCGATCGTTATATCGCCTACGCCGACGCCTGGGTCGAGAATCAGGACTTCAAGGATCCGGATACGGGCCAGTTGATGGATCGCGAGACCCTCGACCACGAACTGGCGAAGACGGAGAAGCCGGCGGGGATCGCCAATCCCAAGGACTTCCGCAACGAAGTGGTCAAGTACGCGCTGCGCGAGCGCGCCCGCAACAGTGGCCGCAACCCGCGCTGGACCGCCTACGAGAAGATCCGCGAGGTGATCGAGCAGCGCATGTTCGCCAACGTCGAGGAACTCCTGCCGGTCATCTCGTTCGGCGCGAAGAAAGACACCGAGACCGAGAAGAAACACCAGGCGTTCCTGGAACGGATGGTCGAGCGCGGCTACACCGAACGTCAGGTCCGGCGTCTGGTCGACTGGTATATGCGCGTACGCAAGGCGGGCTGATCCATGGATGTCATCGTCGACCGCCGGCAGCAGCCGAGGGGCAAGAACCTCGGCAACCGGCAGCGCTTCATACGCCGGGCACGGGCACAGATTCGCGGCGCGATCCGCGAGAACCTGAAAAACCGGGGCATTACCGACGCCGAACGCGGTGAGACCGTGTCGATCCCGCGCGACGACGTCCACGAACCGCGGTTCGTCCCGGATCCGCGGGCCGGGCGCCGTGAACATGTCCTGCCCGGCAACCGTGAGTTCGTCGAGGGCGATCGTATCGCGCGCCCTGAAGGCGGCGGCGGATCCGGCACCGACGGCAGCCCCGAGGGCGAAGGCGAGGACGCATTCACGTTCCAGCTGTCGCGCGATGAATTCCTCGACCTGTTCTTCGAAGACCTCGAACTGCCCGACCTGGTCAAGACACGGGTCGCGTCGGAAACATCGACCGTACGGCAGCGGGCGGGTTTCACCACCGATGGCCCGCCGGTGCGCATGAACCTCGAGCGCACCATGCGCCACTCGATGGCGCGGCGGGTCGCGCTGCGCCGGCCGAGCGGCGCCGCAATCGAGGCGATGGAACGCGAACTGGAACAACTGCGCTCGGGCGCGATTACGCCCGCGGACGGCACCTCCACGGCCGCCCGCATCGCCGAGATCGAGGCACTGCTGGCGCGCGCCCAGGCACGCCGCGCCCGGGTGCCGTTCATCGACCCGATCGATCTGCGCTACAACTTCTTCGACAGCGTCCCGCGTCCGGTTACCCAGGCCGTGATGTTCTGCCTGATGGATGTATCCGCCTCCATGGACGAGGACATGAAGGACCTCGCCAAGCGTTTCTTCATGCTGCTGCACCTGTTCCTGGTGCGCCAGTACGAGCGGGTCGAAGTCGTGTTCATACGGCACACGCAACAGGCCGAAGAGGTCGATGAGGAGACCTTTTTCCATGACCGCCTCACCGGCGGCACGATCGTTTCCAGCGCGTTCGAGGAGATGCTGCGGATCGTCAAGGACCGTTTCCCGGTCGAGGACTGGAACCTCTATCTCGCCCAGGCCTCCGACGGCGACGACTGGCGTGAGGACCTGCCGCGCTGCGTGGAATTGCTCGACGAGCGCATCCTGCCGATCTGCCAGTACGGCGCCTATGTCGAAGTGGCCCGCAACGCGGCGGCCGGGCAGGATCCGCTGGCCGGCAATCCGAGCGCGCTCTGGAATGCCTATGACGCGATCGCGGAGCGCCACGCCCATTTCGCCCGCCGGGGTATCGCACGCCCGGCCGATATCTATCCGGTCTTCCGCGACCTGTTTCACCGCAGCGGGATCGAAGCATGAGCACCGCGACGCTGCCACCGAAGGCCCGTTCGGGGACGCCCCTGTTCACCGGCGGCGAGTGGACCATGAAAGACCTCGAGGCGATCCATGACGCGGTCAGCGAGGTCGGTGTCGGCGAACTCGGACTGGAGCTGTATCGCAACCGTATCGAGGTGATCAGCTCCGAGCAGATGCTGGACGCCTACGCCTCGCTCGGGCTGCCGCACATGTACCGCCACTGGTCGTTCGGCAAGCACTTCGCCCATCAGGAGATGCTGTACCGTAAGGGACATACCAGTCTGGCGCTCGAGATGATCGTCAACTCGAACCCCTCGGTCTGCTATCTCATGGAGGAGAACAACGCGACCGCCCAGACCACGGTCCTCGCGCATGCCGCCATGGGCCACAACCACTTCTTCCGCAACAACCAGACGTTCCGCGAATGGAGCGACGCGGACACGATCCTCGACTACGCCGAATTCGTGCGCAATTACGTGGCCCGCTGCGAGGAGGAGTACGGCCAGACGGCGGTGGAACGCACCCTCGACGCCGCGCATGCGCTCCAGGAGCAGGGTATCGACCTCCTCTCGCGGGCTCACCGGCGCACGGTCGAGGAAGAACATCAGCGGGTGCTGGAACGGCGGCGTTATCAGCGGGAAACCGAACAGGAACTGTGGCGGGTGGTCGCCCGCCATGAACCGCCGACCGGGCCCGGCGACTCCGAGGATGAGGCGGTCCAACGGGCGCTCACCCTGCCCGAGGAAAACCTGCTGTTGTTTCTGGAGAAACAGGCGCCGAATCTGAGACCGTGGCAGCGTGAACTGCTGCGGATCGTGCGCACGCTGTCGACCTATTTCGAGCCCCAGCGGCAGACGAAGATGATGAACGAGGGCTGCGCCTGCTGGTGCCACTTCACGATCATGAACCGTCTGCGTGAGCAGGGCCGCCTCACCGACGGCGCCATGCTCGAGTTCATGCACCTGCACTCCTCGGTGGTCGCCCAGCCGCCGTTCGACCACCGCGGCTTCGCCGGCATCAATCCCTACGCCCTCGGTTTCGCGATCTGCCGCGACATCGAACGCATCTGCAACGATCCCCACGAAGAGGACCGGCAGTGGTTCCCCGATTTCGCCGGTAACGGGCAGCCGCTGGCCACCCTCAAACGCGCGTGGTCGGATTTCCGCGACGAGAGCTTCATACGCCAGTTTCTGTCCCCACGCGTGATCCGCGATTTTCACCTGTTCCGCCTCGACGACGATCCGGGCGCGGACCACCTGGTGGTGGGGGCGATTCACGATGAACGCGGCTACCGGCGGATCCGCAGCGCGCTGGCCGCCCAGTACGACCCCGGCGAGAGCCGCCCGCGGATCGAGGTGACCGATGCCGACCTGCGCGGGAGCCGGGAACTGCGGATCCGCCACACGGTACGCCGGGGGCGCACGCTGGATGCACTGGAGGCCCGACGCACCCTGCGCCATCTGGGCTTCCTCTGGGGCTATCCGGTCGTTCTCGACGAGGTCGACGAGAACAGCGGCACAACGGTCGCGACGCATCGCGAGGATCCATCCTGACCGGGCCATCCCCCGTCCCATCAGCCGGGCACTGACCGCTTCGGTCATGGTGCGCGCTATAGACCGCGACTTTTGCCCCAAAATGTCCTAGGCTGGGGGTGCAGCCGGAACCACGCGGAATGCGGACCGCGTATTCGGACCAACGAATCCAGGGACCGGAATGCGGCGCGTTTTGCCGCGGACATGCACGACGCCGGGGGAGCGGGGTGAGTCATCCGGGGAACCAACTGAAACTGCCGGTGGCCTGTCTACGCCCCGGCCTCTACGTGGCCGCGCTCGACCGGCCGTGGCTCGATACGCCGTTCCTGTTCCAGGGGTTCGAGATCCAGGAGGCCGGCGAGGTGCGGGCGCTCGGGCGCTACTGCGACTTCGTCTACGTCGACGCCGATCAATCCGACCCGGGCGAGCTGCATGCCGCGCGCCGGCAGGCCGAGAACGAGGCCCCGAGGCCGGACGACCCGGCCACGACACCGAAGGACACCACGCACACGGAACCGGCACCGCAGCCGGAGCGAGCCGACTCCACGGGAACCGGCGGCGAACGCTTCCCCGCGGGCACGCGATTCCGCGAGTCGGTCGCCGCCGCCAAAGCCGGTCGCGATCAGGCCCGACAGGCCATCGATCGACTCATGGAGGAGCTGCGTTTCGGCAAGAGCGTGGACACCCAGGCGGCCCGCGAGGCCGTCGAGGAACTGGTGACGCGGGTATCGGCCGACGCCAGCGCCGCCCTGTGGCTGACCAACCTCAAGAACCGCGATGAATACACCTCGATTCACTGCGTCAACGTGTGCGTGCTCGCCCTCGCCTTCGGACTCTATCTCGGGCTCGAGCGCGATGAACTCGTGAACCTCGGCACCGGTGCGCTGCTGCATGACGTCGGCAAGACGCGCACGCCCGATGGCATCCTGAACAAGCCGGGCCCGCTGGATGAACGGGAATTCGAGATCATGAAGCGCCACCCGGAAGACGGCTATCAGCTGCTCGCCGCCGGCGGCGTCACCGCGAAGGATGTGCTCGATATCGTCCGCCTGCACCATGAGCGGGTGCCCGGGACGGGCTATCCGTTCGGCCTCAAGGGCGAGGCAATCCCGCTGGCGGTGCGAATCGTGGGCCTGGTCGACACCTACGACGCCATGACCAGCGACCGCGCCTACCGCGATGCGATTTCGGCCGACGACGCCCTCAACCAGCTCTACCGCTACGAACACGACGCCTTCGGCGCGGATCTGGTCGAGGCGTTCATCCGCTGCCTCGGGATATTCCCCGTCGGCAGCGTAGTGGAACTCGACAATGGCGCCATCGGGGTCGTCGTCCGGACCCGCCCGGACGCCCGCCTGCAACCGACCCTGCGGATGGTGCGGACGCCCGATGGAGAAACCTGCCAGAAACGCCTGCTGGTCAATCTGGCCGAGCCGTCGCCGGTGGACGAACAAAACCCCGCCAGCCGCATCGCCCGGGCATTGACGCCGGCCAGCGCCGGCATCGACATCGCACCGATCGTGACCGCGGAGCTCGATCCGGTTCAGGGCCACTGATTCCGGACTGCGTGCGCCTTACCCGGACACCCGGGTTCATCGGGTAACATCACCCCGGTATCAAGACACACAGCCGCACGCCGGAAGGAACCTGTGGTAACGCCACCGACTCCCGAGGGATGGCGGCGCGCCGGTGCCGAACGTCGCCACACAATAGCGATCCGGGAAACGCCGATGAAACCAGCAGAGCCCGCCGCATTCCTGCGCCACCTGTTCGATCGCGCGGTCGCCGCCGCGCAGCCCGGGCGCCATCTTGTCGATTATCTGCCGCCGCCCCCGCGCGGGCGGACGATCGTCGTCGGCGCCGGCAAGGCGACCGCCGGCATGGCGGAGGCCCTGGAAGCCGCCCGCGGCGGGGAAATCATCGGCACCGTCGCCATACCCGAGGGGACCGAGTGCGATTGCCGGGCCATCGAGTGCCTCACATCGAGCCACCCGGTACCGGATGAGCGCAGCGTCGCCGCCGCACAGCGGATGCGCGAGCGGGTCACCGGCCTGAACGCCGATGACCAGGTCATCGCCCTGATCTCGGGCGGCGGTTCCGCCCTGCTCTGCGACCCGGTCGCCGGATTCAGCCTGGAGGAGAAACGCGCGCTCACCAATGCGCTGCTGAACAGCGGCGCGACCATCCGCGAGATCAACTGCGTGCGCCAGGCGGTTTCCCGCATCAAGGGCGGGCGCCTGGCGGCGCTCGCGGCCCCGGCACCGGTCTACACCCTGCTGGTCTCGGACGTGCCCGGCGACGACCCCGCCACGATCGCCTCCGGGCCGACCGTCGCCTCACCCTTCCAGACGGGCGAAGCCGCGGCCGTGCTCGAGCGCTACGGCATCCCGGTCCCGGATGCGCTGCGCGCGGCCGAGCGCGACGATCCGCTGCCGGCCGCCGCCGAACTCGCCGACCGTTGCCGGCACGCGATCGTCTGTTCCCCCATGCACAGCCTCGAAGCGGCCGCCGCCGCGGCCCGCGAGCAGGGCATCACGCCACTGATCCTGGGCGATGCGCTGGAGGGAGAAGCCGCGGATATGGGCACGATCTGCGCGGGCATCGCACGCAGTGTCGCGGCCCACGGGCACCCCGCGGCACCGCCGGCCGTGCTCCTGAGCGGCGGCGAATCCAGCGTCACGATCACGGGCCCCGCCGGCCGCGGTGGCCGCAACACCGAACTCGCCCTGTCGATGGCGGTCGCGCTGGCCGGCCACGACCGGATCCACGCGATCGCCTGCGACACGGACGGGATCGACGGCAGCGAACGCAATGCCGGCGCCCTGATCGACCCGACCACCCTGGAGCGCGGGCGCACGGCCGGCCTCGACCCGCTGGCGTATCTCGGGCGCCACGATGCGTACACGTACTTCGAGGCCATGGACGATCTCGTGGTGACCGGACCGACCGGCACCAACGTCAACGATTTCCGGGCGGTTCTGATCGGAACCCTCGAAAGCGGTGGCGCATAACCGAAGGCGGCGCCCGCAACGGCATCAGTTCGGTTCTTCGCACGTTACCGGGAAAGACGGTTTTTGCGCTGCGGAGAGCCCGGCCCGAAGCTCGCCATAGTGTCCCGATCACCCCTCGCGCCACTGTTCCTGGATCAGAGCGGCGAGCCAGCGTGCCGGCTCCGAGGGCCGCCCCGGCGGTCGATGCAGCGATATCTCCACGGTGGGCAGCTCGGGCAGGCCGCTGGACTCGTCCAGCACCCGCAGGTCCGGTGTGACCATGCTGCGCGCCACCACCGCGATCGCCAGTCCCGCCTCCAGTGCGGGGCGGATCCCGGTCATGCTCTGGCTGGTACAGGCGATCCGCCAACTGCGCCCGGCCGCCTCCAGACGGCCGAGGGCCAGCTCGCGAAACACGTCCTCGGCCGCCGCGAACAGCGCGAGCGCTACCGGGTCTTCGAGGGATGGTTCCCGTGCCCGGCTCGCGGCCCACACCAGCGGCTCGCGGCGCAGAACCTCGCCGCCCGGGCTGTTGCGCTGGCGCGTCGCGATCGCGATATCGAGTTCGCCGGCGCGTACCCGGCGCACCAGTTCCACGCTCTGGACGCAGTGAATCTCCAGTTCCACCGAGGGATAGACCTCGTGGAAGTACGCCAGTGTCGATGACAGCAGCGGCGCATAGTCGTCGGGGATTCCCACCCGGATCACGCCGGTCAACGGCCCGGCCCGCAGGTCCGCCCACGCCTCATCGTTGAGCGCCAGCATGCGGCGCGCGTAGACCAGCAGCCGCTGCCCCCCGTGGGTCAACACGAGATTGCGCCCCTCGCGGCGCACCAGTTCCACCCCGACGGCATCTTCCAGGCGCCGCAGCTGCATCGAGACCGCGGACTGCGTGTACGCCAGGCGCTCGGCAACGCCGGTCACGGTCCCGATATCGGCCAGGGCCACGAATGTGCGCAGGAGGCTCAGTTCGAGATTACGGCGCGGCAGCGACATATCAATAAATTTGAACTGTTTATAAACAGGAATTCGTTGGATTGATACGGATGCTGTTGGAAGAATGCGCGGCAGTCAACGCACACCAACCGGGAGAGTGACCCGCATGCAGAGCCATACCCGCCGCAAATACCCATTCCATGCCCCCGTCGGGGGCATTGTTCCGGCTGCGGTGGCCGTGTTGCTGTGGAGCCTCGCGCCCGTGCTTGCCGAACTCGCCCGGGCGGTACCGCCATTGCAGTTGGCCGCGATGGTCGCCGGCGTCGCGACGCTGGCGACCTGGCCGGTCGGTCGCCTTGTCGGTCGCCGCGACGGTGACCCGGTCGCGATACCGGCACGCATATGGCTGGCCGGGCCACTGCTCGTACTCGGTGCGATCGGATTCTATTTCGTGGCCCTGCGGCTCGCCCCCGCCGCGGAAGCGGCGCTGGTGACGTACACCTGGCCGGTGCTGTTCGTGATCGCGGCGGAGCTGGTGCAGGTGCGCCGCGTGCACATCAACTCGCTGGCCGGCACGATCGTCGCGTTCAGCGGGGCCGCGCTCGTGCTGCTGGAACCGTCCGGTCCCGCCGGTGAGCCGGCATGGGGCGGCTATGCGTTCGCCTTCGCGAGCGGCACGTGCTGGGCCGCCTTCTCGCTGCTGGCGCGCCAGCAGCCGGTCCCGCTGTCGGGGATCATGCCGCGCCTGTTCGGTCTCGCGACCCTCTGGGCGCTTGGCCGGACACCTGCTGTTCGAGCAGACGCTGTGGTCGATTGCACCGGGCGAGATCGCCTCGATCGCCTTCATCGGCTTCGGGCCTTATGGGCTCGCCTTCGTGGCGTGGGATACGGCTTTACGCCGCGGACGCAGCGCGACGGTCGGAACACTGGCGTACGCCGTGCCGGTGCTGTCCGCGCTGCTGCTGATCGCCGCGGGGATGGCGCAGGTCGATTGGCGCCTTGTCGCGGCCGCGGTGTCGGTCGTGGCGGGTTGTGCGCTGGCTTCGCGGCG
>JAXHNC010000018.1:0-105819 GCA_034520925.1 Halofilum sp. (in: g-proteobacteria) | reverse complement strand
GGACTGGTGATTACCACGACCGTCAACTGGCTGATCAAAACGTTCACCATGTTCGCCATTGCCTGGTTTTTCCTGCTGGTGCACCCCGCCGGAGCCACCGGGTGACCGGGCACGGCGACCTCCAGCTCGCGATCGATCCCGGCGCCGTCGACTGGATCCAGCGCCACGGCGGCGCGGTGACCCTGCGCCAGTCGCCACGCCACGGATGCTGCGGCGGCACCGCGATGCTGCCGGTCGCGGAGGCGCGCACGCCCGGGAAACCCGACGAGTGGATCACACGTCGGATCGAGGACGTCACCGTCCATATCGACCCGGAACTCGATGCGCAGGCGAAGTCCTTCACGATTCGCGCCGAAGGTCTCCGCCACTGGCGCCGCCTGTTCGTCGAGACTACGTACTCGCAGACGTAGGCCGGCCTACGAACGGACCCGGACGACCCGCGCCCGCTGTCGTAGGTTGGGTTGACGAAGGAAACCCAACGGGTCGAGCGATCCGCTGGCGCCATACTGAATCGTGCCAATGGATTCCGCCTCGACCCGTTGGGTATCGCTGGCGAGACCGTGAAAGTATTCCGCCGCGTGCGAGTACGGGGCTGATGATATCCCTCATGCGGCGATGGGCCCGGCGATGGCACGCGGCGCAAGCCACGCCCGGGTGCGGCGCCAGGAACCCGGCACGGTCTGGATGAGTCGTCGATACAGGCGGCAGACGCCCGATGAACCCGCGTGCCGCGCGGCTTCGGCCCGCGCGGCGATCGCCGCGCGCAGCGCCCGCGGGCCGAGTTCGTTGAGCACGCGCCGCAGGTTGTAGGCGAGCATCAGCAGCCCGAGCTCGCCGTTGACCCGCTCGAGCCCGCGCACCAGGAAGTGATCATGGCCGAACCAGCGCTTGCCGGTGGCGAAGGGGTGCTCGGCCATGGCGGCGCGCTGGCGCATGGCCTCGCGCCCGCCTTCTTCCATGCGCGGGCGATGTTCCCGCTCGAGCCAGTCCTCATGCTCCATGCGGTAGAGCTCGCGGTAGGGCGTGCGCGCGGGCAGGCAGGCCTCGCGCAGCGGGCAGCGCTCGCAGTCCGCGCGGTGGCTGACGTAGTTGATCTGGCGCTGCCCCGCGCGGGTGATCACGCGCCGCCGCGCCAGGAACGCGCCCCGCGGGCAGTAATACCCGTCGGCATCGGCGTCGAAGGTGAACGCCGAGCGCGGCACGCGTCCCGCTCCCGACGAAGCGCCGAGGGGGCGCGGTTCGGGCACGTAGGGCGTGATGCCGGCGCGCTCGCAGGCCTGCATCTGCGCGGGGTTGAAGTAGCCGGTGTCGGCGAGCAGCGTGAAGCGGCTCGTCCCCAGCGCCTCGGCGGCGCGCTCGGCCATCGGCTGCAGCTGGTGGCGGTCGTTGCCGTCGCGGGTGGCCACGCCGTCGACGATCAGCCGCAGACGCCCGTCGACCGCCAGCTGCACGTTGTAGCCGCACACCACGCGCGCGTTCTTGCGAAGGCGCCG
This sequence comes from Halofilum sp. (in: g-proteobacteria), assembly GCA_034520925.1. Taxonomy (GTDB): domain Bacteria; phylum Pseudomonadota; class Gammaproteobacteria; order XJ16; family Halofilaceae; genus Halofilum. The sequence continues at coordinate 104,326 of JAXHNC010000018.1, read as the reverse complement.
CGCATCGGGGTCGACCTCGCTGAGCTGGGTCTCGCCACTGGCTTCCAGACGCGCCAGCCGGTCGGCCTCGCGCGCCTGGCGCTCGCGCAGCCGTTCGAGCTTCCCGCGCAGGGCGTCGGCGTCGTCATCGCCGCCCGGCGCCGGTGTATCCGACTCCGCCCGGTCCGCTTCGTCCAGCGCCTGCAGATAGCGCTCGACGTCCGCCTCGATGCGCTGCAGGCGCTTGTTCAGCTGATCGCGCGTATGAATGCTCTTGCCACCGGCATCGCCGCTGAAAAACGAACCGTCGATCGCCACCAGCTCGCGCCCGTACAGATCGAGCTCGCGGCACAGCTGCACGAAGTCGCGGTGCACGCCCTGCAGCGCGTCGGCGTTGTCGCGGCGGAAATCCGAGATCGTCTTGTGACACGGCTGCAGTCCGCGCACCAGCCAGATCACCTCCAGGTTGCGCGTGCACTCCGCCGCCAGGCGGCGGCTGCTGCGCACGCGCATCAGATAGCCGTAGAGGTAGAGCTTCAGCAAGGACTCCGGCGGGTACGGCGGCTGCCCCGCGCTCACGCCGCCCCCCGTGTTGGTCACGCCCAGCGACTGCAGATCGAGGCTGTCGACATACTCATCCAGCGCCCGCACCGGGTTGTCTTCCGGGACGTAATCCTCGACCCGCATCGGCAGCAGCTGACCCTGCTCGCGTTCCACGCCCGCCTTGTATCGCCGCGTCATGAAACGATCGCTCCGTCCATCGCCAAAAGCGCGATTTTACCGATACCGCGAAAACGCGAATACTTTTACAGTCTCTGGCGCTCAACCCAACCTACGTTGCAGTCCCTTCACCCTGCCGCCTCGTACTCTCTGCTACAGTCACGCACGGATACACTGTGGAGCATTTACGGATGGACGAAAACGTCCGCGCCGCGATGGCGAAGTGGCCCGATGTACCGGGGCTGTCCGGCTGGCTGTCGCTGGACGAGTCGGGCCACTGGCGCCTGAAGGGCGAACCGATCACGCATGCCGGGCTGGTCGGCTTCATCAACCGCAATTACGACTGCGACGAGCAGGGCCGCTGGTTCTTCCAGAACGGACCCCAGCGCGGCTTCGTGAGCCTCGATTACACGCCGTGGGTGCTCTACGTGGACGGTGGCGACGATCTGTGCCGGCATACCGGCGAGCATGTCGAAACGGTGGACGGCGCGTGGATCGACGAGGACGGCAACCTGCTGCTGCACTTCGAGGCCGGCGTGGGGCTGGTCGACAGCGACTCCCTGGCCGCGGTCGCCGAGTGGCTGGTCGACGCCGAGGGCCGACGCGCCGATCCGGAGACGCTTGCGGACGCGGTCGATACGCTGCAAGCGGGAGAGAACGCCGGCCTGCAACTGACACACGATGGTCGAGCCATCGACGTCGGCTTCATCCAGCGCGCCGATGTACCGCGGCGATTCGCGTTCGAGCCCGACCCTCGCGCCGACGGAACCTGACCCGAGCGCCGCCGCCTGACGCCGCGCTGCAACGTAGGCCGGCTTTGCGCGGTCCGCGACAATGGATACCGCCAGGACACGTCGAGCGCTCCACGTGGTACTCGACGTGATCCAGGCCTCGCACCTCGACCCGTTGGGTATCGCTGGCGCTCAACCCAACCTACGTTGCTGCCGCCTGCCGCCTAGATAATATCCGTATCCAGGCTGGCCGCCATATACAGGCCCAGCTCCTCGCACTGCTCCAGAAAGGCATCGTCCCAGGAACCACGGCAGATCAACGGTTCCTGTACCGGTCGCCAGCTGAGCCCCGTGCAGATGCTCTCGACCGCGCGGCGCGTCCCGGTGCCGTCCATGCCCGCACGCACGTAGAGCGCATACGGCAGGCCTTCCGTCTGCTCGATCACGTTGTAATAGGTTCGATCGAAGAAGTCCTTGAGGGCGCCGCTCATGTAACCGAGATTCTCGGTCGTGCCGAGGATGACCGCATCGCAGGCGAGCACGTCGTCCGGCCCCGCCTCCAGCGGGCGCACGTGGCGCGTATCGACGCGCTCGATATCTTCGTGCGCCGCGCCGCGCAGAACGGCTTCGACCATCCGTGCGGTGTTCGGCGACGGGTCGTGGGCCACGACCAGCAGGTTGCGCCGTTCAGCCGCGGACATCGCTCAGCGCAGGCTCACTTGCGGAACAGCAGGACCAGGCCGGCGACCAGGCTGGCACCGCCGACCACGTAGAACAACAGGACATCATTCGAGGGATCGCCGCTTACCGCGGAGGCGAGCTGGTCGCCCAGCGACTGGGACTCCCGGTAGCCCCATACGATCAAACCGGTCCCGACGACGCTCAGGGCCGCGCCGACGGCCTGGATGGTACTTCTGGAACCGCGTGCCATGGGATTTTCCTTCTCATGAACCAGGCCCCACGGTACACGCCGATGCCGTCCCGCGGAATCCCCGTCCGCGGACAGAGGCCATCACGACCGGCCAGCTGTCGCATCCGCGCCGCTCAGTGGCCGCGCGCCTCGCGGATCCGCTCGTACGCCAGACTGATGTCCTGGCTCTTGGACTTCGCCATTTCGATCATTTCGTCGGGCAGTCCTTTGGAGACGAGCTTGTCCGGATGATGCTGGCTCATCAGGCGACGATAGGCCTTCTTGACCTCGTCATCGCTGGCTTCCTTCGATACGCCGAGGATCTCGTACGCATCCCGCAGGCTCATGCCATCCTGACGCGGAGCACCTCCGCCCGCCCGTTGCTGGCTGCGCTGGCCACCGCGCAGCATGCGCTCGAGCAGCCTGAAACGCTGCTCGGGGATCCCGAGGATCGTGCACATGTGCAGCAGCAGCTGTTCTTCGGCCTGATCGAGATCGCCATCCGCATAGGCGGCCTGCAGCTGGATCTCGATGAACATCTGGATGACATTCGTGCGCCGCCGGCATTCGTCGCGGAACTGGCGCAGCGTGCCGTCGAGATCGAAATCCGACTGCTTGCCCTGATTGAAAAGCCGGATCGCCGCGTCGCGTTGATCCGGTGTCAACTGCATCTTCTGGATGACGGCCTCGGCGAGCTGGATCTCGCTGGGAGATACCTGGCCATCCACCTTGGCGAGGTGGCCCATGCAGGAGAACGTGGTGGTGAAGAACGCGGCCTGCGCCCGCTCCTGTGAGCCGGCGCCGCCGAGCGGACCCTCGATGCCGTTGAGGCCGCGGTCGAAGGAATGCCCCAGCGCGGCCCCGAGAACGGCACCCAACGGCCCACCGACCATCAGGCCGAACGCGCCACCGACAAGCTTGCCCCACCAACTCATACGCTCTGTCTCACGGGAAACCGGATATGTGGCGGTCGCTCAGCCACGCCGCGCCCGCGCACGATCGAGGCGCGGAACGGACATACGACCGTCAAAGCGCCGAATGATAGCAGTGCCGAGCCACTCCCGACCCCTCGCTTGCCCGGATTCACTCGCCGTCCATCCCCTGTTAATCCGGCGGCTGCGGGCTGGCGGGCCATGCGGCGTGTCACCCGGCGCCCAGCAGTTCCCGGAGATCGGCCTCGCCGAGCACCGGTACGTCAAGGTCACGCGCCTTGTCGACCTTTGACCCCGGGTCGGCCCCGGCGATGACTGCCGTGGTCTTTTTCGAGACACTGCCGGTGACCTTCGCGCCGAGGGCCTGCAGACGCTCACTGGCCGCCTCGCGGGTCATCCCCTCGAGGCTGCCGGTGAGGACGTAGGTCGAGCCGGCCAACGGTTTCGGTCCGCCGCCGGTCGGCTCGCCCTCGGTCCAGGACAACCCGGCCGCGCGCAGGGCGGTAATGACCTCGCGGTTATGCGGCTGTTCGAAGAACGTCCGGATCGAATGCGCCACGACCGGACCCACATCCGGCACCTCGCAGAGCTGCTCCTCACTGGCCTCCATGAGCGCATCCAGCTTCCCGAAGTGCGCCGCGAGCGCCTTCGCCGTCGCCTCCCCGACCTCGCGGATCCCGAGGGCATACACGAACCGCGCGAGCGTCGTTTTCTTCGCCGCCTCCAGGGCATCCAGCAGATTGCGTGCACTCTTGTCCGCGAGACGATCCAGCCCGACCAGTTCCTCGTGGCTCAGGCTGAACAACTGGTCGACGTGCTCGACGAGGTCGCGCTCGACGAGCTGCTCGATGATCTTCTCGCCCAGGCCGTCGATATCCAGAGCCCGGCGCGAAGCGAAATGCCGGATCGCCTCCTTGCGCTGCGCGCGGCAGTAGAGCCCCCCCGTGCAGCGGTGGACGACCTCGCCCTCCTCGCGTACCACGTCGGATCCGCACACGGGACAGTTCGCCGGCATTTCCGGCATGCGGGCGCCTTCCGGCCGCTTCTCCGGCAGCACGCGCACGACCTCGGGGATCACGTCCCCTGCCCGGCGTATGACGACGGTATCGCCAATGTGGACGTCCTTGCGCGCGACTTCATCCATGTTGTGCAGGGTGGCGTTGGAGACGCGGGCGCCAGCGACCGTGACCGGCTCCAGCTTGGCCACCGGGGTAACGGCGCCGGTGCGCCCGACCTGGAACTCGACCGTGCGCAGAACGGTAATCTGTTCCTCGGCCGGGAATTTCCAGGCGATTGCCCAGCGCGGCGCGCGGGCGACGAACCCGAGTTCGGCCTGGGCGGCCAGCGAGTCCACCTTGAAGACGACGCCGTCGATTTCGTAGGCCAGCTCCGCACGCCGCGTCGCAAGATCGTCATAGCAGGCGCGGGCCTCTTCGAGCCCGGTGACGCGGCGCCGCTCCGGGGACACGGGCAACCCCCAGCCCTGGAGCAGCTCCAGCGTCTCGTACTGGGTCGCGGGCAACGCCGCGCCCTCGATCACGCCGACCGAGTAACAGCACAGCCGCAGCGGGCGCTTCGCGGTGATCCGCGAATCCAGCTGCCGCAGGCTGCCGGCGGCGGCATTACGGGGGTTCGCGAATGGCTTGACGCCGCGCTCGCGGTGATCGGCGTTGATCCGCTCGAAGCCGTCACGCGGCATGAAGACCTCGCCGCGCACTTCCAGTCGCGACGGCGGCTTCTCGCCCTGCAGCGCCAACGGCAGCGAGGCGACAGTCCGCAGGTTCACCGTTACGTCCTCGCCCGTCGTGCCGTCCCCGCGGGTCAGGCCGCGCGTGAAGACGCCATTCTCGTAGAGGAGACTCACCGCGAGGCCATCGAGCTTGGGCTCGGCACAGTAGCCGACGGCCGCCTCGGCCTCGAGGCGCTCGCGCACGCGCCGGTCGAACTCGGCCATTTCGGCCTCGTCGAACGCGTTTTCCAGCGACAGCATCGGGACGAGATGCTCGCCGGTCGAGAATTTCTCCAGCGGTGGCGCACCGACACGCTGGGTCGGCGAATCGGGCGTCCGGAGTTCCGGGTGGTCTGCCTCGAGATCCTGCAGTTCGCGCAGCATGCGATCGTACTCGGCATCCGCGATCTCGGGATCGTCGAGTACGTAGTACCGGTAGTTATGGTGATGCAGGCGCTCGCGCAGCGCCGCGGCCCGCTCGGCCGCCGTTCCGGAATCGGAGTTCATCGCTGCAGGGAACCCGTGCGTCGGTCGAGCAGGCGCAGTTCTTCACGCAGATGCTGTTCGGTCTGTCGGGTGAGCGTGCTGTGACGCTCATCCAGCACGTGCGCTTCCAGTGTATCGGCGACCGAACGGGCCGTGCTCAGCATGCGGTCGAAAACGGTCTCGGCGGACTGCGCGCCGGGCACCTGCATGAACAGTGCGATGCCGGGCGTGGTCAGGGTATCCATGGTGGATCGATCGAACGTGCCCGGTTCCACGGCGTTGGCGGCACTGAAGACGATGCTGCCCTCGCTGTCGCTGGCGTGGAAGATGCTGTAGGCACCGTGACGCATGCCACTGGCTTCCAGCGCCTCGCGCAGCCGCGCGCCCACGAGCCGCTCGCCCTCGGGCGCGACGACGTGGAGGACCACCACCCGCTCCTCAGCTCCCTTCTCCTGACCCCGCCCGGGCGGCTCCCGCTCCTCCCGGCCTCGGTCGGAAGTCGCGGCCGGCGACGTATCGGTCGCTGCGCGTCCGGACGCTGCGGTCTCCGCGCTATCCGGGGCGTCACCGTGTGTTTCCGGGCGCGCCACGACCGGCTCTGGCTCCGGATCCTGCCCGAAGCCGGGTTCATGATCAGGCTCGCTTGCGGGATCAGCGCTGGCAGGCTCGGGGCCGTGGTCGGATTCCGGTTGCCGATCGGCCTTCGGTCCAGATGGGACATCGGCGCTCCACCCGGCACCGCTGCGTTCCTCCGGCGGCGGCTCCGTGGGTCCGGAATCGATGGGCGATCGCGACGCGACGTCCGCGGGCGCCGCGGGACGGTCGGCCGGCGCATGGGGCGCAGGCGCTGGCGTCTCCGGCTCGGTCCCGTACGCATCGCGGGCATCGGGATCATCGGCCGGCATCGACCGATCCGGGGCCTCCCGGGCCTCGCCGGGACGATCCTCGACATCGAAACCATGGACATCGATGTCATCGATATCGAGATCGGGCTCGACCGCGCCCGAAGCCGGTTCGTCGCTGACCCTGTCGTCGCGGGCCGCACGGCGTGCCCGCTCGAACAGGCCCTCGCGGTGCTCATCCTGCCCCTTGCGTCGCCCGAGCCAATAAATCCCCGCGATCAGGACCAGTCCGATCAGCAGCAGAATCCAGCGCAGCGCATCCATCGCACGGCTACTCAGGCTTCCGCGAGATCGGCGGCTTCACGGACATCGACCGCGACCAGACGTGAGACACCGGCTTCGCGCATCGTGACCCCCGTAAGCTGATTCGACAGTTCCATGGTCTGCTTGTTGTGCGTGATGAAAATGAACTGCACGCGATCGGACATCTCGCGCACGAGGTCACAGTAGCGGCCGACATTGGCATCGTCCAGCGGGGCATCGACCTCGTCGAGCATGCAGAACGGCGCCGGGTTCAGTTCGAAGAACGCGAACACCAGCGCGACCGCGGTCAGGGCCTTCTCGCCGCCGGACAGCAGGTGGATATTCGACACCCGTTTGCCGGGTGGCCGCGCCATGATCGTCACGCCGGTCGACAGCAGATCGTCACCGGTCATCTCGAGGTGCGCCTGACCGCCACCGAACAGCCGCGGGAACAGCGCCTGCAGCTGCTGATTGACGATGTCGAACGTCTGCTTGAACCGCTGGCGGGTCTCGCGGTCGATCTTCGCGATCGCGTTCTCGAGGGTCTCCAGCGCCTGGGTGACATCGTTGTACTGCTGGTCGATGTACTCCTTGCGCCGGGTCTGCTCGTCGTACTCGTCGATCGCGGCCAGGTTGACCGGGCCGAGGCGCTCGACCTTGCGCGCCAGTTGCTCGACATGGTTCTGCCACGCCTCGGCGGTCGCATCCTCGGATAGCCCTTCCAGCAGCGGCTCCGCCTCGCGTTCGATCTCGTCGAGCTGCTCCTGGACGGTCTCGCGCCGGACCCGCGTCTCCTGCACCGCCATCTGCTCGGTGCTCACGCGCTCGCGGATCTCCCCGGCCCGGCGTTCGCCATCGCTGCGCTGCTGCTCCAGCGTGCGCATGCGCTGCTCGATTTCCTCGACGCGCTGGCGCGCGGTATTCATTTCCTGCTCGATCTCGACCCGCGCGGAGAGCTTCTCGTTGAGCTCCGCCTCCAGCGCCTCGATCGGCTCGTCGCTGCCGTCCAGCGTCTGCTGCAGGTCGTCGCGGCGTTGCTGAAGCTGTTCCAGCCGCGATTGCATGCGCTCCAGGTTCTGGGCCGTGGCATCGCGCGAACTCTTGGTCGATTCGACCCGCAGTTCGACCCGATGCCCGGCGTCCTGGTCGGAGCGGGCCTGCTCGCGGGCCTGCTCCAGATCGCTCGCGAGTTGCTCGCGGCGTCGCTGCAGTTCGCCCCGTTCCGCGTCGAAGGCCTCGCTCTGTTCGAGCGCCCGATTGCGCGCGGTCTCGGCCTCGCGCATCTCGACGGTCTCGCGCTCGATCTGTTCGCGCAGTTCGCGCGCCTCCTCAGACAGCCGGTTCCGCCGTTGCCCGATCTGCTCCAGGCGCATGCGCCGGCCTTCGAGCCGCGACTCAAGGTCGGCGTGCTCACGGTGGGCCTTGTTCAGCGCCTGCTGGGTGTCTTCACGCTCGCGCTCGAGTTCGGCCACCCGCGCCCCGAGGCGCTCGATCTCGCCCTCGTGCGCCGCGACGGTCTCCTGCGCGCGCTCGAGTCCCTCGCGCGCGGTCGCGAGTTCCTGCTCCCGCCGAAGGACGCCGGCGTCGTCGTCGGACGGCCGCGCGAAGCGCAGCCAGTTCGGCCCCAACCAGACGCCGTCCGGCGTGACCACGGACGCGCCGGCCTCGAGTGCGTTGCGCTGGCGCAGCGCCGTGTCGAGATCGGGCGCCGTGTACACGCCCGCGAGCAGGCCGGCCAGCGGCGCATCGCCGTTCACCCGCTCGAGCAGGCTGGCGCTGCCGTCAGCCGTGGCGGCAGCCGCAACGCCGTTACCGTCAACGAGGCTGACACCGCCGGCCTCGAGCCGTTCGACCGCCGTGGCGACCGAATCAAGTGCGTCGATGCAGACCGCCTCCAGGAACGGCCCGAGCACGACCTCGACCGCCCGTTCCCAGCCGGACTCGACCGATAGCGATCGCGCCAGGCGCGGATTCGAGGAAATCCCCTGGTGCTCCAGCCACTCGACGACGTGTTCATCGGACTGGCCCAGCGCCGCCTGCTGCAGCGCCTCGAGCGAGGTCACCCGGCCGGACAGCTCCTGCTGTTCGGTGCGGGCGGTATCGAGCGTCCGGCGGATTTCCGTCTGCTCGCCGCGGGCCTGTTCCAGCGCCTCGCCGTTCTCGGCGAGGCGTTCCTGCAGGCGGGTCGTCTCGCGTTCGGCCTCGGCCGCCTGTTCGGCGAGGGCCTCGATCTCCACCTCCAGGCCTTCGGGATCGAGCTGCCCCGCCTCTTCCTCGACCTTGCTCAGGCGCTGGTTCGCCTGCTCGATATGACGCTCGAGCTGCTCCATGCGCGAGCGCTGGACCTGCGCCGTCTGCGCCGGCTCGGTCGCCCGCCGGTTGAAATCGTCCCACTCCGTCTGCCAGCGCTGCATGGCCTGTTCCGCCGCCTGCAGCGCCTGGGTCGAGGCGTCGCGGCTGGCCTGCAGACGCTCGTGCTCCGGCCGGTCTTCGGCCAGCGCGCTGTCGAGCGTCTCGAGGCGCTCACGGTCCGCGCGCACCTGTTCCTCGGTCTCGGCGCGCTCGCGCTCCACCTGGGCGAATTCGTCGCGGCTGCGCTGACGCGCGTCCTTGCTGTGCTGGATCTGCTGCTCGGTGGAGGAGATCTCGGCACCGATCCGGTAGTACCGGCCCTGGACCGCGTTGAAGGCCTCGGTGGCCTCGTGGTGTTCCTCACGCGCCGTTTCCAGCTCCGACTCGGCGCGGCGCTGCTCGGCGACGACCTCCTCGAGCTGCGTGCGCTCGCTGGAAAGACGGCGCTCGCGCTCCTCGAGTTCGGCGGCCATGTCACGCCACCGCAGGGCCAGCAACTGTGCGTGGGCCTCACGCTCCTCGGCCTTCAGCTCACGGTATTTCTCCGCCGTGCGCTTCTGGCGCGCCAGGTGTTCGAGGTGCTTCGCGACCTCGTCGCGCAGGTCGGTCAGCCGCTCGAGATTCTCACGCGTGTGCCGGATCCGGTTCTCGGTCTCGCGCCGGCGCTCCTTGTACTTGGAGATGCCGGCCGCCTCTTCGAGGTAGATCCGCATATCCTCGGGCTTGGCCTCGATCAGGCGCGAGATCATGCCCTGCTCGATGATGGCGTAGCTGCGCGGCCCGAGCCCGGTCCCCAGGAACAGATCCGTGATGTCCCGCCGCCGGCACCGGGTATTGTTCAGGTAGTAGTTCGAGGCCCCTTCGCGATTGACCAGCCGCTTGACCGAGATCTCGTTGTACTGCGCGTACTCCCCGGTCAGGGTGCCGTCGGTATTGTCGAATACGAGCTCGACCGAGGCCTGGCCGACGGGCTTGCGCTGCGAGGAGCCGTTGAAGATGACGTCTTCCATCGAGCCGCCGCGCAGGTGCTTCGCGGACGACTCGCCCATCACCCAGCGCACGGCATCGATGACGTTCGACTTGCCGCAGCCGTTGGGCCCGACCACGCCCACGAGGTTGGTCGGGAAATGGACCGTCGCGGGATCGACGAATGACTTGAAGCCGGCGAGCTTGATCTTGCTCAGTCGCATGCGGAGGCGTTTCCCGCCGCCGGACCACGCCATGGGCGCGGGAGACGGCTCGATGGGGGAGCGAATAAGCCGGGCATTATTGCCCGCGGGGCCCGGTGGCGGCAAGATATGCGCCCCAACTGCCCGGATCCTGTTCATGTCGACCGAACCCGCGAAAACGCTCGAGACCTTTGAAAACCCGAGGCCGGGGCGCGATTACACCATCCGGATGTCGATTCCGGAGTTCACCTGCCTGTGCCCGAAGACGGGCCAGCCGGATTTCGCGACCTTCGAGCTGGAATACGTGCCGGACGCGCTGTGCGTCGAGCTCAAGGCCCTCAAGCTGTACATGTGGTCGTTCCGCGACGAAGGCCATTTCCACGAGGACGTCACCAATCGCATCTGCGACGATCTGGTGGCCGCGGTGAACCCGCGTTTCCTGCGCCTGACCGGCCACTTCAACGTCCGCGGCGGCATCTACACCACGGTGGTCGCCGAACACCGCGCCGAGGGCTGGGAACCGTCCGCGCCCGTCTCGCTGCCGTAGGCCGTTTCCGGCGTGGGAACGCCGGTGGCCGTGTTTGCGTTCTTGCCAGGGAAGGTCAAAGGCGGTGTCTCGCCAAGACGCCAAGCGCGCCAAGGAAAGTCAAATTCTCAGAGAGCGGGTAAACCGACATGTCGATGTTTCCCGCTGATTGCTTCTCGCTGGGGCAGCGGCCCATCGTTCAAGTCCCGATACGGTTTTCTGAATGGCTTGTATTTACATGAATTATCGCCTTTCTTGGCGCGCTTGGCGTCTTGGCGAGAGATCGCCTTTGACCTTACCTCGCGTCCTGTCGAGAACCCAGGCCGTACTTAAACGCCCCGAGAGAACCTGATATGCCCGTCACGCTCGTCATCGGCACACGCAAAGGTCTTTTTGTCGCCCGCAGCGACGATCGGCGCGAGTGGACGCTGGATGGGCCGCATATCGCCGGGTACGAGATCCAGAGCGCCTGGCTGGACCCGCGCGATCCGCGCTTCGGCTATGCCGCGGCGCATCATCCGGTCTGGGGCGTGCATGTCTACCGCACGGGGGACGGCGGCCGCAGCTGGAAACCGCTGCCCGAAGTGCCGCGCCACTATGCCGACGAGGGACCGCAAAGCCTGCGCACGCTGTGGTGTCTGGCGCCGGGTCCGGCGCAGAGTACCGGGACCCTCTTCGCCGGGATCGAACCGCCCGGGCTGTTCGTCAGTCATGATCGGGGCGACTCATGGTCGCGCCTGCCGGCGTTCGACCAGCACCCGACCGCGAACCTTTGGCACCCCGCCAAGGGCGGCCTCGCGGTCCATTCCGTGCAGGTCGACGGGGCCAACCCCGAGCGGCTCTATGCCGCTCTCTGCGCCGGCGGCTGCTATCGCTCGGACGATGCGGGGGCCAGTTGGATGCCGATCAATGAAGGGGTGCGCGCGCCCTATCTGGCGGACCCGTTCCCGGTAGCCGGGCACAACGAACACCGTCTGCTCGCGCACCCGCGGCGCGGCGGACGGCTCTTCCGTCAAAGCCACACGGGCCTCTGGATCAGCGACGACGCCGGCGACAGCTGGCGCGAGATCACCGCGGGCCTGCCCAGCGACTTCGGTTATGCGCTCGCGACCGACGCGGACAGCCCGGATACGCTGTTCTGCATTCCCGAAGCGGGCACGCAGATGCGCTATCCGGTCGATGGCCGCCTGCGGGTGTACCGCACGGAGGACGCAGGCGAGCACTGGGAAGCCCTGTCGGCGGGTTTGCCGCAGAATCACGTGTACTGCACGGTACTGCGTGATGGCATGGACAGCGATCACCTGGATCCGCTCGGCCTGTACTTCGGGACCTCGAGCGGTCATCTGTTCACGAGCCATGATCGCGGCGAACACTGGCATTGCCAGGCCGAGTTCCTGCCGCCGATCCTGAGCGTCAAGGCAACGGTCGAGACCGCATGAGCGAACGCCTGCTGAAACTGCTGGGCGCCGAAGAGGGCATCGTCTGCGCGATCGGTGCCGGGGGCAAGAAGACCACGCTGTACGCGCTGGCCGCCGCGCACCCCGGCCGCGTGGCGGTGACCGCGACGGTCTTCATGACCGCGTTCTCGCGGCGCCTGGGGGCCTGGCGGCTGATCACCGAGGAACCCGATCTGCCGGCCGCGGTCGCGGCCATCGGCGACCACGACCGCATCGCTTACGCGCGCCCGAGCGAAAAGCCCGGCCGCGTCGCCGGCGTGCCGCCCGAAGTGATCGGCGACTGCCATCGGCAAGGCGCCTTCGACCTGACCCTGGTCAAGGCCGACGGTGCCCGGATGCGTGCGATCAAGGCGCCCGCACCCGACGAGCCCGTGATCCCCGACACCGCCACCACCGTGCTCTGCATCGTCTCGGCGGCCGCGATCGGTGAGCCGCTGGATGAACGCATCGCCCACCGCCCCGAGCGGGTCGAGGCGGTGACGGGGCTTGCGGCCGGTGAACCGATCACACCCGCCGCCGTCGGCCGTCTGCTGAGCGCCGAAAACGGCAGTCTGCAGGGCATACCGGCCCGGGCGCGCGTGATCGCGGTAATCAATGCGGTCGATGACCAGGACCGTCACACGGCGGCGCGTGAGGCGGGCCGTGCCGCGCTGCAAAACGACGGCCACCGGATCGAGCGGGTTGTGCTCACGAGCCACCGCGATGGCGCGGATCCCGTGATCGAGGCGATCGAACGCGAATGAAAACGCGCAATTGCGTGCTACGATTGTCGCGCGCCCGACGGATGGAATGGTCCCATGGCTGAAGTGACGCTGCGGATTCCGACCCCGCTCCAACCTTACGCCGACGGTAATGGCGAGATCCGTGCCGAGGCCGGGTATGTCGATGAACTGCTCGAACGGGTCGGGGCCGATCACCAGGCGCTGGTACAGCGCATCCGGACCCGGGATGGTCAGCTGCGTCCCTATGTCAACGTATTCGTGCGCCGCACCGATATCCGCCAGCTGCAGGGACTGGAGACGGAACTCCACGACGGTGACGAAGTCATCGTGATGCCCTCGGTCGCCGGGGGCTGATGGCGCCGAGACTGTACCTCCGCGCCGCCCAGCGGCGACGAATCCGGGAGCTGTCGCTGGCGGCGTGGCCGCTGGAGGCCTGCGGACTGCTCGAGGGCCCGGACGTGGACGGGCCGCGCACGGTCGTCGCCATCCATCCCATGCCGAATGTCGATCCGGCCCCGGACCGACGCTACACCATCGATCCCGAGGATTGGCTACGGCTGGAACATGCGGCCCGTCGACGTGGTCAGACCATCATCGGGGTCTGGCACTCGCATCCGCACGGCGATCCGGCCCCATCCCCCACCGACCGCGAGCTCGCCTGGCCCGGCTGGAGTTACCTGATCGCGGGTGTTACAAACACGGGCATGCGCGATCTGCGCTGCTGGCAAATCGACGAACGCGGCTGCCACGAGCAGCCGATCGTCACGGAGACCTCCTGAAATGAGCGCACGCGACCGACGCCTGGAAGAACTGCGGCGGGAAATCGACGAAGTCAGCCCGGGCGACGCCAGCGCACTCGCCGATGCCGGGGCCCTGCTGATCGACGTGCGCGAACCGGAAGAGATCGCCCAGGGCAGTCCGAGCGGTGCGCTGCGCCTGTCGCGGGGGTGGCTCGAATTGCAGATCGAGCGCGAGGCACCCGATACCGACCGCACCCTGCTCGTGATGTGCGGGGGCGGCACGCGTTCCCTGTTCGCGGCCGACGGCCTGCGCCGAATGGGCTACAGCGACGTCCGCTCCGTCAGCGGCGGCTTCAACCGCTGGAAGGACGAGGGTCATGCCTTCGAGATCCCACGCGTCCTCGATGCCACTGCCCGTGCGCGTTACGCCCGCCAGATCAGCCTCCCCGAGGTCGGCACCGAGGGGCAGGCGCGGCTGGCCGCAGCGCGCGTCCTGCTGATCGGCGCCGGTGGCCTCGGTTCACCGGCGGCGCTGTATCTGGCGGCGGCCGGCGTGGGCACGCTGGGGATCGTCGATCACGACACGGTCGACCGCAGCAATCTCCAGCGCCAGATCCTGCACACCGATGCCGCCGTGGGCACCCCCAAGGTGGAATCGGCACGCCACACGATCAACGCGCTGAACCCGGAGACCGAGGTCATCGGAATCAACGAGCACCTGACCTCGGATAACGTCGAGCGGATCTTCGACGGCTATGACGTGGTCGTCGACGGCTCGGACAATTTCGCGACCCGCTATCTGGTCAACGATGCCTGCGTGCGCCTCGGGCTGCCGAACGTCCACGGCGCGGTGTTCCGTTTCGACGGCCAGGCCTCGGTCTTCTGGCCCGGTGGCCCGCACGGTGGCCCCTGTTATCGCTGCCTCTACCCGGAACCGCCGCCGCCCGATCAGGCGCCCTCCTGCGCCGAGGCCGGCGTGATGGGCGTGCTCCCCGGCCTGATCGGGACGCTGCAGGCGCTCGAGGCGCTGAAAATCCTGCTGGGCAAGGGCCAGCCGCTGGTCGGCCGGCTGCTGTGTTTCGATGGCCTGGGCGGAGAATTCCGCGAACTCCGTGTCCGCCAGGATCCCGCGTGCGCATGGTGCGCCACTGAGGGCGAATTCCCGGGCTACATCGACTATGAACGGTTCTGCGCCGCCGGCTGAGGCGATGTCCGACACCCCCTCGCAATCATCCGAACGCGTGGCGCTTGCCGGCGCGCTGCGCGACGCCTGCGTCGAGCGGCTGCGCCAGGACTACGAGGAGGCCGCCATCCAGGGCCTCTGCGGCGAGGGCGCGCTCGAGTACGCACTCGACCGCCTGCGCCATCTGCCGGCGACGGAGCTGCTGACGGCAGCCCGGACCGATCAGCTCACACCATTCGATAACGAACAAGGCAGCGAGTCATGACACTCCATCTCGAACTCATCCCGATCCTCTCGATCGCCGCCGGCATCGCCCTCCTCGTGGCCCCGCAACGCGCCCTGCGACCGATCGTCGCGGGCTACCTGATCATCGTCGGGGTAATCGGCATCATTCAGTGACTCTGAGCCGTTCCGGATTTTACTAACCCGAACACTGGTAAAGCCCGGAACTGCACGACACGGTCAGGCATTCGGATCGTGGAAGCGGAAGTGTTCGGAGAGGTATTTCTCGCCTTCGTCGCAGAACAGCGTGACGATGTTCCTGAGTTCGGGATTGCGTTCACGCAGGCGTTTTGCGGCGACGAGATGACCGCCGGATGAAGGACCGACGAAACAGCCGTGGCGCTGCGCGATGCTGCGCATCTCGGCGACGGCCTCATCGCTGTCGACGGAAACGAAGTCGTCGATCTCGCCACGGTGCCGCGAGATGATCTCCGGCACGAAACCGTCCGCGATACCTTCGATCAGGTGCTTGCCGGTCTCGCCGCAGACGATGGTGCAGGACTCTTCCGGTTCCATGCCGACCAGACGGCAGTGCGGATTCACTTCGCGGAAGGCCTGGCCGACGCCGATCAGGGTCCCACCGGTGCCGACCCCGACCACGATCGCGTCGGGCACGGCCCCCTCGGGCAACTGCTGCAGCAGTTCCTGCCCGAGCCACGTCCGGTTCTCCTCGACGTTCCATTCGGAGGCGAACTGCTGCGGGCAGAAGTACCCTTCCTGCTGGCCGAGCTCTTCCGCCTTCTCCAGCGCGGCGTTGACGTGGAAGTCGCCGACCAGCAGGACTTCCGCGCCGAGGGCGCGCGAGATCGCCAGGCGTTCCGAGGTCATGCCATTCGGCATCACCACCAGCATCCGGTAGCCCTTGACCGCCGCGACCATCGACAATGCATTACCGGTGTTGCCGCTCGACGCCTCGACGATGGTGTCGCCCGGCTGCAGACGACCTTCGCGCTCGGCGCGCTCGATCATGTATTTGGCGATGCGCGCCTTGATCGAGCCGGAGGGGTTCAGGAATTCGAGTTTGCACCAGATACCGTCGATATCGATGAGCGGCGTGTTGCCGATGCCGTCGAGCACGCTCGACGAGCCGCCGTGCCGTCCCACGATACAGTCGCTGCTTACCAGATCGCTCATGCCAGTGCTTTCCTCTTTCGAATCCCGGGCGCGCCCCGGCCGGAATCCGGCATGCCGGGCCGCAGGCGGCGGGATTCTTCCACTGGCCTACACGGGGGTCAACGGACGTGGGCTATGATCGTCGTCCACGGGCAACCCCGTGTCGTGACTGGTAACAGTGGACACAGGCCACCCAAATGGCCGCGCGCAGTGACGCTTACTGACCCGAACACTGGTAAAGCGTTACTCGGCCCCTTCGCCGGCACCGCGATTGCGGGATTCTTCGGTGGCCTCGACGAGGGTCCGGCCGGACAGCTCCTTCAGACGCGCCCACACGTCATCCTCGACCTGGAGCCCATCTTCCCAGACCCGATTGGATTGACGCTCGAAGTCCTCCGGGCGCACGACCTGCAGGAGCGTCGCCTCTTCCGGATCCGGGTGCAGTGACTGCAGCATGGAGAAATGCGGCGAAGCGATCAGCGTCACGGAGCGGTTGCGCGTGAGCGTGTCGTCCTCATCCTCGATCTGATACAGCAGGAGCGTCGGGTAATCCTCATACGCCCGGATCGAAACGACCTGCTCGACCACGACGGGATCTTCACTGTTGCGCCAGAACGCCATGAGGTTCATACCGCGCCGCGCACAACGGGCCAGATACCCCATCATCAGTTTGCGGTTGTAACAATCATGAACCTTGACGACGGCCAGGCCCTTGCGCCGGGCCTTCGCGTAGACGAGATCGGCGGCGAGACTGCCGCACAACAGGATCGAATTGCCCGACGCGTCGATGACACCGAGGGAGGAATCCTCGAACGCCCGCACCATGTTATTGCGCGGTTCGCTGGTGAGGCGCGTCAATGCCCGGCGCAGGGTATCGACACCACCGAGACCGTGCTGCTCGAGCCACACGACCATATCGGCGGCGTCTTCATGGTCCCCCGGCGGGAAGCCCATGCCCTCGAAGGCACGCCGGCAGAGCCCCGTGAGTTCATTCTGGGAAACTCTCATCCGAGCACCTCATCGGGATCGGGCATCACGGGCATGAACCAGTCATCGTCGAACGGCTGGCCAATATCCTCGAGCAGGGGCGCCCCCTGGAACAGGGTGATACGAACCCAGCGACTGGAGCGTGGATCGAATTTCGTCGCCCCGAAGAACGAGAGTTTGCAGCGCAGCAGATGCATGGGAAGCATATCTCCCGCCAGCAGGTTCTTGCGGATTTCTCCGTAGGTGGTCTGCGACATCGACTGGACACGACGGATGACGCCCTTGAAGCCCGGCCGTTCGAGCAGGAACTCCACCACCGTCGTGCGGCCACCGAATCCGTCGCGGTACGCCACCAGCGCATCGTAGGCCCGCCGCACCTGCCGGGCGATATCCAGCGGCATCTCCCGATCGTCCCCGGGCTCCTCGCCCCTGATGCCGAGTCGCGGTTCTTCCTTTTCCGCCGAGCGATACCAGAACCATCGAGTCTGTTCCGGGTCTTCGAAATCCACTGCCAGCGCCCAGTCGTAATTCGACTCGATCTCCTCGATCAGGCGATTGAGCGTCATATCGGGCACGAGGTCATACTGCTCGGTCGCCCCCATGTAGAGTTCGAGCTCATCGACCCGGGACGGATAGAGTTCGATGATCAGCGAGTGCAGCAGTTCCTGGGTCTCCAGCGACCAGTTTGCACGCGCATAGTCGGACAGTTCCTGCCAGAGCCGTCGCTGCTCCGGTGCCTGCTGGCGCAGCCAGCCGTACGCGCTGCACAACTCCTCGACCAGCGTCTCGTTCTGTTCGGTCTGCCGCGCGTCGTCGGAAACCGTTTCACGCGTATGCTGCGCCGCGCGATCGATCAGCGCCAGCAGCCGATCGAGACGATCACGATCCGCGTTCTCGCCGAGGCACCGCGCGAGCGCGGTCTCACGCATCAACACCCACTGGTTGATCAGCTTCGGATGACTGATCAGGAACGGCGCCATCCCGAGTCCGGTGGAATTGCCGATCCCCAGATACCGCTTCAGGCGTTTATCCATCCGCACGGCCGTCTCCGGCGCACGGCAGGCGGCGATATGCTCCACCTGCTCGATACTGAAGTGGCGCAGCAGATACACGGTGAACATCTGGGCCGAAAACGGCAGACCGAAATCTTCCCAGTCGCGGATCTTGGGATAATCGGCGATGCCGAACTTGCCGTTGCCGTAGACCGCCGTCGTCCGGTAGAGGTATCCGACCCGCGCGATCTGGCGCGGATCCGGTTGCCGCCCTTCGGACAGCGCCTGCACCATCGAATCGAAATTGCGCACGCTGCGGTTCGCGCGTGACAGAACGATCACGCTCGCGTCGCAGCGGCCCGCCTCCTGGCGCGGGATATTCTCCCGCAGGGCCTCGAGGCGCTCCTCGTCGACCTCGCCGACACACAGCGCGAAGGCACAGTCCCACGCATTCGCGATCACCCGGTCCGAGCGTTGACTGGGATCGAGATACTGCGAAAAGAGAACGAATTCGTAGACGAATTCCGGGGTGGTAATGCGATAGATCGCCGTACCATAACCGTCGCGATCGATATCGAAGCGACGATTCTCCACCCGCCAGCCCTCGTCCATCATTTTGCGGACGACGGTGCGGATAAAACTGATCCGGCTGCCATGGAGACTGCCCAGCCTGTCGAGCTGCATGACCTCATCGGCCGGGCGCAGCGGCACCGGACCGGCATGGGGTGCCGGGTGTGCGGGCTGGAAATCACGGGATTCCGGCAACATGGCGATGCCCCCTCGAAACACGACCGGGCCTCACCGCGGGATTCGACCCGGTCGCTGATCTGGATGTGATACCCGGGGTGTCGGAACGGACCGCCGATCAACACCTGGCAGCACGCGCAATGGGGCGTGGAACACGCACCGCGGACCTGTCAGTCCCGACCCGCCAACCGATTCAGCGGATCCCGGGATCGGTTGCGGGGCCGGCAGGCGCCGGCCCCGCCAACAACGTCAGTCTAGCGCACGATCCCCTGATTGCGCGCCATCTCGTAAGCGGCCTTCGGCCCGGTCCACAGCGACGGCAGGACCACCAGTGACACCGGAATCGCGGTGATCACGATGAACTGCTGCAGCGCACTGATCTGGCCCGCACCGATGAACAGCAGAATGCCGGCCATCACCGCCAGGGCAATACCCCAGAAGGCCCGCACGCCCGTGTTCGGATCGTCATGACCGGAGGCGACCATGGAGATCGTGTAGCTCATCGAGTCCCCGGTCGTGGCCACGAAGATCGTGGTCAGGATCAGGATCAGGAAGGCCATCAGACCACCCAGCGGCAGCGCCTGCGCGACGGTCAGCGTGGCAACGTCGAACTGGAAGTTGGTGAGCGCTTCCTGCAGATCGATCGCGCCATTGAGCTGATAGTAGATGCCGGAACCGCCGAGCAGCGTGAACCAGATCGTCGTGACGATCGGCGCGGCCACCGCGACGGCCAGGATCATCTGGCGCACCGTACGTCCACGCGAGATACGCGCCACGAACAGGGCCATCAGCGGGCCATAGCCCAGGAACCAGGCGAAGAAGAAGATCGTCCACCACTTCATCCACCATGCGGGCGCGGTCTCGGTCGTCATGGTCGCCATGGCGAAGAACGAGGAGATGTATTCGCCGAATCCCTGCAGCCAGGCGTTCACGAGGAACAGCGTCGGCCCGAAGATCAGGATGAAAGCGGCGATGCCCATGGCCAGGAACACGTTGAACCGGCTCAGGATCTGGATACCACGATGGATACCCGTGACCGCGGACGTCACGTAGATCGCACCGAGGATGATCAGAACGACGAGCTGGGTAGCGAACGTATCCGGCAAGCCGAACAGGACATTGGCGCCATAGGCGACCTGGGTCGCGAGGAAGCCGATCGGGCCGACCGTACCGGCCACGACCGCGATCACGCAGACCGAGTCGACAATACCGCCGAACGCGCCCTTCATGACCCGGTCACCGAAAATCGGATACAGCAGCGTGCGCGGCTGCAGCGGCTGGCCCTTGACGTAATGCGCATTCACGAGCACCAGGCTCGTCAGTGAGCCGAGAATCGCCCAGGCGAGGAAACCCCAGTGCATGAACGACTGGGCCAACGCCCCCTTGATCGCCTCGGCGGTACCGACCTCGGCGTCAAACGCCGGCGGGCTCTGCGCGATGAAGTGGTACACCGGTTCACCGGCGGCGAAGAACACGCCACCACCGGCCAGCAGCGTGCAGAGGATGATCGAGATCCATTTGAAGGTGCTCATCTCGGGCTTGTCGAGATCGCCCATGACCGCACTGCCGGCCGGCGAGATGCAGACGCCGAGTGCGATGAAGAACGTGAGAAGCAGGAGCAGCTGGAAGAACGACCCGAGATACTGAGCCGTCCAGGTAAAGCCGGAACTCACGATCGTTCCCAGCAGATCGACATTGAAAATCGACAGGCCGACGAACAGCAGGACGAACCCTACGCTGAGCCCCAGCACCCACGGGTCGCCGAGACCCGCATTCATACCCGCGCGATGCGGATCGTTGGCGTTGTTTCCGTTACTCATATCTACCCCCGTTTCGGGTTATCGTATAAGCCGACGCATCAGGCCGCCGGTTGCAGGGCATCGTCGAGAAAACGAAGCCAGTTACCACCCATGATCCCGTCGACCTCGGCGTTGCTGAATCCCCGGTCCCGCAGGCCCCGGGCGATATTCGGGAAATCCGCGGATGAACGGAACCAGGGCAACGGATCCGGCCAGCTGGGCCGTGCGGCCGAGCCTTCGCCGTAATCCATGACCTTCGACCAGTTGCCGTTGCGCATCCACTGGAGCACCTCGACCGGCTGATCCTGACACAGATCGGTGCCGATCCCCAGGTGTTCCACGCCCATGACATCGGCGCTGCGCGCGATCATTTCCGTGAACTCGTCGATCCCGGTCTCCGAAACATTCCGGAGATGGAACGGGTAACAGCTGAATCCCATCAGCCCGCCGGTCTCGGCCAGGGCCCGCATGACCTTTTCCGACTTGTTGCGGCTGGTGTCGTGATAAAAGCGCGGATTGGCGTGAGACACGACCACCGGGCGCTCGGACAACCGGATCGCTTCCAGCGTGGAAAATTCCGCGCTGTGGGACATATCGATCACCATGCCGACGCGGTTCATCTCCGCGATCACCTGGCGACCAAAGCGGCTGATGCCCGGATCCGTTTCCTCGAAACAGCCCGCGCAGACCAGCGACTGGTTGTTGTACGACAACTGCATGATATGCACGTTGAGCCGCTTGAGGATCGCCACCATATCGATGTCGTCCTCGATCGGCGAGCAATTCTGCAGGCCGAGGATGATACCGGTTTTGCCGCTCTCTCGCGCACGCCGGATATCCGCGGCGGTCTCCACCGGCATGATCAGGTCACGGTGGGCCTCGAAGCGCCGATTCCAGTCGCCGATATTCGACAGGAGTTCACGCGCGTTCTCCCAGTACGTGGCCGTGACGTGGACCGCATCGATGCCACCGGCACGCATCTGCTCGAACACCTCGCGGCTCCAGTTGCAGTACTGGAGCCCATCGATCACCGCCGTGTCATGCGCCATGAATCCGCCTCACATCGCCCGCATGTAGGAAGTCTTGACCTCGGTGTAGAACTCGCGGGCGTACTGCCCCTGCTCGCGCGGCCCATAGCTGGATTCGTTGCGGCCGCCGAACGGAACGTGGTAATCGGTACCCGCGGTCGGGAGGTTGATCATGACGCAGCCAAAGCGTGCATTGCGCTTGAAATGCATCGCCGGGCCGAGTGAGCGGGTGACGATCCCGGCGGTCAGACCGAAGCGCGTGTCGTTGACGGTAGCAAGCGCCTCGTCGTAATCGCGGACCTTGATCACGCAGGCGATCGGGCCGAACAGCTCTTCCTGGTTCACCGTCATCCGGTTGTGACTGTCGGTGAACAGCGTTGGCTGGAGGAAGAACCCCTCGGTATCGCCGGCGACGCGCTCACCGCCGAAGGCGAGCGTGCAGCCCTCCTGCTTCGCTTTCTCGATCCAGGC
This sequence comes from Halofilum sp. (in: g-proteobacteria), assembly GCA_034520925.1. Lineage (GTDB taxonomy): Bacteria > Pseudomonadota > Gammaproteobacteria > XJ16 > Halofilaceae > Halofilum. Next base: position 82,126 of record JAXHNC010000018.1, on the reverse strand, counting down.
GAGGTCCTGCTCCAGCTGGCTCGCATCGACGACCGGGCCGATCTCCGTTCCCTCTTCGAGCGCATGACCGACTTTCGCTTTCGCCAGCCGCTCGACCAGCGCTTCGACGAAGCGGTCATGGATCCCCTCGGTCACGATGATGCGCGACGAGGCCGTGCACTTCTGGCCGGTGCCGGAATAGCCGCCGGCAAAGGCGCACTGGACCGCGGTCTCGATATCGGCATCGTCGAGGACGACGAGCGGGTTCTTCGAGCCCATTTCCATCTGCACCTTGGTCAGGTTCTGCATCGCCTTCGCGCCGACGTGCTTGCCGGTCTCGACGGAGCCCGTGAACGTCAGGGCATCGACGTCCGGCGATTCCACCAGTGTATTGCCGACCTGACTGCCACGACCCATGACGAGATTGAACGTGCCGGGCGGCAGATCCTGACGGCTGATGATCTCGGCCACCTGCGTGGCGCTGTACGGAACGAGGTTGGCCGGCTTCCAGACAACGGCATTGCCGAACGCGAGCGCCGGCGCGATCTTCCACACCGGGGTCGCCATCGGGAAATTCCAGGGCGAGATAACGCCAACGACGCCCATCGGCTCACGCCAGGTCTCGACCTCGATCCCGGGACGCACGGAATCCGCGGTATCGCCCATCTGGCGATGGACCTCGGCGGCGTAGTAGTGGAAAAACTGACCGGAGCGGTACACTTCGCCCTTGCCCTCGGCGAAGGGCTTGCCCTCTTCCCGGGCCAGCTCGCGCCCGAGTTCGGCGGCGCGATCCATCAATTCGGTGCCGATCGCCAGCAGCGCGTTATAGCGGTGCTCGAGGCCCTTGGCGTACCACTGCGGCTGGGCCGCACGGGCCGCGGCGATCGCCTCGCGCGTCTGTTCGGTCGACGCCTGCGCGAACTCGCCCAGGCTGTCCGACACGTCGGACGGATTGACGTTGCTGACGGTCGACTCGCCATCGACCCACTCGCCGTTGATGAAATTGCGGAAGTGCGCTTCGGCCATGGTTCCCCCTTGTACTCGGTAGCGGCATCGTGGAACACCGCGAGTCAAAAGAACAATTATTAACAAAAATGTTATGGTAAATTAATTTTATGGATGCCAGAGAGCGGGAAGATGGTCCCCGACGTCAAACTGCAGCAGCTTCGGTATTTCGTGCTGGTGGCGGAACTCAAGAGTTACCACGCGGCCGCGGAACGCGCGGCCCGCACTCAGCCGGCGATCTCGCTCTCGATCCGCGAACTGGAACACCGACTCGGCGAGACGCTGTTCGAGCGCGGCAACAAGACCGAACTGACACCCTACGGCCGGCACTGCTACCCGCCCGCGAAAGCGCTGCTCGAGCATTACGGCCGGGTCGTCGATCAGATGGCGCTCGCCGCCGAAAAGCGCATGGGCCGCGCGTCGATCGCCTGCGTTCCATCGTTTGCGAGCCAGCTCCTGCCACGGATCCTGGACGTCTTCGCGACGCGCTACCCGGATATCCAGCTGAGCGTCGAGGATGATACGGCCCATAACGTGCAGCAGCGAGTGCTCCACCAACGGGTCGATTTCGGTGTCGCCAGCCAGTGGGAGCTCGACCCCAACCTCGATTTCCAGCCGCTGCTACAGGACCAGATGGGGCTCGTGTGCCGGCGCGATCACCCCCTGGCCCTGATCGAACGCCCCCTGGAATGGGCCGATCTCGCGGGACATACGCTGATCACCAACGGCACGGTGCGCCTGCTCGACGGGACCCATGCCCAGCATGTCATGGCCGGGGCCCATTTCTCGGTATCCAATATCATTTCCCTGCTGGCCACGCTGCGCGCCGGCATCGGGGTGACGGCACTGCCCCAGCTGGCCCTGCCGGACAACGACCCGGAACTGTGCTTCGTGCCGCTGGCGAACCCGCACGTGGAACGCGAAATCGGCCTCCTGACCGCCCGGCGGCACAGCCTGTCGCCCGCGGCGGCGGCGCTGCGTGACACCATTTTCGAACTCCTGGCGAACAGCGGGGACAGCCCCGGCTCATCCGCCGCATCTTGATTGACGCTTCCTGCAGGGTCCCCTAAATTGTTGAGTATGCAAGATAAACTCAAAAACGGAGATGCGCTTGTCGTCGTCGACGTGCAGAACGATTTCTGCCCCGGCGGTGCTTTGGCCGTCCCGGACGGCGATGCCGTCGTCCCGGTCCTGAACGGCTGGATCAAGGCGGCTCAGGCGGCCGGCATACCGATCGTCGCCTCGCGCGACTGGCATCCCGAAGATCACTGCAGTTTCAGCGATCGCGATGGGCCATGGCCGCGCCACTGCGTGCGCGAAACCCCCGGCGCGGCATTCCATCCCGAACTCGAGCTGCCGCGCGACGCGATCGTCATCAGCAAGGGACGCGACCGGGATCGGGACAACTATTCGGCCTTCGATGACACCGGCCTCGCCAATCGCCTGCACGGGCTTGGGGTGGAGCGCCTGTTTGTCGGGGGCCTCGCCCAGGACGTATGCGTCCGGGCAACGGTTATCGATGCCTGCGAGGCGGGATTCGAGACCCATCTGATTCCAAACGCCACCCGGGCCGTCGACGTATCGCCCGGCGATGGCGATCGCGCCCTGGAGGCCATGCGCGCCGCTGGCGCCCGGATCGACGACACCGCGTGAACACGCAGACCCGCGACAATGGAACGGCGCCCTCGGCCCTGTTCACGGACCTGTATGAGCTGTCGATGGCCCAGGCCTATGTCGCCGACGGCCAGACGGAAACGGCGTCGTTCGAGATCTTCTATCGCGATCCGGGCCCGCAGCGCGGCTACGTGCTTGCGGGCGGACTCGAGGCCGTTCTGTCAGCCCTCGAGGCGTTCGCGCTGCGCACGGACGAACTCGACTACCTCGCCGGCACGGGTCTGTTCGATCAGGCTTTCATCGACTGGCTTGGCGAAGTCCGTTTCGACGGCGACGTCGACGCGATGCCCGAGGGCACGGCCGTGTTCCCGAACGAGCCGGTACTGCGGGTGACCGCGCCGCTGCCGGTGGCGCAGATCCTCGAGACCCGTGTCCTCAATGCGATCCACTACGATTCGCTGATCCTCACCAAAGCGGCCCGGATCGTCGATGCGGCCGGCGGCCGCGGCGTGGTCGACTTCGGCGCCCGCCGCGCCCACGGTTTCGACGCCTCCGTGGCGGCCGCGCGGGCAAGCTGGATCGCGGGCTGCGGCGGCACCTCGAACATGGTCGCCGGCCAGCGTTACGGGCTGCCCGTCGTCGGCACCATGGCCCACAGCTATATCGAGGCATTCCCGGACGAGTTGAGCGCCTTTCGGGCTTTCGCCCGCCACTACCCGGAGACCACGCTGCTGGTCGACACCTATGACACGCTCGGCGGCGTCGACAACGTCCTGCGTCTGGCCGAAGAGCTCGGCAGCGACTTCCGGGTCCAGGCCATCCGGATCGATTCCGGCGATCTCGACGAACTGAGCCGCGCGGCACGGGCACGTCTGGATTCCGCCGGGCACGAGGATGTCCGGATCATCGTGTCGGGCGGCCTCGGCGAGCGGCGGATCGCCGAACTGGTCGCGAACGGGGCACCGATTGACGGTTTCGGGGTGGGCACGGATCTGGTCGTGTCACGCGACGCCCCCACCCTGGATTTCGCCTACAAGCTGGTCAGTTATGCCGGTGAACCGCGCATGAAGGCATCACCGGACAAGGTCAGCCTGCCGGGGGCCAAGCAGGTATTCCGCCGCTGGTCCGACGGCCTGCTCGCGGGGGATACGATCGCGGGCAACCGCGAGGCGCTGGCCGGTGAACCGCTGCTGCACCCCGTGATGCGGGATGGGCGGCGGCTCGACCCGCCCGAGAGTCTCACCACGATGCGCGAGCGTGCCGCGACTCAGCGTGGCGCACTGCCCCGGCGCCTGCGCGAGCCCGTGCCGACGGGGGATCCCTATCCGGTCACGGTCAGCCAGGCCCTGCAGCGGGAAACCGAGCGCCTGCGGGCGGCCCATCGCCCGGCCACGTCCACCGACACGTCGCGCAACGGCGACTGAGCCCGCGGGCTCACCCCTGACCGACTTCGACGACCTCGCCTCCGGTCGCACGGACCAGATCAGGCAGCGACAGCGAGAAGACGGTTTCCGGCGTGCCGGCGGCGGCCCAGATCGTGGCAAAGCGTTCCAGTCGGCGGTCGATCAGCGTCGGCAGGTCCCGGTTATGACCGAACGGCGGCACTCCGCCGATCGCATAACCGGCGGCGTCGCGCACGAAGCGGGCGTCCGCGAGCGCGACCGGGCCACCGACGCGTTCGCCGACCAACGCTTCTCATCGACGCGGCCATCGCCCGTACCGAGGACCAGCAGCGGTTGCGACTCGGGTCCCGAGAACACCAGCGACTTCACGATGGCGCCGGTCGCGCATCCGAGTGCCGCGGCCGCGTCATCGGCCGTCCGGGCGCTCGCATCGAGTTCGACGATGGTATCGGCCAGCCCCCGCTCCAGCAGGGCCGCGCGGAACCGTTTGACGCTCTTGCCCGCCATCAGAACAGGCGCCGCTCCACCGGACGGAACAGCTGCACCAGCGCGATCAGCGTCAGCACGACGAACAGGAAAAGCGTCCAGGCGGGGATCGAGAGTCCGAGGAACTGCCACTGGATATCGGCGCAGGACCCGGAGCCCCGCAGCACCATGTCGATCACCTGCCCGAGGGGGAAATTGTCCAGCATGTAATCCAGGCTGCCGCCGCAGGCGGGGACCTGATCGGCCGGCAGGCTCTGCAGCCACAGATGCCGGCCGGCAACCGCCAGCCCGAACGCCAGCGGGATCAGCGTGAGCCCCGCATAGACACGCCGGCCGGTGCCCCGCGGACCATGCAGCGCCGCCAGCAGGAACAGTACCCCCGCCGTGGAGAAGGCGACCCGATCCAGGATGCACAACGGGCAGGGCTCGAGATCGAGACGCATCTGCAGCCAGAAGATCCCGTACGCGAGCGCACCGAAACAGACCGCCGCGCCGGCGGCATTCAGCGCACGCTCGCCCAACATCAGGCGCGCTGCCACTCGGTCGAGAGCTGGAGCTGACTCGCGGTATTGCGCACGGCGGCGATACAGGCATCCGCGCGGTTGTCGGGCAACCAGACCGCCAGTCGGATGACGTAGGTCGAACCGCTGCCGCTCGGGATGCGCTCGGCGTTCAGGCGCACGATATTCGCGTCGTAATCCCCGAACACCTCGGTCAGGCGCGTGACCAGGCCGGGCTGATCGTCGCCACGGATGGTAATGCGATGGGTGATCCGGGCGGAGGGGCCGTGGACGGGCGCGATATCGAACTGTTCGACCCGGATGTCCGCGCCGTCGAGTTCCGGCAGTTCCCTGAGCCGCTGCTCGATTTCCGCGATTTCCACCGGCACCGGTTCCTCGACCACGACCGTGAATTCGGCGCCGGTACCGAGCACGGCGAAGGTCGTATCCCCGAGGTTGAGGCCCAGATCGAACAGGCAGCCGGATACCGACGAGACCAGGCCGGGCTCATCGCGGGCGAATAACTGGATCAGCAGGCTTTTCCGGGCCGTCATACAGCACTGTCCTCCTGTAAAGTCTTGATCTTACGAGTCCACCCCGACCCTGTCGACCGCGCGGACGATTACTGCACGGGCCCGGCCGCCGCGGCCGGGGTGGCGTCCTGCAATCTCGCCATACCGGCGGTATCCGGATTGTGAATGACGCCGTATTCGGTCACCAGTGCATCGATCAGCGTCGCCGGGGTCACGTCGAAGACCGGATTCCATGCGCGGGCAGCGGGCGGCGCCACCCGCTGCCCGGCCCACGCCAGCACCTCATCCTCGCTGCGCGTCTCGATCGGAATCGACTGGCCATCCGGCGTCGCCGGATCAATGGTCGAGGCCGGCGCGGCGACCATGAAGCGAATGCCGAAATGCCGCGCCAGCACGGCCAGCCCGCAGGTCCCGATCTTGTTGGCGACATCGCCATTGGCGGCGACCCGATCGGCCCCGACAATGACCCATCCGATCCGGCCACTGGCCATCAGCGCCGCCGCGGCCCCGTCGACGATGACGCGACCCTCGATCCCTTCGCGGGCGAGCTCCCATGCCGTCAGGCGCGCGCCCTGCAGCCACGGGCGCGTCTCCCCCATGAACACGGCGTCGATGCACCCGCTGGCCCAGCCCGACCGGATCACGCCAAGCGCGGTCCCGAACCCGCCGGTCGCCAGGGCGCCGGTATTGCAGTGGGTCAGTACGCCGGTGGGACCATCGATCTCCGCCGCACCGGCCGCACCGAGCGCCCGGTTCGCGGCCAGATCCTCGGCGTGAATCGCCTCGGCTTCCCGCGCCAGCAGTCCAGCACGATCGCCGGGGGCCGCCGCGGCCGCTACCCGGCTCATGCGCTCGAGCGCCCAGTGCAGATTGATCGCGGTCGGTCGGGCCTGGCCGAGGCTCGCGACCGCCGTGCCCAGGTCGGCACCGGCACGCGCCGCGAGCGCGACACCGTAGGCGGCCGCGATTCCGATCGCGGGCGCACCGCGCACGACCATCGCCCGGATCGCATCCGCGACCGTCGAGGCATCCTCACAATCCACCCAGACCTCGTCCAGCGGCAGTTGTCGCTGATCGAGCAGCGCCAGGCGATCGCCGTGCCAGACCATCGCGCGCACGCTGTCGACGGAACCGTCAGGGGTCATTCGCATTCACTCCAGGCAACCGCCGGGCAGTGTACAGCGCCGTCGCGTACGCGACCACGGCAACCCGAACCCAAAGGACACGAGCGCCTTGTCCGGCCGATACCCTGGCGGTATCGTGCAGGGTCATGAACGAGACCCCGGATTTCCCCGATACACTGCTGCTCCCGAGCTGGGTGGTCACCGTCGACGAAGCCGACCGCGTCCTTCCCGGGCACGCGGTCGCCGTACGTGACGGCACCATCGCCGCGATACTCCCGCACGAGGAAGCACAACGCCGCTGGCCTGATGCCGAAGCCGTCGATCTGACCGGACACGCGCTGATGCCGGGGCTGGTCAACGCGCACACGCACGCGGCCATGTCGCTGCTGCGTGGCCTGGCCGACGACCTGCCGCTGATGGAATGGCTGCAGGAACACATCTGGCCGACCGAGGGGCGCTGGGTCGACGAGGCATTCGTCCAGGACGGCAGCGGCCTCGCCTTCGCCGAGATGCTGCGCGGCGGCACCACCTGCCTCAATGACATGTACTTCTTTCCGGAGGTCACCGCTCGCCTGGCCGAGGAGATCGGCATGCGTGCGGTGGTCGGCATGATCGTGCTCGACTTCCCGACCCAGTACGCCGACGGGCCCGATCAGTATTTCGAGAAGGGACTGGCGCTGCACGATCGCTACCGCAACAATGCGATGATCCATACCGCATTCGCGCCACACGCGCCGTACACGGTCTCCGACGAACCGCTCGAACGGATCCGCATGTACGCGGACGAGCTGGATGTGCCGATCCAGATGCACGTCCATGAGACCCGGGGCGAGTGTGACCGGGCCATGGCCGATGGCGGCGAGCGCCCGCTCGCGCGGCTGGAACGGCTCGGCCTGCTCTCGCCGGGATTCGCGGCGGTGCACATGACGGTCGTGGACGACGACGAGATCGAGGCCTTCGCCCGCACCGGCGCCAGCGTGATTCACTGCCCGGAGTCCAATCTCAAGCTCGCGAGCGGTTTCGCGCCGATCCAGCGGCTGCAGAAGGCGGGCATCAACGTGGCCCTCGGCACCGATGGCGCCGCCTCGAACAACGACCTCGACATGTTCGGCGAGATGCGCACGGCCGCTCTGCTCGCGAAGGCCGTGGCCGAGGATGCCGAAGCGGTACCCGCCGATGTCGCACTGCGCATGGCGACCATCAACGGTGCCCGCGCGATCGGGCTGGGCGACGTGACGGGCTCGATCGAGGAAGGCAAGGCGGCCGATCTGGTCGCCGTCGATCTGACACCACTGGAAACCCGGCCGATCTACGATGTCGTCTCGCAGCTCGTGTACGCCACCGGCCGCCACCAGGTCAGCGATGTCTGGATCGCCGGACGTCCCCAGCTGCGCAACGGTCAGCTCGTGACGCTGGATCCCGACGATCTGGCCCGGCGCACGGACGCCTGGCAGGAGCGGATCGGCGGCGCGCGCTGAGCGATCCAGAGGAAATCCGGGAATGGACAACGCCGATCCGGCCGAACTGCGCAAATTCTCCGACCTCGCCAGCCGCTGGTGGGATCCGGAAGGTGAATGCGCACCGCTGCATGCGATCAACCCCCTGCGCCTCGACTGGATCGAACGCCAGGCCGGAGGACTGTCGGGCCGACGTATCGCGGACGTGGGTTGCGGGGGTGGCATTCTGACCGAATCCATGGCCCTGCGCGGTGCCGACGTGGTCGGTATCGATCTCGCGGGCGAGGCGCTGGCGGCCGCCCGCAAGCACGCCAGCGACCACGAGGTCGCGATCGACTACCGGGAACAGTCCGCCGAGGACCTCGCCGCGAGCGAACCGGAGACGTTCGACGTCGTTACCTGCATGGAGATGCTGGAACACGTACCCGATCCGGCCTCGATCGTACGCGCCTGCGCCAGACTGGTGCGCCCGGGCGGCACGGTCGTATTCTCGACCATCAACCGGACGCCGAAGGCGTGGCTGTTCGCGATCGTGGGCGCGGAGTATCTGCTGCGGTTACTGCCGCGCGGCACGCATGAATACGCGCGCCTGATCCGGCCATCGGAACTCGCCACATGGTGCCGCGACGCGGGTCTCGACGTCACGGCGGAGCGCGGACTGACCTACAATCCGCTGACACGCCATTATCACCTCGATGACGACATCGACGTGAACTACATGCTCGCCTGCCACGCACCCGCCGATGAGTAGATGCGAACTGGTCCTGTTCGACCTCGACGGTACCCTCATCGATACCGCACCCGACATGGCGGCGGCGCTCAACGATCTGCTCGCGGCGGAGGGCCGTGCGCCTCTCCCGTTCGACGATATTCGCCCGCATGTCTCGCATGGCGCGGCGGGACTGCTTCGGCTCGGATTCGGCCTGGAAGGCGACGGCCCGGAAACGAACCGGCTGCGGACGTCTTTCCTCGATCGCTACCAGGCGAATCTGGCCGGCGCCTCCCGGCCATTCCCCGGTATCGCTGAACTGCTGCAGCGGATCGAAACGGAGGACCGCGCCTGGGGGGTCGTCACGAACAAGCCCGGCTGGCTGACCGAGCCACTGCTGCGTCTGCTCGGACTGGACACGCGCGCCGCCGTGATCGTCTCCGGCGATACCCTTGAACAGCGCAAACCGCACCCGGCGCCACTGCTGCACGCCTGCACGCGGACCGGCTTCAAACCGGCCGAGGCCGTCTATGTGGGCGATGCCGAACGCGACGTCGCGGCGGGGATCGCCGCCGGCATGGACACCTTCGTCGCGCTCTACGGCTATCTCGGTCCGGACGACCGCCCCGGCGACTGGGGCGCATCCGCCCTGATCGAACACCCCGCCGACCTGTGGCCGCACCTGAACCATCCCGCGCCGTCGACGCAGACGCCATGAACGTCTACCCCGTACCCCGGAGACCGGGAGCCCTGTATCGGCCGATCTATTCGGACTGGAGTTCTTCCTTGACGGTTTCCGCACCTTCGCGCACCGCGTCGCCGGCTTTATCCACTGCGGTGCCGGTTTCTTCGGCGGCCTGGCGCATGGTCCGGTCGAGGCGTTCAGAGAGGGTGACCCGGGCGAACGGGTTGGACAGCAGCGGCTGGTCCTTGCCGATGTTCATGCCGAACCACAGACCGATCAGCCCACCCACGAGCAGGCCCACGGCGAATCCGCGCAACAGTTTCCTCATCGAAGTCCTCCCGGGTTTCGGCGGCGTGCCGAGCGCGATCCTAGCATATGGCACCGATCCGTCCCTGACGCCTACCGCGAATGCCGGGCGCTGGCCCGGTCGCATTACGAGAACTTTCCGGTGGCCTCGCACCTGCTGCCCCGGCGGATGCGCGATCCGGTCGCGGCGATCTACGTTTTCGCCCGCCGCGCCGATGATCTGGCCGACGAAGGCAGCGCCGGTAACGAAGAGCGGCTGGCGGCACTGGACGCCATGGCGGCGGATCTCGATGCCACCGCCGCCGGTCGGCCGCCGGACAACGCGCTTTGGCAGGCGCTGAGCGACGCGATACCGCGCTTTGGTCTGCCGCTGCAGCCATTCCATGATCTCCTGTCCGCGTTCCGGCAGGACGTCACGCAGTCGCGTTTCGACACCTTCGACGACCTGCGTGATTACGCGCGGCGCTCCGCGGACCCCGTCGGGCGCCTGCTGCTGCATCTGGCCGATCAGGCCACAACGGATAACATCAGCGATTCGGACCGGATCTGTACCGGTCTGCAGTTGATCAATTTTCTCCAGGACCTGCACCAGGATTTCATCGAACGCGACCGGCTCTATATCCCGCACGCGGACCTCACGGCCTTCGGTGTCTCCGAGGCCCGGCTGCGCTCCGGCGTGGGCGATGCGGATATCGATGCCCTGATCGCGCAGCAGATCGAGCGCGCGGGCGCATGGCTGCATGCGGGGCGGCATCTGCCCGAGCGGCTGCCGGGACGTTTCGGCCTGGAGATCCGCCTGATCGTGCGCGGCGGCTGGCGAATCGTCGAGCGTCTGCGGGCAACCAAACCCGGCAGGCCGTTCGCGCGCCCACGGCTCAGCCGGACCGATCGCGCCTGGATCGCGCGCGGACTGTTGCCGGGACCGATCCTCGGGGGCGCGCGACCGCCGGGGGTCGATATCGAATGACGGCGATCGCGGCCGCGCGCGATCAGGCGGTGATCAGGTCCGTTCCGTGGCGATGCAGGGAGACCGCCCCCGCCTCCGTGACCTCGACCGTCTGACCGAGTGTCATGGCATGCCCGCTGTCGGAATTCACGAGAATGATGTGAATGAAGAACGCCATGCCGGTCTCGATCACGGTCGGATTGCCGGAGTAGAACATCGGCCAATCCATCCACATCGGCGCGAACGTGGCGCCCATCGAATAGCCGCAGGCGTTGAGGCGATGCGGGCGCAGACCGGCGTCGTCGACGACGCGCGCATGCGCATCGAACACCGATCCGACCGTACCACCGGGCCTGCAGGCCTCCATACACGCGGCCATGGCATCCGCCGCCGCCGCATGCATGTGCCGGTGCTCGGCATCGACGTTACCCACAAGGATCGTGCGCATCATGGCCGCATGGTAGCGACGATAGACGCCGGCCCATTCCAGCGTGAGCTGATCCTGCTCATCGAGCGAACGCCGGCCGCTGAAGTACCGGCACAGCAGCGCATCGCGGCCGGAACCGATGATGAATTCATTGCCGGGATAATCGCCGCCGCCGCGGAAGACCGCGCCCTGCATGTCGGCGAGGATGTCGCCCTCCCACGCCGCCGGGGCCGCATGGGCCAGCGCGGCGTCCAGCGCATCGTCGCCGAGTCCGGCGGCGCGCCGGATATACGCCATCTCGGTCGGGCTCTTCACGGCCCGCTTGCGGCTGATCAGCTCGGATGCGTCGTCCGTCGTGCAGAACCCTTCCAGCGCGGCATCGAGCCGCCGGGCATTACGGCCCGTCAGCCCGTACGCCTCATACTCCACGCCAAGGTGTTTGCCCCGCAGTCCAAGCTCGTCCAGCACATCCCGCAGATCTTCCGCGGGATTCACGCCCTCGCGGTCGACCCAGACCCGGATGTCGCTGATGACGGAGGTATGTTCCGCCTGACGGCGATCCGGTTCACGGGTCAGCAGCATCATGCGGCCGTCGGTATCGATAACCAGACACTGAAAGAAGCAGTAGCCAAAGGTATCGAAACCCGACAGCCAGTACATGCTCTCCTGACGGAAACACAGCAGCGCATCGAGGCCCTGCCGCGCGAGCTCGGCACCGATGACGGCCTGGCGCTGCCCAAGCTCTTCCGCCGTGAAATGGATCGCCATGGATTACTCCGGATTCGCAACGAGCACGAAAAGTATCACAGCCGGCGTCCGTGCGGGCTTCCCGCGGGCAGACTCAGGATTTCGCCCGTGTCGACAGCAGGACCCCGACGATCACCAGCACCGCCCCCGCGACCTGACCCATGCCGAGATGCTCCCCCAGCAGGAGTGCGGCCCCCAGTACGGTGAATACGGGTTCCGCATTGAACATGATGGATGACTGGGGTGCACCGGCGGAACGGATGGCAAAAAACTGCAGACAGACCGCGAGTATGTAGAAAACGCCGACACCGAACAGGGCCGCAATGGCCACGGGCGCGGCCGGCAACGCGATGCCGCCGGTCCCGCCGACCCAGGCCACGACGGCGAGTCCGCACAGCAGATGCAGATTGAAGCTGAAGGTGAACATATCCTGGTCGACGACCAGCCGCCGGCTCATCAGGAAGGTCGTCATCAGCGCGACGGCCGCGGCGAGCGCAAGCGCGCACCCGCGCCAATCGAGATCACCGAGATCGGGACCGAGCGCGAGCGCGAGGCCGGCGAAGGCGATCAACGCCGCGCCCAGCGTCACGGGCTCGGGTCTGCGGCGCGCGAGCAATGGCCCGATCAGCGCGACCTGCACGGGAAAAGTGAAAAAGATCAGTACGGCCAGGCTGACGGGAATATAGTAAAACGACGCCATATAGCAGACGTTGACCGCCAGCCACGCGCCGGCGATGACGAGCGTAGGCCGCCATTCGCGTGCCGGGACCATCCACGGGCGACGCAGGTACGCCACGACCGCGAACGTACCGACCAGCCCGAACAACAGGCGGGCGGCGATGACGCTGGCCGGTGTCGCCCCGCCGGAATAAACGAAGCCGGCGAACATCGACACACCCGCGAACGAGGTCGCCGATGCGATGGCCGCCAGACGTCCGATGGCCGCCACTGACAGCCCGCGGCTCATACGGCGTTCGCCCCGCAATCAGCAACCGAATTTGCGAACACAGGTTTTTCCGGCATAATTTTCTGTCCCTCTGGTATGCTCCGGCGCCTTCGGGCGGGCGAACGAACGGCGGATCCCGGCAAATGAACAGCACCTATGACCCCGGCAAGCCCATTCGGCTCGGCTTTCTGCTGACGCCCGAATACTCGATGATCGCGTTTGCGTCGGCGATCGAGCCGCTGCGCATGGCCAATCGCCTGTCGGGCAAGCGACTCTACCAGTGGACTACGTACACGGTCGACGGCGACCCGGTCATGGCGAGCAATGGGCTGGAGATCCGCCCCGATGCGGCCATCACGGAGGCGGCCGGGCTCGACACCCTGTTCGTGTGCTCCGGTCTGGATGTCGAACGGGCGAGCGACCGCGCCACACTCTCATGGCTCAAGAAGCTCGGCCAGCAGCGGATGAATTTCGGCGCCCTGTGTACCGGCGCTCATGTGCTGGCACGTGCAGGTCTGCTCGACGGCTATCGCTGCACGCTGCACTGGGAAAACATCGCCAGTATGCGCGAGGCTTTCCCGCGCGTGGTCGTCTCCTATGAGCTGTTCGAGATCGATCGCGACCGTTTCACGAGTGCCGGCGGTACCGCGCCACTCGACATGATGCTCAACCTGATCACCCAGCAGATCGGCGCCGATACCGCGACCGCGATATCCGAGGCGTTCGCCTGTGAGCGTATCCGGGGTCGCCACGATCGCCAGCGTATCCCGCTGCAGCTGCGCCTCGGGACGAGCCAGCCGAAACTGATCGAGACCGTATCGATCATGGAATCGAACATCGAAGAGCCGATCAGCCTCGACGAGCTCGCGCGGCACGTCGGCGTCTCACGCCGTCAACTCGAACGTCTTTTCCAGAAACACCTCAGCTGCGTACCGACACGGTATTACCTGGAGCTGCGTCTCGCCCGCGCGCGTCAGTTGCTGCTGCAGACCTCGATCTCGATCGTCGACGTGGCGTTTGCCTGCGGCTTTGTCTCCGCGCCGCATTTCTCCAAATGCTATCGCGATTACTTCGGGATCCCGCCGCGGGAAGAACGGCGTCTGCGTGGAGCCCGCACCGGCGAACAGGTCGAACCATCCATCGAGGACACGACCGAGGCGACGCTGCCAGCCGACGGCGCGGTCGCTTTCCTGCGCGAAGCGCATGAAGAACCTGACACCGGTGAAGGCGGTGGTGTCGACATCGACGAGGCCCAGGCGATCGCGGGCAACCGCAGGAAGCTCTGAGCCATCGTCGGCCGTTCGCCGCGTCGCAACCTCGAGACAGGCAAACCCGGCACCGTGCGGCCGCAATCCTACAGCATGCGACGTATCAGCAGATCCTGAAACGAACGGCCGCCACGGCTCGGTTGACGGTGGCCACCCGGATCAACCGCGACGGCGACGGCGCCGTCGGTTGCCCGGCGAGTCGTCGCCTCCGGGGACCTGCCCCTGGGTCGAGTGATCCACCGCGGGCAGATCGACGGCCCGACGCAGGTTTTCAAATGGTGCCGTTTTATGCGGGATCGCCATGGCCTCGACGAAGTGTTCCTGGAACTTCGGCTCGATGGCCGTCTCGACTTTCTCGATCCGGCGCACGACCTCCTCGATCTCCCGCCGCCCCTTGCGATCCAGCAGGGCGATACGGGCACCGACTCCGGCGGCATTCCCCGCCGAGGAGACGTTGTCGAGGTCACAGTCGGGGATCATACCGAGAACCATGGCGTATTTGACGTCGATGTGATTCCCGAACGCGCCGGCGAGGCGGATCCGTTCGATGTTTTCGACGTGCATGCGGTCCATCAGCAGCCGGATACCGGCATACAGCGCCGCCTTGCCGAGCTGGATCTGGCGGACATCGTTCTGCGTGATGCGGATGGTGTTTTCGCCGCGCCAGAGGATATACGACCACGTGCGGCCCTCGGCGACGACCCGATCGGTCTGCTCGGCCACCCGGCCGTCGACGACACCATCCTGGTTGATGAGCCCGGCCAGGTACATCTCCGCGATGACCTCGATGATGCCCGAGCCGCAGATACCGTTGACCCCGATCTCGGCGACCGCCTCTTCGAATCCATCCTCATTCGACCACAGATCGCAGCCGATCACCTTGAAGCGCGCTTCCTTCGTCTCGGGGTCGATGCGGACACGCTCGATCGCGCCGTTCGCGGCCCGCTGTCCGGATGAAATCTGCGCGCCTTCGAAGGCGGGGCCGGTCGGGCTCGAACAGGCCATGAGCTGCTTGCGGTTGCCAAGCACGATCTCGGCGTTGGTGCCGACATCGACCAGCAGGGTCATTTCGTCGCGCAGGTACGGCTTTTCCGAGAGCACGACACCGGCCGTATCGGCACCCACGTGCCCGGCGATGCAGGGCAGCGTGTAGGCGCGGGCGTTCTTGTGCAGGGTCAGTTCGAGCTCGGAGGCCCAGACCGTCGTGCCCTCGTCGGTCGCGAGCGCGAACGGCGCACCGCCCAGCTCAACCGGGTTGATGCCCAGCAGCAGGTGATGCATCACCGGGTTGCCGACGAACGTGCATTCCAGGATCGCGCTCCGGTCGACGCCCGCCTCCGCACAGACCTCGCCCACGAGGTCATTGATCGCCTCGCGGACGACCCGCGTCAGGTCCACTTCGCCGCCGGGGTTCATCATCACGTAGGAGACCCGGCTCATCAGATCCTCGCCGAAGCGGATCTGCGGATTCATCACGCCCGCGGACGCAACGACCTCGCCGGTCGACATCTCCACGAGGTGCGCCGCGACCGTGGTCGACCCGATGTCGACCGCGAGTCCGTAGATTTTGTCGAAGAAACCGGGCCAGACCGCGATGATCTCGTTTTCGTTATGGACCGCCACCGAGACGGCCCAGTCGCCCTTGCGCAGCGCCGGCTGGATATCCTGGAGCACGCGCAGGTCGCAGCGCCGAATGTGTTCCAGCCGCCACTCGAATTCGAGCGCCTCGAGCAGGCGCCGCAGATCCCCGGAGGGATCGTGCATCGATGGCTCCTGCACCTCCGTGTAATACATGCGGACCGCGGGATCGACCTCGATGTCGTAGGACCCCGGATCCTTGCGCACGATCTGCTTGTGGACCTGACTGTCGGGCGGGACATCGATCACGACATCGCCGAGCACTTTCGTGGAGCACGACAGCCTGCGGCCGACCTTGAGTTTGCCGACCTGCGCCTCGTAATCCTGTTCGGTCTCGGAGAATGCGGTCAGATGCTCCGGGCGCGACTCGAGACCGTACTTCGGGAACTCGCCTTCGGACACGAGCACCTGGCAGCGGCCGCAGAGCCCGCGACCGCCGCAGACGGAATCGATATCCACACCCAGCGCCCGGGCGGCCTGCAGGACCGGTGTCCCGATCGGGAACCGGCCCCGCCGCCCGGACGGGCTGAATACGACGAGGGCGTCTTCCTCAGCCACGCCGGCGCCGACCACCACGGCGGCGGCTGCCGCTGCTGCTCTCGGCCTCGGCGGCCACCTGGGCGGGATCGCGGTAGGCCTTCATCCAGCGCATGCAGTCCGGATCGTGGCCCATCATCACGTCGGCGCCGCGCACCGCCTGCATGACCTCGGTATGCAGCGGGCTCATGATCGCGGAGGTCATGCCCGAGGCGATCGCCATGCTGACGAACGAGCCGGTCAGGCCATGGCGATTCGGCAGACCGAAACTGACGTTCGATGCCCCGCAGGTCGTATTGACCTTGAGTTCGCGCCGCAGGCGTTCCACCAGCTGCTGCACCTGGCGACCCGCGGTGTTGACGGCACCGACCGGCATCACCAGCGGATCGACGACGATGTTCTCTTTCGGGATTCCGTGATCCGCCGCCCGATCGACGATCTTCTTCGCGACGTCGTAACGGACGTTGGGATCCGAGGAAATGCCCGTTTCATCGTTGGAGATCGCGACCACCGCGGCGTCATACTTCTTGATCAGCGGCAGAACGGCTTCCATGTTTTCGTCTTCGCCGGTCACGGAATTGACCAGCGGTTTGCCCCGATAGACTTCGAGCCCGCGCTCCAGCGCCTTGATGATCGAGGAGTCGATACACAGCGGGACGTCGGTCAGGGACTGCACGAGCTGGATGGTCTCGGCCAGGATCGCGGGCTCATCGGCCAGCGGGATTCCGGCGTTGACGTCGAGCACATGGGCGCCGGCGGCGACCTGATCGAGCGTGTCCTGCTTGACGCGGGAATAATCGCCCGCCGCCATTTCCTGCGCGAGGAGCTTGCGTCCGGTCGGATTGATGCGCTCGCCGATGACCGTGAATGGACGTTCGAATCCAATCACCCATTCTTTCCTGGCGGAGCTGATTACGGTCTCGGTCATGATGCTGCCCTCTGCTGTTCGGTTGGGGTGTCGCGGTGCGGATGCCAGGGTTCGCGGCCTTCAAGGACACCCGAGGCGTCGATAATCTCCGCCACGGCCTCTTCCTGACGATAGGCCATGACGTGCACGCCGTGCACGCCCTCGATCTCACGTATCTGCTGGATGAGTTCGACGCAGATTTTGCGCCCTTCCAGCTTCGGTTTCTCGGCTCCGGCGAGCCGATCGATGATCTCGTCGGGAATATGCACGCCCGGAACATGCGTGCGAATCCAGCGCGCGGCATTGGCCGAGGCCAAGGGGCCCACACCGACGAGAATGTATACCTGCTCGTGCAGCCCCATCTCGCGGACACGCTCCATGTAGCGCTTGAGCATCTCGATATCGTAGCAGTACTGGGTCTGCACGAACTGGGCACCGGCGGCGATCTTCTTGGCGAGCCGCTCCGGGCGGAATTCGAAGGGCTGCGCGAACGGGTTCGCGGCGCCGCCAATGAACAGCTTCGGCGACTGGGTCAGTTTGCGGCCACTGAGCAGACGGCTGTCGTCACGCATCATGCGCACGATCTCCATCAGCGACATGCAGTCGAGATCGAACACCGGCTTCGCCTCGGGCTGGTCCCCCGCCTGGACACCGTCTCCGGTCAGGCACAGGACATTGGCGACGCCCATGGCGGCCGCACCCAGAATATCGCCCTGCATCCCGATACGGTTCTTGTCGCGACAGGAGGCCTGCATGATCGTGGCATAGCCCTCGCGCGTGAGCAGTGCGCAGACGCCGACCGAGGACATATGGCAGTTCGCCCCGGAACCGTCGGTCGCGTTGATGGCATCGACGTAGCCATCGAAAATCCTGGCGCGCAGATAGACCTCATTCGGGTCCGCGGAATCCGGCGGCGCGATCTCTGCGGTCACGGCGAATTTTCCCGCGCGCAGGACGCGCTCGAGGCGCCCGGGCGATGAATGCCCGGGCAGGATCGGCAGCTGGAATCCCGGGACCGGCTCGTCGTCGAATCTCATGCCGCCTGCTCCCCGTTCTCGCGTTCCTGACGCTTCTCTTCGGTCTTGATCCGCACAACCCGAAGCCAGGACGAAGTCCCCTCGAGCTGGCGGTCCACGGCCACCTCGACGTTTTGAATCTGGCTACCGTGACGCATCTTGCGAGAACCGTTCCAGGCTTCCACCCACACACACCGCATGTCGGGTTTCACTTCGCAGTTGCCGTTCGCGCGGACGCCGCCACAGGGACCGTTGCGAAGCTGCTTGGGGCAGTTCATGGGGCACGACATGCCGGTACGGGACAGCGCACACTGGCCACACATCTGGCAATCGAACAGGAAGCCCTTGACCTTCTCTTCCAGCCACGCGACCGGCTTCTCGAGACGCCCATAGCCGACACGCCGTATGACCGGCTCAAGCCAGAGCAGTACGCGTTCGAAGCCGTTGTAGAAAGTCTCGAGCCCGCGCGAGTGACGCACGGACCAGCGGCGTACTGCGTACATGGCCTGTCTCCCCAATTCGATCGGACGCTGCCCGATCCTGCATCAAGTGTCGGACGGCACCACGGCAATGGCACCACACCGTTCAGCCGTCTTCGCCGGCAACCCCTCGATTGCGCGTGATCGCCGCCAGGTCATCGTCCGACCATGCGTTCTCGATCCGCTCGGCGGCAGCGTCGACCTCCGCCTGGAGCTCGTCGCTGCACTCCCGTGACTCACGACGCCACTCGGACATGTACGCATCGGAACCGCCCTTGCCGGCCCGCATCGCGGCGCGGTCGATCGCTTCCTGGAACCGCGCCGACAGCATCAACTTGGCCGATTCCCTGCCCTTCTTCGCCATCACCTGCGCCGGGATATCGCGCCAGTACACGGTAGTCAGCTTGGCCGCCATTGCACTTCCTTTTCGTTCATCGTACGGCGCCGGACCCCGGCAAGCGTTTCTCCGAGTTCACCGTAGCCCGTATACCGGTATTCGTAGTCGAGCCCGAGGCGCTCCGCCGCACCGCGGGCGCGCTGCTCGAGCTCCGGATCCTCTTTCTGCGCCAGATACACCAGCCGGCGATAGTTGCCGAACAGCATCGACTGCAGCTGCGGATGGCGATCAAGGCCCATACCGCGGATGATCAGGCGATCGAAATGACGCGCCAGGAAATCGGTCAGGTAGAAAGTACCCGGCTCTTCCTCGGCCAAAGCACTGAAAATCGCACCACCGGCAAAGAATTCGTAGCAGTGCGCGCCCGGGAGTCGCTCGATGCCTTCCTCGGCGAGCACCGCGTCCAGCTGCCCTCCCGTGCCGCAATCGGCATAGGCCACGAACACGTGATCGTAGCCGTCGCGGAGGGCGCGGATTTTCTCCCGCACCGCCCCGGGTATTTCACCCGGGCGGTTGTGCAGCTCCGCCGGGAGGCACTGAACCCGGAAATTATCCCAACCGTTCGCCCGGATGAGCGCCACGATCTCGTGCGACAGGGCGCCGCAGGCGACAATGAGCGTTTGCGGCGCCGTCGACATGGACTCGCCGCGCCCCTAGCCGGCGGCGCTGCGCCGATCCTTGATCATCTGCTTGGCGGTCTCGACCGCCACGGCCGCGTCACGGCAGTACGCATCGGCCCCGATCGCCTCGCCGAACTCCTCGTTGAGAGGGGCGCCGCCGACAAGGACGATATAGTCGTTGCGGATACCGCGCTCGGTCATTTCATCGATAACCACCTTCATGTAGGGCATGGTGGTGGTCAGCAGCGCCGACATACCGAGGATGTCGGGCTTGTGCTCGTCCAGCGCGTCGATGAATTGGTCAACCGGCTTGTTGATACCGATGTCGATCACCTCGAAGCCGGCGCCTTCCCACATCATCGCGACCAGGTTCTTGCCGATGTCGTGGATATCGCCCTTCACGGTGCCGATCACGGCCTTGCCCATCGAGGGCGCACCGGTTTCGGCCAGCAGCGGGCGCAGCACCTGCATGCCGCCCTTCATCGCATTGGCGGCCATCAGCACTTCCGGCACGAACAGGATGCCGTCACGGAAATCGACCCCGACGATCGTCATCCCGGCCACGAGGGCCTCGTTCAGGACCTTCGACGGCCCCCAGCCACGCTCCAGCAGGATATTGGTACCCTCGACCACTTCTTCCTGCAGACCATCGTAGAGATCGTCGTGCATCTGCTCGACGAGCTCATCATCCGAAAGAGACCGGAGATCAATTTCGCCATCATCTTGCGCGTCGGTCATCGGACTGCCCTCTCGGTCATGGTGGTTTGTGTCCTGCTTTCCGGGTACTGCAACACCCCCGCTTCAACCCGCAAGCGTATGCGGCCCCCGGGGCGCCTGCTGACGTCCCGGCGACTCGACGTTACCTGACAACGACACCAGCCCAGACGCCGAAAAATCGGCGAATCAAGGCCTTGGGCATTGCCGCCTGCAACGTCACCAGCCCCGCAACAGCATATGTATACACTATGAATACATCAAGTCCCGGACTCGATTCAATCGCTGCCAAGGCCGTCGCGTTCGATTTCCTCACGTCGATGGGCGACGTACGCCTCGAGTTCCTCCTGAACGGCCGGTTCCATAGCGGGCTGCTCGTACCCGGCCAGCAGCTGCTGCCACAGGTCGGTCGCGCGCTGGGTGGCATCGCGCGCACCAGCGCCTTCCCACGCCTCACGATTCTGCCAGTCGGAGAGCATCGGCCGATAGAACGCCGTCTTGTAGCGTGCCATGGTGTGATCCGTACCGAAGAAATGCCCGCCCGGGGCGACCTCGGCCATCGCATCCAGGCCGAAACTTTCCTCGTCAATATCCAGCGGCGTGAGCGTCTCGGCCATCGACTGCAGCAGCTCGGCATCGAGGATCATCTTCTCGAATGAGGCGGTCAGCCCCCCTTCGAGCCAGCCGGCCGCGTGATATACGAGATTCGCACCGCCCATCACGGCGCCCCACAGAGACATCTCCGTCTCGTAGGCGGCCTGAGCGTCTACGACATTGCTCGCGTTGGCATTGGTCGTGCGATACGGCAGCCCGTATCGGCGCGCGAGCTGTCCGCTGGCGATATTCGCCTTGGTGTTCTCCGGCGTCCCGAACGCGGGCGCGCCGGTCCGCATGTCGACATTGGAGGTGAATGAGCCGTACATGACCGGGGCACCCGGGCGGATGATCTGGGTGAGCGCGACGCCGAACAGGGCCTCGGCATTCTGCTGGGCGAGCGCCGCGGCCAGCGTGACCGGGGTCATCGCCCCCATGAGCGTGAACGGCGTGATGGTCACGGCCTGACCGTGACGCGCCATGGCCATCAGTCCATCGGTCAGCGCACCGTCGAAACGCCGCGGCGAATTGACGTTGATGATCGTCATCGCGGCCGGACGCTCGGCGAGCTGATCCAGGGTCTCACCGCGTGCGATGGCATTCATGCGGATACCATCCAGCGCCCGCTGCTCGCCGACCGCCGTGAGCATGAAGGCCCGGTCGGTCAGCGTAAGGGTCGAGTGATACGTATCCAGGTGGCGCGTGGTCGGCGGCAGATCCTGGGGCGACGTCGGCTGATTACCGATCATGTGGATGATGTTCAGGCTCTGCGCCAGACGCAGGAGATCGCGGTAATCCTCGTGGTTACCGGTGCGGCGGCCCCGTATGCAGTCGTGCACGCCCGGCGGTCCCCCGACCGTGGTGAAGTTGAGACTGCGACCACCGAAGTCGAGTGCGTGTTCGCGGTTGCGCGGCGTGAGCGTGAAGGTCGAAGGGGCCCGTGAGATCGCCTCTTCAACCAGACCACGATCCAACCGGACCACCCCGGTCGTATGATCGACCTCGGCGCCGGCGTTCTCCAGGATCGAGCGCGCCTCGGCGTTCATCAGCTCGATGCCGAATTCCTCGAGAATCCGCATCGAGTGATCATGGACCGCGTCGAGCTGCTCGGGCCGCAAGACCTCCATGGGCCGGAAATGGTTCTCGACATGGCGCCAGGGCAACTGCGGAACCGTATCGGCTGCCTGACGGCGGCCACCGGACCGCCGGCGTCGCTCGCGGGTCATCGCATCCTCCAGTGACGGACCTTCCCGTGAAGGCCAGGGAACGGACCGCACACGCGGTCCAGGTAAAACCATAAAAGCACAGGGCCGCCGGGCGATTTATTCCGGATTCGACGTTTTCTGGCTCACGACCGCGAGCGAACCATCGTATCCAAAAGCGATCCACGGGCAGGATACAGCCTCGATCGGAGGGCTTCTTTCTGTCGCATCTGCGACATCCCGGATGTATCCTCCACGACCATGCAAGCGACCGACGAGCCGCACCACAGCCCGGAAATCCAGCGCATCGGTGTGCTGCTGGTACCGGGATTCCCCATGATGGCCTTTTCATCGGCCATCGAGCCCCTGCGCGCGGCCAATCTCATCTCTGATCAACCGCTCTACGAATGGCACCTCCTGTCGCCGGACGGCGAACCGGTGCAGGCCAGCAACGGGATCCCGGTCGTGCCCGATGCACCGATGTGCGAAGCGCCGCCACTGGACGCGGTGTTCGTCTGCAGCGGACTCGACCCGCAGGGTTTTGAACATCCACGCGCGTTCGCCTGGCTGCGTGACCGGGCGCATTGCGGGACGCGGATCGGCGCGCTGAGCACGGGGACATTCGCGCTCGCGCGCGCAGGACTGCTCGACGGCTTCCGGTGCACGACCCACTGGGAGCACCTGCCGGCACTGGCGGAGGCCTGGCCGGACCTGGAAGTCACCGGCGGCCTGTTCGAGATCGACCGCAACCGCTTCACGAGCGCGGGCGGAACGGCGGCGATGGACCTGATGCTGCATCTGATCGCGAACGACCATGGCGACGAACTGGCCGCTGCAGTCTCGAACAATTTCCTGCATGGCCGGATACGGGCACCGGCCGATCGCCAGCCGATGACGGACCAGGTGCGCCTCCGGGCGCGTGCGCCCAAGCTGGCGACCGCCATCGACCTGATGCAGGTCAACGTCGAACAGCCCCTGTCCACGGCGGACGTTGCCGCGCGCATCGGCATCTCACGGCGACAGCTCGAACGGCTGTTCCAGCTCCACCGCCACTGCACGCCGAGCGAGTACTATATGAAGATCCGGCTTGAGCACGCACGCGTGCTGCTGCTCGAGACCGGTCTGTCACTGCTCAATGTCGCCCTCGCCTCCGGCTTCGTCTCGCAGTCGCATTTCGGCGCCTGCTATCGCGAGCACTTCGGTCACACGCCAGGGGACGAACGCCGCGGTGCCGGGGACGAAACGCATCCCGACGAATGAAGTCCGGGGTCAACGAGACCGAACGGACATCATTCACGTATGTCCCGTATCACGGACCGATGCCGGTACGCCGATCATGCCGTCCAGACGTTGCGCCTCGCGCACGACGAGGCCGAGATTGGAGTCGCGCACCGTCGGCAGCAGATAACGGGCGCGACGGACCTGCTCATAATCGATTTCGGCCTGGACCAGTGTTTCTTCCCGGCCACCGCTCTCCGCGATAATTCGCCCGAAGGCATCGACCACGCAGGAACCACCCCAGAAATCGAGATCGCCCTCGTGGCCGACGCGATTGGCCATGACCAGCGGAAGCCCGTAGGTCATGCCGTAGAAGCGCACGTTCATGTGCCAGCCGGCCGGATTGTCGAACTCGCCCCCCACCGCTTCGACCGCCGAGCTGATGGGCGCGAACAGGATCGTACAGCCGTGCAGGGCCACCAGATTGACCAGCCCCGGATTCCAGAGGTCGGCGCAGATCATGACCGATGCACGCCACGGACCACCGAGTTCCCATGTATCGACGTACCGGCCCTGCGCGAAATGCTTGCCGTCCTCCAGCCGACCATAGGTCGCCAGATTGACCTTGCGGTGCAGGAATACCTGTTTGCCGCCGCACAGGGCGATCGCGGTGTTGTAGAACTGCGCGGCCGGCCCTTCCTCCATGACCCCCACGATCGTGACCATGTCGCCCGTCGCATCCGCGAGGCGCTGCAACCGTGGATCGTCACGCTCCAGTGCGAGCCGGAGCACCTCGTTGCCGGCACCGTGGCCCGTCAGGGACATTTCCGGGAACAGCAGCACATCGGCGCCGGCCGCGCGCGCCTCGTCGATCACCGCGAGGTGCTTCTCGACGTTGCTCTCCAGATCACCGAGATGGCTCTCGATCTGCGCCGCGGCGACGTTGACGGTTCGTGGACGGCTCATGCTGCCTCCTGGGGGCCATGGGGCCCGCGCGGGCCTGACCCCGAAGCATACCGCGGACGGGGTGTCTACAAAATAAAGCGGGGGCGTGCCGCCGATTGCAGCACACCCCCGCGCGTGTGGCTCCGGAAACGGTGCCGGTTCAGATCAGCCCTTCTTCCTCCAGGAATTCCTTCGCGACCTTGCCGATCGACACCTTGTCCACGTCGACGCGTGCGTTCAGGCGCTGCATCGTATCGTCATCGAGCTTGGACGCCAGCCGGTTGAGCGGCTCGCGAAGTTCGGGATTCTGCTCAAGCGTGTCGGTGCGGACAACCGGGCACAGGGCATAGTTCGGGAAGAAGTTCCTGTCGTCGTTCAGCACGCGGAAATCGAACGCCGCGATACGCCCGTCGGTCGCGAACACGAGCGCGATATCGGCCTCTCCCTCGTTCAGCGCCGAATAAGTCAGGCCACTGTCCATCGTCGCACGCTGCGCACGTGGAACCCGGAAATCGTATTCCTTCTGGAGACCGACCAGGCCATCGTCCCGGTGCGGGAACTCCGCATTCACGGCCATGGTGAGGTCCTTCCCATCGTTATAGGCCGCGGCGAGATCACTGAGCGATTGGATATCCGAGGTACTGTCCCTGCCTTCCTTGACCGCCAGTGCGTAGGTGTTGTTCGCGTCGGAACAATCGAGCCAGGTCAGCCCATGTTCCTTGTCGAGTTTCCGTACCTCTGCGATCGTCTCTTCCGGGGACATACCCTCGGCGGAGCCCTTGTTGTACGTGATCAGCGAGGTCCCGGTGTACTCCCAGTAGATGTCGATCTGACCATTGACCTGGGCCTTGCGCAGGACGGTCGATCCCATGCCATCGTTCTTGTTCACATCGAAGCCGTTGGCTTCGAGCAACTGCGTGGTCATCTCCGCCATCAGCAACTGTTCGGTGAAGTTCTTTCCACCGACCGTAACATCGGCTGACGCGGCGGACGCCGCGAGTGCAAACGCGGCAAACCCCGTAACGATTCTCTTCAAGTGATTGATCATGTCGTAGTCCCCTGTCTGTTGTAATCAACGATTGACGCGCAACGGATTGACGCCCTTGGGCACCAGCCAGAACTGCACCTGACCGATAAGGAAATCGAGAATGACGGCGAGCAGCGCCGTCGGAATCGCGCCCGCCAGCATCATGGTCGTGCGATCGAGCGCAATACCGGTGAAAATCAGTTCGCCAAGACCGCCACCACCGATCAGAAATGCCAGCGGCGCAGTGCCGACGTTGATGGCGAGCGCGGTGCGCAGTCCGGCGAATATCACGAACATCGCATTCGGCAATTCCACCCGCCACAGGATCTGGCTCCGGGTCATGCCCATGCCGACCGCCGCTTCCATCAGATGTGCCGGGACGGCGAGAATGCCCTGATAGGCATTGCGCACGATGGGCAGCATCGAATACAGCCACAGAGCAAAGATCGACGGCCAGAACCCGATCCCGAGCACGCTCATGGCCAGCGCCAGTACCGCGAGGGTCGGTATCGTCTGGCCGATATTCACGAACTGGAGAACGCTCTCCGAATAGCGGCGCATCCACGGCCGTGTCAGCAGTACCCCGAGCGGCACCCCGGCAGCTACGGCCAGTCCCCATGAGAGGCCGACCAGCACCAGGTGCTGCTCACCGAGATAGCGGATATCCGGCCACAGATAGAGGACATCGGCGAGCAGTCCCGTGGCCTGCGCCCATGCCCCCGCCGCGAAGATGGCGACGATGAACAGATTACGGACGGTGCCCCGGCCCGGAGCGGTCGCACGCAGCGTGGCAGTCGCGGTCGCCATGCTCAGGCCGCCTTCGACTCGCCGCGCACGGTGCCGAGAAGCTCGGTTATATCGCGCTGGCTGACATACCCGATCAGATGGCCACCATCATCAAGTACCGCCACCCAGTTGACATCGTGCGTAAACATACTCGATACGGCCGTGCGCAGATCGTCGCGCGCCCGGACCGTAAACGACAACGGTAACGCGACATCCCCGGCCTCGCCCGATTCCGCGTCGGCGATCCTCCGGTTGATGTAGCCGTGGGGATGACCGTTGCGGTCCACCACCGGGATTCCCTCCTGTTCCGAGGATTCAAGGATCTCGCGTGCACGCTCGACCGAATCGCCCGGCTTGAGGGTCTGCACATCGCTGTGCATCACGTCGGCGATCCGTGCGAGCCGCAGACGCTTCAGGGTCCGGTCACCCCCGACAAAGTCGGCGATGAATTCGTTCACGGGATAAGCGAGCAATTCGTCGGGCGGCGAGTACTGCTCCAGATGGCCCTCGCGGAAAATCGCGACCCGATCGCCCATTTTGACCGCCTCGTCGATATCATGGCTGACGAAGATGATCGTCTTGCGGATATCCTGCTGCATCTTCAGGAACTCGTCCTGGATCACCTCGCGGTTGATGGGGTCGATCGCGCCGAAAGGTTCGTCCATGAGCAACACCGGTGCGTCAGCCGCCAGTGCCCGTATAACGCCGATCCGCTGCTGCTGCCCGCCGGAGAGCTCGTTCGGATAGCGCTCCATGAACGCGTCCGGATCCATCGCCACCATGCTCAGCAGCTCCCGAGCCCGCTCGCGGCACTTTTTCTTATCCCACCCGAGCAGCGACGGGACCACGGAAATATTCTCCGCAACGGTCATGTTCGGAAACAGGCCGATCTGCTGGATGGCGTAGCCGATGTTTCGCCGCAGTTGCACCGGGTTGTACTCGTCGGTGTCCTTGCCGTCGATGTAGATTTTGCCCGAGGTCGGCGTAATCAGACGATTGATCATCTTCATCGTGGTCGTCTTGCCGCAGCCGGACGGCCCCAGCAGCACGCAGATCTCGCCTTCGGGTACCTCGAACGAAACACGATCAACGGCTGTAACCGTGCCCTGCTCGGTCTCGAACGTCTTGGTCAGGTCTTCAAGCCGGATCATGTATCCCCCTGGAGCTGCAGACCGCGCGGCGTGAGCTTCTTCTGCAGCCACAGCAGTCCATAGTCAGCGACAATCGCGAGCATGCTGACCGCGACCGCGCCCGTGACGAGTTTGCGTGGATCCGTCTGCGAGATGCCACGCGAGATGAGCTCGCCGAGACCGCCTGCTCCGATATACACGGCAATCGCGGTCACACCGATGTTGAGCACGACCGCGGTACGAACGCCGGCCATGATGACCGGCACGGCGATCGGTATTTCGACCGTGCGCAGGCGCTGTACGGGCGTCATGCCCATCCCCTTGGCCGCCTCGCGCAGCGCGGGATCGACATTCGTGATGGCCGTGTACGTATTGCGGATGATCGGCAACTGCGAATAGAGCAGAACGGCGATCACCGCCGGCAGGTACCCGATACCCTGCCCGATCACGGACAGGATGGGGATCATGATGCCGAACAGGGCGATCGACGGAATGGTCATGACCATCGCCGCCGCGTAGAGGACGTTTTCGGCGACTCGCTGGTTCTGGGTGATCGCGATGCCGATGGGAACACCGGTCAGGATCGCGAGACCGACGGCCACACCGACGATCGAGATATGCTCGACCGTGAGCATGGCGATCTGATCGAGGTTCTCGAAGGCGTAACGGAGCGTTTCCATCTCAGCGCCGGCTCACGCCGGTCCACCGCCGAATGTGAACAACCGATGATTCAAGGCCGAGTCCCCCCATGATCCTGTCGCTTTTATGGCGGCGACCGGAGGCCTCTGCCGGGGTCTGCCGCGTCCGTGTAACAAGAATAGCGCGCCACACACGGCGCGTTCTCGCGGATCCGACAGAAAATCTCCTGATCACGACGCACTACCGCCCCTTTGACCCAGCAACCAGGCCCTGAGGGCGGTCAACGGTGGCCGATCGGCCGTCGCGGCCGGCGCAACAAGCCAGTATCGCCCCGGGCTCTGGATACGCTGATCGAAGGGCTCGACGAGCCGCCCCGCCGCGAGATCCGATTCGATCAGCGGGGTTCGCCCCAGCGCCACCCCCATCCCGTTGGCGGCGGCTGCCAGCACCTCGTTGGAGGCATCGAAAACCGGCCCCCGTTCCGCTGGCACGTCCGTGACGCCGGCCGCTTCCAGCCATTCCTTCCACTCACCCGGATGGGCACCGTTGTGCAGCAGGATCGTCCCGGCAAGGTCCCGCGCGGTGCGCAGCGCGGGCGGTCCCGCCGCGAGCGCCGGACTGCAGACGGGGAAACGCTCCTCCACCATCAGGGGATCGCAACGCAGGCCGGCCCAGTCGCCGTCGCCAAAACGGATCGCGGCATCGATGACGCCGCTCTCGAAATCGACCCGGCGCACCGAACTGACCAGTTCGATCTCGAAATCCGGCCAGCGCTCCCGGAAGTCATTCAGGCGCGGAATCAACCAGCGCACGGCGAAGCTCGGGAACAGACTGATGGTCACCGTGCGCTCGCCATGCCCCTGGCGGACGCGCCCGGTCGCCTCGCCGAGCGCATCGAGCGCCTCATGGACGGCACGGAAATAGTCCCGGCCCGCATCCGTGAGCCGCAGCCCCTGCGGCTCACGATGGAACAGGGCCGTGCCCATTTCCTCTTCCAGACCCCGGATCTGATGACTGATCGCCGAGGGCGTGCGATGCAGCTGCGCCGCGGCGGCCTTGAAACTCATCAGCTCCGCGGCCGCTTCGAACGCCCGCAGGGCGGCCATCGGCGGCAGTTTCCGGTACATCACATACTCCTCGGCGCCGGCCAGGCCGGATGAATTTAATTCACCTGAAGTGGAAATTATATCGCTTGAGCGCGCGCGAGGCACGGCGCACGGTGCCGATCGAAGACCTATGCCACGGAATAATCTTCCATGAGTTTCCCGACCCGCTCGCCCTACGTAATCATCGGCGCCGGCATTCACGGCCTGAGCACGGCGTGGCACCTGGCGCAGGAACTGCGCGCCCGCGGCCGCGGCGATGGCCGTGACATCGTCGTGCTCGACAAGTCGTCGATCGCCGCCGGAGCCTCCGGCATCGCCTGCGGCGTGATCCGGAACAATTATTTTCAGCCCGCCATGCGGGAGCTGATGGCGCACAGCGTCGAGGTCTGGGAGAGCGACCCGGCGGCGTTCCACTACCACCCGGTCGGCTACATGCAGATCAGCCCCGAGAGCATGCACGAGGACGTCGCCTCGATCGCCGAGCAGCAGCGGCAGATCGGCTACACATCCGAGTTCATCGAGGGCGAAAAGGATTCGCACGACTACATGCGCGGCCTGTTCGATGACTGGCGGGCACCGGGCACGACCTCCGTACTGCACGAAAAGAAAGGCGGTTACGCCAACAACACCGCCTCGATGTACGGCCTCGCCGGCAAGGCCGAGGCCGAGGGCGTGCGCATCATCACCGGCGTCCGCGTGACCGGCTTCCGCACCGACAACGATTCGGTGACGGCAGTGGAGACGGACAAAGGTACGATCGAAACGGATTATGTCGTGGTCGGTACCGGTCCCTGGATCAAGCATTTCTGGGACATGCTCGAACTGCCCTCGCACATCACGATCCACGGCAAGGACGGCCAGGATCACGAAAACGTGCGCATGTGGACGTACTGGAGTCTCCAGGAGGGCACGCTCGGCGTCGATCCGGAGACCCTCAAGACCAATGCCGGCGAGATGCCGCCGGTCATCCACGTCGACAGTGACCAGCCGCTGTACTCCGACGAGGACGGATCGCTGATCACGGATCAGATGTGGGGGATCTACTACAAGCCCGACTTCAACTTCGGCGGCGTCCAGGGCGGCGCCGCGCCGGTGAAGATCGACCAGGAGCCTGACCGGGTCCAGGTCGATCCCTACGGCACCGAGTCACCGGATTTCGTCATGGGACCCGAATTCGCCCACATGTGGGTCTCGGCGCTGGCATTCTGTCAGCAGCGGTTCTCGGGCACGCTCGGCCAGTACAAGCGCGAGCCGTCCGGCGGCATCGGCTGTTTCACGCCGGACAACTTCCCGGTCTTCGACGTCTTCCGGCAGAACTGCTACTTCATCGCCGATTCGAACCACGGCTACAAAATGATCGGCGTCGGCGCGCTCGTCGCCCGCGAGATCATGGGCGACGACAGCCGCCTGCTGCAGCCGTTCCGCTTCGGCCGCTACGCCAAAGGCGAGCTTCACCCGACCTCGCACAGCCCGTTCCCGTGGAGCTGAGACGACCGGAGTGGTGACGGTACGGTGACCCCGGAGCCGCGGACGACGGGCAACGGGGTTTATGGAGTCATAAGACACGCTGACTGGCGTCGCGGCGCCAGTCGGGCACCATGGGGACTCGCGTTCGCCGCGAGTTCGCCGATTTCGAGGAGTACGTCATGGCACTTGGCCTGCTGAAACAGGGTCTGCGCCGCAAATACAAGCCCCAGCCGGTGCTGCCGCCGCGGCCCGAGCTCAAGTCCAGTTACGACGTCGTGATCATCGGCGCCGGCGGCCACGGGCTTGCGGCGGCCTATTATCTCGCGAAGGAACACGGCATCACCGACATCGCCGTGCTCGACAAGGGCTATCTCGCCGGCGGTAATACCGCGCGCAACACGGCCATCGTGCGCTCGAACTACCTGACCCCCGAGGGCGTGCGCTTCTACGATGAATCAATGAAGCTGTGGGAAGGCCTGTCGAACGAGTTCGACTTCAACATCCAGTTCTCGCATCGCGGCCACCTGACGCTGGCGCACGCGGATTCGACCCTGCGCACGATGCGCTGGCGGGCCGAGGTCAACAAACACATGGGCGTCGATTCGGAACTGATCGACCCCGAGGACATCCGGCGCCTGTGCCCGCAGCTCAATCTCTCCGAAGAGGCGCGCTGGCCGATTCTGGGCGCGCTCTACCATCCGCCCGGTTCGACCGCGCGCCACGACGCCGTCGCCTGGGGCTACGCCCACGGCGCGGCGAAGCGCGGCGTCGAGATCCACCAGCACACCGAGGTGACCGGATTCCGCACCGAGGGCGACCGCGTTACCGAGGTCGAGACCAACCGCGGCCGCATCCGCTGCGGGCGTGTCCTGCAGGCGGTCGCCGGGGCCTCGAGCCAGGTCGGCGCGATGGCCGGCCTGCGCCTGCCGATCCACACCGTGCCGCTGCAGGCCTGCGTGTCGATCCCGATGATGCCGTTCCTCGATCCGATCATCGTCTCCGGCACGCTGCACACCTACATCTGGCAGACCGGCCGCGGCGAGCTGGTGATGGGCGGATCGAGCGATCCGGTGCCGGGCTACATGACCCGCTCCACGCTCGACTTCAAGGAAAGCCTGATGGCGCACGTCATGGAACTGTTCCCGTTCCTCGGCGAGGTGCGCCTGAACCGCCAGTGGGGCGGCATGACGGACATGACGCCCGACTTCTCGCCGGTCATGGGCGAGACGCCGCTGACCAATTACTACATCGATGCCGGCTGGGGCACCTGGGGCTTCAAGGCCACGCCGGTCTGCGGCTACCGCATGGCCGAGACGGTCGCCAAAGGCACCGCACCGGACATCCTCAAGCCCTTCCGCTACGAGCGCTTCGATACCTTCGACCAGGTCGGCGAACGCGGCGCGGCTTCGGTCGGGCATTGAAACGGGAGCATCCCGATGAAACTGATGCATTGTCCATTGAACGGCTGGCGGAATGTCGGCGAGTTCGTCTACGGCGGTGAAGTGACGCCGACACCGGCGCATGACGCCGATCCGAAGGCCTGGGCCGACTGGGTGTTCATGGAGGACAACACCGCCGGTGTCGTGCGCGAGTGGTGGTTCCATTCGCCGTCGAGTTACTGGTTCATCGCGGAGCGCGACAACGTGCGCGACGTCGTGCTGCGCACATACCCGCCGGAAGAGATCTTCCGGGAGCGGGTCGATTTCAGCAGTGAGGGTGCGTCGCAATGAATGAACGCCTGCCGGCTCCGTGGGGCCTGCTGCTCGATCGCGAGCAGCCGGTCACATTTACGTTCGAAGGCGAGCGCGTCGGCGGCTACGCCGGCGACACCGTCAGCTCCGCGCTGCTCGGCCGCGGCACCTGGCTGCAGGGCCGATCGTTCAAATACCACCGCCCGCGCGGCCCCTTCACGCTGGTCGGCGATGACGCCAATTGCCTCGTGCAGTTGCCGGAGGAACCGAACTGCCCGGCCGAGCATGTCGCGGCCACGGATGGACTGAACGTCCAGGGGCCAGCATTACAGCGGCAGCCTCAGGCGCGACCGCGCGCGTTTCATGGAGAAATTCTCGCGTTTCTTCTTCGTCGGTTTCTACTACCGGGCGTTTTACCGGCCGCGCGGCATCTGGGATTACTGGGAAAAGTTCATCCGGCGTGCCGCCGGGCTCGGCAGCGTCAACACGAACACCGCCCACTGCTATCGCGACAAGCAGTACGCATTCTGCGATGTCGCCGTGGTCGGTTCCGGCGCGGCCGGCCTGTCGGCGGCCCTGGCCGCGGCGGACTCGGGCGCGGATACCGTACTGATCGAGCGCGAACCGATCCTCGGCGGCGGCCTCAACTACCACCGCTTCGATGCGGACGGCGAGGCCGGCCCGGCCCTGCGCGCGGAGCTGGTCGAGCGCGCGGAGCACCACGAAAACATCCGCGTCTATCGCGATACCCAGTGCACCGGCCGCTTCGGCGATAACCTGCTCGCGCTGGTCCACGGCAACCGGATGACGAAACTGCGCGCCGGACGCGTGATCGTGGCGACCGGTTCGATCGGACAGCCGGCGGTGTTCCACTACAACGACCTGCCCGGCATCACGACCGGCTCCGGGGTGCAACGGCTGATGCGCCTGTACGGCGTGAAACCGGGGCAACGCGCCGTCTGCGTGACCGCGAACGGCGACGGGTATGGCGTCGCCCTCGACCTGGCCGATGCCGGCGTCGAGGTCGCGGCCGTGGTCGACCTGCGGCAACGCCCCGCCGCGGACCCGCGCGCCGACGCCGTCCGCGAACGCGGCATAGCGGTCCACCCCGACAGCGGCATCGTCCATGCGGTCGAGCGCGATCAGCACGTGGCCGGCCTGCGCATCACCCGCCGGAGTCAGGCGGAGCGCGCCGGTGCACCGGGCACCGACATCGAATGCGATCTGGTCACGGTCGATGTCGGCGCGACCCCGGCGATCTCGCTCATCGCCCACGCCGGCGGCGATGTCAGCTACAGCGACGAGACGCATGGCCTCACCGTCCGCGAACTGCCTCCCGGCATGCACGTCGCCGGTTCCGTGGCGGGCCCCTGCTCGCTCCCGGGGGCCCGCGCGGAGGGCGAGGCAGCGGGCCGCGCAGCCGCCGCGGGTGCGCCTGCCGCACTGCCCGTGCCCACGGAACGCGATGGCCCGGCGAACGATCCGTGGCCGATTTTCGCGCACCCGAAGGGCAAGGAGTTCGTCGATTTCGACGAGGATCTGACGATCGCGGACCTGCGTAACGCCGTGCGCGAGGGTTTCGACTCGATCGAACTGGTCAAGCGCTTCTCCACGGTCGGCATGGGACCGAGTCAGGGCCGCACCGCCGCGGTGAACGCGGTGCGGATCACGGCGGATCAGTTGGGCGAATCGGTCGAGGGCGCGCGCGCATCGACCAACCGGCCGCCGGCGATCCCCGAACGCTTCGGTCATCTCGCCGGCCGCGGCTTCGATCCGATCCGCTACACGCCGATGCATCAGCGCCATGTCGATGCCGGTGCCACCATGATGGTGGCCGGGGCGTGGATGCGGCCCGCGTATTACGGCCGCGACGGGCAGGCCGCCGTGCGCGAGGAGGTCCAGGCCGTGCGCGGGAACGTCGGCATGATCGACGTGACCACACTCGGCGGCCTCGAAATCCGCGGGCCGGACGCGGTCGAGTTCATGAACCGGATGTACACCTTCGCCTACCGCAAGCAGCCGGTGAACCGCTCGCGCTATCTGCTGATGACGGACGACACCGGTTCCATCGTCGACGACGGTGTCGCCGCGCGCTGGGCCGACGACCATTTCTACGTGACGGCGACCACCGGCGGGGTCGACAGCGTCTATCGCCGGATGCTCTGGTGGAACGCCCAGTGGCGCCTGGACGTGGATATCGCCAATGTCACCGCCGCCTGGGCCGGCATCAACATCGCCGGACCGAACGCGCGCGCCGTGATCGAGAAGCTCGACAGCGACATCGACTTCTCGGCCGAGGCCTTCCCGTATATCGAGGCCCGCAGCGGCCATCTCGCCGATATTCCGGTCCGCGTGCTGCGGGTCGGTTTCGTCGGCGAGCTCGGTTATGAGGTCCACTGCCCCGCCGGCTGCGCCGAGGCCCTCTGGGACCGCCTGATCGAGGCCGGCCGCGAGTACGGCATCCGGCCGTTCGGCGTCGAGGCCCAGCGCGTACTGCGGCTCGAGAAGGGGCACATCATCGTCGGTCAGGACACCGATAACCTGACCCACCCGGAAGAGGCGGCGATGGGCTGGGCCGTGCAGCGGAAAAAGCCGTTCTTCGTCGGCTTCCCCGCGCTCAAGGCGCGCGAATCGCAGACACTGACCCGGCGCCTGGTCGGCTTCCGGCTGCCGGCGGACACCGATCCGCTGCCCGAGGAATGCCACCTGGTGATCGACGGCGACCGCATCACGGGGCGCGTGACCTCGATCGCGTATTCGCCGGCGCTTGGCCGTCCGATCGGGCTGGCATTCGTCGATCCTGAACGTACCGAACCGGGCACGCCGTTCACCATCAAGGGCAACGGCGGCACACTGATCGAGGCCGAGGTCTGCACGGCCCCGTTCTACGACCCCGACAACGAACGCCAGAATCTGTGAGGGAGCGGCCATGGCCGTCACACCGGAACACTTCAATCGCCGCAGTTTCATCTACCCGCGCCTGGTCGAAGCGGGTGCGGAGTTCGACGAGGTCGTCGACGCCGCCGTGGCCGCGCGCTACCCGCACGATGCGCCCGCGCTCGGTCTGGTCGATCTCTCGCCCCTGCCCCGCGCCGGCATCAAGGGGCCGCGGGCGCTGGAATGGCTGGCCGAGCAGGGCTGGCCGGTACCGGCGGAAAACAACCAGGCGGCCCATACGGAATCCGGCGGGCTGGTCATGCGTCTCGGCAATCGCGAGGCGTTCGTACTGCCCGCTCCCAGAGGAGATGGGGAAACCGTGCGCGCGCTGGAACAATCGATCCCCGGGGATGGCGCATGGCACATGCCGCGACGCGACAGCCATGCCTGGTTCCTGCTGCGCGGGGTCGCGGCCGTCGAGTGCATGGCGAAGCTGTGCGGGGTCGATCTGCGCGAGTCCCGATTCCCGCGGGGCGCGATCGCGCAGACCTCGGTCGCACGCCTGAACACCATCGTCTGTCGGGATATCGCCGGGACGACGCCCGGCTTTCACCTGCTGGCCGACAGCGCCTCGGCGATCTGGTTCTGGGACGCGCTGCTCGATGCGA
Source organism: Halofilum sp. (in: g-proteobacteria) (assembly GCA_034520925.1). GTDB lineage: Bacteria > Pseudomonadota > Gammaproteobacteria > XJ16 > Halofilaceae > Halofilum. The sequence goes on along the minus strand of JAXHNC010000018.1, from coordinate 46,333 downwards.
TGCAGGAATTCGACGGCGGCCCACTGGGCGTCCGGGAACTGGACTGACGACAGCGTCCCGTCGCCGCTCGGGATCGGCCGCGTCGTGGCATGATGGCGGTGGTCCATCTCTCGGAGTCGTCATGTCCAGCGCTCACCGCGAACGCCGTACCACGGTGCGGGGACAGCCCGTTGACCTCGACCGGCCGATCGCGCCGGATACGGATATCGGTCATGTCCACCTGAAAGTCGCCGACCTGGAACGCGCCCTCGATTTCTACTGCGGCGTGCTCGGCTTCGGGATCCGCCAGCGCTGGGGCAACAGCGCCGCGTTCATCGCCGCCGGCGACTATCACCACCATATCGGGCTCAACACCTGGGAAAGCCTGGGCGGGCCAGCGCCGCCCCCGGGCAGCACCGGCCTGTTCCACACGGCGATCCGCTACGCCGACCGCCCCGCTCTGGCGGATGCGCTGCGCCGCGTGATCGCGGCCGGGATCCCGCTGGACGGCGCCGCCGACCACGGCGTCAGCGAGGCGCTGTACCTGCGCGATCCGGACCAGAACGGCGTCGAGCTCTACCGCGACCGCGCGCCGGCCGAATGGCCGGTCGATGCCGATGGCCACCTGGCGATGGGGACGGATCCGCTCGATCTGGAGGAACTGCTGAACGAACCGGCACCTTAGCCGAATTGTCAGCCGCGGAGCGTGTTCAACCGGCGGCGGATCGTCGGTGGCGACGAATCAGGGCGCATTGCCGGATATCGGGCGTTGTCGCGTTGGGTTTCCTTCGTCAACCCAACCTACGGCCTCGATGGCCCCCTACGCCGGTATCCGATCGAGATCGGCGGTTGACGAGGAAACCAACGCGTCGAGGTCCCGGATTACGATACACCGTGATCCCGCGGTCCGGATCCTGGCTTCACGCGGTCGAGCGGGCGCGGGCCACGCTCACCGCGGTATCAGCGCATGGCGCCGCAAGCGCTCGTACGCCGGCTGACACTCCTGCGCGATCGCCTCCAGATCCTCCGGCAGGCGCTCCGGCGGCGGCCGGTATGGCTGGAAACCGGTCGAGGCCTCGACGGCCTCGTACCAGTGGCGCGCCCAGACACCATCCGTCTCGCGCCTTCCGGGAGGCCAGGACAGCATGCGCTCATCGAACGGGATACCGACACGCTCGCATAGCAGGCCGAGGGCGGCGGCCGGGTCGCCGAGGATCTCCGCCGCATCGATGACGGGCGGTATCGCACCGTCGTTGCGCTCGACCACTTCGTCGAAAATCGCCGCCTGCTGGACCATGCCGACATCCTCGACCCGGACCCGCTCCTCGCGCTTCTTCGCATAGGAGGCGAGGACCGCACGCGGATCGCGCAGCAGAAAACAGTTCTGCACACCATCGAGCCACTCGCGCCCGACCTCATCGAGCAGATGATGGGTCATGTGTTTCTGGTACCAGACGGCCTTGCCGCCAGGCACGGGCCCCGTCAGCCAGTCGGTCACCTCGCGCCAGTCCGTCGACTGCGAGGCGATCACCTCGTCCCGCATGGGGTGCGGCGAACCGCTTGCCTGCAGGTAGTACGCGTACAGCGGTTCATCGGTCACGAACGCGTCGGGCCGGTTGCCGAACGAACGCAGCATGGCCGTGGAGATATTCCGCGGCCCCGACCACATGGCAATGCGCACCGGTTCGCTCATGACTGCGCCTCTTTGCGATAGCGGCGTTCCAGCCAGTCGGCATACACCTCCTGCAGATGCTTCGTCACGCGGCCGCGCCCGCCGTCTCCCAGCGTCCGGCCATCGACGGAACCGACCGGCATCAGCCCGGCGAACGTCCCGGTCACGAAGGCCTCGTCGGCGCCGTACACCTCGGTGAGCGAGAAGTCTTTTTCGCGGACCGTGTAGCCGTTCGCCCGCGCCTGCTCGATCACGGTCGCGCGGGTAATGCCGTGGATGCAGTAGCGGCCGCTCGAGGTCCAGATCTCGTCACCGCGCACGATGAAGAAATGGGTGGAATTGCAGGTCGCGACAAAGCCGTGCGGGTCCAGCATCAGCGCCTCGTCGGCGCCGGCCTTGTTCGCCTGGATGCAGGCGGTGATGCAGTTGAGTTTCGACAGCGAGTTCCACATCGGGTCCTGGACATCGGGCGCGCCCCGGTGCACATGGACCGTGAACAGGGTCATGCCGCGTTCCAGCACGGCGGGATCGGGCTGTTTCCACTCGGGGATGATCACGACCGTCGCCCCGCCGATATTCGCCGCGGGGCTCTGATACGGCGTCGACTTCTCACCGCGCGATACGACGAGCCGGATATGCACGCCCGTATCCATGTCGTTCGCCCGACAGGTGGACTCGATCGCCTCGATCATCTCCTGCCGGGTCAGGCCGATATCCAGATCGATCGCCTTCGCACCCTCATAGAGGCGATCCATATGCGCTTCTATGTGGACCAGGTGGCCGTTGTGCAGACGGATTCCCTCCCAGACACCGTCCCCCAGCAGGAAACCGGAATCGAACACGGAGACCGTCGCCTCCGGGCGCGGGACGATGCGGCCATTGACGTAGATGCCGACGGTTTCATTACGGGGATCGTGCGTGTGGGCGTGGCTGCCGCGTTCCATTTCCGGGCTCCTGTGGAGATAACGACTCGCGCACGGTAGTGCGCCCGCGCCCGCGGCGCAACGCCACGCACGCTCCACAGGCCTGCAAAAAGGCCGGGTGGGCCATGCCCGCTTGCATCCGCCGTTGTTACACTGCGCCGATTTCCGCCGGGAACACGCGCACCGAACGCGACCATGGCCGGAATCGTCGTGGCGGACAACATGACCGTCGCGAGCGGGCAAGCGTCGGACTGCCGGTTCGATACCCTGTCCGGATCAGTCCGCGGAGACGCGAACGCGGCTCCATCCAAAGTATGCAGGGAGAAATGACGCATGGCGGAAATCATCGACGGCAAGGCCTTCGCGGCCGGTCTGCGCGAGCGCGTGGGTCGCCAGGTGGCGACACTCGGCGAACGCCACGGCATCACGCCGGGCCTCGCGGTGGTCCTGGTGGGCGAGAACCCCGCCAGCGAGGTCTATGTCCGCAACAAGGGCAAACAGACCCGCGAAGCGGGCATGGAATCCTTCGAATACAAGCGCGACGAATCCATTTCCGAGCAGGAACTGCTCGACCTCGTCGATGAACTGAACCGCGACGATCGCGTCAACGGGATCCTCGTCCAGCTGCCGCTGCCGGACCACATCAACGATGAAAAGGTGCTGGCCGCGATCGACCCGGACAAGGACGTCGACGGCTTCCACACGGTCAACGTCGGGCGTCTCTGGACCGGCCTGCCGGGCCTGGTGCCGTGCACGCCGCTCGGATGCTCGCTGCTGCTGAAAGACAAGCTGGGCGACCTGTCCGGCAAGCACGCCGTGATCGTCGGGCGCTCCAACATCGTCGGCAAGCCGATGGCCGCGCTGCTGCTGCGCGAGAACTGCACCGTGGAGATCGCGCACTCGCGCACGCACGATCTGCCGGCCGAGGTGAAGCGCGCCGATATCGTGGTGGCCGCCGTCGGGCGCAAGGAGATGATCCAGGGCGACTGGCTCAAGGAAGGCGCGACCGTGATCGACGTCGGCATCAACCGGATCCCGACCGACGAGGGCAAGACCCGGCTGGTCGGCGACGTCCATTTCGAGTCCGCCGAGAAAGTCGCCGGTGCGATCACGCCGGTACCCGGCGGTGTCGGGCCGATGACCATCGCCTGCCTGCTGAACAATACCGTCGAGGCGACCTGTCTGCAGCGGGGCGTCGAGGTCCCCGCAGGCTGAACGCCGCGCTCGCAAACGGCCCGATCGGCGGCGACGCGATCGCCGCCGGCTGGGCCTGGCTCGCCACCCTGCCCCGCGCCGCCACGGCGCATTCGGAGCGCGGCGCGGATCCGCTTGCCGCCGTACGCGCGCTGTTGTCCGAACTGGACAACCCCCATCGGGGCCTGCGCGTCATCCACATCGCCGGCTCCAAGGGCAAGGGTTCCACCGCCCTCTACACGGAACGCTTGCTCGGCGCCCTCGGCCTGCGGACCTTCACCTTCACCTCGCCGCACCTCGAACGCTGGACCGAGCGCCTGCGGCTCGATGGCGCGGAGGCGCCACCGGAACGCGCGCTCGCCGCGCTGGCGGCGGTCCGCGATGCCAGCGAGCGATGCGGCGTCACGCCGGGCTTCTTCGAGGCGCTGACCGTGGCCGGACTCTGGCTGGCCGCCGCCGAACGCGTCGACTGGTGCGTGATCGAATGCGGGGTCGGTGGCCGCGCCGATGCCACCAACATCGTCGAACCGGCAGCGACGATCATCACCGGCATCGAACTGGAACACGTGGACCGCCTCGGCCCCCGGCTGACCGACATCGCGCGCGAGAAGGCGGGCATCGTCAAACCCGGCGCTCCCCTGATCGCGCCGCGACTCGCGCCGGAACTGGACAGCATCCTGGCGGAACGGGCGGAGGCGGCCGGAACCGCCTTTCTGCGCGTCGAGCAGGACGACGCAGCATCCGGCCCCGGCATCGACGACATCGTGCATTGGCATCATGGCCCCGGTGGCGTAACCGCCTCCGGACCGGGCTGGCATGTGCAGACCGCGCTCGCGGCCCCGGGCACCCATATGGCCGGGAATGCCGTGCTGGCGCTGGCCGCGATCCACGCGCTCGCCCCCGCCCCGATCGAGGCCCTGCGGCGTGCAGCCGACGTACTGAACGGGACCGCCCTGCCCGGCCGGATGGAGACCGTTTGCGAGCGGCCATGGGTCATCGTCGACGGGGCCCACACCGGGGCCTCGGCCGCGGCGCTGGCGGCCGCCATCGCGGACCTGCGCGCGCCGCGTCTGCACCTGCTCCTCTCGTGCTCGGCGGGGAAGGATCTCGACGCGGTCCTGACGCCGCTGCTGGCAGTGGCTTCCGCGGTTACCGTAACCCGTGCCGATCCGACGTATTCATTGCCGGCAAGGACATTGGCGGACCAGGTGCGCGCGCACCACGACACACTCCCCATCGAGGTCATCGAAGACCTTGAGGACGCGGTCGCCCACGCCTGTGCGGACGATCCGGGACGGACCCTCGTGCTTGCTACCGGCTCCGTCTATCTCGCCGGCGGGGTTCGGGCAATCTTCACCCGCGAACCGTCGGGCAGTTGATCACGGCATTCGGCTGTCACGCGTTGATCTCGCTCACCCTGCAGTCCCTTTGCCACTCGATCACGGGAAACCTTCCGTCTTTTCCCTTTCTCTGCGATCTCAGCGGCTCTGCGTGAGGCCGCCTTCCCCGGTGCAGTGCGATGCAAAAAAATGCCCCGCGGAATGCGGGGCAAATTACTGCCGTGTCAGTCAGCGTAAAAGGCCGATTCAGCAATCCAGCGTCTGCTGCCGCTCCCACTCCGTAAGCTGGCGCGAGTAGTCGTCCCACTCCTGCAGCTTCAGCTTGATGTAGGCCTTGCTGAAATCCTCGCCCAATGCCGCGCGCAGTGCCTTGTCGCGCTCGAATGCGCGGATGGCGTCGATCAGGTACAGCGGCAACCGGCGTGCGCCACGGGCCTTGTGGCCCTCGGAATACATATCGATATCCAGACGCTTGCCGGGCTCGCGCTGATTGGCGATCCCCTCGAGGCCCGCGGCCAGCTTCACGGCCTGCAGCAGATAGGGGTTGGCGGCCCCGTCGGCCTGGCGGAATTCGAACCGGCCGGAATCCGGGACCCGGATCATGTGCGTGCGGTTGTTGCCCGCCCACGTAATCGAATTCGGCGACCATGTGGCGCCGGACGCCGTGACCGGCGCGTTGATGCGCTTGTAACTGTTCACGGTGGGATTGGTGATCGCGCAGATCGCCGGCGCGTGATGCAGTACGCCCCCCATGAAGTGATAGGCCTTGGCGGACAGGCCAAGCTCATCGTTATGGTCGTCGAGCATGTTCGTCTTGCCATACTCGTCCCAGAGCGAGAGATGCACGTGGCAACCGTTACCGGTCAGATGCATGAACGGTTTCGGCATGAAGGTCGCACGCATGCCGTACTTCTCGGCGATCGAGCGCACCATGAACTTGAAGAACACGTGGCGGTCGGCGGTCACGAGACAGTCGTCGAATGCCCAGTTCATCTCGAACTGGCCGTTCGAGTCCTCGTGATCGTTCTGGTACGGCTGCCACCCGAGTTCGAGCATCGCATCGCAGATCTCGGAGATGACATCGTACTGGCGCATCACGGCGGACTGGTCGTAACACGGCTTCTCGGCCGTATCGAGCGGATCCTGGATCTCGCCGCCATCCTGACTGATCAGATGGAACTCCGCTTCGACGCCCGATTTCGGATGGAATCCCTCGGCCTGAGCGGCGAGGATCATCCGTTTGAGGACCCGACGTGGCGCCTGCTCGATCGGTTCGCCGTCCATCCACAGGTCGCCGGCGACCCATGCGACCTCCGGCTTCCACGGGAGCTGGGTGACGGTATCGGGATCCGGCACCGCGAACATATCCGGGTTGGCCGGACTCAGATCGAGCCAGGTCGCGAACCCGGCGAACCCGGCCCCGTCCTGCTCCATGTCGGCGACGGCCGCGGCCGGTACGAGCTTCGAGCGCTGTGCGCCGCGCAGGTCGGTGAAATTGAACAGGAAATACTTGATGTTCCGTTCTTTCGCGAATGCTTCGAGCCTGCTTGTCATTATGCCTCCCGGGTGGCGTTGTTCGGTCGTTACCGGCGGGATCACGTCCAGCCGGGAATCCAGTCGGTACCGGCCAGTGGAACGCGGGCCATCGCGGCCGCTTCCATGGTCAGTGCCACCATGTCTTCCGGTTCGAGGTTGTGGACATGCGATTTGCCGCATGCGCGGGCCAGCGTCTGACATTCGAGCGTCAGGGTGGCGAGATAATTGCGAACCCGCTGCGCGCCGAGTTCGGGATCGAGGCGCTTTTCCAGTTCCGGATCCTGCGTGGTGATGCCGACCGGACACTTGCCGGTATGGCAGTGATGGCAGGAACCGGGGCGGGTGCCGAGCGCGTGATAATCCTCCTCGTAGATCGGCGCGTTGCAGTTGAGCGCCATCAGCGAGGCCATGCCGATCGACACCGCATCGGCACCGAGCGCCAGCGCCTTGGCCACGTCGCCACCGGTACGGATGCCGCCGGAGACGATCAGCTGCACCTCCCGGTGCATATCGAGTTCCTGCAGGGCCTCGACCGCCTGGCGCACGGCCGGCAGCGTCGGGATGCCCACATCCTCGATGAAGCAGGTCTGCGTGGCGGCGGTACCGCCCTGCATACCGTCGACGACGATGGCGTCGGCGCCCGCCTTGACCGCGAGCATGGTGTCGAACTTCGTGCGGGTCGCACCGACCTTGATGTAGATCGGCTTCTCCCAGTCGGTGATCTCGCGCAGCTCCTGGATCTTGATCTCGAGATCGTCCGGACCGGTCCAGTCCGGATGCCGGCAGGCGGAGCGCTGGTCGATGCCCTTGGGCAGCGTGCGCATCTGCGCGACCCGATCGGTGATCTTCTGGCCCAGCAGCATGCCGCCGCCACCCGGCTTCGCGCCCTGCCCGGCGACCACCTCGATCGCGTCCGCCTTGCGCAGCTGGTCCGGCTCCATGCCGTAGCGCGATGGCAGGTACTGGTACACGAGGATGCTCGACGACTCCCGCTCCTCCTCGGTCATGCCGCCATCGCCGGTGGTGGTACTCGTGCCCATGGCGCTGGCACCGTGACCGAGTGCCTGTTTGGCGTTGGCGCCGAGGGCACCGAAGCTCATGCCGGCGATCGTGATCGGGATCTTCAGTTCGATCGGTTTTTTCGCGAATCGCGTACCGATCGTGACGTTGGTATCGCATTTCTCGCGATAACCCTCGAGCGGGTAGCGCGAAATCGATGCGCCGAGAAAGACCAGATCGTCGAACGTCGGCACCGGGCGCTTGGCGCCGGAGCCGCGGATGTAATAGAGCCCTTCCGACGCGGCCCGCTGGATCTCGGCGATGACATGCGGGGGGAAGGTGGCGGATTCGCGTACCTTTCGTTCGTCCATCGGGATTTCCCCCTCAGTAATAGCCAATGTTGCCGATCTTGAAGTTGTAGAGCTGACGCGCGGAGCCGTAACGCCGGAACTCGGACGGGTCCGCTTCGATACCGGCCTTCTCCAGCAGTCCACGCACGATTTCCAGATGCTCGGGACGCATCTCCTTTTCGACGCAGTCGGCGCCCAGACTCTCGACGCTGCCCCGGACGAACAGCTGCGCCTCGTAGATCGAATCGCCGAAAGACTCACCGGCGTCACCGCAGACCACCATGTGACCGGACTGCGCCATGAATGCGGACATATGGCCGACGGAGCCGCCGACGACGATGTCCACGCCCTTCATGGAGATACCGCAGCGGGCGCTGGCATCGCCGTCGATGACGACGAGCCCCCCATGGCCGGTCGCCGCCGCCGACTGGCTGGCGTAACCGGTGACGTGCACGGTACCCGACATGATGTTTTCGGCCACGCCGACACCGGCGTTGCCCTCGATCGTCACGCTGGCTTCCTTGTTCATGGAGCCGCAGTAGTAGCCGGCATGCCCGCGTACGGTGACATCGAACGGGTAATCGAGGCCGACGGCGATCGCGTGGCGTCCCATCGGGTTGAGGATCTCGTACTGTCGGTCGGAATCGGTGCCCGCGGCGTCCTCGTGGAGTCGCTGATTGACGTCGCGCACCGCCATCCGGTCCAGGTCGAGCGTATGCATGGTCATGCCCTCCCCCAGCTGTAGACGGTGGCCGGCTTCGGCTCCCATACCCGCGCCTCCTTGACGCCCGGCAGTCGCGCGAGGGCGCGGTATTCGGTCGCGATCGCGACCCAGTCATCGGTCTCCGCCATGATCGCGTGCTTGCAGGCGATCGGATCGCGGACGACGGAGAACCCATCGCGCGTACCCACCGCGAAGGTGTAGAAGCCGTCCAGATCCTTGAGGCCGGCCTCCAGCGCCTGCGACAGCGAATCGCCTTCGCGCAGCCGCCAGGTGAGATAGGCGGCGGCGACCTCGCTGTCGTTCTCGGTCTGGAAAGTCATGCCGGCATGGCGCTTGAGCCATGCGCGCAGACGGTGGTGATTGGAGAGCGAACCGTTGTGCACGAGGCACAGGTCGTCACCGGTATTGAACGGGTGCGCCCCTTCGGTCGTAACCGCGCTCTCGGTGGCCATGCGGGTGTGGCCGATCGCGTGCGTGCCGTTCATGGCCTCGATGCCGAACTGCTCCATCACATCGACGGGCAGCCCGACCTCCTTGTAGATCTCGAGCGCGCTGCCCGCGCTCATGACCCGTACGTCGGGATCGTTGTCCAGCAACCACGCGCGCAGATCGCGCGTCGAGGCGTCGGAGCGCAGGATCGCGTGGGTCGACACGCGCTCGACCGCAACCGGCGTACCGAGATCGCGGCCCGCCCCGGCGGCGAGAGAATCCCAGTCGAAATCCGGGTCACCGCTGTAGACGGTCATCTTGCTCGCGTACTGCCCGTCATCACGGTAGACCGCGATACCGGCGCTGTCCGGGCCGCGGTCCGTCATCTCCGCAAGCATCGGACAGAACAGCTCCCCAAGCCGCGATTCCAGTTCGGGATTTTTCAGATACAGGCCGACAATTCCGCACATCGCGCGCTGCCTCCTCGGGTCGTGGCGGCAAGCCTACATGAGGCGCGAGTTTACCTTCATGAATATTATTTTCCTATTGAAAAGTGATGGATCCCACCGCAGTGACCGGGTCGGCCGCGTCAACGGCCTCCTCGAGTGCCCGATTCTCGCCCCGGAGCGGTTCGTAAATCCGGATGTCGTCTTAACTCAAGAATGGGCCGTCGTCTCCACCGGGGGATCGGCGTCGATAGCCAGCCGGGCGTTGCCGCCCTGCACCCGGCAGGGCGGGTGGGCACCACCCGGCTGCCCGGGCCGGTGCCGCTGCGATTTCCATGCGCTTACTGGACCGGTTCGCGGACGCAGGGCTGGAGCGGGAACTATCCCGAGCGCGCGTACATGGAGCGCATGCCTGATTGACCCGCCGTTCAGCGTATGCTGGACTAGGAACCGTTGGCTGCTGTTGACTGCTGTCGCGATCAAGAGCCGGTCGCCGAGACGGTCCGCGGGGCGGTCCGCTTGCGCAGGTTATCGCCCGGAGGTGCAGTGCCCGATCCTGTACCAGACCGGCGCGCCTCCTTGGCGACTGCCCCCGGGGATGGACGCCTCGAAACCGCCGTCATTGCGTGCTGTGGCGATTACAGCGGGAGGCGGGGCAAGCGTTGCGGATGGCGGGCCAACTTCCAGCCAGCCACGCGCCTCTCTGAGCGCCCCGGGCGGCCTCGCCAGCACACGCGACCAATGGGAGCACCCGACACGATATGGCGACTCGATTGACCGGCGGCTGTCTCTGCGGCTCCGTGCGGTACGTCCTGCAAGGCCCCTTGCGGCCTGTCGTGGCTTGCCACTGCAAGATGTGCCGCCGCCTCACCGGGCACTTCTTCGCCGGCACCCAGGTCCACACCGAGAACCTATTGTCCGAGGAGGACGAGAGCCTGACCTGGTACCAGTCGTCGGCAGAGGTACGCCGCGGTTTCTGCTCGCGTTGCGGTTCGACACTTTTCTTCCAACGGTCGGGAACGGGCCGAACGACCGTGGCAGCCGGTACGCTCGACGAGCCGACCGGCCTGCGGCTGGTTCAGCACATTTTCGCCCGCCACGCCGGCGACTATTACACGATCGACGACGCACTGCCGAAGTACGACGAGCACGGAGAGATGCCCGGACTGGAGGGCGAGCAGACGTAGTCCGAGAGGCGCATCGGTAAATCGCGTGGCGGAGCCAACCAGTACGCCAGGGCCTGTCTGCCGCAGTGCGACGATCGCGGGAAGTGGTTAAAAAGGCCTAGCAGCCGCTTCGAGTGAGCGCGCGCCCGAGGAACCCGAGAATCCAGTGGCCCACCACATCCGCGTCGATAGGCTTCGCGAGCGAGTCTACTCCCACCCGAAAACCCTCTTCCCCGATCAGGAAACGCCAGCGCTCCATCGTCGCGCGCGAATAGCCCTTCGAGAACTCCGGGTGCGGCTGGAGACCGAGGATGTGCTCGCCGACCTGGTACATGTCGCACGGGCAAACGCCATGCGAGGCGAGCAGAACGGCTTCCTCCGGTAACCGCGTAACCTGGTCCTGGTGGCTTACCAGGAGGGCCAGGCGCTCACGGGGCGGAACCATCCACGGGCGTCGCTCCAGTATACGCGTGGTGTGAACGCCCACCCCGAGGCCGATCGACGCCTTTTCGACCTCTCCGCCCAGTGCCCGCGCTACCAACTGGTGACCGAAGCACACGCCGACGGTTGGTCGACGCGCCTCGTGCAATGCACACACGAACTCGCGCCCCCGGAGGATCCAGCTTTCGCGATCGTAGACGCTCCACGTACTGCCGCTGAACAGCCAGGCGTCGCACTCATTCACGGAGTCGGGGAATCGACCTGCAGTAAGTCGATAAACCCAAACGAGAGATCCTTTGCTCGGTTTGCAAACAGCCGGCGCAGCATCTCGGGATAATCGCCGAATTCGACCCGAAGATCGGCGGCCACCGAGTCGCATTGCAGCATGCCTACGCGCATGGACCTTTTCATCCGCTCGCCGCACACCGAGCCCGCAGCAGGGCAATGTGCATGATCGGACCGACCGCTTTACGCGATTCAACCTATTGCTTCACGCGCCTGCCCCGGTGCCAAACGAGGACTGGTTCCTTGTCAATCGCCTCATCGATCGGTCTCGTGTGCGACTCGCAGCCGGCAGTATAGAACGTGCCCCCAGGCCGGCGCCAGGGATATCCGTGCCCTCGTTGCCGGCCGCATCCCGGAACCCGGCGCGTTCACGGCAAACCAGCACACGCTCCAACGGCGTCCTCGGTCTCGTAGCCACGATCGAGGCCACAGCGCACGCAGCCTCTTGAACGCAAACCGCCTGGTATCCCGAATCGTTCATCGCACCGGTCCACCAGCCTGTCCAGCTCACGGGTCACCGCCTCGCCCTGGCATTGCCATGGATCAATCCTGCATTCATGCCATCGTATTTCAGTTCGAGTCCGGTAAGATCTGTGTTCCGACTGTCGATTTCTTGCGGATACGGTCATCGGATACGGGAGTCCCGGCGGCAACTCAATCATTGGAGGCGAAAACCAGTTCCACTGGACTCGTTGAAAAGTGGTATGGGCTGGACTCGGCCGACTTCGCCCCGATCTATCCCGAGGTCAGCAGTGAAGTGTTCTGATTCATCGTGTCCGTCGCCATGCGGATCGGCTGGCACGTCTGGCAAGGCATGAACGAGCGCCGGAGGTACGAGCACGACGAATGGTTCCTGAAGGACCCACAGGCCCTCGGGATGCGGTGCACCGCGACGCCATGAGCGCCGAGAACCGGGACTGATCGGGGGCCACGACGCAGCCCGCCGATCACCCATGGCGTCGGACCGCCACACCGAAACACCCGAAAACCATCGCCGAAACCGGTCGAGACCCTGTCCTGCAGGGGACATTTCTACTTTGGGCTAACACCGAGTTGACAGACCTCGGGCATGCCGCGACCATCGTCCAAACGAGTTGCCGGGATGCCGAGGCTCACCTCGTTCACGCGGAATATCGTGGAAGGACGACCATGACGCATTCTCCGCACGGCCCCGCTGCTCCGGCGACAGAGCTCCGGCGCGCACAGGAGCACGCACGCGCAAGTGGACACAGTGTCTACCTCTTTCACGACGGTCGGCGCTGGGTGATCGAATCCGATATCCGGTCCGTGCCGATGGAAGCCGGTGTGGTCGAAATCTATCCCCACAAAGGCGCCGACCACGTGAACCTGGGGGGCTGCTGATCGGGCCGGAATACTGGAGGCCGGACCCTTCCCATCCCGGTCGGCGTCGATTCATGACACCCCGGTTACACAGGGCAAGCTGCACACGCGCAATGCGGACAGCAACATCGGTCAATCGAACCCCGGGCAATGCAGGCAACAGGGAGGAAGCGTCTTGAGCACCCACTCACCCGGAGCGCTGCGGGCAGCCGCCGCGATCGTCAACTCGCGCGGGTCGATCCCGACCGCCGACGGCGACATGAGCACCGGCGAGCTGGCCGATTTCATCGAGCAGGAGACGCGGATCGTCGAACTCATCGACGCCGCGCAGCGGATCCTGAAGGAATACGACGACGACGCCGGTGCATCCCGCTCGGCCGAGCGCGCCCCCCGATGCCATCGCGTCAAACATCGAGCAACTGCGGGAAGCGCTGCGGGCCGTCACCGACCGGGCCAGCACCGCGGCCAACCGGGCCTCGGCCCCGGCACCCACCCGCGGTCACTGAGGGCGCGCCCGGAGGCGGCACGGCGCCGGCACGACGTACAGCGTTATTGGGAAGTCGCCGGGGCGCGGACGCACACGGGAGGGTATACGCGCTTGCACTGCGACGAGCAGGTCGAGCGACGAGGAACGCGCCCGACGGCAGATCCGGCTGGAACGGGAACCAGGCTGGCGCCCGGACAGCGGTTGCGCGAGCCTCCGTTCGCGCGCAACCCCCTCCCGGTGCCGTGCGGCAGACCGCCTCAGAACTTGGCGTAGGCCTTCTTCAGCTCGACCAGCGGATGATTCGGGGCCATCTGGAACTTGATCAGCAGTTCCCGCGCCAGCATGTCACGGTCCTGCGGATCATCCGGCAGTTCCATGTTCTCCGGTACGCGGACCCAGCCGTTGATATTGCGATCGAACACGGCCGGCGCTCCTTCCTCGAACCCCATGTGAACGTCCTCGAGCCAGTTGAGGTCGGGCCACCCCATAATCTCGATGTACTCCTTGAGAAACGGCGTCAGGCGCTCGTAGTCGGGCAGCAGATTGACATCGTAGCGGTACCCGATCGACTGGCCGATCTCCTTCGTCCGCGAATCCAGCCACTCTTGGTCATGCTCATGCTTGGGTTGTGCCATGGTCGCTCCGTTCGAAACTCTTTCCAAGGATTCGGGCAGTCCGGCACAGGTGCCGGACTGGCCCGCGGCCGCCGTTATCAGAAGCGGTTCATCTCCGGGTGGCCCACCGTGTAGCGGGAGCCGGCCAGCGGCACCTCGGCGATCGCCGAGGCCTCGCTCGTCAGAGCCGCCAGATCCTCGGGCTCAAGCGAGTGCACGTTCGTCTTGCCGCAGGCACGCGCCAGCATCTGGCACTCCATGGCCAGCGTGTGCAGGAAGTTGTACACACGCTCGGCGGCCTGGTCCGGGTCCAGCCGCGCACGCAGCTTCGGATCCTGGGTGGCGACACCGACCGGGCAGCGCCCCGTGTGGCAGTGGTAGCACTCGCCCGCCTGAACCCCGATCTCGTTCGGGAAATCCGCCTCCGGGATGTCCTTGTTGCAGTTGAGCGCCATCATGGCCGCGGTGCCGATGGACGACGACATCCGCGCCCATGGGCCAGCGCCTTGGCCACGTCACCACCGTTGCGGATTCCACCTGCGTAGACCAGCGAGATCTCGCCGTTCTTGCCGACGTCGTCGATCGCCTTGCGCGCCTGGCGGATGGCCGCGATGCCCGGAACGCCGGTCTCCTCGGCCGCAATATGCGGCCCGGCGCCGGTCGAACCCTCCATGCCATCGATGTAAATGCTGTCGGGTCCGGTCTTCGCCGCCATGCGCACGTCGTCGTAGACGCGAGCCGCGCCGAGTTTGAGCTGGATCGGCACCTCGCCACCGGTCTGCTCACGCAGCTCGTTGACCTTCAATGCCAGATCGTCCGGGCCCAACCAGTCCGGATGCCGTGCCGGCGACCGCTGGTCGATACCCGCCGGCAGATTGCGCATCTCCGCGACCTGATCGCTCACCTTCTGCCCCATGAGGTGGCCGCCGAGACCCACCTTGTGGCCCTGCCCGATGAATACCTCGATGGCATCGGCGAGGCGTGCATGATGCGGGTTATAGCCGTAGCGCGACTGGATGCACTGGTACAGCCACTTCGACGAATAACGACGTTCGTCGGGGATCATGCCGCCCTCGCCGGAGCACGTGGCACTGCCCGCCATCGTCGCACCACGCGCCAGCGCGGTCTTCGCCTCGTATGACAGCGCGCCGAAGCTCATGCCCGTGATGTACACCGGGATGTCGAGTTCAGCGGCCGCCTCGCATCGGGCCGATCACGCTGTCCGTATCGCAGCGCTCTCGATAGCCCTCGATCACGAACCGGGTCAGCGTGCCCGGCAGGAATGTCAGGTCGTCCCAGTCCGGGATCGGCTTCATGATCGCCATGCCGCGCATGCGGTACCGCCCGAGCTGCGACTTCACGTGGATATCGTCCGCGACCCTCGGCGGGAACATGAAGTTCTGACCCAGGATATCCGTATTGCGCGAAACGCGCTTCTTCCCCTTCCTGGCCTGCTCTTCGTCTGATGCCATGTCTGCGTCTACCCTTCAATCGACTGGATTTCGGCTCGAATCGGGCCACGCCCGGACTCACAGGATGAGCTTCTTCTCCGTGGGCTCGAGATTGTCGTAGTTCCAGAGTTGCTTGCCGGACACGATCTTCTGCATTTTCTCGGCGCCGTTCGGCGCTTCAAGTCCATACTGGGACAGCTTCCGATTGAGCCACTGCACATCCAGATCGGTCATCTCGCCGGGGACAGCGTCGACACCCAGGCCCTTGATGTTGCCGGCGACGAATATCGTGCCGTCGTACATCGAGTCGCCGAGGTTATCACCCGCGTCCCCGAGGATGATCTGCCGACCGCGCTGCATCATGAAAGCGGTAAACGCCCCGGCTCGGCCACCCATGATGATCGTGCCGCCCTTCTGGTTGATGCCTGTTCGCGCACCGACGTCCCCCTTGACTACGAGATCGCCGCCGCGGATGCCGGCACCCAGCGCCGACCCCGCGTTCTTCTCGACGACGACGGTACCCGCCATCATGTTCTCGGCACACGACCAGCCGACACGGCCGGTAATGTGGACATTCGGACCGTCGATGGCCCCGGCACCGTAATAACCGAGGCTCCCTTCGAAGCGCAGATTGAGGCGGTTGAGAAAGCCGACGCCGAGCGAGTGGCGGGCCCAGGGATTGTAGACCGTGATCGTCCCGTAACCCTGCGACATCAACTCCCGGATCTTCTCGTTGACCTCGGACGGCTCGATATCGGCGGCGTCGAATTCGGTCTTCTTGTCGAAATCTACGTCACACGATTCTGGATACGTAAACCGGCCATGGTCCGCGTCTTCAACGTCGAAGAAAACCTTCTGCGTGCGCCCCGCGAGCTGCTCTTCGTGCAGCCCCATCTCATGAGAGCGCTGCTCTGTGTCTACGTTCGCCATACCCGGACCTCGCCTTCATAGGGATCGTAAGTATCGACTTCCTCGCGAATCAGGCTCCGGATCGCGATCTCTTCGGAACCCATCGCGACGAAATCGTCCGTCTCGCAGAGCACCATCGGCTTCGCCGCCATCCGGTCCTTGGCCATGCCGAGCGCATCCGACGTGCCGATAACGTAGGTGAACACGCCGTCGAGCTCGTAGATGGACCGATCCATCGCCTCCTCGAGGGTATCGCCCTGCGACAGACGCTCCGCTACGTACACGGCAATCAGTTCCGAGTCGCACGAAGACATGAAGCGATGCCCGGTGCGCTCGAGAAGGCGCCGCTTGGTCCAGTAGTTGGTCAACTGGCCGTTGTGAACCACCGAGATATCGGCGTACGGATACGCCCAATAAGGATGCGCGGAACTGATGTCGACGTCGGACTCGGTCGCCATACGGGTATGGCCCAGGGCATGCGTGCCCTGGAACTTGTCGAGCCCATATTGCTGGGAGACGACGTTGGCCACGCCCAGGTCCTTGATGAGCTCGAGCGCGTGACCGATCGAGAGAATCTCGGTGCCTTCGGTGGCCTCGAGCTCGTCGGCCAGGTCCCGCAGCTGGCCTTCGTAGCTGATCAGATACCGGTACGCGTAGGGCGTTGCGGCCTCGGCCGTTTCGATCCTGGCGCCGAACTCCTCGAGCGTCTTATCGGCAGCAGCCTTGCGCTGGGCGATCAGATCGCGGATGCCGTGCCGATCCATGTCGTCCTGCTCGGCGAACTTCACCCGCGCGACATAATGCTTCTGGTCCGGACCGCCGTACAGCGCGAACCCGGTGGAGTCCGGACCGCGATGCTTCAGGGACTGAAGCATCGCGGTCAGCTCGCTGCCGACGTTACCGGCACCGCCCGTTTTGTGAATTAATCCTGCGATTCCACACACTGTAGAGTCTCCTCACCTTACGGCAGGCAATCGAGATACTGCTCCATGTCCCACTCGGTCACGGTGGACATGAACCTATCCCACTCGTCGTTCTTGTAATGCATGAAGACCTTGTACATCTCGTCCGGCAGCGCGGACTTGGCCACCTCGTCGGCCTCGAACGCCTCCAGCGCCTTGCCCAGGTTCATGGGCAGCTGGCGCACGTTCGCCAGTTCATCCATGTGGTCGTAGATGTTGCGCTGTTCCGGCGGGCCCGGGTCGAGATCGCGCTTGAGGCCATCGTCCACCGCCGCGAGCAGGCCTGCACCCAACAGGTAGGGATTGTGCATCGAGTCGACGGCCTTGTACTCGAAGCGCCCCGGGGCCGAGTTGCGCACCGAGGTAGTGCGATTCTGGTAGCCCCAGTTGACATAGAGCGGCGCCCAGAAGCCCGGCTCGAGCAGCCGTCGATAGGAGTTCACCGTCGAGGCGCCGAGCACCGTGATGCCGGGCAAGTGCTCCATGATCCCGCCCATCGCCTGCAGGCCAACCTTGCCGGGCATGCGCGGATTGTCGGTGTCCGGCATGAACAGGTTCTCGCCGCCTTCGGCGTGCGTGTACGGCGCCTCCATGCCAGGCAGCGGATCCATGTTGAAGGTCTTCAAATGGGTCTCGCCCCCCTTCCACAGCGAGATGTTCGTGT
Source organism: Halofilum sp. (in: g-proteobacteria) (assembly GCA_034520925.1). Taxonomy (GTDB): domain Bacteria; phylum Pseudomonadota; class Gammaproteobacteria; order XJ16; family Halofilaceae; genus Halofilum. Next base: position 28,421 of record JAXHNC010000018.1, on the reverse strand, counting down.
GGCAGGCGGACGCCGATACGTTCATGAACGGCTTCGACATGAAGCAGGGGATAACGTCGAATTCGCGGCCGACCTGAGCACAGATCTGGCGGAACGTGGTCAGCCGATCGGCATTTCGGCAGACGTTCATCGAACATAAAGTTCTGCTCGAGCTGACCCGGTGCGTCCTCGTGGTCGCCCTGGATGATGTCCAGCCCCATTGCGCGGGCGTAATCGGTAACGCGCAACTGGATCGGACGAAGCTGTTCGAACTGCTCGATGTGATAGCAGTAGGGCTGGCTGACACCACCGGCAGGTCGCCCGTTCTCGTCCTTTTTGAGCCACATCATCTCGGGCTCGGTCCCGACCCGGAGCTGCATGCCGTGTTCGTCCTGGAACTGCTGATGCAGGCGCCGCAGGTTGCCGCGGCAGTCGGAGGTCAGGAAGGCCCCCGGGTTCTCCTCATGCTCGCGACCGCGGAAGCAGGTGCAGAACACTCGGGCCACCCGCTTGTCCAGGGCAGTTGAACGAAGGTCTCGGGTTCGGCCAGACCTACCAGTTCCCAGGCCTCGGGACCATACCCGATATAGTTGTCGAAGCGGTCGATAAACAGGTTGGCCGTCGAACCGTACACCAGCTGGAAGCCGTTGCTGGACAGCCTCTCCCAGTGGTCCGAGGGCGCACCCTTGCCGACGATCCGGCCCGTGACCGATACGAACTGGTAATAGATGTACTGGATACCCAGTTCGTCGATCTTCTTTCGAACTTCCTTGACCTTTTCGTCCCTTCCGGGTTGGTTCAGGAAATTGTCGAGGTCGGTCATATTCTTCTCTCTCCCGAGCCTGGTTGTGGGCAGCAATGACACGACGATGGGCAACTGCGGCGCAGCCTCTCGCTCCGGCGTGTCTCGTGACGCAACCTGATCGACCAGCATGGCGGGCAGCCGCAATTGGCAACCGATTTACGCCATTAAAGGACCAAACGGGTGTCTGTTTGAACCTCTAGCGACCCAACGCTATCCCAGTCGGTTTTCCGGTGTCAATGCACAATCGCCAGGAATCCCCCATCAGACTCCGCTACCGGGCGACCGGGTCGTACCAGCCGCGGCACGGGGCCTCGGTTCCGCCCCGCCCGCCGACCAAGGCCTGCACCCACATTGTGCACAGCCGGATGAATTGGTATATTATTGGCTCAAGTGTATTGGGTTAAAGTGAAGCCGCGACGTGACCGGGACATCTCGCGCCCCACAAGCGCGCCGATTCTAACGCCAATCGCCAGGACGCCGGCGGGGAAACCGGGCTCGCTCGCCGACGCTACGGTGCCAACGAGATGGTAGCCAGTCTGCGCGCGGCGATCGCTCAGAAGCATTACGGCCACGGGGATCGTCTGCCAGCGGAGCGCGAGCTCGCCGAGCGCTTCGGCACATCGCGCGGAACGGCTCGCCACGCCGAGGAACTGGAACGCCTCGGCATGGTAACCCGCCGCATCGGTAGCGGTGCGTTCGTGAACTCACCGGGCCTCGGAGTGCGAGCGATATCGCCGAAGCGACGAGTCCGCTCAATTGATCGAGGTGCGTTACGCCATCGAGCCGCACATGGTGCGGCTGGCGGTCATGAATGCCTCCCCCGGGATCTCGCGCGTGTCCGCGAAAGCCTCGAGTTGGTGGAGGCCGCGGGCGATCCCGCGACCTTCACCGAGACGGACGAGGCGTTCCACCTCACCCTCGCCGATTGCTCGCAGAACCCGTTGATCGTTTGGCTCTATCAGCAGATCAACGATGTCCGGAGCCACAGCCAGTGGAGCGAGGTGAAGGAGAAGATCCTGGACGCCGAAAAAATCGCGGAGTACAACGCGCATCACCGCCTGATCTATCTCGGCATCGCCGGCCGCGACACTGCCGCGGCGGTCGAAGCGATGAACCGCCATCTTGCAGTCGCGCGCGACGATCTCGTCGGGACCCGAAACGAAAATAATCATTCGGCGGCCACCTATTGATGACGCGGGCCCGCTGTGCCTGCGGCGTCGGCACCGGTCGCACGGAGCGCAAGACGGCGTTTCCCCGGCACGGGCCTCACCGATGCCCACGTCGTCCGCGCGCTCGATGGCCCCGCCAACCGTGACGGACGCATAGACGCCGACGTTCACATCGTTGTGCCGGGCGGTGGCCCGCAGGACGCCGGTGTCACGGGGTAACCCGCTCTGCGGCAGTGTGGTCATGACGCAGCGCGGACACGGTTGCGTCACCGCCAGGCGCGCCGTCATGCCGATCATGACCGGATGTCCCACCCAGTTGTTCTCGACGAACCCGGTCTCGCCCAGGGGCCGGTTCGATCACGATATTCGGCCGGAACCGTCGGACGTCCATGATGCCCTGCGGTACGAAGGCTGGAGACGTTCAAGCGTTGCGGTTGTCAGGAGATGGATGACCGCGACATCGAAGAAGGTTCCGGACGCCATGGCTTCGTCGTTCAGAACACCGCGCTCGGGCAGTTCGCGGATATCCGGCAAGTATTCCTCAAGGCTCGGCCCCTCCGGCGCAAACCGCTCCAGACGCACCTCGCGACCGATGAACCGCGACAGCACCCGGTCACCCACGACGCCGGCGACCGTCAAATCGGCCTGTTGAAGCTCCTGACCCATCAGCGACTTGACGGGATAGCGCCAGAGCGATGTGATCGACCCCGTTGTCACGGCCCTCCCAGGTCCTGCAACATGCGCCCCCTGCCGGACCCGCCGGTTGCGGGGCGGCCCGACTGCCCCGCCCTCACCGGGCACCGGCCATCAGCCGGCGTCCGCGGGCCGCTTGAGCGTCGCCAGGAGGCGATCCACCGCCGCGGCCATTTCTCCAGGCTCTCGAGCCCACCCGGCAGGACCAGCATCGTCAGGATCAGGAGGGCCCCATCGAACAGCGGGCGCGCCGCGTCCAGACCGATACTCCGCAGGACACCTTCCTGGATCACCGTCAGAAGCACGGCGCCGATTATCGGTCCGTAGAAGGTTCTGGTACCGCCGACGATGACCCAGATCACGATGAACAGCATCGTGTCCACGCTGAACTGGGACGGGACAACCGTCCCGATATAGTGCGCCAGCAGCGCGCCCGACAGCCCGGCGAAAAACGATGCCACCATGAAAGCCATCGTCCGGTACCGGCCGACCGGAACCCCCGTTGCCGCCGCGGCCAGGTTGTCGTGCCAGTCAATCGAGTGGAATATCAGTCCGATCCGGGACCTCTCGATCCGGTAGAGGATGACCAGTGACGGCACGACGACCGCCAGACACAGATAGTAGTAGTTGACGGCACTGAAAAAGCTGATCGGCCCGATGTCCGGAAACGCCGGGATCAGGCTGATGCCCTGGGCCCGAAGGGGTGTCGAAGTACCGCCAGCACAAGCGAATGGCCTCGCCCGCCGCAAACGACCCGATCAGGAACGAAAACGCCTTCAGGCGAAAGAGCGGGAAGCTCAGGATCCAGGCGATCACGGCCGCCACGCCCGCGGCCAGCGGGATGCTCAGCGGCACCGGCACGCCCAGCTCCTGGCGAACAGCGCCGCGGCGTAGGCACCCACGCCCTGCATCACCACGTGGATCAGCGACCATTCACCGGTGAGCGTCACCAGTCTGTAGCTGACGACCATCAGGACATTCAGGACCAGGAAGAACAGGATCTCCTGCTGCGAGAACGTCAACCCGTGCGGGACCGCGATCAGGATGGCGGCCAGTACCAGGCCGGCGACAGCCACCGGCAGCCAGCGGCGGGCGGATGGCGTGGTCGTACTCGTCGCGGCTTCCGCGCTCATGCCTGTTCGTAACCGAACAAGCCGGTTGGTTTGATGGTGAGTACGATGAGCATCAGGACAAGGCCGACAATGTCGGCCACCGTCCCGCCCATATAAGTGGTGACGAACGTATCGATGAAACCGTAGAGGACCGCGGCAACCAGGGCGCCCTGGACGCTACCGAGTCCGCCGACGATCGTGACGATGAACGCCGCCACGATCACCGAATGCCCCATGTACGGGCTCGGCGAGACCAGCGGCGCGGAGAGCCCGCCCGCGATGGCGGCGAGCGCGGCGCCGATGCACACGGACATGCGCGACACCTTCGCGAGTGATATGCCCTGCAACGCGGCCGCCTCCGGATCCTGCGAGCACGCGCGCAGCGCCCAGCCCCAGCGCGTTCGATGCAGGAACGCCCAGAGTCCGGTCAGAAGCACGACCGCCGTGCCGATCAGGAACAGCCGCTGGATGCCAACCGTGGGTCCGCTCTCGCCGAACAGCCTGAGCGAGCCCGGGAGCGGTTCCGTGATGAATTCCATCCGGACGCCGAAGAACATCGCGGCCGTTGCCTGGAGCACGAGCAGCAGGCCGAGCGAGATGATCAATCCACCGAGCGGATTGTCCAGCATGCGGCGGAAAAGTAATCGTTCTATGATGAGGCCGAATATGGCCAGCAGGACCGCTGCGAGAGCCAGCGCAACGAAGTACGGCAGGTCCTGCATCATGTAGAAGTACAGGACGCAATAGGCCCCCATCATGTACAGTTCGCCATGCGCGAAATTGATGATGCCCAGCACGCCGAAGATCAGGACGAGGCCGACAGCCACCAGCGCGTAGAACGAAGACGCGTAGGTTGCAGTTGACCACCGTTTGCAGCAGCAGATCCATCGGGCGAACTCTCCTGGAACCTGTCCCGTGGCAAGAAAGGCGCCGCCGGGCGCAGGAGGCCGCGGCGGCGCCCGCCAGTCAGCTATATCAGGCTTCAGCCCGACAGCAGGCCCTGCTTCTCCGGAAGTGCTTGACCAGAAGATCCTGGTGCTCATCCAGCCAGTCCCGGATGTTCGGGAAGAGAACCCCAGCCGGATGCGCGCCTTGCCCCCCGCCGTTGACCTGGACAACGGCAGCCACGGGCCGACAAGGGCATTATCGATGCCCCACAGCGGCTCGCCCCACCACTCGGCGTCGCCGGAGACGTGCGGCGACTTCGGATCCGCCTTCATCGCCTCAAGCACGTCCATCGGCTCGATGCTGCCGGCCTTTTCGGCCGAAGCCTTCCACCAGGTCCATAATGGCCGGGTACTCCCAGGAAACGGCCGTCCACTCGCCGGGCCAGCGCTTCTGGTACTCCTCGAAGAACTCGATCGGGCGCTCGAAGTTCACCTGCTGCTGCTCCAGCATCGGATCGTCGAAGTCCGGGAACTGGAAGATGAAGCCGTCCATGTAGTCCTTGCCGACCTTCTCGACGAGTTCCGAGTAGCCGTCGCAGGTACAGGAGATGAGCTGGCCCTCATAGCCCTGGCTCTGGAGCTCCTTGGTGAGGGCGTGCACCGCCGGTTTATAAGCGGTGTCGAGACAGAAAACGTCGGGGTCGGCCGCCAGGAGAGAACTCACGATCGGGGCGAAATCCGTCGTGCCCGGATCATAGAACAACGGCTCCTTCACCATGTCGATCCCACGGGCCTCGAACGCCGCGCTGAAGGTCGCGACCGAGGGTTTGCCGAGATTGTCGTCCTGGGCGGCCATCACGGCACGCTTGAGGTCCGGATTCTGGGCTGCCATCCAGTCCGCACCGGTGACGTTGTAAACCGGATGCGTCTCGCACGGCGCGAGGAGGTAGGGCGTGTCCGGCGACAGGTCACTTGGCAGGAGCGTCGAGGACAGCATCCCGGCACGATTGTGTACCTGCTGGACACCGCCCCAGGTGTCGCCACCCAGCATCATGATGAACTTGACGTTGTCCTCCTCGATCAGCTTACGCGACCCCGGTGCGGGCCTTGGCCGGAGAGTACTCGTTGTCGAACCGGACGAACTCCACCATGTAGTTCGTGTTGCCGATCTTCATGCCGCCCGCCTTGTTCACGCGGTCGGCCCAGACCTGGCAACCGTAGAATCCGGGGAGTCCCCAGGCCGAAACGGCCCCGGTCAGTGGGGCGTTGAATCCGATCTTGACCGTCTTTTCGGCACCGGCTACATACCCGGGCCGCATGGTGGCGGCAGCAGCCGCCGCGGCGGCAGTTCCCTTCAGGAACCGGCGTCGACCAAAGTTTGTGTTGTTACCCTGTTCAGACATGATCCCCCCTTCCCAGTCATGGGAAGCAGTCACGGCCGGGAGCCCGACGCTCCCGGCCCTCCAGTGATGACGCGCAGCGATCACCGCGTCCACGCGCCTTCGGCTACACACGCCCGTGCAAGTGATGTGCACGGATCCGGCATTCGACTCGCGGCGCGCGCCGCGCCGCGGCCGCTCGCCCGCGCGGTGCGGACACGGCAACACCCCGGCTAGGCACGGACCCGTTCCTTATCGGGGTCATAGAAGGGGAACGACACCACCGTCGCCGGGAGGCGCTTCTGGTGACCGTCGAGTTTGCCAACCTCGACCTCTGCGCCATTGTCCGCGTATTGCACGGCCATCCTGCACAGCGCGATGTTCTTGCCCAGCACCGGCGAGCGCGCGCCACTCGTGACCACGCCCACCTGTTCACGTCCGACGTGGACGCCGTCGCCATGACCGGCTACCTCGTTGCCCTCGAGTTCAAGGCCGACGAGCTTGCGCTGCGGGTTCTCCTTGCGGCTCACCAAGGCATCGCGCCCGATGAAATCGTCCTCCTTGGATTTGAGCGGGACCGTGAACCCGATGCCCGCCTCGAACGGATCGATCTGGTCATCATACTCGTTCCCCGCCATGATCAGTCCGGCCTCGATGCGCAGCATATCCGCCGCATCCAGGCCCATCGGCGTGAGGCCATAGCCCTCGCCCGCGGACCATACGGCGTCCCAGACCTCCACGGCATCGTCCGGGTGACAGAAGATTTCGAAGCCGAGCTCACCGGTGAACCCCGTTCGCGAAACGATGACGGGCGTGCCATCGTGCGTGTAGAGGCGACCGATCGCGAACCGAAACCACTTGAGCTCGGTGACCTCCGGCTGCGTTGGCGGCACCCAGACGATCTGGCTCAGGATCGCGCGACTGTTCGGGCCCTGGACCGAGATGTTGTGGATCTGGTCGGTGGCCGTCTTGACCCAGACGTGCAGCCCGAGGGCCTCAGCCTGCTCGCGCAGGCGTTCGCCGCCGTAGTCGGATCCGCAGATCCAGCGGAAGTTGTCCTGGCCGAGACGGAACAGCGTGCCCTCGTCGATCATCGTCCCCGTGTCGTAGCACATCGCCGTATAGGCGACCTGGCCGATCGACAGTTTGCGGACATTCTTCGTCAGGCAGTATTGCAGCAGCTCTTCCGCGTCCGGCCCGACCACCTCGAACTTGCGCAGGGCCGGAAGGTCGATGGCCGCCGCCTTCTCGCGGCAGGCCCAGTACTCGGCGATCGCGCCGTGATCGTTGTAGCTGCCCGCGAGCCAGTAGCCCTGGTACTCGACGAAATTCCGCGTGAGAGCCGACGTGCGGGGATGGAACCCGGTTTCTTTCGTCATTTCCGCCTCCGCATCGGTACGCTTCCGGAACGCCACGGCCCGCCGGGCGTCGAGATCCTTTCCGTAACGACGAACATGGATGTCGGTCGGGACCCAGCCGTTGGCGGGATCGATGTCGTCCGGGCAGGCGGACGACACGCACACCAGATCCGTCAGCGCGCGTAGCAGCACATAGTCGCCCGGCCGTGACCAGGGCTCGTCCATGACCAGCTGGTCCGAATCGTCGATGTCCGTGTTGAAGAAGAAGTTCATGGACATCCAGCCACGCCGGGGCGCGATCTCGTAGTCCGCGAGCTGGCCGTTGAAGTTGTCGGTACAGTTCGGATGCCCGAAGTAGCCGACATCCTCGTAATACTTCCGGTTACATGCCAGCGAGAACGCGTCGTGGCGCTGGCAGCTGTCCTGCACCATCTCCACGAGCGGCTGGGAATCGACGTCATAGTACTTTGCCAGCGTGCCCGGCTCGGGGTAGCGCTGCCCCATCAGCGCACGGGTCGTCGTGACATCGACGCAGCGCTCGACGCCGCGATCCAGCGCCTCCTTCGAGAACGCCTGGAAGTCGGAGCACTGGCGCCCCTCGACGTCGATGATCTGGATCCACTCGCCCGCCTTGACCTCATACGCGCGCGCCGTCGCACTCGACACCCGGACCTCGTCGAGGGGATCCTTCAGCGGCTCCGGCAATTCGTGACTGACGGTCCGGACCGAGCCGCGCTCGCGCGCCGCACGAACACGGTCAGGTCGGTCGGCGGCGCCTGCTGGTCGACCGACATCGGGCCGCCCGGCGCGGCCACCGCCACGATGCCGGCTGGTCCCGCGCAACCTCGAACTCGGCCTGCTCACCGGCCCGGCTGTCACCGCCGAGAACGTCGATCGAACGCGCCCCGTCGAGCGCAAGGCCGTGACGCTGGCAGGCTGGGCCCGAAGACGCTCGCCGCGCTGGCCGTTCGAGGCCTCGACGCCTCCAGCCCGGACGCGCTGCCGCCCGCCCGCGCCCCGAGGATTTCGGGTCGGACACGTCCGCCGCTGAACGCCACCACCTCGGCGGTCTGGCGTCCCTCGACATCGATGATGGTGATGCGATCCCCGCCCTCGACGGGAACCATCATGGTGCCGCCACCGACGACGCGGTAGCGTTCGAGCCCTGCCGGCAGCGTCGGTATCCCGGGCGTCCGGACGCGTGGGAGGTTCCGCGCCGCTGACGCCGAGGTGATTTCCGAATATTCCATTCAGCCTCCTGTTGTCCGGCACGACCGGCGGTGCGCAGTGGCTCGCGCGTGCGACCATGCCCTGGAGCTGCGCGCCCCCGGGGGCTCGCTGCAGCCGCTCAGTGCGGACTGGCCGGCTCCGGCGACACGATATCGGTCATGAAGCTCTGCATCGAGTCGTCCATCTTCTGGAGCCATGGCGTCGCCATCGTGCAGGGGCCGGCGAATCGGTGATCGGCGAAGCGAAGGACTTGTTCCGATAGCCCACGATGCTGCTCGTCCTTGTCATGCTCCCATTCCTTCCACTGCTCGACGGTCTTCTGGACATCAAAGTCGGGATAGTCCGTCAACGCCATCAGGTCACGCACGTGATCCGCCTGGAAGTCGATTTCATCAAAGGCGTTCTCGCACTGCCCTTCGCGCTTCATCCATTCCTCGATGTCGGCGCGCATCTCCTTCTTCGACGGGAGCTTGAAGCGGCCGAGGACATGGTCGCGGGCGAGCCACGCCTCGACGTCGAAATGCGTGAACGTGTAGTACTGGTCCTGCATCGCGATGTACATCACATTGGGATTGTCTTCCCAGAACACGCCCTTGTAGAGCTTGTCGGGATAGAGGACGTTATCCGTGACCAGACGCAGCCTGTCTTCCATGAAGGGAAAGTGGTGCTGATACCCCGTGCAAAGGATGATCGCGTCGATGTCGCGGGTGCTGCCATCGGTGAAGTGACAGGTCGAGCCGTCGACGTGATCGAGCTTCGGCACCTCCTCGACGCCCTCGGCCACTTGAAACCCATCGGCGCGGTTCGATACGTGATCGTCACGTGGTTGGCGCCGTACTTGTGGCACTGCAGGGCGATGTCCTCGGCCGAATAGCTGCTGCCCATCACCAGCAGGTTCTCGCCCTTGAATTCCGTCGCGTTGCGGAACTCGTGGGAGTGCAGGATCCGGCCGGGGAAGTTCTCGAAACCGTCGTAATGCGGGATCTTCGGCACGGAGAAGTGACCGGTGCAGACGATCACGTAGTCAAACTCCTCGTCCCGGGTTTTCTTGTTCCGAGATCCTCGACCGTGACGGTGAAGCGGTCGTTGGCGCTCTCCTCACGAAGCGCACAGAGTGGCGGTACTTGATGTGGCGGTTGACGTCGTTCTTCCGGGCACGTCCCTGGAGGTAGTCGAACAACACTGCGCGCGGCGGGAAGGAAGGGATCTCCCTGCCAAAGTGGTCCTCGAAGTGTAGTCCGGGTACTCGAGGTTCTCCTTCGGACCGTTCGACCAGAGGGCCCGGTACATGCTGGTGTGCACCGGTTCACCGTACTCGTCGGTCCCCGTCTGCCAGGCGCCAGTTCCACAGACCACCCCAGTTGGCCTGGCGTTCGAACACACGGAGTTCCGGGACCTCGGCACCCTGCTTCCGGGCTTCCTCGAACGCGTGCAGCTGTGAAAGTCCGCTTGGGCCGGCTCCGATGATCGCTACGCGACTGGCCATATCAGCCTCCTGAAACACTGTTGTCTGACTGTGTCTGTGATAACGGCATACCGTTGCCTTGTCGGCAAGCACCGGACGCCCGAACCGGCGTCGCCGGAACTGGATCCTGATCCTCGCAGTTCCTGAGCGAGGTGTGACCGATTATCGATTGGTCGATATTGGGTGTCAACGCACACCAGCGGTATGCAATTGGCAGTACCTCATGGCGCCCTGCTCCGTCCGTCCCATACGCACTGCGGCTGCGGCGACGTCAGGCAATCACCCGCAGGGCCATGCAGCGTTCACCCGCATCGGCCTCGTTCCCACTCGCGGGACTGCGTCGGCCTGCCGCCCGCGTCTGCCGCGCCACGCGCCGGAATCCGGGTGGATTGCCCGCGCACCGAGCGCGGACGGACTGCAGCTCGCTCCAGCGAACTGACCGCGAACGAACCGGAGGTGCCGACCGAATGGGTCACTTTGGGCCAATACGGTCTGACCTGTATGCTTGCCTCCATCCTCCACATAGCGCCGTGGTCGAAGGCGAATGCCACGAGACGGAGAAAGTAATGGCGATTCTCGAGACAAAAGAACTAACGAAGACCTTCGGCGGCCTGACGGCGGTCGATCATCTGTCATTCGCCGTCGAGGAAGAAACAATCCACGGCCTGATCGGCCCGAACGGCGCCGGCAAGAGCACGGCCTACAACCTCATCAGCGGGTTCTATGCACCGACCGCCGGGCAGGTCTTCTACGACGGGGAGGACATTTCCGGGCTTCGGCCGGAGAAAATCGCGGAGCGCGGCCTCACGCGCTCGTTCCAGTCGGGGAGCATGTATCCCGAGTTCAACGTCTTCGATAACGTGCTCTCCGCCTGCTATCTGAGCGCACGCAGCAACCTGTTCGCGACGATTCTCGGTCTCAACGTGCCGCGCGAGAAGGCGGCCAGGGAGCGGACCCGGGAGTTGCTGCACGCGTACGATCTCGCGGAGCGGGCCGAGGAGGAAGCGGCCAACCTGCCCCATGGTCTGCAGCGACGCCTCGGCGTCACGCTCGCGATGGCTACAGAACCGCGCCTGCTGCTGCTCGACGAGCCGTTCACCGGGATGAACGCGCAGGAGACGCAGAACATGATGGATCATGTCCGCAAAATCCAGTCGGCGGGCACTACGGTGCTGATCGTCGAGCACGACATGCACGCCATCATGAACCTTTGCGAGACCGTGACCGTAATGAATTTTGGCAGTTTGCTCGCACAGGGGACGCCGCAGGAGATCCGCAACGATCCCAACGTCATCGAAGCCTATCTGGGGAGTACTGAAAATGCTGCTGCAGCTGGATGACGTCGAAGTCCGCTACAACAAAGTGGTGGCGGTCACCGGCGTCAGCATGGGGGTAGAGGCCGCCGGCGCCGTCGCGATGATCGGCGCCAACGGCGCGGGCAAGAGCACGATCCTGCGCGCGATCTCGGGGCTTGAGCCTACCATGCACGGACGCATCAGCTTCGCCGACGAGGCAATCAACGGGCTGCCGGCCCACGAGATCGTCACCCGCCGGATCGCGCACGTCCCCGAGGGCCGCAGGATCTTCAAGGACATGAGCGTGCTCGAGAACCTGATGACCGGCGCGTTCCTGGACCATAAGGACACGAACGCTGTTCGTGAGCGGCTCGACTTTGTATTCGAGCATTTCCCGCGATTGCAGGAGCGCAGATCGCAGCCCGGGAAGACCCTGTCGGGCGGTGAGCAGCAGATGCTCGCGATGGGCCGTGCGCTCATGAGCAATCCGAAGCTGCTACTGCTCGACGAGCCCTCCATGGGACTGTCACCGATCCTGGTGCAGGAGATCGCACGCGTCGTCCGCGAGCTGATCGGCCAGGGCCTGACGGTCCTGCTGGTCGAGCAGAACGCCGAGCTGGCGCTGCAGATCGCCGAGTATGCGTACGTGCTTGAGACGGGGCGCGTCGTGATGGACGCGCCCTCTTCGCAGCTGCACGAGAACGAGCACGTCCGGCAGGCATACCTCGGCATCTAGGAAGCCTGTCCAGGAACCCCATCGCCGCGCGGCCCGGCCGCGGGTCGCCGTGGAAACCGCGCCGCGGGCGCCTGGCACGCGACAGCACGATGCCCACGTGTACGACCCGGGACTAGCACGGGCCGCATGAATTACACGAGATTGACAACAGGAGCGGACCGATGGGCAACGATCAGCACCAGAATCCGAAGAGCGACATCGAGATCGCGCGCGGCGCGACCCTCCGTAACATTACCGAGATTTCCGACAAGCTGGGGATTCCCGGCCATGGCCTGCTGCCGTACGGCCATGTCAAGGCCAAGGTGGACCCGGAATACGCGGAAACCCTGAAGGACAAGCCGAACGGCAAGCTGATCCTCGTGGCCGGTATCACGCCGACGCCCGCGGGTGAGGGCAAAACGACCACCAGCGTCGGTCTCGGCGATGCCCTCAATCACACCGGCCGCAATGCCTCGATCTGCCTGCGCGAGCCCTCGCTCGGCCCGTGTTTCGGCGTCAAGGGCGGCGCCGCCGGCGGCGGTTTCGCCCAGGTCGTGCCGATGGAGGAGATCAACCTCCACTTCACGGGCGATTTCCACGCGATCACCTCCGCGCACAACCTGCTGTCGGCGATGATCGACAACCACATCCACTGGGGCAACGAGCTCGGCATCGATGCCCGCCGCATCACCTGGAAGCGCGTGCTCGACATGAACGATCGCGCGCTGCGCAACATCACCAACAGCCTGGGTGGCGTCGGCAACGGTTTCCCGCGCGAGGACGGCTTCGACATCACGGTCGCGTCCGAGGTCATGGCGATCTTCTGTCTCGCCAATGACCTCGAAGATCTGCAGGAGCGCCTCGGCAATATCGTCGTCGCCTACACCCGCCAGCGCGAGCCGATCCGCGCGCGCGATCTGCAGGCCGAGGGCGCGATGACGGTGCTGCTGAAGAACGCGCTCGGGCCGAACCTCGTGCAGACGCTCGAAGGGTACCCCGGCATTCGTCCACGGCGGGCCGTTCGCCAATATCGCCCATGGCTGCAACAGCGTCAGCGCGACGCGCACGGCGCTCAAGCTGGCGGACTACGTCGTGACCGAAGCGGGCTTCGGGGCCGATCTCGGTGCCGAGAAGTTCTTCGACATCAAGTGCCGCAAGTCCGGGCTGACGCCGGATGCCTGCGTCATCGTCGCCACCATCCGGGCGGTCAAGATGCACGGCGGCGTGGCCAAGGAAGAGCTGAAGAAGGAGAACGTCGAGGCCGTTCCGCAAGGGCGCCGAGAACGTCATCCGCCACGTGCGCAACGTCAAGAAATTCGGCGTGCCGCCGGTGGTCGCGGTCAACAAGTTCTCGGCCGATACCGAGGCGGAGATCGAGGCGCTGCGCGAGCGTATCGCCGAGGAAGAGGTCGACCTGGTGCTCTCCGATCACTGGGCGAACGGCGGCCCCGGTGCGAGCGAACTGGCCGACACCGTCGTGCGCACGATCGAGGAGAAGCCGAGCCGGTTCAACGTCCTGTATCCGGACGAGATGCCGCTGTGGGACAAGATCAAGACCGTGGCGACCGAACTCTACGGCGCGGCGGACATCAATGCCGAAGACAAGATCCGCAATCAGCTTCGCCAGCTCGAGGAGCAGGGCTACGGGCATTATCCCGTCTGCATCGCCAAGACCCCGCTGTCGTTCTCGACCGATCCGGGCATGAAGGGCGCCCCGAGCGGGCATACCGTCACGATCCGCGAAGTCCGTCTGTCCGCGGGTGCGGAATTCCTGGTGATCGTCTGCGGCGACGTCATGACCATGCCGGGACTGCCGAAGGTTCCGGCCGCGGCGCATATCCGCCTGGGCGAGGACGGCAACATCGAGGGACTGTCCTGAGTCGAGCGAGCGACCCACATCGCAAAGGAGGAAGAACCCATGAAACCCATACTGATCGCCCGTCACGAGGACTGCATCGAGTCAGGGCATTTCGCCGAATTCCTCGAGGACGGCGGCCTCCCCTATCGCCTTTGCACCATCGATCAGGGGGATCCCGTACCCACCGATCCCGAGGAGTACGCGGCGCTTGCCTTCATGGGTGGAACCATGAGCGTCAACGATGGCTATAGCTGGATCGATGACGAGCTCGCACTGATCCGTCGTGCCGCGGAGCGCGACATGCCCGTGCTCGGGCACCGTTTCGGATCCCAGCTGTGCGCAAAGGCGCTGGGCGCGAGCGTCTACGCGATGTCGGCGAAGGAGATCGGCTGGCACCGTATGACCCGGGAAAACTCGTCGGTCACCGACGAGTGGCTGGGCGAGGACAGCAAAGACACATTCGAGGTCCTGGTCTGGCATCACGATGCGTTCGACCTGCCCGAGGGTGCGACACCGCTGTATTCGAGCGGGTTCTGTCCGAACCAGCGCATTCGCCCGAGGCAACATGGTGGCCACGGTCGCCCACACCGAGGTGACGCCCGATCTGCTTGCAGCGCCGGGTGGACGTGTACGGCTACGACATCGCCCCCCTCTCGGACACGGTGCAGTCACCCGACGAGGTGCTGCGCGACCGTGAGTCCCGCGTTACCGCCATGCACCAGCAGGTCACCGACCGTATCTACCGTCGCTGGCTCCGGTCGGTGCGCGAGCGTACCGGCGCCTGAGCACCGGATGGCAACGCCGGACACACTCCGATGCACAGTCCGGGCGAACTTGCGTTAAGGGACACTAGCCGCCCAGGTAGCTTCGCCTGACCTGATCGTTTTGTATAAGGTCCTTGGCTGGCCCCTTCAGAACGAGTGATCCGCTTTCGAGGACATACCCTTCCTGGGCCAGGCACAGTGCGAGGCGCGCATTCTGCTCCACCAGCAGGATGGTGCGGCCCTCGGCGTGGATCTGCTGGATGATTTTGGCAACCTCCGTGCACATCTTGGGCGAAAGGCCGAGCGATGGTTCATCCATGAGAATAATACGGGGCGGGCCATAAGTGCCCGCCCAAACGCGAGCATCTGTTGCTGTCCGCCGCTGAGGTTCCCGGCCATGCTGTGCTTCCGCTCCTGAAGGACCGGAAAGTGGTTGAAGACCCTCTCCAGATCGGCCCGCAAGGCACTGCGGCCCGCGTTGCCGGAATGCAGCGACTTCGAGGTTCTCGAGCACCGACAGCTGGGGCCAGACGCGGCGCCCCTCGGGATGTGCGCGACCCCGAGGCGATTTACCTTTTCCGGAGGAAGACGGTCGATGCGTTGGCCATCCAGGTGGATTTCGCCTTCGGTTGCATGCTTCAGGCCAGAAATCGCGCGCATCGTGGTCGTCTTTCCGGCACCATTATTGCCGATGAGCGCGACAACCTCGCCTTCCGGGACCGCAAGGTTCAGGCCGCGAATGGCCGGCACCTTGCCATAATGAATCGGTAAGATTGCTGATATTAAGTAACAAGGTCTTCCGCACCCAGGTACGCGCTGATTACGCGCTCATCGTTCATGATCTCCGACGGCGCGCCCTCGGTGAGCATCTTTCCAAAATCAAGTACCGTCACCCTGTTCGCAAAGGCCCATCACCGTCGACATGTTGTGCTCGACCAGCAGGATGGTGATATCCCACGCGTTGCAGTCATTCGACGAATCAGGTCCGTCATTTCCGCCGTTTCAGTAGGGTTCATTCCAGTGACCGGTTCATCCAGCATGAGAAAGCGTGGGCTCGCGGCGAGTGCCATCGCAACGCCGAGGACCCGCTGCTGACCGTGAGGGAGATTGTGCGCGTTCTCTTTTTCCAGATCACGTATGCCGGCGAAATCCAGGATCTCGCGCGCCTTCGCTGCCTGCTCACGGCGTTGCCGAGAGACTCGACCGAAGATGCTCCTGAGCGGGCCCTCCCGAACATGGAGGTGCCGGGCGATCATGACGTTGTCCAGCACGTCGAACTCATGGAACAGTGCGTCGCGCTGAAAGGTGCGCACAAGACCGCGATACGCAATCCGGTTGGGCGGGATTCCGCCAATATTTTCGCCCTCGAAAACAATGTTTCCACCGGTCGGCGCGTACACTCCGCCGACTGGTATCAGAACAGCGTCGTCTTGCCCGCGCCGTTGGGGCCGACAAGCCCGCGGACCTCACCCTTTTCCACGGGCAAGATCAAGGCCATCGACTGCGGCAAGACCGCCGAAGTACTTGCTTACGTTATGAGCTTCAAGTTGGGCCATACGGCTTTCCATGCTCCAGGCTGCACGCATCGCGGGGCGGTGCGCCGCGCGCCATTGCCTTCGGGCAACGACGACGTGGTTCTCTACCCTCGGCGACCCGTTGCTGTAATGTACTGACAGGCAGCATCGTTCTACGACCGCGTCGATTCGCTTGCTGCTTCTGTCGCGGCCCGGTCGCGCCTGTCGCTGGCGCCACCGCCGAGGTGCTCGCGGATCCATGCCCAGCCCATGCGGCAAAGGCCCTCGAGTCCCCCTGGCAAAAGCACAAGGAACACGATCAGGATCGCACCGGCAAGCAATGGGCGCCACGGCCCGAGGAACCGTGTCATCTCGAAGACGAGCGTCATTACAACTACACCGATAATGGGACCTACCGAATGTCTTGATGCCGCCCACGACCACCCAGATGATCAGACAGACCATCGCATTGATGTCGAACAGCGTCGGATCAATGGCCATCTGTTTGTGCGCCAGCATGGCGCCGGCCAACCCCGCGAAAAAATGCGGATATCCCGAACGCCCATGTCCGGTATACCCGTACGCTGATGCCGAGGGATTCGCAAAGATCTTCGTCCTCGTGGATCGCCTCGAAAACATCCCCGTAGCGCGACTGGGCAAGTCGCCACAGACATCACCAGCGCGATCAGGCTGATTCCCAGTGTCAGGGTAGTAGTAAGGCAGTTGCATGCCCCAGGTAATGCCGGCCGTGGGCTCGGTGGGGATGCCAATGATGCCGCGCGATCCGCCGAACGGATTGTCGAACCGAATCCAGATCAGGCGAATGAACTCGCCGAGAGCATACGAGCCGATAAAGAATCCGAAGGCCCGCGTGCGCAGCAATGGCCAT
This sequence comes from Halofilum sp. (in: g-proteobacteria), assembly GCA_034520925.1. GTDB lineage: Bacteria > Pseudomonadota > Gammaproteobacteria > XJ16 > Halofilaceae > Halofilum. Next base: position 11,309 of record JAXHNC010000018.1, on the reverse strand, counting down.
ACGAAGATCACCCCGACCACTCCGGCGGCACGGCGCCGAACGGAATCGAGAGCCAGAACGGCCAACCGGCGAATTTCGCATCATCGCGGCGCCGGTAGGCGCCGCAGCCCATCAGCACGTAACGCCCGACGACCAGTCCCCGGCGACCGCGACCAGGCCGATAGCCCTGCGCGAGCACGATGTGGATCGACATGATCGCGAGGATCTCGTAGATGATACCGCCCACCACGTGCGGCGCGAGGATCAGGCCGATCAGCAGGAGGGCGATGCCGCCGATGGAGATCAGTCGGAACACGGTCAGGTCCTCACCTGGCCGAGCAGGCCCTTCGGCCGGATGAAGCGGGCTATGACGCGCCATCAGGGCCACGCCGAGCATCTTGGCGACGACCCCGTCGACGTAAGTTGTCGCGAACACGTGGATGAAGCCCAGAACAAAACCGGCCAGGACGGCCCCGGCTACGCTACCCATGCCGCCGACAATTACGCAAATGAACGCGACCAGGATAATATCGTGACCGCATACCGGGTCACCGCCGATCGGCGCCATCATCGCGCCCGCGCAGCCCGGCCATGGCGCCCGCGAGAACCATCGACAGTACGGCGATCCAGTTGATGTTGATCCCGTAGAGCGACGCAACTTCCGCGTCCTGGGCACAGGCCCTCATTGCCTTGCCGAGCCGCGTGCGAGTGAGAAACAGGTAAAGCCCGCCGAGGATCACGATAATGACCGGCACGATGAGCAGCCGCTGGTAACCGAGGCTCAGGCCGCCGTCAACTGAGTAGTCCCTGATAGGCGTCGAAATCTTACGCATAAGCCCGACGCCCCGACATCTGCCCGACCATAACCTGGAGCATGAGCGCCAGGCCCGCTGTCGCCATGAAGCCGGCGAGCACGTTCCCCCGCGTCGGCCGAAATATCAACCGTTCGGTCAGAAGGCCGACCAGTCCGACCATGGGAACGGCAAGCAGCACGCTCGTCCAGTAAGGGAAATCGAGCTGCGTGTAAAACCAGAACACCGAATAGGCGCCCAACATGTAGAACTCGCCATGGGCGAAATTCGCCATGTGCATTACGCCGAACCCGAGCGCCAGACCCACGGCGATCAACGCGTATATCGAACCCTGGGATATGCTGTTGACGAGGGTCTGCAGGAATAATGGCCAGTCCATCGAATCACCTGTACGGGTCGATAGCGGGAGAACGCCCGCACGTAAAAGGCCCAGGACAAGTCCCCGGGCCATGGTTCAACGCTCCACACTCAACGCTGACGTACATCATGCCCTTGTCTTCCACTTCCTTGATAATCGTGTCTTTGCGCGACTCGAACCAATCCTCGTAGCGCAACTGGGCCTGGATCCGCTTTTCCTTGACTTCCGTCACCTCACAGACAGGAATGGGGGGCGACACCATGTTGTCGATACCCCACATATCCTCGCCGCGCCAGTCCGCCGGCCCGATGATGGTGGGGGTCTGGGCTTCTGCCTTCATAGCCTTGAGGACCTCGTCCGCATCGAAGGTTCCGGCCTTCGTGCAGCCGTGGGCCCAGATGCGCAGCATGATCTCGTGGTCCCAATCGATGCCCGTGACCCCTCGATTGACATCCTCGGGGCCACCTTCGCCAAAGCGGTTCTGCCACTGGTCATACCATCGATGCTGGAACGACTCCGGGCCCCACCACGGATCACTGAAGAGGGGAAAGCTGTTGGTTGCCCCCTTGAGGAAGTCGATCGGCACGCGGGTCAAAGCCGACTCCGTATCGATGTAGTTGGCCGAAGATAATGCCCTTGAAGCCCTGCTGATAGAGCTGGTCGATCATCTGGATGACGAACGTCGGGTAGGACAGGCTAAGGCTCACCACATCCGGCTTCTTCGCGAGGATCGAACTGACGATCGGCGCAAAGTTAGTTGTGTCAATCGCGAAGTGCTTGTCGTAGACGACCTCCCAGCCCTCGGCCTTGGCCGAGCCGACTTCCCAGGCCGTGGTCTTGCCGATTGCGTCGTCCTGCGAGGTGACGGCCCACCGCTCCATCCCGGCGTTTTCGAATTCGTGAGACCGCCGGCCGGAGCATGTCGATCCGCGGCGTCACATCGCCCCCGGCGATCAGATAGGGGCGGTCCGGCTTGATGTCGGTCGCGATCAGACTGGCGTATATGACCTTGTTGTCGGTCAGGAACGGAGCACCGCGTCCGCGGGATTGCCGCCGACGGCATTGATGAATTTCACCTTGTCCTGGTAGACGAGCTTCTTGGCACCCTGAAGGGCCTTGCTCCCCTTGGCCTCGTCGTCAAAGGTCTTCAGCACCAGCGGATAGACGGGTCCCGCCGACGAGGAGCCCGCCGCCTGCATCGACCTCGTCGAGAAACATCTGGATCCCGGTCAGGCCGGGAGACCCCAGCCGGCGTCAGGCCCCGAAAGGGCACCGAGGAAACCGACGTTGACGGGGTCACCGATGGGCTCCTTCGGCTTGGCGTCTTCCGCGATTTCCTCGGCACTCATGTCCGGGAACAGTACCTGAGCTTATCTTGTGCGCCTGCCACGAGGCAATACCACCAAGCACTGGCAGTGACACGGACGCCTTGAGCAGGTTTCGACGAGTAATACCCATTGCAATCCTCCTTCGGCCCCGAATGGCCCTGGCTCGCGCGCACCGCCGGATCGGCGGCCGGTACAATGCCATAACCCGTACCGAGACCGCGCACGGCGCGTACCCACTATGAGCACGCATCGGTATCGTCGTTCAGGCTGGGCACCTGTTTTGGGTTCGCTTCACCGAGCGGGGTGCTCGATGCCGCCGGCCCAAGCAGATCACCTCGGCCCACGGTTTGCCGCTGGCAAAGCAAGCGTGCGACGCAGTGGCGCTCGCTAGGCGACGCTGAACACTGGCTCGATCACGCCTCCCGGAGTTCGGTGTCGCACTCAATTTCCTCCCCGCACCGGCTTCTGGCGGCTCCGCGATGTGACAAAATCGCGCGTATTCGCGAGCCGGCCATCGGAGCGAGGCTTCCGCGATACGGTCGTGGTCGCCTGCGGTCGGCAATGGACGAGCAGTGAAACCCATGACCCTTGTTAGATTCTTCAACGCGCCTCCTCGATTGACGGTTATTTCGACCAGGACCGTCGCTATCTCGGGGTGCCTATGATCGCATTCCACAGAGCGTAATCGGCTCGCCAATCATGTACCAATTCAGCGTCATCTTCTGACCCTACCCTATTCACGCATGTTGACCGGTGTCAACCCAATTTTCATAGAATGGTTCAAACCGATCTTAGGCTCGGCAATTCGCCGCGCCTTCCCCGCGCTCACGACGCTCGTGTATCCGTAGCTACGTCTCTTCGACAGCTTGCGTGCAAGCTGGACAGTAGCGCAATTCCGGCGGCGGAATTGCCGGTACAGGGTATGCGCTTTGCGAGTTCACGACGAGGCTTGTGATCGCGGGGAAAGTCCACCTCCAGCACTCGCCACCAGACCGGACTCTCGCTGAGCGACCGCGCGGTCCTGCCCCTCGCTGCGCCGCCCCCCGCACCTTCAAAGCTGCGCAGGGACCCTCGCTGCCCGTCCCTCGCACGACCGCTATGCAATGGCGGCGAACCGCCCCCGGGAGCCCGTGCCATGAAGGCCCTCCTGTTCCACCTCGACGGCGTGCTCGACCAGGGCAATCAAGCGGTCGCCGGCGCCGCCGACACCCTGGCCTGGGCCCGCGATCGAGGGATTCCGACACCGCTTCGTCACCAACACCACCTCGCGTCCGCGCCGGCGCGCTGGTCGACAAGCTCATCGGCATGGGAATCGAGATCGACGGCAACGACCTGCTCACGCCCGCGGTGGCCGCCGCGGCCTGGCTGGATCAACGCATCGACCGTCCGGTCGCACTGTTCGTGCCCGATGCCACGAAGGAGGAATTCGCACGCTTCGACATCCTTGAAGGCGACGCCGATTCCGGTGCGGGGGCGGTCATCATCGGTGACTCTCGGCCCTGCATGGGATTTCGCCACGCTCAATCGCGCATTCCGACTGCTCATGGACGAGCCGCGCCCCTGGCTCGTCGCCCTGGGCATGACCCGCTACTGGCAGGCCGACGACGGCCTCCGACTCGATGCCGGCGCGTTCGTCAACGCCCTCGCCTACGCGTTCGGGCACGGCACCGACCAGTCTCGGCAAGCCCGCACACGGCTTCTTCGAGCAGGCGCTCGATGGGCTCGGGACACCCGCGGCCGAGACGGCGATGATCGGCGACGACATCGCCGGCGACATCGGCGCGGCCCAGGCCGCCGGACTCGCGGGTATCCAGGTCCGCACCGGCAAATTCCGGCCGGCCGACCTCGACGGCAACATCGAGCCCACCGCGGTCATCGACTCGATCGCGGATCTGCCCGGCTGGTGGGAGCGTTGACAGTACCATTGCAGCCGCCCCAAGGGCCTGCTGCGGTGATACCCGTTAAATCCACGCCGATCCGATCAACGTCTGTTCAGGAACCTGGGGAAGCGGTGCCCGAGAACGCGTGCACTGTTCTGACTTTGCACGACCGCCTCGGCCAGTTTCTCGCAAAAAGCCTTCGAAAACCTCCTGTTACCTGGCCCGGCGATCGGTGCAGCTCGATCTCGACGTGGCCCAGCGCGGGGAGTCCCTCGTCATCTTCGACGATTCGGCACCCGGCGGAACGCTGCGAGGCGTCTTCACGGCTCACCGCCGATGCACGGCACCCGACCGCTACGTTCACTCCCGTCGGCGATGCGCTTGTGTGGCTCATCACCAATTCATGTGGGTCTGAACGCATGCAGGCTGTCCGGATAGAGATCGAGTCCGCCAAGATGGAAGTAGATCGCAGCCCTGAATCGATCCCGATTGCGGTAACCCCGGGCGTCGGACTTGATCTTCTGGATCACGGCGTTGAAGCCTTCGGATCTCGCCGTCGTCGCACCGGTCACCACCGCGGTGATGATGCCTTCCATGTGGTTGTCGACCAGACGCGCGACCTTCTTCACCGGCTCAAGCCGCGAGCGGATGGCCCACTGATACCAGCGCTTCCAGGCACGCCGCGCCCAGCCGCGCGAGCGGTAGTGCCACAGACAGGCCGCCTCCTCCTTGATCGCCCATGCCCGGGCGGTCTTGAGGTTGGCCCGTCGCAGTTCCTGCAGTTCGTCTTTGCGGCGCCGGCTCATCCGCTTCGGGCTCTGCAGCCACAGATAGCGCGTGCGCTTGAGCGAGCCATCACCGGCGGCCTGCAGCGCCTTGTGCTCGCTGCGCCGGACCTGATCGACCGCATGGCTCGAGGTGCTGCGCGACGTGGAAGCGGTCGAAAGCGATCTTCTGATCGGCGTCCGGGACGAACGCCCGCGTCGCGCGGATATAGGGCGCCCACATATCCATCGCCACGGTTCGCAGGCCGCTCAGCGTGGACGCGTCCTGTTCGCGGTACCAGTCCTCGAGCACCGACTGCTGGCGGCCGTCGCCGACGTGCAGCACCCGGTCCTCGCTGCTGATGACGGTCACGTACTCGTGGCGCCTGGCGAACGCGGTCTCATCGATGCTGATCGCCTCCGGCGTCGCCGCGGCACGTCGCGCCAGACCGCGGGCGACCGCCCGCTGCTGGACGCCGGCGACCACCGACCAGCTCAGCTTCAGGCGCCGCGCCACCTCGGCGATCGTGGCCACCTGCAGCCAGTCGATCACCAGCGCCTCGAACAGCGCCGTCAGGCGGCTGTTCGACTCCGCCCAGGGCACCGAAATCTGGCGTACGCCGTGCTCCGGACAACTCACCCGCGGCACCCGCGCCACCAGCCAGGTCGCGTACTGGCAGGTGTCCAGATGCCGCCATCGGCGCTCTCGCGTGTCGTAGGCCGGGCAGGCCGTCCCGCACTCCGGACAGCCCAGCGCCGATCCCGAATGCTCGATGTGGACCGCCACCCCGTCTCCCTTGAGATCCACCTCGACGTCGATCACGGTCCACGGTGCCTCAATGCCCAGAATCTGCCGGTAGAGTTCCCGATCGTGCATGGCAAGCGCCTCCCGAATCGCCCGGGAAGCAGATTACCCATTGCAGATACCCACACGAAAGCGTGAAGAGCCTCATTTTTAATCAATACGTTACAAAGATATTTATCCACCGATACACCCATTCTGGGCCTTGAAACCGAGTCTACTTCATTACATGCTGTGCGGGCTTGAAAACAAGATTCATCAAGCGAACCTGCCCTCGCATTCACGACTACAGTCAAGTCTACGCAGGTATCCTGAATCCCTTTTCACTGCCGCGTGCAGCGCGGCCATTACAACCTGAAACTTACCGGACTCTTCGGGGCTTGACACAGGATTGCCCATGGGAGGAGTGACGGGAAGAAACAGGCGAAACCAGAAGGAAACAAACCACCATGAATAGCGATCAAGTATCTGCAGGAGCCAAAAGATCCGGCCGGGCAAAGCGAATTTCGATCACATCTGACCACCAGCACGAACCCCGTGAATACTACCGAACCCTGGCGCAGTTCGACTGACCAGATCCCAGAAAGTACGCGCGACGTGCCTTCGGCTCGTTGATCGAGGAACGGGCGAAACGCGATGGCAGGCCGCCGCGCGTTTTTCGATCTCGCCTGCTCGTACGGTAATCAATTCGGCACTGCTGAAGTATCGAGGACGTCACGTTCAGAACTCGCGCGGCGCTACGAAAGCGACGAGCTTCAGCGGATGAACATCGATCGAAGCTCATTGCAAGACCTGACAGTCCTCTCCGGAGCGGCGAAAAACCCGGTGCGGCGGTCATGTACGGATGCGACATTGCGACCAACGCCATCCGTTACGCCGAGAATGTCGGGCTGCTCGAAGGCGGTTGGGGCGTCAACCTGGAGGAAGAAGAGTCACCCGATTCTGGACCTGCGCGAGATCCTCGCCGGTACCTGACTTGATCACCGTGTCATCCGCGATCGGTTATCTGGCGCGCACCGCACGATCCACGAGATTTTTGCGCAGATCCCGAGCCGAGCGGCGACCGTGGTTTGTCGGTTTCGCGCTGCGTACGGCCCCGATCGATGCCAGTCGCACATGCACTGCGCGACTACGGCATCGAACTCGCCACGCTGACGGGCCTGACTGTTCGGCAACGACGGTTCGTCGACAATCAGGAAAAGCAGGCGGCGAATTGACAGCGTACACCAGCGGGGATACGTCACGGACGGTCACGAAAGCGACGGTTACTGGCACGCATCGCTTTATGTGGGCATGCCACCCGAGGAAGCGCCGCTCAACATGTTTGACCTGCTCAACGACTGAGCCCGCCCGCCTTCCGTGATCGGCGAGGCGGAATGCTGCGACCGGTGGCGTCGGCGCCCGGCCCGGGGGCCGATAACCGCTCTCCATCCTCAAGCTCCCTGAACAAAGCCCGGGAGGAACGATGCCCGCCGAAAAGACTGGGTAGTGCTCAAGTTCGGCGGCACCAGCGTCGCCAGTGTCGATCGATGACACGCGCGGATGCAGGCATTGGCATCTTATTACGAGACGCCAGAACCGCGGATCGCGACAATCGATGCGGCCATGGCCGGCGATGTACTTCGTATCAGCCGACGGGGCTAACCGGCATTTTCTCCCCGGGAATAAGTAATGACGGAGAGGTACCGGCACGGCACTTCAACGAGCTCGATGGGGCCATGGGGTGCGATCGAGTCGAAGAACAGGGCGTCGCCAGGCCCCATCGGGAAGGTCTGTTCCCCGTGCCGGTATATCAGCCGGCCCTCAAGCATATAGATGAACTCGACACCCTCATGCTGGAAGTCGCCGAACGGCTCGGCCCCCGCCGGGAGCGTGATCATGTACGGCTCCACACCAACCACATTGCGCACGCCATGGCCCAGCAGTTCATACATATGGCCGGATTTGGTGCCGCGACGGTCGATCTCCAGGCCGGTGCCGGCGGGCACGAAGGAGACATCCCGGCTCGTGTCGAGTGGCGCGAACAGGGCCGACAGCGGGACCCCCAGCACATCGGCCAGCGCGCTCAGCGTGCTCAGCGACGGCGACGTCTGGCCGTTCTCGATCTTGGACATCATGCCCTGCGAGAGACCGGCCCGTCGGGCCAGCGCGACGATCGTCATATCCGCCCGCCGCCGGTGCCTGCGGATCTCCGCACCGACGTATTTTTCGAGGTCCCGCGTCCCCACGCCCGCCGTCGTATCGGGGATGAGTCCCAGCGACTCGGCGTCCGTCTTCTTCCGCTGATTCACCATATTCCCTTCGTGGTTTGACCGTGCCCGCAGGATACAGGTCCCGTCACCACGCAGCACGGCGGGCTCACTCCCATGCGGAACGCCCGGGCACCGATTGATTGCGCTCGCCATGTCCCCGCGATACGAAACAGGGCGCCGCCGGAGGCGGCCCTGTTTCGCGACGCGGGTTTTCGGCCGTGTGCGGTCAACAGCCGCACCGCACAGTCATGGGCGCGCGTCCGTTTGCGGACCTCTTCGGGAGACACCACGAACACCGAAGCGAATTTCCCCTGCACCGCATCCCAGAAATGCGGCTCAAGCGCATGCCGCCAGCCCTCCAGCGCCGGGGTCACATGGCCCGGGTCGGGATGCACGCCGAGCACGAATCCGTCACACCATCGCAACCGATCGATATCGACGGCCTCCAGTGGTTGCAGCTCGACCTGTGCCGCACGCACCGTTCGCGCGCCCGCCGCGACCGCGGCCGCGGTCGCTGGCACCCGATCCGAAGCGCCACCCTGCCAGGCGATCAGTATATTGACCATCGCGGACCATCCTCCGAAACGGCCCTTCACTGCAGGCGCCGTCGTCTTCGAGCCATGGAATCACGGCGCCAGCATCGCGCCGTAACGTCAGCATGCCCCGAAGTCTGCCTGATGGGCTTCGCAGAGAGTTGACCGTTATCAATCGAATAACCGATCGTGGCAGCGTTCACACCCCCGGAAACGGAAAAGGGCGCCCGAAGGCGCCCTTTTCCGCGACTCCCGTTCCGGCCTGCGGCCGGAATCGGACGATCAGAACAGCCCTTCGATGTTGCCGTCTTCGCCGAGGCGGATATGCGCCGCCGCGGGGACCTTCGGCAGTCCGGGCATCGTCATGACATCACCGCAGACGATCACCAGGAACTCCGCACCGGCGGACAGCCGGACTTCGCGGATCGTTACGGTATGGCCGCTCGGGGCGCCCTTCATGCCCGGGTCGGTCGAGAACGACAGCGGGGTCTTGGCGATGCACACGGGATAATGCCCGTAGCCCTGTTCCTCGAGCTGGCGAAGCTGATTGTGGATCTTGTCTTCGGCATTGATGTCCGCCGCGCCGTAGAGTTCGGTCGCCATGGTCTTGATCTTGTCCCACAGCGGCATCTCGTCCGGATACAGGACGTTGAACCGGCTCGGCTTCTCCTCGATCGTGCGCACGACGGTGTCGGCCAGTTCGCTCGCACCGGGGCCGCCGTTCGCCCAGTGATCGGAGAGCACCAGGTCGACCTCTTCCTCGGCGATACGCTCGCGCAGCGCTTCGATCTCCGCCTCGGTATCGGCCGAGAACTTGTTGAGCGCCACGACCGGCGGAACGCCGAATTTCTTGACGTTGCGCACGTGGCGGATGACGTTCTCGGCACCCTTGCGAACGGCCTCGACGTTCTCTTTCTTCAGCTCTTCCTTGGCGACGCCACCGTGCATCTTGACGGCGCGGATGGTCGCGACGATGACGCAGGCATCCGGGGTCAGTCCGGACTTGCGGCACTTGATGTCGAAGAACTTCTCGGCGCCGAGATCGGCGCCGAAGCCCGCTTCGGTAACGACATAGTCCGACAGCTTGAGCGCGGTACGCGTCGCGCTGACACTGTTGCAGCCATGGGCGATATTGGCGAACGGCCCGCCATGCACGAATGCCGGCGTACCTTCGAGCGTCTGCACGAGGTTCGGCCCGAGTGCGTTCTTCAGCAGCACGGTCATCGCGCCCTCGGCCTGCAGATCGCGCGCCCGGATCGGCTCGCGCTGCCGGGTGTAGGCAACGACGATATTGCCGAGGCGCTCCTGGAGATCGTCGAGATCATTGGCGAGACAGAAGATCGCCATGACCTCGGACGCGACGGTGATGTCGAAGCCGTCCTCGCGCGGGAACCCGTTGCCAACACCACCCAGACTGTTGGTGATGTTGCGCAGCGCGCGATCGTTCATGTCGAGCACGCGCTTCCAGGTGATGCGCCGGGCATCGATGCCGAGCTCGTTGCCCCAGTGGATATGGTTATCGATCATCGCCGACAACAGGTTGTGCGCCGAGGTGATCGCGTGGAAATCGCCCGTGAAGTGGAGGTTGATCTCCTCCATCGGCACGACCTGGGCGAAACCACCGCCGGCGGCACCGCCCTTGACGCCGAAACACGGGCCGAGCGAGGGCTCGCGCAGGCAGATCGAGGCATTGCGGCCGGTGTGATTGAGGGCATCGCCGAGACCGACGCTGGTGGTCGTTTTGCCCTCACCCGCGGGCGTCGGCGTGATACCGGCCACGAGGATCAGCTTGCCGTTCGGCTTGTCCTTCAGGGTTTCCGCGTATTCCGGGTCCACCTTGGCCTTGACATGGCCGTACGGCAGCAGGCCATGGCCGGGAATCCCCAGCTTGTCGGAAATCTCGGTAATGTTACGGAGGGTCGCGCCACGCGCGATCTCGATGTCGCTCTTCGGATTCTGATGCTGCTCGTTGCCCATCGGCCTGCTCCCGGTCTTGCTGTCAATTATCCGCGGGCACCCCCGCAATACCTGAACGGCCATTCCTTCTTCCGGACATGGCCGTCCCATTGGAGAACGCGATTCCAGAATCGGTTCCCCGTACGCCTCAGGCTTTCAAGAGCCGGAGGCGGTACGTTCAGTCGCTGATCGCCACGCCGCCGTATTCGACCGCGGCGTCTTCCAGCCAGATAAAGGTGTAGTCGGCGAAACTGCGGCGGACCACCAGTTCGAACGCCTGTCCGTCGTGAACCGGTCGGATCAGGATACCGGCGTGACTCAGCAGGGTCTGCGCGCACTGTCCCGGCGCGAATGCGCGTGGATGCAGATCCAGCGTACAGCCCTTCTCGAGTACATCGCGCGCATGCGGTCCGGCGAGTTCGATCGTCGTGAAATTGCCGGTGACATCGTTCGTGGCGATGTGTTGCCCCGCGAGTGCTTCTTCGAGGCGCGCGATCAGATCACGCTCGCCGTCCGCCACGGTGCGCACGAACCACTCGGTCGGCGCCAGCCAGAACACCGTGATATCACCGCTCTCGATCACCGTATTCGGCTCGGTCGGCAGCGCGACACCCAGAACGCCCTGGACGGCGTCGGTGAAACTCG
>JAXHNC010000017.1:0-19800 GCA_034520925.1 Halofilum sp. (in: g-proteobacteria) | reverse complement strand
CGGGCATATTACTACCCCGAACATTGAAGTCCGTACCGTAGGTTGGGTCGAGCGCCAGCGACACCCAACGGGTCGAGGTTTGCTCGATCGACACGGTGGAACGTGATACCGGCGGAACGCTTGTCACGTTGGGTTTCCTGCGTCAACCCAACCTACTCGGACCAGTTGAAGCGCCGCATTTCGTCGAGGCGCTTGCGCTGTTCTTCGGTGAGAACCTCGCGCATCCGGTTCTGCATCCGGACCTGCTGCTCGATCATGCCCCGTCGGGTTTCCATCATGCGCGAGAACGCATCGCCAACCGCGTCGGGATCCGGCGCGTCCTGGTCGTACGCCTCCATCATGTTGCCCCGATGCTGCTGCATTTCCTGCATCATCTGCCAGTGCTCGCTGGCATTCTCGCGCTGGATCTCTTCCATCTGTCTACGCTGATCATCCGAGAGGCCGAGCACGCCGCTGACGTACGGCCCCATCATGCCCTGGCCCATCATTCCGGGGCCCATGCCCTGCCCCATCATCCCGGGACCCATGCCCTGGCCCATCATCCCGGGACACCTGCATCTCCCTGGCCCTGGCCCATCATGCCGTGGCCCTGCCCCATCATCTGCTGGCCGCCGCCCATGCCGGAACCGCTTCCACTCTGGGCAACCGCCGCGCCACTCGCGATGGTGGCGGACAAGGCCAGCGCGAACACTGCGCATTTTTTACTGATCGGTTCGTACATTGCGTATCCCATCCTGTCTGTTGATCGAAACCGGGCCGGAATCGTCTCGCACCACTGACAAGATAGACTCTCCTGCAATTCACGCTTTGATCCGCATCAATTCGATACCAGGCACTGCGGCGGACCACTCTACGAGCAGGCCAGTGAGACTTGGCGACTGCTCAGGGTAGTATGCGCACTTTTGCGCAGAGTCCCGGAACCGATGCAGACGAGCGAAGCCCCCGGATACCGCCGTACCTGGCAACTCGCGTGGCCGATCATCCTGGCCAACTCGTCGATCCCGCTTGTCGGCGCGGTGGACACGGCGGTGATGGGGCATCTGCCCGATGCCGCCTATATCGGTGCGGTGGCGCTGGGCGCCAACCTGTTCTCGATCATCTACTGGGCCTTCGGTTTTCTGCGCATGGGCACGACGGGTTTTGTCGCGCAGGCCCTCGGCGCGGGCGACGGTGGCGAGGCCGCGGCCGCCCTGAAGCGTGCCCTGGTGATCGCGGCGGTACTCGCCCTCGCGGTCTGGTCCCTGCAGATCCCGATCGGGCTGACCGCTTTTTACGTGGTCGATGGCAGCGAGCGGGTCGAGGAACTCGCGCGGGTCTATTTCGGCTGGCGGATCTGGTCGGCACCGGCGGTGTTCGCCAACTACGCCATTGTCGGCACGCTGATCGGCCTGCAGCGCACGCGCGACGTCCTGGCGGTGCAGATCCTGCTCAACGGGACCAACGTGGCTCTCGATCTGCTGTTCGTGCCGGTGCTCGGCTTCGGCGTGGAGGGCGTCGCCCTCGCCTCGGTGATCGCGGAGTTCACGGCCGTGGGCGTCGGCCTCTGGCTGGTCGCGCGCCGGCTGCGGCAACTGCCGCGCCCGGGGCATCCGATCACGCTGCTCGAACCGTCCGCACTGCGCGCGCTGATCCGGGTCAACGGCAATATCTTCGTGCGCACGCTCTGCCTGGTCCTGTCGCTGTTCTGGTTCACGGCCGTGGGAACCGGTCTCGGCGACGTCGTGGTGGCGGCCAACGCCATCCTGATGCAATTACTGTTCTTCCTGTCCTACGGGCTCGACGGGTTCGCCCACGCCGTGGAGGGGCTGGCGGGATCGGCGCGCGGCGCGGGACGCCGGGACCACTTCCGCGCGGCCGTGCGCACGAGCACCGTGTGCGCCCTGGCCGTCGCGCTCGGTTACTCCGTCGTGTACGCACTGTTCGGGGGCGTGTTTATCGGCTGGATGACGGATCTGCCGGAAGTCCGGACACTCGCCATGACCTATCTGCCGTGGATGCTGCTGGCCCCGATCGTGGCGGTCTGGAGTTTCCAGCTGGATGGCGTATTCATCGGCACGACGCACACCGTCGAGATGCGCAACGGCATGCTGATCGCGGCCGGGGCCTTCTGGATCGCGACCGAGCTGCTGGTCCCCGAACTGGGCAACCACGGGCTCTGGCTGGCGTTGATGGGCTTTCTCGCGCTGCGCGCCCTGATGCTCGCGCTGTGGCTGCCCCGGGTCGACCGCTCGATCGCGCCCGTCCCTCAGACACCGCTCTGATACCGATCAGTCGATCGTATCCACATCGGTGACGCGGCCATCGGTCAGGCGCACGCGTCGATCGAGATACTGATCGCCGAACGGGTAGTACCAGTCCTCGATCCAGACGCGGCGGTGCCCATAATCCCTGCCGCCCCGATGGTCGCGCCGCAGCAGGCCTCGGGCCTCGCGCTGGACGGGCTCGCCGCAGCGGGCGAGCAGCTCATAGGCCGTCATGCCCGTGGCGACATCGACCGGCACACAATCGCCGGCGCGATCGCGCTCACGGAATCCACGCCCGGGTGTCCGGATATGCCGGAGACGGCCGGCCCGGAACCGGAGTTCGCGCAGCAGCCGCTGCGGGCCGAAGTTGTAGTACCACAGTTCCTCGTCCACATGGCTCGGGCCATAACCGTGCGCATACAGGGGCTGGACGTAATCCGGCGCCCCGCAGGCCGCGCGCACCTCGAACGCCCGATCGCCCTCGCTGACCAGGCTGCCGTTGCAGCGCAGCGCCTCGGCGCGCCCGGGGAGCAACAGCCCCGCGGCCGCGAGCACGAAGACGAGCAGCGGCGAAAGCACCTGGGCTCGCGTCATGGTTCCAATCCATTACGGCGTATGGGAAGTATGACAGCCTGCATCGCACAAGGTGCCCGGGCGCCCCGAACGCGCTCCAGGGTTACCGTCTTCGCCGGGAGACCCGTAGTATCGTGCCGTGCGCGAGGGCGTACGGGACAGACCGCGCATTCGAATCGCAACGGAGGGAACCGATGAAGCGTTCAGGAACCACCGATCGACGCCTGGCCCTGCTGCTGGTCTGCCTGCTGCTGCCCGCCGGCGGGAGCGCCGCCCCGGTGCACGCGGACGGCGTGCTCTGGGAGGTCCAGGGTCCGGGCGAAACGCAGCCGAGCCACGTTTTCGGCACCATCCACAGCGATGACCCGCGCGTGCTCGACCTGGATCCGGCCATCGAGCGCGCGTTCCGCTCCTCGCGGCAATACGCCTTCGAACTCGATTTCGACGCCGATATCCGCCAGACCATGGCGCAGGCGATGTTCGACCGGGCACCGCCGACGCTCGAGGAACAGCTGGGCGACGACGACTGGCGACGCGCCCGGAGCGCGGCCCAGGCGCGTGGCGTGCCCGTAAACGCACTGCAGTCGATGGAGCCCTGGGCACTGGCCATCACGATCTCGTTGCCCCCGATGGACCCGGCCGCCACCCTCGATCGAGTCCTGTTCCAGCGCGCGTCGGATCTCGGGCGCCCGGTCCATGGTCTGGAAACGGCGAAAGAACAGTTGAGCCTGTTCGACGACCTGCCCGAGCACGATCAGCTGGATCTGTTGCGCGCCACGCTGGATCTCGCGGAACAGGAGGCCCTCGCGCCGATGTTCGAGTCGCTGACCGCCGCCTGGCTGCGCGGCGACCTGGCCGCGCTCATGGAGATCAGCGAGAGCAACCCGATGCTGCCCGACGGCGAGCGCAACGACGCCTTCACGAAAAAAGTGGTGGACGAGCGCAACGAGCGCATGGTCGAACGGATGCAGCCCCTGATCGAACGCGGCGGCGCATTCGTCGCCGTCGGCGCCCTGCACCTGCCGGGCGAGCGGGGCGTCCTGCGGCTGCTGGAAGAAGCGGGCTATACGGTCACGCCGGTGGACTGAACGCCGCGCTCCGGCTCGGCCATCATCCCGGATCGCGCCGGATAGGACTTCGTGTTACCGGGTTGCCTGATCAGCGGCCTTGCGGGAGGGTTCTCGCCAAGACGCGAAGCGCGCCAAGGAAGGCGAATGGAAGCGAAATCCGGACAAAACCCAGGCCATTCGGCCCGTGCCCGTCTGCATATTTTCGCCTGAGGTTTCTCCACCTTTCTTTTTTTGGTTTTCTTGGCGCCCTTGGCGCCTTGGCGAGAACCCGATTGCAGGGCACCTGAAAAGTACTACGCCTGCTCGGCCTTGCTGGCGCAGTGGATGCAGTAGAGGACGGTCGGGTCGAATTCGAGGCGTTTCGGGTTGATCGGCTCGTCGCAGGACTGGCACAGACCGTAGTCGCCCTCTTCGATCCGCCGTAATGCGGCTTCGGTGCGGCGCAGCGTTTCCTGGCGGCGGCGCTTCGCGGCGAGGCTCATCTGCTGGGCCCCGAGGGCATCCATGCGCGACAGGCGCCCCTGGCGCTGCTGGTCGAGTTCAACCGTATTGGCATCGGTATTACCCGACTCCGCCATCAACTCCTCGCGCAGTTCCAGCAGCCGTTTGCGGAACCAGTCCGTATCGATATCGCCGTCGCTCACCGTCTGTGCACTCCATAATGCCGGGCACCCGCATGGGCACCGTCAGCGGATTGTCCCATACGCGCGCCCGTAGCGGACACGGCGGGTTCACGCATCCGCCGGCGTACGCACCCGGAGCAGCAGCAGCGCGCCGCCACCGAAGAGCAGCAGCAGCGACAGAATCCCGGCCCGCGGATCGCCGGCCATCCAGCCGACCCAGCCGACCAGGACCGGACCGAGTACGGCGGCGAATTTGCCCATCATGTTGTAGAAGCCGAAAAACTCGGCCGCGCAGTGGGGCGGAACAAGGCGGGCGAAGAACGAGCGCGACAGGGCCTGAACGCCGCCCTGGACCAGACCGATCGTCACGGCGAGGCCATAGAATTCCCAGGTCGAGGTCATGACCGAGGCCCAGATCGTCATCCCGGCGTATACGGCCAGCGCCAGCAGGATCCCGCCGCGGGCACCGAGCGGCCGCGCCAGCCGTCCGAACAGCAGGGTCGCGGGAAAGCCGACAAACTGGACCAGCAATAACGCCGCGATCAGGTCATTCGACCCGAAGCCGATCGACATGCCGTAATCGACCGCCATCCGCACGACCGTGTCGACGCCATCGATATAGAGG
This sequence comes from Halofilum sp. (in: g-proteobacteria), assembly GCA_034520925.1. Lineage (GTDB taxonomy): Bacteria > Pseudomonadota > Gammaproteobacteria > XJ16 > Halofilaceae > Halofilum. The sequence continues at coordinate 14,666 of JAXHNC010000017.1, read as the reverse complement.
AAATAGCCGCCCAGAAACAGCGCGACCTGTCGGTGCTGGCGGATATCGCGCAGCGTCTGCAGGAGCTGCCCCGCGCCCTCGACGAAGGCCTGGCGGAACGGCACCCGCGGGCCGTCGCGTTCGCCGACCGTGCGCAGCAGCGGGATCGAGAACACGGCCCACCAGATCGCGGTGAGCAGGAACGACAGCCGCACGGCGGTCGTCCGATCGGCCAGACCGAACGTCTCGGGCATCAGGACAAGGCCCACGCAGGCGGCGAACAGGATGCCCCCGCCGAGATAACCCAGCGCGTAGCCGAGCGCCGATACGCGGTCGCCCTCCCCGGGCGGCGCGACCTCGACGAGCAGGGCGTCGTAAAACACATTGGCGCCCATGAAACCGACCGTCGCCACCGCGAAGGCCCCGGCGGCCAGCCCCCAGTGCCCCGCCCCGATCAGCGCCAGCGTCGCGGTCGCGAGGATGCCCAGCAGGGCGAAACGGATCAGGAATCGCCGCCGCAGTCGGGCCCGATCGGCGACCGCCCCCAGCAGCGGCGCGAGCAGCACGATCAGCAGGCTCGAGGCGGAATTCGCGGCCCCCAGCCAGAATGTGCGCTCAGCCTGTTCCAGTCCCGATCCCCAGTACTCGCCGAAAAAGATCGGGAAGAATCCGGCGATGACGACGGTCGCGTAGGCCGAATTGGCCCAGTCGTAGAATGCCCATGCCCAGATCCGGCGACGGGCCGGCGTCATTGTCGACACGGCCGGTCCCTTCCCGGGTACGCGCGCTGTATGGTTCGCATCCGGACGTCCACGGTGACGAAAGCGGGTCACTATAGGCGACACCCCGTCCCCGCAAAACCCGTCGGCCCACGAAAGCGATCGCTTCGCGCCGCCGGAGCGGCGGCGATCATCCACCGGGCGTCGACTTCAGATGCTGGCCTGATAGAATCCCGCCGGAGGAAGTTCGGGTCCGCTTGATCTGAATCAAGTCGAGCCTGCCCCTCCATCAGTAGCATCTGCGCTCGGATCGCGGTTCGCACCGCATCCCTGTCAACATCACTCCGCGACCCGCGAAATAACCGGACGGATACAGGCCCTTATGGACACCACCGCCCAATACAACGAAAAAGTCGTCCGCCAGTTCACGATCATGACGATCGTGTGGGGCGTGATCGGCATGCTCGTCGGCGTTCTGCTCGCGGCCCAGTTGCTCTGGCCCGCGCTCAACGGCGGAATTCCATGGTTGAGTTTCGGTCGTCTGCGACCGCTGCACACGAACGCCGTAATCTTCGCCTTCGGCGGTTCCGGCCTGTTCGCGACCTCCTATTACATCGTCCAGCGCACCTGTCACACGCCGCTTTTCGGCGAGCGCTGGAAACTGCCGGCGTTTACCTTCTGGGGCTGGCAGGCCGTGATCGTCGGCGCGGTGATCACGCTCCCGCTCGGCCTCACGCAGAGCAAGGAGTACGCGGAGCTGATCTGGCCGCTCGACGTACTCATCACGATCGTCTGGGTGGCCTACGCCGTCGTGTTCTTCGGCACCATCGCGCAGCGGAAAATGAAGCACATCTTCGTCGCGAACTGGTTTTTCGGCGCCTACGTCATCACGATCGCCGTACTGCACGTCGTCAACAACCTGGCGATCCCGGTCGGCCTGACGAAGTCCTATCCCGTGTACTCGGGCGCGATCGACGCCATGGTCCAGTGGTGGTACGGGCATAACGCGGTGGGCTTCTTCCTCACCGCCGGCTTCCTCGGCATGATGTACTACTTCGTGCCGAAGCAGGCCGGACGTCCGATCTATTCGTACCGGCTCTCGGTGGTGCACTTCTGGGCCCTGATTTCGATCTATATGTGGGCGGGGCCCCACCATCTGCACTGGACCTCCCTGCCCGAGTGGGCCCAGTCGCTCGGCATGGTTTTCTCGCTGATCCTGCTCGCGCCCTCCTGGGGCGGCATGATCAACGGCATCATGACGCTCTCCGGCGCCTGGCATAAGCTGCGGGACGATCCGATCATCCGCTTCCTGATCGTCAGCCTGTCGTTCTACGGCATGTCCACCTTCGAAGGGCCGATGATGTCGATCAAGACGGTCAACGCACTGTCTCACTACACCGACTGGACCATCGGCCACGTCCACTCGGGTGCGCTCGGCTGGGTCGCCTTTATCACCATCGGTTCGCTCTACGCGCTGATTCCGAAACTCTGGGGCCGCGAGCAGATGTACTCGATCCCGGCCATCAATCTGCACTTCTGGATTTCCACCATCGGTGTGGTCCTGTACATCGCGGCCATGTGGATCGCCGGTGTGATGCAGGGCCTGATGTGGCGGGCAACGAACGCAGACGGCACGCTCACCTACAGCTTCGTCGAATCGCTGGAGGCGACCTATCCGTTCTATGCGGTTCGCCTGCTCGGCGGGATCATGTTCCTCGCCGGCATGCTGGTCATGGCATGGAACACCTGGATGACGGTCAAACCACAGCCCGAATCGGCGCGCGAGAGCGCCGCGACCGCGACCGCCTGAGGAGAGGCACGCAATGACGCATGAAGTCGTTGAAAAGAACGTCGGCCTGATGGCCGTGCTCATCGCGATCGTCATCAGTATCGGCGGCCTCGTCGAGATCGTGCCCCTGTTCTTCCAGGCCAAAACCACGGAACCGGTCGAGGGGCTGGAACCCTACGGTGCACTGGAATTCGCGGGCCGCGATGTCTATGTGAGCGAGGGCTGTTACAACTGCCATTCGCAGCAGATTCGCCCGTTCCGTGCGGAAACCGAGCGCTACGGCCACTACTCCGTGGCCGGCGAATATGTCTATGACCGCCCGTTCCAGTGGGGATCAAAACGAACCGGGCCGGACCTGGCCCGCGTGGGTGGCCTCTATACGGACAACTGGCACTACGTTCACCTGATGAATCCCCGCGACGTCGTGCCACAGTCGAACATGCCGGCATTCCCGTGGCTGGCGGAGAACGAACTCGACCCGCGCGAGGTGGTCTCGCGCATGCGCACCCAGAAGGAATGGTTCGACGTGCCGTATTCCGAGGAGCAACTGGCGAACGCTGACGAGAAACTCGAGGGCAAGACCGAGATGGACGCCGTCATCGCGTATCTACAGAGTCTCGGCACGGCCGTCGGGCAGGAGCCGCGTCGATAATGGACAGTGGAACCGCAAGTGGCGTGATGACGGGGATCCTGATCCTCGTGTTCATCGGTATCATAATCTGGGCCTACAGCAGCCGACGGCGGCGCGACTTCGAAGAGGCCGCGCGGATACCGCTCGAGGATGAGCCCCCGAGCAACGACCAAGACGATTCAAAAGGGAATACGCAATGAGCGCCTTCTGGACCGGGTTCATCGTCGTCCTGACCCTGGCGAACATCGCCGCCTGCTGGTGGCTCATCCGCTGGACGGCCAAGCCCCGGCCGAACGAGAGCGCGAGCACCGAGACCACCGGCCATGTCTGGGACGAGGACCTGACCGAGTACAACCAGCCGATGCCGCGCTGGTGGCTGAACCTTTTCTATATCACGATCTTTTTCGCGCTGATCTACCTCGTGCTCTATCCGGGCCTCGGCAGCTATGCGGGCGTGCTGGGCTGGAGCCAGTACAGTGAATACGAGGCCGAGGTCGAGGCGGCCAAAGAGCGCGTCGCCCCGCTGTATGCGGAGTATGCGGCGCAGAGTATCCCGCAACTGGCCGACAACCAGTCGGCCATGCGGACCGGCCAGCGCATTTTTGCGAACAATTGCGCCGTCTGCCACGGTTCGGACGCGCGCGGTGCGGTCGGCTTCCCGAACCTCACGGATGCCAGCTGGCTGTATGGCGGCGAACCGGAGCAGATCAGGCAAACGCTGATCAATGGCCGCAGCGGCGTGATGCCCGCCTTCGGCCAGCAGCTTGGCGAGCGCGACCTGCGCGCGGTGGCCGCCTATGTCTACACCCTCAACGGGCGCGACTGGCCACGCCAGGATCTCGTCGCCGCCGGCAAGGAGCAATACCAGACGCTGTGCGTCGCCTGTCACGGGCCGAACGGCAAGGGCAAGCAGGCGCTGGGTGCGCCGAACCTGACGGATGACGACCTGGCTCTACGGCGGGTCGATGGACAAGCTCGTATACACGCTGCAGAACGGGCGCAACGGCCAGATGCCGGCTTTCCAGAAACTGCTCGGCGAGGACCGCATCCACGTCGTCGCCGCCTACGTCTGGGGCCTGTCGCACGGCGAATCGAAGGTTGCCGGGGAGATGAATGGTGGCAGCGACAAGTGAACCCGATGAGCGGCCGCGCGTGCGGCAATGGGCACGGCTGCTGGGACCGGTCCTTTGGCCCTCATTCCTGGTCGCGGCCGTCGCAACAGCGATCTTTTTCGCCCACATCGATCCGCTGACCCTCCGCGCACAGACCCTCGCGGACTGGGAAATCAGCCGACAGGCCGGGTACACGGTTGGATTCCTGATGTTCTGGGCCGTGTGTGCCGCGTCAAGTGCACTCACGATGTACCTGGGCGCGACGCCCGTACCCGATTCGCCGGGGCCGCGCAGCGGACGCTAGTCAATCGATCTCGCCGCGCTGGCGCGTCCCGGCGGGACGCGCATCCGGCGCCAGCGGCGATCGAGGCCCTTTTTCCGCACCTCGCGGCCAGCCGTAATGTGACCGTACCGGAACGAAACCGATGAACACCGAACCCAAGACCGGCCCCCGTCGGCGAGCGGAGCGCTCCACGACCGAGGCGTCCAGTGGGACGTCGTCGATGTACCAATCGCGCGAGAAGGTCTACCCGCGCGAAGTACACGGCCGTTTCCAGAACCTGCGCACTTTCGCCGTTTTCGCGCTGCTCGGGTTGTTCTATCTGCTTCCGTGGGTCCCATGGAATGGTCGGCAGGCGGTACTGTTCGATCTGCCCGCGCGTCAGTTCCACATCTTCGGCATCACGTTCTGGCCGCAGGATTTCATCTACCTGACCCTGCTGCTCATCATCTGTGCCCTGGGGCTGTTCTTCGTGACGGCGGTCGCCGGTCGCGTCTGGTGCGGCTATGCGTGCCCGCAGACCGTGTGGACCGAGGTATTCATGTGGGTCGAGCGCGTGATCGAGGGCGACCGGCCGAAGCGCATGAAGCTCGACAAAGCCCCGTGGACGTTCGACAAGATCCGCAAGAAAACGGCCAAACACGGTCTCTGGATCGTACTCGGGCTATGGACGGGCTACACCTTCGTCGGCTTTTTCACCCCGATCACCGATCTGGGTGCGCGCGTGATGACCGCTGAACTCGGTGGCTGGGAGACCTTCTGGCTGCTGTTCTACGGTTTCGCGACCTGGGGCAACGCCGGTTTTCTGCGCGAGAACGTATGCCTGTACATGTGCCCGTACGCCCGCTTCCAGAGCGCCATGTTCGATCGCGACACCCTGATCATCTCCTATGACGAGGCCCGCGGCGAACCCCGTGGGCCCCGGCGGCGCGGGGCGGACTACAAGGCGGAGGGCCTTGGCGACTGCATCGACTGCCACATGTGCGTGCAGGCCTGCCCGACGGGCATCGACATCCGCGACGGCCTGCAGTACGAGTGCATCGCATGCGGTGCCTGCATCGACGCCTGTGACAACGTCATGGACCGGATGAATTATCCGCGCGGCCTGATCCGCTACACCACGGAGAATGCGCTCGAGGGCAAGCCGGCGAAACTGCTGCGCCCGCGGGTCCTGATCTATGGAGCGCTCCTGCTCGCGCTCTCGGCGCTGTTCGTGACCGGTATCGCGATGCGCACGCCCCTGCGGCTCGACATCATCCCGGACCGCAACACGATGTACCGGGAGGTCGAAGGTGGCATGATCGAGAACGTCTACACGCTCAAACTGATGAACATGGACCAGTCGCCGCACACCTACACGCTGTCGGCGAGCGGCCTCGAGGGCCTTGAAATCATCACACGCCCGGGAAACATCGAGATCGCCCCCGGGGAGGTGCGTAACCTGCCCGCACGAATCCGGGTGGATCCGGCGGACCTGCGGGGTGGAGGTCATGACATCCGCCTGACCCTGAGCGCGACCGACACGACCGGACTCCAGGTAACGGAAGAAACACGCTTCCACCTGCCCGTGGAAGGAGGCGTTCGATGACCGCCGAGCGGCTTGACCGCCCCTGGTACCAGCACTTCTGGGTCTGGTTCCTGATCGTGCCACCAGCATCCACGGTTATCTTCTGGGTCGTCATCCTGACGACGATGGCCAGTCCGCCGTCGCTCGTTGTGGACGACTACGCCAAAATCGGCCTCGCCTATGAGAATGTTCAGGCACGGGACGCCGCGGCCCGGGAACTCGGCGTCACCGGCCGTCTGGACGTGCGCCGCAAGGGGGGCCGCGTGACCGTTGCCCTGGTCGGTCTTGATGATCCACCGCAACGGCTCCGGGTGACACTGGCGCATCCGACCGAAGCCGCTCGCGACAGGACAGCCACACTCGAGCGCACTGGGGGTGGCCTGTATCGGGGTGAACTTGGCGGGGCCGCCCCTGGTCGCCGTTATGTCACCCTGCTCCCGGACGATGGCGCCTGGCGGCTCGCCGGTGAACTGTCGGCGAACCGTACCGATATGTCACTGAATCCGCCTGAACGCCCCGCGACGCGCTGATGACCCAACGCGGGTCCTGCTTTCACTGCGGCGAACCCCTGCCGCCGGGCACTGTCCACACCGTGCGGATCGACGGCGAGGATCGTCCCGTCTGCTGTCCCGGTTGTGCAGCCGTCGCCCAGCTTATCGCCGAGAGTGGCCTGAGCGGTTTCTACCGTTATCGCAGTGGCCCCGCGCCGACGCCGGTGCCCGATGCCGCGGACGAGTGGACGGCCTACGACCGCGACGCCGTCCAGCGCACCTTCGTTCAGGACACGGGCAACGGCGAGCGCGAAGCGGTGCTGCTCATCGAAGGCCTGTACTGCGCCGCCTGCGCATGGCTCATCGAGCATATCCTGACGCCGATCGACGGCGTTCAGGCCATCGAGGTCAACCCGGCGACGGGGCGCGCACTGTTGCGCTGGGACCCGGAGCGGGTAGCACTTTCGACCCTGTTCCGGCGCATGAGCGAAATCGGTTACCGCCCCCACCCCGTCGATGGGGAAGGCACCGAACCACTGGCGATTCGTGAACGCCGCGCCGCGCTGCGGCGCCTTGGGGTTGCCGGCCTCGGCATGATGCAGGTCATGATGTACGCGGTCGGGCTGTACGCCGGTGCCATTCATGCCGACATGGATCCCGCCATCGCCCGCCTGCTTCGGCTGGTCAGCCTGCTCGTCGCCACACCGGTCGTGCTGTATGCCGGCGCACCTTTCTTCCGCGGTGCCTGGCGCGACCTGCGCGCCGGCCGGCCGGGCATGGATGTCCCGGTCTCGCTGGCGATCGGCGCCGCATTCGCGGCCAGCGTCTGGAACACGCTGATCGCCGGCGGTGAGGTCTATTTCGATTCAGTCACGATGTTCGTGTTCTTCCTCTCGGTGGCCCGCTTCTTCGAGATGAGCGCGCGCCACCGTGCCTCGCGCTCGACCGGCGCACTGGCACGCATGCTGCCGGCCACCGCACTGCGCATCACCGATGGCCATGAGGAGCACGTCGCACTGCGCGAACTCGCGGTCGGTGACCGGGTCCGCGTACGCGCCGGCGAACCGGTACCGGCCGACGGCCGGATTCAGTCCGGCGAGAGCCGTTTCGATGAATCGCTCCTCACCGGCGAGTTCCAGCCGGTTACACGCGGCGTCGGCGCCGACGTGATCGGCGGCAGTATGAACACGGAGACGCCGGTCGACATGGAAGTGACCCGGATCGGGCAGGATACGCTGGTCGCGAGTATCGTCCGGCTGCTGGACCGTGCCCAGTCCCAGCGCCCGCCCATCGCCCAGACGGCGGACCGCGTCGCGCGCTGGTTCGTGATCGGTGTGCTGACCGCGGCCACCGCGACGGCCGCGTGGTGGTGGACGGTCGCGCCAGGCGAGGCGTTCGGGATCACCCTGGCGGTACTGGTCGTCACCTGCCCCTGCGCACTGTCGCTCGCCACACCCACCGCGCTCGTCGCCGCGACTTCACGTCTGGCACGCGGGGGGCTGCTGATTACGCGGGCACGCGCGCTGGAGAACCTGGCGCGCGCGGATCACATCGTTTTTGACAAAACCGGCACGCTGACCCGCGGCGTCCTGACGATCACCCGCACCGAGACGATGGATCGTGTCGAGCCGGACGAAGCGCGTGCACTCGCGGCGGCGCTCGAGGCCCATTCCGAACACCCCATCGCGCGGGCATTCAGGCCCTGGCATGATGGTCGCGAGGCCGAACGGATCCATGTCGAGCGCGGCCGCGGGATCGAGGGCGCAGTCGCCGGCCACCGGCTGCGCCTCGGACGACCCGACTGGGTGACCGGTCTGGCCGGCGGTGGCGACACGAGCGGCACGGAGACGATCGTGTCACTGGGTGACGCCGACGGGCTGCTGGCCCGCTTCCACCTCGCCGACAGCCCGCGTGCGGGAACCGCCGAGGCACTGAGCACCATCGCCCGGATCGGACTCACCTTCGAGATCGCCAGCGGAGATGCCGAGGGCCCGGTCGCGGCCCTGGCGCGCGATCTCGGTATCGAGCACTGGCGGGCCCGGCAAACGCCGAGCGACAAACTGGCCCGGCTGGAGAGCCTGCGCGCGGCGGGACACCGTGTCGTCATGGTCGGCGATGGCATCAACGACGCGCCCGTGCTGGCGGCCGCGGACGTCTCGGTGGCCATGGGCGGCGGGTCCGGACTCGCGGGCAACAACGCCGACATGCTGCTCTCCGCGCAGCGACCCGCCGATCTCGCGGCGGGCATCACCCACGCGCGCCGTACACTCGCGGTCATCCGCCAGAATCTGGTCTGGGCCGCGGGCTACAACCTGATCGCGCTGCCACTGGCGGCCGCCGGTTTCGTGGCACCCTGGATGGCGGCACTCGGCATGTCGGCAAGCTCGCTGATCGTAGTCGGCAATGCGATGCGGCTGGGGCGCGGCGACACCGCACCGGCGGCGGAGCGCCCGGTGCCGCCAAAAGCGACGGTGGAGACGGCCTGATGGAAATCCTGTTTGTCCTCATCCCGCTGTCACTGATCCTGCTGGGGATCGCGGTCTGGGCCTTTTTCTGGGCCGTCAGGAGCGGGCAGTTCGACGATCTCGACAGTCCGGCCTATCGAATCCTGCTCGACGACGACGAGCACCCTGACAACCAGTCCGGGCAGGATCGTGAAGCCTCCGGCGATCAGCAGAGCGACAACGAGCAGCGGTCGAACGACTCATGATGACTTCGGATCCCACAACGCTGACGGCCGCATTCGTCGCCGGTCTCGCGGGCAGCGCGCACTGCATGGGCATGTGCGGCGGTATCGTCGCCTCGCTCGGTATGGGCACCGCCGGCGAGCATTCCGGCCCGTTGCGGAGCCTGGGCTACGCCCTGCTGTACAACGGCGGGCGAATCGCCAGCTACACGGTTGCCGGCGTGATCGTCGGCAGTATCGGCTCGGTGGCAGGCGGCACCCTGCAGGCCCCGGGCGCCGGGCTCGTGCTGGGGGCGCTCACCGGCCTCGTGCTGATCGCCGTCGGACTGCAGATCGCATTCGGTCTGCGACTGCTGCAGCCGATCGAACGCGTGGGGTTCCGGCTCTGGACGCGGATCGCACCACTCGCCCGCGGACTGATGGGGCGTCGTGGCGCATGGGCCGCGATCGGCCTGGGTGCCCTGTGGGGCTGGCTCCCCTGCGGCCTCGTCTACGCCATGCTGTTCGCCGCTCTCGCGGCCGCCAACCCGATCGAATCCGGAGGACTCATGTTCGCCTTCGGTCTCGGCACGGCCCCGGCGATGGTCGCCACCGGCGCGTTCGCGAGCCGCCTGCGCCAATACACCCATCAGCCGGGCTTTCGCCGTACCGCCGGTATCGTCGTAATCGCCCTCGGTCTCTGGAGCGCGCTCGCGCCGGCCGTGATGTTCGCCGCCCACTCCGGTCAAGGCATGCACTGAGCCGCCCTCCACCGGATCCCTTCCATAGCTTCCTGTCCGGGCAATGCTCTGGCGTTGACGTCACCGTAATTGGCCTTATTGATCGACCGATACTGGCTATAGGCCTATAGCCGCATGCCAGGTAACTTCCTCCCGGTACTCGCCTCGCGCGAATCGCAACCGGGAACCCTCCGATGAGCGAACAGCAGAATCTCCAGTCGAACTGGAACTACCCGAACCCGGTTCGGTTCGGACCCGGCCGGCTGAGCGAGCTCCCGACCGCGTGTCGTGATCTCGGTATCGAACGGCCACTGCTGGTCACCGATCCCATGCTCGCCGCGCTGCCGATCGTGCAGCAGGCGCTCGACCACTGCAGCGGGCACGGTGTGCCGTGCGCTTTGTTCACCGAACTACGGGCGAACCCGACCGAGACGAACGTGATACGCGGTGTCGAGGCATTCCGCGCGGGCCAGCATGACGGCGTGATCGCCTTCGGCGGCGGCAGCGCGCTGGATACCGGCAAGGCGATCGCGTTGATGGTCGGCCAGACACGCTCCATCTTCGATTTCGAGGACCGCGAGGACTGGTGGACCCGCGCCAACGCCGAGGGGATTGCACCGATCATCGCGGTGCCGACCACCGCAGGCACCGGTTCCGAGACCGGCGGCGGTGCCGTAATCACCGACGAAAACGATCACACGAAACGCATCATTTTCCACCCGCGCATGATGCCTGGGCGGGTGATCAGCGACCCCGTCGTGACCGCCGGCCTGCCGCGCCACCTGACAGCGGCCACCGGCATGGACGCCCTGTCGCACAATCTCGAGGCGCTGTGCAGCCCCGTCTACCACCCGATGGCCGCCGGTATCGCGACCGAGGGCATCCGCCTCGTGCACGACTGGCTGCCGACGGCGTGCGACGAGGGCGAAAACATCGAGGCACGGGCGCACATGCTGTCCGCGTCCAGCATGGGGTCGACGGCGTTCCAGAAGGGGCTCGGCGCGATGCACGCCATGAGCCATCCCTGCGGCGCCCTGTTCGACACCCAGCACGGCCTCACGAATGCCGTGGTCATGCCCTACGTCCTCGAATTCAACCGCGAGGCGATCGAGACGCGCATGGAGCGCCTGGCCCGTTACCTCGATCTGCCCGATCCGTCCTTCGAGGCGGTGCTCGACTGGGTCCTCGAGTTGCGGCTCCAGCTCGATATTCCGCACACGCTTGCGGATCTCGGCGTGACCGAAGACGCCGTCGAGCGGCTCGCGGAAATGGGCGAGATCGACCCGTCGGCGGCGACCAATCCGATCCCGCTGAATCGGGACAACCTCGCGCGCCTGTTCCGCGACGCGCTCCGTGGACGCCTGTCCCGGACCGAACAACGCGGCGGCGCACAAACGACAGGAGCGATCCGATGAGCGGGATCAAGGCAGTGACCTTCGACCTCTGGGATACCGTCATCCATGACGATTCCGACGAGCCGAAACGCCGCGAACTCGGCCTGCGCAGCAAGCGGGACGAGCGCCGGCACCTCGTCTGGGAGGCCCTCAACGCGATCGAGCCGATCGATTACGAGACGGTCAGCCTCGCGTATGACGTGGCCGATGCCGGCTTCAACGTCGCCTGGAAAGAGGACTCGATCAACTGGCGTCTGGAACAGCGGATCCGCGTCATCCTGAACGGCCTCGGCCGCACCCTGCCCCGGGACGCGTTCGACCGCGTCGTCGAACGCACCGGCGCGATGGAAGTCGAGGTACCGCCCGACGCCATCGAAGGCATCGCATGGGCACTCGGTGAACTCAAACAGCGCTACCGTCTCGCGATCGTCTCCGATGCGATCGTCACGCCGGGCACCGGCCTGCGCGAGCTGCTGGCCCGACACGGCGTGCGTGACCTGTTCGACGGCTTCGCGTTCTCCGACGAAGTGGGCCGCTCGAAACCCCATCGTTCGATGTTCGAGTCGGCGGCCGGGCAGCTCGGCGTCGAGCTCGACGAGATCGTCCATATCGGCGATCGCGACCACAACGACGTCAAGGGTCCCCATGCCATCGGCGCCAGAGCGGTGCTGTTCACGGCCACCCGCGACAACGACCGGGCCACCACGACCGCGGACGCGATCTGCGATCACCACTTCGACCTGCCGGCGATCATCGATCGGCTCGCGACAAACTGAAGCGGGAGAGCGGCATGTCACGCAATCTGCATTTCCTGGTGGTGGACGGCTACGCGAAGGCCGGACGCGACGATCTCGAGGCCGGCGGCGCGACCACCGCGGGCGTGCTCTATCGGCAGATGCTGCAACGCTGCGCACCGGGCGCGACCGCCGACATCGTCTACCCGGCCGACCCCGATGCGGAACTGCCGCAAGGCGCGGCGATCGAGCAGTACGACGGCATCGCATGGACCGGCTCCAGTCTGACGATCTATGACACGGACGACCCGAAGGTCGCCAATCAGATCGAGTTCGCCCGCGCCGCATACCGTTCGCGCGTCCCGAGCTTCGGCAGCTGCTGGGCGGCACAGATCGCCGCCGTCGCGGCCGGTGGAACCTGCGCGGCCCACCCGCGCGGCCGCGAGATGGGCATCGCCCGCAAGATCACGCTGACCGACGCCGGCCGTGGCCACCCGCTGTATGCCGGCAAGAAGACCGTGTTCGATGCCTTCATCAGTCACGACGATGAGATCACCGCCCTGCCCGACAGCGGCGTGCTGCTCGCGTCGAACGATTACAGCGACGTCCAGGCGCTGTCGGTCACGCACGAAGGCGGGCCGTTCTGGGCCGTGCAGTACCACCCCGAATACGACCTGTTCGAGATGGGGCGGCTCATCTACTGCCGGCGGGAAAAGCTGACGCGCAAAGGCTTCTTCCCCGATGTCGTGAGCGCGATCGCGTACGGCGAAGCGCTCGAGGCGCTGCATCGGGATCCCGCGCGCAGGGATATCGCCTGGAAGCTCGGCATCGACGCCGACGTCATGAACGAGGACGTGCGCATCCAGGAGGTGCGCAACTGGATCATGTATCTCGTACAGCCATTCGTCCGGGACTGAACCGGTCGAATACCTCTTACCCGACTTCCGGGAAGTCGAGTAGTCCCCTCCCAGTCCCCCTGCGGGCTTTTGCGGGCACCGGCACTGTCGGTGCCCGTTTTTTTTACCCTGGAATCCCCCGCCGCGAGGGCAAGTCCGGTCCGAGTCGGAACGTACCCGAGACCGAACGGGCTTCCTTCACCGGCAACTCCACCACCGGAACCGAGCCCGGCCTGACCGTCACCCGGCGCCCGTTCGTAGCCGGTAACCAGATCGGATTCGCCAGACTGTCCGCGTTCAACTGGACGGGATAACTTTTGTGGGCCTCGAGATCATGCATGGCCATGCGCCCGTCCTCGTCAGTCACGCCCTCCTTACCCAGGGTTCCCTTCAACCGTGCACCCGGAACGGGTGTTTCATCGGCATCGAATTCCCCGTCGCCGTCGCTATCGACGAATGCATGAACGGCCAGCGCACCCTTTTCCGGCGCGCGGGCGTCGGCCAATGTGTAACCACGCCCGCCGTCTGGTCCGAATCCAACGCTGTAACGGATGCCCACAGTCGGGCCCGTCCCGTCCCCCCCATCGGCCGTCAGGCTCAAACGCGCGTTGTCCCACTCGCGGGTCACGTCAATGCCCGCGTCGGTGTGCCCGGTCTCGACCGAATGACGAAGATCGAGTCCCGCCGTGGTCGTGCCCGAAAAGCGGTACCGTGTACTCAGCCGACCGTCGGTTACGCCCGCGTCCTGTGCGTATCCGAGGCTCGCGCTCCAGTGGACGCTGTCGCCACCACCGACCGACCAACGGTCGCTCGCACCGAGTTTCGCCGACCAGCGCCCGGTACCGCCGTCACGCACGCGGTAACGGATCTCGTTTTGCCAGGCGACAGACCCCGTGTTCCACCGTTGCGAGAGATCGACCTGATGGCGCCGCTCGCCAGCGACGGTTTCGGCGTACCCGTACCGTCCGCCCAGCCACAGGCGGCTGTCGCCGAGAGGCACGGGACCGCGCACGCTCAGATCGAAGTCTCCCTTGAGCGCTGCGTCACCATAACCAACCCGCGGACTCGTGAATTCGTCGAACAACCCCGCTCCGAGACGGAACGTTGTCGATCCGATGCGCAGCGTCGAATCAAGGTCCATGGCGACACCGCCATTCTCCTGCGCCAGAATACGCAGGCGTGTCGCGGTCGCGCCCAGCCCCCCCGCGGCACCAAGCAGTGCGTAGCGCTCCTGGGCCTCTCCATCATCTGCCGGAAGGGCGATGGCCGCAGCCTCCAGCGATACGCTGCGATTCAGGCCATGCACCACGCGCACCGCTGTGCCTGGCTCGGTGTCCGCCGTTTCCTCCTCATCGTCACCGACCGACACGAAATCGCGCCCGGCCTCGATATGGTCGAGCCGCAGATGCGTCTCTCCCGGACGCGCCTGCGTCTGGCCGACATCAACGGTTTCGGTACGGACGCGCTTCTGGCCCTGAGGCCCGTAAAGCACGATGAGGAACCGGTTCGCGCCAGAACCCAGTTCCACGCCGTCGAACCGGTACCGTCCCTCGTCATCCACCTGCTGGAAGTCGATCAGGCGTCCATCACGGTACAGTTCGACATCCCATCCGGGTGGACCATCTCCCCTCAGGCTATGGCGGTCGAACGCATCCCCGCGTGCGAGCGG
>JAXHNC010000016.1:0-182430 GCA_034520925.1 Halofilum sp. (in: g-proteobacteria) | reverse complement strand
ATCGCGAACCTATGACACAGACACTTCCCGAATGCGTAGAAATCCCCGCGCCCGGCGAGCACCGCTGGAGCGTGATCTGGCTGCATGGTCTCGGTGCGGATGGGCACGACTTCGAGCCGATCGTGCCGGAGCTGCGGTTGCCGGCGGGTCATGGCGTGCGGTTCGTGTTTCCGCATGCGGCGGAACGGCCGGTGACGGTGAACGGCGGCATGCGGATGCGTGCCTGGTATGACATCCGCAGCTTTGATCGGTCGATGGCGGAGGACGAGGCGGGCATCCGGGAATCGGCTGCGGTGGTCGAGGCGTTGATTGCGCGGGAGAAGTCGCTCGGGGTGCCCGCGGAGCGGATCGTGCTGGCGGGGTTTTCGCAGGGGGCGGCGATGGCGCTGCATGCGGGGCTGCGCCATGGCGAGCGGCTGGCCGGGATTGTGGTGCTTTCGGGGTATCTGCTGCTTGAGGATGCCGTGGAATCGGAGATGGGGGCGGCGAATCGGCTGACGCCGATCTTTCAGGCGCATGGGACGCAGGATCCGGTGTTGCCGATCGCGATGGGTGAGCGTGCGCGCGATCGGGTGGCGGCGCTGCGGCCTGGTCCGGAGTGGCATACGTATCCGATGGCGCATTCGGTTTGTGGTGAGGAGATCTCCGATTTGCGGGCGTGGTTGGTGGATACGGTGGGGATTGGGTAGGCGGGGGATGCCGGCATTGCGCGGCGGGTATGCTTCGGGACGGGTTGTATCGCGTTGGGCCGCGCAAAACCGGCCTACGTTGGAGTTCGCATGAGCGCGCTCGGGGATAACTGGGATCGGCCGATCGCGGGTGTTGAGCTCGTGCGCGATGGGCGGTGGAACGCGTTGTTGTTTGATGGGGCGCGGCCGGTGCTTTCTTCGGCGCCGGTGAATGGCGGTGACGTTTGGGCGGATCGGGTCGTGAATCTGTGTGTGGATGGGCCGGACGTTGTTTCGGTCTGTGACGATCCGGTCGGGACGTTTGCGGCGATTGCGGGGGCGCAGGGCTGGACGGGTGCGACGGTCGGGTTGATGACCGGTGTGGCCGCGGCGAATGTCGGTGTCTCGCGCGAAGCGCACGATGGTGTCGAGTGGCTGGTGCTGGCGACGGTGGGGTTCAGTAATGCGCATCGGGCCGGTGGGCCTGCGGTAGAGCATTCGGGGCCCGGGACGATCAATGTGGTGGCGGCCACGTCGCAGGCGTTGACGGCGGCGGCGCGTGCCGAGGCGTTGGCGTTGGTCGCGGAGACCAAGGCGGCCGTGCTGGCCGAGCACGGGATTGTGGCGGCCGGTGGCGGTACGGCGACCGGGACCGGGACGGATGCGGTGGCGATTGTGGGTGCGCCTGGGGAACCGGATACGCCGTATACCGGGTATCACACGGTGTCGGGGCGGTGTCTGGCGGCGGCGGTGATTGGGGCGATGGGGTTGTCGATGGATTTGGGGCGGGGAGGGAAAGGCTCCGGGTAGGGATGCGCGCGTTCGCCTTTGGCGAAAACGCGCCTACTTGGATCATCGCGCGCATGTGGTTGTGGGTGCGCCGGCGCCGGCATTGCCCGGCGCGTTCAACGGTATCGACATCCGGATCGGATTACGGACGCGCCGGGCAAAGCCGGCCTACAGGGTTTGTTTCAGGCGGGTGTGGCCTCGTTTGGTGGCGGCGCGGACCTGGTCGGGGGCGGTGCCGCCGAGGTGGTTTCTGCTCGCTGCGGAGCCTTCGAGGGTCAGGACTTCGTAGACGTCGTTCTCGATGGTATCGGAGAACTGTTGCAGGTCGGCCAGGTTGAGGTCGGCGATGTCGCAGCCCTGGTCGATGGCTTCCCGTACGGTCTTGCCGACGATCTCGTGGGCGTCGCGGAAGGCGACGCCTTTTCTGACGAGGTAGTCCGCCAGGTCCGTTGCGGTGGCGAAGCCTTTCTTCGCGCGGTCGGCCATGTTCTCCGGTTTGATCTCGATCGCGGGGATCATGTCGGCGAAGGCGCGCAGGGAGCCGGCGAGCGTGTCGACGGTGTCGAACAGCGGTTCCTTGTCTTCCTGGTTGTCCTTGTTGTACGCGAGCGGCTGGCTCTTCATGAGCGTGAGCAGGCCCATGAGGTGGCCGTTCACTCTGCCGGTCTTGCCGCGCACGAGTTCGGGGACGTCGGGGTTCTTCTTCTGCGGCATGATCGAGGAGCCGGTGCAGAAGCGGTCCGGCAGGTCGATGAAGTCGAACGCGGGCGAGGTCCACAGCACCAGCTCTTCGCTCATGCGCGAGAGGTGCATCATCGTGGTGGCGCCCCAGTGGCAGAACTCGATGCCGAAGTCGCGGTCGCTGACGGCGTCGAGCGAGTTCTCCGCGGGGCGTTCGAAGCCGAGCAGGTCCGCGGTCATGTTGCGATCGATGGGATACGGCGTGCCGGCGAGCGCGGCGGCGCCGAGCGGCATGACGTTGGTGCGTCTGCGGCAGTCCATCAGGCGGTCGGCATCGCGCAGGAGCATCTCGAACCACGCGAGCATGTGGTGGCCGAAGGTGACGGGCTGCGCGGTCTGCAGGTGCGTGAAGCCGGGCATGACGGCGTCGGGGTGACGGCCGGCCTGTTCCAGCAGGCCTTCGCACAGGCGGCGCAGTTCGCCGGCCAGATCGTCGATGGCGTCGCGCAGGTACAGGCGCATGTCGGTGGCGACCTGGTCGTTGCGCGAGCGGCCGGTGTGGAGTTTCTTGCCGGCATCGCCGATGCGCTGCGTGAGCGCATGCTCGATGTGCATGTGCACGTCTTCGAGCGCGTCGCTCCACTCGAAGCGGCCGGCCTCGATGTCGCCCTCGACGCCGTCCAGGCCTTCGAGGATGGAATCCAGTTCCGCGTCCGTGAGGACGCCGACCGCGGTCAGCATGCGCGCATGCGCGCGCGAGCCCATGATGTCGTGGCGGTAGAGCCGACGGTCGAAGGTCTGCGAGGCGGTGAAGGCCTCGACGAAGGCGTCGGTCGGTTCGGTGAAGCGGCCACCCCAGGGTTTGGCGCCACTGTCGTCACTGCCACTCATTACGGCTCTCCCATCGGCGAGGGGCGAGTATAAAGGAGTGCGTTGAATGCGTGCAGTTTGACTGCGCGTGTGCACGGCCGCCGGCGCGCGTCTATGATGGCCCCATGAGCGCGAGCGAGCCCGGGAAGCGGCCGTTTCTCCCTGACTTCTGCGAGCAGGGCAACCTCCTGCGAACGATGGTCATCGCGCAGTTGCTGGTGTTCGTGCTCGTGGCGGCGACACCCGGCGACTGGTTCGAGCGGCTGCGGTCGCTGGCGACGATGTCGCTGTTCATCCAGTGGGTGGCGATCGTCGATATCGCCCTGCTCTGCGGACTCCACAGCCGACTGGCCCGGCTCGACGATCGGCTGGCGGCGCTGGCGGCCTTCGGGCTGCTGCAGCTCGTGACGCTCTCGTTCACCTGGATCGCGCATACGATCGGGCGCATGGCCTACCTGCCCATTGGCATGCACGATCTGTCGATCCTGCTGCTGGAGAACGGCGTGATCAGCGTGATCGTGAGCGCGATCGTGCTGCGGTATTTCTACGTGACCGCGCAGTGGCGGCGCGACGTCGAGGCATCGGCGGAGGCGCAGGTGCAGGCGCTGCAGGCGCGCATCCGGCCGCATTTCCTGTTCAACAGCATGAATACGATCGCGAGCCTGACGCGTTCCGATCCGGCGACGGCGGAACACGCGGTCGAGGATCTGTCGGAGCTGTTCCGCGCCAGTCTCGCCCACAAGACGTTCGTGCCGCTGTCCGAGGAGCTGGAGCTGGTCGGCAGTTATCTGCGCATCGAGGGCCAGCGCCTCGGCGAGCGCCTGGAGGTGGAATGGGACCTCGACGCGGACGCGGCCGACGTCGAGATCCCGGCACTGTCGCTGCAGCCGCTGGTCGAGAATGCGGTCTATCATGGCATCGAGCAGTGCACGGCCGGGGGGCGCATCCGCATCGAGACCCGCCGCGACGCCGAGGCGGTCACGGTCACGATCACCAATCCCCTGCCCGTATCCCCGCGGCCGTCGACGGGCCATCGGATCGCGCAGGACAACGTGCGCCAGCGGCTGGCGTTCGCGTACGACGACGGGGCGCGCATGGACGTAGACGACGCGGACGGCGATTATCGGGTGACGGTCCGGATCCCGCTGGCAAGGAGCGAGACGACATGAAAGTGCTGGTGGTGGATGACGAGGCGCCGGCGCGCGCGCGCCTGGCGCGGCTGGTATCCGAGCTCGATGGGTTCGAGGTCGTGGGCGAGGCCGGCGACGGCGCGGAGGCGGTCCGGCGCGCCGAGGACACCGCAGCGGACATCATCCTGCTGGACGTTCGGATGCCCGGCATGGATGGTCTCGAGGCCGCGCGGCATCTCGCGCACACGGATCCGCCGCCGGCGGTGATCTTCACGACCGCCTACGGCGACCACGCGCTGGAGGCCTTCGAGGCGCGCGCCGCGGATTACCTGCTCAAGCCCGTGCGCGCGGACCGGCTGGCGCGCTCGCTGGCGGCGGCGCGACGGCCGACCCGCGCCCAGCGCGCCGAAGGACCGGGCACCGATCAGCCGCGCGAGCAGATCTGCGCGCGCCTCGGCGGCGAGCTGCAGCTGGTGCCCGTATCGGATGTCCAGTACTTCCTCGCCGAACACAAATATGTCACCGTTCATCATCGTTTCGGCGAGCTCCTGATCGAGGAATCGCTGAAATCGCTGGAGCAGGAGTTCGGCGACCGGTTCATGCGCATCCACCGCAATGCGCTGGTCGCGGAAGCCTGGGTCGGCGGCCTTCGCCGCGGCCCCGATAATCAGAACCGCATCTGGTTCAAGGCCAGTGACGCCACCCTCGAGATCAGCCGACGCCATCTGCCGGCGGTGCGCCGGCGTCTGAAGAACGCCGGCACCCATCCGGGCCGATGACTGCCATGACCGCGACAAGACTGCGTATCGCCACCCGCAAGAGCCCGCTCGCCTGGTACCAGGCCGAGTTCGTGGGCCAGCGCCTGCAGGCCGCCCACCCCGGTCTGGAGATCGAGCTGGTGGGCATGAAGACGGAGGGCGATCGCGTCCTCGACCGTTCGCTGGCGGCGATCGGCGGCAAGGGCCTGTTCGTGAAGGAGCTGGAGGAGGGCCTGCTGGACGGCCGCGCCGATATCGCCGTGCACTCGATGAAGGACGTGCCCGGTTATTTCCCGGAGGGGCTGCACCTGCCCGTGATCCTCGGGCGCGAGAGCCCGTTCGACGCCTTTGTCTCCAACCAGTATGACGATCCGCGCGAGTTGCCCGAGGGCGCGATCATCGGCACCTGCAGCCAGCGCCGCGCGAGTCAGTTGCTGCACGCGCTGCCGCATTGCCGGATCCGCGAACTGCGCGGCAACGTGAACACGCGCCTCGCGAAGCTCGACGCGGGCGAGTTCGACGCGATCGTGCTGGCGGTGGCCGGGCTCGAACGGCTCGGGTTCGAGCAGCGGATCACCCGCCCGCTCGATTCGGACCTGTGCCTGCCGGCGATCGGCCAGGGGGCGCTCGGGATCGAGTGCCGCCGCGATGATCCCGAGGTCGAATCGCTGATCGGCGCGCTCGATGACGCCGACACCGCCGCCTGCGTGCGCGCCGAGCGGGCCGTCAGCCATCGGCTTGGCGGCAGTTGCCTGTCGCCGATCGCGGGCTACGCCGTCATCGAGGACGACGCCATGCACCTGCGGGCCCGGGTCGCGGCCCCGGACGGCAGCGCCCTCCTCGCCGGCGAACGCGGGGGTCCGGTCGCGGAGGCCGAGGCGCTGGGCGCCGGGCTGGCCGAGGAGCTGCTCGGCCGCGGCGCCGACCGCCTGCTCGCGGCTGCGGCGGGCTGACCCATGCGCTCGCCGCTGGCCGGCCTGTCCGTACTGGTTACCCGCCCGCGTGAGCGGGCCGGGGCGTTGATCGACCGGCTCGAGGCCCTCGGGGCACGGGCGGTCGCCTGTCCCGTGATCGAGATCCAGCCCCTGCCCTGGTCCGGCGCACGCGACGCCGGGCGCTACGACGTCGTCATCTTCACCAGCCCCGCCGCGGTCGAGCACGGCAGCGACGGGATGGATCTGCGCGGCACGGTCGACGTCGCCGGCGTCGGCCCGGCAACGACCGCCGCGTTGCGCGAACGCGGCTTCGGCGTCACCGTGGAACCGGTCGACAGCAACGACAGCGAGGGTCTGCTGGCCCATCCGGCGCTGGCGCCGGAACGCGTGTCCGGGCGCCAGGTATTGATCGTCCGCGGCGAGGGTGGGCGCGGGCTGCTCGGCAGCGGCCTCATGGCACGCGGCGCGAGGGTCGATTATGCTGAGGTATACCGGCGTGTCCGCCCCGCCGGGCCGGCGCCCGCAGAGGCGGCCCAGTGCGACATCATCACGGTCACGAGCAACGAAGGGGTGACGAACCTGCTTGCCATGATCGAACCTTACGCCCGTAAGCGCATGCTTGGCCGCCCGCTGGTGGCCGTGAGCGAACGGGGGGCCGCGCAGGCCCGCGAATCGGGTTTCACGGGACCGATCGCGGTGGCCGGCGGCGCCGACAGCGAATCCATCGTCACCGCGGCCGAGCAGCTGGCCATATCGTCAACGCAGGGAAAAACGGGGTCCGCATGAACGATCAACGTTCGGACGACGACCGACGCGTCGATGAGCCCGCACCGGAGGAGGCCGACGAGCGCACGCCGGCGCCGGATGACGCACGCGACGCGGCCGCGGATAGCGCGGACGAGCCGGAGCGCCCGGCCGAAACCGAGACCGAGACGGAACCCGGCACCGGGACCGGGGAAGACGAGCCGGCAGACGACCGTGAATCGGCGACCGCCGACGGCGACGATGCGACCGCGTCGGATTCCGACAGTCGGGATGCGACGGCCACCGGCGACCAGGGCGGTGACGACGCGCGCGATGATGGCGGCGACAACGGCTCGCACGATACGGCCACGCCCGCCGCTCCGCCGCCGCGACGCGGTGCGAAGTGGGCCATCGCCCTCGCCCTGCTGATCGCGCTGGCCGCCGCGGGCGCCGCGGGTTATCTCGGCTGGCGCCTCTACGAACTGGAACGGCGCGTCGCCACCATCCCCGAGGAGCGCGCGGCCGCGCTGCAGCCACTGGCCGAGCGCTCGGCCCTGCAGGCGCTCGAAGGTCAACTCGAACAGCGATTCGAACAACGCCTCCAGTCGGCGGTCGACGCAAAGGCCGACAGCCTGATCTCCGCGCGTGACGAGGCCCTCGGTGAGGTGCGCGAGCGGCTCGCGACGCTGGAAACGGGCGTCGAGGATATCCGCGAGCTCGCGGCCCGCGACCAGATCAACTGGCGGCTCGCGGAAATCCGGTATCTGCTGTCGATCGCCCAGCGCCGGGTGCTGATCGACCGCGACATCCGCAGCGCGGTCGCGGCCCTGGAGGCGGCGGACCGGGCCATCGGCGAGTTCGGCGATGTCCGCCTGTTGCCGCTGCGCCAGCGCATCGTCGAAGACCTCTCGGCCCTGCGCTCGGTGGAGACCGCGGATATCGAGGGGATCGCGCTGCGGCTGCAGAACCTGCTCGGACGCGTACCCGAACTGCCCGCCGCTGGCAGCGGTACCGCGACGACCGTGGCGGCCGGTGAAAGCAACGGCACCGGGGGCTGGTGGGAGGCGCTGGTGACGCGCCTGGATCGGTTCGTGACCGTACGAAGACGCGATGCCGGGCCGGAGCCCGGACGACCGCAGCCCACGACGGAACTGCCCGAGGCCGACAGCCTGGTGCTGGCGCTGGAGCGGGCCCGCAGCGCCGCGCTGGCGCGCGACCCGACGGCCTACGAGCGCGCGCTCGCACGCGCCGCCGAGGCACTGGATAAGGGATTTGCCGCGGATTTGCCGAAGACCGAACGCTTCCGCGAGGGGCTGTCCTGGCTGCAGGAACAGCCGGTCGAGGTCGATTTGCCGGACCTGGCGCCCACCGTGGATCTCGCCGAGAAGCTGTCGGCGCGAATCGAATCGAGCCGCGACGAGTCTCCGGCGGAAGGCGACGAGGCGGAGGACTGATCCATGCGCTTGCTCCTCATAGCGATCGGCCTGCTCGCTGCCGCCATCGGCGGCGCCGTGATGCTCCAGCGGTACCCGGGCTACGTGTATCTCGAGGTCGGTCTGTGGACGGTCGAGACCACGCTGGCGTTCCTGATCGCGGCACTGGTGGTGGTCTTCGTGCTGCTCTATATCGGGCTCCGGCTGCTGGGCCTCGTCGTGCGCACGCCGCGTGCACTGCGCCGGGGAACCTACGGGCGACGGACCGAGCGCTCGCGGCGTGGCCTGACCCGGGGCCTGATCGAGATGGCCGAAGGCCGCTGGTCGCAGGCCGAGAAGATCCTCACCCGACACGCGCCGGATTCCGATACCGCCCTGCTGCACTATCTGGCGGCGGCGCGGGCGGCCCAGCAGGCCGGCGCCTACGAACGCCGCGACAACTATCTCAAGGCGGCGATCGAGGCCAACCCTGAAGCGGATGTGGCGGTATCGCTCACGCAGGCCGAGCTGCAGCTGGCCCATCACCAGACCGAGCACGCGCTGGCCACGCTGAACCGCCTGCGCGGGCTGGCCCCGCATCACAGTTACGTCCTCAAGCTGCTGGCACGGCTGTATGCCGAGACGGAGGACTGGGAGAGCCTGAGCGGGCTGATCCCGGAACTGCGCAGCCGCAAGGCCCTGACGCGCGAGCGGATCGATGTGCTGGAACGGGCGGCGGCGCTCGGCCAGCTGAGCGAGCCGGGTATCGATGGCACGGCACTGAAGGCGATCCACGATTCGCTCTCGCGGCGGATGCGCGACGATCCCGATATCGCACTGGCCTACGCCGACCGCCTGATTACGGCCGATGGCAACGACACGGCGGAGAAACGCGTACGCCATGTGCTCGGCCGCGAATGGGACGAACGCCTGGTGCGCTGTTACGGCCGCATTCGCTGCGAAGATCCGCAGCGGCAGCTGGAACACGCGGAAGCCTGGCTCAAGGAGCATGGCCGCAGTCCGATGCTGCTGCTGACGCTGGGCCGGCTGTGCGTGCGCAACCGCCTCTGGGGCAAGGCGCGGATCTATTTCGAATCGAGCATCGGCGTCGAGCCGCGCGCGGAGACGTATTTCGAGCTGGCGAACCTGCTCGACGAGCTCGGCGAGTTCGGACCGGCGCGCGAGCAGTACCGGACGGGGCTGGCGAAGGCCGTGGAGAGCGGTGACGGTAACGGCAAGCGCGGCCCCGCACGGATTTCGCGGGAGCGACTGCTGGCCGGGGCTACGGATCTGCCGGAACAGGCACTGCTGCCCACCGCGCGCTCGGGCTCCTGATTTCCTGCAGCGAAACGCGTTGCGCGGACCGTTCGAGGTCAGGTCTCGTCAGGAAGCTGTAGGAGCGCCCTTGGGCGCGAATTGCCGAGGTCGGAGATCCGTAAGCTCGACTTCGCGGGCAAGCCCGCTCCTACAGGCGGATTTTGTAGGTACCCTCGCAGGGCCGGCGGTTCAAACCGGTCCTGCGCTCGCAGCGTCGGCGCGCATTGCCGGGACTCAGCCCGGGTCGATACCGGCAGCCGCCATCCCCTGGACGGCATCGGGCGCATAGTCGAAGGAATCGAAGAACAGCGCATCCCGCGGCAACCCCGCGGCGCGGAAGGCGTTGCGCCCCGATTCGATCATCGGTGGCGGCCCCGACATGTAGACCTCGTGGCCGCTCAGGTCCGGGTAGCGCGCCGCCACCGCCTCGTGGACGAACCCGGTCGCGCCCGTCCACTCATCCTCGGGCTCCGGATCCGACAGCACCGGCGTGAACTCGATCCAGTCGTGCGCGTCGGCCCAGCTCTGCGCGAGGTCGGCCATGTAGAGGTCGCGCAGCGCGCGCACGCCCCAGAAGATGTGCAACGGGCGATGGTTGCGGCTCGCGATCGCGTGCTCGACCATGCTCTTCAGCGGCGCGAAGCCGGTGCCGCCCGCCATCAGGATCGCGGGCCGATCCGATTCCTCGCGCAGATAAAACGACCCCAGCGGACCCTCGAAGCGCAGCACCGCCTTGGGCTTCATGTCGCCGAGCAGCTGATCCGAGAAGCGCCCGCCCGGAACGCGCCGCACATGCAGTTGCAGGTATTCGTCGTCGTGCGGCGGGTTGGCGAGCGAGAAGCTGCGGCGCTTGCCGTCCTTGAGCAGGAGATCGATGTACTGACCCGCCAGGAACTGCAGGCGCTCGGCGGCCGGCAGCTTCAGCTTCAGGAGTTTGACGTCGTGACAGAGGTCCTCGATCGCCGCGAGCCGGACCGGCAGCGTGCGCACGACGATGTCGCGGGCCTCTTCCACCTCCTGGACCTCGACCTCGGCATCTCCCTGCGGCTGCGCCTGGCAGAGGATCACCTGCCCCGCCGCTTCGCCCTCTTCCGTCAATGCCGGTGGGCGGCCATTGGCGTAGGTGAACGATCCGCTGACGACCTCGGCGAGACAGGCCGCGCAGGTGCCGTTGCGGCAGCCATAGGGCAGCGCATACCCCTGACGCAGGGCGGCGTCGAGCACGCTCTCACCGGATTCGACACTGATCTCATGCCCACTGGGGCGGATAACGACGCGGTTCGCCATCGGGCTTTGCTCGGCCTGGGTTTGGAGGATTGGCGATTGTGGCCGATGAATGCGGCGTTGCGGAAGGGCGCGCTTCAGGAATCCCTGGATATTCCGACGTTGCTTAGAGGATGGTCGGGACTTCAGCCCGTACGACGCGGGCTTGCCCGCGAATGTCGAGCTCGGAGCTCCGACCTCGACAGGACTCCGCAGGGCAAGGACGTTCGCTACGACGACCTCAGGCCGGTTTGCTGCGCTTGCTGTTGAGCCAGCGGATCACCGGCTGCCACTGCTCGCGATCGGTGGCGGTCGCGTAGGGTGCGAGTTCGAAAATGCCGAGTCCGCGTTCCGCCGCCCGGATGTAGTTCATGTTGTCGCGCAGCGTGGTCAGGATCGGCGCCTTCTGGCGGCGCAGGTGCTGATCGAGGTCGCCGTAGACGCGGGTGTAGGTGCGGGCACGGTTCTCGATCAGGGCGAATTTCGCCTGCTTCGACTGGATACGCTTGTTGCGCCGCATCTCCTCGAGGAAGTTGTCGGCCGCGCGCCAGTCGATGGGCGAAGGCAGCACCGGGACGATGAAGGTGTCGGCGCGGCGCATCAGGTTGCCGAGCTCGGCCCCGTGGACGGCGGCGGGGGAGTCGAAGATCGCGATATCGGCGCTGCGCGGGAGCCGCGCGCCCTTGGTGGTGGCATCGACCCCGCGGATCGGCGGTCGGCCGGCGGGGCGTTCCTCGAGCCAGGCGAGCGATGAACCCTGCGGGTCCAGATCGGCGAGGACGACGTCGTTGCCCTGCGTGGCGTAGTAACTCGCGAGATTGGTCGCGATCGTACTTTTGCCCGATCCGCCCTTCGCGTTCAGAACCATGATCTGCCGCATGGTGCCCCCGCCCGGTTATGAGACCGCCCCGATCTTCGCGCAATTCGTTGCGCGTGCCAAGCGCGGGGGGTGACCGTGCCAAATTGCTCGGCACATGGACACGCTGATTGATTTCTCGCCAAGACGCCAAGCGCGCCAAGGAAAAGGCGGAATCACGCAGAGGCGCAGAGTCCGCAAAGAGAAAAAAGTTGAAGAGCTCGCTTCGGGAAATAGCGCGCGCTCGCAACGGCGGTGAGCGATCGGCGATAACCTGGCCTTTCAAAACCTCTGCGCGCTCAGCGGCTCTGCGTGATCATCCTTATTTTCAGGTTTTTCCTTGGCGCGCCTGGCGTCTTGGCGAGAGATCCATAGCAGGGCATCGCGCCGCCAAAGCGACATCACGCCAGTCCCAGGCGGCTTCAATCGATGCCGAGCTGATCCCAGATTTCATCAACGCGCGCGACGGTGGCGTCGTCCATGCGGATGGGGCGGCCCCATTCGCGGTCGGTCTCGCCGGGCCATTTGTTGGTGGCGTCGAGGCCCATCTTGGAGCCGAGGCCCGCGACCGGCGAGGCGAAGTCGAGGTAGTCGATGGGCGAGTTGTCGATGAAGGTGGTGTCGCGGCGCGGGTCCATGCGGGTGGTGATGGCCCAGATGACGTCGTTCCAGTCGCGGGCGTTCACGTCGTCGTCGGTGACGACGACGAACTTCGTGTACATGAACTGGCGCAGGAACGACCAGACGCCGAGCATCACGCGCTTGGCGTGCCCCGGGTACTGCTTTTTCATGGTCACGACGGCGAAACGGTAGGAACAGCCCTCGGCCGGCAGGTGGAAATCGACGATCTCGGGGAACTGCTTGCGCAGCAGCGGCGTGAAGACCTCGTTCAGCGCGAGGCCGAGCACGGCCGGCTCGTCCGGCGGGCGCCCGGTGTAGGTCGAGTGGTAGATCGGATCGCGCCGGTGGGTGATGCGGTCGATGGTGAAGACCGGGAATTCCTCGACCTCGTTGTAATAGCCGGTATGGTCGCCGAACGGGCCCTCGGGCGCGGTGTCGCCCGGATGCAGATGCCCCTCGAGCACGATCTCCGCCCGGGCCGGTACCTGCAGGTCCGAGCCCATGCAGCGCACGAGCTCCGTCCGGCTGCCGCGCAGGAGGCCCGCGAAGGCGTGCTCGGACAGCGCGTCCGGTACCGGCGTGACCGCGGCCAGCGTCGTCGCCGGGTCGGCGCCCAGCGCCACGGCGATGGGGAACGGCTCGCCCGGATGCGCGGCCTGCCAGTCGCGGAAATCCAGCGCCCCGCCCCGCTGGGCCAGCCAGCGCATGATGACCCGGTTCGGGCCGATCACCTGCTGGCGGTAGATGCCCATGTTCTGGCGCTCGCGCTCGGGGCCGCGGGTAACCACCAGGCCCCAGGTGATCAGCGGTCCCGCGTCACCGGGCCAGCAGGTCTGCACCGGCAGTTGGTTCAGGTCGACCTCGTCACCGGACTGGACGACCTCCTGGCAGGGCGCACGGCGGACCGTCTTCGGCGCCATGTCGAGCACCTTCTTGTAGAGCGGCAGGCTCTTCCAGGCCTCGCGCAGCCCCTTGGGCGGATCCGGCTCCTTGAGGAACGCCAGCAGGCGCCCGATCTCGCGCAGCGCTTCCTTATCCTCGGCGCCCATCCCCCGCGCGACGCGTTTCTCCGTGCCGAACAGATTACCGAGCACGGGCGTGTCGTAACCGGTCGGCCGCTCGAACAGCAGCGCGGGCCCGCCCCGCCGCAGCGTGCGGTCACAGATCTCCGTCATCTCGAGGTACGGATCGACCGGATGGCGGACGCGGATGAGATCGCCCGAGCGCTCCAGCCCGTCGATGAAATCGCGCAGGTCGCGGTATTCCATGGCCGTCTCTCTCAGATGGCGAAGTCGGCGATGACCGGAGCGTGGTCGGAGGGGCGTTCATCTGCGGCGCGGGCCGACATCGATCGCGCAGGAACGGCAGGCAGAGGCCAACGGCGCGGAGGCCAGGATGAGATCGATGCGCAGGCCGAGATCGCGGCGGAACGCGTTGGCGCGGTAATCCCACCAGGAGAAGGCGCGCTCGGGCTGGTCGAACAGACGGAACGTATCGGTGAATCCCTGCGCGCACAGCCGTTCAAGCGCGCTGCGCTCGGGCTCGCTGCAGTGGATATCGCCGGCGAGCGCGACGGGATCGTAGACATCGGCATCGGCGGGCGTGATATTGAAATCACCGACGACGGCCAGCCGCTCGTGGCGCGCGTGCTCGGCGGCGAGATTGGCCGTCATGCGCTCGAGCCAGTCGAGCTTGTAGGCGAACTTCTCGCTGCCCACCTCCGAGCCGTTCGGGACGTAGAGGTTGTAGATCCGCACGCCATCGACGGTCGCGCCGATGATGCGGCGCTGCGGGTCATCGAGCCCGGGGATATCCGTGACGATATCCACAGGCTCGGAACGCGCCACGAGCGCGACGCCGTTGTACGTCTTCTGCCCACTGAAGACGACATGCCAGCCGGCCTCCTCGAACGCCGCGCGCGGGAAATTCTCATCCGCGAGCTTCGTCTCCTGGATCCCCAGCACATCCGGCCGCGCCTCCTCCAGCCATGCCAGCACCTGCGGCAGACGCACCTTGAGAGAATTGACGTTCCAGCTGGCGATTTTCATAAATCGTTTAGAATCCGCAGTTTACGGTATTCTTACGACAAGCCTTCCGCTTCGAAGGCCCAGGTTTTTGAATCTTCGCACTGTACCGGGAAAGACCGTTCCCGTAAGGCGTGGCGAGCTCGGCGGTGATACGCGTGTAGGTCGGACTTCCAGTCCGACAGATCGAAGGCTTCGGCGTGTCGGACTGGAAGTCCGACCTACACGCGCTTCAACTTCCTCCGCGCCCTCCACCGCCTACGCCAGCCCCGACTGGCGCAGGAGTGCGTTCGGGTCGGGCTCGCGGCCGCGGAAGGCCTTGAAGGATTCCAGCGCCGGTCGGGAGCCGCCCTGCTCCAGGAATGCGTGCAGGAACGATTCGCCGGTGGCCCGGTCAAGAATCCCCGCCTCCTCGAACTTGCCGAAGGCGTCCGCCGACAGTACCTCGGCCCACTTGTAGCTGTAATAGCCCGCGGCATAGCCGCCGGCGAAGATGTGCATGAAGCTGTGGGCGAAGCGGTTGAAGGCCGGCGGATGGATCAGTGCGACCTGGTTGCGGACCTCTTCGAGCAGGCCCTGGATATCGGCCACGGCCGGCTGATCGCACTCCAGGTGCAGACGGAAGTCGAACAGCGAGAACTCGATCTGGCGCATCAGGCCGAGCGCCGCGTGGAAGTTCCGGCTCTCGCGCAGACGGGAGAACAGTTCGTCGGGCAGCGGTGAGCCGTCATCGATGTGGTTCGCGAGCATATCGAGGGGCTCGCGCTCCCAGCACCAGTTTTCCATCAACTGGCTCGGGAGTTCGACCGCGTCCCATTCAACGCCATTGATCCCCGCAAGGCTCGGTACATCCACCAGCGTGAGCAGGTGGTGCAGACCGTGGCCGAACTCATGGAACAGCGTGATGACCTCGTCGTGCGTGAACAGCGCCGGGCGATCCCCTACCGGAGGCGTCAGGTTGCAGGTCAGGAACGCGACCGGTGAACGCACGCCATCGTCGAGCCGCATGCGGTTCGTGCAGCCGTCCATCCATGCACCGCCGCGTTTGCCCGGCCGCGCGTATAGATCGAGGTAGAAGCCACCACGTTCAACGCCGTTGGCATCAAGAACTCGATAGTACGACACATCCTCGTGCCAGGTTTCCACGCCCTCCACGGCTTCAAAATCGATTCCATAAAGGGTGCGGGCAATGCGGAACAGGCCTTCGAGAACACGTGGCGCCGGGAAATACGGGCGCAGCATATCGTCCGAAATCTCGTAGCGCGCCTGCCGGAGCCGCTCGCTGGCGTAGGCGGTATCCCATGCCTCGAGTTCGTCGATCCCGAGATGCTCGGCCGCGAACGCCTGGAGCGCCTCGATCTCGGCACGGCCTGCCGGCAGGCCGCGACCGGCGAGATCGTTGAGGAAACGGAGCACCTCGTCCGGATCGCGGACCATCTTGGTCGCGAGCGACAATTCGGCGTAATTCGCATAGCCGAGCAATCGCGCCTTCTCCTGACGCAGCGCGACGATCCTCTCCATGGCCGGGCCGTTATCCCATTGGCCGGCTTGCGGTCCCTCATCCGACGCCCGTGTCGTCCACGCCTCGTAGACCTCGCGCCGAAGATCGCGATCGTCGGCCGTGGTCATGACGGCGTGGAAGAGCGGGAACTCGAGTGTCAGCAGCCAGCCGTCGACCCCCTCGCGCTCGGCCGCCGCCCGGGCCATTCCGCGGGCATCCTCGCCGAGGCCGGAGAGATCGTCCGCGTTCGTGATCGTCTTGCGCCAGGCGTTGGTGGCATCGAGCACGTTTTCCTGGAATCGCGACTCCAGTTCCGCCAGTTCGGCCTCGATTGCGGCGAACCGTTCGCGATCGTCGCCTTCGAGGGCGACACCGCCGAGCCGGAAGTCCCGCAGGGTGTCATCAACCGCTTTGCGCTGCGTGGCATCGAGCCGCTGATACTCTTCGCCGTCGGCGATCTGCCGCCAGGCGGCGTAGAGCCCGCGATGCTGGCCCAGTTCCGTGTGGAAATGGCTCAGCTTCGGCAGGCAGCGATTGTAGGCCTCCCGGAGTTCGTCATCGCCCAGAACGGCATGGAGATGCCGCACGGGCCCCCACATGCGGGTGAGCCGATCGAGTTCGCGCTCGAGCGGTTCAACGAAATTGTTCCACGTGAAACCTTCGTGGTTGTCGAGCAGCGACTCGATCCGCTCACGCGCCTCGGCGATGAGCCGGTCGAGTGCGGGTTCAACGTGTTCGGCATGGATGCGGGTGAACGGCGGCAGACCAGGATAGTCCACCAGCGGGTTCGACGCGGAATCGTCGGTCACAAATATTCCAGTTACTGCGGTGTGGTGAAAAATCAGATATCGAGGTTGCTGACCGCCAGGGCGTTGCGCTCGATGAAGGCGCGGCGGGGCTCGACATGATCGCCCATCAGGGTCGTGAACATCTCGTCCGCGGCCACGGCATCCTCGATCCGCACCTGCAGCAGGCGCCGGGAATCGGGATCCATGGTGGTCTCCCAGAGCTGGTCCGGGTTCATTTCGCCGAGGCCCTTGTAGCGCTGGAACGTGAGGCCCTTGCGGCCCTGCGCCAGCAACCATTCCATGACCTCGCGGAATTCGTTCACGTCCCGCTGCTGCTTGCCACGACGGATGAATGCCCCCTCATCGAGCAGATCGTGCACACGCCCGGCGAACTCGGCGATCACCTCGTACTCCGGCGACCCGAAGAAGCCCGGACCGAGGACGCTGCGGTGCTCGTTGCCATGGACCGAGTGGCTGACCACCACCGCGATACCGCCATCCTGGCGTTCCGTGCTGATGTCATAGCCGTTCCCGGTCGCGCCATTCAGGCGCTCGCGCAGACCTTCGGCCCAGGCATGCATCGCGGATTCGTCGCGCTGGTCCTCGGCCGTGACCGGGCGGAGATTCAGCAACTGCTGCAGCAGTGTCAGATCGAACCGCCGAGCGAGCCCATTCACGACCCGCTGGACCCTCGTGTAATCGTGCGCGAGCGTCTCCAGCGCCGACTCCGCGATCGGCGGCGCCTCCGGATGCGCGTACAGCTCGGCATCGTCCAGCGCGAGCGCGAGCAGATGGGCATTCAGCTCGTCGTCGTCCTTGACGTAATGTTCCTGTTTGCCGCGCTTGACCTTGTACAGCGGCGGCTGCGCGATGTAGACATGGCCACGGCGGATCAATTCGGGCATCTGCCGATAGAAGAACGTCAGCAGCAGCGTGCGGATGTGCGACCCGTCGACGTCCGCGTCCGTCATGATGACGATGCGGTGATAACGGAGCTTGTCCGCATCGAATTCGTCCGAACCGATACCGCAGCCCAGCGCGGTGATCAGCGTCGCGACCTCGCCCGACGCCAGCATGCGGTCGAAGCGGGCCTTTTCGACGTTCAGGATCTTGCCCTTGAGCGGCAGGATCGCCTGGGTGCGACGGTCCCGGCCCTGCTTGGCCGAGCCGCCCGCCGAATCGCCCTCCACGACGAACATCTCCGACAGGGCGGGATCTTTCTCCTGACAATCCGCGAGCTTACCGGGGAGCCCGGCGACGTCCAGCGCGCCCTTGCGCCGCGTCATATCGCGGGCCTTTCGGGCGGCATCGCGCGCGCGGGCGGCCTCGACGATCTTCGCCGTGATCGCCTTCGCCTCGTTGGGCTTTTCCAGCAGGAAGGCCGACAGCCGTTCGCCGAGGCTCGACTCGACCACGCCCCGCACCTCGGACGACACCAGCTTGTCCTTGGTCTGCGAGGAGAATTTCGGATCCGGCACCTTCACGGACAGAACCGCGGTCAATCCCTCGCGGGCATCATCGCCGGTCGGTGTCACCTTGGCCTTCTTGGTGATCCCTTCGGCTTCCATGTAGTGATTGAGGCTGCGGGTCAGCGCGGTGCGGAATCCGGACAGATGGGTGCCGCCATCACGCTGCGGGATGTTGTTCGTGAAACAGAAGATGTTCTCCTGGTACGAATCATTCCACTGCATGGCCACTTCGACCGTGATTTCCTGCGTCTCATCGGCGAAATGGAAGACGGTCGGGTGCAGCGGCGACTTGTTGCGGTTGAGATGTTCGACGAAGGCGCGGATACCGCCCTGGTACTCGAACACGTCCTCTTTCCCGCTGCGCTCATCGGTGAGCACGATCCGGACACCGGAATTCAGGAAGGACAGTTCCCGCAGGCGCTGCGCGAGCACGTCGTAGTGGAACTCGATGTTCGTGAATATCCCCGGATCAGGCCGGAAATGGATCTCGGTGCCGGAATGATCGGTATCGCCGATCTCCTCGAGCGGGGCGACGGGGACGCTGTGATCGAAATCCATGCGATGGATCCGCCCATCGCGATGGATCGTCATCCGCAACGTCGACGAAAGCGCGTTGACCACCGACACGCCCACTCCGTGCAGACCGCCAGCCACCTTGTAGGAATTCTGGTCGAACTTCCCGCCCGCATGCAGGACGGTCATGATGACCTCGGCGGCCGAACGGCCTTCCTCCTCGTGGATATCCACGGGGATACCCCGGCCATCGTCGACGACCGTGATCGACTCGTCCGAGTGGATAGTGACCTGGATCGCGCTGCAGTAGCCGCCGAGCGCTTCGTCGATCGCGTTGTCGACGACCTCGAAGACCATGTGGTGCAGGCCGGTCCCGTCGTCCGTGTCGCCGATATACATACCCGGACGCTTGCGGACGGCATCCAGGCCTTTCAGCACCTTGATCTGCGTGGAATCGTACAACGGCGAATCGGTCATCGGTCGGCCCCCAGAAACGAACCCCTTAGTGTACCACCTCGGACACCTCTCCCTGTTCCACGTGGAACATATTGCAGGCGACGTTGTCCGGTATCGGGACGCTGGCCTTTTCCAGCGCGGTCACGAAACATTGCGCCCCGACCGAAACGGCGGCGGCCATCACCCGCGCCCGACGATCGGCATCGAGCTCCGCCGGCAGATCATCGAGCAGGAGCACGCAGCTGCCGTCGCCAACCGCGGCCAACTGCCGCGCCTGGGCGAGCCGCAAGAGATAGACCAGCAGTTTCTGCTGTCCGCGCGAGATCCGCTGGCGGACATCCCGGCCATCGATACGGATCACCAGATCCGCGCGGTGCGGACCCACCCCGGTGACCCGCTGTTCGACATCCCGGCTGCGGAGCCGACTGAGCGCATCGCCGAGGCTCTCGCCCTCGTGCCAGCCGCGGCGGTATTCGAGTTCCAGTTCGATCGCATCGCCAAACAGTGCCGGCGCCAACGCGGTAACCACTTCCGTCAATGAGTCGACATAGTGACGCCGGAACTCGTCGAGTTGCTCGCCGGTACGGGCGAGCTCCATCTCCCACGGACCCAGTTGCGATTCGGGAACCCGTTTCCGCAGCAGCACGTTCCGCTGCGAAAGGGCGCGCCGGTAGCGCTGCCAAAGATCATGGAAGCGTTGTTCCACGTGGAACAATCCGAGATCGAGCAGCCGTCTGCGCTCTCCCGGCCCGCCCATGATCAACTCATGGCTCTGCGGGTGAATCGCGATAACCGGCAACAGCCGCGCCAGTTCCGCCATCCGCTCCGCGGGGCGCCCATCAATCCGCATCCGAGCCGGCCCGGTACTGCCGCGTTCGATCCCCAGCCGATGGATCGTGCCGTCGACACCACGCTGGACTCGGCCAACCACCCGCAACGGCCCACCACCGACCCGCACGACCCGCGCCGTGCGACTCGCGGCAAACGACCGCCCGGTCGCCAGGATATGGATCGCCTCGAGCAGCGACGTCTTCCCGGTCGCGTTCGGACCCAGCAGGAGGTTTACGTCGCCCCCCGGCTCCAGCGCCGCACTCCGGACGAGACGGACATCCCGGACATCGAGCGCCGTCAGCCGCACGGCGCCCCGGACAACAACGCGCGTGCCATGGGTCTCAGAGGCGCATCGGCATCACGACGTGGCGGCATTCATCCGATGCCACATCCGTGATCAGGCAACTGCTGTTCGAATCGTTGAACTGCGCCTGCACGTTATCGCCCTCGATACTGCCGAGGATATCGAGCAGGTACACGACATTGAAACCGATCTCGAGCGCCTCGCCGGCATACTCGACCTCGATCTCCTCTTCCGCCTCCTCCTGATCCGGGTTATGCGTCTGCACGCTCAGCCCCGAGCCATTCAGCGCGAGCCGCACCCCCTTGTACTTCTCGTTCGAGAGGATGGACGTCCGCGCCAGCGCCTGCCGCAGCGTCTCCCGATCCGCGCGCATCTCGTTGGCGCCACTCTCCGGCACCACCCGGGTGTAATCCGGGAAG
The DNA here is from genome assembly GCA_034520925.1 of Halofilum sp. (in: g-proteobacteria). GTDB lineage: Bacteria > Pseudomonadota > Gammaproteobacteria > XJ16 > Halofilaceae > Halofilum. The sequence continues at coordinate 162,081 of JAXHNC010000016.1, read as the reverse complement.
CGCCCGTCGATCAGCTTGGACGTGAACCGCAGCCCCGGGATATCCACCTGGATGTGGTTCGAACCGACCCGGATATTCACCGGTTCGTCCGAATCCGCATCCAGCAGACGCGCCAGCTCGATCACGCCCTTGCGCGGCACGATGACCTGCTGGCCATCGCCTCCCGGCAGTTCCGTTTTGATCTCGCACATCGACAGCCGGTGACCGTCCGTCGCCACGGTCCGCAGGCGATCGCCCGCGAGCTCGAACAGGAGACCGTTCAGGTAATAGCGCACGTCCTGCTGCGCCATCGCGAAGCTGATCCGGTCGATTGCCCGCTTGAGTTCCGCCTGGCTCAGCTGGAACTCGACCTGCGCCTGCACTTCGTCGACCACCGGGAACTCGGCCGGCGGCAGCGTCACCAGCGTGAAGCGACTGCGGCCGGACCGCACGACGACCCGCTCGCCATCCATTTCCATACCGACCATCGCACCGCTCGGCAGAGTGCGGCAGATATCGAGCAGTTTGCGCGCCGTGACCGTCGTCTCGCCCGGGCGCTCGACCTCGACCGCCACATCCGCACGCAGTTCGATCTCCAGATCCGTCGCGGTCAGTTGCAGACCGTTCTCATTGGCCCGGATCAGGACATTGGCCAGTGCCGGCAGTGTCTGCCGCCGTTCCACCGCTCCGATGACCTGCTGTAGCGGTTTCAGAAGCGATTCGCGCGCAATCTCGAATTTCATCGGCTGGTCCCTGATTACTGGTGGACTTATATAAACCTATTACTGTTATTGGTGTCGCCCAATCCTGCGGATAACCGTTTGTTAGTCCTTTTAAATCAAAGGCTTATAAACCAAAAACCCTGTGGGGCGATGGCGCGCTGGCCTGTTGCCCGCCTGTGGACAACCTGTGGCCCGAATCGCGGCGATTTCATCCTACCCGCCTTACACTCAGGTTTTCCACAGGATGCCCACGGGTTGTTTCTCAGCTTGTGAGTATCCGCATCATGTTCGAGTAATCTTCATCGATCCGGACGTCGCCTTCGCGCAGTTCCGCGATCTTGCGGCAGGCGTGGAGCACGGTCGTATGGTCGCGCCCGCCGAAGGCGTCGCCGATCTCCGGCAGGCTGTGGTTGGTCAATTCCTTGGCGAGCACCATCGCCAGCTGCCGTGGGCGCGCGATCGAGCGGCTGCGACGTTTCGACAGCAGGTCGGCCACCCGGATCTTGTAATACTCCGCCACCGTCTTCTGGATGTTTTCCACGGTGACCAGTTTGTCCTGCAGCGCGATCAGATCGCGCAGCGCCTCGCGTGCGAACTCCAGCGTGATCGGCCGCCCCGTGAAATGCGCGTTGGCGATCACCCGTCGGAGCGCGCCTTCGAGTTCACGCACGTTCGAGCGGATCCGCTTGGCGATAAAGAACGCCACCTCGTCCGGCAGCGCGATCTCCGCCTGCTCGGCCTTGCGGTGGAGGATCGCGACGCGCGTCTCGAGTTCCGGGGGCTCGATCGCGACCGTCAGGCCCCAGCCGAAGCGCGACTTGAGTCGCTCCTCGAGCCCGTCGACCTCTTTCGGGTACCGGTCGCAGGTGAGGATGACCTGTTGATCCCCCTCCAGCAACGCGTTGAATGTATGGAAGAATTCCTCCTGCGAGCGTTCCTTGCGGGCGAAGAACTGGATGTCGTCGATCAGCAGCCCGTCGAGCGAACGATAGAAGCGCTTGAATTCATTGATGGCGTTGCGCTGCAGCGCCTTGACCATGTCGGCCACGAAGCGCTCGGAATGCAGGTAGACCACCCGGGCATCGGGCTTGCGCGCGAGCATGGCGTTGCCGATGGCGTGCATCAGGTGGGTCTTGCCGAGTCCCACGCCGCCGTAGATGAACAGGGGGTTGTACGCGCGCCCGGGGTTGTCCCCGACCTGCAGCGAGGCCGCGCGGCAGAGCTGGTTCGATTTGCCTTCGACGAAGGTCTCGAAGGTGAACTCGCGGTTCAGGTTGTGTTCGATCCGCGGCATGCGGCCGCCGCTGCGTTCCTTCACGGCGGCCGGGGTCGGATCTTCCGCGCTGGCGGCCGGCTCCGGACTCGCCGCGGGCGCGGCCGGTCGCGCCTGGCTGCCGACCTCCAGCACCACGCGCTCGGGGGCGTCGTCGCCGAGATCCTGGACGATCGCGTCGATACGCGGGAAAAAGTGCTCGCGCACCCAGTCCAGCACGAACCGATTGGGCGCGTACAGCTTGAGGATGCCGGCCTGCAGCTCGGGCTGGAGCGGCCGGATCCAGGTATTGAGTTGCTGGTCCGACAGCTCCCGTTCGAGTTGTGTCAGACAGCGATTCCAGATGGCGGCGCCCAAGGCTCGAATTCCTTCCTGCGACGGGATGTTGCGCGTGTGCCAGGGCGACCGCGCAGGCGGGCGGCCCGCGCGCCTGCCGGTCGCATCTCCCGCCGCAACGTTCTCGTGGCGGCAGGCCGCCCCATTCGGGGATGGGCGCGGCACAGGCACCGGGGATGACGCCGCAGTGTACGCCCGTTGCACAGGGCGATCCATACGCCGCGGACATTGACCCGGAGCGCGCGCGCCGCTACGATTCCGCGCTTGTCCGCGCCCCTTCGGGCCCGTCGAACAGCCGGAAGTCGATCATGAAGCGAACGTTTCAGCCCAGCACGATCCACCGCAAGCGCACGCACGGATTCCGTGCCCGCATGGCCACTCGCGCCGGTCGCGCGGTGCTCAAGGCACGCCGCGCCAAGGGTCGTCATCGCCTGACGCCGTGATCGCGGGCCGGCCGTCGGTATACCGATCCGCATGGCCGGCTTCCCGCGCCATCACCGCTTGCTGCGGCCGACCCAGTTCCGCGCCGTCTTTCAGCGGGCGACGCGGGCGGGCGATGGGCTGGTAACGGTTCTCGCCCGGCCGAACGGACTGCAGCATGGGCGGCTCGGCCTCGCCGTCGGCCGCCGCAAGATCGCCCTCGCTACACGGCGCAACACTTTCAAACGGGTCGTGCGGGAGAGCTTCCGCGCCCATCCCGAATTCACGGCGGGCCTCGATTTCATCGTATTGCCCAAGCCCGCCGCCGCCCGGGCCGAGCGGGCCGAGCTGCGGGCGAGTATCGATCGCCAGTGGCGCATCCTCCATCAACGGCTGGCCAGAATCTGAGACCGCCGCAGCGAAACGTCGGAGCCGTATCAGAACATGGATAACCAGCGGTTATTTCTCTACGGGGCGCTCGGTCTGCTGCTGCTGCTGATCTGGCAGACCTGGCAGGTCGATTATGGGCCGCGGCGCGACGGCACCGCGCCGGCGACCGCCGAGCGTTCGGCCGACGGTGGCGATTCCGCCGCCGCCCCCGGCGACACGCCCGAAGGACCCGTGACCCGCGATCAGGGTGCCGAGGCCACACCGTCGGGTGACAGCGTCGCCGACGCGCCGTCGCAGGAACCGATCGAGAAGGGTCGGCGCATCCAGGTCGTCACCGACCTGCTCGACGTCACCATCGACACGCGCGGCGGCGATCTGCGCAAAGCCTTCCTGCGCCAGTACAAGGCCGAGAGCGGCGGCGAGGAGCCGGTCGAACTGCTGACCGATACCGGTGGCGACCTGTTCGTCGCCCAGTCCGGTCTGCAGGCGGGCGACCGGCCGGCGCCTACCCATCATGCCGAGCTACGAGGCCGAGGCCGGCGAATATCGCCTCGCCGAGGGTCAGGACACGCTGCGCGTGCCGCTCGTCTGGTCCGGCGAGGGCGTGCGCGTCACCAAGACCTATACGTTCCATCGCGACAGCTATGTCGTCGATGTCGATTTCAAGGTCGAGAACACCGGCGACTCGCCGTGGGTGGGCCGTCAGTACCGGCAGTTCCAGCGCTACCCGATCCCGAGCGAGGAGCAGCCCACCCTGCTGCCGGCGTTCTTCGGTGCCGCGTACTACAACAGCGAGGACAAGTACGAGCAGATCGCGCTCGAGGACATCGCCGACGAGCCGATGCAGAAGTCCTTCAAGGGCGGCTGGGCCGCCATGGTGGAGCACTACTTCGTAACCGCGTGGCTGCCGTCCGAGGACGAGACCAACACCTACTACACGAAGGCGCTCACCGACGGCGCCCAGCCGCGCTATCTCATCGGGCTCTACTCGACGGCGAAGGAAGCCGCCAGCGGCGAGAGCACGACGTTCTCGACCCGTCTCTATGTCGGACCGAAGGACACGGACTACCTCGCGGGCCTCGCCGAGGGCATGACCCTCACGATCGACTACGGTTATCTGGCCTTCCTGTCCGAACCCCTGTTCTGGGTGCTCGACTGGATCCACTCGTACGTCGGCAACTGGGGCTTCGCGATCATCCTGCTGACGCTGCTCATCAAGCTCGTCTTCTACAAGCTCTCCGAGAAGAGCTATCGCTCGATGGCGAAGATGCGCAAGCTGCAGCCCAAGATCCAGCAGCTCAAGGACCGCTACGGCGACGACCGCGAGCGTATGGGTCGCGCCATGATGGACCTGTACAAGACGGAGAAGATCAATCCGCTGGGCGGCTGTCTGCCGATCCTGGTCCAGATCCCGGTCTTCATCGCGCTCTACTGGATGCTGCTCGGCACCGTTGAACTGCGCCACGCGGACTTCATGCTGTGGATCAACGATCTGTCGACGCGCGATCCGTGGTACATCCTGCCGCTGCTGATGGGCGCCTCGATGTGGGCCCAGCAGAAGCTGAACCCGGCACCGGTCGACCCGATGCAGCAGAAGATCTTCGCGGCCCTGCCGGTCGTGTTCACGGTCTTCTTCATGTTCTTCCCGGCCGGGCTCGTGCTCTACTGGCTGACGAACAACGTCCTCTCGATCGCGCAGCAGTACTACATCACCCGGCATGTCGTCGGTGATGCGCCCACCCGGGATTCCGGCAAGGGCAAGGAAGCGAAAAAGAGCGATGCCGACGCCGAGACCCAGGCTGAAGCCGAGCCGGATTCCCCCGAGGCCATCGAGGACCAGTCCGGCGACCGGGACGACGACTCCAACCGGGATCGCTGATCGCGCGCCCATGATCGATCCCGACACGATCGCCGCCCCCGTCACCCCGCCCGGGTACGGCGGGGTCGGCATCGTCCGGGTCAGCGGCCCCGCGGCCGGTACGATCGCCGCCGCCGTGGCTCCACCGCTGCCATCGCCTCACCAGGCCGCGCTGCGTCGTTTCCGTGACGGTGCCGGTGTCGCGATCGACGAAGGCCTGGTCCTGTGGTTCCCCGGTCCCGGGTCCTATACCGGCGAAGATACCGTCGAATTCCACGGCCACGGTGGCCCCGCCGTGGTCGATGCCCTGCACGCGCGCATGCTTGAACTCGGGGCGCGCCCGGCCCGCCCGGGCGAGTTCACCGAGCGCGCCTTCCTCAACGGGCGCCTCGATCTCGCCCAGGCCGAGGCGGTCGCCGATCTGATCGAGAGCGGTGACGCCGCCGGCGCGCGCGCCGCGATGCGCTCGCTGGAAGGCGCGTTCTCCCGCCGCGTCCACGCGCTGCGCGATGAACTGACCGCCCTGCGCGCCTGGATCGAGGCCGCCCTGGACTTTCCCGAGGACGAGATCGACTTCCTGGCCGATACCGCGTTGCGCGACCGCCTGGACGCCCTGATCACGGATCTCGCCGACACGCGCAACAGCGCCGCCGAGGGACGGCGCCTCGTCGAGGGCCTGACGATCGTCATCGCCGGCGCCCCGAACGCCGGTAAATCGAGTCTCCTCAACGCGCTCGCCGGGGCCGACAGCGCGATCGTCACCGCGATCGCCGGTACCACCCGTGACGTGCTGCGCGAATCGATCCGTCTCGACGGCGTCCCCCTGACCCTGCTCGACACCGCCGGTCTGCGCGCGACCGATGATCCGGTCGAGTCCGAGGGCGTGCGCCGGGCGCGCGCGGCGCTCGACGAGGCGGATCGTGTCCTGCTGGTCGTCGACAGCGGCGCCGATGCCGCGATGGAGACGCCGGAACTGCCCCCTGGCGCGATCGTCGATACGGTCCGTACCAAGATCGATCTCACGGGCGAGCCGGCCGGCGTGACCGAGACGGACCAGGGGCGGGTCTTCCGGCTGTCCGCCGTGACCGGCGAGGGCCTCGACGCGCTGCGCGCGCACCTGCGAAGCCTGCTCGGCACGGGCCCCGAGGGCGGCGCCTTCAGCGCCCGCCGCCGCCACCTCGACGCCCTCGACCGCGCCGACGAAGAAATCCGCGCCGCGCGCACCGAACTCGTCGACACCGGCGCCGGCGAACTCGCCGCCGAACGCCTCCGCCAGGCCCAGACCGCCATCGGCGCCATCACCGGCGAAACCACCACCGAGGATCTCCTCGGCGAGATCTTCAGCCGGTTCTGTATCGGCAAGTGATCGGGTGACTGCGAGGGGTTGGGCGTAAAAATCGGTTCTCGCCAAGGCGCCAAGCGCGCCAAGGGACGAAAAGAACGGCGCAAGACCGAGATCGGGTTTTATCCCGACAACGGCGTGTCTGGGGTACGCCGGTCAGCGCATGGCGAACGGACAACCCCGCACCTTCAATCATTTTTGTGTCCCTTGGCGCGCTTGGCGTCTTGGCGAGAACCCAAAACCGCGCCTCAGAATTCCCTGGAATCGAGATTTCCTCGACAGCCGGTGATTTAACCCCGGCCCGTCGGGCGCTATCATGGATCGGCTATGCAGCATCCAGAACACTACGACGTGATCGTTATCGGCGGCGGGCACGCCGGGACCGAGGCCGCGCTGGCCGCGGCGCGGACGGGTGCGCGCACGCTTTTGCTGACGCACAGCCTCGATACGCTGGGCCAGATGAGCTGCAACCCGGCCATCGGCGGGATCGGCAAGGGCCATCTCGTGCGCGAGATCGATGCCCTGGGCGGCGCCATGGCGCGCGCGGCCGACCGCGCCGCCATCCACGTGCGCACGCTCAACGGCCGCAAGGGGCCGGCGGTGCGCGCGACCCGGGCGCAGTCGGACCGCGTGCTCTATAAGCAGGCGATCCGCGCCACGCTCGAGTCGCAGCCCAATCTGCAGCTGTTCCAGCAGGCCGTGGACGATCTGATCGTCGAGGGCGAGCGGGTCGTCGGTGTCGTCACCCAGCTCGGTATCGAGCTGCGGGCCGCCAGCGTCGTGCTCACCGTGGGCACGTTCCTCGGCGGGCGCATCCATGTCGGCGATCAGAATCACGGCGGTGGCCGCGCGGGCGACGCGCCGGCCAACGCGCTCGCCGAGCGCCTGCGCGCCATGCCGTTCGAGGTGGGTCGGCTGAAGACCGGCACGCCGCCGCGCATCGACGGCCGTTCGATCGATTTCTCCGCGCTCGACGTGCAGGCGGGCGACGAGCCGCGACCGGTGTTCTCCTTCATCGGCTCGACCGCCGACCACCCGCGCCAGACCGTGTGCCACATCGCCCACACCGGCCCGGCCACGCACGATCTGATCCGCGATTCGCTGCACCGCTCGGCCATGTATGGCGGTCATATCGACAGCGAGGGGCCGCGCTACTGCCCGTCGATCGAGGACAAGGTCGTGCGCTTCGCCGACCGGGACCACCACCAGATCTTCCTGGAGCCCGAGGGCCTCGATACGCCGGAGCTGTATCCGAACGGGATCTCGACCAGCCTGCCGTTCGACGTCCAGGTCGAGTTCGTGCGCTCGATCCCGGGCTTCGGCAACGCGCACATCACGCGCCCGGGCTACGCGATCGAGTACGATTTCTTCGACCCGCGCGGGCTGCAGCCGTCGCTGGAAACGCGGCCGCTCGCGGGGCTGTATTTCGCCGGGCAGATCAATGGCACCACCGGCTACGAAGAGGCGGCCGCGCAGGGACTGATCGCCGGCCTCAATGCCGCCCGCGCCGCCGCCGGCGAGTCCCCGTGGACGCCACGCCGCGACGAGGCCTATATCGGCGTGCTGATCGACGACCTCGTCACGCGCGGCACGCGCGAGCCCTATCGGATGTTCACCAGCCGCGCGGAGTACCGGTTGCAGCTGCGCGAGGACAATGCCGATCTGCGCCTCACCCCCATCGGGCGTGAACTCGGGCTGGTCGATGATGACCGCTGGGCGCGGTTCAGCGAGCGCGAAACCGCGATCGCCGCGGAACAGGCGCGGCTGGCCGCAATCACGGTGCGCCCGGGGGACGATGCGGCCACCGATCTCGCCAACCGGCGCGGTGTGCGCATCTCGAAGCCGGAGCCGGTGACCGATCTGCTGCGCCGTCCGGAACTCGACTACGCCGCGCTGGTGGCGGCGCCCGGCATCGGACCCGGGGTCGAGGCCGCCGACGTGGCCTTCCAGATCGACGTGCAGGCGAAGTACGCCGGCTATGTCGCCCAGCAGCGCGACCAGATCGAGCGCGATCGCGCCCGCGAGGACACCGAACTGCCGGCGGACCTCGACTACGCGGATGTCCAGGGCCTGTCGAGCGAGGTCCGCGAGAAGCTGGCCAGCCACCGGCCGGCGACCATCGGCCAGGCCGGGCGCATCGCCGGGGTGACGCCGGCCGCCGTCTCGCTGCTGCTGGTGCACCTGCGCCGGCGCGGGGACGACCTCCGGCGCAGCGCCTGATGGCCGAACAGGAGCCGCTCGCGGCGGGCCTGCAGGCGCTGGGGCAGACGTTGCCCGATGACCGCCGGGACCGCCTGCTCGCCTATCGGGACGAACTCGCACGCTGGGGCCGGGTGCATAACCTGACCTCGGTCCTCGACCCGGCGCGCATGGTGCCGGTGCATCTCCTCGACAGCCTCGCGCTGGCACCACTGCTGCGGGGCGAGCGCATCGCCGATATCGGCTCCGGCGGCGGTCTGCCGGGGTTGCCTCTGGCCATCGCCGATCCCGATCTGGCCATGACCCTGGTGGAGCCGCGTACGAAACGCGCGCTGTTTCTGGAACACATCGTCAGGACCCTCGGCCTCGGCAATGTTATTGTGGAACGTGCCCGCGTCGAGGACATGCCGCCGACCGCCAGCTTCGACACACTGGTCACGCGCGCGTTTGGCAGTCTCGCGGAATTCGGCGCCGCGGCAGGCCATCTGATGGCCGCCGGCGGCTGTCTGCTGGCGGCGAAGGGACGCGATCCGGCGCGCGAGATCGCGGCGCTTGGACCCGACTGGACGGTCGAGGTCATACCGCTCGTGGTGCCGGGCGTGGACGCCGAGCGCCACGCCGTGCGCATGAGCCGTCGTGACACGATGAGGGGCGCCGGAATGGATATTCAGGAGACGACAGGCTGATGGCCCGCATCATCGCGATCGCGAACCAGAAGGGTGGCGTCGGCAAGACGACGACCGCGGTCAATCTCGCCGCCTCGCTCGCGTCGACGCATCGGCGCGTCCTGCTGGTCGACCTCGATCCCCAGGGCAACGCGACCATGGGCAGCGGGCTCGACAAGCGCGAGCTCGCCCGTTCGGCCTATCACGTCCTGATGGGCGAGTGTGAGGCCCGCGACGCGGTCGTGGCGCTGGAGAAAGTGCAGTACGCCCTGCTGCCGGGCAACGGCGATCTCACTGCCGCCGAGGTCAAGCTGATGGAGAAGCTGGCCCGCGAGCAGCGCCTGAAGAAGGCCCTGGACACGCTGCGCGACGACTACGACTACATCCTGGTCGACTGCCCGCCGGCGCTGAATATCCTCACGCTCAACGCCCTGGTGGCCGCCGACGGTGTCCTCATCCCGATGCAGTGCGAGTACTACGCGCTCGAGGGACTGTCGGCGCTGCTGAACACGATCGACGACGTCCGCGACACGGTGAACCCCGATCTCGAACTCGAGGGCCTGCTGCGCACGATGTACGACGGCCGCAACAACCTTGGCGCGGATGTCTCCGCCGAGCTGACCGAACACTTCGGCGATCGGGTCTACCGGACCATCATCCCGCGCAATGTCCGTCTGGCCGAGGCGCCCAGCTACGGCCGCCCCGTGATGTACTATGACCGCACTTCACGGGGCGCGCTGGCGTATCTCGCGCTCGCCGGCGAACTCCTGCGCAAGGATTCGAAGACGCGCTCGCGGAAGCGCCGGGACGCGTGCCGCGCGTAGCCCGGATGCAGCGAATCGGAATCGGGCGATCGCGTCGCCGGATTCGCTTCGCTGCATCCGGGCTACGGTTCAACAACTCGCTCTACCACGGAATAAAGCAATCATGTCCAGGAAGCGCGGTCTCGGACGGGGCTTCAGTGCCCTCGTCGGCGATGGCCACTCGGTGGAATCGGTCACCGAGGTGACCGAAGAGGAAAAGCGCGACTCGCTGCAGATGCTGCCGGTCGATCGCGTCCGTCGCGGGCGCTACCAGCCGCGGCGCCACTTCGATCCCGACGCCCTGCAGGAACTCGCCGACTCGATCTCCGCCCAGGGGATGGTGCAGCCGGTGGTCGTGCGTCCGGTCGACGACGGCTTCGAGCTGATCGCCGGCGAACGCCGCTGGCGCGCCGCCCAGATCGCCGGGATGCAGGAAATCCCGGGCGTGGTCCGCGAGATGCAGGATCAGGCGGCCGCCGCGATCGCCCTGATCGAGAATATCCAGCGCGAGGATCTGAACCCCCTCGAAGAAGCGCGAGCGATCGCGCGGCTGATCGAAGACTTCGAGCTGACCCATCAGGAGGTCGCCGGGGCCGTTGGCCGCTCGCGGGCATCCGTCAGCAACCTGCTCCGCCTCCGGGAGCTCGACGATAACGTCAAGGAGCTGGTCGAGACCGGCTACCTCGAAATGGGCCATGCCCGCGCGCTGCTCGGCCTCAAGGGCGATCGCCAGCGCGCGATCGCCCGCCAGGTCGCGGATCGCGGGCTGACCGTGCGCGCCACCGAGCAGCTCGTGAAGCGCGAACTGGAAGGCGAGACCGCGAAGCCCGCGAAACCGGCGTCGAAGGACGCCGACACCCGGCGCCTGGAACAGGATCTTTCCGAGAAACTCGGGGCGGCGGTCACGATCCAGAACGCCAGCGGCGGCCGCGGCAAACTGCAGATCAGCTACAACAGCATCGACGAGCTCGAAGGGATCCTCGAGCACATCCGCTGACTGGCACCGGCAGCCGGGCTTCGTGACCGAGCACGGATCCCCGCGGCCAAGTTGACCCTGCCCGGGGGCGATCTATATACTCCAGCGCTTCGCGCGCAGGGGTTGGTGAAAACGACCGCGCACGCGGCCTGGAACGGAGTGACCCGTGAACGCGCAGCAGCCGAGAGGCGCCAGCCGCTTACGCCGGGTTCGCCGGCTGCTGGTGGCGCAGGCGGGCATGGCGGCGGTCGCCGTGGCGGTCGCATGGCTCGCGGTCGATCAGACGGCTGCCGTGGCCGCGATGCTCGGCGGCCTGACGTGCCTCGTGCCACAGGTGTGGTTCGCGTGGCGCGTGTTTGCGGCGGATCCGGCGGAGCCGGCTTCGATGGTCCGGGCGCTGTATCGTGGTGAGGGCATCAAGCTCGCCACGATCGCGCTGGCCTTCGTGGCGATCTTCCGGGCATGGCCCGAAGTCCCGCCACTACCGCTGATTCTGGCCTTTATCGCGGTACAGACGGTGCACTGGTTCGCGCCGCTGCTACTGGAACAGTAAACCGCACAGAGAACGGTCCTGTCTTATGGCAAGCGAGCAGCTCACATCCCAGGGTTACATCAAGCACCACCTGACGAACCTCACGTACGGGCAGAACCCCGATGGTTCCTGGGGCTTCGCGCAGAACGCGGAGGAAGCCAGGGAAATGGGTTTCATGGCCGTGCACGTGGATACCCTGCTGTTCTCGGCCCTGACCGGGCTGTTCTTCATCTGGATTTTCCGTATGGCCGCGAAGCGCGCGACCACCGATCAGCCGGGCGGATTCCAGAATTTCATCGAGACGATCGTGGAGTTCGTCGACAACCAGGTCCGCGACACGTTCCATGGCCGCAGCGAACTGATCGCGCCGCTCGCCCTGACGATCGTCGTCTGGGTGTTCCTGATGAACCTCATGGATCTGGTGCCGGTCGATTACATCCCGTATATCGCCGAACATGGCTTCGGCGCGCCGGCCTTCCGTATCGTACCGCCGGCCGATATCAATGCGCCCATGGGCATGGCGCTCGGCGTGTTCATCCTGATTCTCTTTTACAGTATCAAGATCAAGGGTGCGGGCGGATTCGCGAAGGAGATGTGCTTCCATCCGTTCGGCAAGTGGATGCTGCCGTTCAACCTCGTGCTCGAGACCGTTACCCTGCTGGCCAAGATCGTCTCGCTCGGCATGCGTCTGTTCGGCAACCTGTACGCCGCCGAACTGATCTTCGTCCTGATCGCGGCGCTGCTGCCGTTCTGGGCCCAGTGGGCACTGCACCTGCCGTGGGCGATCTTCCATATCCTGGTCGTGCCGCTGCAGGCGTTTATTTTCATGGTCCTGACCATCGTCTACCTGTCGATGGCCCACGACACCGACGAGCACTGACGCGTGATGCCGTCGTACCGTTTTGACCCAACCCCTCGACACCCGGGAGTGAAGTAATGGAAATGGCAGAAGCTGTTCAATTGATCGCCGCGGCCATCATGGTGAGCCTCGCCGGCTTCGGCACCGCCATCGGCTTTGGCATGCTCGGCGGCAAGTTCCTCGAAGGCGCCGCGCGGCAGCCGGAGATGGCGCCGATGCTGCAGGTGAAGATGTTCATCGTCGCCGGTCTGCTCGACGCGCTGTCGGTCATCGGTCTCGCGATCGGCCTCTACGTGATCTTCGTCGCCTAGCAGCTCCGCCACGGTTGCGTCGCAACCGTCGTTGACGCCGAACCACCGGGGACGCAGTCATGAATATCAATCTGACACTGCTCGGTCAGACCATCGGGTTCGCCCTGTTCGTCTGGTTCTGCATGAAGCTTGTGTGGCCGCCGCTTCGCGACGCGCTGCACGAGCGGCAGAAGAAGATCGCCGATGGCCTGGCGGCCGCCGAGCGCGGCGAGCACGAAGAGGAACTGGCCCGCCAGCGGGGCGAAGAGACCCTGCGCGAGGCGAAGGCCCAGGCCGCGGAGATCATCGAGAACGCGCAGAAGCGCGGCAACGAGATCGTCGAGGAGTCGAAAGACTCCGCGCGGACCGAGGCCGAGCGCATCAAGCAGTCCGCACAGGCCGAGATCGACCGCGAGGTCACACAGGCGCGCGAGCATCTGCGTGGCCAGGTGGTCGCAATCGCGCTCTCGGGGGCCGAAAAGGTGCTCCGCAGCGAGGTCGACCAGGACAAACACGCCCGCGTGCTCGACGAGCTCGTCGAAGAACTCTAAGGGATCCGCGCAATGGCTTCGAACCAGCTTGCCCGGCCCTACGCCGCGGCGGTCTTCGAACTGGCGAGTTCGAGCGGGCATCGGGAGGAATGGTCCAACACGCTGGCCGTGCTGGCGCATATCGCCGCCGATGAACGGGTGGCGCGCGTGCTGCGCGCGCCGCGCCTGTCGCCGGAGGAGCGTGCCGATCTCGTGCTCGGGATCGCCGAAGGCCATGTCGAGGAGGGCGCGCGTAACCTCGTGCGCCTGATGGCCGTCAACGGCCGTCTGCCCGTGCTGCCCGATGTCGCGCAGCGTTACGAGGCGCTGCGCGCCGAGGCCGAGGGCATCGATCGACGCTTCGATCACCTCCGCGGCCGAACTCGACGAAGGCCAGCGCGAGCGCGTCAGCGCCTCGCTGAAGAAGCGGCTGGACCGCGAAATCCGTCTGCATTGCGAGGTCGACCCGTCGTTGATCGGCGGGGCCGTGATCCGGGCCGGAGACCTGGTCATCGACGGCTCGCTCAAGGGACGCCTCGAGCGCCTGACGAGCCGCCTCGCCCACTGATCACCGGGACTTACAGAGGAATCAACTCCATGCAACTCAACCCGTCCGAAATCAGCGAGCTGATCAAGCAGCGCATCGAAGACTTCGATGCGGGCACCGAAGCGCGCACCGAAGGCACCGTCGTCAGCGTGCAGGACGGTATCGTCCGCGTCCACGGCCTCGGCGAGGTCATGCAGGGCGAAATGATCGAGTTCCCGGGCGACACGTTCGGCCTCGCGCTCAACCTCGAGCGTGACTCCGTCGGCGTCGTCGTGTTGGGCGATTACGTCCATCTCTCCGAGGGCGATACCGCCCGCTGCACCGGCCGCATCCTCGAGGTGCCCGTCGGCGAGGAACTGCTCGGTCGCGTGGTCGGCTCGCTCGGCACGCCGCTCGACGGCAAGGGTGATCTCGGCACCGACCGCACGGCCCCGATCGAGGTCGTCGCGCCGGGCGTGATCGCCCGCCAGTCGGTCGATCAGCCGGTCCAGACCGGCCTCAAGGCGATCGACGCGATGGTGCCGATCGGCCGCGGCCAGCGCGAGCTGATCATCGGCGACCGCCAGACCGGCAAGTCGGCGATCGCGGTTGATACGATCATCAACCAGAAAGGCACGGGCATTAAATGCATCTACGTCGCGATCGGCCAGAAGCAGTCGTCGATCGCCGCGACGGTGCGCAAGCTCGAAGAGCACGGCGCGATGGAGCACACCATCGTGGTGGCCGCCGGCGCCGCCGAATCGGCCGCCGCCCAGTACATCGCCGCCTATGCCGGCTGCGCGATGGGCGAGTACTTCCGCGATCGCGGCGAAGACGCCCTGATCGTCTACGATGACCTGACCAAGCAGGCCTGGGCGTACCGGCAGGTCTCGCTGCTGCTGCGGCGTCCGCCGGGTCGTGAAGCGTACCCGGGTGACGTGTTCTACCTGCACTCCCGGCTGCTCGAGCGCGCCGCGCGCGTGAATGCCGATTACGTCGAGAAGGCCACGGACGGTGAGGTCAAGGGCAAGACCGGCTCGCTGACCGCGCTGCCGATCATCGAGACCCAGGCGGGTGACGTTTCGGCGTTCGTGCCGACCAACGTGATCTCGATCACCGATGGCCAGATCTACCTCGAGAGCGATCTGTTCAACTCGGGTATCCGCCCGGCGATCAACGCCGGTCTCTCGGTCTCCCGTGTCGGTGGCTCGGCGCAGACCAAGATCATCAAAAAGCTCGGCGGTACCATTCGTCTGGCGCTCGCCCAGTTCCGTGAGCTGCAGGCCTTCGCCCAGTTCGCCTCCGACCTGGACGAGCAGACCCGCAAACAGCTCGAACGCGGTCAGCGCGTGATGGAGCTGATGAAGCAGAGCCAGTATTCGCCGCTGTCCGTGGGCGAAATGGCGATCTCGCTGTACGCGGCCACCCAGGGCTATATCGATGACGTCGAACTCAAGAAGGTCGTCGACTTCGAGGCGGCGCTGCAGAGCCACGTGAAGTCGAACTACGGTTCGCTGATCGAGAAGATCGACGAGACCGGCGATTACAGCGACGAGATCGAGGCCGAGATCAAGAAGGCCGTCGAGGACTTCAAGTCCAACGGCGTCTGGTAAGCGGAGCCAACGATGGCCGGTGCAAAGGAAATCCGCGGCAAGATCTCGAGTATCCAGAATACTCAGAAGATCACCCGCGCGATGGAAATGGTCGCCGCATCCAAGATGCGCAAGGCCCAGAACCGTATGGCCGCCACGCGGCCTTACGCGGACAAGATGGTGAACGTGATCGGGCATCTGGCCTACGCCAATTCCGAGTACCCGCATCCGTATCTTACGTCCGCGGATTCGGTCAGCCGGGTCGGCTATGTCGTCATCACGACGGACCGCGGTCTCTGCGGCGGGCTGAACGTCAATCTCTTCCGGCGCCTGATCCGGGACTTCCAGGCGCAGCATGAGAAGGGCGTCACCATCGAGACCGCGGCGATCGGTCGCAAGGGGGCACAGTTCCTCAAGCGCACGGGCTCGAACGTCGATGCCGAAGTGGATGGCCTCGGTGACGCGCCCGGGCTCTCGGATGTCATCGGGCCGATCAAGGCGATGCTCGAGGCCTATGACGAGGGCCGGATCCAGGAACTGCACCTGGTGCATAACCGCTTCGTCAATACGATGACGCAGGAGCCGACGGTTCGCCGACTGCTGCCGCTCGACCCGCCGGATCCGTCCGAGACGGCGACCGACCGGGACGAACAGAAGGAACTGGAGGCACTGCGCGAGCGGCACTGGGACTACATCTACGAGCCCGAAGCGGCGCGAGGTGCTGGACGCACTGCTGCAGCGCTATATCGAATCGCTCGTATATCAGGGCGTGGTCGAGAACATCGCCTGCGAGATGGCCGCCCGGATGATCGCGATGAAGAGCGCCTCGGATAACGCCGAGGACCTGATCGGCGATCTCCAGTTGCAGTACAACAAGGCGCGCCAGGGCGCGATTACACAGGAGCTGACCGAGATCGTCTCGGGTGCAGCGGCCGTTTCGGGCTGATTGGACCGATTCAGGTAACGCCAGCGGCTTTTTCCGTACAACGATTTGGCAG
The DNA here is from genome assembly GCA_034520925.1 of Halofilum sp. (in: g-proteobacteria). Taxonomy (GTDB): domain Bacteria; phylum Pseudomonadota; class Gammaproteobacteria; order XJ16; family Halofilaceae; genus Halofilum. The sequence continues at coordinate 145,791 of JAXHNC010000016.1, read as the reverse complement.
AGGAAACCAACATGAGCTCCGGAACGATCGTATCCGTCATCGGCGCCGTGATCGACGTCGAGTTCCCGCGCGATGAAGTGCCGAAGGTGTACCACGCACTGACCGTCGACGACTGGGGACTCGTCCTCGAGGTGCAGGCCCAGTTGGGCGACGGCGTGGTGCGTTGCATCGCGATGGGCTCTTCCGACGGCCTGCGTCGCGGCATGGGCGTCAGCACAACGGGCAAACCCATCTCCGTGCCGGTCGGCACGCAGACGCTCGGGCGCATCATGAACGTGCTCGGCGAGCCGATCGACGAGAAGGGCGATATCGGCTCCGAAGAAGTATGGGCGATTCACCGCAAGGCCCCGAGCTACGACGAACAGGCGGCCGCCGCGGAACTGCTCGAGACCGGCATCAAGGTCATCGACCTCCTCTGCCCGTTCGCCAAGGGCGGCAAGGTCGGCCTGTTCGGCGGTGCCGGTGTCGGCAAGACCGTCAACATGATGGAGCTGATCCGCAACATCGCGATCGAGCACTCGGGCTACTCGGTGTTCGCCGGTGTCGGTGAGCGCACCCGTGAGGGCAACGACTTCTACCACGAGATGACCGAGTCGAACGTCCTCGACAAGGTCTCGCTCGTGTACGGCCAGATGAACGAGCCGCCGGGCAACCGCCTGCGCGTCGCGCTGACCGGCCTGACCATGGCCGAGGCGTTCCGCGAGGAAGGCCGCGACGTGCTGCTGTTCATCGACAACATCTACCGCTATACGCTGGCGGGCGTCGAGGTCTCGGCGCTGCTCGGTCGGATGCCGTCGGCGGTGGGTTACCAGCCGACCCTGGCCGAGGAGATGGGCATGCTCCAGGAGCGCATCACCTCGACCAAGACCGGCTCGATCACCTCGATCCAGGCCGTGTACGTCCCGGCGGACGACCTGACCGACCCGTCGCCGGCGACGACCTTCGCTCACCTGGACGCGACCGTGGTGCTGGCGCGCTCGATCGCCGAGCAGGGGATTTACCCGGCCGTCGATCCGCTCGATTCGACCAGCCGCCAGCTCGATCCGCTGATGATCGGCCAGGAGCACTACGATGTCGCGCGGAACGTCCAGATGACGCTCCAGCGCTACAAGGAGCTCAAGGACATCATCGCGATCCTGGGCATGGACGAGCTGTCGGACGAGGACAAGCAGAGCGTCAACCGCGCCCGCAAGATCCAGCGCTTCCTGTCGCAGCCGTTCTTCGTCGCCGAGGTGTTCACCGGTGCGCCCGGCAAGTACTGCTCGCTCAAGGAGACGATCCGCGGCTTCAAGGGGATCGTCGAGGGCGAATACGACGAACTGCCGGAACAGGCGTTCTACATGGTCGGCACGATCGACGAAGCCGTCGAAAAGGCCAAGGAACTCCAGTAAGGAGGTTACGTCATGGCCACGACCATTCACGTCGACATCGTCAGCGCCGAGGCCGAGATCTACTCGGGCGAGGCGACGATGGTGCATGCACCGGCCGAACTCGGCGAGGTGGGCATCGCCCCGCGGCATACGCCGCTGGTGACCCGCCTCATCCCGGGCGATGTCCGCGTCAAGACCGAGAGCGGCGAAGAGGAGATCATCTACGTCTCCGGCGGTATCCTCGAGGTGCAGCCGTATGTCGTGACGGTACTCTCGGACAGCGCCGCCCGCGCGCACGATCTCGATGAGGCCGCGGTAGAGGAAGCGCGCCGCAAGGCCGCCGAGCGCATTTCGCAGCAGCATGACGAATACGATTACGCCCGCGCCCGCGCGGAACTGGCCGAAGCGGCCGCGCAGCTGCAGGCGATCCGGAAGCTGCGCCGGCGCGGCTCCTGATCGGCGCGTACCGGGAAGACCGTAACGCGGGTCGCCGGTCCGGCCGGTTGACCCCGCCATTTGTTCGCCGAGGCATACCCGGATGGGCCTGAACGTCATCGTGCTCGCGGCTGGAGAAGGCCGTCGGATGCGCTCCCGCGGCCCCAAGGTCCTGGTCGATCTCGCCGGCCGCACGCTCCTCCAGCATGTGCTCGACCGCGCCGCCCTGCTTGGCGCCGACCGGGTGCGCGTTGTCGTCGGCCATGGTGCCGATGCCGTGCGCGCGGCCGTTCCTGAATCGGTCGAGACCGTGCTCCAGCCGGAGCAGCGCGGTACCGGCGACGCCGTCGCCTCCGCACTGGGCGGACTCAACGCCAACGACACGACGCTCGTCCTCTACGGTGACGTGCCCCTGCCCCAGCGATCCACGCTCGAGGCCCTGGTCGAGGCCGCTCGCCGCACCGATCTGTCCATATTGACCGTCGACCTCGACGACCCCTCCGGCTATGGCCGGATCGTGCGTGGCGCGGACGGGAATGTCAGCCGCATCGTCGAGGAGCGCGATGCCGGCCCCGAAGAGCGGGCGCTCACCGAGATCAACACCGGCCTGCTCGCGATGCGGACCGGACCGCTCGCGCGGCACGTCGCCGCACTCGACCGGGACAACGCCCAGGGCGAGTATTACCTGACCGATGTCATCGGCCGCGTCAGTGAAGCCGGCGGGACCATCGCCGCCGTGCAGCCGGACCATGAATGGGAAGTGCGCGGGGTGAACAGCCGCGCCCAGCTGGCCGCCCTCGAGCGGACATGGCAGCAGTGGCTCGCTGAGGAACTGATGGCGTCGGGGGTTTCGCTGCGCGATCCCGCGCGGATCGATATTCGCGGACGTCTGCAGGCGGAGCCCGACACGACGATCGATGTCGGCTGCGTGTTCGAGGGCGATGTCCGGCTCGGGGCCGGCGTCCGCATCGGCGCGCATTGCGTCCTGCGTGATACGACGGTCGGCGACGATGCGGTCATCGAGCCTCACAGCGTGCTGCAGGGCGCCGAGATCGGTCGCGCCTGCAGTGTGGGCCCGTTCGCTCGCCTGCGGCCCGGCAGCCGCCTGCGCGAGGCGGCGAAAATCGGCAATTTCGTGGAAACGAAAAACACCGACCTGGGCGCCGGCAGCAAGATCAATCATCTGTCCTACGTCGGCGATACCGAGGTCGGACCGAAGTCGAACATCGGCGCCGGCGTGATCACCTGCAATTACGATGGTCACCGCAAACACCGCACCGTGATCGGTGAGCGCGCCTTCATCGGTTCCGATTGCCAGCTCGTCGCCCCGGTCACGGTCGGTGACGGCGCCACGATCGGCGCGGGCACGACCCTGACCAGCGATGCACCGGCCGAACGACTGACCGTTGGCCGTACGCGTCAGCGGACCATCGAAGGCTGGGTCCGACCGGCCGAGCGCGACGCCGACTCCGAAGACGACGAAGCGCAGGAATAGACGCGTCTCCGGCGGGTCATGGCGATCACGCCGCGATCTGCTATAAAAGCCGGACCCGGGTACGACCCTGCCCGCTGCCGGGAGGGCGCTACGCCTGCGGCTGACATTCGAGGGAGATCACCATGTGCGGCATCGTTGGCGCCGTCGCCGAGCGCGACGTCATCCCCCTGTTGCTCGAAGGCCTGCGGCGCCTTGAATACCGCGGTTACGACTCCGCCGGTATCGCCGTGCTCGATGACGATGGACGACTCGTGCGCCAGCGGGCCGTCGGCCGGGTCGAAGCGCTCGAACAGGCACTCGAGGAAAACCCGCTGCGCGGACACACCGGGGTCGCGCACACGCGCTGGGCAACCCACGGCGTCCCGCACGAACGCAACGCCCACCCGCATCTGTCCGGCGACGACCTCGCGCTCGTGCACAACGGCATCATCGAGAACCACGCCGTGCTGCGTGCCGCCCTCGAGACCGCGGGTTACGAATTCACCTCGGACACCGATACCGAGGTCGTCTGCCATCGCATCCACGAGCAGGCGGCCGGCAACGGCGGCGATCTGCTCGCGGCCGTCCAGGCGACCGTCGCTGAGCTCGATGGCGCCTATGCCCTGTCGGCGCTCAGCCGCCAGGACCCCGGTCGCATCGTGGTCGCGCGCAAGGGCTGCCCGGTGGTGATCGGCCTCGGTATCGGCGAGAACTTCGTCGCCTCCGACGTGGCGGCCCTCCTGCCGGTAACCCGCCGCTTCATTTTCCTCGAAGAGGGCGATGTCGCCGACGTCACCCGCACCGGGGTCCGGATCTTCGACAGCGCCGGCCATGAGATCGATCGCCCCGAGCATGAGTCCGAACTGAGCGCGGACGCGGTCGAGCGCGGCAACTATCGCCATTACATGCTCAAGGAGATCTTCGAGCAGCCGCGTGCCATCGGCGACACGCTCGAGGAGCGCACGGCGAACGGCCGCATCCTCGATGCCGCCTTCGGGTACCAGGCGACCGAGCTGTTGCCGCGCATCGGTGGCGTTCACCTTGTGGCGTGCGGCACCAGCTTCCACGCCGCCATGGTCGCGCGCTACACCATCGAGAGAACGGCGCGGATCCCGGTCAATGTCGAGATCGCGAGCGAATACCGCTATCGCGAGCCGGTCGTGCCCGACGGCACGCTGTTCGTGGCGATCTCCCAGTCCGGCGAGACCGCCGACACCCTCGCCGCCCTGCGCGAGGCCAAGCGTCTCGGTTACGCCGCGACCATGGCCATCTGCAACGTGCCCGAATCCTCGCTCGCGCGCGAGGCCGACATGGTCGCCATGACCCGTGCCGGTCCCGAGATCGGCGTCGCCTCGACCAAGGCCTTCACCACCCAGTTGACGGCCCTGGCGATGCTCACCCTCGTGCTCGCGCGCCGCACCGGCGACGCGGCCGGGGAATCCGCCGCCGTCGAAGACCTGATCGGGCTGCCGGCGCGGATCGAGCGGGTACTCGAGCTGGATGCCGAGATCGCGGAACTCGCGGAGATGTTCGTCGACAAGCGCCACGCGCTGTTCCTCGGGCGCGGCATCCACTACCCGATCGCGATGGAAGGCGCGCTCAAGCTCAAGGAGATCTCCTACATCCACGCCGAGGCGTACGCGGCCGGCGAACTCAAGCACGGCCCGCTCGCGCTGGTGGACGAGGACATGCCCGTCGTCGCGATCGCGCCCAATGACGCCCTGGTGGAGAAACTCGCCTCGAACCTGCAGGAAGTCAGCGCGCGCGGTGGCCGCCTGATCGTCTTCGCCGGCGAGGACGTGCGCGTCTCACTCCAGGACGCCGACCGCGTCATCCGCGTCCCGGGCAGCGGCACCGACCTGACCGACCCGGTGCTCTACACCGTGCCCCTGCAACTGCTCGCGTACCACGTCGCCGTCCTCAAGGGCACCGACGTGGACAAACCGCGCAACCTGGCGAAATCGGTCACGGTCGAGTAGCGTCTCGACGCTCGGGTTGCGGATCCGCTCGCACGGATTCCGGCGCTGGTCGGGCGTAGAGTCGATCGGTTTCTCGGCTCCGCCGAGACGCCGGCGAGTCGCGGCTTCGCAGACGCCGAACGCGAGCGCGCGAGCGATCCGCGGAAGAGCGCACGCCGGCATTGCGCGCGGCGCGCCAAGCGTTCGGCCGAACCGCGAACGCACGCGCTCGCCGTCGGCAAGACCGGCCTACTCGGTGCTGCTCCGCGCCTCTGCGAGAGAAACCGACAACCTGACGCGCCGTCCACATCGAATCCGGCCCACGCCATCGCGTCGGTCGAGCTACCGCTGCAACCGCGCTTCCACTTCCCGGCGCCGTTCGCGCGAGTCCAGCCTTTCGATGAGTTCCAGCGCGAAGTCCATGGCGGTGCCGGGGCCGCGTGAGGTCGCGACGTGGCCGTCGATCTCGATCGGCGCGTCGCTGCTCTCGATGCCCCATTGTTCCAGCGCGCCGGGGAACGCGGTGACCGGACCCGGACCGAGCAGGTTGTGTGCGGCCAGTACCCCGGGTGCCGCGCAGATCGCGCCGAGCCAGCCGTCGGCCTCGCGGTGACGGTTGAGCATGTCGACCAGCCGTTCATCCGCGCGCAGGCGATCCGCGCCGGGACCGCCGCCGGGCAGCACGATGGCATCGAAGGATTCGTCCGCAACCGTGGCCAGTGTCGTATCAGGGACGAGTACCACGCCGCGGCTGCAGGTGACCGGGCCTTCCTCCAGCCCGGCCGCGATGACCTCGAATTCCGCCCGGCGGAACAGGTCGATCAGGGTGACGGCTTCGAGTTCCTCGCAGCCGGTCGCGATCGGGATGAGGATACGCGCCATTTTCCGTCTCCAGTGGCGGGAGTCCCGCAGCGTTCGATGTAGGTCGCCAGGTCCACGCGCTCGACTCCCTGCGCGCGCGGCAGTTTCCGTTCGAGTACCCGCATCGTATCCGGTCGCGGGTGCGCGATCGCAAGCGCGCAGCCGGTCTCCCGCGCCCGCTCCAACCAGGCCTCGGTGGCCCGTTCGATCGCGTCCGTGCCCTTGCGGTGATCCAGGAAGACATGCCGCCGGGCGACGGCGATCCCCGCTTCGCGGGCGGCGGTTTCGGCCTCCGTGGCGGCGGTCGTGCGTGAGTCGATGAACAGCAGTGGCGGCGACCGCTGCGCGAGTTCCCGCATGACGAGGGCCATGGCGGAAGCGCGCGCCGTCAAGCCACTGCCCTGGTGATTGTTTACGCCGACCGCGCCGGGGACCGACTCGACGGCGCGCCCGAGGCGAGCACGCAGGGTCGCGTCGTCCATCTCCGCCAGCAGGGCGTGTGGTGCCGGCGGACCGCGTTCGGCCTCCATCGGCATGTGCACGAGGATATCGGAACCCGCGCGCGCGGCCGCCCGGGCTATGGTGCCGGTGTACGGTGCATGCGGCAGGATCGCCACGGCGAATGGCGGCGGCAGCGCGAGGGCACGCCGGGCGCTCTCCCGGTTGTGCCCGAGATCGTCGATGATCAGCGCGGCGGTCGGGGCCGCTGCCGCCTGGCCGATACCAAGCGCCAGCAACAGCGGCAGCGTGCCCCATCGCCACACCGCCATGGCGTTATTTCGAGCCGAAGATACTCAGCGCCTTGAGCACGTTGAGACCGACGTAGAGTTCGTAATCGCTGGTCGCGAGATCGCCCTTTTCGCCGTCCTGGCCACCGTCCTCGGCTCCTTCGCTCTGAGCTTCCCCGTTCGGGTTGGTCAGATGCTGCGCGAGGTCCGCCTCGGTCAACGCGCTCGCGCCCTCATCGTCGATCGCCGTCAGCCTGTAGGCCCCGGTCGCGATGTCCGGCTCGATCCCTTCCGCCTGAATCGAGCGCCCGTCGGGCGTGTAGTAGCGCGCGGTGGTGAGCTTGAGCGCGCCGCCGTTCGACAGATCCTGAATGGTCTGCACGGAGCCCTTGCCGAAACTCTGCTTGCCGACCACCAGCGCCCGTTCGTGATCCTGCAGGGCGCCCGCGACGATCTCCGATGCCGACGCCGAGCCCTGGTTCACGAGCACGATCATCGGTGCGCCGTCGATCGCGTCGCCCGGCCGCGCGCTGTAGCGCAGCTTCGAGTCCTTGACGCGCCCTTCGGTGTAGACGATCAGGCCGTCCTCCAGGAACGTGTCGGAGACACTCACGGCCGCCGAGAGAACACCGCCGGGGTTGTTGCGAAGATCCAGCACGAGCCCCCGGAGGCCGTTCCCCGCCTTATCCTTCAGGCCGCGGATCGCCTCGTCGACCGCTTCCTGCGTATTCGTCTGGAAGTGCGATACGCGCAGGTAACCGTAGCCGGGCTCGAGCATGCGGGAATCGACGCTGGTGACCTCGATCGTGTCGCGCGTGATCGTGATCTTCAGCGGCTTGTCCTCGCCCTCGCGCACGACCATGAGCTCGATATCCGTGCCCGGTTCGCCGCGCATCTTCTGTACGGCGTCGTTGAGGGTCATGCCCTTCACCGGCTTGTCATCGAGCCGCACGATCAGATCGCCCGACTGGATGCCGGCGCGCGCGGCGGGCGTGCCGTCGATCGGCGCGACCACCCGGACGAAGCCGTCTTCCATGGTCACCTCGATGCCGAGGCCGCCGAACTCGCCCTGGGTGCCGATCTGCAGCTCGCGGAAAGCCTCCTGGTTCAGGTACGACGAGTGCGGATCGAGGCCGTTCAGCATGCCTTCGATGGCATATTCCAGCAGTTGCTCGTCGTCGATTTCCTCGACGTAGTTGTCCTTGATGCGCGAATAGACGTCCGTGAACGTGCGCAGTTGATCCAGCGGCAGTTCCTCGGCCGCGCTGCGGTTGTCATCCTGAGCCAGCACGGCGTGTCCCAGCGTCAGCGTGACGCCGATGACGGTGCCGAGCAGGACCAGCAGCAATTTGCGGGTCGGGTGGGCCATGCGGTATCTCCGGGCGGCCGGTAATGAAATACGTGTATGTATGCAAGTCTAACACGCGACTTCGCCGGCGAGGCGCGCGGGGATGCGCTCGCGCGGGAGATCAGCGTGCGGCGAGCCAATCCAGGGGGTCGACCGGCTCGCCCTGGCGCCGGATCTCGAAGTACAGGCCCGGTTCGCGTTGCCCGCCGGACGCGCCGACCCGGGCGACCGGCTCCCCGGGCGCCACCCAGTCGCCGGTCGAGCGCAGCAGTTGCCGGTTATAGCCGTACAGGCTGAGCCAGCCGTCCTGGTGATCGACGATCAGCAGCTGCCCGAAGCCCTCCAGCCAGTCGGCGAAGACGACCCGGCCATGATAGACGGCGCGGACGGGGTCGCTCTCGGCCGCGTCGATGACGACACCGCGCCACTGGGTGCGCCCGCTCGCGCGCTCACTCCCGTAACGGACCCGCAATTCGCCCTGCGCCGGCCAGTCCAGCGCGTTGCGCTGCGTGCGGAACGGTTGCTCCTCGAGCGGCGCCCCGGGGATATCGTCCATGACATTGCCGAGTTGATCGAGGAGTTCGCGCAGGCGCTCGCGGCTCGCCTCCATGCGTTCCAGCTCATCGCCCTTCTCGGCAATCGATGCCTGCAGACGCTCCACGACGCGGCGGCGTTCGGCGCTGGCCTCTTCCAGCGCGGCGCGTTCGTCTTCCAGTCCCTCGCGGGCGGCCGCGAGCTCTTCCCGGGCGTCGCGCGTGTCCTCGCTCACGCGGGCGATCTCTTCCACCAGCGAGCGCGCCTCATCGATCGCGCCGAGCCGAGCGCGGTTGAAATAACCGTAATAGCCCAGTGCGCGCGCCAGCGTGCCGGGACTGTCCTGGCGCAGCAGCAGACGCAGCGCCGGCTGGCGGCCGAACCGGTGCGCCGCCCGCAACTGCTCCGCCAGCGTATCGCGGTGACCGTCCAGCGCCGCCTCCAGCTCCCGGCGCTCCGCGCCGAGCTGCTCCAGTCGCCGCCGGGTCCGGTCGATCCGGGTGTCGAGATCGTCGATCCGGTTCGCGATCGAGCCGATCCGCTGTTCGAGTTTCGCCAGCGCCGCGCTGGCCTGGTCACGGTCCTCACGCTCCTCGCGCAGGTCGTCGCGGACCGAATCGATCCGTTCACGCAGTTCCTTGAGGCGTGCGCGGGTCTCGGCCTCATCGGCACCGCCAGCGACCGCCGGCAGCAGCAGCGCCAGCGCGAGCGGAGGGAGCACGGACGAGAGGAAGCGGGGCCGGCGCATGGCGCGTATTGTAGGCGACTGGCGCGTTGCTCTCACCCGCCACTGCGGGTTTTGCGCGGCCGCGGCCGCGGCGTATACTCCCGCGCCATTCAACCGGGCGCTGGCGCGCCACCAAAGACGTGAGTCCTCATGGAACGTATCCCCGAATTCGTCACCAATCACCCGTTGATGTTCGTGGCCCTGGCCGTAACCGTGACCATGATCCTGGTCCTCGAGGTGCAGCGCGCGCGGCGCACGGCCGAGCCGCTGTCGCCCGCGCGGGCGACCCGCCTCAGCAACAATGAGGAGGCCGTGTTCATCGACACCCGCAAGCAGAAGGATTTCGAGCAGGGACACGTGCCCGGGGCACGCTGTATCCCCGCGCGCGAGGTCGAAGGGTATCTCAAACAGATCGAGAAACTGCGCGAATCCCCTGTCATCCTGTATGACGACGGCGCCCTCGACGCGGAGCGCGCCGCGAAGGAGCTCGCGAAGAACGGTTTTACCCGGCTGTACGCCATCGACGGCGGCCTGCCCGCCTGGCGCAAGGCGGAGCTGCCGGTGGAGACCGGCAGCGGTCCGCGCAAGGCGAGTTCCGGCGGGCAGAAGAAGAAGAAAAAACAGCAGAAGGACGAGCGCGCGAAGACCTGATCCCGCCGCGTCGCACCCACGGGTGTGGCGCGGGGGCGGCCGGTCGGCAGCAAGTGTCAGAAAATCGACACCCGGGAACGGGTGGTGACGGCGGAGACCACAGCGGACATGAGCGACGAACAGCAGGCAGGCGCCGACAGCGGCCGCCGTTTCCAGATCCAGAAGCTCTACCTGAAGGACGTGTCCTTCGAATCGCCCGCCGCGCCGGGGATCTTCGGTTCCGGCAGCGACTGGCAGCCGCAGATCAGCTTCCAGCTCAATACCGAGCACAACCAGGTCGGCGATACGCTCCACGAGATCGTCCTCGGCGTGACCGTGACCGCGCAGCACGGCGAACGCACGGCCTTCCTGGTCGAACTGAAGCAGGCGGGTCTGTTCGACATCGCGGGCTTCGAGGGCGACGAATTCGAGCATATGCTCGGCAGCTACTGCCCCGGGATCCTGTATCCCTACGCGCGGGCGGCGGTGGGTGATCTGGTCCAGAAGGGCGGCCTGCCGCAGCTGGTCCTGCAGCCGATCAACTTCGACGTCGTCTATGCACAGCAGCGGGCGCGGCAGCAATCCGCCGATGGCGCCGAGGCCGGCGATGCGGCCGCCGATTCGACCGACACGGCCCACTGACCCGAGGCCCATAACCGACAATCGCCCATGTCCGCTGACCCCGCCACCCGCATCGCCATCCTGGGCGCCGGCGCCTGGGGCACCGCGCTGGCCGCCGCGCTCGCGCGCAATGGGCTCGCGGTCACGCTCTGGGGACGGGACGCCGGGAATCTCGCGTCGATCCGCGACCGGCGCGAGAACGCCCGTTACCTGCCCGGTCTGGAACTGCCCGAAGGCATCGACGCGACCACCGACCTCGCCCACGCTGTCGGCGCCAGCGATGCGCTCCTGTACGCGACCCCGAGCCACACCTTCCGTGCGCTGCTGCGAGAGGTCATCGATCTGGATGCAGCGGCCGCGCGGGCACGCCCCTTCCTCTGGGCCTGCAAGGGCGTCGAGCCCGATACCCATGCGCTGATGCATGAAGTCGTCGAGGCGGAGTGCGTGCAGGCGCCGCCGCATGGTCTTGTATCGGGACCGAGTTTCGCGCGCGAGGTCGTCGCCGGTCTGCCGACGGCGCTGACCGTGGCCAGCAGCGACGCGGATTTCGCCGGCCGCGCCGTCACCTGGTTCCACGGCGCCGGCATGCGGGCCTACTCGAATCCCGATGTCGTCGGGGTCGAGCTCGGCGGTGCGCTCAAGAATGTGCTCGCCATCGCCTGCGGCGCCACCGATGGCCTCGGTTTCGGCGCCAACGCACGGGCGGCGGTGATCACGCGCGGGCTCGCCGAGCTGATGCGCCTCGGGCACGCGATGGGCGGACTGCCGCAGACCTTCATGGGGCTCGCCGGGATGGGCGATCTCGTGCTGACCTGCACCGATGACCAGTCCCGCAATCGCCGCCTCGGCCTCGCGCTGGCGCGGGGGCTCTCGCCGGAGGCGGCCTGTGAGGAGATCGGGCAGGCGGTCGAGGGCTTACGGACCGCCCGGGCCGCGAAGGCGCTCGCCGCGCGCTACGGTGTCGACATGCCGATCGTGGAGCAGGTCCATGCGGTGCTGTACGAAGGACTGGCCCCCGCCGCGGCCGTCCAGGCCCTGCTCGATCGCGATCCGAAAGAAGAAATCCCTCACGACGGTGACTGAACCCGCCGGCGAACGCCGCTCCAGTGGCCCATCAGGCCGACACCGCACCCTCGAACCCTCCCTGTCTCCACGCCTCGAATATTACCACGGCAACAGAGTTGGCAAGGTTCATGCTTCGGGAGCCGCGACGCATCGGAATGCGCAGTCGGCGCCCGGCGGGGAGATCCTCCAGCACGCTCGCCGGCAGTCCGCGGGTCTCCGGGCCGAACAGCAGCACATCGTCCGGACCGTAAGTGACCTCCGTGTGTCGGGTTTCACCCTTGCGTGTCAGGGCGAACACACGGGCCGGCCGGATGGCTTCGAGGCAGGCCCCGAGATCCCGGTGTTCATGGATGCGCGCGAACTCGGCGTAATCGAGGCCGGCACGGCGCAGCCGCCGATCCTCGAGGCGAAAGCCGAGCGGGTGCACGAAGTGCAGCGGCGCGCCGGTGTTGGCGCACAGGCGGATGATGTTGCCGGAATTCGGCGGGATCTCAGGCTGGAACAGCACGATGTGCGGTAAGTTCATGATTTGACTTGATCTGCGTGGCAGTTCATAACAGGCCGGGCGCCACCATCAGCGCCGGGCCGTAACGGGAGCGGGAAGACGAAAGTGCGGTCTTTGCTGAACAGGCGCAAGTCAAAATCCGGTACCACCGTGGGCGTGGCCTATGGCATCGACGGTGTTTCGATCGCCGCGGTCCGCGCGGGCGGCCGCGATGCGCCGCCGCGCCTGACCCACGCGTTCCATATCCCGGTGACCTCGGCCGCCTCGGCCGCGGACCGGATCGCCGGTTGCATCGCCGACAATGGCCTCGAGAAGTGCCGGGCTGTCGGCGTGATCGCCGCCGGCGAGTACCAGGTCGTGCAGGTCGAGGCCCCGTCGGTGCCCGCCACGGAGATGCGCCAGGCGGCCGCGTGGCGGGTCCGCGACCTGCTCGATTTCCCGGTCGATCAGGCGGTCATCGACACGTTTCCGCCGCCGGATTCCGCCCAGCGCGGACAGCATAATATCAACGTCGTCGTCGCCCGCCGGGCCCTGATCACGGAGCGGATCGAGCAGCTTACCGGCGCCGGCCTTGCGCTGGAAGCGATCGACATACCCGAGCTGGTCCAGCGCAACATCTCGGCGCGACTGCCGGAGACACGCGGCGGCCACGCGCTGTTGGCCCTCGGCGCGGAGGATGGACTGATCACGGTGTTCCGCGAAGGTGAACAGTTCCTGGCCCGCGGTCTCGATGCGGGCTTCAACGGGCTTGAGCGGGACGCCGAGGAAGCGGGCGAGACGTTGCTGCTCGAAGTCCAGCGCTCGTTCGATTATTTCGAGAGCGCGCTGTCGCAGCCACCACTGGGCGCACTCCATCTCTATCCAGCGGGACCCACGGTCGATGCGTTGAGCGAACGCTTCACGGATAATCTCGGCAACATCGCCGTGCGCGCGTTCGCCCTCGGCGATCTGGTTCAGCTCGATACCGAACCGCCGGAGACCGGCGCGCAGCTCCTGCACGCCGTGGGCGCGGCCCTGCGCGAGGAACAGAAGAGCCGATGACCCAGCAGATCAACCTCTATCTGGACGAATTCCGCCGGCGTACCGATCCGCTCGACGCGAAGCATATCGGTATCGGCGTGATCGTCCTGCTGGCGATCCTGGCCGCGGTGAGCGCCGGACTCGTATGGCAGGCGCGCCAGGTCGAGGCGCGGGTGGCCGAGCTCGAGCGCGAGCGCGATGCCGCCCAGGCCGAACTGACCCGGAAACAGGAACGCCTGCAGGCGCTGCAGGCGGAAGAGGAAGACGACGGGCAGTTGCGGCGCCTGCGGGCGGAACTCGCCGCGAAGCAGCGCCTGGTCGACTATCTCGAATCCGGGCGCTTCGGTACCCGCGGCGGCTTCTCGGACTGGCTGGAAGCGCTGGCCCGCAACCGCGTGGAAGACCTTTGGCTCGCGCGCGTCGAACTGCGCGCCGGCGGCAGCCGTGTGCGTGTCGCCGGCCATGCACTGGCGCCGGAGACGGTCCCGACTTTCCTCAGTGGGCTCGCCGAACAGGAGGCGTTCAGCGGTTACCGCTTCCGCACCATGCGGATCGACCGCACCGAAGAAGGCGACCGGCTCGATTTCCTGCTCGCCAGCGACCGTACGAAGGGGGATGAATGAAGCCGAACAATCCCCTGCATCTGCTGGCGGCGCGCATCGATGAGCGCAATCGGCGCGAACGGCTGTTGCTTGCCCTGACCGTGGCGGTCGTCGTGCTGGTCGTGTGGAACGCGCTGGTGCGGACACCGCTGGCCGAGCGCCGGGCGGTCGCCGTGGACACCGTGGCGCAGCTTGAACGCGAGATCGCTTCGTTCGAAGACAGCCGCGCCAGTATCGAAGACCGGATCGCCGGTCTCGAAGACGATTCCGGCACGAGCCCGACCGAGCGCGTCCGCCGGCGACTCGATGCGCTCGATGAGGTCCTGGCCGAACGCACCGCGAGCCTCATATCGCCGGACCAGATGGTGCGGGCGCTGCGGGATGTGGTGAACGCCGATGCCGAGGTGTCGCTGGTGCGTCTGCGCAATGCCGGCGCGAGCCCGGTCATCACCGAGCCCGAGGATGGCGAGGATGACGAATCCGCGAGTGCCGACGACGACATCCCGCGCGTATATCGGCACGATGTCGAACTCGTGGTCGAGGGCCGTTATCTGGCCGTGCTGGCCTACCTCGAGCGGCTGGAAGGGCTGGAGTGGCAGTTCCAGTGGGAAGCGATCACCGTCGAGACGCGCGAGTACCCGGTTACCCGCGCGACCGTTTCCCTGTCGACGCTCAGCCTCGCGGAGGACTGGATCGGTGTGTAAGTGCCTGCGCAGTGATGGCGCTTGCCGCGCTCGGGCGCACCGGTTGACGACCGGGGTCCCGAAACGGTTGCGTTGCGTGCTTCTGGCGCTGTCACTGGCGCTCGTTGCGGTGGCCGCGCAGGCGAACGACGAAGAACTGCATGACCCGTTCATGCCGCCGGGCTGGAACGAGTCCAGTGCACCGGCCGAGACGGTGAACGAGTCGGCCTGGACGCTGCAATCGACGCTGACCTCGAACGGGCGCCGGGTGGCCATCATCAATGGCCGTGCGGTCCGCGCCGGCGATCGGATCGGCGGGGCGCGCGTGCTCGATGTGCAGCGCGGCAGCGCGCGACTCGACTACGACGGGCACCGGTTCACGATCCGGCGCCCGGGAACGCAGGTCCGAACGAGCCGGGAGTCGGCTCAATGACCGCCCAGACCACACCGCGAGTACCGATAATGACGATGCACACGACGGCGCCAATGCGGCGGCCGGCTCGCGATGACTCCGGAGAGACGACGGCCATGACCCCGACCCGAATGCGAACCCGGCCGCTGGCCGCCGCTTTCGCCGCCGCCCTGTTGCTGGCCGGTTGCGCCAGCCCCATGGAGCGCGAGCCGGAAAGCGGGCCCACGCTCGACCGGATCCGCGCTGCCCTCGACGAGGGTGCGGCGGCGAATGAGCCGGAGGAAACGCCGGCCGACGTCGAAGCGGCGCTGATGCCGGGGATGGACGAGCAGTTGAGCGCCGAACAGGCGGATGCCGGCACCGAGACCGAGCGCTTCGACCTGGCGGTCACGAACGCCACTGCGCGCGCCTTCTTCATGGGCCTCGTCGAGGGCACGCCCTACAACATGGTCGTGCATCCCGATGTCGAGGGCGAGATCAGCCTCGAACTCAAGGACGTGACCGTGCCCGAGGTCATGGATATCGCCCGCCGCGTCTACGGCTACGAATTCGAGCGGCGTTCGACCGGCTACATCGTCATGCCCGCGCGCATGGAATCGCAGATCTTCTACGTCGATTACCTGAACGTGAACCGCGAAGGTGAATCGAACATGCGGGTGTCCTCCGGCGAGGTCACCAGTGCGCCCGGCAATGGCGGGGGCAACGAGGGTAACGGTGGCGGTGGCGGCACGACCCGCGATCCGGGCAGCCGCATCGCGACCAGCTCGGACGCGAATTTCTGGGGCACCCTGCGCGAGACCGTGCGCTCGATCGTCGGGTCCGGCGAAGGCCGCAGCGTCATCGTCGATCCGCAGGCGGGCCTGGTGGTCGTCCGGGCGATGCCGGGCGAACTGCGTGACGTGCGCGGCTATCTCAGCGCCGCCCAGGACAACCTGCAGCGCCAGGTCGTGCTCGAGGCCAAGATCCTCGAGGTGCGACTCTCCGAATCGAGCGAGACCGGGATCAACTGGGCGGCACTGGGCCAGGGCTCCAACGGCGATGCCGTCGTCGCCGGCCAGGGCACGCTCAGCCAGGGCAACACCGACGTGCTGACGGACAGCGGTGCGTTCGATCCGACTTCGATCACGAGCCCCGGCGGCGCCGGCGGCGCGTTCGATTTCGGCGGCATCTTCGCGATCGGCGCGCGCGCCAACGACTTCGCCGCCCTGATCCGCCTGCTCAATACCCAGGGCGATGTCCAGGTGCTGTCGAGTCCGCGCGTGTCGACGCTCAACAACCAGAAGGCGGTCATCAAGGTCGGCACCGATGAGTTCTTCGTCACCGATGTCGAGACCGATACCGATACCACCGCCGCCACCAGCACCCGCAGCGTCGATGTCGATCTGACTCCGTTCTTCTCCGGGATCGCGCTGGACGTCACGCCGCAGATCTCGCGCTCCGGCAGCATCACGCTGCACGTGCACCCGACCGTCAGCGAGGTCTCGGACCAGCAGAAGAGCATCACCTTCGCCGGTCAGGAGCAGTCGCTGCCGCTGGCCGTGTCGCAGGTGCGTGAATCGGATTCCGTCGTGCGCGCCGAGGATGGCCAGGTGATCGTCATCGGCGGCCTCATGCAGGACCAGTCCACCCGCAATCGGGCCCAGCCCGGCGGGCTGGGCGATCTGCCGCTGATCGGTGGCGCCTTCCGCCAGAAGGCCGATTCGAGTTCGCGCAGTGAACTGGTCATCCTGCTGCGGCCGATGATCACCGGCGGCGGCAGCGGCGACTGGTCCCGGCAGATCGAGGAGATGCGCAAGCGCCTGCCGGACGCCGACGCCGGTGGCCAGGGGGCCGAGTCGCAGTGATGTACCTCGAATACTTCGGCCTGCGTGAAGCGCCCTTCTCGCTGACCCCGGATACCGGCTTTTTTTTTGCCACACGGGGCACCGCGAGGCGCTGAACACGCTGCGGATCGCCCTCGACAGCGGCGAGGGCTTCATCCGGGTCAGCGGCGAGGTCGGCACCGGCAAGACCATGCTGTGCCGCATGCTGCTGTCCGATCTGCGCGAGGACGAACGCGCCATCTACATCCCGAACCCGCACCTCATGCCGTCGATGCTCCGGGTCGCCGTCGCGCGTGAACTCGGGCTCGAGGCGGACAGCCGGCTGGATCAGAATCTCCTGCTGGGTCGCATCCAGGACCGGCTGATCGAACTCGGGCACCAGGGGATCCGGCCGATCGTCTGCCTCGACGAGGCCCAGGCGATGCCGGACGAGACGCTGGAGGCCCTGCGCCTTTTGACCAATCTCGAAACGGAGAAACGCAAACTGCTGCAGGTGGTGCTGTTCGGCCAGCCCGAACTGGATGAGAAGCTGGCGAAACCGTCACTGCGCCAGGTGCGCCAGCGCATCGCCTGGTCGTGCCGGCTGGAGCCCTACGACCGTGACGATATCGCCGCCTATCTCGACCACCGCCTCGCCGTCGCCGGCTATGACGGGCATCGGCTGTTCCGCGACGGCGCGATCGACGCGCTCTATCGCACCAGTGGCGGCATTCCGCGGCTGATCAACATCATCGCCCACAAGGCGCTGATGCTGACCTATGGGCGCGGTGGCGACACGGTCCGCACGGCCGACGTCGAGGCCGCCGCCGCGGATACCGATGGCGCACTGGCCGCGTCCGCGGGGACCGGTCGGCGCTGGCTCCTCGCGGCCGCGGTGGTGGTCCTTGCGATCGGCGTCCTGGCCCTGCTGCGCCCCGGGGGGCTGTGGCCGTGAGCGTGATCAACCGCATGCTCACGGATCTCGAACGCCGCGGTGCGCCGGGGGCCAGTCGACAGCGCCGCGAGGATGGCCCGGCAGCCACGGATTCGTCACGCCGCTGGGTTCGCCTGCTGGGCCGTGTCGCGCCGGCCGCGATGCTGGTCGCGCTCGTGATCGTCGCCGCCGCTCTCTGGTGGCAGCAGTGGCCGCGCGTGCTGGCGCTGGTTGAAAGTGCCGTCGAGGAGCCGGCGGCGGCTGATTCCGGCAATGCGGGCGAGACAGTCGACAAGACGCCGGTGCCGACCGTCCGCCGGTTCGGATTCGAGCACGACGATGAGACGGTACGGCTGGTGGTCGCTTTCGATCGCGCGCTCGCTGAAGCGCCGGGCTACGGCCGCAATGGCGATCGGCTCGGCCTGCAGCTTGCCGGCGCGCTGGGATCGCGACGAACTGCCCGCGCCACCCGACGGCCAGTCCGTGTATCGCAGCGCCGTCGTCGACAAACGGGGCGACGATGCGATCCGCATCGGCATGCGGGTCGATCCGGACGCCCGTTTCGATCTGGCGCTCGACGGCGATCGGCTGACCCTGACGGGGCGCGCACCCGACCAACCTGAAGGCGATGACTCGGGCAGCCGATCGGCGTCCGATGAATCAGTCGCGGCGCTGGACGTCGACGCGGCGAACGAGGCGGCCGACGATTCCACCGACTCCAGTCGTCCGGTCGATTCCGGCGATAACGGCGCGACCGCATCCGGTGACAGCACGGGAGAGAGCGATACGGCGACCGGGGACGAACCGGGCACGAAGGCCGAGCAGACTGCGCCCGGCGAAGATGTGAACGGGGACACGGATTCCCGCGTCGGCGACGGAGAAGATCCGGCGACTACCGAATCCCGGGATGCCGGATACCGCGGACGGGGATGAAGAGAGCGAAGGCCGGGTCCGCAAGTCCGAACCCAGCGTCGCACCGGAAGAACGCGCGCGGCGGCTCGAGGCGAAAGCCCGGGAGGCGCTGGACGATGGCGATGTCGCAGCCGCGCGGGACCACCTGACGCGGGCACTGGAGTTCGATGCGGGCCGCCATTCCGCGCGCGACCTGCTGGTCGGCCTGTCGCTGCGCACGGGCGATGCGGAAGCGGCACGCAACCTGCTTGCCGAAGGTGTGGCGCGGGCGCCGGAGCGCGGCGCCTATGCGAAACCGTTCGCCCGCCTGCTGGTGGACGCGGGCGATCTCGAGCGCGCGCTGCGCGTGCTGCGGCGCGCGGCGCCGGCAGCGGATCGCGATGCCGGGTACCATGGGCTCACCGCCGCCGTCGCGCAGCGCCTGAAACGGCATGATCTCGCCGCGAGCGAGTACACGCGCGCGCTGGAGATCGACAGCAGTCGCGGCGTGTGGTGGATGGGGCTGGGCATATCGCTGCGCGCGACCGACCATCCGGACGAGGCACTGGCCGCGTTCCGCGAGGCGCGTGCGAGCGGCGACCTCAACGAGCGGCTCGACCGCTGGGTGCAGCAGCGTATCGATGCGCTGGCGAGCGCACGGGAGTAGATCGGCATGGCATTCAGGAAAAAGATCCGCCTCGGCGACCTGCTGGTCCAGGACGGGCTGATCAATCAGGAACAGCTCGATCGGGCGCTCTCGGAGCAGAAGCGGCGCGGGCGCAAGCTCGGCAACACGCTGATCGATCTCGGCTACGTGACCGAAGATCAGATGCTGGACTCGCTCGCGCGCCAGCTGCACCTCGAGCGCGTCGACCTCACGCGCTACGACTTCGACCCCGAGGTCGTGCGCATGCTGCCCGAGACCCAGGCGCGGCGCTTCCGGGCCGTGGTCCTGGCCGACGAGGGCGACGACCTGCTGGTCGGCATGGCCGACCCCACCGACATCTTCGCCTTCGACGAACTCGCGCGGCATCTCAAACGCCCGGTCCGCCAGGCCGTGGTCAGCGAGACGCAGCTCGTGCGGATGCTCGACCGCATCTATCGACGCACGGCGGAGATCAGCAATCTCGCCGAGGAGCTCGGCCAGGAGCTGTCGGAGAGCGACTACGACATCGAGCGCCTGCTCGAGGAGGACGAGCAGACCGAGGTCCCGGTCGCCAAGCTGCTCAAGTCCCTGTTCGAGGACGCCGTCCAGGTCGGCGCGTCGGACATCCACATCGAGCCCGACGAGCGGGTGCTGCGCATCCGCCAGCGCGTCGACGGCGTGCT
This sequence comes from Halofilum sp. (in: g-proteobacteria), assembly GCA_034520925.1. Taxonomy (GTDB): domain Bacteria; phylum Pseudomonadota; class Gammaproteobacteria; order XJ16; family Halofilaceae; genus Halofilum. The sequence goes on along the minus strand of JAXHNC010000016.1, from coordinate 125,862 downwards.
GCAGGAACAGGAGATGAAGGAGCGTCGGATCGCGCCGGCGCTGGTGCTGCGCCTGAAGCTGATGGCCGGCCTCGATATCTCCGAGAAGCGCGTGCCGCAGGACGGGCGTTTCAACATCCGCGTGAAGAAGCGCTCCATCGATGTGCGCCTGTCGACCATGCCGGTCCAGTACGGCGAATCCGTCGTCATGCGCCTGCTCGACCAGAGCGGCGAGATGCTGGATCTTGGCCACCTCGGCATGAACGAGGACACCCTTGCGCGCCTGCGCCGGAATATCCATCACCCCTACGGCATGGTGCTGGTGACCGGCCCCACCGGCAGCGGCAAGACGACCACGCTCTACGCCGCCCTGAGCGAACTCAACAACGCCGAGAAGAAGATCATCACCGCCGAGGATCCGGTCGAGTACCGCATGTCGCGCGTCAACCAGGTCCAGATCCAGCCGCGCATCGGGCTCGATTTCGCGCGCATCCTGCGCTCCGCGCTGCGCCAGGACCCGGACGTCATGCTCGTCGGCGAGATGCGCGACGCCGAGACGGCGGACGTCGGCCTGCGCGCCGCGCTGACCGGGCACATGGTCCTCTCCACGCTGCACACCAACGACGCGATCGGCACGGTCGACCGCCTGATCGACATGGGCGCCGAGGGCTACCTCATCGCCGCCACGCTGCGCGTCATCGTCGGCCAGCGGCTGCTGCGGCGCGTGTGCACCAGTTGCCGGCAGCCGACGGAACTCGACGACACCCAGCGGGCCTGGCTGGAATCGCTCATCGGCGAAAAGCGGGCGGCGAAGCTCACGTTCCAGGTCGGCAAGGGCTGCGCCCAGTGCAACCGCACCGGCTACCAGGGGCGGATCGGCGTCTACGAGATCCTCGAACTGACCGCCGCGATGCGCACCGCCCTGCGCCGCAAGGACACGGAGGCCTTCGCCGCGGCCGCCCGCAAGGCGCCGGGCTACAAGCCGCTGGTGGCGAGCGCGCTCGAACTCGCCGCGCGCGGCACCACTACGGTGCGCGAGGTCGAGCGCATCTCCGGCGAGGTCGAGGAACTGCTCGCCGCGCACAACATGCCGGGCGCCGACCGCGCCGAGGAGGACGCCGCGGCCGAGGGGGTGACGACCAATGCCGCGCTTTGAGTACACCGCGCGCGATCGCTCCGGCAGCCGCGTCACCGGCGCGGTCGAAGCCGGGTCGGTCGACGCCGTCGCCGGGCAGCTGTTCGACCAGGGCATCACCCCGATCGATATCCAGCAGCGCGCGCGTTCCGGGGGCCCGAGCCTGCGCCGTCGCCTTGGCCTGGATAAGCCCTCGGGCGACGACATCGTCATGTTCTCGCGCCAGATGTACACGCTCACGCGCTCCGGCGTGCCCCTCATCCGCGGCCTCGGCCACCTCGCCGAATCCACCCGCAACCCGGTGCTCAGCGAGACCATCCACGCCGTCATGACGGACCTCGAGTCCGGGCGCGAGCTCTCGGGCTCGCTCGCCCGCCACCCGCGCGTGTTCTCGCCGCTCTACGTGGCCATGGTCCGGGTGGGCGAGGACTCCGGGCGCCTCGAGGAGGCGTTCGAGCGCCTTACCCGGTACCTGGAACGCGAGCGCGACACCGTCCGCCAGATCAAGCAGGCGACCCGTTACCCGACCATTGTCCTCGTCGCGATCGCGCTCGCGATCTTCATCCTGATGACCTACGTCATCCCGGTCTTCGCCGGCGTGTTCGAACGCCTCGATGCCGAACTGCCGCTGATGACCCGCATACTGATCGGCGTGTCGAACTTCTTCGCCGCCTACTGGTGGGCCATCCTGCTCGCGGCCGGCGGCGCCTGGTATGGCCTGCAACAGTGGCGCCAAACGGAAAACGGCGCCCTGCGCTGGGACCGCGGCAAGCTGAAGATGCCGATCGTCGGCGACATCCTGCTGCGCGGCACGCTCGCGCGCTTCGCCCGCGCCTTCTCCATGTCGCAGCGCTCCGGTGTGCCCATCCTGCAGGCGATGAACGTCACCGCCGCCGCCGTCGACAACGTCTGGATCAGCCGCAAGGTCCTCGGCATGCGCGAGGGCATCGAGCACGGCGAATCCCTGTCGCGCACCGCGCAACGCACGGAAGTCTTCACCCCGCTGGTGATCCAGATGATCAGCGTCGGCGAGGAAAGCGGCCGCCTCGACGAAATGGTCGACGAAGTCGCCGACTTCTACGAACGCGAAGTCGACTACGACGTCCAGAACCTCGGCTCGCTGGTCGAACCCATCCTCACCATCGGCGTAGCCATCCTCGTCTTCCTGCTCGCCCTCGGCATCTTCCTCCCCATGTGGGACCTCGGCTCGGCGGCCCTCGGCGGACGATGACCGTCACGCAATATCCACGCCCCATGGAAGCCCCCAGGACCGTAGGTTGGGTCGAGCGCCAGCGATACCCAACGCGTCGAGGCAAGTTGCCCCCGAAGCATCCACGTATGCCGACGACGGATCGCTCGACCCGTTGGGTTTCCTTCGTCAACCCAACCTACGCATCGTGCACGGTCGCCCAACGCGCTCGAATCGCCCACCACCAGCACGGCCTCTCGATCCTCGAATTCACCCTCGTCGTCAGCATCTTCAGCGCCCTGATCGTCTTCGCCGCCAACCGCGTAACCGATCTGCGCGTTGACCTCGAACGCGCAGCCGTCGAACATACACTCTCCGGCATGCGCAGCGCCCTCGCGCTCGAGTTCTCCGAACTGATCGTGCAGGGTAAAAAAGAACGCATCCGCGAATGGGCCGGCGGCAATCCGCTGGAGCTCTTCGAAAACCGCAACGTCCTGGAAGCCGAAGCCGGCGCGGACCCGGGCCCGGGCGACTGGCACTACGACCGCGAACGCGGCGAAGTCGTCTACCGCCCCGCCTATCCCGAACGCCCTCACCGGCGACCCGGATGCGGTAGGCCGCTGGCGGGTAGCCGTACGCGGCGAAGAACAACCGAACGGCCTCGAACTGGTGGCGGTACAACCGCTGCCCGGCATCGGCCGCGCACAAGGGGGAGACAACACCGATGGATGAAACCACCGCCCTGCTCGTAAGCGCGGCCCTCGCCATCCTCGCCGCCCTGCTCGCGCTGACCGCGCTGCTGGGCGCCGCCGTCGCCATCAAGCCGGACCTGCTCCCGCGCCTGCGCGCCGCCACCGACCGCCGCTACTCCATGCGCCGGGCGACCCGGCCACTCGACGTGCCGCGCAATATCGATCGCATCCTGTACCGCCATCACCGGCTCTACGGCACCGTCGTCGTCGGGTTCGCGCTGTTCCTGCTCTATTTCCTCGCATTCGGCGAGCAGCGGCCGTTCTGGCGCGAACTTTTCCCACCGGATTACCGCGAAGCGGCATCCATAGTGGCCGATGTGGCACGACTCGTGCTTTGGTTATTCACGGTGTTCGCGCTCATGGTCGGTACGATCGTCTTCGTCCGCCCGAGCGAACTGAAGCGGCTCGAATCGAAGGCCAACCGCTGGGTCACCGCCCGCCGCGCGACCTACGATCTGGACCGCGAGTACAGCTGGCTCGACCAACGGCTGGGACGCCGACCCCGTCTATGGGGTACGGTGACCCTCGTTTTGAGCCTGACCTGCCTGATCGCACTGCTCGTGCAATGGCAGGCCTCCGGCCTGGCCGGCTGAAACAACGACAAAACCCGTCGCACCGCGACCGGATTGTCACGATTTGTCAGGGAAGGTAACGCACCGCCGCGGCGGTGACGCCCGCAGGCAAAGCGGATACGAGGGCTGCGGCCCAACGCAAATAGAGGAGAAAACATCATGACGAACAAACAACAGGGTTTCACCCTGATCGAACTGGTGGCGGTCATCGTCATCCTGGGCGCGCTGGCAGTCGTTGCGCTGCCGCGTTTCATCAACCTGCAGGACGAGGCCGAACAGGCTGCTGCCGAAGGCGTCGCTGGCTCGGCTAGTTCAGCGCATTCGCGGTGAACTATGGCGGCTGCGCTCGCAGGCAGATGACGAGAGCTCGTGACGTTCGACGTGACTGCGACTCAGACGTCGGCAATCTGATGCAGATGGCACTGCCGATACTGCCGATCTGATATCACGATGATCAGTGACCAGTGGCGACTGCGACAGCGACCGATTGCAGCTCAACGGTGACGCGCGGCAATGGACTGCGACGTTGCACTGGATACTACGTTGACGCGATAGTGACGCGATCTCGACAGCAGTCACGCTTGACTGCTATACGTCGATCGAGCTGTCGTGTATCGAGACGTCTGATCGTGAGCAGTCTGACGCTCGTGGTCACGGCGCAGTGGCTCGTCACTCGGTGAGCATCGCTGGTCGGCGTGCATGACGGGTCGAGCCGGCGGGGTCAAGTCTTTTCTTTTATGATATTGTCAAGAAATGGCCCGCCCACTGCGACTGGAATTCGAGGGTGCGTGGTATCACGTGATGAATCGCGGTGCCGGTCGCCGCGACATCTTCGCGGATGACGGCCAGCGCGAGCGCTTTCTCGATCTCCTCGGTGACCTGCTCGATCGCTTCGGCGTCGAGACCCACGCCTACTGCCTGATGGGCAATCACTACCATCTCCTGCTGCACACGCCCGACGCCAATCTCTCCCGGGCGATGCGCCACCTCGACGGCGTCTATACCCAGCACTTCAACCGCTCGACCGGCACCGATGGCCCGCTCTTCCGGGGCCGCTACCGCTCGATCGTGGTCGATGCCGACCAATACCTCCTGCAGGTATCCCGCTACATCCACCGCAATCCGCTCGAAGCGGGTATCGTGGACGACCTCGCGGATTATTCGTGGTCGAGTTATCGCGCGTACGCGCTGGACGCGGACGTGATGCCATGGCTGCACCGGTCGACGATCCGGTCGGCACTGTCGACACGCCCCGAGCGTTATCGCGCTTTCGTCGAACATGATCGGGACGATGCGCTGGCGATCGACTTCGATACGACCGGTATCCTTGGCGATGACGACTTCCGGGCCGCGGTGCTGGATCGGTTCACCGGCGACACCCGCGAAGTGCCGCACACACGGACACCGTCCGCCGCGATCCCCGCACCCGAGGATATCGCTACGGCCGTGGCGGATGCGCTGGGTGTTGGCCGCGAGGAACCGTTCCACGAAGGGCGGGGGCGGACCAACGAGGCGCGTATGCTGACCATGTTCCTGTGCCAGACACTCGGTCGAATGCCGTTGGACGCCATCCGGGCATTTTTCGGACTTGGTCATTACGGCAGCGTTGCCGGTGCGCTGAATCGGTACCGACGGCTGCGCGCCGAGCGGCCGGATCTGCGGCGGATCGAGGAGCGGGTGCAGGACGATATGATAAAAGAAAAGACTTGACCCCCATCGGGGGTGGCGCGGGTATTGCATTGGTGGGGCGTGAACGGTTCGTGGGGTTCATGCGTTGCATGACCGAGTGGAGTCACAGGCCAGGATGAGACGCAGGATGCCGCGACGTACATTCGGATTCACGCTGGTCGAGCTGGTCATCGCGATCGCGGTGTTCGCGGCCGCGGCGGCGGGTGTGCTGCTGGTGTTCACCGAGACCGTCGGGCGCAGTGCCGATCCATTGATCCGGGCGCAGGCGCGGTCGATCGCCGAGGCCTACATGGATGAGATCCTGCTCAAGGCCTACGAGAACCCGGATGACCCGTCCGCGGAGAACGGTAACGGCGGCGAGTCGGGGCAGGAATGCGGTTCCGGTGGCTCCAGCAACGTGAGTGAATCCGGTGAGGACCGCTCCACGTACGACGACGTGTGGGATTACCACTCGATCAACAACGAGGCGCCGACGACGCAGTTGGGGGCGGTTGCCGATCTCGGCGGCTCCCAGGTACTCGCGGACTACACGGTCGATGTGAAGGTCAATGGCAGTCACGGCAGCGATCCGGCGCGCATCGTGGTCTGCGTGAGTCACGACTCCGGCATCACGGCGTATCGCCTCGAAAGCGAACGGTGGGATTACAACTGATGGGCCGGGCGCGCGGATTCAGCCTGATCGAGCTCGTGACCGTTCTGGTGCTGATCGGTGCGTTGGCCGTGTTCGCCTCGGCGCAGTTCCGCACCCAGGGCTTTGAGCGCTACGCGTTCCGTGAGGAGCTCATCTCGGCCGCGCAGTATGCGCAGAAGATCGCCCTCGCCTCGGGTTGCGAAGTGCAGCTGCGGGTCGATGGCAGCGGCTATGCGCTCAATTATCGCGCCGTCGTTGACGCGGCGGCTCCGATACGACCTGTGGTAGCGGCGGATTCACCGAGCCGGTCCCTGATCCGGCTGGTGGCGGCGCCTACAGCGGCTCCTCCGACGCGGTCACCTCGGGGCTGACCGTTGTCTTCGGCAACGATGGCACGACCGGCAGCGGCGGCACGATCCAGATCGATGGCGTCACGGATATCCGCATCGAGGCGGGAAGCGGTTATGTGCATGACGCCTGAGCGCACGACTGCCTATGCCGGCCGGCGACTGACCTCGGCCGGATCCGTGGCCGCCCGCGGCTTCACGCTCGTGGAGTTGATCGTCGTCCTCACGATCGTCGGCGTACTCGCGGTCCTCGGCAGCGTCATCATCGTCCAGCCGTTTCTTGCGAGCGAGGACATCAGCCGGCGCGGACAGCTTGTCGATGCGGCCGACCTGGCGCTCGAACGCATGGCACGCGAGATCCGACTGGCGGTGCCGAACACCGTGCGCGTCGACAGCAGCGGCTCACGTGTCGCCGTGGAGTTCGTGCCCTCGCTAACCGGCGGCCGCTATCGTCGCTACAACGACCCGTCTTCGACCGATGACGATCGGATCAATCTCGCGCCGCCCACGGATACGTTCGACGTGCTCGGGGGGCTGCCGCAGTACGGTAATGTCAGCACGAGCGGGACCTCCTGTGGGACGCGTGACGCGACCTGCATGAACATCTACAACACCGGCCAGTCGGGCTTCAATCTCTACGCGGGCGATAATCTCGCGCGAATCAGCGCCAAACCCTCCGGCACCGCGGACAAGCTCGAGTTCACCCGTGTCGGCTCCGGTGGCCCGACGTTCCGCTCGCACTCCCCGCGCCAGCGCTTCTATCTCTTCGATACCGTCAAGAGCTTCGTCTGCAATACCGCCAGCGGTCGCCTGACGCTGCACGATGGCTACGGTCTCAATGGCACGCAGACGACCACGCCCGGCGGCGATACAACGCTGGTGGCGGACGGCATTCAGGCATGCGACTTTCAGTACCAGTCGGGCACCGCCACGCGCAGCGGTCTGCTGACCGTCGTCATGCGCATGGCGCGTTCCGAGGGCGGATCGATCACCCTGTTTAAGCAGATACACGTGCTGAACGCGCCATGAAGATGCGTAACCGACAACGCGGCGTGGGCCTGTTCACGGCGATCTTCCTGATCGTCGTGCTGGCCGCGCTGGGTACGTCCGTAGCGCTGATCGCGACCTCGCAGCAGATCTCGTCCGCGCGCTCCCTGAATCTGACGCGCGCCTATTACGCCGCACGCGCCGGTATCGATGAGGCGGTCGCCGATGCGCGCGGCGGTACCTGTGCCGCCGGAAGCACGCAGATCTCCGGGATCGACGTGAACTGGACCTGTTCGGCCGAGTCCGTCAACGAACGCGGCGACACCTACACCATCTTCACGATCCGGGCCACCGCCGTCGCGGGCTCGAAGTCGTCCGGCACACTGGTGCGCCGCCGCCTGGAAGTCCAGGCCACGGACATCTGAGCCGATGGCCGAGGACGATGCGCTCATCCGTCACTGGTGCCGCACGGGCGAGGAATCGGCCTTTGAGCGCTTCTACCATGCCCAGTCGCCCGCGCTATGGCGCTTCCTCGTGCTGCGCGGGGTCGATCGGGAAGATGCCTACGATCTCGTCGCCGAGGCCTTCGGGCGGTTCATCGGCACTGTCTGCGGCCGCCCCGATGCCCCGCGTGCCTTCCTCTACCGGATCGCCCTGAATCTCGCGACAGACCGTTTCCGGCGTCGCCAGCTCCGCCCGGAAGCCGGGACGGATCCGGATGCCACCGAACACGACCAGGTTCCCGTAGAACTCACGGAGGACGCACGTCGCCTGCTCACGGGTCTCGAATCGGGTGAACAGGATCTGCTCCTCATGCGTTACTGGCTCGGAATGACGCACCGCGAGGTCGCCGAAGTGCTGGAAATCCCGGAGGGCACCGTCCGCCGCCGCGCGGCCGCCCTCATCAACCGGTTGCAGGACCGCGCCGATGACGCCTGATCCGGAACGCGAAAACGCACTGCGCGAACGGGTCCAGGCGTTGCTGGCCGATGCGCCGGAGCCCGACACCGCGCGCCTCGCCGCAGGCCTGCAGGTGGCAAGGTCGCTGAATCGGCGCCGCACGCGCGGGCGCCGCATGCTCGCATGGCTGGCCGCCGCCCTGCTGCTCGGCGCTGGCGCGGCGACCGCCGGATGGTGGCTGGGAACCGCTGGGCGCGGAGAGCCGGCACCTGCACCGAGCAAAACAGAAGACGTGTCGGAGCCCGCCGATGCCAGTAGTAACGGGAGCGCCAACGAGCGGGCCGACGAATCGGGCGGGACGGATAGCGGCCTGATCTACCAGGGGGTCGACTGATGCACGCAACAGCGCCGGGGCACCGAAGAATGAGCGGGGCAAATGATAAAAGAAAAGACTTGACCCCAATCCCGACTATGCGCGATAGCGATTGCGGCATCGCTGTCTGTTCTGCATCGTTGTTTCCACTGGCGTTCTGCGCAGGCGGCGTGTACCGGTGACCAACTGCAGCACGACGACCGTCGAGCGGCGATACCGTGGTCACGTTCTCCTCCGGCACGGGGACATTCACGCCGCCTTCCGGAGTTACGCAGGTCGAGTATCTCGTCGTTGGCGGTGGTGCCGGTGGTGGAGGTTTGGAGGCCGGAGGCTGGCCACGGCGGCGCGGGCGGTGGAGGTGCGGGTGGACATTGACAGCGGCACCCTCGACGATGTAACGTCGGGCAACTCACTGCTATCAACGTTGACCGTAGGCGACGGAGGAGCACGCAGGAGACGGTGCGAGAGTCGCTGGCGGTGACGGCGGCGACTCGGTATTCGGCTCTGTGACTGTCGTGGAGGTGGTGGAGGGGGTACAGGCAGTTACACGTCAGCGACGTTCCCGGGCAAGGTCGTGACGGTGGCTCCGGCGGCGGTGGTGCGGTTACGACTATGGGTACGGCCAGGACCCGGCGGCACGGGCACTCAGGCAAGGCAACGACGGTGGCAGATGGTGGCTGATGGGGCGGCGGCGGTGGTGGTGGTGCCGACGGTCCGGGCCAGAATGGCGGCGGCGGCTACAATGGTGGCGAGAGTGGCGGTGACGGTGGCAGCTGGCCGGGATGAGTTCGATCACCGGCAGCAGCGAGACCTACGCCGTCGGCAGGCGACGGCGGCGACGGCGATTCCTCCGATGTCCGCGCGAAGCTCTGGCGCCGCCGGCGCCATCCGAACCGCAGGTAATGGCGGATCGGCGCGTGCCACGGGCGAACGATGGTGGGGGCCCGTGCCGGGTGGCGCCGGGGGCTCAGGGATCGTCGTGGTCCGATACACGCCACAAGCCACATGCGGAACGGGTTCCGGCACAGGTCTCGACCGGCGCCTACTGGAACGTGGATGCCGGGGACTACCCCGGTGGCGCGCAGGTCCCGACTACCTGCCTCCGGATCCATCAAGTACGCCGATCTATCGCGCACCGATGCCACTATAGATTTCGACTGGGGCAACGGCTCGCCGGATGCGACTATCGATTCGGACTACTTCGTAGCGAAATGCGCATGGGACGGTGCGCAGCCTGTGTGCCGGCACGTATAACTTCCGCACGACCTTCGACGATGGCGTTCGCGTCCGCATTACGGTCGATGGAACGCAGCAGGCCATTGATCGACAACTGGACCCGACCACGACGGCGACGGAGGACACCGGGACAACTGACTCTGCCCGATGCGGGCGACCCGCTATCTCGATCGAGATCGCCTATTACGAGCAGGCCGGATCAGGCTGTCGCGCAGCTTGAGTGGCAGCCCGTTGCGGCCTCTGCGAGCGGCCCGGCCTCCACCGACAGCACGGTGCCACAGGCGCAGCTCTACCCGGCGGATCAACCGCACCTGGGCCCGATGGCATCCTCGCAGAGTACCGTATGGATTCCGATACCTGGTCTGGAGCTACGGACGAAGTGGTCGACTCTTCCGGCAATGGACGTGACGGTGTCGCACTGAACGGTGCACAAACGGATGATGCGACACCGGCTATCGGCGGTGATCCCGGGACCTGCGGTTATGGCACCTTCGATGGCAGCGACGACTATGTGTCCGTCGACAGTCTCTCCGACACCCTGAACGGAACCGCGACCCTCGCCTTCTGGGTCCGCACCACGCAGACCGGAAATGACACTGGCTGGCAGGCACCGGGGATCGCCGGGGTTGAGCAGCAGGGCGGTGCCGACGACATTTTCTGGGGCTGGATCGACGCCAGTGGTCGCATCGGGATCTCCGCGGGGAATGATTACGATACCGAACAGAAGTCGAGCACAGCGATCAATGATGGTACATGGCATCACGTGGCCCTTACGCGGGATGCCGCTAGCGGTGATACGAAGGTGTTCGTTGACGGTGTGCTTGAGCGCGAGGGGAGCGGTCCCGATGGCGAGATCGGCACCGCGTTCTCGAGTATCGGTCGTATCGAGGATACGGCGGGCTCACCCGAATACTTCGCGGGGGATCTGGACGAAGTACCGGATTTACGAAGGTGTTCTCGATGAAAGCGCCGTTCAGCAGGTAATGGCGATGACCCATGCGCGCTCCTGCGGCGCCCGCGGCTGGTAACTGTTCGGCGGTGTTCCCGAGCGCCGTCCAGAATACCGACGATTCCGGAAGTATCTTTTTGGCTATGCAGCGAGCGTAAGTGATCCAGATAACATCCTGGAGACCACGGATATTCAGGATTCTACCGGTAACGGGAGTGATACGTGCGGAAGTGTTGATTGTGCTGCCATGACGCCGGTGGCGAGTGCGCCGAATCTGCCTGACTTTCAGGAGGCAATCGGCAACAATGACGTAGATCTGGCCTACAACGAGGACCAATTTTCACTCGGGAAGATGGCGAGTCAGATTACGATCAGCTGGAGATCGACACGAATGGTTCCACGCTTGATGATAGTGGGAACTACTCTGTATACCGAATCAATGAACTGGAACTGGCATATCAGTCCACATGGAACGTTTTAGCCGGAACGGACTACTACGTTGATGAACTGTCTTTGGGAAATGAAACGGAGATCAATGTAATCGGCAATGGTACCGCACGAATATTCGTGCGAGATGATGTAACACTGCCCTTTGGAAGTTCGATCAATGGGGGTGGGTCGCCGCAAAGTTTGATTGTCGCAGGCTATGACGATATCACAGTGGATACAGGCCGGCCGGATCCGGTTAATGCATTGATCTATGCAGAGGGCGATATTGAGCTGGACTTTCAGGATCGGGTCAACGGAGCGGTGGCGGCCGGTGGAACAGTTAATCTGGGGAATAGTGCGCGCGTAGCAGTATGACCAGAACGCAGTCACGAATGTCGATGATCGAGGGTTCTGTCCGACGACAGGCCCGATCATCGATCACTATGCTGTTGTCGACCCGGGGCAAGGGCTGACCTGCGAAGCGTTGCCTATAAATATCGAGGCACGCGACGCGAACAATGATCCTGTCGAGCCACCTTCGAGGGACTGACCATCGCACATTGCAGCGGACATCCGGGTGGATCAGTCCCGCGCGCCGGATACAACGTGGGAAAGCAGCGATTCCGATCAGACGAGTTACACCTTCGGTGGCGGTTCTTCCTCCGCCACGCTGCAGCTGCGCCGCACGAGCCCGGGTAATGTCAACGTGGATGTCGATGACGGTTCGGCGACCGAAATCGCGTCAGCGGATCCAGACATACCTTTTGCCGAGACCGGATTTCTGTTCTGACGCCGACGGCACGGTCAACGCGATCGGCAATCAGATAGCCGCTAAGCCTTCGGAATCGTCGCGCCTGAACAGTCAGTCGATCACGCTCCGCGCGGTCGAAGATCCGAACGGCCCGACCCCGGGCGCGGCCTGCGAAGCGCGGTTCAGCGATGACCAGACGATCGAGATGGCCTTCGAGTGCACCGACCCGAATACCTGTAGCGGATCACGGCAAGTGGACGTTAACGGAACCGGTCTACCTGCGAACTGCCGGCTCCGTTTCCGACTACGGCAACGTGACGCTCGATTTCGGCACCAACGGTAGTGCGCCTCTGGATCTGGTTTACCCGGACGCCGGCGAGATTCGCCTGCACGCACGGGAGGAGTTGCAGGCGAGCGGCGATGACCCGGCCGTGACTCTCAACGGGACGAGCAACCGTTTTATCGTGCGCCCGTTCGGGGCTCGGATGTGACCGCTGTCGACGAATCCGGCGGCGCACTTCGGGCAACGGGTGATCGCTATCGCGTCGCTGGAACCGATTTCACGGTAGAGGTCGCTGCGGTCGGTTGGGCGTCTCGGTGAGCGACACTGACGATGAGCGGGGTTCCGGACGGCTATGTCAACGACGATCCGACCGACAATGCCCATCTTGGTGACAATGTCGTCCTCCCGAACTTCGGTCCGGCTGGGGAACAACGTCGTCCTTCCGAATTTCGGTCCCGAGAGCAGTGACGAATCGGTGACCGTTACGAGCGCGCTCTGGCAGCCCGGCGGCGGCAACGATCCATCATTGACGGGGTCACCCGATATCGATGAAGCCGCGTTCGAGGACGGCGGGGATGTGGCACTCGGTAGTGCGGCCACGACCGTGCAATACCCTGAGGTCGGGATCATCGAGTTGCGCGCCGCGCTCGCCGATGGGGATTACCTCGGGACTGGTGTCGATGTGCCCGGGCGGTCAGGTCCGGTTGGCCGTTTCATCCCGGCGGATTTCAATCAGACCGCCACCGACGGCATGTTCCGCAATACCTGTTCGGCCACGTTCACCTACCTCGGCGAAACGTTTGGCTATCAGACGGGGAGCGTGCCCGAACTGACCATCACGGCCCGCAACGACGGCGGCCAGACAACAAGAAATTACACGGGCACCTTCGCGAAGCTGGTCGCCGCCAACGTCGACCGCACGGGGCCAACCAGCGATGGTTCCACCAACGGTTCGGACGGTACACCGCTCGCGGTCATCCCGGACCTCCAGCAGGGCACGTTGACCGACAACGGTGACGGCACCCTGACCTATACGTTCGATTCGACTGACGGTTATCGCTATGACCGCAACATTGATCGGGATGGTGACAGCGAAAATGACGCGAGGGTCGCCCCGTTCGAGACCGACCTGACAGTCACGATCGACTCGATCGAGGACAGCGACAACGTCAACGCGCCGGCCGTTAACCGGGAAGATGTCACGCCGGATCCGGCCAGCATCCGTTTCGGCCGGCTCGTCATCGAGAATGCCGCGGGGGCCGAGATCGCACCGGTAGAGCAGGTCATCCGGGCGGAGTACTTCGCGCCGCAGTCCGGCGACCAGTGGGTCGTGAACGCCGACGACGATGGCTGTACCGGGTTCACGCTTGCCGCTCCCGGCAATGAGGTACAGCTCGCCAACGACGACGATGGCGACAGCCCGGTCGCCGGCGATGAGCCGATCGACGTGGCCGGCGGTACGACCAGTATCGAGGAAACCGGGCCGGTACCGCTGGGCGCGGGCACCGCGATCCTCACCTTCGAGGCCCCCGGCGCTGATAACACGGGTTGGGTCGATACGACGGTTCTGCTGGTTGGCGCCGAGCACCCGTATCTCGCGATTGACGACAACGGGGACGGCATCTGGGATGCGGATCCAACCGGGCGCGTGACGTTCGGTATCTACACGGGGCCGTCGGGCCGAATCCTCCTGCGGGAGATCCCGGCCAACTGAAGGCGCATCCGGCCGTGCCAACCGGTCGCGCCGGCAGGAGCAGCCGGCTGTGGGCAGCGCTGCACCGCCGCGGGCCGGTTGCTCCGAGGGCGATGTCCCGCCAGGCTGCAGCGCTCTGAATAACGGGACGAAAGCGGTGACTGACACGAACGCGCCCGCGCCGGCGAGCCAACCGAACCATCGCCGATTCGGTCATCGGTGGCCTCACGCTGGCCGCGATCGGCTTCGCGCTGTTCTATAACGGTCGCGACCTCGTGCTCTATGCGGTCGCCTGTACCCTGATGATCGGCGCGCTGGCCGCGACCGTGTGGTGGCGGCGGCCGCCGTCCGCCGAGCCCCGACTCGGGCCGGCCGGTTGCGCGTTCGCCCTGCTCTTTGGCTGGAGCGCGCTCGCCATCGGCTGGTCGGTGGTGCCGTACCTGAGTGTCATCGATCTCGGGATGATCGGCGCCGGGTTCGCGGGCTATCTCGTGTGGCGCGTACTGCTGCCGGAGCCGCAGGGGCGGTTCCTCGTGGCCTGCGGCCTCGGTGCCCTCGCCGTTGCCATCGCGGTAACCATGCTCATCCAGGCCGGCCTCGGGCTGCGGCCCAGCGCGACCTTCCTCAACCCGAACTCGGCCGCCGGCTTCGTCAATCTCCTCTGGCCGATCCCGGCCGCACTCGCGCTCGCGGGTGGCTGCAGCCCGCACAGGACCCGCGTCCTGCTGGCGGTAACGGCGCTGCTGGTTTTCGCCGTCGGGATCGACGGGAGCCGGGCCGCCGGGATCGGCGCACTGGTCGCGCTCGCGGTCATCGTTGTCGCGGGCCGCGGTTTACAGGGCAATTGGCGACAGGTTCTGGTGGTCGCGACCGCGGTGATTGCTGCTCTCGCGGCCGCCCACATCGCAAACATGCTCGGATTCGGCGGTCGCGGCGAAGGGCTCGCGGGCCGACTCGCGTCGCTTGGCGATCCGGGCGACGCGGGCGGTTCGCGCTGGCCGATCTGGCGCGCGACCTGGGCACTGATCCAGGAGTCGCCCTGGCTGGGCCACGGTCCGGGCACCTTCTACCAGGCCTACGCGGCGCACCGACTGCCGACGGACGGCACGGCCGGCTTCTTCGCCCACAATGATTATCTGCAGTATTTTGCCGAACGCGGCCTGCCGGGCCTGCTCCTGTTGCTGGCGCTGGCCGCCGGTTGCGCCTGGCTATACCTGCGGGGTGTGCGTGATCGCGCCATGGTCGCCGCGCCGGTCATGATGATCGCCGCTGCGGCCGCACTGGCGAGTGCCGCGGTGCATGCCCTGTTCAGCTATAACCTGCACGTGATGCCGTTCGTGATCGTCTTCGGGATCGCCATCGCGGCGCTCGAAACGGCGGTCCCGTCGCTCGGCGCCCTGCGCCTGCCCGTGACCGCGACGCGCACGCGGATCGTCCCGGCAGTCAGCCTGATCGCCGTGCTGGCTTTGAGTGTGCTGCATCTCGCGCTGGCGGGGGCCACCTACCGGTACACGGTGAGCGCCGCCCAACATGTGAACGACCAGTCGTACGATCTCGCCAGCCAGGATTATGCGACCGCCCGTCGGCTCTGGGACGCGCCGGACCCGGCCTGGGGCGGGCATGCGGACCTCTATCGACGTGTCCTGGAGCAGCTGCCGGCCGAGCGCGAAGGGCTGCGCCGCTCGGCCCGGGCGGAGGGTCTGCGGCTCGTCGACGGCGCGCGCGAGCGTAATCCCCTGCGGGCCGAGACACCGGCGATCCGCGGTGAACTGCTGCTGCAGTCGCCGGGCCGCGATGTCGAGGCCGCACAGGCCGCGTTCGAACGAGCCCTGCGACTGAACCCCCGCAGCGTACGCGCGCGGCTCAATCTTGCCCGTCTGCACCGGGATGCGGGACGGATTGAGGCGGCCGGCGAGTTGGTCGATGCCGCGTTGGAGTTTAACTGGGGGCGCCGGGATCCCATGCCGTTGATGCGTTTCGGTCTTGGGCTGCGTCGGGACGCCGGTGATTCGGCGGGTGTGCGGGCCCTTGAGCGACGGATCCGTGAGCATCGCGAGGGTGATCGCGGCGGGGAATGATCCCGGGCTGTGCCCATACAGGGGATCTCCGACTTATCGGGAGTTCTGCGGGTGTGTTTCCGGGAGACATTTTCCGGGCATTGATCTGTCGGGCTGGAAGCCCGACCTACGGTTCTGCTCCGGTAGCGCACACGGGAATCGCGCTGTGAGCAACAGAACGGCGGCTGATTCGTTGGACGAGGGCGGTCCCATCTAACGCTAATATGACGGTCATCTGACGGAAAATCGACATCTCTGCTTGAGTCTGCGCGCCAAACGTCGAATAATCGACGCTGTCGCCTTGTGCCCGGCGCCGCGGCGCCCGCTACCGGTAGAAGAACAATGTCGAAAGAAGCCGCCGGCACGGCCGCCCGCAAACCCGGTCTGCTGCTGGTCGATGACGACCCGCTGATCCGCGACAGCCTGTCCTACATGCTGCGCCCGGATTTCGACGTCCATGTCGCCGAGACGCGGCGCGAGGCCACGGAGATCCTGCAGCAGCTCGAGCCGGCGCCCGCGCTGGCGCTGGTCGACCTCGGCCTGCCGCCGTACCCGCACAAGCCCGACGAGGGCTTCGCCCTGGTGCCGGAACTGCTGGCGCACAATCCGCGCATGCGGGTGCTGGCGCTCTCGGGGCAGGACGATCCGGCCAACCTGCGCCACGCCTTCGCCCTCGGCGCTGCCGACTTCATCGCCAAGCCGTGCGAGCCGGATCTGCTGAAATCGCGCCTGAACCACCAGTTGATGCTGATCGAGGCCGAGGAAGAGGCGGAGGAGCAGGCCCCGGATACGGTGCTGCATGGCGAAAGCGCCGCCCTGGAGGCGCTGCGCGAGCAGATCGCCCAGTTCGGCGACGCCCCGTTCCCGGTCCTGATCGAGGGCGAGTCCGGGACCGGCAAGGAGCTGATCGCCAAGCGCCTGCACGAGATCAGCAACCGCGCCGACCAGCCGTTCGTGGCGGTCAACTGCTCCGCCTTCACCGAGACCCTGCTCGAGGCCCAGCTCTTCGGGCACGCCAAGGGGGCGTTCACCGGCGCGACCCAGGCCCGGAACGGTTTCTTCGAGGAGGCCGGCGACGGCACGCTGTTCCTCGACGAGATCGGCGAGATGCCGCAGGAGCTGCAGTCGCGCCTGCTGCGGGTGATCGAATCGGGCGAGTATTACCGCGTGGGCGAGACGCGCCCGCGCAAGGCCAACGCGCGCCTCGTGGCGGCCACCAACAAGCAGTTACTGCGCGAAGTCGATGCCGGGCGTTTCCGTCAGGATCTCTACTATCGCCTCAGCATCCTGCCGATCCACGTGCCGCCGCTGCGCGAGCGCGGCGAGGATCGCCTCGGGCTGCTGTCCTTCTTCCAGGATTTCTACACGGGCACCGTGCCGCCGTTCTCGCTGGATGACGGCGCCCGCGAGCGCTGGCTCGCCTACCCGTTTCCGGGCAACGTCCGCGAACTGCGCAACATCGTGATCCGGGTCGGTACCAAGTACCCGGGCCGTACGATCGATGCGGCCACCCTGGAGGGCGAGCTCGACCCGACCGCGAATGGGCCCGGCGCCGCTGGTGCTGCCGCGGCCGACACGCGTTCCGACGAGGAGATCGCGCGCGAGCGCCTCGACGATGGCGACTTCGATCTCGACCAGCACCTCGCGGCGATCGAGCGCACCTATGTCCGGGCCGCGCGCGATCTGGCCGGTGGCAACCTCAGCCGCGCGGCCAAGCTCCTCAACGTCAACCGGACCACGCTCTACAGCAAGATCGAGCGGCTGGGGGACGATTGAGGCCGAGGGGGCGCCATGTATCTTGAGCACT
Source organism: Halofilum sp. (in: g-proteobacteria) (assembly GCA_034520925.1). Taxonomy (GTDB): domain Bacteria; phylum Pseudomonadota; class Gammaproteobacteria; order XJ16; family Halofilaceae; genus Halofilum. Next base: position 108,103 of record JAXHNC010000016.1, on the reverse strand, counting down.
TCGGCCTGGAGCAGCCCCCGTTCCGGATCACGCCCGATACCCGCGTATTCTACGAAGGCGGCGACCGCGGTGCCGTGCTCGAGGCGCTCGCATGGGCGGTCGAGAACGGCGAGGGGATCGTCAAGGTCGTCGGCGAGGTCGGCAGCGGCAAGACCGTGCTCTGCCGCATGCTCGCGCAGAAGCTGCCCGATCACGTCGATCTGGTGTATCTGGTCGATCCCGGCCTGGGGCCGGATGACGTCGTGCCGGCCGTCGCGTTCGAGCTCGGCCTCGATATCCGCGCCGAGGAGCGTCTGGCCCAGCAGCACCGACTGCACGAGGAGCTGGTCGCGCGCCATGCACGCGGGCGCCAGGTCGTCGTGTTCATCGAGGAGGCGCAGAACATGCCGCTGGCGACGCTCGAATCGCTGCGGCTGCTCTCGAATCTCGAGACCGACGACGCGAAGCTCCTGCAGATCGTGCTGTTCGGGCAACCGGAACTCGACCGCAACCTCGACGCCAACGAGATCCGCCAGCTGCGTGAGCGCATCACCCATTCATTCGACCTGCAGCCGCTGGGGCGGCAGGATGTGACCCGGTATCTCAATTTCCGCCTGCGGGCGGCGGGATATCGCGGCCCGGATCTGTTCAGCCCGCGCGTCGCGCGCGCGCTGAACCGCCATGCGCAGGGATTGATCCGGCGGCTGAACGTGCTCGCGGACAAGGCCCTGCTGGCGGCCTACGCCGAAGGCACGCATACGCTGCGGCCGCGTCACGTCCGGCGCGCGGCCCGGGACGTACAGTCACCGGCCAGGCGGGTACGGATCGGGCGTCGACGGGCCATGCTCGCCGGCGCCGCGGTGATTCTGATCGTCGCTATGGCATGGATCGTGCTGAGTGGGCAGGGTCCGGGGTATATCGAGACCGAGCTCGCAATCGGGAATACCGCGGGGGGAGACAGGCAATGACAATCGGAAGTCCCGTGTTGATCCGATCCGGCCTGTGTGCGCTGGTATTCGTGCTGGTGGCCGGGTGCGGTGTCACGCGCCCGCCGAGTCCGTCCGAAGGGCACATCGAGGATGACGGCGGCGGTCAGCAGGCCGATGGAGCCGGCGCAACAGCCAGCGACGACACGATCCCCGATCCGGTGACGAATGGCGCGCCGCTGCCCGCGCCGTCCGAACCCGAAGAGGCGGAACGCTACACGGTGGTCGTCAATCAGGTCCCGGTGCGCGAACTCCTGTTCGCGCTGGCGCGCGACGCCGACCTCGAGATCGATATCGCCGGCGATATCAAAGGCAACGTCACCCTCAACGCGATGGACGAGACGCTGCCGCGCCTGCTCGAACGCATCTCCTACCAGGCCGCGATCCGTTACGAACTGGAAGACGATTACCTGCGGATCGCGGCGGACGATCCGTATCTCGAGAGCTATCCGGTCGACTACGTCAACCTGTCGCGCAAGGCGAGCAGTACCGTGGAGACCGCCACCCAGATCACCTCGACCGGCTTCGGCGAAGACGGTGGCGGCGGTGGGTCCGGTGGCGGGTCGTCGGGCACCAACAATTCGAGCACCAGCCTCGAGAACGAGAGCGACAATCGCTTCTGGGAAACGCTGGAGCGCAATCTCGCCGGCATGCTGAACGTTGAAGTCGCGGATTCCGGTGACCAGGCCGAAAGCAGCCGCTACCTGATGATCAATCGCGAGGCGGGCTACATCACCGTCCGCGCGACGCAGAAACAGCACGAACAGGTACAGCGCTATATCGACAAGGTCATGGAGAGCGCGCGGCGCCAGGTGCTGATCGAGGCGACCGTGGTCGAGGTCGAACTCAGCGACCAGTACCAGGCCGGTGTCGACTGGAGTTACATATCGAGTTCGGTCGGCGGGCTCGATCTGCTCGAGCAGAGCCTGACCGCGGGGTCCCTCGGCAGCGCACCGAATGCCCTCGCCACCTTCGTCGATACCGATCTGGGTGGCGGCGAGCTGCAGGCCACCGTGCGCGCGCTGGAGACCTTCGGCGACGTCAGCGTCATGTCGAGCCCGAAGATCATGGCGCTGAACAACCAGCTCGCCATCCTCAAGGTCGTCGACAACCGCGTGTATTTCACGATCGACGTCGAGCAGACGCTGGATGAAGGCGTCACCAATACGGTCTTCGACAGCCAGATCAACACCGTGCCGGTCGGCCTCGTGATGACCGTGACGCCGTACATCGGCGCCGATGACGAGGTCCTGCTCAATACCCGCCCGACCGTCTCGCGGATTCTCGGTTTCGTCGAGGACCCGAACCCGTCGCTCGCCGATGCCGGCGTGACCAACGAGGTGCCCGAGATCCAGGTCCGGGAAATGGAGTCCCTGCTGCGCGTGAATTCCGGTCAGGTCGCCGTGATCGGCGGCCTGATGCAGGACAGCATCGATCAGAGCGAGCGCAGTGTGCCCCTGGTCGGCAACCTGCCGCTGGTCGGCAACTTCTTCTCGTACCGGGATGATCGGGTCGAGAAAACCGAACTGATCATCTTCCTGCGTCCGACCGTGATCGATCAGGCGAACCTGGACGGCGACATGAAACGCTTCCGCCAGTACCTGCGGACGCCAGCCATCGAGTCGGACTCCGCGGGGCAGCCGTGAGCCTCCTGCTCGATGCGCTGCGCCGGGCTGGTGCCGCACGCGGCGACGGCATCGTCGAGCCCGTCAATCGCGATTCCGGCGCCAACGCGAATGCCGCAGGCGCGGATGGCGCCGAGGAGTTCGATCTGGACGTGGATGCCGCGACCGCCCGGCAGGCGGGCGGCGACGCCGGCGGTGGTCAGGCCGGCACCGAGCCTGAACGGCCCCGCCCGGGCCGAGGCCGTGTTTCGCGGCGGGGCCTCCGGCGCGTCGATCATCAGAACCGCTGGCCTGTTCGTGCTGGGCACGTTCGCGGTCGTGGGCGGGCTGCTCTTTGGTGGCTGGTATTACTACGAGTCCACCCGCAGCGCGGTCGATCGGGAACTCGTGCGCTACACGCCGGATGCGGAGACCGCGAATGGCGCCACGGCCGGAGGGTTCCGATCCGTCGGCCGCGCAATCGCTCGACCCCGACGCACTCGCCACGGCCCCGTCCGACGCGGGGAGCGCGGACGCCGAGGCCACCGATCGCGATACCGCCGATGGCGGCGACCCGACGGTGGATGTCGGGGCGGCGCTGGCGACGGCCACGCAATCCGGAGCCGTCGATGCGGAAGCCGACCGTGGTGCGGGCGATCCGGAACCGGCCAGTGAGGCTTCGTCGCAGACGTCGACCGGCGACGCGGGTACGGCCGCAGCGACTGGCGCCGACGACGCTGCCGAAGAGGCGACCGCCTCCGGGGACGCGGACGATGGCACGACGGATTCCGCCGAGCCCGAACGGGCGGCGACCGCAGCGCCATCGACAGAGCAGGCCGCGACCGGCGCGTCCAGTGACGATGCGCGCGACGCGGCGCCCCCCTCCGACAAGCCGATGGTCCGCAGCACCGGCAGTGGCAACGGCCGCTCGCCACTCGCCCAGGCCCTCCAGGACGGTTATCGCGCGCTGCGCAGCGGCGACCTGATGGCCGCGCGCGCGCACTACCGCGACGCCGTCGAACTCGCCCCGGCCAACCGCGACGCCCGCCTCGGGGCGGCCGCCGTCGCCCAGCGCCAGGGCAATGCCGCCGCGGCGATCGAGCATTACCGCGAAGTACTGGCGGATCATCCGCGCGATCCATATGCGCGTTCGGGTCTCGCCAGTCTCGAGAGCACGGCCGATCCCCGCCGCATCGAGAGTGAACTGAAGACCCTGCTCAAACAGGATCCGAATGCCCACGCGCTGCGCTACGCGCTGGGGAATCTGTATGCACGCGAGCAGCGGTGGGCGCAGGCCCAGTCCGCGTACTTCGAGGCCTTCCGTGCGGCCCCGGGCGAGGCCGATTACGCGTTCAACCTCGCGGTCGCGCTCGATCAGCTGGGCAAGCGCGAAGCGGCCGTGACGTATTATGACGAGGCCCTCGAACTCGCCGGCGACGGGTCCGCCTCCTTCCCGCTGGAGTCCGCCACCCGCCGCCTGGAAAGCCTTCGGCAATGAGTGAATCCGAACAACGGCAGGCCGAGCGACCGCGACGCCTTGGCGAACGGCTCGTCGCGGCGGGCATCGTCAGCGACGACCAGCTGCGGATCGCCCTGACGGAGCAGGATCACGACGGCGAACCACTCGGCCGTATCCTGATCCGCCTCGGGTTCGTGACCGAGGCGGTCATGCGCGAGCAGCTCGGCGAGGCGCTCGGCCAGGAGAGCATCGAACTCGCCCATGCCGTTCCGGAGCGCGAGGCCCTGGCGCGGATCCCGAAGGAACAGGCGAAGCGTTTCGGCATCGTCCCGATCAGCTGGCGCCCCGATGAGCAGGCGCTCTACATCGCGATGGCCGACACCTTCAACCTGGTCACGCTCGACCGGGTCCGCGCGTATGTCGGCAGCGCGATCGAGATCCGCACCCTGCTCGCCGGCGAGGTCGAGATCGACGAGGCCACCGATCGCTTCTACGGCTACGAGCTGTCGGTCGACGGCATCCTGCACGAGATCGAGACCGGCGAGATCGATTACGCCAGTCTCAATGCCGAATCGGGCGAGTACAGCCAGCCGCTGGTGCGACTGGTCGACGCCATCCTCGCCGATGCGGTGAAGCGCGACGCCTCGGATATCCACTTCGAGCCCGAGGAAGGCTTCGTCCGCATCCGTTATCGCATCGACGGCGTGCTGCGCCAGATCCGCAGCCTGCACGCGCACTTCTGGTCGCCGATCGCGGTTCGTCTGAAGGTGATGTCGGATATGAACATCGCCGAGACGCGCGCGCCGCAGGACGGGCGCATCTCGCTGTCGATCGGCGGCCACGTGATCGACTTCCGCGTGTCCGCCGTGCGCACGACCCACGGCGAGAACATCGTCCTGCGCGTGCTCGACCGCCACAAGGGCATTCTTCCATTGCCGTCGCTCGGCTTCGACGACGCGACGATGGACACGCTCGATCTGATGATGTCGCGCCCCGAGGGCATCATCCTCGTCACCGGTCCGACCGGCAGCGGCAAGACGACCACGCTGTACTCGATCCTCTACCAGCTGAACCAGGAGAGCGTGAACATCGTCACGCTCGAAGATCCGGTCGAGTACCCGATGCCGATGGTCCGCCAGAGCGCGGTCAACGAGGCCGCCAGGCTCGACTTCGCCAGTGGCATCCGCAGCCTGATGCGCCAGGACCCGGACATCATGCTGGTCGGCGAGATCCGCGACGAACCGACCGCGAGCATGGCCTTCCGCGCCGCCATGACCGGCCACCAGGTCTATTCCACCCTGCACACCAACTCGGCCCTGGGCGCCATCCCGCGCCTGCTCGATATCGGCATCCTGCCGGACGTGATCGCCGGCAACATGATCGGCGTCATGGGCCAGCGCCTGGTCCGGCGGCTCTGCGATCACTGCAAGACGCCGTACACGCCGGACGCCGCCGAACGCCGACTGCTGGCCCTGGAGCCGCACGGCGACCACACGCTGTGTCGCCCGGTCGGCTGCGCGCAGTGCGATGGCCGCGGCTACCGTGGTCGCTTCGCACTGCTGGAGGTCCTGCGCATGGACGCGGACCTGGACGACCTCATCGCCCGCCGCTCCACGCTCAAGGAACTCGCCGGCGCCGCCCAGGAGAAAGGCTTCCAGACGCTGGCCGCCGACGGCGCCCGTCACGCCCTCGAAGGCACGACCTCGCTGGAAGAAGTCGCCCGCGTCGTCGACCTGACGAGTCGGGTGTAGTGGATGGACACCTACAAATACAAGGCCATGGATCAACAGGGGCGCCGGGTAACCGGCACCCTGGACGCGGCCAATCTGACTGACCTGGAGATGCGCCTCGGGCGCATGGGGCTCGATCTGATCGACTCCCACGAGGTGCGTCGGATCTCGCTGCTGCACCGCTTCCGCCGTACCCCGCGCTCCGAACTCATCAACTTCTCCTTCCACCTCGAGCAGCTGCTCAATGCCGGCGTGCCGATGGTGGATGCCCTGTCGGATCTCGGGTCGACCATCGACGATCCGGCCTTCCGCGACGTGGTCGCCGAACTGGTCGAGGCCATCGAGGGCGGCAAGACCTTTTCCGGCGCGCTTACCGATTTCGAGCACGTGTTCGGCAAGGTCTACATCTCGATGGTCCGGGTCGGGGAGGAAAGCGGCACTCTGCCGAGAGTGCTGCAGGACCTCGGCGAGATGCTCCGCTGGCAGGACGAGATCGTCGCCTACGTGCGCCGCGTGATGGTCTACCCGCTGATCGTGCTCGCCGTGGTCGGTGGGGCGGTCGGCTTCCTGATGGTCTATCTCGTGCCGAAGCTGACCTCCTTCCTGCAGTCCGTGGGCAGCGAACTGCCAATGCACACGCGCGCCCTGATCGCCGTATCCGACTTCTTCGTCGCCTGGTGGTACGTGCTCCTGCTGCTGGCATTCGCCGTACCGGCGGTGATTCGCTATATGTCGCGCAACAGCCCGCGTTTCCGATTCGCGTGGGATGGCTTCAAACTGCGCGTATGGCTGTTCGGCGATCTGATGTACAAGATCCGGCTGGCGCGCTTCTCGAACTACTTCGCGCTCATGTACGGCGCCGGCATCACCGTGCTCGACGCGCTGCGCCTGTCGCGCGCGCTGATGGACAACGCCGTGCTCGAGGAGGCGGTCGACCGGGTGCATCGCCATATCGGCGAGGGCCAGACGCTCGGCGAGGCGTTCGCGCGGACCGGCCTGTTTCCGCCGTTCGTGGTCCGCATGATGCGCGTCGGCGAGACCACCGGCGCGCTCGACGAGGCATTGCGCAACGTGAGCTATTTCTACGCGCGCGAGGTGCGCGAGGCGGTCGAGCGCCTCGAACCCGCGATCCAGCCCGTGCTGACCGTCTTCCTGGGCGGCCTCGTCGGCTGGATCATGTTCTCCGTGCTCGGACCGATCTACGACACGATCGCGACGCTGGATTACTGACGTGAAACGCCTCCTCTTCTTCCCCGGTCACCGCATCCTCGCCTACGAATGGCGATCGGGCGCGTTCCGGCGCATCGAGGCGTTCGAACCGGATGAAGCGGGCCGCGAGCGCTTCCGCCAATGGCTGCGCGAGGCGCCGCGCACGCCGGTGCAGATGCTGCTCGACGTGATCGAGGAAGAGTTCCACATCGACCACATCCCGCACGTGATCGGCCGCGAACGCGCCCACCTCTACAAGCGCACGGCACGCAAGCACTTCCGCAACAGCGATTTCACGTACATCACCTGCCAGGGGCGCCAGCGCGAAGGGCGGCGCGACGACCGCGTGCTCGTGGCCGGGCTCACGAACCCCGAACTGCTCAGCGTCTGGCTGGATGTCCTCGCCGAGGAGCAGGTCGCGCTCAAGGGCATTCACTCGCTGCCCCTGGTCGGCGAGTACCTGCTGCCCCATCTCGGCGCGCAGCGCGCCGGCCGGGTGCTGGTCGTCAGCCAGCAGGTCCCGAGCACGCTGCGCCAGTCCTATTACGAGAACGGCCGCCTGCGCTTCTCGCGGCTCGTGCCCGGGCGCTACAAAGACGCCGCCGAGTACGCCGATTTCGTTCACGACGAACTCCACCAGACGCTGCACTTCCTCGAGAACCAGCGTTTCCGCGGTCAGGGCCGCCCGGTCGACACCTACATCCTGGCCGACAGCGACGCCCACGATGCCCTGCGCGAGCGCCTGGCCGGCGGCGACGTCGTCAACTGCCACCTCGTTTCCCTGGGCGATCTGTCGCAACGCGTGGGCGACCGTGGCAGCGCGGGGCCGTACGCCGACACGATCTTCGGGCAGCTCCTGTTGCGCCAGCGTCGCCCCGCCAATCACTACGGGCTCGCGCGGCTGCGCCATTTCTTCTTCGTCCAGCGTGCCCGCGTCGGGTTGCGCGTGCTGGCCGGGGCGGCCGTGCTCGCCGCCGTGGCCGTGGCCGGCGGCGCGTGGCTGCAGGGCCAGGCCTACGAGAGCGGGATCGTCCAGGCACAGGCGCGGGAGGCCCGCTTCCAGCAGCTCTACGAACAACGCCTCAGCCAGCTCGACGAGTTCGATTACCGCGCGGTCGACGTCAAGAACGCCGTCGATCTGATGGCCGATGTGAGCAGTGCAGTGCGCCAGACGCCGGAACCGATCATGAACAGGCTCGGCACCCTGCTGGCGGAACACTCCGCACTCACGCTCGATCGGCTGGATTGGGCGCGCAGCGATGGCGTGGGCAGCGACAGCGGCCGCACGGTTGGCCGATCGAATCCGAACGATCCGGCTGCAGGGCCGGTGGTCGAGGTCGGCGGGCGCGTGACAGGGTTCGATGGCGATTACCGCGAAGCGATCGCCCGTTTCGACCAGTTCGTGCAGGCGCTCCGCACCGCCGGGCTGGGCAGCGTATCGGTGGAACGCGCCCCGTTCGACCTCGGGCCGGGCAGCGGCGTGAGCGGTGACAGTGGCACGACCGCCAGCACCCCGACGGACCAGAGCGGCGAATTCGTGCTGCAGTTGCGCCTCACGACGGACACCGGGGAGCCGGCCGATGGCTGACCCGACCCTCCGCAACCTCGCCGGTTCACTGGTCGCCGCGGCCGTGGGCCTCGCGGTGCTGGCCGCAACGATGTGGATGGCGTCCGACTGGCTGGCCGAACGCGAGCGGGCCTTCAACCGCGCCCGGGGCGAGCTCGCGCAGGCCGCCAACCAATACCGCAACGCCAGCGACAACCAGGCCGTCTACCGCGAGTACGCCGATCGTTTCCGCGCCATGTCCGAGCGCGGCTGGATCGGCGAAGAAGGCCGCCTGACCTGGATCGAGGCCCTGCAGTCCATCAACGCCGACCTCAAACTGCCCACCCTGCGCTACGAGATCGGCCAGCGCACGAGCGCCGCGCACGAGCGCGCCAGCGGTTCCGACCGTATGCATCTCTACCGCACGCCCATGCGGCTCACCATCGGCGCCCTGCACGAATACGACGTCGTCGAACTCCTCGAACGCCTCAACGAGGCCGGCGACGGCCTGCTGTCGCTGTCCAGCTGTACAATGAAACGCAACGGCAGGCTGCGCTTCGACGCCCGCACGGCGAACGTGGACGCGGCCTGCGAACTGAACTGGTATACGCTGCGGCTGGATACCGATGAACAATAACCCGTCACCACACGCGCAGGGCACGCGAGCGCCTTCCGCACGGGGCGTCGACGCCACCGTGACGCGCCGTCACGGGCGGGTATCGGGTATCGGAGTAACCATCGTGCTCGTCACTCTCGGACTGGCGACATCGGTCCAGGCCGCCGGCCCAACCCTGTTCACCACGCCGGAGCAGCGCGAGCAGCTCGATCGCATCCGCGCCGAAGCGACCGCCGAGGAACTCGCCCGCGCCCCCGAACCCGAGCCCGAACCCCAGGCCGCGCCGGCCCCGAAGCCGCCGCCCCGCGTACACCTGCGCGGCTTCGTCCGCCGCAGCAATGGCCCCGAGGCCGTCTGGGTCAACAGCGGCAACACGCTCCAGGGCTCGGCGGTCGGCGACGACCTCAACGCGGGCCGCATCAACGGCGGGACCGTCGTTGTCACACTGCCCGACGGCAAACAGGTACGGCTCAAGCCGGGCCAGACCTGGGACCCCGAGAGCGGGACGGTTGTCGATGTCCAGGGCGATTGAACGGCGGCCCGCGTGGCGGCGGCAGGGTGGGTTCGCCTTGCTGGTGACGCTGCTTGTGCTCGTGATAGGGGCCACGACTCTATTCGTAAGCAGCCGTGGCGCTGACGCGGTAATCATGACCCGGGCAACCGACACGGCGCTCACGCTCGCGAGGGCGCGCGAGGCGGTAATAACGTACGCGCAATTTGGCGGTGCCAACAACAAGCCGGGCGCGTTGCCATGTCCGGACATCAGCGACCCGTCAGATCCCGACGATGCGGATCGGCTCGGCGAGGCCGGTGCGCAGTGTCAGGGCGCCCCCGATGAGGTGTCACATCGGGCGCCTTCCGTGGCGAACGGTCGACCTTGCGCGTTCGTTCGGGAATAAGGCACCGGGCATCTGGTATGCGATCGACGGCGATTTTTCCGACGATCGCGATATACCCCCCGCTTCCCCGGTGAATCGCGATACATCGGGTGACCTGGTTATCGGCGACAAGTCATACGCTGCCATTCTGATCATTGCGGGCGACCCGATGCGTGGACAGACGGCCATCGCACCGCGTCCCGGCATCGATCCGCGTGCGTATCTTGAGAGCAGTAACGCCGAAATGGCGAGTGCGACTGAAGCCGAGGCAGTTTATCGACTGCGTAGACGTCGATGGCTGCAACGATCGCGTGATCGGCATCAAGGCCAATGCGCTGCTGGCCCGTGTGCCAATCCTCGTGCTCGAGGATGTCGGCGCCGCCCTTGCGGATTTCTACGACAATCAGGGCTATTATCCTGAGGCCGCCGAGGAGGCCGGAGCCGACACCTGTACCGATGGCGTGAGCCGTGGCCGCCTCCCGGTTGGGGCCGAGTTCGGGAGCCCCGGGACGCCTGAGCCGGAGGACGAGCCGCCGCCAGATCCGCCACACACCATCTGTGACGGTAGCGGTCATCTGCCGGATTGGATCGATGCGAACGGCTGGAACGACTATGTCTATTATGCGGTGTCCACCGCCTGCGCAGGGACGGGGTCAGACTGCGCGGGGGCCGACTCCGGCGATCTACTGTCGCTGGATGGTGAGTCCGGGTACGCCGTTGTCTTCGGCGTGCCGCCGGATTTGAATGCCTACAGCAACGCACACCGCCCCTGCCGACAATGACTTCGAGACTCCCGGAGAAGACCATGGCTGGATGCGTGGCCTCGCGCCGTAACAGTGCCGGTTTCTCCTTGATCGAACTGGCGGTGGTGCTCGTCATTGTCGGTCTGTTAGTCGGTGGAGGTATCGCTGCGCTGGACGCGACGACCCAGCAGTCGCGGCGCAGCGATCAGAAGCGGCAGTTCGACGAGATCCGAGAGGCGCTCTACGGGTTCGCCCTGAGCGAGGGGCGTCTGCCCTGTCCGGACGACGACTATCCGCCGGATGGCGAAGAAGACCCGCTAGACCCCGGTGTGGATGAGCCCTGCGATGCCGACGAGGGCACATTGCCTTGGCAACAACTCGGGCTCGGCCGGCGCAATCCGTGGGGGCAGCCGCTGCGCTACCACGTTTCCGCCGAATTCGCCGATGCGCCCGAAGACGCAGACGGTAATTCCGATCCCGACGGGAGTAGCTTCACGCTGGATGATGACGGCACGATCCGCGTCGAGGACGCCCAGGGCAACACGATTACTAACGATACTCCGGCCTTGGTGCTCTCCGTTGCGGCCCAAGGCGAGCAGGTCTGGACCAACACGTCGTTCGAATGTCCTGGCGCCGGCGGTGCTGCGGCCCGCGGCTTCTCGGAAGACGAGACCGAGAACTGTGACTGGTTAGTGACTGCTGATGCGACGTTTGTTGCGGCCGGGTATCGTGCACCCGGAGCGCCGAACGGCCGGTATGATGACCTCTTGATTTGGCTGCCGGCGCCCGTGCTTAAAGCGCGCATGGTGGATGTGGGCCGTATGCGCCAGCCTTGAAGACACGATCGCGGTGGAGGGCGCTCTGAGTACCATGCGGAAATCATTGTGTTACCTGCTTACCAGATCGCGGGCGACCGACAATCCATGAGAGTCTCAAGCCGTCCATGCAGTCGGGGATACTGCCGCGGGTTCTCACTCGTTGAAGCTGCAGTCGTTCTGGTCGTGATCGGTATCATCTTGGGCGCCGTGCTGCAGGGGCGCTCGTTGATCGAGAGTGCTGAGTACAAGTCGTTCCGCCAAGAGCTACGCGATACGCGTGGAGCGTTCCACGCATTCCGTGACCGTTTCGGCGCGCTCCCCGGTGATTTTCAGCAAGCTCCTCAGCGAATCGACACCGACGCTCCATCACCGGGGACATCTGGTGGCAATGGCCGGATCGACAACGGTGCCAACGGTCCGGCGTGCGTAGAGGATGACGACGAGGGTTGCATCGCATGGCAGCATCTGCGCTCTGCCGGCATGTTCGACGGAAACCCGACACTGGAAGGCGCGGCTGCACGCCCGGAGCATCCGTACGGCGGCCGCGATCAGTCGGTTTTTTCACGGGATCTGGCAATAACGGCGTATTCGGTCACATCATCTGTTGATTGACGGATGTGCCCGTCGCCATCGCGCGTCGCCTGGATCGTGAGGAGGACGACGAGCAGTGTGATGATGGCCGGATCACCGGTCAGGACTTGTGATAGCGATACGCCTTCCGATTGGCCGACCACAGACACGGTCGACATCGTCTACGCGCTCTGAACCGCTGCGTATGCCGGCGGAAACGGTATTACAATCGGAACTGCCCGCTTGTCTCTGCGCTGCGTATTGCGTGCCGCGGCAACGAGGTCATTACGCAGTTCCGTCGAATCGGCCGAATTGAACGACCCCGCCTCGTAATCCTCGAGGATTCGCCTTTCTTCGCGAGTCAGTCCAGACCCATTCGTCATGGTCTTTGCTCCAGATATTTCCGTGTGGCTTTGGTTAGCCGCTCGCCAGCGGCACATCAGGCGCTTTCGGCAGGCGCCCCACTGAGCCGAAAACGGACCAGCCCATCCTCGTTGTCGGTCAGGCGCAGATCGAAGCCATGGAAGTCCGCCAGGCGCGCGCACTGGTACAGACCCACGCCGAGGCCGCCAGCCGACTGTACGGCGCCGCTGAATAGCCCTCGCGCCGTCTGCTCCGGCATGGGCTGGCCCGTGTCCTCGATCTCCAGCGTCACCTGCTCGGCCGTGGTCTCGATGCGGGCGCGGAGGTCGATCCGCCGATCGGTCGCCTGCTTGTAGCGCGCGTTCTCGATGAGATTCTCGGCGACCGTATCGAAGAGGTCCTTCGGCAGCGTGATACCGGCAGCGGCCTCGCCCTCGAACTGGACCGCACCATCCGCGTAGCGGCGCTGCAGGCCCGCCCACCACTCGCTCGCGTCGATCGTCTCCGCGCCCTTGACCGCTTCCGGACTGCGCAGCTTCTCCAGCGTCGACTGCAGGCGCTGGTTGATGTCCGGCAGTTGCCGCTGGACCAGCGCCAGTGCCTCGTCGCTGCGCTCCTGCCCCGAGGACTGGACCGCCGCCGACAGCGACTGCAGCGACTGCAGCAGGTTCTTGATGTCGTGCGTGAGGCGCGCGCCGGTCTCGTGAACGGCCCGCACCTTCTCCTGGTTGCGCAGTTCCAGTTCGTGCAGGCGCGAGTGATAGAGCTGCTGGATCAAGCGTGTCAGCAACTGGATATGCAGGCGCAGGGTCGGGCCCGGATCGTTCGCCGTGTACACGATCAGCGGCGCGGTATCGTCGTAGCCCTCGGTGACGTGGTCCGTGCGTTCGCCGATCAGGCGCTCGCCGGCCGGGCCGCGGACCTCCACGCCCTGCACCCATTCCAGTTCGGCCATCGCCGTGATCGCCTGGTCGAGATAGTCGTCGGGCCCGAGATCGCTGGCGGCCGGGCCGGACAGGCTGATGAGGTAGTGCTCGAACGGGGTGCCGATGTTCAGCAGGTAGCGGTTCCAGAGCACCTGGAACATGGTGTGGCTGGCCTTGCGCCGCCAGACCCAGTTGACGACCAGGATCAGGCCCGCGACGAACAGGGTCGTCTGCACCAGCGTCGTCGCGTAGGGCGTGCCGGTTCGATAGGTCCACAGGACGCTCCCGGCGGACAGCAGCAGCGCCAGCAGCGTGATCGCCAGACTGCGCAGGTAATCGAAGCGCTGCACATAGGCGGGCGGCGCGGCGGCCGGCATGAACAGCAGCAGGGCCGGAATCAGGCCGGCCGCCGCCATGACCGTCCACAGGGCGTTGCCGCCGTCGATATCCACCGCGAACAGCGGCGGCGTCACCCCGATCAGCAGGCCCAGCAGCAGGTACAGGATCACCAGCCACTGCACGAGCTGTTCGCGCCGGCTGCCGACCTGCTCGCCGCCGATCAGGCCCAGCAGGACCAGCAGCCACGCCGCGAGCAGCAGCCAGCTGCTCAGCAGCACGACCGCCGTGCCGACGATGAGGATGGCGATGGCCGCGCGCCGATTGACCTCGGTCGAGCCCTGCCAGAAGGGCTGCCAGAGGACGATCAGGCCGAAGTGCACCAGCGTGGCCGCGGTGACGGTGGCTGGATCGTCCGGCGCGAGCAGGGCGACCTGCAGCGCGAGCAGCGCCAGGGCCAGCAGGCGGTGCCGCTGCGTGTTGTGCTGAATCCATGGAAGCACTGCAGTCCCTCCCTCTCGATACCGGCTGGCGCTGGGTCGGTGCGCGGTTCCCTGAATGAACTTCCGCGCTCAAACCAACGTCCAGGGTTGGGCTATCCCGTTCCGCGTAGGTTGGGTTGACGAAGGAAACCCAACGCGACGAGCGATCCGCCAACACCACGTTAAACCGTTGTGGTCAAACACGCCTCGACCCGTTGGGTATCGCTGGCGCTCAACCCAACCTACGGTATTGGATTGCTTCGCCTTGCCGGCAATGGCGGCGTGATGCATTGAACCGCGGCACCGTCACTTTGCCCAAGCAAATGCTGCACCAGATCGAGACAACGCGAACCCGATGCCGTCGCCCATGGTATCTTGATGCCCCGTAATCGGGGCGCCATGGGCACCCGATCCCGTGTACGGGCATGGCCGATGCCCGCGAGGCATGCAGTTGCCGGAGGCCCCGCCATTGGTCGCGACGATCGCGCGTTTCACCCTGCGTCAGGCACGCCAGAGTCGGCTGCTCGTGCTCGCCGGTATCCTGCTCGTGCTTGCGTTCGTGCTCACGGGCCTCGCGGGCGCCGTCGCCCTGACGGAACACGCCGCCATCCAGGCCGTGCTGCTCGCGGCCGGTCTGCGCGCCGGGGCGGTCGGTCTGATCGCCCTGTTCGCCGTCTCGGCCTGTCTCCGTGAACAGGACGACCGCACGCTCGACCTCGTGCTGGCGCTGGATGCACCCCGCAGCCATTACGTATTCGGCAAGCTCGCGGCCTTTGCCCTGATCGCCGTCGCCCTGGCCGTCGCCTGCGCCCTGCCGCTCTTGATCTGGTCGCCGCCGCTGGCCGTCGCCGGCTGGGCCCTGTCGCTCGCCTGCGAGGCCTGGCTGGTCGCCGCGCTCGGGCTGCTGCTGGCCTTCACGTTCCGCCAGCCGGTGACCGCGCTCGCCGCGCTCGCCGCATTCTATCTGCTGGCGCGTGGGCTGGATGCCCTGCTGCTGCTCGCGCGCGACCCGGTATTCGTGCATGACGGGCCATTCCGGGCCTTCGTCGAATCCGGGATCGCGCTGATCGCCTGGGTCATGCCCGGCCTGCATCGGTTCACGGAGGCCGGCTGGCTCGGCACGGGCGGTTTCGATCCGGCGCTGCTTTGGCCGGTGCTCGGCCAGACCGCCGTCTATGGCGCGCTGCTCGCCGCGGCGGCGGCGTTCGACCTCTACCGCCGCGAATTCTGATGCGCCTGCCGGCGTCACTGGCCGCGGCCCGCACACCGACGCGCTCGCTGCGCGCTGTTCCGGTCGGCGTTCAGGTCGCGTTCGTGCTGGCGCTGTCGGCGCAGCTGCTCTGGTACGCGCTCTCGCCGGCACCGGGCAGCGAGCGCCGCGCGTTGCCGCCGGCCCCGCCCGCATCCCTGCTGCGGCTCGCGGCGTTCGGCGAGCCCGCCGCGCTGGCGCGGGCCGGCACGCTCTGGCTGCAGTACTTCGATCAGCAGCCGGGCGACAGCGTGCCCTACCGCGAACTCGATTACGGCCGGCTGCGCGCCTGGCTGGAGCGCTGGCTCGCGCTCGCGCCGGCGAGCGAGTATCCGCTCGCGCTCGCGGTCCGCCTGTATGGCCAGGTCTCCGATCCGGACCGCCAGCGGATCATGCTGGATTTCGTTCACGAGGCCTTCCTGGAACGCCCGGGCACGCGCTGGCGCTGGCTCGCCGAGGGCACGCTGCTGGCGAAACACCGCCTCGAGGACCTCGACCTCGCCCTGCGCTACGCCCGCGATCTCGCCGAGCGCACCGAGGGCATGGACGTGCCGTACTGGGCACGGGATTTGCAGATCCTTCTGCTGGAAGACATGGGCGAATACGAGGCCGCCCGCATTCTCATCGGTGGCCTGCTGGCCAGCGGCGAGATCGAGGATCCCGGCGAAGTGCGGTTTCTGGAGCAACGACTGGAAGCCCTTTCGCAGGAAGACGGAGGCGGCGATAATGCGCCGCGCCCATAGCGGCCACCCATAGTTGACGGTTATCTGACGTCGAAACGCCGACGCTGTGTCGGCAAATCGACAATTTCCCGGACGCTCAGCGCGTCCGACGCGGCAAACGGAATGCCATGCGATAGCGGTGGCCCAGAGCGCCAGCCGCCAGGCGGGGAGTCAAAATGCAGCTCAAGCGACAACAGAAAGGTTTCACCCTGGTCGAGATCGCCGTGGTCCTGGTGATCATCGGCCTCCTGCTGGGCGGCGTGCTCAAGGGGCAGGAGCTGATTTCGAGTGCGCGCGTGCGGAACCTGGCGGATCAGCAGGCGGGGATTCAGGCTGCTTACTTCGGCTTCAGGATCGGTATCGGGCGGTACCGGGCGATATGCCGCAAGCGATGCCGAGGACGCGATTCGGCGCAACGATCAACACCGGGTGCGACCGACGGCGATGGTGCGACTCGGCGCGATCCGCGGCAAGACTGGGCTGAACTCAACGGTGTCTGGGAGCACCTGTCGAAGGCTGGATTTCATCAAGGGCAGCTACCACGGATCGGACGTCAGCCCCGACAGTCGGCAACACCGATGCAGCTCCGATCAATGTCTTCAACGGCGTATTGGTCTTGGCACGGGATGACGGCTACGAGGATAGCGACGCTACTCCGCCGCCTCGACTGCTGCTACACATGGGGCAGAACGTCCCGGCCGATATCGCGCGCGAGCTCGACGTGAAGCTGGATGATGGCGCGCCCGGACACCGGCACGTCTGCGCAATGCGCTCGACGGCCGGATCCGATCGCGAGCCGCTGCATCCGAGTGCCACCGGCTCCGTGGATCGATGAGCGGCCAACCGAATCTGGGATATCGACGACAATCGCGCAGAACTGCAACCCGACGTATCTGTTCTGATCGGCTCGGCAAGCGATCCGGCGGCATCGACGATTGAGCCGAACCGCGCTCTGCGTCAGCGGCCTCCGGCGAAACGCCGGAGGCCGCGCCGTTCTCGCTGGCGTCGATCTCGCAGTTCGATCGCGGCGAAACCGTCGCACTCGTCGGCGCCAACGGCGCCGGCAAGTCGACCCTGATCCGCACGATCCTCGATCTGCGCGCCGCGCACGGCGGCACGATCACGCTGGCCGGCCGCCCGAACACCGACCGCCGCGCGCGCGCCGACATCGCCTACCTGCCCGAACGCTTCCAGCCGCCGACCTACCTGAGCGGCAACGAATTCCTCGACTACATGCTGGCCCTCTATGGCATGGCCCCCGCGAGCCGCGATGCCCGCGAGGCGGCGGCGGCGCTGGGGCTTGGCGGTGAGGCGCTGGCGCGTCCCATCGCGACCTACTCCAAGGGCATGGGCCAACTGCTGGGCCTGACCGCCTGCATCGCCTCGCGGCGGCCGCTGCTGATCTTCGACGAACCGATGGACGGTCTCGACCCGGCCGCCCGCGTGCGGCTCCGGGATGCCCTCAATGTCCGCCGCGCCGAGGGCGCCAGCGTCCTGTTCAGCACCCACCTGCTGAGCGATGCGGCCGAATTCGCCGATCGTGTGGCCATCCTTCACGAGGGACGCATCGCCGCTGACGGCACGGTTGCCGAACTGTGCGAGCGTTTCGACAGCGACGATCTGGAATCGGCTTACCTCCGCTGCACGGGGGAGACAGCCGTCACCGCCTGAGGGGGATGCGCGCATTCGCCTTCGGCGAAGACGCGCCTACGTCACTGGTGCGCGCAGCACCGTAGGTTGGGTTGAGCGAAGCGATACCCAACGGGTCGAGGATTGTGCGCCGACGCGATCCTTCCAGCCGCTGACCTGCGTTGGTTCCTCATGCGCGACGTCGTGATCGCGAGCCGTATTCGCGGTGCCGTCGCGTTGGCATGCTCGCTGCGTCAACTCCGATCGCTCATCGTATGGTTGTCTCTGCGCGCTTCGCCTGCGAGATCGCCGACGCGTTCGGGTAGCGCCTATCACGACGCCTATCCAGCAATGACCTTCGTTCAGGCCTCGATGCCGAGGTCGCGGATCTTGCGGGTGAGGGTGTTGCGGCCCCAGCCGAGGAGGCGGGCGGCTTCCTGGCGGTGGCCGCCGCTGCGGGTGAGGGCCTCGCGGATGAGGATGCGCTCCATGCGTTGGGCGGCGGACTCCCCGAGCCCGGTGTTGCCCGCGGCCAGTTCGGAGCGCGCCCAGTTGGCGAGGGCGTGCTCCCAGTCGTTGGTGGCGGCCGGTTTCTCGCCCTGGAGTTCGACCGGCAGGTCGTCGAGATGGATCTCGCGGCCGGCGGCCATGACGGTCAGCCAGCGGCAGACGTTCTCCAGTTGGCGGACGTTGCCCGGCCAGTCCAGCGCCATCAGGCGGTCCTCGACCGCGGCGGTGAGCCGTTTGCGTTCCATGCCGAGCTCGTCCGCGGCCTGTTCCAGGAAATGCGCGGCCAGCAGCGGGATGTCCTCGCGCCGCTCGCGCAGGGCGGGCACCGGGAGGCGCACGACGTTGAGCCGGTGGTACAGGTCCTCGCGGAACTCGCCCCGTTCGACCCGGCGCTCCAGATCCTGGTGGGTCGCGGCGAGGATGCGGACATCGACCCGGCACGGCGTGGCACCGCCCACCCGATAGAAAACGCCTTCCGATAGAACCCGCAGCAATCGCGTCTGCAGCTCGGCCGGCATATCGCCGATCTCATCCAGGAACAGGGTGCCGCCATCGGCCTGTTCGAAGCGACCCTGGCGACGGGCGTCGGCACCGGTGAAGGCGCCTTTCTCGTGGCCGAACAGCTCGGATTCGAGCAGATCCCGCGGGATCGCGGCGGTGTTCAGGGCGACGAACGGCCCGCGGGCGCGCGGACTGTGCCGGTGCAGCGCCTGCGCGACGCGCTCCTTGCCGGTCCCCGACTCGCCGGTGATCAGCACCGTGATCGGCGCCCGCGCGAGGCGGCCGATCGTGCGGAACAGGGTCTGCATCGCCGGCGCCTGGCCGATGATCTGATTCGTGTCGTCCGCGTTCGCCGCCGCTTCCGCGTGCCCGGATTCGGTCTTCGCGGGGGCGCAGGCCCGCCGCACGAGTTCGACGGCCTCTTCCAGGTCGAAGGGCTTGGCGAGGTAATCGAAGGCGCCGCCCTCGAAGGCGGCGACGGTGGTATCCAGATCGGAATGGGCCGTCATCACCAGCACGGGCAGCCCCGGCCGGGCCGAGCGCATGCGCTCGGCGAGGGACAGGCCGTCGATGCCGGGCATGCGCACATCGGTGATCACGGCATCCGGCGTGGCGGCATCCAGGGCCGCGAGGGCGGAGTCGCCGCGCTCGAACGTGCGTACGTCCATGGCGGCGCTCTTGAGCGCCCGCTCGAGGACCCAGAGCATCGACGCATCGTCATCGATGATCCACACGTGCGGTGCGTCAGTCATGCCCGGTCTCCAGCGGCAGCAGTACGCGGAATACGGTGCTCGGCTCAGTCTTGCCGGCCGCACTTGTCTCGGTGGTCGTGACGCTCTCGCATTCGATCAGCCCCCCGTGGCGGCTGACCAGCGACTGGGCGATGGTCAGGCCGAGGCCGGTGCCCTCCGCCCGGCCGCTGACCATGGGCTGGAACAGACTGTCGAGCAGATCGGGCGGGACGCCCGGACCGTCGTCGGCGATCTCGATACAGGCGACCAGCCGGTGCTGGACATGGCCGATCGTGAAACGCCGCCGCGTGCTCGTGCGTACGGTCACCTGGCCCTGCTCGCCGACCGCCTGGAGCGCGTTGCGGCCGAGGTTCAGCAGCGCCTGGATCAACTGGTCGGCATCCGCCTGCAGATCGGGGATGCTGGGATCGTACTCCGTGCGCAGGGTCACGCCCGCGCCGGCCTCGCCGCGCAGCAGGTGCAGTACGTGTTCGGTTACCCGGTGGATGTTCACGCTCGCGAACGCGGGTGGCTGCACCGGCCCGACCATCCGGTCCACCAGGCCCCGCAGGCGATCGGCCTCGCGCACGATGACGTCCGTGTACTCGCGTTGCCCGGCGTCCTCCAGTTCCCGCGCGAGCAGTTGCGCCGCGCCACGGAGTCCGGCCAGCGGGTTGCGGATCTCGTGGGCCACACCGCGCAGCAGCCGCCGGTTGGCGAGTTCCTGCGTGCGCAGCCCTTCCTCGCGCGCGATCCGCAGGTGCCGGTCGACCGGGGTCAGTTCGATCACCGCGGCCGCCGCCTCGCCGTACGCCAATGGCGTGACACTGGCATCGACCTGGCGCGCGCTGCTGGTGTCGTGGGGCGCGAGCGTGACCTCACGGGCCGTGAAGGTCGCGTCGGCGTCCAGGTTATCGGCGACGTGGTTCAGCCAGTCGGGATCGAACCCGGCGATCGAGGCCAGCGGCTGCCCCAGCGCACGGCGTCGGCTGAGGCGGATCAGGTCCTCGGCGGCGGTATTCAGGTAGCGCACGCGCAGTTCGGCGCCCTCGACCACGAGGATCGCGCCCACGAGCGTTTCGAGCAGCTCGGCCGCCGCTGGTCCGGCGTGATTGTCGGTCTCGGGGATCATTGCACCATTGTAGTGCAGGCCGGGTCGTGGCGGCTGCGGCCGACGTCAGTTGCCGCCGCTGCCACCCAGCGCCTTGCGGAGCAGGTAGAACTTGACCGACTCCGACTCGTAGCGGGTCTGGCCGGCATTGTCGATGATCCGTGCGCGCACGGTATGCGGGCCCCGTTCGACGGGGGACACGGTCACCTGTGTGCTTGCCGCCCGCCCGCGGGGCTCGCCGTCGAGAATGATCTCCACCTGGTGGCCTCGTGGCAGCGTCGCGCCCTCCGGCTCCAGTGCCACCCTGAACGGCACGTTGCCACCGTTATGGCGGATGCCCTTCTCGTTCTCGGGATAGGCGATGGCAATCCCGGAGATCCCGTTCGAGGGCGTATCCGGCTCTTCCCCGGACGTGCCGGCGCTGCTGGCGCCATCCGGCTCCCCTTCGACGGGCTTGACGGTGGTCAGCGGATCGAGCTCCACCGGCTCGGCGTTTTCGCTGGGCGGCTCGTCGGTGAACACGACGTTGCCGTCCGCGTCGGTCGTGCGATAAATCTCCGACGCGGCAACCGGCCCGGCGGCCAGCGCCGCGGGCAACAGAATCATGAGCAGACGCTTCATAATCAAAAGTCTATCGCTCCCCGGCCCACCGGGCCACAACCGGCCAATCGCCCGGCCCGCGCAACCCGACCCACTGTCCTTTGATGGTGGTGGCGGATGGGGGGCGTTGCAATGGCCGCCTTTCCGTTCACGGGCCGATGTGATTTCCCGAATCGGGTGAAAAATCGGTTCTCGCCAAGACGCCAAGCGCGCCAAGGAAAACCAGAAAATGAAAAGTCATTGCGGAATTCGCACGCCGGCCCGCCGAAGTCGGTTCGTTCTGCGCTCCTCGCGGAAGGCCGCGTATTCGTCAATACAGCAATACTCATCTTTCCCGGTTTTCTTGGCGCGCTTGGCGTCTTGGCGAGAAAACGGTTTTACCGAGTTCCTGCAAGCAGCCAAGCGCCATGAAAAAAGCCCGGCATGCCAACGACATGCCGGGCTTTGATGGCTACACGGGACGGATCCCTCAGCAGCTGTAGTACATGTCGAACTCGACCGGATGCGTGGTCATGCGCAGGCGCGTGACGTCTTCCATCTTGAGTTCGATATAGCCGTCGATGGCGTCGTCGGTGAACACGCCGCCGCGGGTCAGGAACTCGCGGTCGTTGTCCAGCGCCTCGAGCGCCTCCTCGAGCGAGGCGGCGACGTGCGGGATCGCCTTTTCCTCTTCCGGCGGCAGGTCGTAGAGGTCCTTGTCCATCGCGTCGCCCGGATGGATGCGGTTCTCGATGCCGTCGAGGCCGGCCATCATCAGGGCGGCGAAGCACAGGTACGGGTTGGCCGTCGGGTCCGGGAAGCGGACTTCGACGCGCATGGACTTCTTCGACGCGTCGTAGGGCACGCGGATCGCGGCCGAGCGGTTGCGGGCGGAATAGGCCAGCAGGACCGGCGCCTCGAAGCCCGGGACCAGCCGCTTGTAGCTGTTGGTCGAGGCGTTGGTGAAGGCGTTCAGGGCCTTGGCGTGCTTGATGACGCCGCCGATGTAGTACAGCGCCGTCTCCGAGAGACCGCCGTAGCCGTCGCCGGCAAAGACGTTCTCGCCGTCCTTCGACAGCGACATGTGCACGTGCATGCCCGAGCCGTTGTCACCGACCAGCGGCTTCGGCATGAAGGTCGCGGTCTTGCCGAAGGCGTGGGCGACGTTCAGCACGGTGTACTTGAGGGTCTGCAGTTCGTCGGCTTTTTTCACGAGCGTGTTGAACTTCGTGCCGATCTCGCACTGCCCGGCGGTGGCGACCTCGTGGTGGTGCACCTCGGGGACCAGGCCCATCTCTTCCATCGTCAGGCACATCTGCGCGCGCAGGTCGTGCAGCGAGTCGACCGGCGGGACCGGGAAGTAGCCGCCCTTCACGGACGGGCGGTGGCCGATGTTGCCGTCCTCGTAGATGCGCTCGGCGTTCCAGGAGGCCTCGTCCGAGGAGATCTTGTAGAAGGCGCCGCCGATGTCGGCGCCCCAGCGCACGTCGTCGAGGACGAAGAATTCGGGTTCCGGGCCGAAGGCCGCGGAATCGGCGATGCCCGTGGACTGCAGATACGCCTCGGCGCGCTGGGCGATGGAGCGCGGGTCGCGCGCGTAGCCCTGCAGCGTGGTCGGTTCGACGATATTGCAGCGCAGGATCAGGGTCGGCTCGTCCGTGAACGGGTCCATGACGGCCGTCGACGGATCCGGGCGCAGGATCATGTCCGAGTCGTTGATGCCCTTCCAGCCGTTGATCGACGAGCCGTCGAACATCTTGCCCCGCTCGATGCCTTCCTCGTCGAGCGCGGAGGCCGGCATGGTCATGTGCATTTCCTTGCCGCGGGAGTCGGTGAAGCGGAGGTCGACGAAGCGTACGCCCTCCTGCTTGATGGTGTTCATTACGTCGCTTGCGGACATCGTGTACTCCTGTCGATCAGGGTGAATGAAGGGCCGGTCCGGGCGCGGGCCGCGATCCGGAATCAGGATCCGAACGCGGAAGAGCAGAAACCGTGCCACTTACAGGGATCTGTAATTTTTCCTGTATTTTCAGTTATTTAAGTTAGGGATCATGGTCTTTTCCCTGCACCGTTTCCGTGCAGGCGCCGGCACCATTGCACTCAATTGGTGCAACGCGTTCCAGAATGCTCACGTTGCCGATCTCGGGGTCCGCGACCGCCGCCTGGCGCAGCGCCTCGGCGGCGGCTGCCGCGTCGACACCCGGTCCGGCCGGGCGGAGCGCGATCTCGAGATGCACACGCCCGGCGAGATAGTGCAGCGTCAGTCCCTCGATCCGGTCCGCCGCCTCCAGCCCGTCCATGCGCGCGCGCAGCCTGGCGCATAATTCCGTGCGCAGTGGCAGCGCGTTCGACGGGCCGCCCTCGGTATCGTCTTCGGGGTCCACATGCACCATCACGTCGGCCAGCTGGCTCAGCCGGTCGAGCAGGCGCAGGCGGACGGCCTCCGCGATCCGGTGGCCCTCCGAGACGCTCATGCGCGAGCCCACCCGGATATGCAGGTCGACCAGCGCCCGGTGCCCCATCCAGCGCGAGCGGAAGGTGTGGGCGTGCTTGACGCCATCGACCGCCAGCGCTTCGTCGCGCAGCTCCGCCACGGTCTCGGGGTCGAACCCGGTGTCGACCAGCTCGCGCAGGCTGTCGCGGATCACGTCCCAGCCGACCTTGGCGATCATCACCGCGACGATCAGGGCGGCCACCGCGTCGAGCGTGACCACGCCCGCGAGCGCCCCGCCGATGCCGAAACCGACCACGATCGAGGACAGCGCGTCCGAGCGATGATGCCACGCATTCGCCTCCAGCAACCGCGAACCGATCGATCGGCCCGCGTGGCGAGTGTAGTGGAACAGCGCTTCCTTGCCCGCGACCGAGCCGAGTGCGATCACCAGCGTGATCAGCGAGGGTGGTCCGGGGCGGGTTGCGGCGCCCAGCGTTTCCACTGCGTTGTGACCGATCAGTAGCGCCGTGAACAGCAGCAGCAGGCCGACCACTACGGTCGCTGCGGTCTCGATCCGGGCGTGGCCGTAGGGGTGGTCGTGGTCCGCCCCGCGCGATGCGTGGCGTGCGGCCAGCAGCACAACGGCATCGGTGACCAGATCCGAGAGCGAGTGGATGCCGTCGGCCACGAGCGCCTGCGATTGCCCGGCCACGCCGGCGACCGTCTTCACGGCGGCGAGCACCAGGTTGACCGCGATGCCTACCCAGGTCACGCGGCGGGTAACGTGGTAGCGCGCCGTGCGGCTCGGGCCGTGGGGCGCGTCGGGAGACATGGGCGTGACTGCGTTCAAGGCCGGACCGGGTGCGCTGGCTGGTGGCCAATGGCCGGGAGTGGCCGACCATGGCGCGACCGCGCAGTGTACGCGGTCAGCCGGGATTTCTCACCAGGGCGCTACGCGCGCCGCCGACGTGGCCGCCTGTCAGTTGCGCCGCTTGCGATCCGGGTCGAGCAGGGTCACGTTCCCGGGCGCCACGCGGTCCCACGCGCGGCGGCTGCCCGTCTGCCGGGCCAGCGCGGCGGCATCCCCGGCCTGCAGCGCCGCCTCCGGGTCCGGATCGCGCATCGCCTGCAGCAGTTCCATCAGGGGCACGAAACCGCGGGCGAGTTCGTCATACGGCCCGCTGTCGTCGGCCACGCCGCTGTGGGCCAGGGTGTGGTAGGCGCCCCGCCCGAGGCGGACATAGTAGGAGAATGGCAGCGCGCGGCGCCGCACGCGCTGCGGGAACAGGCCGCAGATCAACAGGCATTCGTCGCCGGTGGCACGCAGGCGCTCGCCGCCGCTGCGCTCCCCGGCGGTCTGCATCCCTTCGAGCCAGCGGATGGCGAGCGCCTCGCGCCCGAGCGCCGTGTGCTCCGAGAAACGCATCAGCATGAATACGACATACGCCTCGACGGGCTCCTCGAGGCGGGTATCGCAGGCCTCGCCCGCCGTGCGGACAAGGCTCTGCCACTGGGCGACGCTGGTCGGTTCGACGGTGAGATCCGGCATGGTTATCCCCCATATCTTCCGTACCTTTATTCAAGCACGGAGCGGGCCGGTATGCCGCCTGTCTGGCAGTCGAATGGCACCGCCCGTCGGCAACGGGCGCCCCGGGACCGGGTACTTCGCGCGGGATGGGATGCAGCCGCGGGCCGAATCGGCCACAATCCGCGCGGTGTTCGCGCGCGAATACGATCCGCGTACCGTCCTGCTGCAGGCGGCACGCATGTCGCCCACAGATCCAGCTGGACCGCACGTTATGGCCGAAGCCTCACCACTTGCCGAACAGGTCGTCACCGAACGGCGTCAACTCGTCGAGTATCTGGAGGACGGCTGCAAGCCGCGCGAACAGTGGCGTATCGGGACCGAACACGAGAAGTTCGTCTTCCGGCTCGCCGACCATCGCCCGGTCCCGCACGAAGGCCCCGACGGCATCGGCGCGTTCCTCCAGGGGCTCACGGAGTACGGCTGGGAGCCCGTGCTCGAGCACGGCAATACCATCGCGCTCAAGCGCGACGGGGCCGCGATCACCCTGGAGCCCGCCGGCCAGCTCGAGCTGTCCGGGGCGCCGCTCGACAACCTCCACCAGAGTTGCCGCGAGGTGAACGAGCACCTGCGCGAGGTGCGCGAGGTCGCGGGCGAACTCGGTGTCGGTCTGATCGGGCTCGGGTTCCAGCCGACCGCCAAGCGCGAAGAGATGCCGTGGATGCCCAAGGCGCGCTACGACATCATGCATCGCTACATGCCGCAGGTCGGTACGCTCGGCCTCGACATGATGACGCGTTCCTGCGGCGTCCAGGTGAATCTGGACTTCTCCAGCGAGGCGGACATGATCCGCAAGTTCCGGGTCTCGCTCGCGCTGCAGCCGATCGCGACCGCGCTGTTCGCGAACTCCCCCTTCACCGAGGGCAAGCCGAACGGCTTCCTGAGCTACCGGGCCCACGTCTGGACGGATACGGACAACGACCGCTGCGGGATCCCGGCGTTCGTGTTCGACGACGATATGGGCTTCGACCGCTACACCGAGTACGCGCTCGATGTGCCGATGTACTTCATCGTCCGCGATGGCGAACTCATCGACTGCTCCGGCCAGTCCTTCCGCGATTTCCTCGCCGGGCGGCTGCCGGCGATGCCGGGCGTACAGCCGACGCTCGCGGACTGGGAAGACCACCTGACGACGCTGTTCCCGGAGGTGCGGATCAAGCGCTTCATGGAGCAGCGCGGCACCGACTCCGGCCCGTGGGGCCGTCTGTGCGCGTTGCCGGCGCTCTGGGTCGGGCTGCTGTACGATGACGGTGCGCTCGACGCGGCGGAACGCCTGACGCACGACTGGACCGCCGTCGAGATCGACCGGCTGCGGCGCGACGTCGCCCGTCAAGGCCTCAAGGCCACCTTCCGGGGGCGCACCGTGCAGGCGATCGCGCAGGACGTGGTCGCGATCGCGCGCGGCGGCCTCGAGCGCCGCGACTGCCGCGACGGCAGCGGCCGCGACGAGAGCCATTTCCTCGACGAGCCCGAGGCGATCGCCGCCAGCGGCGTGACGCCGGCCGAACAGCTGCTGCGGGATTACGAAGGCCGCTGGGGCCGAAACATCGCGCCGCTTTTCGACGAATACTGCTATTAAGCCAACGCTGATCAACTACAGGTAGCGCGTCAGGGGATGATGTGGGTCGGGCTTCCAGCCCGACACTCGTAAGCCACTGATCTGTCGGGCTGGAAGCCCGACCTACAGGATTCCCGAGAATCAGGGGTTCCTTAACGCCCACCGCCGGCCGTTGCCGGGAGAGGCCGTCCTGCGTTCGATGAACATCGACCGGATCAACACCCTCACGAGTCACGAAATCCGTGCGGAGATGGCGCGCGCGCACCGCCGCGAGGTCGCCAGTTTCCACTTCCGCCATCGCCTCGCGAATGGCGATGAACGCAGCGTCGAGGTCTACTCGACACCGGTCGATGTCGGTGGCCGCGAGGTGCTGCACTCCATTATCCACGATGTCAGTGAGCGTGACCGCCTGGCGGAAGAGGTAAACCAGTCGGCGTATTACGACGGCCTGACCGGCCTGCCGAACCGCGAGCTGTTCCGCATGCGCATCGGGGAAGCGCTCGAGCGCGCCCAGCGGCGCGGTGGCCGCGCCGTGGTGATGCACCTCGATCTCGATCGTTTCCGCGACGTCAATGAGGTCTGGGGCCATGATCAGGGCGACGCGATCATCAGCCAGGCGGTGACCGCGATCGAGTCGGCGCTGCCCGGGGCCGAGTGCATCGCGCGCCTGGCCGCGGATGAATTCGGGGTCGTCGCGGTAGAAAGGGTAGCCGGTGCCGACGCGCGCGATCTGGCCGAGCGCGTGCGCACGGCGTTCCACACGGCGCGTTTCCGCGTCGGCGATCGCCCGCTGCGCCTGTACGCCAGTATCGGCGTGACCGTGTGCCCCGACGATGACGATGATCCGGCCACGCTCATGCGCCATGCGGAGGCGGCGCTGATCCAGGCGAAACGCGACGGCGGCGATCAGTGGGCCTTTTACAATCAGGCGCTGTCGGGGCGCGCGAGCGAGCGCGTGCTGCTCGGCGGCGACCTGCGCGAGGCCATCGAGACCGGCGGTCTGCGGCTCGCGCTGCAGTCGGTCGTCGATCTGCGCGATGGTTCCACGGTCGGCGCCGAGGCGCTTGCGCGCTGGCACCATCCCGAGCACGGCTGGATCGCGCCCGATCGCTTTATCCCCGTGGCCGAGGCGACCGGGCAGATCGCCACGCTGGGCGACTGGGTGCTGCGTACCGCCGCCCGCCACGCCGCGGCGCGCGGCGATCGCGGCGGCTGGCGCATAGCGGTCAACGTCTCGGCCCTGCAGCTGCGCGGTCAGGATATCGCCGCGACGGTCGAGCGCGTGCTCCGCGAGACGGGGCTGCCGGCCGCGGCACTGGAACTCGAATTGACCGAGAGCGCGATCGTCGACGAGGGCGAGCGCCTGCTCGCGGACCTCGCGGCGCTGCGGGCGCTCGGCGTCGGCGTCGCCATCGACGATTTCGGTACCGGGTATTCCTCGCTGCAGTACCTCAAGCGCCTGCCGGTCGATCGGCTCAAGATCGATCGCGCCTTCGTCCAGGACCTCGACCACGACCCGGATAACCACGCGATCGTCGCCACGATCGCGGCCCTGGCGAACCAGTTCGGACTGGCGCTGACGGCCGAGGGCGTGGAAACGGAGGACGAGGCCGCGGCGCTGCTCGCGCTCGGCTGTTACACCGCGCAGGGGTACTACTACGCGACGCCGCAGCTGATCGATCCGCCGGCGGCGAGTAGCCGGATGCAGGCGAGCCGGATCCGGAGGCATAGACCGCGGTGTCAGCCGATGATGACCATATTGTCGCGATCGATCAGTTCGGGTTCGACGACATAGCCCAGAATCGACTCGATTTCGCGGCTGCCGCGGCCCTTCAGCCGATCGATCTCCTCCGCCGCGTAGTTGACCAGCCCCCGGGCGACCTCGCGACCGTCGGGATCGATGCAGGCGACGACCTCGCCGCGGCGGAATGCGCCGTGCACGGCCACGACACCCGCCGCGAGCAGGGAGACGCCGGAGCCGCGGAGCGCCCGCGCGGCGCCGGCGTCGACATCGAGCGCGCCGGCCAGGCGCAGGTGGTTCGCCAGCCAGCGCTTGCGCGCCACCAGCGGCTCCTGGCTGGGCTCCAGCAGCGTGCCCAGTTCGTCGCCGGCGCGCAGGCGCGTGAGGACGTGGCGGTCGGCGCCGGGCGCGATCACGGTGGCCGTGCCGGAGCGGGCGGCACGCCCGGCCGCATCGACCTTGGTCGCCATGCCGCCGCGCCCCCAGGCGGAGCCCGCGCCGCCGGCCATGTCGCTGAAACGCGGGTCGCCGGCGGTACCTTCACGGATGATCCGCGCGTCCGGGTGCAGGCGCGGATCGCGGTCGTAGAGGCCTTCGGTATCCGTGAGGATCACCAGCGTGTCGGCCTCGACCAGATTGGCGACCAGCGCGGCGAGCGTGTCGTTCTCGCCGAAGCGGAATTCGTCGTTGGCGACCGTGTCGTTCTCGTTGACGATGGGGATCACGCCGAGGCCGCCCAGCGTGCGCAGGGTCGAGCGCGCATTCAGGTAGCGCTGGCGATCGGCGACATCGTCGTGGGTCAGCAGGATCTGCGCGGTACCGATACCGTGGTCGCGGAAGGCGGCCTCGAACGCCTGCACCAGGCCCATCTGGCCGACGGCGGCGGCGGCCTGGAGTTCATGCAGGGCATGCGGGCGCTGCCGCCAGCCGAGCCGGCTCATCCCCTCGGCGACGGCCCCCGAGGACACCAGCACGACCTCCACGCCGTCGGCATGCAGTGCCGCGAGTTCCGCACTCCAGCTGGCGATCGCGTCGCGGTCGAGCCCGCGGCCATTGGCCGTGACCAGCGAGCTGCCGATCTTGATCACCCAGCGCCGCGCGCGCTGCAGGCGTTCACGCCCCATCGCCACGCTCCGGCCACGAGAGGGTGTCCCCGGCCTCCTCGCTCGTCGGGTCCACCGGTCGGTCCCGGGTCTCCGCGCGGATCGCCTCGAGCCGGGCCATGATGGCGCTGCACAGCTCATCCGTGCCCTCGCCGGCGATCGCGGAGATCGTGTAGACCGGGCCCTGCCAGTCGAGCGCGTCGACGATGCGCTGCACGGCCGCTGCCCGGTCGTCGCCGGCCAGCAGGTCGATCTTGTTCAGCACGAGCCAGCGCTCGCGCTCGCCCAGCGCCTGCGAGTACTGCTCCAGCTCGGCGACCAGCGCCTTCGCGGCCTCGGCGGGATCGCCGCCATCATGGGTGGTGTAGATATCGACCACGTGCAGCAGCAGGCCGGTCCGGTCGAGATGGCGCAGGAAACGCAGCCCCAGGCCGCTGCCCTCCGAGGCGCCCTCGATCAGCCCGGGGATGTCCGCCATGACGAAGCTGCGCTCGGGGCCGACCGGGACCACGCCGAGCTGCGGCGTGATCGTGGTGAACGGGTAGTCCGCGATGCGCGGACGCGCGCCCGAGACCGCCTCGATCAGGGTCGACTTGCCCGCGTTCGGGTAGCCGAGCAGGCCGACGTCGGCCAGCAGCTTCAGTTCCAGCCGCAGCTGGCGGACATCGCCGGGTGTGCCATCGGTCGTCTGCCGCGGTGCACGGTTGGTCGAGCTCTTGAAGCGGGTATTGCCCTTGCCATGGATGCCGCCGCGGGCGACCAGCAGGCGCTGGCCGTGGGCCGTGACGTCGCCGATCAGTTCACCGGTGTCCTGGCTGTAGACGAGCGTGCCGACGGGGACGACGATCTCGCAGTCGGTGCCGCGGGCGCCGGTGCGGTTCGTGCCGGCGCCGTTGCCGCCCCGGGTGGCGCGATGGACGCGCTGGTGACGGAAATCGGCGAGCGTGGTCAGGCCCTCGTCGCCGATCACGTAGACGTCGCCGCCATCGCCGCCGTCACCGCCGTCGGGCCCGCCCTTCGGCAGGTACTTCTCACGCCGGAAGCTCAGGCAGCCGTTGCCGCCGTCGCCCGCATGGACCCGGATTGTGGCTTCATCGACGAAATGCATGCTGGTGCCGTCCCGTTCGCGCCCGCGAAGCGCAGTTTACCCGCTGCCCGCCGTGCAACGCCCATGCGCGGCCCGCGGACACAAAAAACCCCGCCGGCGGCGGGGTTTTCACGGCGTCGCCGGCGGCTGGAGGTCAGGCGTCCGCCGGCGGCACGATCTCGACGAACTTGCGCTGCTTCGGCCCGCGGCGCACGAAGCGCACGTGACCGTCCGCCTTGGCGAACAGCGTGTAGTCGTTGCCGGTGCCGACGTGCGCGCCCGCGTGGAACTTCGTGCCGCGCTGGCGCACGATGATATTGCCCGCGCGCACGGCTTCACCGCCGAAACGCTTTACGCCGAGACGCTTCGATTGGGAATCGCGTCCGTTCTTGGTACTGCCGCCTGCCTTCTTGTGTGCCATGCCTGCTTCTCCGCGCGATCAGGCGCTGATGCCGGTGATCTCGAGTTCGGTGTAGTTCTGCCGATGGCCCGTGCGCTTCTGGTGATGCTTACGGCGGCGGAACTTCATGATTTCGATCTTCTTGCCGCGGCCGTGCGTCACCACACGGGCCTGCACGCTGGCGCCGTCGACACGCGGCGTGCCCACCTTGACGTCGTCGCCGTCGGAGACCAGCAGGACCTCGCTGAGATCGACCTGCTCGCCTTCGGCCGCTTCAAGGCGCTCGACGCGGAGCTTGTCGCCCTGCGCCACCCGGTACTGCTTGCCGCCCGTCTGAATGACCGCGTGCATCGTGGTTACTCCTGAAAAATCGGTCGAATCGCGGCGGGCGGAACGCCCACCGGCAAAGGCGCGGGATTGTAGGGCTTTGCGGCGTGGAGGTCAATGTCTGCCAAGGGCCAAGGGCGCGGGTGTAATAAACGCGACGTAGGCCGGTTTTCCCCGACGCGCGTGGCCTTTCGGACATGTACCGCATTATCCCGTCGGGGAATGCCGGCATTGCGCGGTGACATGCCGTCACCGGTATCGATCGCCACGCACCGCGCAAAACCGGCCTACGTCTCACAACCTTGGCCCTTGGCCCTTGGCCCTTGGCCCTCAGCCCTTTCCCAGTTGACACCCCGCGGACCCCTTCGCACAATCCGCCCACCTTCCCTGTCGGGCAGCCCCGATGCAATTCGACGCCATTCAGGCGCTCGTCGATGCCGATATGGACGCGGTCGACGGCACGATCCGCGAGCGACTGCGCTCGGACGTCGTCCTGATCAATCAGCTCGGTCAATACATCGTCAGCAACGGTGGCAAGCGTCTGCGCCCGCGGCTGGTGCTGCTGGCCGCCGGTGCGGCCGGTTATGAGGGGCGCTCGCACGTCCCGCTGGCGGCCGTGATCGAATTCATCCATACGGCGACGCTGCTGCACGACGACGTCGTCGATGCCTCCGACATGCGCCGTGGCCAGCGCACGGCGAACGCGCTCTGGGGCAACGAGGCGGCCGTGCTGGTCGGCGATTTCCTCTACTCGCGCTCGTTCGAGATGATGGTCGAGATCGGCAGCATGCGGGTGATGGAGATCCTCGCCCACACGACCAACACCATCGCCGAGGGCGAGGTGATGCAGCTGCTCAATATCCACGATGCCGATACGACCGAGGAACGGTATCTGGACATCATCCGGTCGAAGACGGCCAAGCTGTTCGAGGCCGCCGTGCGCCTCGGCGGCGTGCTGGCCGGGGTCGACGACGCCACCGAGCGCGCGCTCGCGCGCTACGGCATGCATCTCGGCACCGCCTTCCAGGTCATCGACGACGTCCTCGATTACAGCGCCGAGGCGGGCGAGATGGGCAAGAACGTCGGCGACGATCTGGCCGAAGGCAAGCCCACGCTGCCGTTGATCCACGTCATCCAGCAGGGCCAGAGCGCCGACGCCGCGGTCGTGCGCGAGGCCATCGAGCAGGGCGGCGTCGAGCGCGTCGATGCCGTCACCGAGATCCTCGAACGCACCGGCGCGATCGGGTACGCCCGCGCCCAGGCGCGGAACGAGGCCGATCTCGCCCTGGCCGAACTCGATGTCCTGCCCGCCGGCCCCTATCGCGACGCGCTGGTCGGCCTCGCCGACGTGGCGGTCAATCGCACCGCCTGAGCAGCGGCCATGGATGCCGGCTCGGGCCCGGTGGGTATTGGGGCGCCGGTACCATGTTGAATCGTGTTGATGGATTCCACCTCGACCCGTTGGGTGTCGCTGGCGCTCGACCCAACCTACGCCTGCCGCCGCAGAGTGCGGCCCGCACATCGCGTAGGTTGGGTTGACGAAGGAAACCCAACGCGTCGAGCTGGCGTATCCTCAGACCTCGCCCACCTCCGCCAGCAGCCGATCGATCATCCGCGCGCTCTGCCCGACATAACCGCCGCCGAACAGGTGTGCGTGATTGAGCAGGTGGTAGAGGTTGTAGAGATCGCGCCGGACCGGATAACCGGGATCCAGCGGCCAGACCTCGCGATACCCCGACCAGAACGCGTCCGGCAGGCCACCGAATAATTCCGTCATCGCCAGATCGGCCTCCCGGTCGCCGAAATACACCGCCGGATCGAATATGACCCCGCGACCGTGCGCGTCGTAGGCCT
This sequence comes from Halofilum sp. (in: g-proteobacteria), assembly GCA_034520925.1. Taxonomy (GTDB): domain Bacteria; phylum Pseudomonadota; class Gammaproteobacteria; order XJ16; family Halofilaceae; genus Halofilum. The sequence continues at coordinate 74,737 of JAXHNC010000016.1, read as the reverse complement.
GATTGCCGGCCCAGAGATCGCCGTGCAGCAGCGACGGGACCGGCCGGTAGCCGTCGAAGAAGTCCTCCAGCCGCTCGGCCAGTCGACGACCCCGATCGACAACCTCCGCATGGCCACCCGCGGCGGCCAGATCGAGTTGATGGCCGAGGCGGCAGTGACGCCAGAACGCGATCCAGTCCTCGTGCGGCGTGTTCGGCTGGGCCGTCGTGCCGATCCAGTTGTCGTGATCGAGTCCGAACGCTTCGCCGCGGCAGGCGTGCATTCGGGCGAGCTCCCGGCCGAATGCGGCCGCATCGCCGCGGCCGTGCAGTCGCACGTATTCCAGCGCCAGCCAGGCCCGTCCGTGTGCCGTGCCATGACCGAGTACCCGCGGTATTCTCGGCCCATCGGCCGCGGCCAGCAGCGCCAGACCGGAGGCCTCGGCCGCGAGCATCGGGGCATGGGCCGCGCTGTTGGATTTGAGGAAAAGGGAACCGCCGTCGCCGGTGGTGATGCGGGCGGTCGCGTGTATACAGCCGCCGGTCAGCGCGCCTGCATTCTTCAGCGGCCCGTCGATGCCTGCCGGTGCCAGCGCCGCCGCGATGGCGTCGAGGAATGGATCGTCGTCTTGGGTCATGTCGCCATGATCGTCGAGGAATGGTATCCCTGTCAGCCGCTTGCAGCCGCCGGGGGTGAGGCGAATAATTTTCGCGCTGTTTGCCGTATCTGAACGAATCGGGGAGGGATTCATGGATTCCGGGCGACTGCGCGAGCGCGCGCGCGAACTGCTGGCCAGGGCGGATGTGCGCCTCAACGGCGATCGCGCCAGCGATATCCGCGTCCACGATGAACGGCTCTACGCGCGGGTGTTCGCGCGCGGATCGCTCGGCTTCGGCGAGGCCTACATGGATGGCTGGTGGGACAGCGACGATATCGCCGAACTGACCTTTCGGTTGCTGCGTGGGCAACTGTACGAAGCGGTACAGCCCTGGCGTGACCTGCCGCGGGTGCTCGCCGCGCATGTGCTGAACTGGCAGACGCCCCGGACGCATACGGCGGGTCGCCGAGCAGCACTACGACATCGGCAACGAACTCTATGACCGGATGCTGGGGCGTTATCCCGTCTACTCCTGCGGCTACTGGCGCGAGGCCGACAATCTCGACGATGCCCAGTACGCCAAGATCGATCTGATCGCCCGCAAACTGGGCATCGAACCCGGCATGCGCGTGCTGGATATCGGTTGCGGCTGGGGCGCGACGGCGCGTCATATCGCCGAGCGGTACGGCGCCGAGGTGGTCGGCGTGACCATCTCGCGCGAGCAGGTCGACTATGGACGGCAGCTTTGTGACGGTCTGCCGGTGGATATCCGTCTGCAGGACTATCGATCCGTGGACGAGCGCTTCGACCGCATCCTCTCGGTCGGGATGTTCGAGCATGTCGGTTACAAAAACTACCGGAATTTCATGGAGGTGGCGTCACGCTGCCTCGACCCCGACGGGCTCTTCCTGCTCCATACGATCGGCAATAACGAGTCCACGGCGACCACGGACCCCTGGATCGAGAAGTACATCTTCCCGAACTCGATGGTTCCTTCTGCGAACCAGATCACACAATCGACTGAAGGGCGCTTCATAATCGAGGACTGGCACAATTTCGGCACCGATTATGATCGGACGCTGCTGGCCTGGTTCGCGAATTTCGACGCGCACTGGTCCGAACTGGCCGCGGATTACGGCGAGCGCTTCTACCGGATGTGGAAGTTCTATCTGTTGTCCTGCGCCGGATCGTTCCGGGCACGCCAGAACCACCTCTGGCAGATCGTCCTGTCACCGCGGGGGCAGATCGGTGGCTATCGTTCGCTGCGCTGAATGGCGCGGCCGGGGGGAATGCGGGGCGCGCCAGGGCTCCGCGGGGAGAACAACATGAAAAAGTCCACGCTCATCACATCGTTGCTGGTCATGCTCCTGTGGCTGCCGGCGGCCTTCGCCGAGGACGCGGCCTACGATCAGCTGCCCGAGGATCGTGTGCTCTATATCGCGCCGGGACAGTCGCTGTCGGCGCTGGTCGAGCGCCTGTATCCGGAACAGCCTGATCGCTGGGCCGGGATCCGCGACTGGATCGTCAAAAACAACGCGCACGCCTTTATTGGTGGTGATCCGGATCGCCTGCGTGCCGATGTGCGGGTGAAGCTGCCCAGCGGTTCCGAACTGGCCGAACGCGACCCCTACAGCCCGGCGCCGGCCGAGGACACCGACGACGCGGAGACCGCCGCGGCGCTCGAATTCCGCGATCGCTACGTATTCGTCGATCCCGCCCAGTCGCTGAGCGAGCTGGTGCCACGCCTGTATCCGGGCCAGCGCGAGCGCTGGGAACAGATCATCGACGCGATTCTGGCGCGCAACAACGATCGACTCGCGGACATGGACGGTGACAACCGCATCAGTCGTGGCACGCGCCTGCGCATCCCGGAAAGCCCCGCCGCCCGGCCGGCTCGCGGGACCGATTCCGAAGCGGAGCCCGAGACCGGGGCGGCGGCGCCGCCGACCGAGCCGGTCGTTGCGGAGGTCGTCAGCCGCACGGGCGAACTCCACGCCGTCGACGCCGCGGATCGCCGGCGCGAACTGACGGCGGACGAGCCGATTCGACGTGGCGATACGCTGCACACGGGCGAGGCCGGCCGCGCGGAGATCGAATTCCGCGACGGCGAGCGCGTGTCCCTGCGGCCCGGCAGCCGGTTGCGGGTCCGCGACTGGAACCTGCCCGACACCGGGCCGGGCACACGCATCGTGGAACTGCTCGAGGGTGGACTGCGTGCGGTGACCGGTGCGATCGGCAATCGCGATGCGGATACCTATCGGACCGTATCCCAGCAGACGACGCTCGGGATCCGCGGCACCGAGTACTCGCTGCGGATCTGCGCCGAGGACGAGTGCCGCCCGAACGGCGCCGGGTCGGATGCCCTGCGCGAGGGGCTGTACGTCGGTGTCGACAAGGGCCGCGTGAGCCTGCTGAACGAGTCCGGGGAAACCACGGTGGAAGCGGGGCAGCTGCGCTACGTGGCCGGCCCGGCCAGCGCGCCCGTCGAAGCGGACCAGCAGGTGACCGACATCCTCTACACCGAGGCCGAGCAGGCCGCGCGTGCGGAAGAAACGATGGCCGATACCGAGGCGGCAGAAGAAGCCGAGGACGAAGGCACCCACTGGGGCTGGATCGTCCTTGGCATCGTTCTCCTCGGCGCGGCGCTCTGATTCGCGGTCCGGGAAGGTTGTCCGGGCGTCTCGCCAGGGCGAATCAACGCCACAGGGACGCGAAGGAAAGGCGGTATCTCGCAGTAGCTGCGGTAGGTCACGGAGACTTCACGAACAGCCGAGCGCGTGTTGCCATCGATGCGCGCATTCGCCTCGCGGTCGACAGACGCGCCGACGCGCAACGGATCGTGCAACGCTGTCCGTAGTCGCGATCTACGCGATTGCCGCTTGCGGATTCTCTGCGATCTCCGCGGCTCTGCGAGATATCGCCTTTTCTTCACATCCCTTGGCTCACCCGGCGAGATCCCCTGATGGCGTACCCGGACGAATACGGTCACCGCCGCCCTTTCATGCGCCGCCCCATCGGCGGTCGGAAATCGGCGGGCTTGTCGGCGATCCAGCGTACGAAACGCGCGATCGCCGGGTCTTCCCGCAGGCTGTCGAGCGTGTTGTACTCGCGCTCGAGCGTTTTCTCCGTGAACACCGCGTGGACATGGTCGTGGCAGGGCCGGCACAGCCACGCGATGCGATGGGTTACATCGGCGCGCTCGAAGTCGCGTTTGTTGCGGCGGTTGGAGTGGCGCGTGCGCGGCACGAGGTGGTGCCGCGTGAGCCGTTCCACGGCGCGCCCGCAGAGTTCGCATCGCCCCTGTTCCGCTGCACTCATTGCTGCATCCGGTTCCATGGCACGGCGACAGTCCTGAACGATCCAAAGGAGACGGCATGAGCGGTCACACCATCGCCATCACCGGTGCCAACCGCGGTATCGGCCTCGAACTGGCACGCCTGTTCAGCGCCCGTGGCGATCATGTCATCGGTCTGTGCCGACGCGCCGGCGATGACCTTCCCGCGACCGGCGCGGAGATCATCGACGGCGTCGACGTGACCTCCGCCGACGAACTGCGCGCGGCGGCGCAACGGATCGGCGATCGGCACATCGATATCCTGATCAACGTTGCCGGCATTCTCACCTCCGAGGATTTCGACGGCCTCGGCGATCCGGAGGCGGTGGGCCGCATCCTGCGCCAGTACGAGGTCAATGCCCTCGGCCCGCTGCTGGCCACGCACGCCTTTGCCGGGCATCTGCCCGCCGGCTCGAAGGTCGCATTGATCACCAGCCGCATGGGCTCGATCGGCGACAATGACTCGGGCGGACAATACGGATACCGCATGTCCAAGTCCGCGCTCAACGCCGCCGGCAAATCGCTGTCGATCGACCTCGCCGCCCGCCGCATCGCCGTCGGTATTTTCCATCCGGGGTTCGTGCGCACGGAGATGACCGGTTACAACGGGCAACTCGAGCCCGCCGAATCGGCGGCGCTGCTGGCCGAGCGCATCGACGAGCTCCAGCTCGACAACGCCGGGCGTTTCCTGCACGCAAACGGCGAGGTCCTGCCCTGGTGATCGGCAGCCGCCGTGTTCGCGGTTAGTACCGGAACTCGACGTAGTATACTGGCGCCATGCGAACCGCCCGTCTCCTGCTCCTCGTGCTGTCGGTCACACTGCTGGCCGGCTGCGCCACATTCCGCCCCGAGGCCCCCGAAGTGCGCCTCGCCGATCTGTCGATCGACAGCATCGGTCTCTTCGAGCAGCGCTACCGCCTCGGTCTGCGCATGCGCAATCCGAACGACCGCGACCTCGACGTCGAGTCGCTGCGGTTCGATCTCACGCTGGCCGGCCGCTCCTTCGCCGAGGGCGTGAACACCGAGGGCTTCAGGCTGCCGGCGAACGGCGAGGAGCGCGTCGAGGTCGTCGTCACCTCCGATCTCGGCTCCGTCCTGGATCTCCTGAGCGACTGGATCGACGGCAACCGCGCCCTGCCGTACCGCCTGAGCGGCGATGCCCGCCTCGCCGGCTGGGGCGGGATCACGGTCCCGTTCTCCCGGGACGGGCGCCTGGAACTGCCGCGCGGCAGCAACTGAACCGGGCGTTCTCGCCTCCACTTTGACCGACCCCGGGTTTACCCTGACAATAATGACAACAAACTGCTGCCGGGAAATACCACTCCGGACAGCATGAAATCACCTGCCGCGCGCCCCGCCAGCGAGACGTGAACGGCCCGGCCGCCGAAAACTGCGGTTCAGGTCATACAGGCGGTTCACAGGATCGAACAACACCCGCATGAACGATTCCGACCGATCGACCGATGCGCGCCTCGGGACCGGACTATCCGGTCTCGACGAGATCACGCGCGGGGGATTGATCCCGCGTCGGGCCTACCTGATCCGCGGCGGGCCCGGCAGTGGCAAGACCACGCTCGGCGCGCAGGTCCTGTGCGCGGGCTCCGCCGAGCGTGCCCTGTTCGTGACCCTGGGCGAGACCGCCGCGCAACTGCGTGACAATGCCGAGCGTGGTGGCCTGTCGCTCGATGCGGTGCCGATCCTCGATCTCTCACCGGCGGAGGACACGAACGCCTCGCAGGAGGCCTACAGTCTCCTCGAGAGCTGGGAGGTGGAGGGCGGCGCCATCCACGACCGGGTCATCGCGCACGTCCGCGAACATCGGCCGGAGCGCGTATTCATCGACTCGCTCAGTCATTTGCGCTATCTCACGCCCGATACCTTCCAGTTCCGCAAGCAGGTGCTGTCGCTGCTGGGGCAGCTCACCGCGGCCGGCGCTACCGTCGTGGCGACCGCCGAGCGCGGCGTCGGCACCGACGACGAGGACCTGGCCTTCCTCGTGGACGGCGTGATCGAACTGCGGCAGATCGACAGCGGCCGGGTGTGTGCGGTGACCAAGATGCGCGGCTCGGGTTTCGCCGAGGGCGCACATCACTACGCGCTCGGCACGGGTGGCATGGTCGTCTATCCGCGGCTGGACCCGGGCGATCACGGCAAGGACTTCGTTCAGGAATCGATCGGCTCCGGCATCGAGGGCCTGGACGCCCTGACCCACGGGGGTATCGAGCGCGGCACCGTGACCGTGCTCTCGGGACCGAGCGGCGTCGGCAAGACGTCCATCGGTGCCCACTTCATGCAGGAGGCCGCGCGCCGCGGCGAGCGCTCGGTCATCTACAGCTTCGAAGAGCGACGCGGCCCCTTCGCGCATCGCCTGGAGCAGATCGGCATCCCGGTATTCGATCTTCTCGAGCAGGGCGATCTGGCGTTCGAGTATATCGAGCCCCTGCACTACAACCCGGACCGTTTCGCGCTGCTCGTGCGCGAGGCCGTTGAACGGGACGGCGTGCGCGTGGTGATGCTCGACAGCCTCTCCGGCTACCGCCAGTCGGTGCACGGCGAAAACGTCGTCGGGCGCGTACACGCGCTGTGCCGCTATCTCGTGAACATGGGCGTGACCGTCATCCTCGTGAACGAGGCGCGGTCGCTGACCGGCACGGAACTGGCCGCCACCGAGGACGGGATCAGTTACCTGGCCGACAGCATCATCCTGCTGCGCTACGTCGAGCACGATGGGGCCCTGCACAAGACGATCACCGTTCTGAAGAAGCGCACGGGCGACTTCGAGAAGACCCTGCACACCTTCGATTTCACGCCCGCGGGCGTGGAGTTCGGTGCCCTGACGCGCGGCGGCCCGCAAGGCACCCTGAATGGGGCAGCCGACGCGCGCGACAGTGCCGGACAGGCACGTGACGACCACTGAATCCCCGGCGGACGCCGTGGCGGAGAGCCCCCGGCGGATCGGCGTCGAGGTTCGTTCCCCCGGCAATGCCGCGCTGCTCCGCGAGATCGTCTGCGACCACCACGTGGTCGAACTCCCTGGTCCGTCGGCGGATGCGGGCGATCCGGCACTCGACCTGGTGATCGTCGACGGCCCGGAGCTGGCGCGCTCGCGCGACCGGCTGCTGGCCTGGCGTAGTCGCGCCCAGCCGGTCATCCTGCCGGCGCTGCTGATCGTCGATGCCCGGGCGAATCCCGGCGACAGGCTGCAGCAGGAACTCGGCCACAGCGTTGACGACGTGCTGCGCGTGCCCGTCAGCCGCCAGGAGGTGCGCGCGCGCATCGACAACCTGCTGCGTCTGCGCGCGCTCTCGTGCCGGCAGCGTGCCCGGCTTGAACAGACGAGCGAGGCCCTGGCAGGCGCCAACCGGGCGCTTCGGACCCTGCATGCCGGCAACGAAGTACTGGTCCGCGCGCAGGATGAACAGGAACTGCTGGACGCGGTCTGCCGGGTCGTGGTCGAACAGGAGCGCTACGCATTGGCCTGGGCCGGCTTCGTCCAGTCGGGTGACGATCCCGAGATCGTGATCACCGCCGCGGCCGGCGGCGCGGCCGGCTATGCGGACAGCGTGCGGCTGACCCGGTCCGGCGTCGGGGACGGACCGGCCTGGCGCTGCATCGAGGAAAAGCGCACGGTGGTGGAGCCGGATCTCGCGGGCAATGCCGCAGTCGCGCCGTCGCGCGAACAGATCCATGCCTATGGGCTCGCCAGCGTGGTCACGCTGCCCATCCGCACGGAGAGCGGGGCCGAGGGCGTCTTCGCGATCTACTCCCGGGCGACCGGGGATTTCCGCGACGACGAGCGTGACGTGCTCCAGCGCCTGGTCGAGAACATCGAGTACGGCCTCAATGCCCTGCGCGCCGATGCCGAACGCGACCGGCAGAAGGAGGCGATCGCGGACCTCGCCTACGGCGACACCCTGACCGATCTACCCAACCGCAACGCCCTGACCGAGCGCCTCGACGCGCTGCTGGGCGATACGACGACCGAGCGCAATGTCGCCGTCCTGTTCATCGATCTCGACCACTTCAAGATCATCAACGACGCGCTCGGCCACGGCGCCGGCGACACGGTGCTTCGCCAGGCCGCACAACGGCTGCGGCAGATCGTGCGCCCCGAAGACTTCGTGGCGCGCCAGGGCGGTGACGAGTTCATCGTCGTCATGGCCGAGCCACCGCGCTCGCGCGAGTGGCGCGAGGCGACGGCGGAGTCCGGTGGATTCGCCGAGGCCGCGGCCGCCATGGGCGAACGCCTCGTGGAGCGCCTGGGCGAGCCGCTGATCGTCGAGGGCTATGAGCGCCGGATCGGCGCGAGCGTCGGCATCAGTCTTTACCCGGCACATGCGCGAGACGCCAGCGGCCTGATCGACGCCGCCGATACCGCAATGTACAGCGCCAAGGCCAACGATACGCACGTCCGCCTCTACTCGGAGGGCATTTCCGCGCGGCGACAGCGTCGGCTCACGCTGGAGGGTCGGCTCCATGCCGCCCTCGACCGGGAGGAGTTCCGCCTCCATTACCAGCCGGTGTTCGATCTGGTTACCGGAGACATCGAGGGCGTCGAGGCGCTGCTGCGCTGGCCGCAGGCCGATGGCGGCTTCATCTCGCCCGGGGAGTTCATACCGGTCGCCGAGGACACCGGGCTGATCGAACCGCTCGGCGCATGGGTCCTGCGCACGGCGGTCGCCCAGCGGGCCGCCTGGCTGCGCGCGGGCCACGACCTGCTGATGGCGGTGAACGTCTCGGTCGAGCAGCTGAAGAACGCCGATGCGGTCGAGGGCCTGCTCGGCGCGATCGGTAATGCGGCCGATCCCACGCGGATCGAACTGGAAGTCACCGAGAGTGGGATCATGGATCAGACCCGGCCGATCAGCAGCACGCTGGCCGCCCTGCATGATCGCGGATTCCGCGTCGCCGTCGACGATTTCGGCACCGGTTACTCCTCGCTCAGCCGCCTGCAGGAGATGCCGATCACGACGCTCAAGATCGACAAGAGCTTCGTCGACGATCTCGGTCAGGACCGACGCGGGGCCGTTATCGCGCGTTCGGTGCAACACCTCGCGGACGGTCTGGGCGTACGCTGTCTCGCGGAGGGGGTCGAGACCGATCTCCAGCGTCGCTTGCTGGTAGAGCTTGGTTGCCGCGTGGGTCAGGGCTTCCTCGTCAGCGGGGCGGTCCCGCCGGACGAACTCATCGACATGCTGGGACACAGCTTCGACGCCCGCGACGAAGCCTGACGTTCGATCAATCCGGCTCGTCCGCCCGCCTCGTCCATGGCCCGAACTCGCGGCGCAGGAAATCTTCCTCGAGCGGCGTCAGATCGAAACGCTGCCCCGCCTCTTCCAGCGTGCGCGCGTCCCGGACCGGCTGTTCACCGAGCCATCGCACTGCACGGCGCAACGATTCCCCGTGCGGTGTCACTCCGGATGCCGGCATGGCGTGCACTCCACGAAAACCATCACTGCGGATATTGAAGCGCCGACCCCCGGTAATCGCAAGTTGGCAGCCCGTATCGGCATCTCGCGCTTTACGCGGCGGATCGGGAATAATATATTTGTGATATCTTAGTTTTAAGCCAGTGGTGATACTCGCGGTCGAGTGCGTCACCAGCGAAACCCGACGGGAGAAACGTGACCATGCCCCAACAGCATATCAAGCGATCTCCGGCATCCTTATACGGCGGCATCGTGATCGCTCTGGTGGTGTTCGCGCTCTGGACCCTGATCCTTTGGGAGCCCAGCGCGACGCAAGTCGTTATCGGCGCGATTGTCGCCGGGGCGATCGGTATCTGGACCCGGCTGGCCAACCTCTAGGCGGCAGCCCCGCGTCCGCCCCGGCGCCCCCGGCTCCGCGGCAGCGACCACCAGTCACCCAAGGACACCGCGGCCGATCGCGAGTCCCGCGGAAACGCCCCCGCACCGCGAGTATGGAGGCCTGGTTATGCACTGGGATTTCGCGACCACGATCATACTTTTTGCGGCCGGTGTCTTTCTGGCCGTGATGTTCGCGTTGACCGCGAGTTCCATGTTCCCGCGCGAGCACCGCCCGCGGGCGCTGGATCATCCCCTTGGCAGCGCGCTGCTCTACCTGTCCATCGCCATCGTGGCGGCATTGCTCGTATCGACGTTCTGGTTCGGCGCCCAGGCGTTGCGCTGGTACTTTATTATCATCGTCACTGGCGTGATCGTCCTGTTCGCGCCCGGTCTGCATGACGTGCTGCCGGAACGCCTGCGCGAGGGCGTCATCGGGCTCGTCCTGGGCATCGTGCTGAATATCGTTTTCCACGGCGTGGTTTGGTCGCTGGCATACGCTTGAGCGGGCCAGCCCGGTCAGCCATACACAATCAGACTACAGGCAGGGGAAGATGAGCGAGAGTCAACGCAGCAAGCGCACGATCACCGAAATCCGCGATTCGAAGACCAGCGGTGAAAAGATGGTATATACGTCGGTGCCGGATTACACGTCGGCCATGTGGGCCGAGGCCGCCGGCGTGGATGTCGCGGTCGTCGGCGACAGCCTGGCCATGGTGGGGCACGGCCACGCCAGCACCATCCCGGCAAACATGGAAATGATGATCATGCACGCACAGGCCGTGCGCCGGGGCGCCCCCGACACCTTCGTGCTCGGCTGCATGCCGTATCAGAGTTACAACACGGTCGACCGTGCGCTGACGAACGCGACGCGCTTCATGCAGGAAGCACTGTGCGACGCGGTCAAACCCCAGGGGGGCAAGAGCCAGGCCCATATCCTGTCCGCGCTGGTGGATGCCGGGATCCCGACTGCCTCGCATATCGGCCTGACTCCGCACACCATCGCCATGTTCGGTGGTTTCAAGGTGCAGGGGCGTACCGCCGAGGCCGCCATGAAAATCCTCGAAGACGCGCTGGCGATCCAGGACGCGGGCTGTTTCATGCTCGAGTTCGAGGCCGTGCCGGCCGAGATCGCCCGCGTGATCTCCGGCCAGCTCGAGATCCCCACGATCGGGATCGGCGCCGGTAACGGCACCGATGGTCAGATCCTGCTGTGCCACGACCTGCTGGGCGTATTCACCGACTTCAAGCCGAAGTTCACGAAACGATATGCCAACCTCACGGAGGTGGCCGTGGATGGACTAACGCGATATGTTCAGGAGGTGAAGGAAGGGTCATTCCCTGACGATGAGCACAGCTACGGAGTGAACGACTCGGAGTACGAGCGGTTCCTGTCTCTGGTCGAGAAGCGCCGGCAGGTGTAGCGGCCCTGGACCGGAAAGCCGTGGCTGGATCGTCCCCGCGCCACCCCGGGAACCAGTGAGAGAGGTTATGAGCGATTCCCCTACGGCCGATGCCGAAAGTCCCGTCGAGCAGGGCAGCCTCACCGATGAGGCATATCGTCAGCTCGAGGAGCTGATCGTAACGCTGCAGCTCGAGCCCGGAACCGTCCTCTCCGAGTCGGCGCTGGTCAAGCGCCTGGGCATCGGGCGGACGCCGATCCGCGAGGCCTTGCAGCGTCTGGGCCGGGAAGGCCTGGTAGCGATCCTGCCGCGCCGCGGAATCCTGGTCGCCGAGATCAACGTCGAGCGCCAGCTCAAGATCCTTGAAGTGCGCCGGGAGCTGGAACGCCTGATGGCGCGCCTGGCGTGCCGGCGCGCCTCGGACGATGAATGCGCCGAATTCGCCGAGATCGCCGAGGGGATGGACCGCGCCGCGCATGAGGACGACGACATCGTATTCATGCGCTTTGACCGGCAACTCAACAATCTGCTCTCGCACGCCGCTCGCAACGAGTTCGCGACCCGGGCAATGGGCCTCACCCAGGGACTGTCACGCCGCTTCTGGTACCTGCATTACAAGCGCATGGCCGACCTGCCACGATGCGCCCGCCTGCATGCCCAGCAGGCGCGGGCAGTCTCCAGGCGTAATCCCGACGAGGCCGCGGAGGCGACCGAGCACCTGATCGACTACGTCGAGAACTTTACCCGAGCGACCCTGGACCGTGGGACCCAGCGCTAGGAGCCTGTCCGAGAAACCCGGAGCCTACTGCGCACGTGCCACAGCGGCCGCTTTCTCCGATCGCTCAACTCACATGGCACCCACCATGCTCGTTTCACGATCGAAGAAATCGCCTCGCTGTACCACGCGCTCGCTACGGCTCAGGTTTCTCCGACAGGCTCCTGTTGGGGTGAAGCAGGCAACGGCATCGCGATACACACTTGGCCGGGAGACAGACTATGGCGGCACGTGACCCGCACCGCTTCGTGAACCAGTTGGACGACGGGACCGTCACCCGACTGGTGGATCGTCTGGAAAGCCGGGCGAAGGATCGGGTGTTCGCACGCTTGCTGGAGCAATACCTGGAACGACTGGCGCTTTCCGCGTCCAGTTCCGTGCTGGAGATCGGCTGCGGGACCGGCGCGGTACTGCGCGCCATCGCCGCGCGCGACGATTTCAGGGGGGCGGCACTGGGAGTCGATCAGGGGGAGGCGTTCGTCGATGCGGCACGCCGTTTCGCCGCCCAGGAGGGGCTGGGTGAGCGGATCGAGTTTCGGGTCGGCGACGCGCATGATCTGGCCGTGGCCGATGACGCATTCGACACGGTGATCGCCCACACGCTGATCAGTCACGTGACCGAGCCTGAAACCGTACTCCGGGAGATGGCCCGGGTGGTCCGGCCCGGAGGTTCCGTGGCGATTTTCGATGGCGATTACGCCTCGTTGACCTACGGTTATCCGGATCACGACACCGGGCGCACAATGGATTCGGCACTGGCCAACGCGACCTTTAACAATCCGCTCGTGATGCGCGATCTCTCGCGCCTGTTGCCCGAGTTCGGATTCGACATCGTCCATGCGGATGGCGAAGCGGTGACCGAGATCGGCAGCGCCAGCTTCTTCCGCTCGTTTGCCGAGACCTACGCGCCGCTGGTAAAGGATGCAGACATGCTGCCGGCCGAGACGGTGGAGGCGTGGCTCGCGGCGCAACGCCAGGCGATGGAGAACGGAACGTTCTTCGCCTCGTGCAACTACTACACGTTCGTGGCGCGGCGTCGTTAGGGCGTGCGGGCGGGTGGCTGAAGCCCGCGAGAATGCCGCGCGGCCCCGCGTAGCGCTCCTATCGGCCCCATCCCCGGCACTCCATGTCCACACCCGGGCGGCAGGCTTCGCTTTACATGCTTACGCCAACCTGCTTAAGATACTGTTCATATATTAGTTGCCGACCGGAGGCGCCCGCATGAAGACGTACACCGGTGAGCGGACCCTGGATGGTATCCGGGTCTGTGTTGACGAACAGTCGCTGGATCCGCGCTATGACATCAAGGTCTTCAGCGACGGCGACTACGAGTGGGCCTATGAGGGCGACGAGCCGCGGCAACTCGCGCTCGCGATTCTCGCGGATCACACCGGGGATTCCAGCCGGGCCCTTGAGTACTGCGAGCCGTTCATGCGCGAGATCGTCGCCAACCTCGACAACGACTGGGAACTGACCAGCGACGATATCGAGGAGTCCCTCGCGGCGCTGGATCCGGAGCCGCAACCGGTCGGGACCGCGGGCGATTGACTCCCGGGCGCAGCCAGCCGGGCCCGGCCATTATTGCCTTGGCGCCGCGGTACGCCGGAGACGCGGCGCGGCCTTCTGCGATCCATGCGGATCAGCCGCCCGGGCCGCGGATGCTGCGGCCCTCGCCAGGCTCGATCTTCGCACGCACCTTTTCTCCACACCCTTCCCTCAGATATCCGGTCGAGGTCAGGTCCGCCTGGAATATGACCTCATCCGCGGATAGCGGGGCTCCGCGCCCCATCACGGAACCGGTTCCGACCCGCAGTGGCGCCGGTGATTTCACGACAACTACACTTTCCTCGCCGAGGAAGGGGGCACTATGACTGTCTGGAAAAATCTCAAGCCCAGGGCCGTTGGGGTTCTGGCCGGTATTACGCTCATGGCCGCGATGCCCGCGGTACAGGCGGCCGAGTATGAGTGGAAGATGGCCACCGGTTGGGGCGGCGGACCGCTCATGGAAATCGGCGCAAAGGACTTCGCCGAAAACCTGAAACAGGCGTCCGGCGGGCGCTTCGACATTCAAGTCTTTCCGGGCGGTTCGCTCGGCGGGTCGCTGAAGGTGTCGGAGACGGTTGAACAGGGTATCGCCGAGATGGGCCATACCTGGATGGGCTACGACTGGGGCAAGGACAAGACTGCGGTCCTGTTCGGCGGTTATGCCGGCGGCATGAGCGCGGAGCGCATGCTGCACTGGCTCTACCGCGCCGGCGGGACCGAGCTGCAGCGTGAATTCCGGCGCGAGCAGGCCGGCGTTATTTCGATGCCGCTGTTCATTCGGACTTCCGAGGTCTTCCTGCACTCGAACAAGCCGGTGAGAAGCCTGGAGGATCTCCAGGGGCTCAAGATCCGTACCGCCGGCGCCTGGATCTCCATGTCCAGGGCACTGGGTGCTTCGCCGGTGACCATGCCCGGCGCCGAGGTCTATACGGCGCTGGATCGGGGTACGATCGACGCCACCGAGTGGGGCACCCTGTGGGAGAACAAGTCACCCGGTTTCCACAAGATCACGAAGTACGTCATTATCCCCGGCGTCCATCAACCATCGGCGCCGTTCGAACTCGTGATCAATGAAGACGCCTGGGATTCCCTGTCGAAGGAGGATCAGCAACTGGTCGAGCGCGTGGCGCGCCAGACCACGCTCGAGAGCTGGATGACGATCGGCCAGGAAGATGCGAAGGCGATCGAGTTCTTCAAGGAACAGGGCAACGAGATCATCGAGTTGTCGGACGAGGTCCAGCAGGCAGCCAAGAACCAGGGTCTCGAGTGGGCCACGAACGTCGCCGAGGACAACGATTGGTTCGCCCGCGTGTTCAAGCACCAGCGCCAGTTTGAAAAGCAATGGCGCAACGCCGAAGACTGGCGTACCGTCAACGCCGACCCGAACTTCGACGAATTCCCCGTCAAGGAGTAACCGGGCGGTGGCCGCGGCCGCGCAAATGCGCGCCCGCGGCCATTTTCATTACGGATTCCGATACCAACCACGGGCGTCAACGACGCCCGTCCGTCAATGCGGTTGGAGCCGAGTCATGAAGAGCGTTGTCCGGGCAATCGAGTGGTTGACCCGTTCCGTGGGGTTTGGGGTCGCACTGCTGGTGATTCCGCTGGCACTCGCCATGGGTTACGAAGTGTTCGCGCGCTATATCTTCGATGCGCCGACCATCTGGGCTTATGAAATCGGCTACATGATCATGGGCGTTCACTTCCTGCTCGGATCGGCCTTTACGCTTCAGCGTGGTGGCCATATCCGCGTCGACCTGATCTATAGCCAGCTTCGCCCCGTGCGCAAGGCCTGCATTGACCTCATCGGTTACGTCGGTTTGATGCTGCCGTTTCTTGCATACTTGACGATCTATCTCTGGAACTACGCCTGGCAGGCGTTCGAAACCGGCGAGACGACCGGTGCCTCTTCCTGGAATCCAGTCATCTGGCCGTTACGGATGTTCTATGTGGTCGCCTTCGCGCTGCTCGCGCTGCAGGTGCTGGCCGAAGCCATTAAATGTGCGCGGGTGATCACCGGGCATGCGGACGATGACGAAGAGCGGGGCTGAGCATGGAATATTATTCGCTGTTTATGTTCCCGGCGCTCTTCACCCTGATCTTCCTCGGTTTTCCGATCGCCTTCTCCCTGATGGGGGTTGCCCTGATATTCGGGCTCATTACCTTCGATATGGTGGTCTTCCACCAGTTCACATCCAAGGTTGAGGATGTCGGCACGAATTTCGTCCTCGCCGCCGTGCCGCTGTTTGTCTTCATGGGCTCGATGCTGGAACGTTCGGGGATTGCAGAGCGGCTTTTCGAAGCGGTCCATCTGTGGACGCGACGTCTGCCGGGTGGCCTCGCCATCGGCACGGTCATCATGTGCGTGATCTTTGCCGCATCCACCGGAGTGATCGGCGCGACCGAGACGGTGGTGGGCTTGCTGGCGATTCCGCCGATGCTCAAGCACAAATATGACAAGGGCCTGATCAGCGGCACGATCTGCGCCGGTGGTTCGCTCGGCACGATCATCCCGCCATCGGTGGTGGTTGTCGTTCTGGGGCCGATCGCCGACGTGTCCATCGGCGATCTGTTTGTCGGTATGATCTTTCCGGGGTTGATTCTCAGCGGGCTTTATATCCTGTACATCGTCGGGCTCTGTCTCATTCGCCCCGCAGCGGCCCCGCGTGAAGCCCCTGCCGATGACGAGCCCCGGATGCTGGAAAAACTCGCCATCACGCTCACGGCCCTGGTCCCGCCGTTCCTCCTGATCTTTGCCGTCCTCGGCTCAATCATGTTCGGCTGGGCGGCCCCCACCGAAGCCGCGGGTCTGGGCGCAATTGGTGCCACCCTTCTGGCGCTCGGTTACGGCCGGTTCACGCTGCGGATGTTCAATGAGGCGCTGATCAAGACACTGACCATCACCTGCATGATCATGCTGATTCTGCTGGCTGGCTCGATGTTCACGGGAGTGTTCGTCGCCTCGGGCGGGATTGCGGTGGTCGAGAGTCTACTGGCGGCGACCAACTTCGGCCCCTGGGGGCTGATTTTCCTCTTCCTCGGGCTGATATTCATCGCCGGATTTTTCCTCGAGTGGATATCGATCCTCCTGATTTTCGTGCCTATCTTCATGCCCTTCGTCGAGGCATCCGGCTTCGATCCCGTATGGTTCTCCATGCTGGTGCTGATCATGGTGCAGACCAGTTACCTTACGCCGCCGATGGCGCCGTCGATCTTCTACCTGCGCGGCATCGCGCCGCCGGAGATCACATTGATCGACATGTATCGCGGCGTAGCCCCGTTCCTGGTCGCGCAGTTGATCTGTCTCGCGCTCGTGATGGCGTTCCCGGAACTGGCGCTCTGGCTGCCGGACCAACTGCTCGGATTCTGACGGGCCGCCCGCCAGCCGGCCCACGAGCCACGCTGGGCAGCCGGGCACACGTCCGTGTGAACGGTCCTGGCTCCGGCGTGTGGCGTAGCTGATAGCCAACTGATATATTAGATTCGGCGACTACGCGCCCCGGAGGTGGACATGACGCCCGAACAGATTCTCTCGCACCCCGCCAGGGTGCTGACCCAGGAGCAGCGCGAATCCTATTTCAACAACGGCTATATCCTGGTCGAAAAGGCGATCAATGAGGAGTGGCTCGAACGTCTGCACGCGGCGATCGCGCGACAGATCGAGATGTCCTGCGGGGTAACCCGTTCCGATGCGATCTTCGATCTGGAGCCGAATCACACGGCCGACAACCCCCGGCTCCGCCGGGTTTCGAGTCCCAATGACCAGGATCCCGTGTTCTGGGACTTCGTCACGGATTCGGCGCTCGGTGACATTATGGCCGACCTGCTGGGGCCGGACGTCAAGTTCTACCAGTCCAAGCTGAACTTCAAATGGGCCCAGGGAGGTACCGAGGTCAAATGGCACCAGGATTGCCCGTTTTTCCCCCATACCAACGCGGCGATGCTGACGGTCGGACTCTATCTGAATGACTGTGGACCGGATCAGGGCCCGCTGAAGGTCATCCCGGGCAGCCACGAAGGGCCGCTCTACGACCATTACGACGAGCACGGCGAATGGCGCGGCGCGCTGTCCGATGAGGACGCGGCGACGCTGCCGCTCGACAGCGCTGAGATGCTGTGCGGTCCGGCCGGCTCGCTCACGATCCATAACTACCGGACCGTTCACGGTTCCGAGCCCAACCGCTCGGACCAGGGGCGCCCCCTTCTGCTGAACGTCCTATCGGCCGCCGACGCCATGGGTTATACGCCCAATCCCCTGCCGTCGAAGTATGCGCAGGCGATGGTGCGGGGCAAGCCGGCGCGCTGGGCCCATCACGACCCGCGTCCGTGCCTGATTCCCCCGGACTGGAGCGGTGGCTACACCTCGATCTTCTCCAGCCAGCAGGGGGAAGACGACGACCGGGAAGCGGCCACGGGTTGACTTCGGGTGCCGGCGGGCGTTGACCAGCCGGTGATATCTATCTAATATATCAGATGAACCAGCGTGCCGGACGGCACGTGAGGCTGTTACATCAAGAGGAGGCCTTGTCATGAGGTCAGAGCGCCAGGCACAACGCCAGGCTCAGTTCCGCGCCGATTTCCGGTCGCGGATCGCGGACTGGTACAACGGCTGGGTCCATGTATTCGTGATCTATCTGATCGGTTTTGGTGGGCTCTACTATTTCATCTCCAACATCTCCAACGTCGTATGGTGGGAGTGGCTGACGATTCCGGTGGTTGCCTTCATCGGTAATCTGTTCGAGTGGTTCCTGCATCGCCACGTCATGCACCGTCCCTGGAAGAACACGTTCCTGCGGGCGATCTACGACCGCCATACGCTGGCGCACCATCAATTCTTCACCGAAGAACAGATGACGGTGGACAGCAATAAAGACTTCCGTGTGACGTTCTTCCCTCCGTACGCCCTGTGCGTATTCATGATTGTCAGCGCGCCTGCGGCACTCGCGCTTGGCTGGCTGCTGTCGCCGAACGTGGGCTGGCTCCTGATGTGCACCTCGACGGGGACGTACATCCTCTACGAGGCGTTCCATTTCAGTTGCCATGTCCATGACAACTGGTTCGTGCGCAACTGCCCGTTCGTGAATACGATCCGGCGACACCACGAGGCGCACCACAATCAGTCCATCATGATGGAGCGGAACATGAATCTGACGTTCCCCATCTCGGACTGGCTGTTCGGCACCTCGGATCTGGACCGCGGGCTGATTGGCCATCTGTTCAACGGCTACGACAAGAGTCACGTGAGGAAGGATCTGCGCAAGACGTCACGGACGCCCAAGGTGAAGAAACGGGGTAACGCGGACGCAGCTGCGGGAGCCTGAACGGCAGCCCGAGACGCAAGGCGTATCTGCGCCCCGACCGGGTGACCGGTCGGGGCGTTCTTTTTGCGGGGGGCGGTAACGCGTCGGGTACGGGTGATCAGGTGCTGATGCGGTGTATGCCATGCGCCTCAAGCCGGTCCTCGAGGGCGGCAAAGGCGACATCGACTTCCGGTGCGGGACCGGAGACCCCCAGTTCGACGACGTAGCCACATGCCGGGGTCTGGCGGGAGTTGAGTGCCGGTCCATGCACTCGGCCGATAGATCACTCCATCATCCCAGTTCACCTCTCCGCCGCGCGTTCGTGACGCGTTCGACGTAGGTTTCGTGCCAGTGGACTGCGAATTCGTTCGGATCCCAGCCGGCAGTGCTCATGATAGTGCGCCAACGCGGACGGATCACGTAGGTGATCGCGTCAATCCACGTGCCCGGCAACCGGACCCGGACCGTCTCGCGGTGGTATAGCGCGCCCTCGAAGATGTCGATTCGCCGCCGCTCCGCGGGCGTGACGTCGGTGTACAGCACACCCTCGACCCGATTCGGTTGGCTCGGGACGATGCCCGGGAAGGGTTCGTTGCGGATGGCGAAACGCGCGTAGCCGTCGAGTATGGCCGGTGTACCGGGCATCGGGCGACCCGTCACGGCAGCCATTATTTCGGCGAACTGGAGGGTTCCATAGGCGAACAGGGGGTCACATGTCATGCTCGACGGACCCGTCCCGCCGACCGGGCCATGGCCCGAACTCGCGGCGCAGGAAATCTGCCTCGAGCGGCGTCAGATCGAAGCGCTGCCCCGCCTCTTCCAGCGTGCGCGCGTCCCGGACCGGCTGTTCACCGAGCCACCGCACTGCACGGCGCAACGATTCCCCGTGCGGGGTCACTCCGGATTTCGACATGGCCGAGTGGCACTCCAGGACAGCCATCACTGAAGCTATTGAAGCGCTGAACCCGGGAGCTCGCAAGGCGATCCGATCCGGACTCGCGGGTTCAGGCGTTGCTGCGGCGGACACCGTCCGTGTCGAGGCGCTGTTCAAGCGCGGCGAACGCGGTCTCGACCTCGGCGGCGGGCCCGGAGACACCCAGTTCGACCACGTAGCCGCCGCCGTCGCGCATCTCCGGCAGGCTGGAGAAGCGCACGGCCGGATGGGCGTCGCCCAGTGCCTCCAGCAGCGGGATCAGATCGCTCTCCTTCGCATCGACCCGGACCGCGCGGCTGACCGCCGGGTCCCGCGCGTGTTCGGCGAAGTGGGTGTCCAGCACCCACTCGATCATCGGCCAGGCCATCTTCGGGAAGCCCGGCACGAAACAGTGGCGGTGGAGCCGGAAGCCGGGGACGCGGTTGACCGGGTTGGGGATCAGTTCGGCGTCGGCCGGGAAGTCGACCATGCGCAGACGCGAATCGGTGGCGTCGTCGCCAAAGCGCTCGCGCAGGATGGCCTCGCCCTCGGCGTGGCGCACCAGCGCCCGGTCCGCCGCCTCGCCCGCCGCCTGGCGGGTGACGTCGTCCGGGGTGGCGCCGATGCCGCCGCAGCAGAACACCAGTGCATCGGTCGCCATGGTCTCGCGCAGCAGGGCGGCGATACGGGCGCGGTCATCGCCGACGTAGCGCGCCCAGGCCAGGGCCATGCCCCGCGCGTTCAGGCGCTCGATGGTCGCGGACAGGTGACGGTCCGCGCGGCGGCCCGAGAGGATCTCGTCGCCGACGATGATGAGCCCGACTTCGAGGGGCTCGCTGGAGGGATGTCTGGTGGCATCGCTGGTCATGCGGGCATGGTAGCAGCGGCGGTGCTCAATCGGCGCCGAACCGGTAGCCGAATTCGAGCTGGATCACATCGAAGCCCGGGTTCGGGCTGACCAGATCCGCGTTCGAGGTGTGGCGTATGCGCAGGCCGGCATGCCAGCGGCTGGCGCGATCGGGCCGGAATCCCAGCAGCGCGTGGCTGACGAAGTGCAGGCGGCTGCCGAGATCGCGCGCACGGATGTGCCGCCCGCTCACCCACGTCGCCCCGATCCCGAGTTCGATGAACGCATACGGTGCCAGCACCCGCGGCGTGAAATGCCACGCCGGTGCGAAGTGCAGGCCGTAGAGATCATCGCCGCGGTCGACGCGGGGCAGCCGCAGGAGGCCGACCTCGTAGTGCATGTCCCCGTTGCGCCGGAAGATCGCGGGCCAGTCGTCGGGCTCCAGCGTGACGGCGAGCGAGCGGGCATCGATGCCGTCGAAGTCGTACAGGGTGCCGATGCGCCCGCGGACGCTGCCGATCTCGGTCGCGGCCGCCGTGGGCGCGGCGGCGAGCATGATCGCCAGGATGGCTATGCCGATCCGCAATGGTGGCGGCTTCCGTCGCTGTCCGTGGTCGCGGGTTCGGGGCACGCTGTATATCCGTTGGTCCGCGGGCGATGGTCGGGGCTGGCGCGTAATGGCCCTGTCAGGCTTTGCGCTGGCGTTTGCCGCTGGCGGCGAGCACTGGCGGGATCGTTGCCTCGCGCCACTCGCCAGGCTGCAGTGTACCGATTGCCCAGGGGCCGACCGAGACCCGGATGAGGCGCAGGGTCGGATGGCCCACGGCGGCGGTCATGCGCCGGACCTGGCGGTTGCGACCCTCGCGCAGTTCGAGCTCCAGCCAGGTCGTCGGGATGTTCGCGCGGTAGCGGATGGGCGGATCGCGCTCCCAGAGGCTTTCGGGCGCGTCCATCGAGCGTACGCGCGCCGGCCGTGTCGTCGCTTCGCGCAGCGCGACGCCCTGGCCCAGCGTCGCCAGCGCCTGCGCATCCGGGGCGCCCTCGACCTGGACCCAATACATCTTGCTCAGTTTGCGCTTCGGGTGCGTGATGCGGTGCGCCAGGCGGCCATCGTCGGTCAGCACGACCAGGCCCTCGCTGTCGCGGTCGAGGCGCCCGGCGGGATACACGCGCGGGATATCGAGCCAGTCACCGAGCGTGTAGCGGCCGTCTTCCTGGCCGAAGCGGCAGACGGTCCCGAACGGTTTGTTGAAGAGGATCACCCGGCTCATGGCGCAACGGGGACGGCCACCGCGTCGTACCAGCGGCGGCGGCGCTCCGGCCCGAAGCCGAGCCGGTCGAAGCAGTCGTCCAGGGTCTCGATGTCCGCCGCCACGGGCACATACGCATCCGGAGCGGAGGGGACGCCATCGGTGTCCAGCGTACCGGTCAACTGGCGCGCGAGGCGTACGGCGGGTTCGTGTTCGGCCAGCAGGCCCGCGATGCGTTTCGCGCCCCGGATCTGCATGGTCGGGACCTGTTCGAGGGCGGCATAGATCCCGTCGATATCGCCCCAGCGCCGCAGCAGCCGCACCGCCGTCGCCTGACCGATGCCCGGTACGCCCGGGATGTTGTCGATCTTGTCGCCGGCCAGGGCGAGCATGTCCGCGATCTGATCCGGGCGTACGCCGAAGTGCTTCTCGACGCCATGACGGTCGAGCCGGCGTTCGCGCTGGAAATCCCACCACTCGTCGCCGTCGTGGACGAGCTGCGCGAGATCCTTGTCGCCGGTGACGACCGTGTGGCGAAAGCCGTGCGCGCGCATCCGCGCCGCGATCGTGGCGATCACGTCGTCGGCCTCGAAGTGCGGGCTGGAGAAACCGGCGAACCCCGCCGCGGCCGCGAGCTCCCGGCAGAGCCCGAACTGCCGGCGCAGTTCGTCGGGCGCCGGGTCGCGGTTCGCCTTGTAGTCCGGGAACAGGTCATTGCGCACCGACGACGCGAGCGATTCGTCGAATGCCAGCGCCAGATGCGTCGGCCGGCTCCGGGCGAGCAACTGCAGCAGGAAATCCGCGAAGCCATACACCGCGTTGGCCGGCTCGCCGTCGGCATCGACGATCGTATCCGGCAGCACATGCCACGACCGGAACACGTAGATGCTGGCATCGACCAGAAAGATGCGGTCTTCACTCACGATCGATCTCCAGCGGTGTCGCCTGCGGGGCGTTTATTCACTTCTGCAAAAAAACCGGTTCTCGCCAAGGCGCAAGGGCGCCAAGAAAAACCAGTCGTAGGCCGGTTTTGCGCGGTCCTTGGCGGCGGATACCGGCCGGGGCATGTCACCGCGCAATGCCGGCATTCCCCGGCGGCGGATGGCGGTGCATGCCGGAAAGGCGATGGGCGCCGGGGAAAACCGGCCTACGTCTGTTTGAGCACCATCGCGAGCAAGCTTGCTCCCGCAAAAATTCTTCGCTCGCTTTACGATACTTGTTGGCCCTTGGCCCTTGGCCCTTGGCCCTGCCGCCTTCACCGCACCAACGTCTTCACCAGCTCACCCTTACGCGGCTCCCCATCCGGCCAGTCGCCGTTGAGCAGGCGCAGGCGGTTGGCGGCGTCTTCGACTCCGTTCACGCCGCGCGCCAGGTCTTTGTAGGTGGTATTCGCGTCCGCCCGCACGACCTTGATCCGCAGGGGCTGCGCGGCGCGCTTCTGCGCTTCCGTGAGCGATGAGAGGCTGCCGGCGATATCGAGGAAGCGCTCGTCGAAGCGGTCGAATTCGGCGGGGTCGCGCGAGGTGGCGACAAAGAACCAGGGCCGGCCGTCCTTGATCAGCACGGTATGGCGCAGGACCCGTGGTCCCTGCTGCGTGCGCGCCTGTACCACGCCGGTATAGCCGGACAGGCCGTTCGCGTCGAAGCGGCGACCGCGTTGGAGCTCGGCCTGGCCGATCCGCGCTTCGAGCAGACGACGCGGGGCCGTATCGGTGTCCTTCTCGCCCAGCGTGACCTGCAGAGCGGCCTCATCCTCGGGGGCGCGGAACAGGACGCGCTGGGGCTGGTTGTCGATCTTCCATTCCGGCGGCGCCTCGAGCGCCGCATCGAGCTCCAGGTGCAGGAACTCGCGGTCGACGACCGCGCCCTGGCTCGCGCCGGGTCCGTACGTCATGCCGTCGATGCGCTTGAGATACGCCTCGCGTCCGGCCGGGCGCGGATCGTCCGCGGCGTATTTGTTGGCGGCGCGGATCACTTCCTGCAGCCGCGCGTCGTTGTCCGGATGGGTGGAGAAGATCCCGTGATAGACATTCGGTTCACGGCCCTCTGCTTCCGCGCGCTTGCGCTCGTAGTCTTCCTGGTCGGCGAGGATGCGCACCACGCCCAGCATCTCTTCCGGGTCATAGCCCGTGCGCGCGAGGTATTCCGCGCCCAGCCGGTCGGCCTCCAGTTCATGCTCGCGGCCGTAGCCGCGGATCGCGGCGAGCTGGACCGTCTGGAACAGATTGCCGGCCCCGGCCCCGGCATCCGTGGTGGCCAGCAGGATGTTGCCGACGATGCTGCTCGCGGTCGCCGCACTCTGCTGGCGGACGGAGTGGCGCGCCGTGACGTGCCCGAGTTCGTGGCCGAGCACGCCGGCGAACTCGGCCTCGGAATTGAAGTACGCCATGATGCCGCGGGTGATGTAGATGTAGCCGCCGGGCAGCGCGAAGGCGTTCACCTGCGGGCTGTCGACCAGCGTGAAGGTGTAGTCGATGTCCGGGCGATGGCTCTGACGGGCGAGTCGCTGGCCGAGGCGCGACATGTATTCCTGCAGCTCGGGATCGTCGTAGACGTCGTACTGCTGATCCATCAACTGCTTGTGGTACTGCTGGCACCGAGCGAGAGCTCCTGCTGCTCGGACATCAGCACGAAATCGCGCTCGCCCGTGACCGGGTTGGTCGCGCATCCCGCGAGCAGCAGGATGAGCGCCAGCGGCGCGATCCAGGCGAATCGGATCAAGCGGGATCGGTTCGGGGTGTTCATGTTCATTGCCGGGTATCCATCCATTCGACCGCGGCCGGGTGGCCCAGGTTCATTCGGGCCTGGCCATCGACCCGGTAGATCCAGCCGCGTACGCGCAGGCTGCGCCCGTGCCAGCGGCGCGGATCGGTTTCCTCGAAGTATGGCAGATCGGCGCGCGCCAGCCGCAGGGTCAGGCCACCGAGATCGAGCCAATACGCGCGTCGGCTGGTACCGACCCGTTCGATGGTGCCGGTCACGAGGGTGAAGCCACCGGCATCGGCGTTGAGTGCTTCGGCGGCGACGGGGGCCAGCGCCGCCTCGCCGTGCACGCCGCGCTCGTCGCGCCGGGCCACGCGTTCCGCGCGGCGATAGCAGTCGAGATGGCCGAGGTTGGGCGGGACGGCGATATGCCAGCCAAGCCCCCGTTCCAGCAGCGCGGCGGTGACATTACGGCTATCGGCAGTATGGACGTGGGCAAGGAGCCGATCGTAGTGGTCCGTGCCTTCGGGGGCGATTTCCAGGCCGACGGAGCGGTCATCGCCCAGCAGATCGATCAGTGCCTGGCGGGCGCTGCGGGCAAGCGGTTCATCGGGGGCGCCGTCGCGGCCGAGCTCGGGGGTGTTGATCCCCACGAGGCGCACGCTGCGGCCATCGGCGAGTCGCACGGTATCGCCGTCGAACACGGTCTCGACCGTCGCGCGCGTGTCGATGCGCGCCGCCGGGCACGTCGTGGCGACGGCGGCGGTGGTCCACGCAAACAAAAGGGCGCCCGCAAGGAGCGCCCCGATGCGTTGGCATGCGGCCCGCGGCCGCGCCTTGTGGCTCAGCGCTGGTAGCGGCGGCGGAACTTGTCCACCTG
This sequence comes from Halofilum sp. (in: g-proteobacteria), assembly GCA_034520925.1. Taxonomy (GTDB): domain Bacteria; phylum Pseudomonadota; class Gammaproteobacteria; order XJ16; family Halofilaceae; genus Halofilum. The sequence continues at coordinate 49,406 of JAXHNC010000016.1, read as the reverse complement.
GCCGGCCGTGTCCATCAGCTTCTGCTTGCCCGTGAAGAACGGGTGGCAGCTCGAGCAGACCTCGACCTGGAGGTCGTGGCCGAGCGTCGAGCGGGTCTCGAAGCTGTTGCCACAGCTGCACGTGACCTTGACTACTTCGTAATTGGGGTGAATACCTTGCTTCATCGTGCCCGTCCTCGCTCGGATAGGTAGCTCGGCGAAAGGGAGCGCATTCTACTGCCTTAACGCACTGCAGGCAACAGCGGCACCCTGTGGATAACTTTGTGGATGAAATCGGAAGGCCCGGTCTGCCGGGGGCGGACGGGGATGCCCGGCGGGCGATGTCCACGCGCCTTCGCCGTCGTGTGTTTTTATTCATTTCAACGGGTTATGCAGGATTTTCCGGTGAGGCGGCGGCATTCGGCCGGGCGTGATCCCGGATCCGTCCTCAGTGCGTGCCCGTTTCCGGCCTGTGCATGAAAAACGCGCTCGCGCCGACGATCCGGTCAAGGCGCAGGAAACGCCGCCGCCCGAGCAGGTCTTCGACGACGAGATATTCGGCCCGCTGGCGGGTCCGCAGGTCGATCGGCAGGACCGCTTCGACGCGGTGCTCGCCGTGCGGCGCGCGCCAGCCGAGACGCAGCCACTGATGGCGCAGGATCGCCAGTTCGTACGTGTCGTAGAGCTCGCCGGGGACCGGGTGGTATTCAGGAATCGTCATCGCGCGCGACCTCGACCTGCAGACCGCCACCGCCATCGTCCCGCACGCGGAAGTGGATCGGATGGCAGCAGATCTCACAGTCCTGAATATAGTCGGAATCGGCGTCGTCGGGCTCGATCAGCGCCGTGAAGTGGGCGCCGCAGTAGGGGCAGTCGATGTCGAGTTCGTCCAGCATGGTTTGCGGTCCGGCCTATCGTTACCCGTGTAGCAGAGCGCGGGTCGTTTCGCCTGCCGATGCGTGGGTTCGGGTTCTCGCCAAGGCGCCAAGGGCGCCAAGGAAAGGCAATATCACGCAGAGCCGCGGAGATCGCAGAGAAAGTCAAAGCAAATACCGGGGATCAGGAACTCGGGAAATCCGGCGAACGGGACTTCTGTAGGTCGGGCTTCCAGCCCGACAGGCCGAAGGCTCCGAGTGTCGGGCTGGAAGCCCGACCTACACCAGCAATATCCCCGCTTTTCTCCGCGATCTGCCGTGAGACCGCCTTTCTTGTTTTTTGCGTCCCTTGGCGCGCTTGGCGCCTTGGCGAGAACCCGAATTTGACCTTTACGCCACCGAAACGCTCACTCCACGACGATCGGCAGATCCAGCGCCGCTTCGCGCCCGGCGCCCCAGGTCTCGGTCTCGGCCGCGATGCGGGCGACGAGGTCGTTGTGGAAGGCCAGTCCGTGGGCGGTCGGCCGGACGCGGCCGGCGGCGCGTTCGATCAGGCCGTCGTCCTCCGCCCTGGTGAGCGCGCGCTCCAGCCAGCGCAGCGGTACGCCGGTGCGCGCGTCGAAATCGGCGGCGGCGAAGCCGTCCGGCAGGCGCAGCGCGTTGAGCATGAATTCGAGCGCGGCATCGGCGGCCGACAGTCGGCGCGTCTGCGCGACGCGGTCCGGGCCGTGGGCGCGATCGAGATACGCCTGCGGTGCCCGGACCTTGTGGGTGCGCTCGATCGCGCCGCGCGCGGGGACCGTGCGCTTGCCATGGGCGCCGGCACCGATGCCGAGGTAGTCGCCGAACAGCCAGTAGTTCAGGTTGTGTTCGCACCAGCGGTCGCGGTCGCGCGCCCAGGCCGAGATCTCGTAGCGCGAGAAGCCGGCGGCGGCGAAGCGCGCATGGCCGGCGTCCTCGATATCGGCGATGGCGTCCTCGTCCGGCAGCGTCGGCGGCCGGCTCCAGAACACCGTATTCGGCTCCAGCGTGAGCTGATACCAGGAGACGTGGCCGACGCCGAGTCCGAGCGCGGTGTCGAGGTCGTGCATGGCGCCGGCGACCGTCTGGCCCGGCAGCGCGTACATCAGGTCGAGATTGATCCGCTCGAAGCCGGCCGCGAGCGCCGTCTCCGCGGCGGCATGGGCGGCGGCCCCGTCATGGATGCGCCCGAGCGCCGCGAGCGATGCGTCGTCGAAGCTCTGGATACCGAGCGAGAGCCGATTGACGCCGGCCTCGCGGAACCCCCGGAAGCGGTCCGCCTCGACCGTGCCCGGGTTGGCCTCGAGCGTGATCTCGATGTCCGGCGCCGGGTTCAGGTACATGCGCACGCGCGCCAGCAGCCGGTCGATCGCCTCCGGCGGGAACAGGCTCGGCGTGCCGCCGCCGATGAAGATCGCCTCCAGCGGCCGGCCCCAGATCTCCGGCAGTTCCTGTTCCAGGTCCGCCGCCAGGGCGTCGATATACGCATCGACCGGGATGCGGTCCGGCGCCGCGTGCGAGTTGAAATCGCAGTACGGGCACTTCTTCACGCACCAGGGCAGATGAAGATAAAGGGTCAGCGGCGGGTTCGAATGGAATTCCATGGGGTCCGGCACGGTTCGCGAGCAGTCGCATGATAGCAGGCGCCGACTTGCGTCGCGGCGCGAGTTCACTACATTATGAGCTTCATTGCGCGCAGTCGATCGCGTCGGCCCCATGTCGGCATGACAGCGCGGCCGGGGATATTCCTTTCGTACCAGCCGGGGGATAGCAGGACATGGATGCTCCACCGCGTTCACAACGGACCGTCCGCGCATGACACGGCGTCCACGCCGCACGAGCGCCGGCCAGGCGCGCCACAATTACGTGCCGCGCATGGTCGGCCTGGCGCTTGGCGCCATCTGCGTCGCCGCCGTGTTCCACGAACGCGGGGCCGACCCCGTGGCCTGGGCGCTGCTCGGTGTCTACGTCATCGCCTGGCCCCATCTCGCCCTGCTCCACGCACTGCGCAGCCAGGACCCGTACCGCGCGGAAACCCGCAATCTCCTGCTGGACTCCCTGCTTGGGGGCGTGTGGATCGTGCTGATGCAGTTCAGCCTGCTGCCGAGCGTGGTGCTGGCCTCGATGCTGTCGATGGACAACATCGGCGTCGGTGGCTGGCGGCTGTTCATGCGGGGACTGGTGGCGATGCTGGCGGGCGGCGGCGTGACCGCGTTGCTGGTCGGCGCCGCGGTCAATCCGGAGGTCTCGATGTTCGTGCTCCTCGCCACCCTGCCGATGCTGATCGGCTATCCGCTGATGGTCGGACTGGCCACGCACGATCTGGCGCGCCGCCTCGCCCGCCAGCGGCGGGAGTTCGAGCGCCTCAGCCGAACGGACAGTCTGTCCGGCCTCTACAATCGTCTGCTCTGGGATGAAGGGGTCGAGGCGGAGTTCGCCCAGCTTCAGCGCCATGGTGGGCAGGCGGCGCTGCTGCTGATCGATATCGATCGCTTCAAGGATTACAACGACACCTGGGGACACCTTGAAGGCGACGCGGCGATCCGCCATGTCGCGCGCGTGCTGCGGGCCGAATGTCGCCGGGAAGACCGCATCGCGCGCTACGGTGGTGAGGAATTCGGCGTTCTGCTGCCGGAGATCGATCCGGAGCGGGCGTTTGCCGCCGCCGAGCGTCTGCGCGCGCGCATCGGTCGTGCCGACAGCGACTTCGCCGGTCTCACCGTGAGCATCGGCGTCGCCCCCTGGGACGCCGGGCTGGTGGATGGCGAGGAATGGGTGCTGCGCGCCGACAAGGCGCTCTATGCCGCCAAGCGCGCCGGGCGCAACTGTTGTGTGGTCGCCGAGCCGACCGCAGAATCGGCCTCCCGAAATACACCCACGACCGCCTGACCGGGACGCCGCGGATGCGAACCACGGCCCGGTCCGCCACGGAGTCTCCCGATGGAAACGCTCTACGTAATCGGTTTTGTCGTCCTGCTGATCGCGATCACCGTCGTGCCGGTGATGATCGCCGCCAAATGGGCCCGCGCGCGGCGGTCCGGTTTCCTGCACGCGCTGGCGGCGGTGGTCCTCGCGACGGTCGCGGCGCAGATGGCGCTCGCCCTGACCGGTGACGCGTTGATCGGGCTCGTACTGGCGCTCGTCGGTGCCTGCGTCGTGTACGCCCTGGTGCTCGGCACCTCGTTCGTGGCGGCCGTGGGTATCGCCGTGGTCGCGGTGATCCTGCAGACGCTGATCGTGGCCGCGCTCGTGGCGCTCGGCCTGCAGATGCCGTTCCCCGTCGCCGGGCCGATCTGACCGGGCGGATCGAGCGGAACGGGCATGCCCCCTGTATAGCCCCGTAGCCCGGATGAAGGCGAAGCCGGAATCCGGGGTGGGGCCGTATTCGACCGACGCGGTTCGCGGTGCCAGGAAGATCAACCCATTCGGCGCTTTGCGCTCGACTCCCGGATTCCGCCTTCGGCTCCATCCGGGCTACGGCATGCAGCCGTCAGGCGTGACTCCCGGTCGCCCGGGTCGCCGCGCGGATCAGTCGGTGATCCGCACCACCGTGCGGCCACGGGTCTCGCCGGCGAGCATCCGTTCGAACACGTCACCGAGACCGTCGAGACCGACGGTCCCCGCCCGGATCGCGTCCAGATGGCGTGGTTTCCAGTCGGAACCGAGCCGCGCCCAGCCGCGCTCGCGCCGCTCGCGCGGGCAGTTGGCGGAGGTGATGCCGAGCAGGCTGACCCCGCGCAGGATGAACGGCATCACGGTGGTGTCGAGTTCGTGGCCGCCGGCCAGGCCGATGCTCGCGATACTGCCCCAGGGCGCCGTCGTGCGCAGCAGTTCCCCGAGCATGGCGCCGCCGACGTTGTCCACCGCGCCGCCCCACGCCGCTTTTTCCAGCGGGCGGCCTTTCGTCGTCAGCGCGTCGCGGTCAATCACGCGCGCAGCGCCCAGTTCCTTGAGCCAGCCCTCCGCGTCGGGTTTCCCGCTCACGGCCACCACCTCGTAGCCCTGGCCCGCCAGGAGATCGACCGCGATGCTGCCGACCCCGCCGGTCGCACCGGTGACGACGATCGGCCCGGCGTCCGGCGTCAGCCCATTCTCCTCCAGCCGCTGCAGGGCCAGCGCCGCGGTAAAGCCGGCGGTGCCGAGCGTCATCGCCGTGAAGGCGTCGAAGTCCCCGGGCAGGGGGATGACGAAATCGGCGGGTACGCGCACGTATTCGGCATAGCCGCCGTCGTGGTCTTCCGACAGGCCGCAGCCGGTCACCAGCACCGGGTCGCCGGCGCTGAAACCGCCGGCGCTCTCCACGACCGTGCCGGCGACGTCGATGCCGCCCACCAGCGGCAACCGCCGCGCGATCTTGCCGCGGCCGGTTCCGGCGAGCGCGTCCTTGTAGTTCACGGAGGAATACTCGGCCCGGATGGTCACGTCGCCGGCGTTGAGGTCGTCCAGCGACAGCGTGGTCAGCTCACCGCCGTTTCCGTCCTCGCGGAGGCGGAAGGCGCGGAATGGCTCGCTCGGCAGTTGCGTCATGTCGGTCTCCGGTTCGGGGCGCGCGCGATTGCGGAGCCATGATGTTAGCAGCCCGCCGGGCTCGGGCTCACCTTGGGCGGCGGGAGGCGTCGAGACCGCTCGCATATCGCGTAGGTTGGGTTGACGAAGGAAACCCAACGGGTCGAGGCACGCACCCTGGACACGGTTCGACGTGGTGACCGCCCGATCGCTCGACCCGTTGGGTTTCCTCCGTCAACCCAACCTACGGTATTCCTGTGGGCCCGCGCCTTGGACCATTCGGTCGAAGGCGTACAATAGCGCCCGACATTTTCAGATCCAGGGCGCGGCAGGGCCCGGTCGTGCCGCCCGCGCCCGCCAACCGGAGAGTACAGGATGGACAAGATTGCGGTCGTAGGCGGTGCAGGGCGCGTCGGTGAGTCGGCGGCGCTGTACCTGATGCAGCAGAACCTCTGCCGTGAGGTGGCGGTCATCGACATCGCCGAGGGCCCGGCGAAGGGTGTGGCGCTCGATATCGCCGAGTCGGCGCCGGTGTTCGGCTCCGACACGCGCGTGTGGGGTTCGTCCGACTACGCCGACCTCAAGGACAGCGACCTGATCATCGTGACCGCCGGTCTGCCGCGCAAACCCGGCATGAGCCGCTCGGATCTGCTCGACAAGAACATCGCCATCATGGACCAGATCGCCGACGCGGCGGCCGAGCACGCGCCGAACGCGATGATGATCGTGGTCGCGAACCCGGTCGATGTCATGACCTATCGCGCCTGGCAGCGCACCGGCTGGCCGCGCAATCGCGTGTTCGGCCAGGCGGGCGTGCTCGACTCCTCGCGCATGGCCTGGTTCCTGGCGGAGGCGACCGGGCGCTCGATGGCCGATATCGACGCCATGGTGCTGGGTGGCCACGGCGATCAGATGGTGCCGATGATGCGCTACACCACGGTCAACGGCATCCCGGTCGAGAACTTCCTCGACCAGGCGAAGATCGACGAGATCATCGACCGCACCCGCAAGGGCGGCGCCGAGGTCCTGCAGCTGCGCGAGAACTCCAGCGCCTATCTCGCCCCCGGCGCATCGACCGTCGAGATGGTCGAGTCCGTGGTCAACAACCGCGGCCGGGTGCTGCCCTGCGTGGCGATCCTCGACGGCGAGTACGGCCACTCGAACTGCGCGATGGGCGTGCCGTCGATCCTGAACCGCAACGGGCTCGACGAGATCGTCGAACTGGAACTGAACGAGCGCGAACGTGGCGAGTTCGAGACCTCGCTGGCCGCGGTCGAGGAAGACCTGGCGCGCCTCAAGTAAGGTTCAGCGAAGTGTGCCGGGCGAGGCGGTTCGCGCGGAGGCGCGGAGCGTTCGCCCATGATGCGTCGGGCGTGACACGGGTGTGGGTCGGACTTCCAGTCCGACAGGTCGAAGCCTTTGGCGTGTCGGACTGGAAGTCCGACCTACACCCGTCCGTGCTCGTGTGGTCGGCCGGATTCGTGCGCCACTGTCGTTCTCGCGCCCGAATCTTCTTCTCCCGCGTCACCGGGACGTGACGGCGTTTACGCGCCCATGAGCGCGTGCTAGGTTGATAATCTTTCTCGTTCGACCCGGTTCCGCCGGTTTTTTATCTGGTGCGCAATCGATATCGGCGGTCGCCATGGCGGCGCCGAGGCGCCGCGTATCGTTTCGGCCGGTCGTTCGTCATTTGCAGGTCAACCAGCAGCAGGAGGGATCCTTCCAGCCATGAGTCATACCCAGTACGCGCCGGCGCGGCCGCGTCTGCAGCGCAGCGAACTCGCCGTTCCGGGTTCCAACGTCAAGCTGTTCGAGAAGGCGCTGACCGGCGCCGCCGACTATGTCTTCCTCGACCTCGAGGACGCGGTCGCGCCGGACGACAAGGTCCCGGCCCGCGCCAACATCATCCAGGCCCTGAACGACCTCGACTGGGCCGGCCACGGCAAGACCACCTCGATCCGGATCAACGGCATCGACACGCACTATATGTATCGCGACGTGGTCGAAGTGGTCGAACAGGCGGGTCACCGGCTCGACACCATCCTGATCCCGAAGGTCGGCACGCCGTCCGATGTCTACCTGATCGATGCCCTGGTCACCCAGATCGAGCAGGCCATGGGCATCGAGCACCGCATCGGCCTCGAGGTGCTGATCGAGACCGCGCTCGGCATGGCCAACGTCGAGGCGATCGCCCAGGCGAGCCCGCGCCTCGAGGCGATGCACTTCGGCGTCGCCGACTACGCCGCCAGTTGCCGTGCCCGCACCGTTTCCATCGGCGGCCTGACGCCGGATTACCCGGGCGATCAGTGGCATATGGCGCTGTCGCGCATGACGGTCGCGTGCCGTGCCTACGGGCTGCGGCCGATCGATGGTCCCTACGGCGATTTCAATGATACCGACGGTTTCGTTGCCTCCGCGAAGCGAGGCGCCGCGCTCGGGATCGAGGGCAAGTGGGCCATCCACCCCTCGCAGATCGAACTCGCCAATGACGTGTTCTCCCCGCCGGACACCGAAGTCGCCCGTGCCCGCGCCATCCTGGATGCGCTCGACGAGGCGCAGCGGGCCGGCCGTGGCGCGGCGCAGCTCGACGGCAAGATGATCGACGCCGCGTCCGCGCGCATGGCCGAGAACGTGGTGCGCACGGCCGACGCCATCGCGAACAAGTGATCCCCGACCCCCATCTGAAGAAACGAGGCTGAAACTGTGGATATCCACGAGTACCAGGCGAAACAGCTGCTGGCGAAGGCCGGCGTTCCCATCCCCAATGGCGGTGTGGCGCATTCGGCGGAGGAAGCCGCCTACCTGCAGCACGAGATCAGTGGTGAGCGCTGGGTCGTGAAGGCGCAGATCCATTCCGGCGCCCGCGGCAAGGCCGGCGGCGTGAAAATCTGCACGAGCGACCAGGAGGTCCGCGACGCGGCCAACGAGCTGCTCGGCAAGCGGCTGATCACCAGCCAGACCGGTCCGGAGGGCAAGATCTGCACCGCGGTCTACGTCGAGTCCGCGACCCAGATCGATCGCGAACTCTACGTGGCGATGGTGCTCGATCGCGCCTCCGAGCAGGTCGTCGTCGTCGCCTCCACGGAAGGCGGCATGGAGATCGAGGACGTCGCGCGCGACAACCCCGACGCCATCCTGCGCGAGCTGGTCGACCCGGCCATCGGCCTGCTCGACTTCCAGGCGCGCGAACTCGCCTTCAAGCTCGGCCTCCAGGCGTCGCAGCTCGCCGACGCCGTCAAGACCTTCCGCGGCGCCTACCGGGTCATGCGCGATTACGACGCGACGCTGGTCGAGATCAACCCGCTGGTCATCACCCACACCGGCCGCCTGCGGGCCCTCGACGCCAAGCTCGGCTTCGACGACAACGCCCTGTTCCGCCAACCGGCGATCTCCGAGCTGCGCGACCGCGGTCAGGAAGACCCGCGCGAGACCGAGGCGGCCGACCAGGGGCTGTCCTACGTCGGCCTGCAGGGCGACATCGGCTGCATGATCAACGGCGCCGGGCTCGCCATGGCGACCATGGACATGATCAAGCACTGCGGCGGCGAGCCGGCCAACTTCCTCGACATCGGCGGCGGTGCCTCGCCCGAGCGCGTGGCCAACGCCTTCCGCCTCGTGCTGTCGGACGACAACGTCAAGGCGATGCTCGTGAACATCTATGCCGGCATCAACCGCTGCGACTGGGTCGCCGAGGGCATCGTCCAGGCGCTGGGCGAGATCGAGCTCAACGTGCCGCTGGTGGTGCGGCTGTCCGGGACCAATGTCGAACAGGGCAAGCAGATCCTGAAGGACAGCGGCTACCCGATCGTCACCGCCGACACGCTGGCCGAGGCCGCCGAGCGCGTCGTGGCCGCCCGCAACGAAGCCGCCTGAACCGACTGACGAGGGAATTCGAGAAGACCATGGCGATCCTGATCGACGAAACCACGAAGGTGCTGGTGCAGGGCTTCACCGGCCGCATCGGCAGCTTTCACGCGCAGGAAATGATGGAGTACGGCACCAATGTGGTGGGCGGCGTCACCCCCGGCAAGGGTGGGCAGACGGCTCTCGACCGGCCGGTGTTCAACACCATGAAAGATGCCGTCCGCGAGACCGGCGCGACCGCGAGCATCGTGTTCGTACCGCCCGGTTACGCCGCGGACTCCATCTGCGAGGCCGCCGATGCCGGTATCCACTACTGCGTGGCCATCACCGACGGCATCCCGGCGCAGGACATGATGCGCGTCAAACGCTACCTCAAGCAGTTCCCCGAGGAGCGGCGCATGATCCTCACCGGCCCCAACTGCGCCGGCACCATCAGCCCCGGCAAATCGATGCTCGGCATCATGCCCGGTCACATCTACCTGCCCGGCCGGGTCGGTGTCGTGGCGCGTTCGGGCACGCTCGGCTACGAGGCCGCGAGCCAGCTCAAGGAACGCGGCATCGGCATCTCGACGTCGGTGGGTATCGGCGGCGATCCGATCAACGGCTGCTCGTTCCGGCGCATTCTCGAGCGCTTCGAGAACGACCCGGAGACCGACGCCGTGATGATGATCGGCGAGATCGGCGGCCCGCAGGAGGCCGAGGCGGGCGAGTACGCGCGCGATCACATGAGCAAGCCGGTCGTCGCCTTCATCGCCGGCCTGACCGCACCGAAGGGCCGCACCATGGGCCACGCCGGCGCGATCGTCTCCGGCGCCGGCGAGAGCGCCGCCGAGAAGGCCGAGATCCTCCGCGGCTGCGGCGTCACCGTCTGCGAACGCCCGTCGGATCTCGGCGAGGCGATGGCGGGCGTGTTGCAACGCTGAGCCTTGTCCCGTTGGGTATCGCTTCGCTCAACCCAACCTACGGTCCTGAGGGGCAAACGTAGGTTGGGTTGACGAAGGAAACCCAACGAGACAAGGCCGAATCGGTCCATCGCCGCTCCCCGATTTCGGATGCGTCCCGGCCACGGGTGTCGGCTTGATGTGACCCAGGCAGTTTCCCGTCGCCCGGGAACTCCCGCGCCTACGCCGCCCGCGGTCCCGCCGCGACGACTTCGGGTTCGACGCCGCTGCGGTAGGCCTCGAAGTTGGCCTCGAAACGGGCCGCCAGATCGGCGGCCGCTTCGCGATACGCGGCCGGGTCGGACCAGGTCGACTCCGGCATCAGCAGTTCATCGGGTACGCCGGGACAGCTCGTCGGCACGGCCAGGCCGAAGACCGGCTCGGTAACGGTCTCCGCCTGCGCCAGCGAGCCGTCATGGATGGCGTCGATGATGGCGCGCGTGTGGCCGAGTTTCATGCGCTGGCCGACGCCGTACGGTCCGCCGATCCAGCCGGTATTCACCAGCCAGACCGTGGCGCCGTGCCGGCGGATGCGCTCCGCCAGCAGATCGGCATACACGCCCGGATGCCACACCAGGAACGGGGCGCCGAAACAGGCGGAGAAGGTCGCCTCCGGTTCGGTGACGCCCATCTCGGTGCCCGCCACCTTGGCCGTGTAGCCGCTGATGAAGTGGTACATCGCCTGTTCGGGCGTCAGCCGGCTCACCGGCGGCAGCACGCTGAAGGCATCGCAGGTCAGGAAGATCACGTTGTCGGGGCTGCCGGCGGTGCCGGGGACCCGCGCGTTCGGGATGTGTTCGATCGGATAGGCGCAGCGCGTGTTCGCCGTGATCGATGCATCGTCGAAATCGACCGCGCCGGTCTCGGCATCGTGGACGACATTTTCCAGCACCGCGCCGTGCTGGATGGCGCCGTAGATCTCGGGCTCGGCCTCGGCGGACAGGTTGATGGCCTTGGCGTAACACCCGCCCTCGATATTGAAGACGCCCTGGTCCGTCCAGCAGTGCTCGTCGTCGCCGATGAGCTCGCGTTTCGGGTCGGCGGACAGGGTCGTCTTCCCGGTCCCCGAGAGCCCGAAAAACACCGACACGTCGCCCTGCGGTCCGGCGGTCGCCGAGCAGTGCATGGGCAGCACGCCCTCGCGCGGCATGCGGTGGTTCATGATCGTGAACACGCCCTTCTTCATCTCGCCGGCGTATTCGGTGCCGAGGATGACCATGACGCCGGTGGTGAGACACAGGCTCACGCTCGTGGGCGGGTTCACGCCGGGGATCCCGTCCGGGGCCGGGATCGCGCCCGCGTTGTAGATCACGTAGTCCGGTTCGCCGAAGTCCTCGAGTTCCTCGGCCGTCGGCCGGATCAGCAGATTGCGCATGAACAGCGCGTGGTAGGCGCGTTCGCAGATCACGCGGATGCGGGCCCGGTAACGGGGGTCCCAGCCGGCGAAGCCGTCGACCACATGCACGTGGTCGAGACTGTCCAGATGCGCGGCGGCGTGTGTCCGCAGGCGCTCGAACGAGTCGGGGTCGAGACCGACGTTGACCTCGCCCCACCAGACCTCGTCATGTATCTCCGGGCGATCGACGATGCGCTTGTCGCGCGGGCTGCGCCCGGTGCGTTCGCCGGAAAACGCGATCAGTGCGCCGCTGTCGGCGACCGCGGTGCCGGTCTCATGCGCCAGCGCGTGTTCGTAGAGTTCCGTCGGTGTGGCGTTGCGCAGAATGGCGGCCGAACCGATGCCGTGGCGCGTGAGGTCGAGGCGATTCATTGCGTTCCCGGGGTGCGAAGGAGGGCATGGTCGGCCCCGCCTCTACGACGCCCGGCCCACGCCTGAGCGTTACTTAAGCGCAAAAACTCCGATTCGGCAACATCCCGGGCAGATCATTCCCGAGAAGTCGCCATGAAACGAAAGAATCACTCGGATTAAGCAGTCGTAAGGATGAAACTTCCGCGTCGGGCCGCTAGCCGCCGAGTATTGTCCGCGCCTGCGGCGTGGCTGCCTGGCGGTCAGCTGTCGCCGCTTCGGTCCCGCTGTGCATCCAGCCGTCGCCGCAGTTCGGCCAGCGCCTTGCCGCGGTGGCTCAGCAGGTTCTTCTCTTCGGCCGGCAGCTCCGCGGCGGTACGCCCGTCGGCCAGCTCGAACAGTGGATCATAGCCGAAGCCCCCGTCACCGCGCGGAGCGGCGGCGATGCGGCCTTCCCAGGTGCCCTCGGCCACGATCGGGGCCGGATCGTCCGGCGCGCGGAGATAGACCAGTACCGCCCGGTACCGCGCCGTGCGCCGTTCGGCGGGTACGCCGTCGAGCTCGCCCAGCAGGCGTGCGTTGTTCTCGCGGTCGTCGCCATGCGCGCCGGCGAACCGGGCCGAATGGACGCCGGGCGCGCCGCCGAGTGCGTCGACCTCCAGGCCCGAGTCGTCGGCGATGGCCGCGAGCCCGGTTTCACCGGCCGCGTGGCGGGCCTTGGTGAGCGCGTTCTCGACGAACGTCACCGCCGTCTCGGGCGGCGCGCTGACGGCGAAGTCCGATTGCGGCACGAGTTCGATGCCGGCATCCGCGAGCATGGCCGCGAACTCGCGCAGCTTGCCCGCGTTGCCGCTGGCGAGGACGACCCGGCTCATGCAGCCAGCGCCTGCCGCTGCGCGCTGATGAGTTCGCCGATGCCGCTGGTGGCCAGATTCAGCATCGCGTCGAGTTCCTCGCGGCGGAAGGCGTGGCCCTCGGCCGTGCCCTGGACCTCGATGAAGGCGCCCTGGTCGTTCATCACCACGTTCATGTCCGTCTCGGCGGTCGAGTCCTCGGCGTAATCGAGATCGACCACCGCCTCACCGTCGACGATGCCGACGGAAACCGACGCGATCATCCCGTGCAGCGGATTCGTGCGGATCTTCTTCGCCTTCACGAGCGTCTCCATCGCATCGCTCAGCGCGACGAAGGCGCCGGTGATCGAGGCCGTGCGCGTGCCGCCATCGGCCTGGATCACGTCGCAGTCGATCTGGACCGTGCGCTCGCCCAGGGCATCCATGTCCACGGCGGCGCGCAGCGAGCGGCCGATCAGGCGCTGGATCTCGACCGTGCGGCCGCCCTGTTTCCCGCTCGTCGCCTCGCGGTTGGAGCGGCTGCCGGTCGCGCGCGGGAGCATGCCGTACTCGGCGGTCACCCAGCCGCGGCCCTTGTTGCGCAGGAAGCGCGGCACGGTCTCGTCGACACTGGCCGTGCAGATCACCTGCGTGTCGCCAAACTCGACCAGCACGGAACCCTCCGCGTGCTTCGTGAAATTGCGGGTGATGCCGACGGGACGGATCTGATCGGGGTTGCGGCCGCTTGGGCGCATGCACTTCTCCGGAAAACCAAATGGGGCCGGCATTGTACGCGATGCGGGCGGGGTGCGGGTGTTGGGTCCTGTGCAGTGAAAGCGGTTCTCGCCAAGGCGCCAAGTGCGCCAGGAAAAAGAAAAGGCGGGTTCACGCAGAGCCGCGGAGCGCGCAGAGACTGATTTGCCGGGCGGGAGGCTTGGCGCACTCCGCGTCTTGGCGAGAGGCGCCTTTTCAGGCTATACCGTTCCGAACGAACTGGACTGATTCCATGCCATCCGGCATTGTGGTGGTCGGCTTCCCCGCCGCGCGGGCATAATGCGTTGTATTGCTTCCGGAGATGTGCCGATGCCCGCCAGCATGACCGCTTACGCCGTGCGCGAGACCGCGACCGAGGCCGGTACGTTCACCTGGGAACTGCGCGCGGTGAATCACCGCTATCTCGACGTGCAGCCGCGTCTGCCCGAGATGCTGCGCGCGCTCGAACCGGATGTGCGCGAGCGCGTCGGTGGCGCCGTCGGCCGCGGGCGGGTCGAGTGCATGCTTCGCTTCACCCCGGCGGACCAGGCCGATTCGATCGAGGTCGATGAGGCGCTCGTCTCCGCGCTGGTCGACGCCTGCCACACCATCGATGCCTACATCACGAATCCGGACCGGCTCTATTCCCTCGACCTGCTGCGCTATCCCGGCGTCGTGCGTTCGCCGGAGCCGGACCGCGAGGCGCTGAGCGAGCCCGTGCTCGATCTGCTCGACAGTGCGCTGGACGATCTCGCGGCGACGCGCGCGGAAGAGGGGCGGCGCCTGAAGTCGCTGCTGCTCGACCGGTGCGAACGCGTGTCCGAGCTGGTGGCCGAGGAGCGCCGGCATGCCGACCGCGTCGGCGAACGCCTGCGCGAACGGCTGCTGGAGCGCCTGCGCTCGCTGGAGGTCGATGTCGACGAGGGGCGCATGGAGCAGGAGCTGGCGTATCAGTTGCAGAAGCTCGATGTCAGCGAGGAACTCGACCGCCTCGACACCCACATCGACGCGATCCGCGACGCGCTCGACAGCGAGGAACCGGTCGGCCGGCGGCTGGATTTCCTGATGCAGGAACTCAACCGCGAGGCCAACACCCTCGGCTCGAAATCCGCCGACGCCGAACGCTCGCAGGCCAGCGTCGAGTTGAAGGTCCTCATCGAGCAGATGAGGGAGCAGGTGCAGAACCTGGAGTAATCGAGGACACGCGGGCCTTTGATCGACGAACCGGTGCCAAGGTCAATCGTAGGCCGGTTTTCCCCGGCGCCCGTCGCCTCTCGGACGTGCAGCGGCACATCACGCCGGGGAATGCCGGCATTGCGCGGTGATATGCCCTGCCCGGTATCGACCACCGCGGACCGCGCAAAACCGGCCTACGTGGTTTTCTCCCCGCGCCTTGGCGAGAACCACGGACAACGCCGGAAAACCCCGACCCACCCGATCCGGCCACAGGCACATCCAACCTCACGCCAGATGCGGCAACGCAATGTACTCGTGCGTCTGCATCTCGCGCAGCCGACTGGCGGTGCGCTGGAATTCGAAGGCGAGGCGGTCGCCGGTGTAGAGCGATTCCGGTGCCGCGTCGGCGGAGGCGAACAGGCGCACGTTGCGGTCGTAGAGCGTGTCGATCAGGTTGATGAAGCGCCGGGCGGCGTCATCGTCGTGATCGCCCATGACCGGAATGCGCCGCAGCAGCACGGTATGGAAGAAGCGCGCGATCTCGAGATAGTCGTTCGATGAACGCGCCCCGCGGCACAGCGACAGGAAGTCGAACCAGACGACACCATCCGCCCAGTACACGACCGTGATCCGCCGGCCGTTGATCGTCACCCAGTCGCGCTTGCGGCGGTTCACGGCCACCGAGCGCTCGAATACGTTCACGAGCTGCATGTCCGCCTCGCGGTCATGCGGCACGATCCAGTGGTTCGCATCGCCGAGATTGCGCAGGCGCCAGTCGGTGCCGCCGTCGACGCGCACGAGTTCCGTGTGCCGTTTCAGCAGTTCAATCGCCGGCAGGAACTGCTCGCGCTGCAGCCCGTCGGCATACAGATCGTCCGGCGGCACGTTCGAGGTCGTCACCAGGGTTACGCCGCGCGTGAACAACCCGCGCAGCAGCCCCGTCATCATCATCGCGTCGGTGATGTCGTTGACGTGCATCTCGTCGAGGCAGAGCACGCGGGCGCGCGCGGCGAAATGGTCGGCGACCTCCTCCAGCGGCGATTCACGGTCACCGAGTTCGCGCAGCTGCTCGTGAACGAGGAACATGAAGCGGTGGAAGTGCAGGCGCAGTTTGTCCTCGAACGGCAGCGCGTCGTAGAACAGATCGAACAGGTGGGTCTTGCCGGTGCCGACACCGCCGTGGAGGTAGATGCCACGGATCGGTTCGTGGCGACGACCGAACGCGCGCCCGAGGCGTGCGCGCAGACCGCCACGCCGACGGCCGTCGGCGATCAGGCGCGCATGGAGGTCGTCCAGGCGCTCGATCGCCTCGGCCTGCGCCGGGTCGTGCGCGAGCGTGCCGTCGGCGAGCGCACGTTCATATTGTTCGCGGGGAGACATTCGTGGCATTCAATCCGCCGCGGCGGTGGCCGCGACAGCGCATGATTGTCGGGGACCGCGACGGATCAGGCAACCGTGGCCGACCGCTGCCGCGCGTAAGACGGCACAAAACGGCATAATCGGGCTGTACACCGCGGGGAGAGGCATGGCCGCCAACGTCGCAGCATGGAGATCGGCATGATTCAGCGCGCGCTCCAGTGGCGTCGCCTGTTGCCGTTCATGCGCTGGTGGCCGCGGGTGGACAAGGCCACGGCGCGGGCCGATGCCTGGTCCGGCCTGACCAATGCCGTGGTCGTCCTGCCCCAGGGCGTCGCCTTCGCGCTGCTTGCCGGCCTGCCGCCGCAGTACGGCCTCTACACCGCGATCGTGCCCGCGATCATCGCCGCGCTGTTCGGCTCCTCCTGGCATCTGATTTCCGGGCCGACGCTGGCCCTGTCGATCATGGTCTTCTCGACCCTGGCACCGCTCGCGGAGCCCGGGACCGAGATGTACATCTCGCTGGCGCTCACCCTCACGCTGCTCGCCGGGCTGTACCAGTTCGGGTTCGGTCTCGCCCGTCTCGGGACGCTGGTCAACTTCGTCTCGCCCGCGGTGATTACCGGCTTCACCGCGAGCGCGGCCATCCTCGTCGTCACCAGCCAGCTGCGGCACGTACTCGGCCTCGATATCCCGCGCGGCGGCAGTTTCCTGGAAGTCTGGTACTACGCCCTGACCCATCTGCAGGCCGTGCAGCCGCGGGTGGTCATCATCGCGGCGGCGAGTCTCGTCGTGGCCCTCGGCGTGCGCATGATCCGTCCGAAATGGCCGTACCTGCTGCTGGCGATGCTCGCGGGCGGCCTCGCCGGTTACGGGCTCAACGCCTCGGAACACGGTGTCGATGTCATCGGCAGCCTGCCCAGCGGCATTCCCCAGCTCAGCCTGCCGGTGCTGGATCTCGCGATCCTGCGCGACCTCGCCCCGCAGGCCCTGGCGGTGGCCCTGCTCGGGTTGATCGAGGCGGTCTCCATCGGCCGTGCCATCGCGATGCGTTCGCAGCAGCGCATCGACGGCAATCAGGAATTCATCGGCCAGGGGCTGTCGAACGTCGTCGGCGCGTTCACCTCCTGCTACGCCAGTTCCGGCTCGTTCACGCGCTCCGGGATCAACTACGAGGCCGGTGGCCGAACGCCGCTGTCCGCGCTGTTCTCGGCCGCCTTCCTCATGCTGATCCTGTTCGGTGTCGGGCCGCTGGCCGCGTATCTGCCGACCGCCGCGATGGGCGGCATGATCCTGCTGGTCGCATGGAACCTGATCGACCAGCGCCATATCCGCGAGATCTGGCGCTCCAGCGTCCAGGATACGACCGTGCTGCTGGTCACGTTCTTCACGGCCCTGCTGGTCGATCTCGCCTTCGCGGTGCTGGCCGGCGTATTGCTGTCGCTGGTCCTGTTCCTGAACCGCGCCGCGAACCCGTCCGTCTTCAGCCTCGCGCCCGATCCGAACAATCCCAAACGGCGCTTCGCCAATCTGCGCCGCAAATCGCTGACCGAGTGCCCGCAGCTCAAGATCGTGCGCATCGACGGGCACCTGTTCTTCGGCTCGGTCCAGCCGATCTCCGAGACCCTTGGGCGCCTGTCCGAGGGATCCGATGCGCGCAAGCACATCCTCATCGTCTGCAGCAATATCAGCTACATCGATAGTGCCGGCGCACAGATGCTCGTCTCCGAGGCGCGGCGGCTGGAGGCCCTGGGTGGCGGGCTCTATCTCTGCGACGTGCGTCTGGAGCAGATGGCGTTCCTGCGCCGCAGCGGGTACGCGCAGGCCTTCGGCCGCGATCACATCTTCGCGCACAAGGAAACCGCGATCGCGGAAATCTTCGAGCGCCTGGAACGTTCGATCTGCGAACGCTGCACCGCCCGCATTTTCAGCGAATGCCAGCGCGTCCCGCGCCGCACCGACAACATCGTGCCGATCGAGACATGATCGGCGCCGTGACGTGCCGTAGCCCGGCGGATCACGCAATCCGGCGTAGGTCGGACTCCAGTCCGAATCGAGCTTCGCTTGTCGGACTGGAGTCCGACCTGCCCATCCGGCCGCTACGGCAGACCGTAGCGCGTTTGCGCGAAGCGCACGCGCGCATCCTCAATCCCGCCGCAACCGCTCCGACACCGCCACCGGGGTGGGATACCGCATCACGATCCAGTAAGAAGAACCGATGAACGTCATGATCGTCGCCGCCTGGATCGTGTAACTCGCCGATGCCGAGATCAGCCCGCTCTCGAAGCTGGCGATCGCGATCAGCAGCGAGAACTCCGAGATCTGCCCCAGCCGCACCCCGATCTGGCGCGAGAGGTCATGCGCCTCCTTCTCCCGCTCCAGCATCCGGTCGAACACCCATGGCTTGATCACCAGCGCCGCGACCGCGAGCGTCAGCGCCGGCCAGAACACATCGGGCAGCACTTCGAGATCGAAGCTCGCGCCAAGCGCGAAAAAGAACATGATCAGGAAAAAGTCGCGCAGCGGCTTCAGGCTCTCCGCGATGAAGCGCGCGACCGGATTCGTGGCGAGCGAAACCCCGGCGATGAAGGCGCCGATCTCGTACGACAGGCCGACCGCATAGCCCAGCTCCGCGAGCCCGATGCACCAGCCGATCGCCAGCAGGAAGATGTACTCGCGGATCGCGTCGAATTTGTAGAACAGGTGCGTGATTACGTAACGCGAGAACAGGAACGCGAACAGCACGAGCAGCGGTGCCGAGACGAAACACAGAAGCAGGTTCGCCATCGGATCGCCGCCACCGCCCCAGCCCTGGACCAGCAGCAGTACCGCGATCGCGATCACGTCCTGCAGCAGCAGGATCGAGATGATGATCTCGCCCATGCGCTGCTGGTGCAGTGCCGATGTGGGCAGCAGCTTCAGGCCGATGATGGTCGAGGAGAACATCATCGCCGCCCCGATCAGCACCGCCTCCAGAACCCCGAAGCCGAACAGCAGACCGATCGCGGCACCGACCACCCAGAACGCACCGCAGGTCACCAGCGTGACGACGGTCACCTCGCGCAGCAGGCGTTTCAGTTCCTGCGGCTCCAGGTTCAGACCCAGAAGGAACAGCAGGAAGATGATCCCGACCTCCGCCATCCCGCGGATGATCGCCGGATCGGCGGCCAGCCCCAGGCCGATGCCGAGCTCGCCGAGCACCGGTCCGCTCAACAGGCCCAGCGCGATGTAGGCCACCGGCAACGCCTGGCGCGCATAGAGCGCCACCGTGGCGAGGATCGCCGCACCGGTAAAAATGACGAAAATGGCGTGAACGATCGCTTCGGCGTGCATCCTGCACCTCCCGTGGCAGGGCCGCATTATCGCATGCAGGGCCAGCACCGTAGGTTGGGTTGACGAAGGAAACCCAACACGACGAGCGTGGCGCCGGTACTACACGAATCGTGTCGATGGCTTTCACCTCGACCCGTTGGGTATCGCTGGCGCTCAACCCAACCTACGATGTTGCCGCCTGCCGCCTGCCGCCTGCCGCCTGCCGCCTGCCGCCTCTATTCAGGTCAGGCTACGAACCCAACACGTAGGCCGGCCTTGCGCGGTCCGCGGCAATCGATACCGCCACGTGCATCTCACCGCGCAATGCCGGCATTCCCGGCGGGATACGGCTGTGCACGAAAGAAATGCAACGGCCGCCGGGAAAGGCCGGCCGGCGCCTATGTGGATCGCGTAGGTTGGGTTGACGAAGGAAACCCAACACGACGAGCGTGCCGCCGGTACTACACGAATCGTGTCGATGGCTTACATCTCGACCCGTTGGGTATCGCTGGCGCTCAACCCAACCTACGATGCCGCCTACGCGACCCGCTCGCGCCGCAACGCCAGCCACGAATGCCCCACCAGCGTCCCGATCACGATCGCACCGCCGATCAACGTCGCCCCCGGCGGCTCCTCACCCAGCACCAGCCACACCCAGAACGACCCGAAGATCGCCTCCAGCACCAGGAACAGCGAGACCTCGGCCGAGGGCAGGTGACGCGTCGCCTCGGTCATCATCACCAGCGCCAGCGGCATCTGGATCAACCCCATCACGGCCACCACGATCAGCGTCTGCTCCGACAAGGCAAACGGCGCCGCGAACGGAATCGACACCACGCACGCGAACAACCCGCCCGCGCTCACCACGGCCAGCCGGCTCACCTGCGGCGCCCGCCGCAACTGCGTGAAATTCCCGGCAACGATCAACGCGCAAAGCAGCGCGACCGCATCCCCGACCCAGTTACCAAGCGAAACGGAACCGCCAAACACCAGCACGATCCCGACAATACAAAGCCCCATCGCCACCCAGGTGCGCATCCGCACCCACTCGCCGAGAAACACCCCGGACAACACGGCGGCGAACAACGGCGCGGCCGTCAGGATGATGACCACATTGGCAGCCTTGGTGTGCATCACCGCCACCACGAACAGGATCTGCGTCATCCCCATGGTCACGGACATCGACCACGCCGGCCGGCCGCCCTCGCGCAGCGCCGTCCACGTCCAGCGCCCCCGCAGCAGCCGCAGCATGAACGTCAGCGAGATCGCGATGAACAGCCCGCGCAGAAAGAGGATATCCCCGGAAGAGGCCTCCGCCAGCCGCACCAGCAACGCATCGAAACTGACAACCAGCACCCCGCTCGCCGCCAGCAACGTCCCCCGCCGATGATCCGTAGCGTATTGCACAGCAACCAAAGCAACCTCCCCGAATCCAGCAACCGTACCCGCCGCGCCGCCGCGACCGACCGCGCATCATAAGCCGCAACCCCCACCCCGCGCGAATCACCCAGCCCCAACCCCGTAGGCGCGCTTTCGCCAAAGGCGAACGCGCGCACTTGCCGCCCTTGCGCCCTTCGCCCTTCGGCCCTTCGCCCTGATCGGCCCTTGGCCCTGCCGCCTGCCGCCTGCCGCCTGCCGCCTGCCGCCTGCCGCCTGCCGCCTGCCGCCTCGACCCTCACCCCGCGACGCAAGCCCCCAACAAGTGCATCATTGGCGCCCTGAACCCGCGCGCCCCAACCGCGCCCCATAACGCTGATAAACTCCGAACACCGCCCCGGAGGCACCCGCATGAAGAACGACCAGGCGACGCCGAAGCCCATCCGGCTGGCCGACTACACGCCGCCGGCGTACACCATCGAGACCGCCGACCTGCGCTTCGACCTCGACCCGGCCACCACGCGCGTCACCGCGACCCTGCGCGTCCGCCGCCACGCCGGCGCCCCCGGCGATCCGCTGGTCCTCAACGGCGAACACCTCGACCTCATCTCCGTCGCCATCGACGGCAGCGAACTCGGCGCCGACGCCTACAGCACCGACGACCGCACCCTCACGATCCCGGAACCCCCGGAATCGTTCGAGCTGACCGTCGTCACCGAGACCCACCCGCAGGACAACACCGCCCTCGAAGGCCTGTACCAGTCCAGCGGCAACTTCTGCACCCAGTGCGAGGCCGAGGGCTTCCGCCGCATCACCTACTTCCTCGACCGCCCCGACGTCATGGCGACCTACAGCGTCACCATCGTCGCGGACAAGACCGACTACCCGGTCCTGCTCTCCAACGGCAACCCGGTCGACGCCGGCGAACTCGACGACGGCCGCCACTGGGCCCGCTGGGAAGACCCGTTCCCGAAACCGTGCTACCTGTTCGCCCTGGTCGCCGGCGACCTCGCCTGCCACGAAGACACCTTCACCACGCACAGCGGCCGCGAAGTCACGCTGCGCATCTACACGGAGCCGCACAACGAGGGCAAGACCGACCACGCGATGGCATCGCTCAAAAAGGCGATGCGCTGGGACGAAGAGACCTTCGGCCTCGAGTACGACCTCGACCTGTTCCAGATCGTCTCCGTCGACGACTTCAACATGGGCGCGATGGAGAACAAGGGCCTCAACGTCTTCAACTCCAAGCTCGTGCTCGCGAACCCGGACACCGCCACGGACGCCGACTTCCAGGCCATCGAGGCCGTCATCGCCCACGAGTACTTCCACAACTGGACCGGCAACCGCATCACCTGCCGCGACTGGTTCCAGTTGAGCCTCAAGGAAGGCCTCACCGTCTTCCGCGACCAGCAGTTCTCCGCGGACATGGGCTCCGCCCCGGTCAAGCGCATCGAAGACGTGCGCATGCTGCGCACCCAGCAGTTCCCCGAGGACAACGGCCCCATGGCCCACCCGGTGCGCCCGGACCACTACATCAAGATCGACAACTTCTACACGCTGACGGTCTACGAGAAGGGCGCCGAAGTCATCCGCATGATGCACACGCTGCTCGGCGAGGAAGGCTTCCGGAAGGGCATGGACCTCTACTTCCAGCGCCATGACGGCCAGGCCGTCACCTGCGACGACTTCGCCGCCGCCATGGCCGACGCCAACGGCCGCGACCTCACGCAGTTCAAGCGCTGGTACAGCCAGGCCGGCACGCCGCACCTGAAGGTCGAAGAGGCCTACGACGAGAAGGCCAGCGAGTACTACCTCACCGTGCGCCAGCACACGCCGCCCACGCAGGACCAGACCGACAAGCAACCGGTCGTCATCCCGCTGCGCATGGGCCTCATCGGCCGCGACGGCGAACCCGTCCACGTGAACCTCTCGCACCGCGAGACCACCGAGAGCGAGTGCGTGCTGGAGATCACCGAGGAAGAACAGACCTTCGTCTTCGAGGACGTCCCCGAGCGCCCGGTCGCCTCGCTGCTGCGCGGCTTCTCCGCCCCCGTCATCCTCGAGCGCGACCTCGACGACGACACCCTGCGCTTCCAGATGAAGCACGACACGGACGCCTTCAACCGCTGGGACGCCGGCCAGACCCTGTTCCGCCGCCGCGTCATCGCCGCCATGGCCGACCTCGACAACGGCCTCGCCCCGAAACTCCCGGAGCCCGACGCCGAGGCCTTCCGCGAAGTCCTCAACAGCGAGACCCTCGACGACGCCCTCAAGGCCGAGGCCCTCACGCTCCCGAGCGCCGAGGCCGTCGGCGAAGACCTCGAGACCATCGAGCCCGACAAACTCGTCCAGGCCCGCGACACCCTCATCAACCAGCTCGCCGAGGCACTGGAAGAAGACCTCAAGCGCACCTACGGCCTGCGCGCCAACGACAGCGAGTACACCCTCGACGCCGCCAGCATCGGCCGCCGCAGGCTCAAGAACCTCTGCCTGAGCTACCTGGGCCACCTCGAGCGCAACGAGTACATCCAGCTCGCCATCGACCAGATCAACGTCGAACGCAACATGACCGACGTCATCGCCGGCCTGCGCGTCCTCAGCCACCTCGACATCCCCGAGCGCGAGGAAGAGCTCAACGCCTTCTACGAGAAGTGGAAGCACGACCCGCTGGTCACCGACAAATGGCTCGCCCTGCAGGCGACGGCCAAGCGCGACAACGTGGTCGAGGACGTGAAACGCCTGATGGAACACCCGGCGTTCAACCGCAGGAACCCCAACCGCATCCGCTCACTGATCGGCGCGTTCGCGATGGCGAACTTCGAGGGCTTCCACCGCGCGGACGGGGAGGGCTACAGGCTGCTGGCGGATTTCGTGATCGAGCTGGATCCGGTGAATCCGCAGATCGCGAGTCGGTTGGTGCAGGCGATGATTCGGTGGCGGCGGTTTGATGGTGTCAGACAGAACGCACTGGAAATGGAGTTGCGCCGAGTTATGTCGGCTAGCTCCTGCTCCGAGAATACCTACGAGGTCGTATCCAGAGCAGTTGGCTAAGATGCTGAGGCGTTCGAATTGAGCATAGACCCGAAATACCTTCTGATGCTAATCCGTCAGCAATCCGAGAACCCACGGTATTCAAGAGCTGAAATAACGACGGTCACTCGACTGCACCGTTTTTCCCTGTGCCCGCCCTATTGGGCACCAACGTCATCAGTCGAGAACAATCATTTACTCGGTCCCTGCCAGTACAAGGAAGTAAGTAATGAAGATAAAGTCGGTACACATTGAAAACTTCCGGGCCTTCAATGATGAAAATATCGAGATCGACAATTACACGTGTTTTATAGGGCCGAACAATTCGGGTAAATCGACCATCTTAGCTGCGCTTAACGTATTCTTTCGGAATCAAGCAACTCCAGGAGTTGATGTCACAAAGCTAGGCAAGGAAGATTTCCACAATAATGATATAACCCGTCCGGCAAAAATACGTGTGACGTTCGTCGACCTTTCGAACGAAGCGGAAAAAGACTTTCAGGCATATCTCCGGCATGGGCAACTCGTCCTGTCAGCGGTCGCGAGGTGGGATGATGATCTGGGGTATGCACCTGTAAAGCAGCATGGATCTCGTTTAGTGAACCCCGACTTTGCGGAGTTCTTTGAGCTTTTCAATAATGGCGCAAGCGCGGCCGCTCTAAAGACGTCCTACCAGACAATCCAATCAAACTACCCGGATCTCCCGAATGTCAGCGTTAAAGCCGACATGCGAAACGCGTTACGGGCGGCTGAGGAGTCAGCCCCTGAAACCTGCGAATTGCATGAAGAAGAGAATCAGTTCTACGGATGGTCAAAAGCGGACAACCGCCTACGAAAATACGTAAGCTGGATATATGTGCCAGCTGTTAAGGATGCCGCTGAGGAAGAAGTCGAAGGAAAGCAGACTGCAATAGGGCAAATTATCCGAGAAACCGTGAACCGTTCTGATGAGTTCGGAAGCGGTATTGCGGATCTTCGAACTCGTACTGAACGGGAATACGCTGAGTTGGTCGAGCGCGAGAAAAATAGCCTGGAGAATCTAAACGAACGTTTGAGCGGCCGTTTTTCAACATGGGGGTATACGCAGCTCAAACCGACCGCTAAGTGGGAGTACGAACCTGGTAAGACCGTACAGGTTAATGAGCCGTTTGCACGTATTCGCGTTTCAGATGGACGCCTCGATACGTCAATCGGTAGGGTCGGGCACGGTATTCAGCGGGCGTTGATAATGTCTCTCCTAGAAGAGCTGTCTGAATCAACCGCGGAGAGAGGCGAAGGCTTTTCTCCAATCGTCGCAATCGAAGAGCCGGAACTGTACCAGCACCCGCCGCAAGCGCGTCACCTGCGCCGCGTGTTGGGTAGGTTGTCAAAGGCAGTTGGGACTGTTTTGCTGACGACGCACAATCCAATATTCATCGATCCTGAACGTTTCGAGGGCGTCCGGCGGGTAGTCAAATCAGACGCGGGTGTGACGTCCGTATATGGAAGTGACATAACCGCAATCGGCTCCCGCCTAGCCGACGTGTTCCAGGGAACGGAGGCTCCTCAGGGCCGTATTGCGGCAGAGGTCGCAAATGAGCTGAATCCAAATTTGGGGGAGATGTTTTTCTGTAGCCACCTGGTCTTGGTAGAGGGGCCGGAAGATGTGGCGTACCTGTCTGCGCTTTTGGCATCCGCTGGCCTTTACGAGAATTTCCACGAAAAGGGCGGGCATATTGTACCGGTCATGGGTAAGGACCGGTTATTTCGCCCATGGGTAATTGCGGAAGATTTGCGCTTAAGCCGATTTATGATTGTTGACGGTGATTCGTCGACCGGTCAGGCGAAGACGAGCAACCAACGCATCTATAGGGCTCTCGGAATCGAGGAGCCGTCTCAGCTTCCATACGTCGGTGAGGAAGCAATAATCTGGGAACGCGATTTCTCAAGCTGGTTTTTGGGCGAGGTCGGTAGAGACGCCTGGTTGGCCGCCGAAAGGCAGGCGTGCGCGCGTATAGGTGCACCCGACGGTCTTGGGAAGAAAAACGTTGTGTTGATCGCAGAGACTGTTTCGGTGCTCTCGGAAAATGGGGAAATTCCGGACAGTGTTTTTCAAATTATTGGCCAGATCGTTGGCTGACGTAGGTCCGTCCACGGGCGGAGTTTGGGGGCAGAGTAAAACGGAGTTCGGGCTCTACCTGCGAATTTTGCAGGCAGGCTGGTTTCTCACTCTGGTCCCGAATTCGCGTGGTCCGTCTTCTATTGCTCCGATCATAAAGGGAAAAAATGCGAAAGGAACAGGCGTTGGTCGGTATAGATCCCGGTATTGGATGCGCGCAGTATCGGGCAAACGGTCGACGTACGACCAAGGGGCTCTGCTGTGCAGCATACCGAAACCTTTTGGAGTGCGGGAGGCGAGACCACGTACGGGAAGTCTTTCTTTTGGAGGGCGAGAAACGGCTGGTCGGATGCATGTATGAATGGTGGTTCGAGACCAAGGCGTCCCAGGCTGAATTCCGGCGCAATCAGCTTCGACTGGTCAACGCTTTTTGATCGTACGGATAACCCAAGTGTGTGGGTGCGGTTCTTCACGAGTCGCGCTGACGTAAGCCGAATTGATGAAGTGATCGCAGAAGAACTTTCCAAGATTTGGAGCCTATCCGATATTCGCATTCTACGAGGATGGAGAGTTCTGGGCGTATCGAGCGTCGGCGACGGATGGAGGTAAGGTGACGACCGTGCCGGATGCGCTTCGGCAGGCGGGGGTGCTGGAGCCGTCGGAGATTCGTGGCTACTCGGATAAGTACCTTGCAAGCGTGGAACTAGTGGAACAAATTATGGCGCTGCTGCCAGAAGAGGCATCGTCGTGTATTGCTCTGAAACGGATTTGGCAGGCCTGCTTCATGCAACCTTTGACGGGCAATCGTCACGTCCAAGACGTGGATGGAATGTTCCTCTCTCATGAGGGAAGGGCCGGAGTCGTCGAGTTCAAGAGGAAGTATCCCTCGAGGAACGGATTGTTGAGTCTGGACGACGGCCATCAAAAGATCGTGTCGTGGGCGCAGCGGTTCGCTCTGCCGTACAGGTTTATTGTGTTTGTGCACCGGTCTGGAGTCCGCAGTTCGAGCCCGACGACGCCGTGACTAATGATCGGGCCGGTGTATGGGAAAAGACCCGTCTTTTGTGCGCGGAGCTGTCGAAATGGGACATGAATACCGCCAAGCAACTGAAGACAAGTGGCGGAAATTCAGGCTTCAGTGGTGGCGCACGTGAGCAGAAAGGGATTCACGCGAACCAGTTTTCCTTCGTTCCCGGCCTGCCGAATCCTGATATCGACTTTGCCCTACACGGTGATGTAGCTAATGGAGACGCTAACGTCTTGGAAACGCTACAAAGTCTTAGGTACAGCGCGTAGAGAATGGTAGGCCGCTTAGTGCCGGTCGAAGTAAAGTCGCCACTAAGCCTGGATAACCGCGAAACGCTTTAGGGGCTCGTGGAATGCGGAGTGGGGCAACTACAATGGGGCACTGGGTCAGAGTCACAACTCCACAGCGACCGGGTAAGCTGGGTTGTTACGCTTGCCCCGACTTTCGTGATCCGCGTCGCCGTCGATGCCGCAGGATGTGACCGTTGTCTCCGACGGGACGCCGGCGATCAGGTTGGTCAGCGTCACGCCGGCGGACTAGGAGCCTGTCCGAGAAACCCCGCTCGATGGGATAATACGCAGTACGCTGCAATGCCGTGAGGCCATTATGACGCGCCCGGTTCGTGAGTGGAACGTGGACCAGTCGATGCTGCTGCCGCTGTCGGTGCACGACTTCGTGGCATCGGATCACGTGGCGCATTTCATCCGCGACACGGTGGCGGAGGAACTGGATCTGTCGGCGGTGTGGGCCGCCTACGGCGGTGACCGCGGGCAGCCGCCGTATCATCCGGCGATGATGACGGCGCTGCTGCTCTACGCCTACTGCCAGGGCATCTACGCCTCGCGGCGCATCGCCGCGGCGTGCGAGCAGCGCGTGGACTTCATGGCGGTGACGGGCATGGAACGCCCGGACTTCCGCACGATCAGCGACTTCCGCAAGCAGCATCTGCAGGCCCTTGAGGGGCTGTTCGTGCAGGTGCTGGCGCTGTGCCAGCAGGCGGGGCTGGCGCGCCTGGGTCATGTGGCGCTCGACGGCACGAAGGTCGCGGCGAACGCCTCGAAGCACAAGGCGATGAGCTACGCGCGGCTGCAGCAGCGAGGAACAGCGCCTGGCCGCGGAGGTCGAGGAGTGGTTCGAGGCGGCGGAACAGGCCGACGCCGGCGATGACGCGGCGCTCGGCGAGATCCGCGGCGACGAGCTGCCGGCGTGGGCCGCCGACCGCCAGCAGCGGCTCGAGCGCATCCGCGCGGCGAAGGAAGCACTCGAGGCCGAAGCCGAAGAGGCCGCCGAGGCCGAGGCATCGGCCGGCGAAGCCGAAGACGACGACGATGATCCCGATCCGCCGTCGGCACCGCCGCGGCATCACGAGGACGGCACACCGACGGACAAGGCGCAGCGCAACTTCACCGACCCCGACAGCCGGGTGATGCTCACCCGCTCCGGATGGATGCAGGCCTACAACGCCCAGATCGCCGTCGATGCCGATCACCAGGTCATCGTGGGGCAGATGCTCACACCCTGCGCCGTCGACATCGGCCATCTGGCGCCGATGGTGGCGGCGATCGAACGCGACGCGGGGCATGTCCCCGACGAACTGTCGGCCGATGCCGGCTACTGCAGCGAGGCCAATCTCGGACATCTGAACCGCAACGCGATCCGCGGCTATGTGGCGACCGGCCGGGGCCATCATGATCAGCCGACCGCCACCGGTGACCGGTCACCCGACCCCGACAGCTTCACCGGGCAGATGGAGACAAGGCTGCGCCGTGGTGGCTGGCGCAGCCGTTACCGCCTGCGCAAGATCCTCGCCGAGCCGGTGATCGGGCAGATCAAACACGCCCGCGCGTTCCGACAACTGCTGTTGCGGGGGCTTGATCAGGCGAAGGGCGAATGGAGCCTGATGTGCACCGCCCACAACCTGATGAAGCTGGCGAAGGCTCCGGCCTGAAGGCCGGAAGCTTTATGAATGTGAGTGCCCGGACTCAATGAACGAACCCGTCCGCGATACCGCATATCCGGTTACTCGGACGGGCTCCTAGTTGCCCGCTTCGCCTGCCTCGACGGCGGTCAAGGTACGGCCGTCGATGATTGTCTTGGATTCCGTGGCGTTAGCGGCGTCGTCGCTGGTCTCGCGCTCGGTACTGGCCAGGATCACCTCGCCGTTATTGCCGGTGAATTTCGCGTTGCCGGTCGCATATGCGGCCCTGCTCAAGATATAGCGTGGCGTACTCGTCTAGGATTCCCGCGTCGGCAGTTGTCGGGCCCACACTGGCGGGCGGCCCAATCGATCTGACTTGGTGGTTGCGCGACCCGAGTAGGGAACGGCGCATGCGCGGGTCGACACCCGGCAAGCGCGATTCGATGTCCGGCAAGATGCGGTCGAGCTGCTCCTGAAGGGGCGGGTAATCGAAAGCCATACGTCAGCCGCCTCCCATAGCTTGCGCACCCTGCACCCCGGCTCGGAACAGGATGGTCAGACCTTCGGAGAACAAACGGCCGGCTGCTCCTCGCGCACCGCTTGAAGCCGCCTCGGTGAGCTGATCGCCGATCGAGGAGGATGTGTCCACGGAACTCGGGGTCGCCTTCAGGGTCTCGAGGCCCTTGGGCGCTAGCGTGGCCATCGACAAGCGAGGGACCGCCACCTTTCCCCAGATGTAACCGGAGTCGACGAGCCAGGAGGCGGTATCCCGGACGAAGGCCTCGTCGTCGCCGGGGATACCTCCGTCGTCGTCCGCCTCAAGCAGCTCTTCGAAATCGATCGATACCCGGCGCGGGAACTCTGCGTAGAGCTGCGCGAGGATTTCGGCAGCTGTCTCGTTGAATCGGTCGATATTCTGCATCGCAATTAATCCCTGGTTGGTCGGCTCGGACGTCATACTACGCAATCGCCGCTCGGGTTCATTCCCATGTGTCCCGGTGAGGCTCTCGTATTCGAACGAGATGGTCATCCCATCCCCAGAGCCATGCTGATCGTCCGCGTAACGGTATTGCGGGCCGCTTGAAACATGCCTTCACTAACTGCACGCCGCAGCATGGCGCCAACGGTGGCGTCTGCCGCTTCCGTGTCCGGCGCAATCCCGCACGGCGTGGCGTTCAGTGCTTCCAGCGCTTTCGGGGTCAGTACGCAATCTGTAAACGAGTTGAATCGATAGTTCGGATTCCCCCTTATGCGGATGTAATCACTTTCCCACAGCCACTCGAGTGCAGCGAATGCGGCTTTATGAGCATCCCAAGAATCGTCGAACCTAGGCTCTTCGCCATCGCGCAAGAGGTCCTGCGCCGGTTTAGCGATATCCGAAGCGGCCAATTCAATCTTCTCGGGGAAGGCTTGGTAGAGGAGATCGAAAACGACAGCGCAACACGCGTTGAAATAATCGATGTTTCGCATCGTGGATTTACTTTGGCTTTGGTTCTCATCGATCATGCTACGCGCTGGCCTCCAGCATAAAATCTCACGTGTCCCGGAACGGCCCGCCGACGGGCTTCTCGATCTCAATATGAGCGCCGAGGACCTCGGCGCGCAGGAATCTGGGGTCGGAGTGAGAATTCGCACTTAGCATGCGGAGTATTCGGGGTCAGTGTAAGAACTCAATCGGCGGAGAAGCCGTGAATCGTGGGTTGCCACTCGGCCCCGGACTTTCTGCCTAAGGAGTAGTGACCTCGATCGGCAGCATGGATTGAGGTGATGGTTGCTCGGCCTGCATTTGAGCCGAGATATGGGGCATCATCGCGCGGGCGATTTCTTCAATAACCGGGACAACGACCGAGTTCCCGAATTGCCGATAGGCTTGTGTATCGGAAACGGTCTCTGGAATCACGAAGTCGTCGCCGTAGCCCATAAGCCGAGCGCACTCGCGCGGCGTCAGGCGCCGAGGGCGGCGGCGCGGGCCACGGTCGATCAAAATTTCAGAGCCGTCTTTGTGGTAGCGCGCAGAGAGCGTTCGCGCTGTATCTTCCGGCCCGACTTTGCTGAACCCGAAGCCATTCCCGGCCGCCTCGTGCTTTTTCCGGTAATTTTGTAAGTACTTCCATAGATGCGCGCTGAGCGTGTACCGATCGGATACACGTGCGAATCGGCCCATAGTGTAGTGGCGTTCGGGCTGTTCGCTGCCATCTTCTGGATGGAGTATTTCACCAAGCGTGCGAGCCGCAGGATCGGGTAACGCGAGTCGGTCCCATGTGAAGGGTGTGTCCTCGCGGAAGCCAACCATGTAGATGCGTTCCCGATGCTGTGGAACGAATCCTTTCCCGTCGATGACTCGATCGTAAACACGGTAGCCAAGGTCTTCGGTCAGTACGCGGCGGATGACCTCATAAGTGCGTCCTCGGTCATGGCTTCGGAGGTTCTTAACGTTCTCGAGGAGAAAAGCCCTTGGGCGTTTGACTTCCAGAATTCTAGCGACGTCGAAGAACAGCGTGCCCTGAGCCTCACACATGAATCCATGTTCCCGGCCAAGGCTGTTCTTCTTGGATACGCCGGCCAGTGAGAACGGCTGACAGGGGAATCCCGCCAGGAGGACATCATGGTCCGGGATCTCGTCGGCGATTCGCTGGCTATTCGTGTCCGGGTCGTCGGCTGATGCGGTGATCTCGCGGAGATCCCCCCGCATGACTTCATCTTCATGGCCAAAATTCGCCCGGTAGGTCTGTAGCGCGAACCGATCCCATTCACTGGAAAAGACACAGTGTCCGCCCGCGTTCTGAAAGCCGCGACGAATTCCCCCGATTCCGGCGAACAAGTCGATAAAACGAAACGTGCCTGGTTCAGCAGGCGTCTCGTGCGTATGCCGTCGCATGACTTGCGCGATGCACGGACCCCAGTGCTCCGGAATGGCTGTTTCCCCGCGCTGCCAACGGCGCAGCTGTCGCGGCGAGATGCCGAGTTCGCGAGCCAGCAAGGCGGGTTTGAAGAGTTGGAGAGCCGTATCGAGCGCGGTTTTCGAGTCGGGTGGGATTGTCATCGCTCGGCGCCATCTGGGAATGTTTGCGGACATTATGTCCGTCTTTGTTCCCGCCGATGATAACCCCTCCGACCGGGGAATCCAAGCTTGTCGTAGCCCTTTTCGCGGGCTACCGGGTACGTTCAGGCGGTAGTCGGCTCTCCGCTCAGGACGTCCAGCTCCGACCATCGCTCATATAGCGCGGCGAGCCCCGCTGATTTCATGCGAAACTGGCTCCGACTCTTGGTTTGCGGCGTGGAACCTTCGCGCTCGACCAATTTGATACCGGGGTCGTAATAGACGTGCTGACGCGCGATCGCGCCAAGCAAGCGTGGAAAATCCGTCCCCTCGCCGAGCTGTACGGTCTGGCCGAATCGGTAGCACCTTGGCAGGTCGTCACTGCGCTCTGATGGGACGAATGCGGCGCGATCATGCTTGCGGTTCCAATGGCTGAGGAGCTTGGCAAACGTCCAGGCGGCGGCAATGGTCCCGTCATCGGTTTCCAGGGTTAGTGCACCGTCTGCGTCGAAAGTTTTTGGCGTATCCGGATCAAATCCTCTGAGGCCGAGAGTTAGCCCGGTCAAGCGCTGCCGCTCGCCGAATCGGTGGACTCCGCCGAAGTTCATCCGGTCGGCCCTGCCACGCCGATCACTGTAGCCGTATCGCCGAACGAAGGCGGCAAGCGGGAGTTCTGAGTACTCCCCTGAGTCAGGGTTTGGAGTCAAAAGCGTCACTACGTGATTGCGAGGACGCACCAGTTGACCAACATCGTTCTGTTTGATTT
This sequence comes from Halofilum sp. (in: g-proteobacteria), assembly GCA_034520925.1. Taxonomy (GTDB): domain Bacteria; phylum Pseudomonadota; class Gammaproteobacteria; order XJ16; family Halofilaceae; genus Halofilum. Next base: position 16,787 of record JAXHNC010000016.1, on the reverse strand, counting down.
CCCAGCCGAAAAAGTCCGGATCTGCATACCCATTCGGAAGAACGCCCAATTCCGCCTCAAGGGTATACCCACCGCAATTAGCTGACTGGCAGTCTCGTAGTGTTCCGTCCGCTCGAAGGGCTTTGCCTTTAATCCAACCGGTGCGGTGAATCCGCGCAAGTTCGCTGAGAAGCCGGTCACGGTGAGAACCCCGACCGGCAATCATCGATAAATCAAGTTCGCAAAAAACCGCAACCGTCGGTTGAAGCGCCATTCCATGAGCATCGCGTGCCGCTTGCGATTCCGGGGCGGCCAAGTAGCCCACGATGGTTCCGTCCGGCCTGACCCCAATGAAGAGAACTCGCCCCGGATCCCGCCCGCGACGGCTCTCATCCATTAACTCTTTCGGTGCCCACTCGGCGCCTCGGAGGAATCCGGAAAAACGAACCTCCGGATACTGTGGGTACAGGATCAGCTGTGCGTTGGGCGCTCGGAATTCATTGCCATCCGACGAAAGCCAGCTGAAATTCAGCTTTGCTTTCATCCGCATTGTTGTCTTGGTGACAGTTCGCTTGGCCGAGTCGGGTCGCTGAACCTCAAAGTCAGAGGCCAGAGGCAGGATGTTGAGCACGTCGAATGAGCCACCAAAGTACGGCTGATTCTTTCTGTTATCGTTCGGCGCCAGATACTTGATGTAAAGGCGAGTGGCTCCGGCATCAGCCATCAACATCGCCACTCCCTCCGCACTAATACCAGCGGACCCGTCTTCCGTCTGCTCTTGGCTCATCGCTATTCCATCGCCCGAGTGCAGGGTCACGATAACGGAACTGAAACGAACAGCGGAATAGCGGAAATTCCATAAACGCTGAATCGAGCCGAGCACAATTGCGTGCGAACCGAAGCACTTGGACGGGGGCATCGACACTGAATACTTGTTCCCTGCAATTAATGTGTTGCGGCCGGTCGTCGTTTCCCGGCAGTATTGGCCCGGGCAACAGGGACGGCGGCCGTGGCGACACTCATCCCCTCTATCAATTCCTGCCTCCGGCGGATGACCTCCGGCGAGCGCCGGTTCGCGCGGCGCCTGGAGAGCCATCTGGAGCAGGACTACCTCTGCTGGTACGACGTGCCCGTCGGGCCGAAGCGCCAGCACCCGGATTTCGTGGTCCTGCACCCCTCCCGGGGGCTGCTGATCCTGGAGGTGAAGGACTGGAAGATCGATTTCATCCAGCGGATCGATCGCCAGTCGGTCACGCTGCTGACCACGGATGGTGTCAAGGAAACGATCAATCCCCTGGAGCAGGCCCGGCAGTACGCCCATGCGGTGATCCGGCCGATGCAGCGGGACCCCGCGCTGATCCACACCGAGGAACACCGCTACGCCGGCCGGCTGATCATGCCGTTCGGCTACGGCGTCGTGCTGTCACGGATCACGCGTCGCCAGTTCGATGCCAGCGATCTGGGTGAGGTGCTGCCGCCGGAGCGCGTGATCTGCCAGGACGAGATGACCGAGTCGGAGGATATGGAGGTCTTCCAGACGCGCCTGTGGGACATGTTCACGGTCTACTTCGACCACCGGCTCGATCTGCCCCAGATCGACCGGATCCGCTGGCACCTGTTCCCGGAGGTCCGCATCAGCCAGGGCAGCCTGTTCGAGTCCGAGGCGCCCGACGAAGAAACCGAGGACGTGCTGCCCGACATCCTGCGCGTGATGGACCTCCAGCAGGAGCAGCTCGCGCGCAGCATGGGCGAAGGGCATCGGGTGGTCCACGGCGCGGCGGGCGCGGGCAAGACGCTGATCCTCGTCTACCGCTGTCTGCATCTCGCCCAGGTCCTGCGCAAGCCGATCCTGGTGCTGTGTTACAACCGCACGCTCGCGCGCCGGATCCAGACCCTGCTGGTGGACAAGGGCATCGATGAGGCGCGGGTGCACGTGCGCGGATTCCACAGCTGGTGTCACAGCCAGCTCCGGACGTACAACCTGGCGCTGCCACCGCGGGGCCGCTCGCGCGAGGGGTTCTACGACGGCATGGTCCAGCGGGTGATCGAGGGCGTCGAGCGCGAGGACATCCCGGCCGGGCAGTACGGCGCCGTGCTGGTGGACGAGGGGCATGATTTCCAGCCGCACTGGCTGAAGCTCGTCGTGCAGATGGTGGATCCGAAGACGCACTCGCTGCTGGTGCTGTATGACGACGCGCAGTCGATCTACCGGCGCGGCGAGTCCTTCAGCTTCTCGAGCGTCGGTATCCAGGCGCGCGGCCGCACCACGATCCTGCGGATCAATTACCGCAACACGCAGGAGATCCTCGACCTCGCCACGAAGTTCGCCCGCGACCTGCTGACCGCCGAGCAGGCGGACGAGGACGGCATCCCCCTCGTCGTCCCGGAGACGGCCGGGCGCGGCGGCTCGCAACCGCTGGTCGTCGAACTCCCGGACTGGCGCGAGGAACTGGCCTACATGGCGCGGCACCTGCGGGAACTGCACGAGTCCGGCATCGCCTGGCGCGACATGGCCGTGCTCCACCGCCGCACGAAGAGCGCCAGACCGATCGCGGACGCGCTCGAGGCCGCCGGCATCCCGCAGGAATCCCTGGCGACCAAAAGCAAACGCTCCGCGTTCGACGCGAACACGGAGACGGTCAAGGTCCTGACCATGCACTCGAGCAAGGGCCTCGAGTTCCGCGCCGTGGCCATCCCCGGCATCAACCGGATGCCCCGCGAGGAGGAGGATCCGACCGAGGAAGCGCGCGTGCTCTATGTCGGCATGACGCGGGCGATGGATCATCTGCTCGTCACGGGGCACGCCGCGGGCGGGTTTCTGGATCAGCTTCGGGCCGCGGGGTAAGGAGAGACTTCGGTCGTGATCGACTATCAGCAGATCGTGGTGGATGGCGTACTGACCGGCCTCGGTGAGCTCTGGTGGCTCTTCGCGATCGCCGGGCTCGTCGCCATTGCGCGAACCCCGGTCGTCAAGGGCTGGATCGGCGAGGCGCTGGTGCGCGTGTCCGCGCGGATCGCGCTCAAGCCTTCGATCTACCGTGCCTTCCACGACGTGACGCTGGCGCGGGATGGAGGGACGACACAGATCGACCATATCTTCGTCTCGCCCTACGGCGTTTTCGTGGTCGAGACCAAGAATATGAAGGGATGGATTTTCGGCGGCGAAAGGCAGGCCACCTGGACGCAGAAAATCTATCGCAGCTCCCACAGGTTCCAGAATCCCCTGCGGCAGAATTACGGGCACACCGAGGCCATTCGTGAACTGCTGGAACTGGACAAGGGAGCGGTTCACTCGGTCGTCGTGTTTGCCGGTGGCAGCACATTCAAGACCAAGATGCCGGACAACGTCGTACACGGTGGCGGATACATCCGGTATATCCGGCGGTTTCGTGAGCGGGTGTTCGATGAGGAGCAGGTGCGCAACCTGTGCGAACGTATCGAAAATGGTCGCCTCGCACAGACGCGGGCCACCCATCGCGCGCACGTGCAGAGCGTCGAGTCGCGCAAGCGTGAAGCGGAGGCGCCGGCCTGCCCGAAATGTGGTGAAACGACGATGCTGCGCCGCATCAAACGGGGCGAGCGGGCGGGCGAGCGCTTCTGGGGATGCTCGAATTATCCGAAGTGTCGGGGGACGCTACGGTACAGCGCTGTCACTTGATGAACTTCCCCTGGCTGACGGTCCGCGATCGGGACCGGTCTGCCCGTTCAGGGCCAGACGGTCGCGTGCTCCAGAAATCCGTCGCGCTGGGGCGGAACGAGACAGAACCGGTGGCCGGTCGGCGCCTCCATCACCAGCCAGTCCCGGATGTGTTCGATGCGGCGCGCACCGAGGCCTTCCAGCCGCGTGGCCTCCGCCTCGATGTCGTCGGTCTCGATATCGAGATGGACGCGGCTCGGGTGCTCGACCCGTTGCAGCAACACGTGCAGCTCGCCAGGTGGTCCGGAAAGCTGGACGTAGTTCGCCTCCGCGGGATCCGGGTCGCGCGTCGCCTCGTAACCGAACACGCCTCCCCAGAACGTACCGGCCTGATCGAGGTCCGCGTCGCGACAGTCGATCACGATGCCGCCCAGTCGACTTCGGTGCATGGCATTTCTCCCGGCGGGGCGCTGCTGTGGGACGGCGAGGGTCAGGCTTTTCTTTTGCTTTTTGACCGACTCCGGGCTGGCGACACTCGGGCGCCAGATCTTGTACGTGGCCGCCGTTGGCGTCTGACAGTGTTCGTGTGGATCTTACACTTGATTTCGATCTCCGTTAATCGGGCTTGCGAGACTGCCTGCCAAGCGGGCAGCAGGTCTCGGGAAGGCTGATGACAAGCCTGTCGAGGCCTCGGATCCGGCCCCGCCCACTGTGGCGGGGTTTGTCTTTTACGGGTATGCCGGTGTAACGAGAAATTTCGATGAGCGACCAAACCGAACTCGACGATGAACTGCTCGCCGAGGTCGCGATGCCGCTGCCCCAGGCGTCCTCGAACGTCAGCGGGGAAGAAAACCTGGCGGAACACCTTCCTAAAATTCGTAGCCCACGCTGAGCAGGGCTTGGTTGACCCAGGCGAACGTGTAGACGTTGTCATTGTCCGCACCGCCCTCGATCGTTCGGTAGCCGATGGCGGCATGCCATCCGGAGGGCCATTGGTGCTTGAACTTGACGGCGGCGTCGATCGCCCGGCCCTGCGGGGCGGCGGCGCCTTCCAGGTCGAGGACAATCGAGGTCCGCTCGCTGGCCCGGTACTCCCCGTAGAGGTGCAACAGCGGGACTAGACCCAGGTCGTCGTCGGACTCGCGGAGTGGACCCTGCTCGAGTTCGATTTCCGCATCGCGCACGAGGACAGCGACTCCGACTCCCAGGTCCCACGGCTCGCCGCGCTGGAACATCCAGCGGTAGGTGAGGCGGTAGGTGTCGAACCGGTAGGTGGCCCTGGTTCTTGCACCTTCGCGGAAGGTGGATCCGTCGAAGCGCACGTCCCGGTCCAGGGTGCCGGTGCCGCTCACGCGCAGCGGTGCAATGGTGAAGCGCAGGGCGTGGCGCGAGTTGAACTCGTAGGTGCCATGAAGCCGCGCGTACGCGTCGGGTCCGGTCCCGTTGAGTTCCGTGAGGTCGAAGCGCGTGCCCGTGTCGCCAGGGATACGCACGTCGTTGCGGCTGAACCAGGCCGCACCGGATTCCGCCTCGAGGTCCAGCTTGCCCGCGATGCCGGGCGGGGCGAGGCCGGCGAGCAGGGCCGCGGCGGCGATGGTCCTGATAGGAGGGTGGGTGTTCATGGGCGTTCTGCCTCAATGAGTAATGCGGGGATAACTGCGCAGTGTGGATCCGGGTGGCCCAGCGCCCGGTGACCCCGGCGCGGTGCCGTGTCTCGGCGGCGCCATGCGTTCGGAAACGACTTCCCGGGCCGGACTGTAGGTGAGCCGTATCGGAATCGGGGCTACCTCAAGTCTTTTCTTTAGCAATTCGGGGTCAGAGTGACAACTCCCACTCACCGTCTCCGGAGTTGTGACTCTGACCCCGAATTGATGCTCGAATTGATGCTGCTATCCGTCTTCTGGGAGAGGTAAGTGAGCGAATCGGAACGATCTGCGGGGGACCGTGATCGACGCGCGCAGCGGCGATCAAAGCCGACCGAAGAAGGCGACCAGGCTGTTCCGGATCTGGAAGCCGAGCCGGTCGAGTCGGGGCGACCGGAGGGGCCTCGAAACGGTGGCCCCGGCAGCGGTCGGGCATTCAGTGGAGGCCAGTGGATCGTTCTGTGGCTGGTGATCACCCTCGGTGTGGCTGCCGGCCACTTGCTGTCGAATCTCATCACCTCGGTCGCGGTGGCTTACCAGATGCGCATCGTCATGTCGGATCTGGCCAAGGGTTTTGGACAGGTCGCAACCGATGCCCAGCAGGAAGTGCAGCAAGCAGCGAAACGCCGGGAAGCCGAGCGACGCGCGCGGCGCAGAGAAAGCGATCGCGGTCAAAGTCTCGCGCGCCAATGCCAAGACTGGCGGGCCGCGCGCGAGGAAATGGACAGCTTCACGACGAGAAGGAACACCGAGAAGTATTGCGGCGCCTACCGCGAGTATATCCAGACCGGTCGAGTATCAACCGATTAGCCCCGCCTGTCCGCTCGGGTGCCCCGGGATCGCAGCCGCTTGAAGAAGGCCAAGATCAGGCCCCGGGGTACGAGGTCGGCCCCTTCCGAGTGAGTACAGGTGCGACCAGCCGCGGCCCAGGGATCAGCAGGGCGAGTTCCGTCACTGTCGCTATACGCCGTTGACGTACCGTACGCCTACGGCGTATTCTTCGATCATGAGCAAAGGAATGCTTCACACGGTGGTCGAAACCCCGGAATTCCGCCGTGCTGCAAAGACAAGCGGTCTTGGCGCGAGGGAACTGGGCAGGATCGTCGATCACCTGGCCCGACGACCTGACGCAGGCGAATTGATTCCCGGAACGGGCGGCGCACGCAAGGTCAGATTCCGCGGTCGCGGGCATGGCGCGAGTGGCGGTTATCGAGTCGTGACCGCCTGGGCGGATTCGCGGACACCCGTTTTCCTGCTCACCGTATTCGCCAAGGGTGATCGAATTGACCTCACTTCGGCCGAACGCAACGAACTCCGGGACACGATCGATCTGATCATCAGTGCGTACCGAGAGGGAGAGAGAGGACGACAGCCATGAGCAAGTCCGGACAGAGCATGCTTCGAGGCGCACGGCAGGCGCTGCAGTATGCGCGTGGCGAGGAAGCGTCCGACTTTGTTGCCCACGTGCCCGATAACCTCGACGTGAAATCGATCCGCGAGAATCTGGGGCTCTCACAGCGCCAGTTCGCCAGACAGTTCGGCTTTGAACACCGCAGCATCCAGAACTGGGAACACAAGCGTCGCCACCCTCGTGGCATGGCCCGCGCCTACCTGCTCGTGATCAAGAACGACCCCGAGGCCGTCCGTCGCAGTCTCAAGCCCACCCCGTAACGGAATACCCATCGGAACTGTCCATGCCGTTCGGTGTGCCCGTGACGGGCGCGTATTGGTTTTACAGCCCGTAATCGACCTGCTAAGTTCCGCGACGCTTTTCCTTCCGCATGAAAACGGTGCCGTCACCTCGGCCCGGTGATCTCCCGGAACCCGAAAGGCAGCACGCGCGCACGCGGACGTCGATATACGGGTATGCGTGTACGTAATCGCTGGTCAAAAACAATGAATGAGGGAAGACATGAACAGGAAGTTTCTGACAGTCGTTATGGGGGTATCTCTTCTGTCCGGTTGTGCGTCGGTCCCGATGGCCTCGCAGGAAAAGTCGGATGCGGCGAAGGAATTTAATGCCCCGTCCAATGAAATGGCCGGTATCTACATCTACCGGAAAAATTCGCCCGTCGGCGCCGCCCTGAAGAAAGACGTGTGGATTGACGGTGAGTGTGTCGGCCAGACCGCGAAAGGCGTCTTCTTTTACGAGGAAGTCACGGGCGACGAGAAACATGTTGTTTCGACCGAGTCCGAGTTTTCACCGAACACCCTCGCGATCAAGCCTGATATCGGCGACCTGTACTTCATCGAGCAGTACATCAAGATGGGCGTCTTCGTGGGCGGCGCGAACGTGCGGCGCACGGATGCGGAGATCGGCCGGGAAGAGGTGGCTAAGCTCGGTATGGCCGAGCAGGGAACCTGCCGCTCGGACATGACGGCGGAAGCCAGGGCCGAGTAACGCCACCTGAGTGTGACGTACTGATCGGGGCAGCAACTGACGCACGGGTTGCCGCGTGCCGGGCGACCCGAGTTTCGGTTGCTGCCCTGATTGCATTCCCCCCCTGCGCGTCGAAGCGGACCACTCCAGAATTTGGGGTCAAGTCTTTTCTTTTGTCATCTGCATCGTCCAGACAAAGGCCGGATCCTGGGTCGTTTAGGGTCCGCAGAGAGCTTTCTGTGAAGTAGACCCTGAATCAGGTCCCGCGATCCCGAATTTTGGTACGTCCAGGGCGGCATAGACCAGGGTGGTCCGGTAATGACAGCCGACGGCGAAAGCGAGGCGCCCGCGACAAGCCGTGAATCGGTCAGTCGACGCATGATACCGGTGCCGTTGTTTCCTATACTGGCGGCGTCTGCCAGCGACCGTGAACGACGCCAATGATTCCGGGCTTTTCCACGCGCCGACGCTTCGACGATCTGAGTGAACGCGAGATCCTCGCGCTCGCGATCTATGCCGAGGAGGACGATGCGCAGATCTATCGGACGTATGCCGAGCGCCTGCGCGAGCATTACCCCGCAAGCGCACGAATGTTCGATGGCATGGCTACCGAGGAGGATGATCACCGCCAGCGCCTGATCGATATGTACAAGCGCCGCTTCGGTGAGGTCATCCCGCTCATCCGCCGTGAGCACGTGTCGGGGTTCTATACGCGCCGGCCGGTGTGGCTTGTCGAGAACCTCGGGCTCGAGCGCATCCGCGACGAAGCGGCGATGATGGAACGCGATGCCGCTGCGTTCTACCGCAAGGCGGCCGCGCGCACGGGCGATGCCGACACGCGCAAGCTGTTGGGCGACCTCGCCGGTGCCGAGGTCAAGCACGGCGAGACCGCCGAGCGCCTTGCAGCGCAGAACCTCGGTGAAGGCGAGCGCGCGGAGGAGGGCCGCGTCGCGCATCGCCAGTTCGTGCTGACGTGGGTCCAGCCGGGACTGGCGGGGTTGATGGACGGCTCGGTATCGACCCTGGCGCCGATCTTCGCCACGGCCTTCGCGACGCAGAATACGTGGACCACGTTCACCGTCGGCCTCGCGGCCTCGGTGGGTGCCGGCATCTCGATGGGGTTCACGGAGGCGGCCTCGGACGACGGCGAGATATCGGGCCGCGGATCACCGCTCAAACGCGGCATCGCATCGGGTGTGATGACCACGCTCGGCGGACTGGGCCATGCACTGCCCTACCTGATTCCCGATTTCTGGATGGCGACCGTGATCGCGATCGCGGTCGTGTTCGTCGAACTATGGGCGATCGCGTGGATCCAGAATCGTTACATGGACACGCCATTCCTGCGCGCCAGCTTTCAGGTGGTGCTCGGCGGTGCGCTGGTGTTCGCCGCCGGTGTGCTCATCGGCAGTGGGCACTAGTCCAGTTGTCCATGACCCGGTCGCCACAGCGGCATCTTCCGGGGCTTCCCCTGGCCGGATAACGGCCGCTATTCATGAGGCGCTGCCCGATGGCGGTGCACTCGCCCGCGGCTCGAGCTCGTTGGCCGGTCGATCGGTCTCGGCCTTGCGCTCGCGTTCACGTTCCTCGGCCTTGCTCGGCAACGGCTCGCCGATGTCCGGCTTGGCCAGCGCGCCCTGCTCGGCTTCGCGTTGCAGGGATTTCCAGAGACCCGCGCACATCAGCAGCAGGACGACCGCGAATGGCAGGCCGGCGACGATGGTCGCCGTCTGCAGCGCCTCGAGGCCGCCGCCCAGCAGCAGCGTCGCCGCGATCGTCCCCTCCATGATCGACCAGAACACCCGCTGGGCCTTCGGCGGATCGGGGTCGCCGCCGGCGGTGATGATGTCGATGACGAAACTGCCGGAATCGGACGACGTGACGAAGAACGTCACGAGCGACAGGGTGGCGACCGTCGCCAACAGCGTCGACAGTGGCAACTGATCGAGCATGAGGAACAGGCCGCGGCTGACGTCGGCGGCGGCGTCAGCCGCGATCCCGGCATCCTGGAACAGCTCCAGCCAGATAGCGGTGCCACCGAATACGGACAGCCAGAGCAGCGTTGTTCCGGAGGCGACGCCGACCATGCCCAGCAGGAACTGGCGAATGGTGCGCCCGCGCGAGACGCGCGCGACGAACATGCCAACGAAAGGCGACCAGGAAATCCACCACGCCCAATAGAACGTCGTCCATTTGCGCTGCCAGTCGCTGTCGCGCAGCACGTCCGCCCAGAGCGACATGCCGATCAGGTGCTGCAGGTACTGGCCCAGCGTCTGGCCGAAGAAGTCGAACAGGAATACCGTCGGCCCGAGCAGCGCCACCGCGACCAGCAGTGCCCCGGCGATCGCCAGGTTGAGTTCGCTCAGCACGCGGATGCCGCGGTCGAGCCCGCGAACCACGGAGATCGTCGCCATGGCGGTGATCACCGCGATCATTGCGATCTGCACGCCGACCGCGACCGGGGCGCCGGTCAAGTGCGAAAGTCCGGCATTGAGCTGGATGACGCCGAGGCCGAGGGAGGTCGCGACACCGAACATGGTGGCGCAGACCGCGATGACGTCGATCACGTGCCCCGGCCAGCTGAACACGCGCCGCCCCAGCAGCGGGAACAATGCCGAGCGGATGGTCAACGGCAGTCCCCGACGGAACCCGAAGTAGGCCAGCGCCAGGCCGACGACCGCGTACACGCTCCAGGCGTGGAAGCCCCAGTGGAAGAAGGTGTAGCGCATGGCCTCGGCGGCGGCCTCGCGCGTCCCGGCCTCCGCGAACGGCGGTGCCACGAAATGCGTCAGCGGCTCCGACACGCTCCAGAACAGCAGTCCGATGCCCATGCCGGCGCTGAACATCATGGCGAACCAGGCGGTGAAGTTGAACGCGGGCTTCTCGTCCGGGCGGCCAAGGCGGATCCGTCCGTGCCGCGAAACCAGCAACAGGACGGCGAACGCGAGCACAGCGGTGACCGTGAAGCGATAGACCCAGCCGAAGTGCACGCCGATGAACAGTTGTGCCTGCGCGAACACGGTTTCGGCGCGTCCGGGATCGCGCAGTACGAACAATACGAGCCCGATCATGATCAACGCGGAGGCCGCGAACACGGGCGGGCTCGTACGCCGGAACAGGCCGAACAGCAGCGGACGTGCAGTGGGTTCCATATGGACTCCGGATCATGCCGAGGCCGCGGGCTGACGACCGCGTGGACGCAGTTTATCCAACTGCGCCGGAGGAATGGATGACGCTGATCAAATCAGGTATCCGGTGGTCCGGTGCGGGGCGGGGTCTACCTTCGGATTCAGCAGGCCGGCGAAGCGCGACGCGATCGACACCCGCTCGATGCTCGATCGGTCCGCCCTGGACGGGCATGCGGGCGCGGCGCGCAATGACCCGCAGCGTGGCTGGGAATTCGGGGGCGGAGTAAAGATTCCCAAAAATCGCCTCCGGAGTTGTTATCCTGACGCGTGATTCCCGCGGGAAAAGATGAGCCGTGAGGAGGTTGAGGCCTACCGGGAGTACGCCGATAAGGCGCACGCCAACCGGTTTGCGGTCATGTGGCACCCCCATGGCAACGACTGAACCAGGCAAGGAGTAGGAGATGCCGGAAATCAAGGGCATTCCCATCGTCGTCAGCGGCCAGAAGGTCGAAAAGGACAACGGCATACGAGCGATCAAGAACGGCGTCAAGGCACAGCGCGATGCGGCCCCCGTGGGTCGCGGCGACAAGCCGGACTGGCTGCGGGTCAAAATCCCGACGGGAGAGACGTACCAGAAAGTCCGCAAGACCGTACGCGAGCACAAGCTGGCCACAGTCTGCGAGGAGTCGATGTGCCCCAACATGGGTGAGTGCTGGAGCGCCGGCACGGCCACCATCATGCTGATGGGGGATGTCTGTACGCGGGCCTGCAAGTTCTGCGCCGTCGATACCGGCAACCCGAAAGGCTGGCTCGACGATAACGAGCCCAACGGGGCCGCGACCACCGTTGAGCTCATGGGGCTGAAATATGTGGTGCTGACCTCAGTCGATCGTGACGACCTGGACGACGGCGGCGCACGGCACTATGCGGATTGCATCCTCGAGATCAAGCGCCGCAACCCGAACACCGCGGTCGAGGCCCTGACGCCCGATTTCAACGGGAGCCATGCCGCCATCAATACCGTGGTCGATACGGGCCTCGAGGTGTTCGCCCAGAACGTAGAGACGGTCAAGCGTCTCACGCACGCGGTGCGTGATCCCCGTGCGGGTTATCAGCAGACCCTGGACGTGCTCGCGTATGCCAAGCGGCGGCATCCCGGCGTGCTGACCAAGACCAGCCTGATGCTCGGCCTGGGTGAGACCCACGAGGAGATCATCGAGACCATGGACGATCTGCGTGCTGTCGGCGTGGATATCGTAACCTTCGGGCAGTACCTGCGCCCGACGGTGAATCACCTGCCCGTGGATCGCTACGTAACGCCCGAGGAGTTCGAGCGCTATCGCGAGATCGGTCTTGGCAAAGGATTCCTCGAAGTGGTTTCGGGGCCACTGGTCCGCTCCAGTTACCGCGCCGACCGGGTGCTGGAGAAAAACAACGTGGGCCTCGAGCGCGCCGCCGGCGACGGATAGACCTCGGGCCGGGGTCCTCCGGGTACGCGCGGTTAGATGGCGTCGCCGCGGTGCTCGGGCGGCGAGACAGCGGTCGTCATCCAGGCGCCGGTGAGACTCCCCTCGGAGACCTTCTCAACGCTCCAGCGGTAGACGAGTACCGGCCCATCCCGGGCGAAGACGGTTACCCGGAAGACGGCCGCGGCGTCGCCTCGCCGGATTGGCTCGATCGCGTGCTGGCGATGGTTGAGCAACGGCGCGTAGGCGGGACTATTGAGCATTTTCGTGAAACGCTCGAGCGGCCCGGTCATCTTGCGGTTCGCCGGGTGGGCAAAGCGCCAGGCAAGCCGGATGCCGGCATCCGGCCTGGGCTCATCGTTGCGCTGCAGCGCGGCGAGCTGGATCTCGACGACGCGTTCGGCGGCAAGATCGGGGCTGGGTTCCGGCGGTTGCTGGCCGGCTGCCGGGGCGGAGAGCAGCATCAGGCTCACGAGCGCGGGCACGATCCGGCCCGGGGAGCGCAGGCTTACGCGAGCCGGATCGGTGCAGGCCCGTGGCCAGCGGCTGAGCCAGCGGACCACCATCAAATCGAGAAGCACCATGTCGGCGCGCGGCGTTCCGTGTTGTCTGAAAAGGTTCATTGCCCGGAGTTCGCAGCATCCGAGCATACGGATTCTGCCTGCAAATCATGCCTCCATCGGCGCGCCGTCGGGGGCGAGACCGGCGTCGCGGCACCTCTCCGGAGAAATCCGAACCATCTGCGGGGACCGTGATCGACACGCGCCGTGCATGATCACGGTGGTCAGTGATGGGTGCGCCAACTGATCCCCGGGACCGGTTGGACCAGCGTACTATGGGACGACCGCGTAGCCGGTGAATCGGACGGCGGCACCCGTTCCGTCACGGGTGCGATAGACCCCACAGTTTAGCGGGTCCCCGTCGCTGAAGACCTGGTTCCCGCCCCGCGGCCGGCCCAGCCCCCTGCCCCGCGGCCGGCCCAGCCCCCCGCCAGGAGACTGAATCACACGCCAGCTGTCGAAGGTGTAGTCGGCGTAATCGCCCTGGAGGAGCTTGCTGGTATGGGCACAGGACTCGACGCGTATTTCGTTGCCGTCACCGGTCAGAGCCGCCGAACGATTGAGCGCATGGGCCGCTGACGCGGCACCCTGTATGCCGGATATCGCAGCGGATTCGGCCTCGTCCTGGAGGCTGATGAAACGCGGCAACGCGAGCACCGTCATGGCACCAAGGATCACGATGACCGCCACCAGCTCGATCAGCGTGAATCCGCTCTGTTGCTTTCCCATGCGAGGTGTACCTGTCGATTGCCGATTACGGTGGCGCGGGCGTGGAGTTTCCCGTAGCCGCTGCGCCCCCTGCGACCTGAACGATTCTTGATCGGTCGAGTTCCGCCGGCGGAGTCGGTGCTTTTCAAGCACACAATGCCGCTGATTGCGCTGCAAGAACCGGGCCATAGCCGGCATCGGGCCGCCGGTGCCCGATTTGCAACGCCGGTGGATATTCGCGAACTTCGAACAGGAAACGAGAGCGGACTTCGGATTGCCCACCAGTGGCGCTGCGCGGAAAGCGCAATGCGCTCTCGCCAGACCGACCATCAGGCACGCGCCGCGGCGTCTCGGATGCCCGCGCACTGCCCAACAGGAGGTACATCATGACTGATCGTGCCAACGAAAAGAACTACAGCGCCGCGGTTCAAACCGCGCGCGATTACTACAACAGCGAGGATGCGGACAATTTCTATGCGCTCGTGTGGGGCGGCGAGGACATTCACGTCGGTCTCTACGAACAGCCGCAGGAGGATATCTACACGGCAAGCGTGCGCAGCAATGCGGTCATGGCCGGGCAGGTGCCCGGGCTTGGCGCGGATACGCGCGTCATCGACCTGGGGTCCGGCTATGGCGGGGCCCTGCGCTACCTCGCTCGCGAGTACGGCTGTTCCGGCATCGGTTTCAACGTGAGCGAGCGCGAGAACGAGCGTGGCCGGCGGCAGAATGCCGAGCAGGGCCTCGACGACCGGGTCGAGATCGTCGACGGCAACTTCGAGGACGTGACCTACGATGACGCGAGCTTCGACGTCGTCTGGTCGCAGGAGGCGTTTCTCCACAGCGGTGACCGGCGTCGCGTGATGGAAGAGGCCGTGCGCATCCTGCGCCCCGGGGGCACGTTCATCTTCAGCGATCCGATGCAGGCAGATGACAGATCGAACGAGGGGCTGCAGCCCATACTGGACCGCCTGCACCTCGATACCCTCGGTTCACCGGCGTTTTACCGCGATACCCTGCGTGAACTCGGCCTGGAGCAGGTCGGCTTCGACCAGCGCGGCGAGATGATCGCCGCCCACTATGGGCGCGTGCGCGAGGTCCTGGTCGACGAGCAGGACGAGATCGGTCGACATGTCAGCAGCGAGTACATCGAGCGCATGAAGCAGGGCCTGCAACACTGGGTCGATGGCGGTAACCGCGGCGACCTTACCTGGGGCATTTTCCTGTTCCGCAAGGCCTGACGCCCCGACCCGCACCCCGCCAGTGGCGCCGCCGCAGCCTGTTTGGCTCCTGCGGCGCAGACCCCTGGCGGCTTGCCTTTGCCAATCAGCCCTTTCCGCGGACCAGGCCGATGATGAAAAGCAGGATTACTGCGCCGATCACGGCACTGACGATGGCGTTGATGATGCCCGTTCCAACCGCGACACCCAGTTGACCGAACAACCATCCGCCGATGACCGCGCCAACGATGCCGACGATGATGTTGATCATGATGCCCTGACCGCCACCCTTCACGATCAGACCGGCGAGCCAGCCAGCGATACCACCGACGATCAACCAGATCAGTACACCTTCCACGGAAGCCTCCAGGGGCTCTATTGAACCCTGTTGCCGGTCGAAGGGGACCGTAGACACCCTGCTGACAAAATGCAATTTCGGGAAACGGGCGCTGGCTCTCTTGGGCGCAGCGCGGCCAGGGCGGCGGAACAAGGTCCATGCCGTGTGGGATACTCTGGGGAGGGAGGAGTAGTCTGCGATGCTTTGCCCGGGCGGCGCCCAGGCGCGAGAATCGCCCATGGAACC
The DNA here is from genome assembly GCA_034520925.1 of Halofilum sp. (in: g-proteobacteria). Taxonomy (GTDB): domain Bacteria; phylum Pseudomonadota; class Gammaproteobacteria; order XJ16; family Halofilaceae; genus Halofilum. The sequence goes on along the minus strand of JAXHNC010000016.1, from coordinate 1,486 downwards.
GGTCGCCCGCACGGGGATTGCCATGAAGGATCTTTTGATCATCCGCCATGCCAAGTCGAGCTGGGCAGAGCGTGGCCTTGCCGATCACGAACGCCCGCTCAATGATCGTGGCCGTGAGGCGGCACCGGAGATGGGGCGGCGCCTGGCCGCGCGGCGGCTGGTGCCGGAGCGCATGGTGATCTCGGAAGCACTGCGCGCCCGCGAAACCGCCGCGCTGATGGCCGGGGCCATGGGCCTGGGCGATGACGCCATCGTGACCGATTCACGCCTGTACCACGCCGACCCGAGCGACTGGCTGGGCGTGATCCGCGAGTTTCCCGACGAGTTGCAGTGTATCGCGGTGATCGGGCACAACCCGGCGCTTCATGAACTGAGCGAGTACCTGGTAGATCTCGGCGTGGCGAAATTCCCGACGGCCGCGGTTGTCCGCATCCGCTTCGACACCGATCACTGGGTTGACGCCGCCCCGGACAACGCCGTGCTTGAGGGCTTCGACTATCCGAAGAGCGGTGCCCGGGACGTGTGAGGCCAGCCGGTATCCCGCAGGGCCCACTAGACCAGGTCGTGCCCGGCCGCCGCGCAGGCGCCGGGCCAATTCGGCGATATGGTCGGGACCCACCTCGCAGCAGCCGCCGACGATGGTCGCGCCCCGATCGACCCAGTCCATTGCAAAATCGGCATAGGCCGCCGGGTCCAGATCGGTGCGGGCTTTTAGTGCGTCGACGGTCGGCGCATCCTCCAGATAGCCCTCGGCGATATGAGTGAAACCGTTGGCATAGGCGCCGAACGGTAAGCCGAAGCCCTGGATGATATCCAGCGCTGCGGTCACCGCCTCTGGGCGCGAGCAGTTGACCAGCAGGGCCTGTGGGCCGAACCGCTCTACCAGTGGCGCCAGATCGCCGACCGGCTCACCCGAGCGCAGGCGTGTGCCGTCATCGTCATCCACCGTCACCGCCAGCCAGACGGGCAGGCCCTGGCCCGTCGCCGCGCGCAACGCGCCCTCGCATTGATCGACCGAGGACATCGTCTCGATCAGCACAAGATCGGCCCGGTCGCCGATCAGCCGCACGGGTTCGGCATAGATCCGCGCGGCTTCATCGGGCGGTGGGCAGATATCCGGCCGATAAGAGGCGAAGAGCGGCCCCAGCGACGCCGCGACCCGGCCCGACCCGTGCGCGTCGCGTGCCGCCCGGGCCGACACCAGCGCCGTATCGGTCAGCGTTTGCAGCTGCTCCTCCATGCCCGCGCGCCGCAGGCGGTCGCGCAGCACGGCATAGGTGTTTGTGGTGGCCACCGTCGCGCCGGCTGCGAAATAGGCGTCATGCACCGTGCGCACCAGCTCGGGGTGGTCGATCATTACCTGCGTGGACCACAGCGGCGTCGGCCTGGCGCCGGCTCGCTTGACGAGTTCCTGGCCGATCGAGCCGTCGAGCAGCGTGATGGCAGTCATGTCCGGTCCTTGTCGCGATGCGAGAATCGAAATATT
>JAXHNC010000015.1:0-104173 GCA_034520925.1 Halofilum sp. (in: g-proteobacteria) | reverse complement strand
GCCAAACGCCACGGTATCCAGCACGAGCTCGCCGATTGCCGGCCCATGTGAACGTCAAAAGATGGTGGGCTGAGCGCATGAACATGAAGCGCGTCGGCCTTGGCCGGCGCCGTGCAGATTGCCGGCCTCGAATTCGTCGGCCGCGCCCACCGCGGCATCGATGACGCCCGGATGATCGCGCGCCTGTTGCCCGGCGTCGGCTGGCCGCGGATCCCGCAGGGCGCGCCGATCCGGCCCGGTTTTGAGGACTGAGCCATGCGTGAACGTGCTCTACAGACCTGGGAGATCGCGCAGCTGATCCGGCGACTGCAGGCGTCGGCGCCGGATCGACTGACGAGTTTGCGGTCGGATTCCAAGTTCAGTTTCCTGCTGGATGACGCGCTCAAATGGGCCGAGAGTGGCGATCCGGTGCGAGCCGTCCTCGACCTGTCGGCGGCGGCCGCCGAGATCGAAAACGGCCCGCCGGATGCGGCCGAGGCGCGCGAGATGGCGGACGCCATTCTCCGCGCGGCCGACTGGCCACGGCCGCTGCGGATCCAGTACCTGAGCGATCTGCATGCCTCCCTTCCCGTGGATCTCACGATTCCCGACACCGGGGCAGACGTCTTGGTGATCGCCGGGGATATCGCCGACAGGTGGGAGGGCCTGCGCTGGGTCGTCGACGCGACCAGCGCGCCGCACATCGTGTTCGTAGCCGGCAATCATGATCCCGTCGGCGAGGATCACCACGAATACCGCCGAAAGATCCGGTTGATCGAGGCCGAGAACCCGACCCGGATCCACGTGCTCGAAAACGGCGTGCTCGAGCTCGGCGACCTCGTGATCCTCGGGTGTACGCTCTGGAGCGATTTCGAGCTCGCGGAGATTTCCGTCGACCGGGCGCTGCAACAGGCCGACGAGCACATGATCGAGTACCAGCGCGTGCTCGATTACACCCGGTGGCACGGGCCGCGCCCGGTTACGCCGGGCCAGAGCTACCTGCCACCCACGCTGTCCGCGGCGACGACCCGTGGCTGGCACATGGCCTCGCGCGACTGGCTCGACCGGACCCTGCGCGCGTATGCGGGCTGGCAGCGGCTCGTGGTCACCCACCACGCGCCGCACCCCGAGAGCGTGACGCCGCGGGCCGGCGACCGCCCGCACTCGTGGACGGATTTCGCCTTCGACCACTGGGCGCCCGGGGCGTACGCGTCCGACTGCTCCGATCTCCTCGAGCATGCCGAGATCTGGATCCACGGTCACACGCACCGGGTCGAGGACTACACCGCGTGCGGATGCCGGGTGCTGTCGAACCCGAAGCGCGACGAGGTGGCCCATGACCCCGCCCGCTGCATCGAGCTGGACGTCGGGCCATGAAGACGCGCCATGCCCGATCGAGCAGGTACGGGCCTACGTCGAACACCAGCTCGCACAGGCCGAGGCGGCCTACGAGCACGTACGCGGTGGCACGCTCACGCCCGATCCGCGCAATCCGGAGTGGTCGACGATCTGGACGCGCTATGTGTGGCTGTACTTTCTGAGAAAAAGGCCTTGAGCCGGGCCGAACGCGCCGGCGTCGGCGCGGTGCTCGCGCTCGACCTCGACGAAACCCTGCTCGAGCAGCTCGCCCTGCTCGGCGAGCAGCTGCACATGCAACAGACAACCTGGACCGACGAGAACGGGTGTACGCGATTCGACTGCGTACCGCGGATCTACCCAGGACGCCGTCGAGCCGTATTGGACCGCCGCGACCGCGATGTCCGCGTCCGCCGAGGGCTGGCGCTGGCGCCAGGACCAGGACGCGCTCGCGCGCCGGATTCGCGAAAAGCGCGAGCGCGAGCGGGCGGAAATCAATCGGCTCTGCCAGCCCGGCAACGAAGCCGAGTACCGCGAGGCCGCGCGGCGCCAGTCCGAAGGCGTCGTCGGATTCCGCTGGCACCCCGGTCTGGCACTTCGGCGGCGACCGATCGTGACGGCGCAGGACATCGAGCTCGCGCTTCACCGGTTGCTCGACCGGTTCGGCGGACCGAGTAGACCGCTGCCGGGATTCGAGGCGGTACACCGACACACCCGTGACGCCGCGGGCAGCCTCCGCAACTGGCGGGTGCTCCGAGCGCTTGAAGAAACGGACGCCCGGGATATGCGCGATCAGCTCGAGCTGGCCCGCGAGGCGGCCCATGCCGCCGTCGAGGCCGCCCGGGCGGCGGGCGCGGATACCGCGGCCGACCTCGCGCAGATTGCCGCGGATATCGACGAGCTGTACCAGCGGCAGACCGGAGAGAAATCTCATGACTGAAGAGGAAATCGAGCGCCGTCTATGGGTCCTCAACCGGACCCTCGGCGGCTCGACCCCGATGCCCGGCCTCGAGGGGCCGCACCGGCACGCGGAGATCGCGGCGTGCCACTTTGCCGCGTACCGCCACCTGCAGGCCTGGGGCGACAGCACGGCGGCGGAACGGCGGGCGCAGGCCCGCGACGAGATCGAGGCCGCGCAACAGGCTTATGCGTCGGCAGAGGTCACGCTCGACGGGCTCGGCGACGAGCTCATCGCTATCGCCCACGCACTACAGGAGGTCGCACCGTGAGAATTGAAAAGGAAGACCCGGTCGAACGCGCGCGACATGCGCTGTCGCTCGCACGTCTAAGTCTCGGTGACACGCCCGACGGCGAGCACGATCGCGCCCGGGCTGCGCGGCGTGTACGCGTACGTTGACCGAGCACACTCAGCGATCACGCTCACCGGCGATATCGCGGCCGCGCACCAAGCCGCGCGGGACGCCCGGACGATTCTGATCGGTGCGGCGATCGACGTGGAAGCGATGGAGCGGTGGCTCGGTACGCACGATGGCGTGATATCGATTGATGAATATTTTCGCCGCCTTCAAGTCGACCTGGACGAGGCCGTCGAAGCGCTCGCGAGCGCGATCGCTACAGGAGATTGAACCGTGACCGGCGGAACGGATACAGCGATCGAAGCGCTGGCGGCCGCGCTCGAACAGCTCGAGCCCGGCACGGCCGTACACGATCACGTCCGTGAAGCGCACCGGACGCTCACTACCCGGCGGCCGCCGAGCCCTGTGCAGGCTTATCTCGCGATCGAACGGGTCATCCTCAGCGTGGACGTGCAGTCCCCCGTGCACGATCAGTTGATGACCGCCTGGGCGGCCGTTCGCCCCTCGCGGGCGGCGATCCCGATCGCGATGGTCGCCGCGTACGTAGTGCAGCAGCAGGTCCGGGCCGACGAGGCCGATCAGCGAGGCGAAGCCGCATTCAGCCCGATTCCGGGGGCGCGGGAACGCGCTAGTCAGCTCAGTTTCGTGGGCTCATGTCTGGGCATGGCGGAAGAAGCCGGGGTCGGCGCTGTGCTGGCACCGGCAATCGATGACGCGATGCTCGATCAGCTCGAGCTGCTTCGTGAGCAGCTGCACTGGCAGAAAGAGATCAACACGGTCCCGCAAACCCTGACCGAGTACGCCGTCACGCCGTTCTACCGCGACTCGATCACCGGAGTTGGCAGGGGCGATCTCTCGGCCGACCAGGCGGTCTGGATCCGGCACCAAATCGGGAAAATCGGGAAGCGAAAATGACGCACGAAGAACTCGAGCGCCGGCTATGGGCACTCCATCGCAGACTCGGGTGCTCGCGCCCGCCGGCCGGCCTTAAAGAAGTGAACCATCATGTATTGCAGGCCGCATGCCATTTTGCGGTTTTTCGAATGGATATGCCGCCGCAATGGTATGAGCCTCGTCGGCTTGAGCTGGCCCGACGTGAGTCCACGGCCGCGCAAAAGGCTTATGCGGTATCAAAGGTCACGCTCGATGGGCTCGGCGACGAACTCGCCGCCATTGCGAACGCGCTTCAGGAGGTTGAACGATGAGAACAGAACAGGAAAGCGACCCGGTGGAACGCGCGCGGCAAGCGCTGTGGCTCGCCCGAAAAAGCCTCGACGAAACCCCTGCCGGGGCACGATCGCCCCGGGCTGCGCGGCGTGTACGCCTACGCGGATCGCGCGCACTCGGCGATCACGCTCACGGGCGATATCGCCGCCGCGCACCAGGCCGCGCGGGATGCCCGAGCGATTCTGACGGGCGCACAGATCGACGTGGCAGCGCTCGAACGGTGGCTCGGCACGCACGACGGCGGCCAGACGATCGATGAATTCGTCCGCGAGATCCGGGGCGACCTGGACGAGGCCGTCGAAGCGCTTGAAACGGCCCGATCAGGGAAGTAACTCATGCGTCCTGATATCTGGATCGAATGGGGCCGACACGACCTCCATGCCGCGCAGGCGTGCATGGACAAGGGGGAGCACCATATCGCGTGCTACCTGGCCGCCCAGGGCGCCGAAAAGAGCCTGAAAGCGGTCATGGAGCATGTCGGTAAGGCCGTACCGGGAACGCAGGCCCTGGTCACGCTCCGGGAACAACTGGCGGCCGCGGGCTGTCGGCTGGACCTTTCCGAGCGGGTGCTCCGAACGCTGACGCGGTATGCGACGGACGCGCTGCAGCCGCCCGCCGACAGCGACTGCATGCCCGGGGAGCTGTATGGCGCGGATGACGCGCGCGACGCACTGGCGTCCGCGCAGCGGGTATATGACACGTGTCACAGCGCGATAGCCGCTACCCCGGGAGGCGACAGATGAAGCCCGCTGACGCCCTGGCGGCGAACCGGGTCGCGATCCGGGAGGTAGTCGCGGCCCATCATGCCGGCAATCCGCGGGTGTTCGGATCCGTTTTGCTCGACGAGGACACGGACGGCAGCGACCTGGATCTCCTCGTCGACCCGACGCCCGAAACGACGCTGTTCGATATCGGCGCGATCCAGCATCGAATTCGAACCAGCTGCTTGGGCGTGTCGGTGGACGTCCTCACGCCGAACGCCTTGCCCGACAGCATCCGCGACAGGGTGCTCGCGGAGGCGCGACCGGTATGAGCGCGACGCCATTCTTACAGTCGGAATCCCTCCCGATCGATGGCACGCAGCAAGGCGGGGTTCGCGTGGCTCTCCGGATGCGTCCATTCGTCGAGCCAGACCGGCAGCGGCGACATCGAGCATGTCCGTTTCGAGCATCACATCGAATGCGGTATCGGCCATATCCAGCTTCACGGGGAGCAGACGCTGATGCTCGCCACGCAGGAGGACCGCCACGTCGGCATCACTGTCCGGGCGGTGCGCGCCACGGGCACGGCTGCCGTACACGATGGCGCCCGCCACGTCGTAGCGGCCGGCGATCAAGGCGAGGAAGCGGCGGACAGCCGTTTCGGTTTCGGAGTCGAGGCGATCCATTCGAATACCCTACCAGCACGGAGCGCGGCTGGACGGGGTTCGTACATTTCACGCACGACGGAACTTGTATGACCCGAATCCAGTATCTGAGCGATCTGCACCTCGAGGCCGGCTGGTCGCCGGCGGACGCGGCGCGCGAGCGCGGGCTGCACATCGATGATGTCGGGACGGACGTGATCGTGCTCGCCGGTGACACCGCCGAGGGCGCCGACGGCGTCGCGTGGGCGGCGCGACAGTGGCCCGCGACGCCGGTGGTGTACGTGCTCGGCAACCACGACCCGGTGCTCGCGAGCATCGACGAGACCCTGGCCGACTGCCGGGCGGCGGCCGCCGGGACGTCCGTGCACGTCCTCGAGCGCGAGGCGATCACGATCGCCGGCGTGCGAATTCTCGGTGCGACGCTCTGGACCGATTTTCTGCTGCACGGCGACGCGTGGGCGACGGAGGCCCGGGCAGCCGCGGCGCGCTCCGCGCCGGAGTACCGCAGCGTGCGCGGCCCCGGCGGCGGCCGGCTCACGCCGTCCGATACCGTGCGGCTCCATGAGCAGACCGTACGCTGGCTCGAGACCGAGCTCGCGGGCGGGGATCCCGCGCGCACCGTCGTGGTCTCCCACCACGCGCCGTCGCCGCGGTCACTCCGGCCGGATTGGCAGGCCGATTTGATGAGTGCGGCGTTCGCCTCGGATCTGCACTGGCTGATCGAGCGCTACGCGCCGGCGGTCTGGATCCATGGCCACGTGCACGCGGCGCTGGACTACCGCGTGGAGCATACCCGCGTGGTCTGCAACCCGGCCGGATACCCCGGTGAGGCGACGAGGTGGGATCCGGCCTGTTTCATCGAGATCGGGGAGGCTCGCGCATGCGAATCCAGGCTCCTGAGCGATCTCCACGCCGAGGTCGACCCGAAGCGCGCGCAGTCCGACGTGGTCGACCTCGGCGCGGATCTCGTGATCCTGGCCGGCGATATCGATCAGGGCGGCGCCGGCGTGCGCTGGGCGGCCGAGACGTGGCCGGACACGCCGGTCGTCTACGTGCTCGGCAATCACGAGCACTACGGATCCGCGATCGGTGCCGCGACCGAGCACGCACGCGCGGCCGCGGCTGGCACGCACGTGCACGTGCTCGAGCGCGAGACGATCACCATCCAGGGCGTGCGGATCCTCGGCGCGACGCTGTGGACTGATCTTGCCCTGGCCGGTGATATCGCTTTTACCCGCTGGCGCCTGGGCCAGGCGTTCACGGATTACCGAGCGATTGAAGGCGCCGACGGCCGCAGCCTGCGCCCGGCCGAAACCGAGGCAATTCATCACGAGACGGTGAAATGGCTCGAACAGACCCTCGCCGAGCCGCATAGCGGACCGACGATCGTGGTCACGCACCACGCGCCGTCACCGCATTCTCTCGGTCAGCGCGGAGAAGCGCCGCAGGCGGCAACGAGCGCCGCCTACGCCTCGGATCTCGAATCGCTGATCGAGCGCCACTCGCCGACGATCTGGGTCCACGGGCACACGCACTATTCCTGCGACTACCGGATCGGCGATACGTGCGTTGTCAGCAACCAGCGCGGGTATTACGCCGAGAAGACCGGCTGGGATTCGAGCTATGTGCTCGATTTGACCGGGGTTCGCCCCGTATGACTCGCGATCAGCAGCCGATCGGCCGGGTTGGAGGCGACACGATGCGGATTCAGGTATTGAGCGATCTCCATGCCGAGGTCGATCCCGAGCACGCACAGCGTGATGTCGTCGACCTCGGCGCGGACCTCGTGATCCTGGCCGGCGACATCGACCACGGCGGCGCCGGCGTGCGCTGGGCGGCCGATACCTGGCCGGACACGCCGATCGTCTACGTGTTGGGTAACCACGAGCACTACGGTTCCATGATCGAGGCCACGCTCGACCGCGCCCGTGCGGCCGCGGCCGGCAAGAACGTCCACGTCCTCGAGCGCGAGGCGATCACTATCCAGGGCGTGCGGATCCTGGGCGCGACATTGTGGACCGACTTCAGGTTGTCCGGTGATGCCGCATTCGCCAAAGCCGGTCTAGGACAGGCCTTCCCGGACTATCAGGCGATCGAGGGCGCTGGCGGCGGTCGCCTGCGGCCGGCCGAGACCGAGGCGATCCACAACGAGACGGTGCGCTGGATCCGGGACACCTTGGCCGAGTCGCACGACGGGCCGACGATCGTGGTTACGCACCATGCCCCGTCGTCGCGAGCCCTCGGGCAGTGGGACGAATGGGCCGGCGAGTCGCCGTGGACCGTCATGGACGCCGCCTTCGCCTCCGACCTCGAGCTCCTGATCGACTTGGGCAAGCCCGACGCGTGGATCCACGGCCATACGCACCGTTCGAGCGAGTACCAGGTGCCCGACACGCACCTGGAGGCCACGCGCGTGATCTCCAACCAGCGCGGCTACTACCAGGAGACGAGCGGCTGGGATCCGACCTATGTGCTGGAGCTGACCACGTCCCCGACACTGCGCGAGCGCCGGGAACAGCGCGCGCGTGAGCGCCGGACAACCGCGCGGGCCTGCGCCCGCACCGCGCTCGAAATGCTCGCCGGTCACGGGATCGAGGCCTGCGTCGTGGGATCGCTTGCGCGCGGTGACTTCGATCTCCATTCCGACGTCGATTTCCTCGTGTTCTCGCCGATTACGGGGGGAGAACAGCTTCCGGCTCGCGGCGGCGATCGACCACTGCTTCGATGAGTCCGATATCTCGGTCGACGTGACCTACCGCGATGAGCTCGACGACGCGAACCTGGAGCGCATGACCCGGCACATGCTGGCCTTGGCGGATCTGCAATGAGACGCGCCATCCCGATCGAACGGGTCCGGGCGTACGTCGAGCGCGAGCAGACCCGGATCACGCCGGAATACGAGCGCGAGCGGGCGCGGGCCCGTGAGGAGATCGAGGCCGTGTGCACGGCGTACGGGACGACGGACCCGCTTAGCGATGAGTTGGCCTGCCTGGCCGAGGCGTTGTCGGTGGAGACTCGAAAGCTCTGAAAGGTGAATGGATTTGGGGAGCAGGGGACGGCGACGATTGAAAACCCGTCAAATCAACAAGTTACAGGTGCGCGGTCGCCCCACTCAGGGGGATGAATTTGGGGAGGTGCTCTCAACACCCGCGTCAGCCGTGGAAAATCAACGAGTTACGTCACGCGGGCGTGGACTTCAGGTGTATGAATTTGGGCGAGGCCACACACCCGAACTGTGGGCAAAAGTGGGCGCGCCGCGAATGCTCCGGTATAAGGCTTTATAATCAATTACTTATAGAACCCATAACGGTGCAACTGTGGACAAAAGTGGGACACCCTAAAGGTGTATGGATTTGGGCGAGGCCATGCACTCGAACTGCGGACAAAAATGGGCGATGCAGGTGGAAGGGTTGGGGAACCGCCTCGCGGAATCGATCTACCCTACGATGAATCAGTAAGTTACAGATCCTCCTTCCGCCGCCAGGTGGAAAAATCCGACACTCGATGAGCTCACCCCTACTCGAGTAGCGATAACCATGGGCCCAAAAGCGGGCGTACCGGTACCGCGTTACACCGCGATCCCGGTGCTGACGCTCTCGGGGTTCGGGGTTGTCTTCGCCCTCGCGGGCTGTCAGTCCCGGCCTACGCGCGAGATAGCGGGCGACGGACACTCGACGGCACGGGAACCGTCTCCCCGATGATGGGGGGCATGGGTGACAGTGGCCCCCGCGATCGCAAGTGGAAAGAGTCTTCTGATCACGGGATACTGGGATGTACCGTCGCGAAGACTCACGCTCGCAGGAGCGCGGATCATGACCGTCTATATCGTCCTAGCCATTATTGCTGTCGGTATGCCGATCGCGGCCTGTTTTGCGCTGCGTTGGGATCGCGAGAGCGACGATCGGATACCACCGACGGTAGCCCCAAATGACCGTGAGGACCGATGAGGCCCGGGATCGTGGTCACGATCGCAGTCGTCGGTCGCGGTCATTATGCGCTCGCATGCGAGAACAGCTGACGAGGACGCTCACGGGCCGCGACATGGGCCCAAAAGTGGGCGGGGCCCTGCGTTCCAACCGTGGGCAAAGGTGACGCGTTGCCCTGATCCCGATAAAAAACCCTGAAAAAATAGGAACTTAAGAGGATTCAAACTCTCTAGCCGTGGACAACAGTGGGCGCGCGAAATGGGCCCAAAAGTGGGCGTAGCGGCACTACGTCACACGGCGGTGTCGTACTGGGCCCTTCCTGGAGCCGTGCTCACGGACTGGACGCTGGCTTCGTCGTCGGCGGCGGGCGTCAACGGCGTCCGACTGTGCATGCAGTAGTGGGTGCGGTTGGCACCGGAACGCGCAGGCGATCACCGCGTCCTAGTTAGGTGTCGACCGCTGCCGCGCGGACCCGCTGGATGCGGCGGCCGGCCCACGTCGTGTTGCCGTTCCCGCTCAACACTGACACTCCCCGTCGAGCCATCCGCGCATCCGGCGGAGGCCGGCCACACCATCGCTCATAATGTCGAGGGGCGTCGCTCCGTCGAGCGCCGGTAGCGAGCGGCGAATGAATCCGGGGTGTGCCGAGCGGTCGGGCACGAGCGTATCCAAGGCCTTATGGATGCCGAGGACATAGGAGGCGCGCGTAAGCCGGTCGTCGGTGATTGGCCCCGTGGTCGGCGCCTCGCGCCAGGCGTGGATCTCGTTGCTCGTCGTGTCCAGGATCGCCGCGGTCTCGTCATCCGCGAGTTCCCATACATCGCCAAGGATGCGCAGGGCCGCCCGGAAACCCGCGATACGGGCGTCCGGCGAAAAGTCGGCTGGGTGCGTGATCAGCTGCTCTGCCATATCGCTAGTGTATACGCCTGGAGGCACGCCCGGTCGCGGCCAGCGCAAGTGGACAGAACGGGCGGCTGACGTGGAACGAACGGGAGCCAAAGGTGTAAGGAACGGGAATCCAAGGTGGAAGGAACGGGAGGCAAGGGGGGAAGGAACGGGACAATGCCTTAGAGTCCTATCCGAGCACTTTAATAATCAATAACTTATAGCAACTCAGTTGGCCGCGAGGTGGAAAAAATCCGACACGCCCTCTGACCTTGCGCTCGAATAGCCAGGGTTTCGGATCCCAAAATGCACTTGCCGGCTCCGCATGAAACTGCCGTACCGTGCCGAAGCCTGAGGCGCACGAATACAGGGCAGCCGAGTGGATGCCACGCACGAGGCACGATCTCGTTACCCAGGAACTTCGTTTCTTACCTCGCGATCTTCACGATCGCACACAGCGCTTCGCGCCTTCCCGTAGAGCGGCCTCCTGTTCTTCATTCAAGCCAATATCGTTATAGGCTGCATGAATCTCGGTATTTGCGTCGCGTGACCGGATATCGAACATGAGTGGGATGTGACCCGAAGATCCAAACTCCTGCCACACAGTATTTACCGTGGACAACCGCCGTACTCGAGCTTTAACCTCCCAAGGTGATGACGTATCGATTAGTCGCACGACACATCCAGTAGCGGATTCCACGTCAGCCGATCCCGCGATCGAGAATTGCGGATGCTTGTCTCGAAGCCCATCGAACGTAGAAATAGTACAGCCCACGAGGGCTACGCTTACTGCCAGCAGCCCCATTTTGAAGAGACGGACTCTCATGAATATCGCCCCAATCCGTGGCGGTGCTTTGGCATCATAGGCTTCGACCCCAGACAATCGCAAATCCGGGCAGGTGACGGTGCGTCTTCCTACAGCGGACCGACGCGTTCGCTCGGCGTCGCCTGCGAACGGACGGCCGGTTCGGTACCCAAACCATTACACAGCCCGACTCGGGGACCTGGTATCAAATCTGCGTTGCGTGCTCCCGAAGACCGGCGCGCCGGTACTAGCACACGCCGCCCGATGCGTCTCGGCTACATTTACACGTGCAGAACAGCGCCCCCGTCGTAGTCGGCCGGACCCCGTGGGAGATAAGCTCCGCGACAAGGCCCATGAGCGCCCGACCCGATACAACGAAACCTGGCCACACGATTCGCTCGGCGACGCCAATCAGATCGAGTACACGCGACGTGCCGGATTCTCTACTATTGAACTGCCCACTTGACGGGAATTTTCCGCTCGGGCGTTCTACGCGCACGCTTTCTGCAATCCTTTGAACCATATATCGAAGTCACGCTTAGAGTATCCCTCCACTATTACCGCGTCGGCCTCCGTCGCCGCGATCCGAACAAAAACAGGCTCCCCGCCGGCCATTATTTCCCTGCCAGGGTGAGACTCATACACCTGACCAATCTGTATTATCCGAATATAAAACTGGTACTCCAGTGAGTTATTCTGAGTCAGGAATCCGTTGACACAGTTAGCGGTCTCAGTAAGCGATCCCTGCGCTTTATAGGATACGTCCGGTGCCTCGTTCCTGCCGCTTATCGCGGTCGCGCATCCGGATACCACGATCATTATCACTGCAATAAAACAATAAAGTGTTCGCACCAAGAACTCCCATGCCTTTGCCGGATCCCATGCAGGTCTGATAGGTGTCCGTCTTCCCGAACGCCCCTTCAGCGTCTCGCTTATGTCCAGGCTCAAAAAACCGCCGCCACCGCTAAAATTGCGCGTGACATAAACCACGCCAATAGACCGAGCCCAAGAAGAGCGTATAACCATCTACCCCCCTTGGATTCGGCCGTTTCCGCCCTTTGTAGCTTACTCTCCTGGCGCCTTGCCAAACGGCCCTTATATTCCTGCATACCCCCATCTCGAGTCGAATTCGCGTTTTGAATGCGCCCTGTTGCAAGAAGCGAATATCGCCGGAATTGCTCCATTTCGCCCCATTTTGCGAACAGTCCGCAGACTCCAGCGCCAAGAAACGCCCCCCAAGCGAGCAACTCGAACGAAACGAGCAACCAGTCTGCGCTAGCTGGATACGGGTAAGACGCAATAGCGATCCCGGCAAATGCGAATGGCAACGAAACGATATAATAGGTGAATTGGCCCTTCCGCTCCCAAAACCGCGCGCTATTCTCGGCTCGTTTCTCTTCCTCAGCTTGATAGTCGCTGATCACCTTTTCTCCCCGTCCGATCACTCGCCCTCACCGCCCAACGCTTGGGATTCACGGCCGCCAAACGCATAGCCGAGCGGCGCTTCTGGCGGTGCGCTCCATCCCTTTGTCGGGACTTCGTTGTGACCGTTGCCAAGGTCGAAGCCATGCAGACCCGTGAAGGCGTTTTCTCCCTTCGTTCGAGATTCTTGCCCCGCCGGTCCCGTCACACGCTCGGGCTACAAAAGCGCTGAAATCTCGCCCAATCCCCCCTGTCCTGGGGAGATCCCCGAGAATACAGTTGTACCAAGTCGCTTCTGAACCTGATCGACAAGATAGTCATGATTGAACGAAAGCACTTCTATCCTGTCATCATAAATTGCGTGAAGCTGATTTTCGTACCGGCGCGAACGCGGGAAAACACGCCAGTTCACCGGCTCTCCGGGCAACGTTATTGCCGGCCCGGCGCTTGGAAGTATCAAAAGGGCGTTTTCGAGTTCCATGACTACACCGAAGCTCGCAGTTCCCGCCGCCACAACCTCCCCCGTCGGCGCCTCAAGCGGTACGGATCCAAATGAGAGTATGCGGTCCTCTGGCAGTTCGGCCCAAGGTTCGTATTTTGCAACTTTGATTTCGCCGGAGGCCACTTGGCAGAGTTTGTCCTGCGTGCCCCAGCTAAAACCTTCAGACCCAAAAATCTCGAATGCGGTATCGACACCGGTAAAAATCCTTTCGTACCCGCTTCGTGTATCAAAATCAAAACCATCGTGGCGCTCTTTCCTGAATTCCGCCATGTATCCAGAGTTGTCGGATGAAGCGAATACGCTGTAATACGTCCATCCGCAATCTCTGCAGGCGCTCTCTGAAAGTTGACATGGATCCTCCGATTCGATAACAAATCCAGGAGCAATATCTAGCTCGTAGAGCCCCTCCGTCCCGGCTGCGAGGGCAATCGATCCGTACGATGCAGACGCACCCAGAACCGGTCCATCCCAGCGCTTTCTCGGCCGAGTGCTAATTGGATACTTAGTCTTCTTGTTACACGTCGCTTCGACAACGCCTGACGACGACGTTACAAAAAGCTTGTCATTATAGATCTCCAAATCGGCGTGAGGGAACGGACAGGGATTATCCTGCCGTCCTTTTTCATGCCTTTCCAAGTGGTCCTGTGTGACAACGAGGGATTGCTGCGCAAGGCGTTCAAACTTTGTGCTTATGACCTTCCGCACTTCCGCGTCCCGTAGTAGGGTCTGCACATCGCTTTGGTAGAGATAGTCGCTTCGCAGAAAGGCGCAGATTAGTGCGATCTTGTCCTTCTTCGGGACTGCGACCTCTTTGACCAACGGCTCCCAATCGATCGACTTAACATCGCCGTCCACTCCGAAAAGGTATAGCCTTCCTTTATAGATAAAGGAGTCCCAATACCTGCCTGGCAGCGTAATTCTTACGGGCTGCACGGTTGTCCCCTTGCAATCTTCCGTAGTTTTGCCCGACTTAGGGCCGCCTCCGTCAACCATTTCTTCATGACCTTCTCCGGCGGAATGTCGTGTTGATTATGTCTGTAGTTCGCGGGATATCCATGCCACGGTCCATCCGCAGCAGCGCATACGAATTTCGCTAACATGAGACGCGTGTTTCGGTCACTGGCGACCCCAAGCCAGTCCGGGGTCGGACCAGAAAAGTGCAACCCCCACGCTTTATGCCCTACGATCCAGATCTAGGTCATAGGCCGTCCTGAAACATTGCACCTCATCAGGCTCTCCAATCCACCACTGGGATTTCTTCGGGTTTCCGTTTCTGTGGTGGGGATTCGGCTGATATTGCGGTCGGGCCACCCTAACCTCCAGTTACCAGTCGGCCTACTTCTTTACGAACACGCCGGTTTAGCTACAACGCGATGTAGTATCCCTCCACAAACCCAACGTTGCGCTCAGGCGCGCAGATCTGCTACCTCGCATGCAGCGCTTTGTTCTGTTTTACCCCGCTAGCGACAACAAAAAAGACCCAATTGAGGCGATGCTACCTGCGGATGGCAAGCCGCGGACTAGCGCCTGAAGGACAGACTTCTTTGGCGCACCAGATCTAAATTGCGACTCGATCGCATCCACGACGTCCGTGGCCTCATTGCGCACCGAAGGATCTTGAACCACTCGTTCGATTTCAGCACGAAGAGCTTCGATATTTTCGGCGACGTCCTGAGGCAGCTCTACTACGTTGACCGACTGATCGATGGAGTTCTGATTGATTCTCGCGTTATGCCCAGTCACGTTGTACGTAATGCTTTGAATCGCGCTCTTTGCTTCCGGAATTCCCAACTTCCGGACGTCCATCTGGTATCCGGCGGGTATCCCGTGAAAGCATTCATGAAAACCAGGGTCGATCACTTCAAAGGTCTCTTCTGCTCCATTAGACATGCTCCGCTGAATCAAGTCTCCCGACTCGATCAATAGCTCTTTCCCTTGAATAAATATCTTTCCCTTTCTGAACACTGGCATTAATACCATCAACGGTGGTTCCATCCTGCTTAATCAGGCTTACCGTATCCGTGAGAAGATCGCCAAATACCATTTCTTACCTCATGAGGGAGTTCGACGACATAACGCACGGCTAACCGGAGCGGGTACGAGCCTCCGGTTAGCGCCATGTTAAGTGTGTTTTTGATATTGCTCATAGTAATATCCCTCTTCGGGTTCGTTTCCAAGAGCAATATCGAGCATCAACCGAAGGCTCCATACTGGTCCTGGTATGACACGATCGACATCAATGGAATTCGGGTCGAGAGCCGGGTTTGTCGCCATCTCAAAATTCTCGAACCACCATTTCTCGATTTTGTCCAAGAGCGCCACCAAACGCTGAAATATATCTGGCTCGAAGTTGCTGTCGGCATCCGCGACAAACCGAACTATCTCGTGCGTTACGGCGTTTCTATGTTGCCGGAACGAATGGTAGTCATCGATATCTTTGCTGGTTATCGCTCCCATTTCTTGGAACCAAAGCAGTGATGCCGTGAGCTGTCGATTTGATTTATTGCTTACTTCCTTTTTGTACTGCGCATTCAGAATCGGCCCATTCTCGTCAAAGCCATCAGAGTAGAACTCCTTCGGCTTGCTAACCACGGCTTCCCTGAAGATCTCAAAGGCCGACGTGAAAAGTCCGATAATGATCAAGTTACCCCGAAGAGTCTCAGGGTTGAGAAATTTTCTATACGATTCGTCTACACCAGCCATATCTACGTTCAACTAACAGTTAAGTATTTCTGCGCCGCGCGCAGCGTGGCGGACGGATGTCCTTTGGACTGAGCCGCCGTTCATCACGCTCAGGCGTTCTAAAGGGGATTTGCTTTTCCGGCGCACGGAGGTGCCGTCGGATATCCGCCGTTGGGAGCGTCGGCGGGGGGCTGAAGGGTGGTTTGGCTGGAGCATAGATCCCTTCCCTGTGGTGGGCCTGTGCGGGCAATGTAGCGCGCGCTGAGGGGCGATGGCCAGCGCGCGGGACGACGGCGGCCTGCGAGGCCGGGTCGTACGGTTCGGGTGTGGGTGCAAGCGCGGCCAGCGCCGCGCGGATGCCGCGCCAGCTTCGCGCGGCGGCAGCGGTTGGCGACAAAGCCGTAGTGGCGCACGCGCGTCAGCCCCTTCCCAGCACGTGCAGCAGGAAGCGGCGGACGAACTCGTTGCCCTGGAGTTCGAGCACCCGGTGGCGGCCGCGAGCCCGGAAATCGCGGTAGCGCAGGGCGACATGCTCGTCATCGACCGCGAGGATGCGCGCGTTGGTGATGGCGATGCGTCGGGTGTAGCGCACGAGGTAGTCGACGACGGTCTCGGGGTAACTGCCAGATATCGGCAAAAATCCGTCGGGCCGTCCGGATGTCGACATCCCGGTCACAAGGACTGATCGTTGGCTTGATTCCCGTTCCTTACACCTTCGCGCCATGACCACCACCGCAAAATCAGTCAGTTATCGGCGACGATCAGGCCGTGTCTGGATTTTTACACTTTCGCGTTAATTTGATGACTATTCAACGGCGCCATCCCGGATCCCCGATCACCCCTCCGGGAATTCTCCGTCGAACGCAGCGCGGCTTCGGCTTCGCCAGGTCTTTTTTGAAGTTCGCCGTGGTCGTTCGCCATGTAGTGCTCCTATTCAGATGCCAATGCTCCCTCGCGCGAACCGTGACGCGTACATGGTGATTTTGATAACTGTTTGGATATACAGTATCGTAGACGGGCCAGTGGAGAATCGCCCCGAAAGTAGTCTTCACGCGAGCCGGATGTTGCCCGGGATTCGCCCTCGGAGCTACCGGACGACCACACACCTGGTCTACGAGGGAGAAAGCGGGGAAATGTATCGAATCGACCTGCGGCGGCTGCGGCAACACAGCGACCTCCTGAGGGTCGTCCGGTGGCTCGTCTGGCAGCCAGGGGTGACCGTCCGGTCGCTTGACCGGTTTATCGAGGTGGCCTGCAATGCGGCCGGTTTGGGGAATAACTGAGATGCTGCGTCGGATTATGGGAACATGGTTGCCTTGGCGCTCCTGCAAGCTAGTTGGAGCTTGGCGGTGTTATTCCACAATCACGATAATCCTGGTCAGTCATTGTTCCAGAAAGTACGCAACCGCCGGATTCTTCATTTGTCCACGTATCGCCTTGACCTGATCCCTCGGCTCCGCCTGTCTTTCCGTCGTCCGACGTATCGGATACCGTTAGATCTCGGACGGCCTTTATGACGGCTGTCCGCTCGGTGAACCCCTTGTCCATGTGCCTATCTCGTGAATCTTCGACTCTCTCTTTGAAACCAGGGTCGTACTTGGGTGATTGGGGATTTAGGGCAGGCACTTCCCATTCGGTCCATCTCACCACATCGCTGTATGTCATAGGGTTGCCGCTATCATCCCGGCCAGAAACGGCGCCCGCCCCCGGTTCACTGGAATTCGATTCGGCCGTCGGCTTTTTTGCTTGTTCATCATGAGTGTTGGCGGGGAACAACCAGTTCACACCGCCGATTATCGCTCCCCAGACTACTACCCCCAGAATCCACTCGCGCCACGAGCCTTCTTTACGTGACTGCCCTTCATGTTGCGATCCTTGATCGTACTTTCGTTGTGAACGCGGCGACTCATACCATTGTCGGCTACCATCAGTCGTATTCGGCGTCCTGATTTTTTGTGGCGTTCGCTTCCTTATCTCCTCCCTCGCGCCAACCATCACGAGCGGCGCCACCAATATCACAGAAGAATTGCAGTATCGATGGGACATGTATCCCCAATAGATCAATAATGGATTCCCTGCGAAGCTGGTCTTCACTGTAGCCAGAACGCCAGTAATCTGAGGCACTTCGTGAGATTCGAAACCAAGGCGACCGTTCCGCATATCACAAAACCGGTGACCGCAAGGAATCCTCCGGCGTTCACCCCGTCACCGCCAGAGGCGAGACCTACACTGCTACCAGCGATCGCCCCAATCGTTCCGCCCAACCCCCCCCATACTACGACTGGCCACGGTGCGACCAACAAAAAGACAAAAGCGTAACAGCCCAAGAGGAACGATAAGAATCCAAACATGTGTTACCCACTTTTTGTCATGTGGACCGGCTCATCCGAACAAGCGCTGAACCCGCCTTTATGGCCAACTTACTGAGCCGATGCTACCGCACAAGCGGGCCGGCTTCGTGATGTGACGCGTCGTCGCGTTGATTCTCTATGCTGTTGTCAATAGATCTTGCGATCGGTCATTTGGCAGCGGGAGTGCCCATGTGGACTCCGTCTGGGACAAAGAATCGAATCCTGATGGGGCGGCCAATCCGGTATCGCTATCGATGTCGAGCTCGGCCTCTGGGCGCCCGTCAGGAACAGGGGCACGCTCGCGCTGAGCCGGCAGGCCAAGCTGGCGCGGCTGGGCCATGTGGCGCTCGACGGCACGGAGGTCGCCGCGAACGCCTCCAAGCACAAGACGATCGAGCTACGCGCGGCCGCAGCAGGCCGAACAGCGTCCGGCCGCCGAGGTCCAGGCCTCAGTGCGAGGCGGAAGAAGAGGCCGCCGCAGCCGGCGTGGGGCGGAAATGCCGAAGGCAACGACCCTGCTCCGCCGACGGCATCGCCGCAGCATCATGAGAACGGCACAGCAACCGAAATGGCCCAGCGACACTTCACCGGCCTCGACAGCCGGGTAATGCTCACGCGCTCAGACTGGCCCCCAATCTCGAACGGCTGAACCGCAACACGATACGCGGATATGTCGCGCCCGGCCGGGGCCATAATGCTAAGCGCACCGCCACAAGAAAATGCGGACGCCCCCCACCGACAGCTTCAACTGCACCCAGCCCAACCTGATTAAAACGCGCCAAACTCCATCCTGAATGTTAAATTTCGCGGGAAACTGATCGGGCGCTACTCCGCACTTGGGGCGCACCAACTTCAATCGAAGGCTGAGTCGATGACTAACAAGAACGAGAATCTCCGCTCAATCGAGGCGCATTCGTTTCTCAAGAGCGTTCAGAGCGGTAAACGCCGGTGGCGCGCAGGTGAGTCAGGTGCAGAGTACGTTATTCCTCAGATGTTCTGGACCGGCAAAGGACGCGACGGACTCGAGGTGGCCTACGCGACCGCCGACCGCCGCCCCCCGGTGCAAACCGTCCGCCAGACCTGGAAAAAGCGCCACGGCAACCGCTCCACACCCGTTCTGTTGGTGATCGGCTTCGTCGAAAACGGCCAGTTCCTGGCCCAAGTCTGCGGTCCCAGCGGCGAACAACCGTCAGTAGCGACGCTCTCGCTGTCGCATGCGGAGCGAATCGCTGCCACGGCGCTCGCCGAGCCCGACCGCCATATGGCCCATACCTTCGTCGCCCGCTCATTGACCGACGAAGGCGAGGCGGTGCCGGGCCTGCGCAACCGCGACCTCCTGTCGAGCCACGAGATCGCGCACGGCGTTCCGAAGCGCGGCGACTGGGCGGACGCCACCGCCGCGCGCAGCCCCTGCTCGGCCTGCGCGACCAGGATCTCGTCGACGCGCTCGGCTACACCGTCGAAAATCGCGGCCGTCACTCGGTACTCCGCACGAACGACGGCTACGCCCGGGCGGTCGCGATCTTCCTGCACGAAAACGAACTCCCCGATCTTCCCTCGTCGCGCCACGACCACCAGACGCCGGTGACCTACGCTCTCACCCAGGCTGAGCGCGACAACCTGCCGTACGTGATCTCCGTACGGAACAACCAGCTCCGACTCTACTCGACCGCGACCAGCGGCGCCGTCGGTCAGCGCGGCCGCACCGAGACCTACGTCGAACTCGACCTGCCGCTGCTCGCACCCGATCAGGCCGGCTACCTGGATCTGCTGTTCTCGGCCCGCGCTCTGGCCGAAAACGGTTCCCTTGCGGAAATCCAGCGGGATTCCACCGAGTTCACGAACGAGTTGTCCGAGCGGCTGCGCGAGCGCGTCTACCGCGAAGTGGTCCCACGCCTCGCGGTGGCCGTGGCCCGTGCCCGGGACGGCGAACCCACGCAAGCCTCGCTCGACGAGGACTATCACGTGGCGATGACGATCCTCTTCCGGCTGCTGTTCATCGCCTACGGCGAGGACGCCCGCCTGCTGCCGCTGCACATCAATGCCGAGTACACCGGGCGCTCGCTGAAAAGCGCCGCCCGGGATCTCGCCGACCGGATCAACGCGGAAAAAGACCTCGGCTTCGACAACCCGCTGACGCAGGCCATTGAGCCGACAACCGATCCGCACAATACCGACCTCTGGGATCGCTGTGTCGAGCTGTTCCAGGCCGTCGATCGGGGCCACAAGCGGTGGGGCGTGCCCGTCTACAACGGTGGACTTTTCTCCACGGATCCCGCTGTCAGCACCATTGGTGCCCGGATCAATGAGCTTTCACTGACCAATGGCGACTTCGGGCCCGCCCTGACGGCGCTGATCGTCGACCGCACGCCCGACGGCATTGTCGGGCCGATCGACTTCCGGGATCTGTCGGTGCGCGAGTTCGGCACCCTCTACGAAGGCCTGCTCGAGTCGGAACTGTCCGTCGCGGACCAGCCGCTGACGATCGACAAGAACCAGCAGTACGTGCCGGCCAAGGACCCGGACAAGGCGATCGTCCCCGAAGGCACGATTCTATCTCCACAACCAGTCGGGCCAGCGCAAGTCGACCGGGTCGTATTTCACCAAGCCCTTCGCCGTCGACCACCTGATCAGCCGTTCGGTCGAGCCCGCCATCGACGCGCACCTTGAGCGCATCGGTGGCCTCCTCAATGCCGGTGATGAAGCGGGCGCCGCGGAGGCACTGTTCGATTTCCGGGTCGCCGACATCGCCATGGGATCCGGCCATTTCCTCACGGCGGCCGTCGACCGCGTGGAAGCGCGCTTTGCCGCCTTCCTCGCCGAGCGGCCAATTCCCGGCGTCACCCAAGAACTCGATCAGTTACGCGCCCACGCCAATGAAGCGATGGGCGACCTCGCCGTGGACATCGAGAGCAGCGCCCTGCTGCGGCGCATGATCGCGCGGCGCTGCATCTATGGCGTCGACCGCAATCGACTCGCCGTCGAACTCGCCCGCGTCGCGCTGTGGATCCACACGTTCATCCCCGGCCTGCCGCTGTCGTTCCTGAATCACAACCTGGTGGTCGGGGACTCGCTGACCGGCGTCGCGACCCTCGACGAGGTACGGGAAGCCCTCACCGAGACCGGGCCGCAGCGGTCGCACTTCGACGCCCCGATCGAGGAAGCACTGCACCGCAGCGAGGAGCCGCTGCGCCGCTTGGCCAATATCGCCGACGCCACGCCGAAACAGATCCAGGAAGCCCGCAAGGCGGCGGCGGATGCCGAACAGGCGGTCGAGCCACTCCGCGCGCTTCTCGATCTGGTCGTCGCGTACCGCACCGGCGACAAGGCCGATCCGCCCACACTCGATTCCGCCGAAGGCCTCGATGAACTGGTTGATCACCCCGATCGCCAGTCGGCCCGGGTGATGGAGGCACTCCACTTCCCCGTGGCCTTCCCGGAGGTATTCCTGCGGGATCGGCCGGGCTTCGACGCGCTGATCGGCAACCCACCCTGGGAAGAAGTGAAAGTCGAGCGCCTCGGCTTCTGGTTGTTGCGATTCCCTGGCCTGAAGAGCCTCAAGCAGAAGGACCAAAGACCTCGTCTCGATGAACTCGAGGCTGCTTACCCGGCAATGAGACAGGAATTCGAGCGCGAGTTCGCTCGGGCCGAGCGTCTACGCATGATTCTCACCAACGGTCCCTTCCCCGGCATAGGAACGGGCGATGCGGATTTGTACAAGGCCTTCTGCTGGCGTTTCTGGCACTTGGTCCGCGAAGATGGCGGTATCGGCGTTGTCCTGCCTCGGTCCGCTCTGTCGGCCAATGGATCAACGGCTTGGCGAAACGCAGTGCTGGAAGGGGGAACCTTTCATGAGGTAACCATGATCCTCAACAACCGGAACTGGTTCTTCGCCGATGTTCACCCCCAATACACAGTCGGATTGGTCGCAATCCAAAAGGGACAACAGCATACGGGTACCCTGTACATGCGAGGTCCCTATGCCTCGCACGCCGCCTACGCCAACGGCATCGAAAAGCAAGCGACGCCCCTGCAACGTGTTTCTTTCCTCGGCTGGACCGACACCGCTTCGTTCCCCCTGATCCCCAGCCCGGAAGCCTTCGACGTCTTCGTGCGCCTGCGCGCCCATCCACGGCTGGATACCAATACGGGCGACTGGCGGGCCCTCCCCGTAAGGGAACTCGACGCAACGAATGACAGGAAACACATGACGCTGTCGGCGGATCACACCAAGGGATTGTGGCCTGTCTACAAAGGCGCCTCATTCGATCTGTGGAATCCCAACACGGGCGAATACTACGCGCGTGCCGACCCGGAATACATCACGGGCATTCTTCAGGACAAGCGGCTGCGCCAGCAACGTCACGCCCGGTCGGCATTCTCGGCATACTCGACCCGATGGGCGAATGACCCCGCTACTCTGCCCTGCCGGCATCCGCGCATCGCTTTCCGGGGTATATCGAACCGAACGAATACAAGGACCGTCGTCGCAGCGCTCGTTCCGGGGCAGGTTGTATTGACCAACGCAGCGCCGTATCTGCTGTGGCCGCGTGGCAGCGAGCAGGACGTCGCTTATCTCCTCGGTGTCCTCGCCTCGATGCCGCTCGACTGGTACGCCCGCCGTTTTGTGGAAACGAATTTGAATCTCCATATCCTCAACGCATTCCCCATCCCCCGACCGGACCACGACCACCCGCTCCGCCAGGTCGTGGTCGATACGGCGGGCCGTCTCGCCGCCGTCGACGAGCGCTACAGCGACTGGGCCGGCCGGGTCGGCGTACCGGTGGGGTCCGTCCGGCCGGACGAGAAGGACACGTATCTCGCCCGGCTCGACGCGGCCGTCGCCCTGCTGTACGGCCTGACCCGTGACGAACTGCACACGCTCTACATGACCTTTCACGAGGGCTGGGATTCGACGGCCTGGGAGCAGGCCGTGCTGCGCGAGTACGAGACCCTTGAACCGTACACGGAAGCGGTGGAGGCCGAATGAGCCACAAGCCCGAAGTCGCGACGAACCGGGGCGGGGAGACGGTCGCCGGCGCCCTGAAGGGGTACTGGAACCAACTGATCGCCGAACGCCACGAGCCGCCGGCGCTCGCCATCGCGACCGCCTACGTCAATCCGGGCGGCCTGCAGCTGCTCGCCGAACCGCTCGAGCGCGCCGGCCACGTGCGCCTGCTGCTCGGCGCCGAGCCGGATGTCCCGGAATCCCTCGCGCGCCGGCGCCACCTCGACCCGGAGACGTTGCCCGAAGACGATCCGCAGGTCCGCGTGGAACGGGCCATCGAGCAGCACGACCGGGATCTGGCCGAGGATCGGGATCTGGCCCCGTTCACCGACGAGCACGATCGTCGGATGCGGCGTCTGATCGAATGGCTGCGCAGCGGCCGCGTCGAGGTCCGGCGCCTGACGACCCGGTTCCTGCACGGCAAGGCCTTCATCGTCGAGACGGGCAATGAGGGCGTCCTCGCCGGCTCCTCGAACCTCACCCACGCCGGTCTCGCACGCAACCTTGAGCTCAATCTCGGCCAGTACCAGCCCAGTGTCGTCGGCAACGTCATGGCGTGGTACGAAGAACTGTGGGCCGAGGCCGAGCCGTTCGATCTCGCCGCCGTCTATGAGCAGCGCTACGAGGCACACGCCCCGTATCTCATCTACCTGCGGATGCTGTGGGAGCGCTACGCCGCGGAGCTCGCCGCCGAGGACACGACCCCGCCGGGACTGCCGCTGACGGAGTTTCAGCGCGCCGGCCTGTACCGAGCACGCGATTACCTCGAGCACATGAACGGGGTGCTCATCGCCGACGGCGTCGGTCTCGGCAAGACTTTTCTCGCCGGCGAGCTGATCCGCGAGATCTTCTTCGAGCTGCGCCAGCGCGTGCTACTGATCGCCCCGGCCGCGCTGCGCGATGGACCGTGGAAGCGATTCCGACAGGAATACGACCTCATGGGCGTGCAGTGCATCTCCTTCCACGAACTCGCCGAGGACTACCGCCTCGGCAAGGGCGACCGGGCGGTCCTCTGGCACGATCCCAACGATTACGCGATGGTGGTGATCGACGAGGCCCACGGCTTCCGTAACCCGGAGACGGGGCGTTCGGCCACGCTGCGCCAGCTGCTTTCCGGCTCGCCGCCCAAAAAAGTCGTGCTGTTGACGGCGACACCAGTCAACAACCAGCTGATGGACCTCTACCATCTGATCAGCTACTTCGTGCAGAACGACGCGGCGTTCCTCGATGCTGGGATCCCGTCGCTGCGTGAGCATTTCCGGGAAGTGCAGCGTACCCATCCGGACGAACTATCGCCCGATCGGCTGTTCGACGTCCTCGATGCGGTCGCGGTCCGTCGCACACGACGATTCGTCAAGAAACACTTCAGCCACGACACCGTCGAGTACGGGGGCCATCGCGTGCAGATCGCGTTCCCCGACTCCGAGGTCCACCGCGTCGACTACGCGTTCGACCAGGCCCTTCCAGGGTTCTTCGAGCGCTTCGCCCATGCGCTCGGTGTCGACCCGACCGACGACAACAACTCCCTGCCGGATCCGTCCGGCTTCACCTACGGTGATCAGCTCACGCTCGCGCGCTACGCGCCATCGGCCTACCTGATCGATGAAGATCCGGAGCAGTACGAACTGCAGGCCGCCGGGTTGCTGCGCTCCGGCCTGCTCAAGCGGTTCGAGTCTTCGCCCCACGCCTTCGCCCGGACTTGCCGGACAATGGCGGCAAGCCACCAGCGCTTCCTCGACGCCATGGAGTCGGGATGGGTACTCACTGGCCAGGCGCTCGCGAACTGGGCGCACACGGCCGCCGATGCCTTCGACCCCGACGCCGAGGTCCACGGCACGGTTGCCCGTACCGGCCTGTATGACATTGACCGACTGCACGAGGCCGTCGCGGCCGACCGCGATATGCTCGAGGCCTTCGCAAGCGAGGCGGAGTCGCTCGGGTCCGCCGACGATCCGAAAACCAACGCGCTCGCCGACGAACTGGCCGCCATCGCCGCCGATGCGCGTGCCGAGGCGGCGTCCGAACGCGAGGAACGCGACAAGCGCAAGGTGATCGTGTTCACACAGTTCAAGGACACGGTCGACTGGATCCACGACGGACTTCAAACAGCCATCGACAACGACCCTCGGCTGGCCGCATATCGCGGGCGCATGGAGACGATCGCCGGCGGCGACGATGAATCCGGTGAGAAGCTCTTCAACTTCGCGCCCTCATCAACCGAGGCCCCCGATGACTGGGAGGACACGGTCGATATCCTGATCACAACCGATGTGCTGGCCGAGGGCGTGAACCTGCAGCAGTGCCGCCACATTGTGAATTACGATCTGCCCTGGAACCCGATGCGGATCGTCCAGCGCCATGGCCGTGTCGACCGCATCGGCTCACCCCATCGCCGGGTCTTCCTGCGCTGCTTCTTCCCGGCCGCAAGTCTCGACCAGCTGCTCGGTCTCGAGTCCGCCCTGCAGCGCAAGATCGCGCAGGCCGCGGCGTCAATCGGCGTGGAAGGCGAGATCGTGCCCGGCTCGGCCTCCAGCGAGCACGTCTTCGCCCACACCCGGGAGCAGATCGAGTCGCTGCGTCGCGAGGAATCCGATCTGCTGGAAAATACCGAGGAGGCCGGCGCCCTGTCCGGCGAAGAATTCCGGTGGGAGCTCGCCGAGGCGCTGCGCCAGGACTCGTGGCGCAGGGCGATCGAGTCCCTGCCATGGGCGTCCGGATCAGGAGTGGCCATTCGGGGTGCCCGCGAGCCGGGCTTCGTGTTCTGCGCCCGGGTCGGCGACCACCCGCGGCCGCTGTACCGTTGGGTTCCGCTCACGGCACCCGCCACCGACGTGGATCGCGAACGCATCGAGCGCGACACCCTCAAGTGTCTCGCCGAGATTCCCTGCCGAAGGGACACACCCCGGCATCTGTCGGAACCAATGCAGCAGCTCGTCTACAGCGCGTGGGAAGCGGCCCGCGACGACATCCACGAAGCCTGGCTGCCGTATGCCGATCCGGCTTCGTTCAAGCCGGCCGTCCCGAAGGCGATGCGCGATGCGCGCGCGCACCTGGATCGATACCCTCCTCCCGAACTCGAGCAGCACCAGCTGGTCCGCGTCCGGGACAGTATCGAGGTACCCTATACCAACCGGATCCTGGCGCGCGTGCGCGAAATCCTCCGCCGCGACGAGGATTCGTTCGCCATTAGTCGCGCACTGGTTGAACTCGTCGACGAACTCGGCCTGCAGCCGCCGGTGGACATTGAGCCGTTACCGGAGATCGACGTCTCGGACGTCCATCTGGTTTGCTGGATGGCGGTCGTCGCAGAATAGTCGACTATTTCCATGCACCTGCTATCAAACTACTCACCGCGCAATGCGGTAAGCACCATTAGAAGGGATACACTTGCTAAACCCAGGGAAGTAGCTCAGCCTTTCTCGAACAGCCCTTCCCAAAGAAATAAGGGGCGGAACTCCGTGTCTAGACCTTGCGGTTTACTGCCGATCCACCCGTGACGCCCTACTAAGGCTCGCTTAGGAGCAAGACGCACGGATCGTTATCCGGCGTCAATATCGTAGTTTGTGACCGAGCGCGGGTGATGCTAACCCGGAAATTGTAAAGCGAGTGCTGCGTTATGTTCCGTCGTTCGTTGCCCCTAACGATACGCCCAGGATTCGACTGAATTTTACCCTTGTTCATTATAGGCCAGCCTTCGAATATCAAAACCTCATCAAACTGCTTTCCCTTGACCTTGTGCATATTTGTTACGACCACGCCTTCATCGTTCTCTTGCGAGACCGCAAAATGCTCGGCAACAAACGCGTTTCTAACTCTTTCAAGTGCCCGGCTATAGTTCCCGTACTCCCGCCAAAGATCGCCTAACTCGCTCCGAAGGTGTGTACCGCGTCTGAGAATACGAAGGTTTCTTGCATCGTCCGCCACCTTATGCAGCTGCTTGCACTGACTCCTCTCCATCGTGCGCCGGACAGCTAACCAATCCGAATCCGGATCACCAGAAAATTCTAAGATCCTGTACAGTCCTGTAAACGTCAAAAAGTTTGTAGGCAATACTAGTTGCTGACGGAGTGCGTCCAGCCTCGACCGCTTCTTGGTATTTGGCGTAAGCACTCCGCAATCTAGTGCCCTCTTTAATGTCGGTGGCATTCGGTGTCCCACCGCCGCGTCCCAGATAGTAATTACAGACAAGATCCACCAACTCGCCTTGTCCGCCAGACGGATCACAAGGTTCCATCATGTACGCGATTATTTCGCCGGCGAGCACAATGCCTTCGACATCTAGAGTCGCAGTGTGGGCGATTCGAGGCAGCCCTTCTCCCCCCGACTCAAGGTAGTCCGAAACTCGGCGTGTCATTTGTCTAGTAGGCACCACCACGCACACTGACCAAGACTGGCGCTTCGACCTTTTTAGTCGACGGATCGCGTTTAACACGTTCGACTTCATTGCGAAGAATGCCTGGTTTCGGTTCCCCGGATAGGTAACCCGATTAATACCGGAATAGCTCTCTTGGCGGAACCTCCGTGCGACGACAGCATCCCCGAACGCCAGAATCTCAGTACCTTCGCTGCGATAATTCTCACTTCCTAAACTATAGTCATCCGGCTTAAACTCATCGCAAAAATGTTGAATCCGCTCCGGATCTGCGCCACGGAAATCAAATATCCTCTGCTCCGGATCCGCAAGCGCAGTCAAAGTGCTGAATTCGCCACAAAGGCGCACTGCGTTCCATTGAGCGGCATCGGTATCCTGAAATTCATCAAAAATCATAAATGGATAGTGTGTGGCCACAAGCCGCCGGATCCGCCCGCTATCGGCCAATAAAATTCCGACCAACGGCGCAAACAAATCGAAGCAGACAAGGCCGTGCTCGCGGGCTAAACGGTATTGTTCCGCTGTTTCTCGCCCTTTTTTCTCCCTATCCTGCCGTTCTGTTCGCCGGGACTCCTTCGGGTATTCGTTACGTATCTGGGCGAGCCGTGTGGCCTCCGCTGCAGGGGAAAGAATTTGTAGCGGGCGAGGAAATCCCAAAAGATGTCCGTGTGTACGAAGGACGCCGAAAGAAACTATGATAGGTATCAATCCGTATGCGCCTTTTCTGGGACTGCGAAATACTCGTCTCTTCGTCCAAGGCTTGGGCAAGGCGTGCCACGGTTGCTCGAGCAAAACTAAGGAACAAGACTGTTTCGGTACGACTAAGCTCCTTCTCTACATAGTCCGCGGCCTTCAATATCGCGATGGTCGTCTTGCCAGACCCAGGCCCTCCCGGACTAAGGCATGTCCTGAACTCTCCAGAATGTTTTGCTGCGTCGGCGAAAGATCCATGATTCCGTCAATTGGAAGTTCCTTAGGACAATCCTTGGTCAGTTCCCGCACCGCTCGTGTGCGCACAATTTCCGTCATGATCGGACGGTTGGACTATCTTTCGTAGAACGACACAGGTCTCCTTGAACCACTCCGGAATCTCATCCAGATTGCACTGAGTCAAAAAGTCCGATAAAGCACCCTCTCCCTTGTACGTTTTCAAGTACTCATATACTACAATCTCGGCCTTATTTTTCGGGGCAGGATATTTGTTCGCCAGATGAGGTGGCAGGGTAATAGTGTCAAGGAAACGCGTGATCGCTGCCTCAGTCGTATTCTTTATTACCAAATCTTCGACGCCGTCTTCCGGATGCATGAAAAACGTATCGGTTGCGCCCTCAATTTTTTTCTGCGCATCGTCGCTTTGCCGGTCGCAAACGGCGAACACAGTCTTTCCGATCCCGCGATACAGCCCGCCGAGCTCTGCAATTTGTGTTTCGCCTCCCGCATCAATCGAACAGATCCCTAGAGCCTCTAACGGTGTGTATGTCGAATCGTCCAATTCCGCGAGCCTCCGAGCCACTACCGGCAACGCTTCGGCCTCGCTTTTCCCCTCACAAAGTAATACTCGTCGTGCCAACAATGCTTCGCAAAACCGGGTGCGGAACTGTTGTCGATAGCGCTTATGTTTTACGCTTGCGGGAAGTTGAACCGTCGCGCAGACTAACTTTCCCGGTTGAGGCTTAGATAATATTGCTGTCTCAGAGAGCGCAAACTCCTCCAAGACATACGGGGAATGCGAGGAGAACAACGACTGCGCCGCTAGTGCGCGAATCTCATGCACAATACGTTTCTGCGCGTAGGGCGGAATAGCGGTTTCCGGTTCTTCCATAGCAAATATGACGTTATATCGATCCTGTGCGATCTGCGAGAGCATGGAAAGCACAAGCAAGTTAATGGTCCCGGTGCCCTGGCGATAGAACGGTGCCGCATGCTGGCCGCCACCTGTCCCCACGAAGGCAGTAATGACATTTCGGAGGTGTTCGCGGGTCAAGGTTGAAACTTTGAGGTGTGGGGAAACGCCCCACTCGCGGGGTACGTAACGCTGAATCCCTTCCTCGATGCTCCTAAGTATTCCATCAATGCCTAATTCCGGATCGCTAGCGACGTCGATTTCGGAAATTTCACCAATGGTCCGCTCCCAGATCTGAGGGCGAATCTCCTTTATCCGAAGGATTATGTCCAGCAGGCTACCCCGTTCCAAGCTCAAGGCCCGGGTTCCCGTTCGGAGTGAACGTAAATAGAGAAAGCCGCAGTACTGCTTATCCTTCCGACTAAAAGTGCGTGGCTGATTCTCCTCTTCACGACTGCGGGAGAAATACGTCTCTCCAATAAAGTCATCCTCTTCCTCGTCGTAATGGCCGACGAAGCATACGCGGACTGCGGGACTTATGTGCTCTTGATCGACCGTAGTAGGGTCGTCCGTTTGATGTAACTGCTGAGTCGTTGAATCCCACCACTCGATGTAACTCTGGAATCTATTACATTGCTCATCGGAAAGACTCGTGACGATCACTTCGATCTGAATCTCAGGGGCGTCCCCCCCTTCGGTTCCGGTGTATCGACCCAAATAGAAGTCATGCTCGTCGATCGCCGGTCGACGCGCAAGCCGCTCGGGACCGAGAGCCAAGTTGAGGGCTTCGAAGATTGTTGACTTCCCAGTGTTGTTGTCGCCCACGAGAACAACATGCTGCGGGAAATAAAGGTCAGCGCTTTGGATGCCTCGAAAGTTTCTGATCGTGAGTAGACTGACTTGCATCCTCGCTCCTTCATACTCGACGGGCCTGCTAACAGGCCCCAGAATCCCCGGTCGCAGGTATCGCGACCTTGAGTGGGCAAATAAACTTGGGCAAGAGTGGTCGACGGCTGCCCTAGTGGAACCAATCGGCTAGCCGATTGGGGCAAGGGTTTGGCCTCCACCACTCTGCTTGTCATCCTAGGATGCAATATTGCCACAGGCTATCGTGTCAGGGGGTGGGGAGGTGAAGCCCATGCGTCTGCCTCTTGAGCCGACATCTCCGCGCGACGATGGTCCGGATCCAATCCGTGGAGGGTTGGCCTCCACGGCGTGGCCGGGGCCTCCGGGAGGATCTTACATCCCCGTGCATCGATTGGGTCCAATGGGACTAACGGTGCGCGTCCGGCCCGGCCCGATCGCTTCTGAAAACACATACACAGGAGTTCGATACAAGTCGATATGTTTTAACCGGAAATCAATAAGTTAAGTACATAACACACAGTCTCGCCCCTATATAAAGACCGGCTGCATCTACTGCTACGCAAGGCCGAGCCACGCCTGGTACGGCCTGTCGCCCGGCCAGGATTTCGAGACGCAGCTGTTCTACAAACGCGATGCCGCGCGCCTGCTCGAGGAAGAGATCCGCTCACCGAAATACGAACCGGCAACGATTACCCTGGGCGCGAATACCGATCCGTACCAGCCGATCGAGCGTTCATACCGGGTTACGCGCGGCCTGCTCGAGGTACTCGCGGAGTACCGCCATCCGGTCAGCATCATCACCAAGGGGGCCCTGGTCGAGCGCGACCTCGACATTCTGCAGGAGCTCGCCGCCTTCGATGCGGTGTCGGTCATGGTCAGTCTGACCAGTATGGATGCCGGCCTGAAACGGCTGCTGGAACCGCGTGCCGCGGCCCCGGCCCGCCGGCTGCGCACGATCGAACGCCTCAGTGCCGCCGGCATTCCGGTCGGGACGCTGATCGCACCGGTCATTCCGGCGCTCACCGACCACGAACTGGAGCATCTGCTCCAGGCGGCGGCGGACGCGGGGGTGCGCTCCGCCGGCTACGTGCTGCTGCGCCTCCCGCATGAAGTGGAGCCGTTGTTCACGGAATGGCTGCGGGCCCACTACCCCGACCGCGCGGACCGCGTCCTGAATCACCTGCGCGACGCCCACGGCGGCGCCTGTTACGACGCGTCCTTCGGACATCGCATGCGGGGGAGCGGTGCCTACGCCGATCTGCTCGCACGCCGCTTCCGGGTCGCGAGCCGCCGGGCCGGCATCGACCCGGGGCGGCGTATCAACCTGTCGGCCGAGGCCTTCCGGCGCCCGGCGCGGCCGGGTGACCAGACGCAGTTGTTCTGATCCTGCGCGGTCGAGCTTATCTGTCGGGCTGAAGCCCGACCTACGGATTACCCGCATAAGCCCACTAGAGATACGGCGAAAACAGCCAGCAGGCGGAATCGCGGACCCGGATCGGGAGCGACCGTTCATCGACCTCGGACTGCATGACGGCGCGCGAGCGCGCGGCCACCCGATCGCAGTGCTCGGCCAGGGCCCCCACCGTCGTATCGCAGAAGATCTCCGTGGCGAGTTCGAAATTGAGCCGCAGACTGCGCGGATCGATGTTGGCGGAACCGATGATCGCGTAATGCCGGTCGATCACGAACAGTTTCGAGTGCACGAACGGCGATGGCTGGTAACGGACGTCCACACCGAATGCCAGCAGATCGCCGAGCATGTTGCGCGTGGCCCAGTCGACGAAGCGCAGGTTGCTGCGGCCGGGCAGCAGGACGCGCACATGCACGCCGCGCAGGACGGCCGTCTGCATGGCGGCGATCAGCGCCGGCGGCGGAATGAAATACGGCGTCATGATATCCACGCGTTCCGTTGCGGCACTGACGGCGTTGATGAGGATCAGCGACAGCGTATCGAGATCCTCGTTCGGCCCATCCGTGAACGCACGGCACACGGCAGGCCCCGTCGGCTCGCTGCCGTCCATCGGCATCGGTTCCAGCACCTCGCCGGTCACGAAACGCCAGTCTTCCGCGAACACGGTCTCGATCTGGTTGACCACGGGGCCACCAAGCCGAAAGTGCAGATCGGCGACGGGATTGCGTGTCGCGCCCGCCCCGAGCAGATGGCGGTCGCCGATATTCATCCCGCCCATGAACGCGATCTCGCCATCGACCACCAGGATTTTGCGGTGATTGCGCAGATTGATATCGAGCCGCGGAGGCCAGAGGCTTGGCCGCATGAAGCGCTCCGTGCGGACCCCACGTTCGCGCAGCAACTGCCCGGCCCACGGCAGCGCATACAGTTCGCCCACGCCATCGATCAATACCCGCACATCGACACCGCGCCGCTCGGCATTGGTCAGCGCATCGATGAACCGGCGGCCGCTCGCGTTGGTCTCGAAGATATACGTGGACAGCAGTACCCGCTCACGGGCCTGATCGATGGCCTCCAGCATCGCCGGATACGCGGCGTCGCCATTGTGCAGCGGCTCGACGCGATTACCGTTCACCAGCGGCCGCCGCGTGAGCGCCCCGGACACCCGCGCCAGAACGCGCCACTTCGGCTCGACGCTGTCGGTGGCGACCACCGCGCCGCGGGAACCGTAGTCGCCGCGTTCATAGCCGACACCGAGACGGAACGGCGCCTGGCGGATCATCCGCTGGGCGCGCGTGTGGACGCGGTTCACGCCGAACAGGAAGTACAGAACGGGACCGGCCACGGGGAAGACCACGCACATGCCGATCCAGCCGAAGGCCGAGCGCGAATCGCGCTTGAAAACCAGCGCATGCCCAGCGGCGACGACCGCCAGGGTGATGTGGAGCAGGACAATCAGGGTGGCGAGCATCGCGGGTCTCCGTCGCGTTGATCGGCAGCGTACGCAAGCCGGACGCTCAGGCCAATGATCGAGGTCGCACGCTCGGGGACTGCCGGCAGCGGCGATTGCGGGTATCCTCCCCGCATCCTCGAATCCGCCCCGATATTGATACGCTTGCGGTTGCCGTTCACCGCCAGAGGATCGAACGCAGTGCCCGAGTGTGCTGGAGACATGCCGCGATGACGACCGCAACGCCGTCCACGACCGCTGACTGGGCGGACCTGCGCGCGCGCATCGCCGGCTGGGCGCATGAACTCGGTTTCGGCGGCTTCGGTATCACCGATGTCGATCTGTCGGCGATCGAACCGCGTCTGCAGGCATGGCTGGACGAGGGCCGGAACGGCGCCATGGACTGGATGGCGCGCCACGGCACGAAACGGACGCGGCCGGCGGAACTGGTGCCCGGCACGATCCGGATACTGAGCGTATCGATGGACTACTGGCCGCCGGACAGCGAGTCCGCGAAACGCACGCTGAAGGATCCCGAAACGGCCTACGTATCGCGTTATGCCCTGGGGCGCGATTATCACAAGCTCATGCGCAACCGCCTGCAGAAGCTGGCGCGGCGGATCGAGGACGAAGTCGGCACATTCGGCTATCGCGCGTTCGTGGACAGCGCCCCGGTCATGGAGAAACCGCTGGCCCAGAAGGCCGGCCTCGGTACCCAGGGCAAGCACACCTGCGTGATCGATCCGGACCGCGGCTCGTACTTCTTCCTCGGCGAGCTCTACACGGACCTGCCGCTGCCGGTCGACGAGCCGGCGCAGGACGACGTCTGCGGTGGCTGCCGTGCCTGCATCAACGCCTGCCCGACGGGCGCGATCACCGCGCCTTATCAGCTCGATGCGCGCCTGTGCATTTCCTACCAGACGATCGAGAATCCCGGTTCGATCCCGGAAGCATTGCGGCCACTGATGGGCAACCGGGTCTACGGCTGCGACGACTGCCAACTGGTCTGTCCGTGGAACCGCTACGCGACCGATGCGGAGGAGCAGGATTTCCGGGCCCGCAACGGCCTCGATGCACCCGATCCCGTGTGGCTGTTCTCCTGGTCCGAGGAGGAATTCCTGCGCCGCTTCGAGGGCTCGCCCGTGCGGCGGATCGGGCACGTGCTCTGGTTGCGCAATGTCGCCGTGGCACTGGGCAACGCGCCCACATCGGAGCGCGTCGTCGACGCCCTGCTGGCCCGTCAGGACCACCCGGACCCGATCGTGCGCGAGCATGTCGAGTGGGCGCTTCAGCGCCACCACTCGGCCTGATCCGCGGCGCTACCGACGCCCATGTTCGATGTCCTGCTGCGCATGGCCGCCCTGATCGCCCTCGGCGTCGCCTGGCGGATCGTCCGCCCCGGCGGCCTCGACGGCGACACCCTGCGGGCGGCCATTGCCACGCTCGTGTACTACCTGCTGCTGCCGGCGATGGTGCTGCAGATTCTCTGGTCGACCCCGCTGGGACTCGACTCGATCCGGGTCGCGCTGACCGGCGTCGCGGTGGTGATCGCCGGCTGGACACTCGGCCTGGTCGCCGCGCGTCGTCTGCACCTGACACCGGCACGCACCGGCGCCCTGCTGCTCGCGGCCGCATTCCCGAACGCGACCTACATGGGTCTCCCGGCACTCGATGCCGCCCTCGGTCCGGTCGGGGCCGGTATCGCGATCCAGTTCGACTACTTCGCCTGTACCCCGATCCTCCTGACGTTCGGCGTCGTCATGGCCCAGCGCTACGGCTCCGGCGGCGATTCGGTCCCGGCGTGGCTGCGCCTGGCCCGCGTCCCGCCGTTCTGGGCGGCGCTGGTCGGGGTTTCACTGAACGCGCTGGGACTGCCACTGCCCGACGCCCTCGGCGGGCTGCTCGACACGCTCGGCAGCGGGGTCGTGCCCCTGATGCTGCTGACACTGGGGATGAGTCTGTCATGGCAGGCGCTGGACCGGCGCACGGCATGGGCGATCGTCCCCGTGCTCGCGATCCAGCTGGTGCTGCAGCCCCTGCTCGCCCTGCTGCTGGCCGACGGCATCGGGCTCACGGGGGATTATCGGATCGGGGCGATCCTCGAGGCGGCCATGCCGAGCATGGTGCTCGGCATCGTGCTCTGCGACCGTTACGGTCTCGATGCGCGCTACTACTCGCTGATCGTCACGATCTCGACCGTGCTCTCGCTCGCCACCCTGCCCGCCTGGCTGTACCTGCTGACCGGGAACTGATGCCGGAGCGCCCCGCTCCAACCCGCGTCAGGCGTCCCGGTTGCGTGCCCGCAGGTCGCGCAGGCGTTCCGCGATACGTGCCTCCAGACCGCGGTCGACCGGCTCGTAATACACCGTCTCGCCCATCGCATCCGGGAAATACGTGGCACCGGCCGCGAAGCCATCCGGCTCGTCGTGGGCGTAGCGGTAGCCCTCGCTCCAGCCGTGTTCCTTCATCAGCGCCGTCGGGGCGTTGCGCAGATGCATGGGCACCTCCGCCGAGCCGGTCGATTTGGCATCGCGCGTCGCCGCCTTGAACGCCGCGTAGACGGCATTGCTCTTCGCCGCGCAGGCCATGTACACGATAGCCTGAGCGATCGTCAGATCGCCCTCGGGGCTGCCCAGGCGTTCGTAGGTATCCCAGGCCTGCAGACCGAGCTGCAGCGCACGCGGATCGGCGTTACCGATATCCTCGGAGGCGAAGCGCACGACGCGGCGGCAGATATAGAGCGGGTCACAACCGCCGTCGACCATCCGGCAGAACCAGTACAGCGACGCATCCGGATTGGATCCGCGCATCGCCTTGTGCAGCGCCGAGATCTGGTCGTAGAAATAATCCCCGCCCTTGTCGAACCGACGCAGGCTCTCGCGCGAGACCTGTTCGAGGATGTCGGCGGTAATGGCCCCGTCGCCCTCGCCCTCGGCCAGATCGGCGGCGATCTCGAGCAGCAGCAGCGCGCGTCGGGCGTCGCCGTCGGCGGCCGCCGCCAGCCGGTCGCGCTCGTCCTCATCCATCGCGATCCGGCGATTCGCGAGGCCGCGCTCGCCATCCGTCAGGGCACGATCGATCACGCCGCGGATATCCTCCGCCGTCAGCGCCTTGAGGATGTAGGTGCGCACGCGCGACAGGAGCGCGTTGTTCAATTCGAACGACGGGTTCTCGGTCGTGGCGCCGATGAAGAAGACGGTCCCATCCTCGACATGCGGCAGGAATGCATCCTGCTGCGCCTTGTTGAACCGGTGCACCTCGTCGACGAACAGTACGGTCGGGCGGCCGTCGTACTGGCGTACCTCACGGGCACGGTCGATGGCCGCCCGGATATCCTTGACGCCCGACAGGACGGCGGACACGGCGATGAACTCGGCGCCGCAGCGCGCGGCGATCATGCGT
This sequence comes from Halofilum sp. (in: g-proteobacteria), assembly GCA_034520925.1. Classification (GTDB taxonomy): domain Bacteria; phylum Pseudomonadota; class Gammaproteobacteria; order XJ16; family Halofilaceae; genus Halofilum. Next base: position 68,003 of record JAXHNC010000015.1, on the reverse strand, counting down.
GCCAGGGTCGTCTTGCCGGTACCCGGCGGGCCCCAGAAGACCATCGAATGCAGACGGTCGTGCTCGATCGCCTCGCGCAGCGGGCTGCCGGCACCGAGGATATGCTGCTGGCCGGCGAACTCGTCGAGATCGCGCGGCCGCATGCGATCGGCCAGCGGGCGGTAGTCCGAGCCCCCGGTCTCCGCCGGGCGATCACCTCCCCCCGTATCCAACAGCGAACCCTGCCGATCTCCGGCCATATCAGCCGCCCTCGTCGATCCCGTCGGCGGCGGGCCCGATCACGTCAACGCCCTCAGGCGGTTCAAAACGGAAACGGTCCCCGGAGATATCCGGATTGAGTTCGACATTGTTGAACTGGATCTGTGTGGCCTGATCAAAGCGATCGCGAAGCTCCATGACCTTGAGCGAACGGTCGTCGAAGCCCAGGTAGATCTCTTCGAAGTCCGTATCATCGACCTTCGGCCGCAGCCGGACCCAGTAGAGGCCCTCGCGCTTGCCGAGATCCTTGAGGTCGTACTGCTCGGACAGCGGCTCCGCGTCCGAAAGCAGCATGATCGGCGCCGTACCCAGGGCCCGCTCGGTTTTCTTGACGGTCACCTGCTCGAGGTCGACGTCGTAGATCCACAGGCGCTCACCGTCGGCCACGATCATCTGCTGGTAGGGCTCGCGGTATTCCCAGCGAAAAAGACCCGGGCGCTTGAGCCACGCCAGCCCTTTGCTCTCGCGGATCGGCTCCTGGTCCTCGTCATAGCGCGTCTGCACGAACCCGGCCGTGAACGAATCCAGCCCCGTCGTGAAGTCCTTCAACCGCTCCAGCGCCTCACCGGCCACCGCCGGCACCGCGAACAGCCCGAGCAGCATGCCCAGCAGACTCTTACGTATCATCTTGATGCCCATCGGTTATCCGGGCTCCTTCGTATTGATCGAATGTGATCGGTTGATCCGGTAAAAACCGGTGTCTCGCCAAGACGCCAAGCGCGCCAAGGTAAGTCAAATCCAAAGCGGTGAACGGGCGTGTCGATGTGTACGCCGATTGTGCCGCACTCGACCAGTGACCCTCATCGAGTCTCGCCAGGCTTCTGCATGGCCGTACTTACATCGTTATCGCCTTTCTTGGCGCGCTTGGCGTCTTGGCGAGATACGCTTGAGTTTTGCGTATACGACCGTCGTTATCCGCGCTCTCATTCCTTCGGCGGCGCTGGGGCGACGACTTCGCGGGCGCCGTTGGACTGGACCGGGGAGACGACGCCGGCGCTTTCCATGTCCTCGACGATGCGGGCGGCGCGGTTGTAGCCGATCTTGAGGCGGCGCTGGACGTAGGAGATCGACGCCTTGCGGCTCTCGGTGACGATCGCCACGGCCTCATCGTACAGCGCATCGGACTCGCCACCGCTGTCGCCGCCCGACTCGCCCGGCAGCGTCGTGTCCGCGCCGGTCTGCTCCTCGATGATGGCCTCGTTGTAGGCCGGCGGCCCGGCCTTCTTGAGACTCTCGACCACGGCATGGACCTCGTGATCGTCGACGAAAGCGCCATGGACGCGCTGCGGATAACTGGTACCGGCGGGCACGTACAGCATATCGCCGTTGCCAAGCAGCTGTTCGGCGCCCTGCTGATCGAGGATCGTGCGCGAATCCACGCGCGAGGAGACCTGGAAGGCCATCCGGGTCGGGATGTTCGCCTTGATCAGGCCGGTGATGACGTCCACCGACGGACGCTGGGTCGCCAGCAGCAGGTGGATGCCGGCGGCGCGCGCCTTCTGCGCGATGCGCGCGATCAGCTCCTCCACCTTCTTGCCGACCACCATCATCATGTCGGCGAACTCGTCGATCACGACGACGATATACGGCAGCGGCTCCAGCGTCGGGGCCGGCGCCTCCGGATCGGCGGCCTCTTCCGGCTTGTAGAACGGATCCTTGATGGGCTCGCCGGCGTCGATCGCCTCCTGCACCTTGCGATTGAAGCCGGCGATGTTGCGCACGTTCTGCGACGCCATCAGCTTGTAGCGCCGTTCCATCTCCGCCACGCACCAGCGCAGGGCGTTGGCGGCCTCCTTCATGTCCGTGACCACCGGCGCGAGCAGATGCGGGATGCCCTCGTAGGCATTGAGCTCCAGCATCTTCGGGTCGATCAGGATCAGGCGTACGTCCTTCGGCTGCGCCTTGTACAACAGACTCAGCAGCATGGCGTTCACCGCGACCGACTTGCCGGAACCGGTCGTCCCCGCGACCAGCAGGTGCGGCATCTTCTGCAGGTCGGCGACCACCGGCTGACCGCTGATGTCCTGTCCCAGTGCCAGCGTCAGCGGCGACTTCGACTGATCGTATTCCTGCGAACGCAGCACCTCCGACAGCCGCACCATCTGGCGCTGTTCGTTGGGGATCTCGAGACCGACCGTCGGCTTGCCCGGAATGACCTCGACCACGCGCACGCTGACCACCGACATCGAGCGCGCGAGGTCCTTCGAGAGGTTGGTGATCGCACTGACCTTGACGCCGGCGGCCGGCTGCAGCTCGAAGCGCGTGATGACCGGCCCGGGATGCACCGCCACCACCTCGGCGGAGATATTGAAGTCCTCGAGTTTGTGCTCGAGCAGCCGCGACATGGCCTCCAGCGACTCATTCGAGTAACCGCCCTTCTCTTCCTTCGGCGCATCCAGCAGCGAGAGGGCCGGCAGCTGCGAGTTCGAGGGGGCCTCGAACAGCTGGATCTGCTTTTCCTTCTGCGCGCGCTTGCTCTCCTTCGGCGCCTCGATCACCGGCTCGATGCGCGGGGCCTTCTTGCGCCGCGATTCGGTCTTGCGTGTCTCGCGGGCCACCTTCTGCTCGCGCTGCTGGCGTGCGCGCCGGGCCTGAAGCCGTTCACGTACCGCTGCCGCGACACGCCGAAGCCACGCGCCCAGCCAGAGCACACCGCGGCCAAGCGCATCCATCACGCCGAACCACGATATCCCCGTAAACAGCGTGACCGCCGCGAGCAGCAGTGCCAGCAGCAGCAATGTGCTGCCGAGGAGCCCGAGCACACGGATCCCCTGGATCGAGATCACGCCACCGAGGACGCCGCCCGCCTCGGCCCCGATCGGGAGCGTGCCCGGCATCGCCGCGAAATGCAGCGAAGCCAGCCCACAGGCCGCCAGCAGCGTGAACAGGAAACCGGCCCAGCGCACGACGTGGAAACGGATCGCACCGGCCTCATCCGCCGGCGCGCGCCCGCGGTACACGAGCCAGCCGCCCCAGGCGACCATGACCGGGATCAGATAGGCGATATAACCGAACAGGTAGAGAAAGATATCCGCGAACCAGGCGCCCGCATGACCACCCGCGTTCTGCACGGGCCCACCGGTCCCGGTATGCGACCAGCCGGGATCGGCGGTATTGAAAGTCAGCAGGGAGAGCAGCAGATAGGCGGAGATGGCCAGCAGGAGGAAGAACGCCCCCTCGCGGAGCCCTCGCTGGACATGGCGCACGATCGCCGGCGGCCCGTCGCTGCCGCGTTGCTTTCTGGCCTGCGCCAATGCGGAGTCCCCGTCGCCGGTCGGCCCCTGCCGGTCGCGCGGATGCGCTTTACCGGTCGGGGACCGTCTCGTAACATTGCCGGCTCGCGGGCGAACGCCCGGCCGGCTTCCCGAACGGACGATTATACATGAGCGAAACCAGGCATTGCCGCCTTCTGATCCTCGGATCGGGGCCGGCGGGCTATACCGCGGCCGTCTACGCCGCACGCGCGAACCTTGAACCGGTCCTCGTTACCGGCATGGAGCCGGGCGGCCAGCTTACGACCACGACCGAGGTCGACAACTGGCCGGGCGACAACAACGACCTCCAGGGCCCCGAACTCATGGAGCGGATGGGCGAGCACGCGAAGCGGCTCGGCACCGAGATCGTGAACGACCACATCCACAGCGCCGATCTGTCGGTGCGCCCGTTCCGCCTCGAGGGCGACGCCGGCGTCTACACCTGCGACGCGCTGGTGATCGCGACCGGCGCCACCGCGCAGTACCTCGGTCTCGAATCGGAGAGCCGGTATTCCGGCCGCGGGGTCTCGGCGTGCGCGACCTGTGACGGTTTCTTCTACCGCAACCAGGACGTCGCCGTCGTCGGCGGCGGCAACACGGCGGCCGAGGAGGCCCTCTATCTGGCCAACCTCGCCCGCCACGTAACCGTGGTGCACCGCCGCGACAAGCTGCGGGCCGAGGCGGTGCTGCAGGATCAACTGTTCGAACTCGAAAACCAGGGTCGCCTGAGCTTCGAATGGAACAGCGAGGTCGAGGAGGTTCTGGGCGACCAGATGGGCGTCAACGGCCTGCGGCTGATCAACCGCCAGACCGGCGACCACAGGGAAATCGCGGTCACCGGCATGTTCCTCGGGATCGGGCACATCCCGAATACGGGCCTGTTCGAGGGCCAGCTCGACATGGAAGGCGGCTATATCATCGTCCAGAGCGGCCTGCGCGGCAACGCGACGGCGACCAGCGTGCCGGGCGTGTTCGCGGCCGGCGACGTCGCCGACCACGTCTACCGCCAGGCGGTCACCTCGGCCGGGACCGGCTGCATGGCCGCCCTCGACGCCGAGCGCTACCTGCAGGAACAGGCGAGCGACCAGGCGGCCTGAGCTGCACCTGAGCGCGCTGAAACCCGAGGCGGGAGTGCAACGTTCCGCCGTCGTCGAATAGGGTTCTCGCCAAGGCGCGAAGGGCGCCAAGGGACGGCAGGAAGGATGAAAGAGGAAGCCCTGCAGACGCGGTAGGTCGGGTTTAAGCCCGACAGAGCCAAGGCATTGCGTGTCGGGCTGAAGCCCGACCTATAGAAACCCGGAAGCTGGCGCCCGGTCAAAATCCGACCTGTGTCCTTTTCGATGCTTTCCTTGGCGCCCTTCGCGTCTTGGCGAGAACCAATGCAGCGCTACGTTCGCCACGTTGGTCGGCCACGTGCGACACGCGTTCGGAGGCCACAGGCAAATGCAGCTCGAAGTGCTCGAACGCTTCGATGAGATCGATGCGGCCGAGTGGAACGCCCTCGCCGGGGAATTCCCGTTTCTGCGCCATGAGTTCCTGAGCGCGCTCCAGCGCCACGGCTGTATCGGGCGGCAATACGGCTGGATCCCGTACTTCCTGCTCCTGCGCGACGCCCCGGGCGGTGCGCTCGTGGCGGCGGCGCCGACCTTCCTGAAACTCAACTCGTTCGGCGAGTTCGTGTTCGATTTCGCCTGGGCCGAGGCCTATGAGCGCCACGGCCTGCGCTACTACCCGAAGCTGGTCGCCGCCGCCCCCTATACGCCCGCCACCGGCCCGCGCCTGCTGGTCGCGCCGGGACAGGATCGCGAGCGGGTCGCCGCCGCGCTGGCGGCCGCGGTCCGCGAACACGCCGGTGAGCTCGGGGTCTCGAGTCTGCACTGGCTGTTCCCGGTCGAGCGCGACCTGGAAGCCCTGCGCGCCGACGGCCTGCTGATCCGCGACGACATCCAGTATCACTGGACCAACGACGGCTATGCCGACTTCGATGCATTCCTGGACGCGTTCACCAGCCGCAAACGCAAAAAAGCGCGCCGCGAGCGCCGCCGCGTGCACGAACAGGGCATCGAGATCGTCCGCCGGCATGGCTCGGACATGGATGCCGAGGAGTGGTCCCTCGCCCACCACTTCTACGCCGCGACCTTCGAGAAGAAATGGAACATCCCGGTCCTGACGCGCGATTTCTTCGCCGAGCTGGGACGGACGATGGGCGACCGGGTCGTGGTCGTGTTCGCGCGTGTCGCGGGGCGGGCCGTGGCGGCGGCCATCCTGTTCCGGGGCGGCGACACGCTGTACGGGCGCTACTGGGGCTGCGACGCCGACTTCCACAGCCTGCACTTCGAACTCTGCTACTACCAGGGGATCGAATACGCGATCGAACAGGGCCTGCAGCGGTTCGAGCCGGGCGCCCAGGGCGAGCACAAGATCGCCCGCGGCTTTCTGCCGACCTGGACCCACTCCGCGCACTGGATCGCCGAACCCGCATTCCGCGACGCGATCGCGGATTACCTGGAGCGCGAGCGGCGCCTCCTCGCCGGGCACTTCCGGGAACTGGCCGCCGGCTCCCCGTTCCGGGATCGGAACCATGTCGAATAAACGCGCGACCCAACATGGACCACAACGGTGGCATCCTGTCGATCCCCGGGAAACGATCTGCAACCGATGCCCGTAGCCCTGTTGCCCCACGACGATGACGGCGTACCGTTCCCCCCGGTCGACACCGCCGCGCGCGAGCCGAACGGCCTGCTCGCCGTGGGCGGCAGTCTGCGGCCGCGGCGCATGCTGGATGCCTATCGCAACGGCATCTTCCCGTGGTTCGGTCACGGCGAACCGATCCTCTGGTGGTCTCCCGATCCGCGCTGCGTGATCTTCCCGGACCGCCTGCACATCTCGCGCCGCCTGCGGCGCACGCTCAACCGGGGCGTATTCACCGTGACCCGCAACCGGGATTTCGAGGCGGTCGTGCACGGCTGCGCCGAGCCGCGCGCCGGCAGCCCCGGGACCTGGATCGTGCCGGCGATGATCGATGCCTATATCGAACTGCACCGGCTCGGTTACGCGACCTCGTTCGAGTGCTGGCGCGGCGGCCGCCTCGCCGGCGGCATCTACGGCGTGCACCTCGGCCGGGTATTCTTCGGCGAGTCGATGTTCAGCCGCGCGACGGATGCCTCCAAGGTCGCGCTCACCGCCACCGCGGCCGCCGCGGACATCGACCTGATCGACTGCCAGCTCAGCAACCCGCATCTCGAACGCATGGGCGCCGAAGAGATCCCGCGCTCCCGCTTCCGGGCATTGATCGCCCGCCTGGGTGCCACCGACGCCTGAGCGCGCCCGTCATCCGCATGTCACGCGGACGGGGCACATTATTGCCGTGTTGCCCATACGGGAAGCGATGATGGACGAATACATCGACGAGTTGCTGGACGAGCGGGCGCCGCTGCGCGAACCGCTGCCCGACGAGCCGGATGACGACGGCTTCGAGTTCTGATCCCGGCACTGCTGGCGGCGGCGCGGCCACCGTGGCAGGATTCGCCGTTCCCTGGCGGCACCATCGGTACGCGCATGAATCTCTGGCTGCGACTGCTCCTGCTCCATCTGTCCCTCCCGCGCCAGTCGCGGATCGACCTGCTGGAAGAGGTCGTTCTCGATCTTCGGGTATGGCCGACGGATCTGGATATCCAGCGCCACATGAACAATGGCCGTTACCTGTCGGTGATGGATCTCGGCCGCTATGCGCTCATGGCCCGGACCGGCCTGCTGCGCGTCGCGGCGGAGCATCGCTGGATGCCGCTCGTGCGCGGCATCGAGATCGAATACTTCAAGCCCCTGATGCCGTGGCAGCGTTTTCACCTGCATACCCGACTCGCCGGCTGGGACGAGAAGTGGCTCTATCTGGAACAGCGCTTCGAGACCGACGAGCGCGTCTGCGCCAGCGCCCGGATCCACGGCCTCCTGCGCGGCCGCGAAGGCAACATCCCGACCGGCCAGCTCCTCGAAGCGCTCGGGCAGGCACATCGCGAACCACCGGACCATGGTCCGGATGCCGGCGGCGACCGGATTCCCGGCATGTGATCCGGCATGGCCTCCTGATCGCGTGCTACGCTCGGCGAACCGGCTGCCACGCCGGCCCGGAAACCGCGATCAGTGAGGAGGCAAGCGCCGTGAAGTTCGAGACCCGAGCGATCCACGCGGGCTACACGCCCGACCCGACCACGCATGCCGTGGCCGTTCCGATCTACCAGACGACCTCGTACGCGTTCGACGACACCCAGCACGGTGCCGACCTGTTCGACCTCAAGGTCCCGGGCAATATCTACACCCGCATCATGAACCCGACCAACGCCGTGCTCGAGCAGCGCGTGGCGGAACTCGAGGGCGGCATCGGCGGGCTGGCGACCGCCTCCGGGATGGCGGCGATCACGTACGCGATCCAGACGATCGCGCGGGCCGGCGACAACATCGTCACCACCAGCCAGCTCTACGGCGGCACGTACAATCTGTTCTCTCACAGCATGCCGGCCATCGGCATCGACGTGCGTTTCGCCGCGCATGACGATTTCGACGGCCTCGCCGGCCTGATCGACGAGCGCACCAAAGCCCTGTTCTGCGAGACCGTCGGCAACCCCTCCGGCAACGTGGTCGATATCGCCCGGCTCGCGGAGATCGCCCACGCGGCGGGCATACCGCTGATCGTCGACAACACGGTGCCGACCCCGTACCTGTGGCGCCCGATCGAGCACGGCGCCGATATCATCGTGCATTCCCTGACCAAATACATGGGCGGCCACGGCACGACCGTCGGCGGCTGCGTGGTCGATTCCGGCAATTTCCCATGGACGGAACACGCCGAGCGTTACCCGATGCTGACCGCGCCCGATCCGTCGTACCACGGCGTCGTCTTCACCGACGCCGCCGGGCCCGCCGCCTATATCACCCGCTGCCGCGTCGGGCCGCTGCGCAACACGGGCGCCGCCCTGTCGCCGTTCAACGCCTTCCAGATCCTGCAGGGCATCGAGACGCTGGCGCTGCGCATGGAGCGGCACTGCGACAACGCCCAGGCCGTCGCGGAACACCTGCGGGCCCATGGCCAGGTCTCCTGGGTGAAGTTCGCCGGCCTCGAGGACAGCCCCGACCACCCGCTGGCGAAGCACTACATGGACGGCCGCGCCGCCTCGATCCTGTCGTTCGGGATCGAGGGCGGGCGCGACGCGGGCGCGAAGTTCATCGACGCCCTGCAGCTGATCACCCGGCTCGTGAACATCGGCGACGCCAAGACGATCGCGTGTCACCCGGCGACCACCACGCATCGCCAGCTCGATGCCGATGAGCTGGAAAAGGCCGGTGTCAGCCAGGACATGGTCCGCTTCTCGGTCGGGATCGAGCACATCGACGATATCCTGGCCGATATCGACCAGGCGCTGGCGGCGGCACGGGCGTGATCGTCACCCGGGGACCGGCGGCGTGTAATCCGTGACCGCCGCCGGTCCAGCCGACTATCATGGGCGATACGGTCCACGTTGGAGGTGCATAATGGACGAGGAACAATTCAACAAGCAGATGCGCGCTTTCCTCAAGAAGGTCGGCATCACGTCCCAGCGGGAACTCGAGAAAGCGGTCTACGAGCGACTCGGCGACGGCCGTCTGCAGGGGAACGAAGCCCTCGCGGCCTCGGTGGTCCTCCGCGTCCCCGAACTCGATCTGGAACTGACGATCGACGACGAGATCCGCCTCGAGTAGCGACGACCGGGAGGCGTGATCATGGACGACGCGGAATTCCGCGATCTGCACCGCCGGGAACTGGCGGATGACCGGATCAACGGCGCCAGCCAGCTGGCGCGCAAGGCCCTGGACAGTCTCGCGGAATTCTCGGGCAGCTGCTCGGCGGAGGAGCCCGACGAGCTCCAGGCGTCGCTGCTCGAGTTCGCCGAGGAACTGCAGTACGCCCGGCCGAACATGGCCCCGATCCATAACCTGGTCGAGCGCTGGGCCGATCGGGTAGCCGGTCTGGAGCCCGCGACGACGGCAGAGTTGCGTCGTGACGGCGCCGCGATCGCACAGGAACTGTCGGATGGTTCCATCCACGCCGTCGCCGCGGCCGCCCATGAAGCCGCGCGCCTGATCGGCCCCGGTGCGACCATCATCACCCACTCCCTCAGCTCGACCGTGCTGGAGGCCTTCCGCTCGCTCGCCGCCGCCGAGGTGAGCGCCATCGTGACCGAATCGCGTCCCGGTCTGGAGGGTCGCAACCAGGCCCGCTACCTCGACCAGGCCCAGATCCCGGTCAGTTTCATTACCGATGCGCAGCTCGGCCACTTCAGCCGGATCGCGGACGTCGCGCTCGTCGGTGCCGATACCCTGCTGGGCGACGGCGCCCTCGTGAACAAGGCCGGTACCTATCTGCTGGCCCTCGCCGCCCGCGACTGCGGCATCCCCTTCTACGTCTGCTGCGAGAGCTTCAAACAGGTGCCATACGGCGCCGCCTCCTTCGAACTCGAAACGCTCGACCCGCGCGAACTCGACGCCCCGCGGGGCCGTTACATCACGCCCCTCAACGTGTATTTCGATATCACACCGGCCCGCCTGATCGACGCCTGGATCGACGAAACCGGCGTCCGCTACGCCGCCCGCGCCGACAGCGACCAGGAATAACGCAATTTCCGGAAATTTCTCGTTAAAAGCATATTTTTCAGTAACTTACACTTCATAATCAAAGTAACTTAAACGATGCCACTCCCGAAAAAGAGCAAACGTTCCACACATCAGAACGAATTTAAATAAACACCATAACTCATTGTTTTTATACATCCTCTAATTTGTTCCACGAAACCAATCGTGGCAATCACCCGCAAAATCGTTCAAATCGTTCAATCACCAAAATCGCCCTCAGCCCTTGGCCCTTGGCCCTTGGCCCTTGGCCCTTGGCCCTTGGCCCTTGGCCCTTGGCCCTTGGCCCTGACTCCTGACTCCTGACTCCTGACTCCTGACTCCTGACTCCTGACTCCTGCCATCCATTGGTCCAACCCGCATCCGCCACTACAATGCCGGCTTCACGAACCGGAGCCGCACCCATGCCACAACCGATCGCCATCCCCGCCCTGTCCGACAATTACGTCTGGCTGATCCGCGCCGACCAGGGCAGCGCCTGCGCGATCGTTGATCCGGGCGAGGCCGCTCCCGTGATCGAGGCGATCCGCCGGGAGGGCCTGGAACCCGTCGCGGTCCTGATCACCCACCATCACCATGACCACGTCGGTGGCCTGAAAGAGATCCGCGCGGCCTGGCCGGATATCCCGGTCTACGGCCCCGCCGCCGAGCCGGTCGACGGCGTAACCGAAGCGCTCGTGGAAGGCGCCCGGGTCGAGCTCGATGCCGTCGGTGTCGATCTCGATGTCATCGCCACCCCCGGTCACACGCTCGGCCATATCGTGTACCACGGCGGCGGTCTGCTCATCGCGGGGGATACGCTGTTCGCCGGAGGCTGCGGCCGGGTATTCGAAGGCACGAACGACCAGATGCACAGGTCGCTCGAGCGGCTCGCGGCCATGCCCCGTGAGACGATCTGCTGCTGCGGCCACGAATACACGCTCGCCAACCTCGAGTTCGCCCGTGCCGTGGAGCCGGACAACGAGGCGCTGGCGGAACGCCAGCGCCAATGCCAGGCGCTGCGCGCCGACGGCCGGCCGACGGTCCCGTTCGACCTGGGCGGCGAACTGCGCACCAACCCCTTCATGCGCTGCGAGGAACCGGCCGTACACCGGGCCGCGGAGGCCCACGCCGGCCACGAACTGGAGACCCCCGCCGAGGTATTCGCCGTCCTCCGCGACTGGAAGAACAACTTCTGAGCAACCAGGCCCAGAGTCTCCTCCGTTCTGTGGGGGAAGTAGGCCGGTTTTGCGCGGTCCGCGGCGACCGAAACCATCACGAACATTCCACCGCGCAATGCCGGCATTCCCCGGCGGCCGATCGCATGACAAGCAGGAAACGCGAGCGGCGCCGGGGAAAACCGGCCTACGCAACACCCTGACCCCTGACCCCTGGCCCTTGGCCCCTGGCCCTTGGCCCTTGGCCCTTGGCCCTTGGCCCTTGGCCCTTGATCCCAGCCGGTCGCTGACCCCCGGACCCTCAACGCCGGGGTCGTTCGGCCACGCGATCGCGCAGATAGACCGGCAGCGCCTGCTCCGCCGGAACCGCCTCCCCCGCCCCGAACGCCGCCGCGGCGGCGGGCAGCAGATCGCGGGCCGCCGGCAGGGCATGGCCCAGACAGGTCTCCAGCGCGTCGCCGATACGCTCCGTCAGGATGTCTTCGTAACGGGACCAGCCGGTACCCGCCCCGACCCATCCGGAACCCGCAGGCAGAGGCACCGCCGTCGGCGCGGCGACGCATTCCTCGTCGGCCGCCCGCATGACACCGCCCTCGTCGAGCACCCAGGCACCCCAGTACACCTCACCCATGCGCGCATCGAGCGCGGCGAGGACCTGTCGATGCCCCGTGCGGCGATGGACGCCCTGGGCAATGGCCGCCAGCGTGGAGACGGGCACCACGGGCCGATCCAGCGCCGCGGCCATGCCCTGGACAAGCGCGGTCGCGATGCGCACACCGGTGAAGGCGCCCGGGCCGCGCCCGAATGCAATGACGTCCAGATCGGCTGCGGCAATACCGGCCTCGCCAAGCACTTCATCGACCATGCCCAGCACGCGATCGCCGTGCTCGCGCGGCGCCTCGATCCAGCGCTCGAATACGCCCTGCGGGGTCTGCACGGCGACGGAACAGGCCTCGGTAGCGGTATCGATCGCGAGCAGTCTCATGCCCCGCCGGCCTCCGGCACCGGATCGAAAAAACGTTCCACATCGTCGAGAGCGCGCGTGCGGCTCATCGGTGGCAGGCTGTTCAGGAATACCCGGCCGTAGCCGCGCGAGTGCAGGCGCGGGTCGCAGAGCATCAGGACACCGCGATCATCGACCCCGCGGATCAGGCGGCCGGCACCCTGCTTGAGCGCGATCACGGCCTGCGGCAACTGATATTCACCGAAGGGATTGCCGCCGGCGGCGCGCAGCGCATCCAGGCGCGCCTGTACGACCGGATCGCCCGGAGCGGCGAACGGCAGCTTGTCGATGATGACGCAGGACAAAGCCTCGCCCGGGACGTCCACGCCTTCCCAGAAGCTCGCCGTACCGAGCAGCACCGCTCCGGACTCGCGCCGAAAGCGTTCGACCAGTTCATGCTTGGGCTGCTCGCCCTGCACCAGGATCGTGTGTCGTCCCTCGCCGCGCAGTCGTTCCGCCGCCTGGTGCAGCGCGCGGTAGCTCGTGAACAGGAAGAACGCACGTCCACCCGATGCCGCCAGAACCGGCCGCGCGGCCTGCAGCACCGCCTCCGTGTAACCCGGATGGGACGGTTCCGGCAGTCCCTGCGGCAGATACAGCAGCGCGTTTTGCGCGTAGTCGAACGGGCTGTCCACCTGGATCTCCTCGGCCTCTTCGAGACCGAGTCGGCGCCGGAAATGGTCGAACCGCCCGTCGACCGACAGGGTCGCGGAGGTGAACAGCCATGCCGCGGGCCATTGATTCATCAGGCGCGCGAACCGGCCGGCGATATCCAGCGGCGTCAGCGCCAGCGCGAACCCCGTCCGCCAGGTCTCGAACCACTGGACCAGGCCCGCGTCCGCATCCGGCTCCAGCCACTCGTTCAGCAGCTTCGAGAGTTCGCGCGCGCGCCGCGCGCACTGCTCAAGGCCACGACCGCGCTCGGCCTGACCGGCCAGTTCCCCCTCCAGGGCCTCGACGGCATCGCGCAGTCCCGCCAGCGCCTCGGTCACCCCCGGCTCCCCGGAAACCTCGGACCAGCTCGCCCGCCGTGCCTCGCTGCCGAGTGCGAGACGGAAGTCGCGGGCCGCCTGTTCGAGCGCCTCGGCCGCGTCCCGGATCCAGCCGGCATCGGCCGCCTCGCGCAGATGCTCGGCGATCGAGTCGCGCGCCAGTTCCTGGATATGGCGCGCGCTGATCCGCTGACCGAAGAAATTGGTCGCGGTATCGGGTAGCTGGTGCGCCTCGTCCAGGATAAACGCATCGGCACTCGGCAGCACTTCGCCGAAACCGCTCTCCTTGAGCGCCATGTCGGCGAACAGGAGGTGGTGGTTGACCACGACGACATCGGCCTCCTGCGCCGCCTTGCGCGCCTGCAGGACATGACAGTCGCGATAGAGCGGACACTCCTGGCCGAGGCAGTTCTCGGCGGTCGAGGTGACATACGGCCAGATCGGCGAGTCTTCCGGGACATCCGTGATCTCGGCGATGTCGCCGGTCTGCGTCCGGCGCGCGGCCGCGCGCACGCGCTCCAGCTGCGCCGCCATCTCGGGCCTGCGGGTCAGGGGGACGCCATCCGCCAGTCCCATCCGGTGCAGACACAGGTAATTCGACCGCCCCTTGAGCAACGCCGCGCGCACGGGTGTGCCGAGCGCACGGCGTACGCGCGGGAGGTCACTGTGGAAGAGTTGATCCTGCAGATGGCGGGTACCGGTGGAGACGATGATCTTCTCGCCCCGGGTCAAAGCCGGCACCAGATAGGCGAAGGTCTTGCCCACGCCGGTCCCCGCCTCGCCGATCAGCGCCCCGCCCTCGATCAGCGTGCGTTCAAAGGCATCCGCCAGCGCCTGCTGGCCGGGCCGCGGCGCGAAGCCCTCGATCGAACGCGCGATCGCACCGTCCGCGTCCAGCGCTTCGCCCGCCGTCGTCATTGTCCGGCATTCTCCCGGGTCGATACGACGGCGGCGCGATCGCGGACGACGATGGCCTCCTGATCAAGGCGCTCGCGAACGCGCTCCGCCAGTTCGACGGCCGCTGAGCGCGTCTCGGCAGGACCGACCCGGACCCGATGGAAACGCCGCTCGCCGATCCTGGCCTCACGGATAAACACCGGGAAGCCGGCGGCGTCAAGCCGATCCCGCAGTTCCGTGGCGGTGGCGATCCGCGTAAAACTCCCGGCCTGCACGGCCCATCCACCGGCCGACGGCAACCCGGGCTCGGCCGCCATTGCCCGGTCGGGCGTTGCCGGCTCGGGGCGGTCGCCGTCGGGAGTAATCAGTTCGTAGCCGGGCGGCAGTTCGAACCCGGCCCCCAGAGCCGCCTGCCGATCGACCTCGAACGCCGCCAGCTCGACACGCTCAGCGAGCGCTTCCGCGGACTGGACCGCGGCGCCCGTCGCCACTGGAGGCGCAGCCTGATCCCGCACGGCAACGGCCGGGATGTCACCGTCGGGACGACCGGCCTCACCGTCGGCCCGCCCCGAGCGCAGCCCCTCCGCCTTTTCACGGGCCTCGCGGGCGCCTTCCTCGTCCCCGCGCTGTCTGCGGGCTTCGGCGATCAGGACCCAGTTGCGGTAGCGCAGCAGACGCCGGTCACCGGCCAGGGCATTGGATTTGGCGGCGAGATTCTCGGCGACGGCGAAATCCCGCTGGCGGAATCGCATTTCGGCCAGCCGGCTCCACAGAACGGGGTCCTCGGGGGCGACCCGCAACGCACGTTCGAGCGCCTCGATGGCATCACCGGTCCGATTCTGTCGGCGCGCCTCCTCCGCCTGATCCCAGAGCATCGCCACGGCGCGGTTATCGACCTCATGGCGAACCGACTTCTCCGTATCGAGCGGCCCCCGGTCGGCCGCCGCCCCGTCATCGGCGTCGCGCGACGGGCCGGTACCGGCGCAACCCGCCAGCAGGAGAACCATCGAGAGAATAACAATGCGCGATTTCATCGGGAATTCCTTCCTCTAACGCCCGCCATCCCACAGGGAGCCGGGTTCACAGCTGCGTGCCCGCTCGGGCACCGACCCTTCGATAAACGGCAGACGGAGTGCCTCATCACAGTCATCCGGCAGGCTGTATCCGGAAGCGGGGTCGACCGGCACTTCGACGATGCCCGGCGGTGGCGTCGAGCGGCGTTGCACGACGGACAATTCGCCCATCATATCGGCCCAGACACGCAGCGCACCAGCACTGCCGGTCAGACCGGCCGGCCGGTTGTCGTCGCGCCCGACCCAGACCACGCCCACGCGCCGTCCATCGAACCCGGCGAACCATGAATCGCGCAGTTGATCGGTCGTGCCCGTCTTGCCCGCGACGCGCCGGCCCGGCAGCAGGTGCCGCAGTGCGCGGCCGGTACCTTCCCGCGTAACCCGCTCCATGGCCGCATTGACCAGATGGGTCGGCGCGGGATCGAGCGCCTGGCGCACCTCGATCGAATCCTCGCTCAGCGTTTCACCGGCGCCCGACTGGACCGCGGAGATCGTCGACAGCGGCGTATCGAAACCACCGGCCGCGAAGGTCTGATACATCCGGGCCACCTGCAGCGGCGACAGCGAAGTCGAGCCGAGCAGATCCGCCGGCACCAGCGAGTCGGCCGCCCGGATGCGCAGGCGCTCCAGAGTCCGCCCGACCGCCGGCAGTCCGAGCTCCAGTCCCAGCCGGGCCGTAGCGGCGTTGTAGGAATGCACGAGTCCGTCGATCAACGGAACCTCGCCGTGGAACTCCCCGCTGTAATTCTGCGGCTCCCACACTGGGCTGCCGGCGCGCTCGACGCTTAGCGGCTCATCGCGCAGCGGCGTGATCAGGGTGTATTGCTCAGGCCGCTCCAGGGCCGTGTAGTACACGGCCGGCTTGATCAGCGATCCCACCGATCGTCGCGCGGACAGGGCCCGATTGTAGCCGGAGCGGTTCCCCTTGCGGTCGCCCACGATGGCGCGGACCGCACCATTGTCGTGTTCCGCCACCACGACCGCGCCCTGGAGTCGATCCTCGCCTCCATCGAGCCGTTCCAGGCGCTGCTCCAGCGCGGCTTCCGCGGCCCTCTGCGCGATCGGATCGAGATGCGTGAAGACGCGCAGCCCGGCTTCGCGCAGATCTTCCTCGTCATAATTGCGCGCGAGTTCGCGCCGGACAAGATCGAGATAGGCCGGATAGGTGTGCAGGCGCACGGCATCGCGGTCGACCACGCCAAGCGGCGCATCCATGGCCGCCTCGGCCCGCTGGCGATCGACGGTGTCGGTGCGGGCCAGCAGGCGCAGGACCGTATTCCGGCGCTGCCGCGCCCGCTCGGGATGCGCGCGCGGATCGTAATACGACGGGCCCTTGACCATGCCGACCAGCAGTGCGATCTCCGGCAGATCCAGCTCACCGAGCGGGCGGTTGAACCAGAAGCGGGCCCCGAGACCGAAGCCGTGGATGGAGCGCTCGCCATCCTGACCGAGATAGATCTCGTTGAGATAGGCGCCGAGGATCTGATCCTTGCTGTAGTGCCACTCCAGCGACAGCGCCATCAGCGCCTCGGTGAACTTGCGACTGAGGGTCTGCTCGTTCGACAGGAAGAAGTTCTTGACCAGTTGCTGGGTGAGCGTACTGCCGCCCTGGACCGTCCGTCCCGCGCGCAGGTTGGCCAATGCGGCCCGCAGGATGGCCGAGGGCTGGACCCCCACGTGGGAGCGGAAATCCTGATCCTCCACCGCGATAAGGGTCTCGGTCAGCAGCGGCGGCGTGTCATCGAGGCGAACGAGCACACGATCTTCGCGCCGGCCGGGGTATACGCTGCCCATCCGTTCGGGTTCGATCCGCGCGAGCGCCGGACGACCCGAGGCCGTATCCACCCGCGCGATCCGCTCGCCATCAAAGCGGACGGTCAAGCGCCGCGCGGGTTCCTCGCCGTCCGGCCAGGCGAACGGGCGCGTGTGCAGCTCGACGGTATTGCCATCGACATGGTAGCGGCCCGGGCGCGACGTATCCGCCGTGCGCCGGTAGCCGACCGCCTCCAGATGCCGGACAACGGCAGCGCGCCCGATATCGCGGCCATCGTGGATTTCGAGTGCGCGGGTATAGACATGCGCGGGCACGCGCCACTGGGTCTGGCCGAACTGGGCCCGGACCCGCATGTCGAGCAGGACGAAGGAGGTCGCCCCGAACGCGAGCCCCACACCGACCAGAAGCAGGAGCCATGGACGCAGGCGCGCGAACCACCCGCGACGGGGCGGAGAACGACGGCGGCGGGAACGTTTACGGGTAGCCACTGGGCGGAGCCGTTACTCCCACTCGATCGTCGCGGGCGGTTTGCCGGAGATGTCGTACACGACCCGCGAGATCCCGCCGATCTCGTTGATGATCCGCCGCGAGACGTGGTCGAGGAAGTCGTAAGGCAGGTTCGCCCAGTGCGCGGTCATGAAGTCGACCGTCTCGACCGCGCGCAGGGCCACCACGTATTCGTACGCGCGGCCATCGCCGACCACGCCGACGGATTTCACCGGCAGGAATACCGCGAACGCCTGCGAGACCCGGTCGTAGAAACCGTGGCGCTCGAGTTCCTCGATGAAGATCGCGTCGGCCCGACGCAGCAGATCGGCGTATTCCTTGCGGACCTCGCCCAGAATCCGCACGCCCAGCCCGGGTCCCGGAAACGGATGGCGATAGACCATATCGGCCGGCAACCCGAGTTCGACCCCGATGCGGCGGACCTCGTCCTTGAACAGCTCCCGCAGCGGCTCGACCAGCTGCAGGTTCATGTGCTCGGGCAGGCCGCCGACATTGTGATGCGACTTGATGACGTGCGCCTTGCCGGTATTCGTGCCCGCCGACTCGACCACGTCCGGGTAGATCGTCCCCTGCGCGAGGTAAGCGGCGTTGCGGAATTTCTTCGCCTCCTCGTCGAAGATGGCGATGAACTCGTTGCCGATGACACGACGTTTTTCCTCGGGATCGTCGACGCCCTCAAGCCGGTCGAGGAACCGATCCTCGGCATCGATGCGGAAAACCCGGATACCGAAGTGCTCGGCGAAGGTCGCCATGACCTTGTCGCCCTCGCCCAGACGCAGGAGCCCATTGTCGACGAACACGCAGGCGAGCTGATCGCCGATGGCGCGGTGCAGCAGCGCCGCGACCACCGAGGAATCGACGCCGCCGGACAGGCCGAGGATGACCTCGCCGTCGCCGACCTGCTCGCGGATGCGCGCGATGGCGTCTTCGATGATATTGCCGGCGGTCCAGAGCCCGTCACAGCCGCAGATGGTGCGTACGAAACGCTCCAGGATCCGGCCGCCCTGCGGTGTATGCGTGACCTCCGGATGGAACTGCAGGCCGTAGAACGCGCGTTCGTCGTCGGCCATGCCGGCCAGCGGCGCGTTGTCCGTCTGGGCGATCGCGCGGAACCCCTCCGGCAGGCGTCCCACCCGATCGCCGTGGCTCATCCAGACATCCAGCAGGCCTTCGCCGTGCGGACCGGCATGGTCCTCGATGTCCTTGAGCAACCGCGAATGCCCCCGCACCCGGACCTGGGCATAACCGAACTCGCGCTCATGGCCGGTCTCGACGCTGCCACCAAGCTGGGCGGCCATGGCCTGCATGCCATAGCAGATCCCGAGCACCGGCACGCCCAGATCGAACACGGCGGCAGGCACCTGCGGCGGCGCCTCGCCGGCCACCGAATCGGGCCCGCCGGAGAGGATCACGCCGCGCGGATTGAATTCGCGCAGCTTCGCGTCATCCCAGTCCCAGGGATGGATCTCCGAATACACCCCGAGTTCCCGGATCCGCCGCGCGATCAACTGCGTGTACTGCGAACCGAAATCGAGAATCAGGATGCGCTGGTCATGGATATCGGACATGGGGCGACGGCTTCCGGGTCAGGGGCAGGTACAGGCGATCGAATACGAAAAAACCACGAAGGGCCAGGGAAGATTTGCCAGCAGCAAACCCTTTGACCCATTCATGGTTCCAGCAACCGTCGGGCGGTTGAAGGCTCAATCCACGCGGTAGTTCGGCGCTTCCTTGGTGATGGAGACGTCGTGGGCGTGGCTTTCGCGGACGCCGGCGGCGGTAACGCGGACGAACTGGGCCTTTTCGCGCATGGTCTCGAGGTCACCGGCACCGACGTAGCCCATGCTGGAGCGGAGGCCGCCGAGCATCTGGTGAACGATCGCGCCGAGCGGGCCCTTGTATGGGACGCGGCCCTCGATACCCTCCGGGACGAGCTTGTCGGCTTTGTCTTCGTCGTCCTGGAAATACCGGTCGGCGGAGCCCTGGTGCATCGCGGCGATCGAACCCATACCACGGTACGACTTGTAGGAACGGCCCTGATAGAGCTCGACCTCGCCGGGCGCCTCTTCGGTTCCGGCGAACATGCTGCCGATCATCACCGACCAGGCACCGGCGGCAAGCGCCTTCGCCATGTCGCCCGAGAAGCGGATGCCGCCATCGGCGATCAGCGGCACGCCGGTACCATCGAGGCCGGCGGCCACGCTGGTGATCGCGGTGATCTGCGGCACGCCGACACCGGCGACCACGCGGGTGGTGCAGATCGATCCCGGGCCGATGCCGACCTTGACGGCATCCGCGCCGGCGGCGACGAGATCCTTGGCCGCGGCGCCGGTGGCGATGTTGCCGCCGATGACCTGCACCTCGGGATGGTGATCCTTGATCCAGCGGACGGTGCGCAGCACACCCTCGGAGTGACCGTGGGCCGTGTCCACCACCACCGCGTCCACCCCGGCCTCCGCCAGCGCCTCGACCCGCTCCTCGCTACCCGCGGAGGTGCTCACGGCCGCGCCGACCAGCAGCCGTTCGGCGCTGTCCTTGGCGGCGTTCGGGTTATCGGTGGACTTCTGGATATCCTTGAGCGTGATCATGCCGCGCATTTCGAAGCGGTCGTTGACCACCAGCACCTTTTCGATGCGGTACTGGTGCAGCAGTTCGATCGCCTCTTCCTTGCCCGCGCCCTCGCGCACCGTCACGAGCTTTTCCTTCGGCGTCATGATCGAGGCAACCGGCTCATCGAGGCGCGTTTCGAAGCGCAGATCGCGCCGGGTCACGATGCCGACAAGGTCCTTGCCGTCGACCACGGGGAGGCCCGAGAACCCGTGCTTGTGGGTCAGTTCCATCGCCTCGTGGATGCTCGTGTCCGGGCTGATGGTCATCGGGTCCTGGACCACACCGGATTCGAATTTCTTGACCTGGCGGACCGCGGCGGCCTGGCGTTCCACCGTCATGTTCTTGTGGATGATCCCGATACCGCCCTCCTGGGCGAGCGCGATCGCAAGGCGGCCTTCGGTGACGGTATCCATCGCCGCCGACAGCATCGGGATGTTCAGGGCAAGATCGCGGGTCAGCCAGGTGCGCAGGCTGGCGTCTCGGGGCAGGACGTTCGAATGCGCGGGAAGGAGCAGAACGTCGTCGAAGGTGAGGGCTTCCTCGATAATCCGCATGGGCGGCAACTCAGGTAGTACGGCTGTGGGATAGCCCGCCATTATAAGCCCCAACGCGCGCCCCGTAAATCATCGGAACCGGCCCGCGCACCGCCATCCACGCGGCCGTGCGCCGGTCTCGACAACTCGGCGATAATGGCCCGCGCGAGCCGCGCGCCGTTCAACGCAAGGACTCCATCGTATGACCCCGACCCTGCTGGTATGCCGCCTGGACGACCCGGCCGTAAGGCCCGGGGACTGGTACGGGCTGCTCACCAGCGGGGAACGCCAGCGGATCGACGGCTTCCGCCACCAGCGCGCCCGCGACCGCGCGTTGATCGCACGTGTCCTGCTCAGGCTGGAACTCGCGCAGCGCCTCGATTGCCGCCCGGAGATGATCGAATTCAGCTTCGGCCCCGAAGGCAAACCGGCCCTTGCCGGTGGCGACGCCTGGCATTTCAACCTGTCGCACAGCCACGACCGGGTCGTGCTGGCGCTGGCACCGAGCGCGCCCGTCGGCGTCGATATCGAGTCGCGCGCGCGCCGCACCCGCATCGATGCCCTGGCCCGCCACTGGTTCGGCGCCGGGGAGCAGGAAGCGCTGTGGGCGCTGGATGACGCGGCGCGCCGCTACCGCTTCTTCCAGCTCTGGACGATCAAGGAGGCCGTCACCAAGGCCATGGGCCGGGGCATGTGGACCACGCTGTCGGGTATCCGCCTCACCGGCGTCGACGCGGGCCGCCCCGAACTGCAGCTCTCGGGCCGGGCGGACTGCAGCGCCCCGGTCGCCTGGTGGCACTTCGACGCCGGCGACGACTACAGCCTCGCCCTCACCCACCTCGCCGGCGACGGCACCCCGCCCGACGCCTACTGGATCCGCCCGGGCGAAACGCCGGATCCAATGACCGTTACCGCCGACCTGGCGGGCGTGCGGAAAGTAGTGGATGTCGAGTGAGACGTGGGAAAGTCAAAGGCGGTTTCTCGCCAAGACGCCAAGCGCGCCAAGGAAGGTCAAAGTCTGAAAAGCGGATAAACCGGCCTGTCGACGTATGTGGCTGATCGCCCGCACTGGGTGCACGCAACCGCCGTTGCGATTCCTGGATCGGGAATCAACCAGTGGCCGTACTCAGCGATCAGGATCGCTCCTGCGCACTCCGCGTCTATCCGAAAATCGCCTTTGACCTTCCTTGGCGCGCTTGGCGTCTTGGCGAGAAACCGCCTTTGACTTACCCCGTGCATCGAAGACGCACCGCTATCCGGCAATCAGCACCGAGCAGTTGTTGCCGCCGAAGGCGAAGGAGTTGCTGAGGCAGTAGCGGGGGCCGTCCGTCGGCAGGCGGCCGGGTTCTTCGAGCAGGCCGATGCGGGGCAGCGAGTCGTCGCGTGGGCCGTTGAAGATGTGCGCGGGCAGTACGTTGCCGTCGTTGTATTCGGACAGCAGCAGCCAACAGAGCGCCACTTCGATCGCGCCGGCGGGGCCGAGCGTGTGGCCGGTGAGGGACTTGGTCGAACTGCAGGGTGTGTCGGGGCCGAGTACGCGGGCGACGGCCGCGCTCTCCATCTCGTCGTTCTTCGGCGTCGCGGTGCCGTGGAGGTTCAGGTACGCGACCGCATCGGGATCCACGCCGCCCTCGTCGAGGGCCGCGCGCATCGCCGCCTCGGCCCCGAGCCCGTCCGGTTCGGGCGCCGAGATATGATGGGCATCGCACGATTCGCCCACGCCGACGAGCCGGATGGGCCCTGGCTCGCGCGTCATCAGGAACAACGCGGCGCCCTCGCCGATATTGATGCCGTCGCGTTCGCTGGAAAACGGCCGACAGGGACCGGCGGCGACCGATTCCAGCGCCGCGAATCCGTTGAGCGTCAGGCGACAGAGCGAGTCCGCGCCGCCGACGATCACGGCATCGCACTGATCCATCTCGATCAGGTTGCGCGCGGCGCCGAACGCCTTCGCGCTGGACGAGCAGGCCGTGGAGATCGTATAGGCGACGCCATCGAGCCCGAGCAGGCGGGCCAGCCCCTCGGAAGGACTGGCGATCTCCTGCTGGCGGTAATCGTAAGCCGGTGGCACCTCGCCGGTTTTCTCGTACGCGGCGATCGCGGCTTCGCCCTCGGCGATGCCCGACGTGCTGGAGCCGAGGACCACACCGATCCGATCGGCGCCGAAGCGTTCGCGCGCCGCCGCCAGCGGACCGGCGATCTCTTCAGCGGCCGCGGCCAGCAATCGATTGTTGCGTGAATGGAAGGCGGCAAGATGCTCGGGCCACGCCGGCAGTTCTTCCCTCACGACGCCAACGTGCACCGTGCGCTCCGGGATCCAGCCCGTGCGGGGCTGCATGCCCGGGGCTTCACCGCGCAGCAGGTTCGCAAGCACGGCCTCGCAGCCACGGCCCAGCGCATTCACCACGCCGAGGGCATTCAGATAAACGGGTTCGCGCTGATCAGTCACCGTTATACCCATCCTGTTTCCGGGCCGTGCCATCGCCCGTCACCGGATGCCCCCAGAAATCATAGAAATTGAACCACTGCATCGGCGTCTCGAGCGCCCGGGCCTCGAGATCGTCGGCATACCGCTGTGCCCAGTATTGCAGATCCGCATCCCGGTTTTTACGCGAAAGCGTAATCTCTTCGGCGAAGTGCACGACATCGATGCGGTACCGCCCTTCCACGCGCACACAGGTCATCAGATAGACGGGGCAATGCAGCAGTGCCGCGATAATGAATGGCCCGGTCGGAAACGGTGCCTCACTCCCGAGGAACCGCGCCGGCACGACGTTCTCATTCAGGCTCGGCGGTGTGCGGTCCGCCGCTATCGCCAGGAACTCGCCGTCACGGACCTGCTGTTCCAGCATGGCGGCCGTCTGCATCCCGAACTCGCGGATATCGACCAGCTTCAGGCGCGAGTTCGGGTTGCTCTTCTCGATGATCCGGTTGATGCGCGGCGCGTGGTGATTGTAGACGAGCACGTTCATGCGCAGATTGCCCAACTGATCGTTGAGGCCGCGGCACAACTCGATGTTGCCCAGATGCGAGGTCATCAGAATCGCCCCGCGCCCGCGCGCGGCCTCGTCGAGCAGCATCTGCTGACCGTTGAACTGGACATGCTCATGGCGCAGCCGGCCACGCCATGACTCCAGTCGGTCGACGATGCAGTCGGAGAACATGAAGAAGTGGCGATACACGTCGAGCGCACGCGGTGGCCTCTGCTGGGCCCCGCCATGCTCGTACACCCGCTGGAGAAAATCCCTCGACGCCCGCCGCGCCTGGGCATTGCTCAGCCAGAACCAGGTGACGAGCGGAAACAGGATCAGCCGGGCGCCGGGGCGTCCGAACACGCGATAGAGCTGCAGACCCAGCCACATCAGCCAATAGGTGCCGCGCTCGGCCTGGCGCGTCCAATGGATCTTCTCGCTACCGCGACGCAGGCGCCGTGCGACCAGAAGCGGCGCGCGGGGAAGCATTCCGCATATGAGCCTCGCATGCATCCAGGCGATCCGGGCATTGTCACCCAGCATGTCGAAATGCGAGACGCCGTCGCGCGGATAGCGCACCCGCGTCGGCACGAACACGACCGGTGTGCCGCGCCAATACAGGCGGACCATGATGTCCGTGTCGAAGTCCATTCGGCGACCGATGCGGTGTGAGTGGAACAGCTCCCTGCTGGCCGCCACCGGATACACCCGGAAGCCGCACATCGAGTCGCGGATCGCGAACGAGAGCGTCTCCAGCCACACCAGCGCGTGGGTCAGGTAACGGCCGTAGAACCGGACCCGCGGGATGTCGTCATCGTAGATCGGCTGGCCGCTCACCAGTGCATCGGGCTGGTCACGGGCTTTGTCCAACAGGCGCGGGATATCGTCCGTGTCGTGCTGGCCATCGGCGTCGATCTGCAGCACATGGGTCCAGCCGCTCTCGGCGGCGGCGTCCACGCCAGCGGCCACCGCCGCGCCCTTGCCGCGGTTTTCGGGCAGGCGGACCAGCGTCAACCATTCGTGCTCGGCCGCAAGCCGGTCGAGCACCGCCGCGGTCGTCGCATCGCTGCCGTCATCGACGATCAGACACGGGAGGCCATGATGCGCCAGACGGCTTACCGTAGCGCCAATCTGGTCGCCATGGTTGTAACAGGGAATCAGCAGGGCCGGCTGGAACACCAAACGCTCGATCTCCGTGCGTGGCTGCGGAACTGGCGTGCCGTCGACCCGCGTTCAGGTCGCCTGCTGGGATTCGATGAACCGGCGCAGCGCATTGACCGAGGCGAAATGCTGCTTGTTCGCCTCGTTGTTCGCGTCCAGCTTGAGGTTGTATTTCTTCTGGATCTGCATGCCGAGTTCAAGGGCATCGATCGAGTCGAGCCCGAGCCCGTCGACGAACAGCGGTTCGTCATCGTCGATGTCCTCGGGCGTCACATCCTCGAGATCCAGCGATTCGATAATCAGTTCCTTCAGTTCCCTGCCCAGATCATCACTCATGCCTGCAACTCCCCCCTGTAGAATTCTTCGAGCCAGCGATTGAACTGGCGCGTCGCTACCGCCGGGCCACGCGATGCGTCCGTGACCGATGCGGGATCGATCGCCTCGTGCACGGTCACGGAGAAATTCGCCCGCCGCGGCGGAATCTGATACCAGCGTTCATGTTTGCGCAGCGTCGGCGGATCGCAGCGTACCACCACCGGCACCACCCCCACCCGGTTACGCACCGCGATATTCGCCGCACCGCGCTGGAACTCGATTCCGCCACCGGGCACGGTGCGGGTGCCTTCCGGAAACATGACGATCGGATAGCCCGCGCGGAGCACGCGCGCGCTCCGCGCCAGAAAATCGCGCGCACTGTCGGAATTGCTGATGTAACCGGCGGAACGAATCACGCCGCCGAGCAATGGATTCCGCCAGAGTGCGCTTTTCACCACGCAGCAACTGTACGGCAGCAGCGATACAACCACGACGACATCGATCAGCGACGGGTGATTGACGACCACCAGCCGGCCCGCGCTCTGTTCGCGCAGACGCTCGACGTCGTTCACGGTCAGCGCGACCACTCCGGTCACGCGCATCTGCCAGACGAAGTACCGGAACAGGTAATGCACGACCTGGCGTGCGCGCGCGTTGCGCCGCTGCTTACATCCCGGCCACGCGCGCACCACCGGCATCACGAATATCGCCGTCAGCAGACCGCCGACCCCGAAAACGGCGAAATTGTACCCCGTCGCGACGAGCCGCCAGTAATAGCCGATGCTTTTCAATCGCGACCCCACAGCCACGGATTCCGTTCTCCGGCCATGAGGAGCCGGTCCCGGCCGCCGGCGAGCAGATGCATGAAGGCCAGCCCGGGTGCGCTCTCGGCACTGACTTCGGCCGCCGGCCCGCGATAACGCTCCAGCGACCAGGCGGCGCCGGATATGGGCGGGCACAGCAGCACCCCGAACGCGAATACGACCGGACGATCCTCGGCCCACGGGCGATAGAACGCCGGCATACGCTCGTCCGCGTGGACCAGCAGGACGCGTTCCGCGCCAGCATGGATACGGCCGGCGGCCTCGATCACCCCGGCGGCGACGGTGTCCATTCCCGCCGCCAGCGCGGTCGACGGCGCGCGGTTGCCCGTGGCGATCGAATTCAGCCCGGACGCGGTGTTGTGCACCGATAGGCTGAACGCGTTCGGCGACAATGGTTCCTCCCGGGCCAGCTCCGTCAACAGTCCATGACTGCGATGCAGTTCCCCGTGACGGGAACTGAACACGGTCGGCCATGCGTTTTCGCCGGCCCCGCACTGATGGGCCGCCCACAGTGCCGCCTTCGTGATGCGGCTCGTGCGCCGACGCAGCATCGGCGGCAGGAACCCGACATCCGGGCGATCCGGCTCTTCGGCGATCGGCCGTGTCCCGGCGCTCCACTCCGCCCACTGGGCCGCCGTCTCCACGCCCGGCGCCCACGCCGCCCAGCGCTCGATCGAAAATGAAAGCTTCGACATCGCGGTCCCCGTCAGTCCCGGCTTTCGAGCACGACCAGTGCCGTCCCCTCGATCAGGGTCCGGTCCCCGCGCTCGATCCGGAATGCGTACTGGCGACCATCATCGCCACCCTGCAGCGCATGCGCGTGGATAGACAGCTCGCCGGATTCATCGTCCAGCCATTCGGCGTTCCACGACACCCGGTTTACCACCGCCACGAATCCACGCCGCGGACCGTCGCCGCCGGTGTCGCCGAGCCCACCGTGGACCGCCATGGCCTGGGCCGCATACTCGATGCCGGCCTCGATCGGTACGCCACCATCGACGCGGAGCGGGTTGTCCGTCTCCAGCTGCGTTCGGGTACGGCATTCGATCGATTCCCGATCCCACTGCACGACATGCTCAAGCAGACACATGCTGCCAGCGTGCGGGATCAGGCCCTCGATAGCGGCACGATCGAGGGTTGCGGGTCTATCCGTCATGGTCGTCAGTGGTATCCCGGGCGTGGCTGGCGACCGGCCTGCGATCAGTGCCAGCGGCGAAACAGGAGCGAGGTGTTGATCCCGCCGAAGGCGAAATTGTTGCTCATGACATATTCGCAGTCGAGCGCCCGTCCGGCCTTGCCCGAAATAAAGTCGAGTTCGGCGCACTCGGGATCGATGCGGTCGAGATTCATGGTCCCATGGAACCAGCCCGCTTTCATCGATTCGATCGCGACCCACGCCTCGAGCGCCCCGCAGGCCCCGAGCGTGTGCCCGGTGTAACTCTTCAGTGCGCTGATCGGGACCGCGCGCCCGAACGCCGCCCGCGTGGCCTCGCTCTCGGCCAGATCGCCCCGGGCGGTCGCGGTACCGTGGGCGCTGACGTAGCCGATCGCCGCCGGATCGAGCTCCCCGCTCTCCAGCGCGAGTTCCATGGCGATGCGCATCGTATCGTGTTCCGGCTGCGTGACATGCTGGCCGTCGGAGTTGGTCCCATAGCCGACCACCTCGGCATGGATGTTCGCGCCGCGCGCCCGCGCGTGTTCGAGTTCTTCCAGGATCAGCGTGCCCGCTCCCTCGCCGATAACCAGCCCGTCGCGGTCGGCATCGAACGGCCTCGGCGTCGCCCCCGGGGCGTCGTTGCGGGTCGATGTGGCATAGAGGGCATCGAATACCGCCGCCTCGGTGGGACACAGTTCCTCGGCGCCACCGGCCACCATCACCGTCTGGGCGCCGCAGCGGATCGCCTCGAACGCACAGCCGATGCCCTGGCTTCCCGAGGTGCAGGCGCTGCTGGTCGTGTAGACACGGCCGCGCAGACCGAAAAACACGCCGATATTGACCGCCGTGGTGTGCGCCATCATGCGGATGTAGGTCGTAGCGCTGAGCCCGGCGGTGGTGTGATTGAGGAGCATGCCCGCGAATTCCGCGGTCGCGTCGGGACTGCCGGTGGACGACCCATAGGAGACGCCCGCGCGCCCGCTTTGCAGAATCGGATCGTCGAGCAGTCCGGCATCGGCCAGTGCGCGTTCCGATGCGCGTGTCGCCATCAGCGCGACCCGGCCCATACTCCGCGTCGCCTTGCGCGGATAATGCGTGGGATGCTGGAAGTCGGTTACCGGTGCCCCAAGACCGGTCAAAAGGCCCTCAAAGCGGGACCACTCGGGCATGCTCTGGATTCCGGTCCGGCCGGCGACGAGATTGTCGCGTACCGTATCCCAGTCCTGACCGATCGACGACAGGCCACTCATGCCGGTGACCACCACCCGCTTCATCAACAAAGCCCTCCGTTCACGGAGATGACCTGGCGCGTGATGTAACCGGCATCCTCCGCCATCAGGAAGCTGACGGCCGCGGCCACTTCCTCCGGCTGACCGGCACGGCGCGCGGGGATCATCGACAGCATTTCCTCCACCGGCAGGTCCTCGGTCATATCGGTCTCGATCAGTCCGGGTGCGACGCAGTTGACGGTGATCCGGCGGGTGGCCAGTTCCAGCGCCAGCGCCTTGGTGGCCCCGATGATACCGGCCTTGGCCGCCGAATAGTTCACCTGACCACGATTCCCCATCAGGCCGGAGACCGATGCCAGCGTGACGATCCGCCCCGGCCGGCGTCGGCGGATCATCGGCATGACCAGTGGATTGAGGACGTTGTAGAAGCCGTCGAGATTGGTATGCACGACGCCGTCCCAGTCCTCGCCCGTGAGCGCCGGGAATGCGCCATCGCGGGAAACGCCGGCGTTGCAGACCACGCCGTAATAAGCCC
This sequence comes from Halofilum sp. (in: g-proteobacteria), assembly GCA_034520925.1. Lineage (GTDB taxonomy): Bacteria > Pseudomonadota > Gammaproteobacteria > XJ16 > Halofilaceae > Halofilum. Next base: position 39,093 of record JAXHNC010000015.1, on the reverse strand, counting down.
CGTGCGCCTCGACATCGGCCTCCAGGGTCGTGCGCGCCGCCTCGCGGTCGCTGATGTCGAACTGCAGGATCGACGCCGCGCGCCCGAGCGCACCGATTTCCCCGGCAACCGCCTCGGCCTCGTCCCTGCGCGAGCGGCAATGCAGTGCGATATCGAAGCCGTCGCGGGCGAGCCGCAGCGCCATGGCCCGTCCGAGACCGCGGCTCGAGCCGGTTACCAGTACGCGTTCCGTCATTGGTCATTTCCCCGCGTTGACTGCCCGGCCCAGTATCGATCCGGGTCCCCGGGCAGGTATACCTTGAGCCGGACCGTCTGCTCGACGCCGGCCCCCGTCACATGGCCGTCGAAGACGCCAATACCCGCGCCGTCCTCCATCAGGCGTTCGGCCTCGATTGTCAGTACGACACCCCAGGGGATCGTCCCGACGGAACTGTGGAATGAACGGGCCCCGACCAGGTACCCCGGATGCACCGGCCGGCCCCGGGCCCGTTCATGGACCCCCGACCAGGCGGCAATCGCCTGGGCGAGATATTCCATGCCCACCCAGGCCGGTACACCGGGCTCGTGCGGACCGGCAAAAAGGCCATCGCGGCGGACCGTGGCAACCGCGCGCACGGTCTCATCTTCGACCGCGAGCACCTCGTCGAGCAGCACCATCGGACCGGCGTGCGGCAGCAACACATCCAGCGGCCAGGCGGTGACGGTCATTCGCCGTCGACGGGTGCGTCACCCCGCGCGCGCCGATCGTGGGACAGCGTTTTCACTTCGAGACGGTATCCGTATTGCAGATGCTCGAGCGTGACAGCCCCGTGCCAGGGCCGATCCGCGTACGCGACGCGAACCCGAGGCTCGCCCCGGTACGCCAGTACCCGCTCGCGCGACCGCTCGGTCAGATCCCAGGAACGACCCCATTCCACCCGCAGCGCGGACGCCGGCCAATGGATCAACTGGAAGTCCGCCACGATCGCGCGCGGTGTCATCCCGGGCGGCAGATCGCGCTCACGCCGGACGACCAGACCATCGCTGTCCTGGCGCATACGCAGCAGTTCGACACCCTCGGGCGTCAGCAGCGCCAGCACCAGCACGCCGTCGCGGATCTGGCCAGCGGCGATCAGCCGCCGCACAGTCCCGTCGGCATGAATGGTCAACACCTGCTGGAACGACCGATCTCCGAGCGCCGAAGGCGGCGCCAGCGCCCGCTCCGGCGGGTGTCCGGCACCGGACAGGCTGCAGGCGGTCAACAGCAGCAGGGGCAGAACGACAAGCCGGCGGAGCGCGCTCAGACGCGCTGGCATACGCTCGCGAGCACCTTCAGGCGGCGACGGCTCTCGCGCACGTACGGGTTATCCGTATCCCAGGCGTAGCCCGCCAGTATCGAACAGATCTGCGCCTTGATCTCGGCCGGCTTCTCCTCGTGGAAGATCACGTCCTGGAAAGTGCCCTCGTACCAGGCCTCCACGTACGTACGGAAGGTATTGACGCCCTGCTGGAGCGGCTCCGCGAAATCCGCCTGCCAGTCGACCGCCTCGCCGCGCAGCTGGCGATCGAGCGTATCGGCGGCGAGGCTCGCCGATTTCATGGCGACGGTCACGCCGGACGAGAACACGGGATCGAGGAATTCACCCGCGTTACCGAGCAGTGCGTACCCCGGGCCCCAGAGTGATTTCACGTTCGCGCTGTACCCGGTGATGTGGTTGACGGGCGAATCGTACTCCGCCCGTGCAAGGTGGCGGCTGAGATCGGGGCAATCCGAGACCAGTCGGCGCAGCTTCTCCTGCGGTTCGCCGGGCACGCCATCGAGGAATTCCTGCGACGCCACGACCCCGAGGGAGCTGCGGCCGTCACTGAAGGGGATCAGCCAGAACCAGACGTGATAATGCTCCGGGTGGACCGTGATCAGGATCTTGTCGCGATCGAAATCGTCAGTGGCGATACGGTCCTCGACGTGCGTGAAAATGGCCTGGCGGACGGGGAAGTCGGAGGGCCAGTCGAGATCGAGAAGCCGCGGCAGCACACGCGCGAAACCGCTGGCATCGAGCACGAAACTGCAGGTCCACGAATGCAGTGAGTCGTCATCGAGGCTGCGCGCGGTCACGCGCGGCTGGTCGCCGCCGAAATCGACGTCCACGATCTCGTGCCGAAAGCGGATATCGGCCCCCGCCGCCGCTGCTTCGTCGGCCAGCACTTTGTCGAATTCGGCGCGCCGTACCTGGAAGGTCGTTCCATGGCCCGGCGAGAATTTGTCCTCGAAATGGAAACTCTCGTGCAGATCGCCCCAGTCGAAGGCGGCTCCATCCTTGTACTGGAACCCGCATGCAGGCGCCGCGCGCCGGACCGCATCCAGCATGCCGGCCTCTTCGATGAATTCCATGCACTGCGGGAGCAGGCTCTCGCCGATCGAGAAACGCGGGAAGGTTGCCCGCTCCAGGACCAGCGGGCGATAACCCCGCTTGAGCAGCAAAGCGGCGGCGATCGCGCCCGAAGGGCCCGCACCGATGATGACGACATCGTGATCCGCACTCATAAGATTACTCCCTCCACGAAATCACTCCCTCCACGCCTCGGACCCGGTGACGAGGGCCAACAGCCATGCCGCCGTCAGGCCGGGTAGCAGCGTCATACCGAATGCGCTGATGACGGGTGTGTCCGAGAAGACCAGCAACCCGAACGCGAGAATCGTCGTCAGCGCGGCCATGCCGATGCCGAGGGCCGCGGTCGGTCGCCCCGCCGACGGCGCGCAGTGATAAAACAGAGCGTAATCGATGCCGACCCCCAACACCAGGAGCAGCGCCATCAGATTGAACACGCTGAACAGCGCCCCGCTGTAGCCGACCGCGGCAAGGCTGACGACCAGCGCCAGCGCCGGTACAGCCACCACGCGCATCCCCCGTGCCACACCGAGCGTCACCGACAGCACCGCGGACACGATCAGCAGGGCAAGCGCCAGCAGACCGAGGCTCAGGCGACGGTGCTCGCGCATGCCTTCGTTGACCGCGGCAATCCGGTTTACCCAGCGCACGCCATCCTGTTCCGCCGCCAGCCGTTCGAGCGCATCGCCCTCGCCGGCCCCGGTCACCACGATCGCGGCCGCGCAGTCGTCTTCGTTGCAGCCGAGCCATTGCGCGCGGTGGCGCTCCAGTGCGACATCCAGCGCGGTCGCCGGCGCGAGGTACGGCCCCGGCTCGCGAATCGCCGCCTCCCGCCGCTCGATCCCGGCTTCGCCAAAGCCGAGGTCGCGCAGGTATTCACCGAAGCGCCCGCTCTCGACCAGGCCCCGCAACAGGCGTTCGTTGTCGCGTTGGCGCTCAAGAGATGGCAGCCAGTCAGTAACGGCACGAAAGCCGTCGAGCGCGCCCGAGTCCATGAGCCGTTCGAGTTCGGGCCGGAGGCGCTCCTGACGCTCCAGCAATGCCTGCCCGGAATCCGCGCGCACGAGCAGGAAGCGGTTGGCGTCCGGACGGGGCAGCAACTCGCCGATCACGTCGTCATCGGCACTCAGGCGCTCGGGCGTCGCGTACAGCAGTCGTATATCGTCCCTGGGTTCGAGCAGGAGAATCCCCGGCAGCGACAGGACCAGCACGGCCGGAATCACGAACACCAGGCGCGGTGCGAATCGCAGCGGCCAGTGTCGGGGCGCAGGCGCCGATGCCGGTGGCCGCACCAGCACCGGCAGCAGCAGGACCACCGTGGACCAGCTCGCCACGAGGCCACAGACCGTGAAGACCGCGACCTCGCGCAGGGCCGGGAACGGCGCCAGCGCCAGTGACAGGAATGCGATCGCGCTGGTCCCGAGTGCCAGCCGCAATGCCGGCAGGACATGCCGCAGCCCCGCCTCCGGCGTCCAGCCGGGGCGCAGGCTGTCGCTGAAATAGTGGAACGCGTAATCGACCGACACGCCGATCACGGTCGCGCCGAACACAAGCGTGATGAGGTGCATGCCCCCGAAGGCCAGAACGGCTCCGGCGAAACCACCGCCGACACCGGCCCCGATGACGATCACGGCAATCGCCAGCGGCCGTGGCGACCGGAAACGCCCGATCAGCAGGAGCGCGATCGCCGCCAGCGACACCCCGCCGATCAGGCTGATCTCTCCATGCGCGCTCTGCGCGGCCCAGGCGCTGTACAGAGGCGCCCCGGTCGCGTGCAGCGTCAGGGATTCGTCCTCGGCCCAGGCGAGCGTATCGCGCCAGACACCGATCAGTGGCGGCTCGGCACGGGCCTCGAATCCAGCCGCCCGGGCGTCTGCGGTCACGATGGCGTAATGGCGACCGCGCCCCTCGACAACCGCGACGCTGTCGATCGTGGTCGCCGTCCGCGCGGGGCCGGCAAGGGCCTCCTGCAGGAAGCCGTTATACAGCCCCAGCGGATCGTCCGTCAGCGAACCGCCGGCCGCACCGGCAACGCTGTACTGGAGCGCAAGACGCTCCCGCAGAAACGCCGCCGGGGCCTGTTCGAGGCGTTGCGCCGTATCGGGCGCGATCAGGCCGTGCCGATACGGGTACAACGCCCGCGCCACGCGTTCGTAGGCGGCGCGATCCACTTCCGCCTCGACCTCCTCGAACACGTCGGTGGCGCGAAGGCGCTCGGCCAGTGCACGGCCGGCGCGGGCCGCCCGCTCCGCATCAGAGGCGCCGACGAGCCAGACCGTGCGCTGCTCGAACGGTGCCGCAAGGCTGCGCGACGCCTCGGCGATCCGCGCGCCGCCGCCGGGGTCCGGCAGCAACGCGCGCACGTCGGTCCGCAACCAACCCGCACCTGGCCACGCGACGATCGTCGCGGCGATGACCGCGATGACCGCCAGCAGCCAGAGGGTGGCCCGCAGTCGACGTGCGCTGAGGTTTTCGTCAGCGGGCACGATCGAAGGCCTGGATCAGGGCTTCGTCGAGTCGTTCGGGATGGGTGACGTCCGTGAATTCCAGTTCGGTCCGGCCACCGTCGCTGGCCGCGATCACGAGCCGAAGCGGTGTATCGACACCTTCGATGGTAATCCGGTCGAGGGCCCGCGCGAGTTGCCCGTCGCGCGGGCTCAGCTCCAGGCGCCAACGCTCGCCCGCATCCTCACGGGTGACCGAGAAATCGCGTTCCAGCGGTCCGAGATCGCCGCTGAACAGGCTCTCGAACAGCGGCCGGATCGCCGCGAACGCGCCACCGCCGCGCACGGGCTTGCCGTCCTGATGGACCCCCTCCGCATCGATCACCAGCCGCGACTCGACCGGCTCTTCGATCAGCCACAGGAGACCTCGCCCGGCGCTGTAGACAAAGCGCCCGCGCGAGACGATCGGGCGCTCGAGTTCCGGCAACTGGCGCCGCTGGACAAAGCGCCCGACCGCGGTCTCGTGCTGCACGAGTTCCGGCAACTCCCCCGTGTCGCCGATCGCCACCGGGGGCGCGCACAGCAGGAGCAACGCGATCAGGATCGCACCCCTCATGAATGCGCCACCCCGAGTTTCTCCAGCAGCACCGGCGGCGACGCGAAACACATCTCGCCACTCTCCATATCGAGTGCCACCTGATCCGTATGGGCGCGCGTCAGGCGCCGGCCCGATTCGGCGTCACGGATCTCGTAGGCGATCCGCAGACGCGATTCGTATTCGATAATACGCGCCTGGACGATAACCCGTTGCTCGAACCGCATCGGCTGCGCGTAGCGGATCCGCATCTCGATCACCGGCCAGGCATAGCCCGACGCCTTCATCTGCCGGTAGTCGTAATCCAGGCCACCGAGCAGCTTCGAGCGCGCGACCTCGAAGTACTTCGCATAATGGCCGTGCCACACGATGCCCATCAGGTCCACGTCGTGGAACGGGATATCGAAGGTGACTTCCGCGGTCCAGTCACTATTACTCATACAGCGTGAATTCCCGGCGCCCGATGCGCCCGAGCACATCGCGCAGGGTCGACTCCAGCGGCCGATCCTCGATCAGCATCGGGAAGACCGCCTCGACCTCCTCAAGGGTGGTCCGCACACCCGCCGTCGCGATCATGTCGATCTCTTCCGAGCGCTCACGGAGCCAGACGCCCTGGGTGGCGCCGATCAGGGTCGCCGCCGCGACCTGCTCGGTGAGCGTCAGCACGCGCAGGCAGTCGCGGGCCCCGATCGTGCCCATGCTCACCTTGTCCTGATTGTGACTCTCGGTCGAGCGTGAAAAGACGCTCGCGGGCATGGTCAGCTTCAGCGCCTCCGCGGCCCACGCGGAGGTGCCGATCTGCACGGCCTTGAAACCATGGTTCAGCGGCCGCCGCGCACCCTGTGCGCCGGACAGGTTCGCCGGCAGTCCGTGATTGAATTTCGGATCGACCAGTTGCGCCAGCTGACGATCGAGCAGATCGGCCACGTTCGCGACGGCGGTCTTGAGCGAGTCCATCGCGAACGTGATATGGCCGCCGTAGAAGTGACCACCGTGCAGCACCCGCTCCTGCTCGGGATCGATGATCGGATTGTCGTTGGCGCTGTTGAGTTCGGTCTCGATGAACTGCGTGAGCCACGGCAGCGAGTCCTCGAGTACGCCGACCACATGCGGCGCACAGCGCAGCGAGTAGCGATCCTGCAGGCGCGAACTCTGGCGGCGGTGATCGCCGCCGCCCAGATCGGTATGGATCCGTTGTGCCACCTCCCCCTGGCCCGGATGCGGCTTCACCGAGAACAGTCGCGGGTCGAAATGGTTGGCGTTGCCCTGCAGGGCGAGCACGGCGAGCGATGTGACACGGCTGGCCAGCCGGCACAGGTAACGCGCCCGCTCGAGCGCGAGACAGGCCAGCGCCGTCATCACGGCCGTGCCGTTCATGATCGCGAGCGTTTCCTTGGGGCGCAGCACGATCGGCTCGATACCGAGTTCACCGAAGACCTCGGCAGTCGGACGCCGGCAACCGGCGTGGATCACCTCGCGCTCACCGGCAAGGACCGCGGCCACATACGACAGCGGGGTGAGATCGCCGCTGGCGCCGACCGAGCCCTCCTTCGGGATCACGGGCAGGACATCGTGCTCGATCAGGCGATGGATCTGCGCCAGCAGCGTGTAACGCACGCCCGAGAAGCCCTGCGCCAGACTCGCAAGGCGTGCCGCGAGGATCGCCCGCGTTTCGCATTCATCGAAAATCTCGCCGAGCCCGCAGCCATGGAAGGTGTACAGGTGCTGCGGCAGTTCCTCCACCAGTCCCGGAGGGATCGACACGCTGCAGGAATCACCGTAGCCGGTCGTTACCCCGTAAACGACCCCCTCTTCCTGCCACACCCGGTCGATGAACTCGGCCCCGCGATCGATGCGCTCGACGAAGGCGGGCTCGCCACTGAGTACGGACGGCTGGCGCCGCTCGGCGATCGCGGCGATCGCGGCGGCGCTCAGCGGTGTCCCATCGAACACCACCTGCGGCATTTCCTGCATGCGTATGCTCCGGATAACGTAAAACGGATAATAATCGGGTCAGTAAAAGCGGTATTGCCAGGCTGCGGTGCGCGGCGGCTGCGGCGCTCAGGGCTCGGGCGCATCGGCGAACACCAGCCGCCCGGATGCGAACTCCTCGACTCCCCCCGCGGAGCGGAAACGGTAACCGATGCAGTGACGAACGTCATCGTGCTCCAGCCGCAGGATCAGTTCGTACCCGGGCTGGACCGGCTGGCTGAACTTGATGCGCTCGACATCCCGTACTTCGCCCGTGACCGCGAAGTGGTGTCGCGCGACGTGTTCGGCCCAGCCGATCAGTACGACGCCGGGCACGACCGGGCGATCCGGGAAATGGCCCTCGAAACAGCCGAGATCATCCGGCACCCGCAGGCGCGCCTCGCACGAATGCCCATCGCAATCGATCGCCAGGGTCTCCGGCAGGCGGCGCGGGGCAGCCGTTTCAAACAGGTCCCGCAGTTGGCGTTCGCCGACCTTGCCCTGGGCATTCACCGGCATGGCGTCCGGGAAGCGCCACAGGCGCGGCACCGTGACCGGTTCGAAGCGCGCCAGCAGCGCCTCCCGCAGCCGGCGCGTGAACGCGTGCCGGCCGAGCCGTTCCAGCTCGGCGCCTCCCTCGGCGGTCGGCACCGCCACCGCGGCGATCGACTCGCGACGCCGACGCAACAGCAGCGCGCGGGCCTCGGCAATCCAGGGATGCGCCTCCAGCGCGGCCTCGAGTTCCGACAGGGAAAGGCGCTTGCCCTCGACCTTGACGATCCGGTCGAGCCGTTCCCCGAGCCGGAAGCGGCCATCGGCCGCGCATTCAATCGAATCGCTCAGGATGAGCGGCCCGCCATCCACCAGATGCGGAGATCGCAACTCGAGCGCCCCATCGGCCGCGGCGCGGACGTCGACGCCGGGCAGCGGCTGCCACCAGCTGTTCGCGTCGGCCTGCGTCCGCCATGCGATGCCGCCGCTCTCGGAACTGCCGTAGATCTCGGTCGGCCAGAGACCGGAAAGCCGGGCGCACTCGCCCGCCGCATCCGCCGGCAGCGGACCGCCGGAGGAGAAGATCATCCGCAGATGGCCTTCGGCGGCATCCCATGGCAGGTCCTGCTGGAGCCGCCGCAGGTGGGCCGGGCTCGCGACCCATGCCGCACGGGGTTCGCCCGCCGCCGCGGCGAGAAGATCACGCGCCTCGAAAAAGCATTCGCTGTACGTCGTGCGGCCCGCAGCGAGTGGCCACCAGACCCGGAACAGCAGACCGTAGATATGCTGATGGCTGACCGTCGCCAGGATCCGGGCGTCACCGAGTATTTCGCCCCAGAGGCGTTCGAGCGCCTCGACCTCGCGATCGAATTGCCCCAGCGTCTTCGGAATCGGCTGCGGTTCGCCGGTCGATCCCGACGTGAACACCACGATCCGTCCGCGGAGCGCGGGCAGCGACGCTGCGCTGGAATCCGTTTCCACGTGAATGGGACACCCTGCGGACCAGTCCGGTCCCAGCCAGCCGTCGCAATACGCCGAAAGACGCTGCTCGGTACCCGCAGTCGCGTTGGCCGGGAGCCAGGCACTTCCGCCGGTGGCCAGGATCGCCAGCAGCGCGACCGTGAACGGATAGGCGTCGTCATGGTAAAGCGCCCAGTCGCGCGCGCCATCCGCCTGCAATGCCGCTGACAGCGCAGCGACATCGGCGCGCAGCGTGGCGTAATCGATCACGCGCCCGTGATGAACGAACGCCGGTTGTGCCGCGTCGCGGTCAGCCGCGTGGAGCCGCGCGAGCGGTACCACGGGCGCGCTCACGATGTCGCACCCAGCAACCTCTGACGGACGGCGTATTCCCCCAGGAACAGCCCTCCCATCAGCATGTAGGAAATGAACCCGTTATAGAGCGTCCACGCCGCCCAGCTGCCCGCCACGGCGGTCCAGAGCGCAATCAGCCCATTGATCAGGAAGAAGGCGCACCACACGACCGTTACGCGCCGGGTGTAGACGGCGGCCTCGGGCGGGAACTCACGGTAGATGATCCGGGCAAAACGCTCGACGATCGACTGCGGCTGGCGCAACGACCAGCCGAACAGACAGAGCATCGCGGCGCTCATCAGCACCGGATAGAAACGCAGACCCTCGCTGCTGCTGCTGATCAGCGTGTAGATCCCCGCCGCCGCCATCGCGATGACCCCGGCCGCCACCAGCAGCGGTTCACCGGGTACCCGCCCCAGCAACACCAGACGGCCGACCGCGAGCGCGAGCAGAAGCAGGCCCAGAAACGCCACGGGCAGCGTGTCCAGCGAGAACCAGACAATGAACGGGTAGATCGCGGCGATCATCGCGATCGCCCGCGCGAGCCAGCGATTCATCAGGCCGTTGCCAGCAGTTTGGCGGTGGTGTCGACGACGTCCTGGACCGTCCGGACGGATCGAAAATCCTCGGGATCGACCCGCGTGCCGGTCAGCTCCCGAAGGCGGATGACAAGATCGACCGCATCGATGCTGTCGATATCGAGATCCTCGTAGAGCCGGGCCTCGGATACGACATCCGCCGCGTCGAGCTCGAACATCTCCACGAGGATCGTACGCAGTTCGTCGAACAGTTCTTCGCGATTGCTGACCATTGTGCCCACCCTGCACGCGAGACCGCCACCCATCCCGCGCGCATTCCCCCGATACCTTCGCGTACCCGGTTCACTCTGTCCGTCGGCGGGCCAGGACGACCACGGCCCGGCAGCGCGTCACCGGGCGCGCGCCATTTTGTGCCGCCGTCGCTGTACACACCGACGGCGATTTAATAATCTGTAACACTTTAGCGGATTACGCCCGGTGTTGAGAACCTTCATCACCGCCTCCGGCACACCCTGGACGCAATAGCGCGTGCGGAGGTGGGTGCGGCCCGGCGGCCATTCCGCGGCGAACGAAAACGACAGATTACGCGCCCCGCGGACGCAGGCCGAAAAGCGATCCGCACCGGGGCGGCGATGGTGTGCCAATGCCGGAAGTCGTCATCGGTTCCGATCACCCCGCGCTCCCGGGACATTTCCCGGGCCAACCGGTCGTGCCGGCCGCGGTCATTCTGTCCCGGGTGCTGGAGGCCGTCCGACACGAGTGGCCGGATACTCGCGTCACGGGCATCCGCAAGGCCAAGTTCCTGCAAAGGGTGGGGCCGGACGAACCGTTCCGGATCGAACTCGACACACCCACCGGGGACTCCCTGAAATTCGTTTGCCGCACCGCGGACGCTATCGTCGTTCAGGGGCGACTGGCACTCGGGCAGGAATCGGCGAACGGCTGACGACACCGCTCACGGGCACCCCCGCCCGATATTCAGCCCAAACCCCGGAAACCGGCTTCCGCCGATGCCGGACTGTGGCACGATGGTGGCATGTACGCGGTGACGGAACAGAACATGGCCGGCACTCGCGGTTTACGGCCTGCTTTGATGGAGACGGGATGACTGACGTAAAGCGCGTTCTGGCGATCGGATTTTCGCAGACGGGGCAGCTGGATTCGGTGCTGGACTCCGTCCTCGGTCCGCTGCGGGCGTCCGGCGAGATCGAAGTCACGGAACTCGAACTGGAACCGGTCGAGGCGTTCCCGTTTCCGTGGCCGTTCTGGCGATTCTTCGACACATTCCCGGAATGCGTCTACGAGGAGCCGGCGCCGATCCGCGAGCCGAATCTCACGGGCGACGAGGACTTCGACCTGATCGTCTTCTCCTGGCAGGTCTGGTTCCTGTCGCCGGCCATGCCGGCGATGGCGTTCCTGCAGCACCCCAAGGCCCGCCGCGTTATTGCCGGCAAGCCGATCGTGTCGGTCATCGCCTGTCGCAACATGTGGCTCAGCGCGTACGAGACCTTCAAGCGGCACATCGAATACATCGGCGGGCATCTGATCGACAACGTGGTCCTCACCGACCGCGCCCACAGCGCCGCGACCTTCGTGTCGACGCCGGTCTGGGTACTCACGGGCCATCGTGGCCCGTTTCTCGGCGGCCTGATCCCCGCCGCCGGCGTGTCGCGGGAGGATATCGACGCGGCCGCCCGCTTCGGCGAGGCGATCGCGCGCCAGCTCCCCGACCGCGCACCGGACGACTTCACGCCGATGCTGCAGGGGCTGGGCGCGGTCCACGTCAACGAGCGCATGATCGCGTCCGAGCATATCGCCCATCGCAGTTTCCGTATCTGGGGCGCGCTGCTGCGCACGCTGGGCCGACCGAACACGCCACTGCGCCGCGCGGTACTGGCGCTCTATTTCCTGTTCCTGTTCACGCTTATCATCACCGTGGTGCCGATCAGCGCCGTCCTCAAACGACTGCTCGCACCGCTCACGCGCGAGCGTACCGCCCGCCAACGACGGTACTATGCGGCACCATCCGGTGAATCGACCGAACTTCTGGATCGCACTGCATGACCACGAATCCCGTATACATCACCAATCTGGCGTCGTTCCTGCCGAATGAACCGGTCGGCAACGACGAGATGGAGTCCGTCCTCGGACAGGTCGGGCCGCGCCCGTCGCGCGTGCGCCGGACGATCCTGCGCAACAACGGCATCAAATCGCGCCACTACGCCATCGATCCGCGAACCGGCGAGTACACGCATACGAATGCCGCGCTGACCGCCGAGGCCATCCGCGGTCTGTCCCGCGACGGACAGGCGATCGACAGCGTGGACTGCCTGGCGGCCGGCACCACGGTCGCGGACCAGGTCGCACCGAGTCATGGCCTGATGGTCCACGGCGAACTCGGCCTGCCGCCCTGCGAGGTCGTCGGCACCTCCGGGATCTGCCTGTCGGGCATCAGCGCCCTCAAATACGCCTGCATGGGAATCGCGACCGGCGAGCACCGCCGGAGCGTCGCCACCGGATCCGAACTGGTCTCGCCGCTGCTGCGGGCCGAGAACTTCAGCGCCGAGGCGCAGCATCAGCTCGAAGCCCTTCAAGCGCGCCCCGAACTGGCCTTCGAGAAGGACTTCCTGCGCTGGATGCTGTCCGACGGCGCCGGCGCCGTGCTGCTCGAACCGGAACCCGGCCCCGGCCCCGTCAACCTCCGCCTCGACTGGATCGAGCTGATCTCCTACGCCGGGCAGATGGAAACCTGCATGTACATCGGCGCGCTGAAAAACGAAGACGGATCGCTTCGCGGGTGGCCGGTAATGGATCAGGAGGAACGGGCGAATACGTCCGCAATGGCGGTCAAGCAGGACGTAAAACTGCTGAACGAACACGTCATGGACTACACCGTCTACCACGCGATGACCCGAATCCGGGAAAAGCATGGCGTGCAGCCGCAGGACTACGACTGGTTCCTGCCGCACTACTCGTCGCAGTACTTCCGCGACCAGGTCTATGACCGCATGCAGCGCGCCGGCATGGAGATCCCGTCCGAGCGCTGGTTCACGAACCTGTCGACGAAGGGCAACACGGGATCGGCGTCGATCTACATCATGCTGGCGGATCTGTTCCATTCGGGCGAGCTCAAGGCAGGCCAGCGGATCCTGTGTTACATCCCCGAGAGTGGCCGGTTCTCGACGGCCTTCATCTCGCTCACGGTCGAGTAAATGGATCGCCGGGAAACGCCCCAGGACGAGGACAGCACGCACGCGGGTGTGCGCAAGCTGCTGTATGCGGTCGACGAACAGGGCCGGTACACGAGCGTGCGCTCGGCCGGCTGGGAGGTCGAGGCGACCGCCACGCGCGCGGCGCTGGAAGAGATCGCACGCCTGCGCGACGAGGCCTGGCAACGGGCGCAGGCGGGGCAGACCTCGCCGCTGGAGGTCCACATGCACGACTGCCGCATGGACCTGCCGCTGCTGGCCGGCGCGGCCGGCATGTGGCGCTGGCGCGTGCGGCGTCACTTCGATCCGAAGCGGTTCCCCCGGCTCCCGCGCCGCGTCCTCGACCGCTACTGCGAGGCCCTCGGTCTCGATATCGAACGCCTGATGCGCGTACCGCCGCGCGAGGGACCGGAAGAATGAACACGATCAACGAATTCCGGCATCGCCAGTCGGCCCACTGCGAGAGCGGCGTGATGTCGAGCATGCTCACGCATCACGGCCTGCCCGTCAGCGAACCGATGGCGTTCGGCCTCGCCAACGCACTGACCTTCGCCTACCTGCCGATCGTCAAAATCGGCGGGATGCCGCTGATCGCCTATCGCATGCCGCCGCGCTGGATCATCTCGAAGGCCAGCCGCCGCATCGGCGCGCGCTTCGTATTCCGGAAATTCCGCGACGCCGATAAGGGCATGGCGGCGCTCGACGAGCTGCTCGACAGTGGGCGGATCGTCGGCGTGCAGGCGTCGGTCTACTGGCTGCCCTTCTTCCCCGAGGAAATGCGTTTCCACTTCAACGCGCACAACCTCCTCGTCTACGGGCGTGACGGCGACGATTACCTGATCAGTGATCCGGTGTTCGAAGAGCCGGTCCGCTGCCCGAGCGCCGACCTGCGCAAGGCGCGGTTCACGCGCGGCGCGATGGCGGCCAAAGGCATGCTCTACTATCCCGAGCAGATCCCCGACGCGATCGATTACGAGCGCGTCGTGCCGCAGGCGATCAAGGCGAACGAGCGCATCATGAACCGCTCGCCGCTGCCGATCATCGGCATCCGCGGGATCCGCTATCTCGCCAACAACCTGATCAAGAGCACACGCACCCACGACGGCCGCCGGCGCCTGCCGCTGTACCTGGCGCATATCGTGCGCATGCAGGAGGAGATCGGCACCGGCGGCGCCGGCTTCCGGTTCGTCTACGCGTCGTTCCTGCAGGAGGCCGCCGACACCCTCGGCGACGACCGCCTCGCCGAGGCCGCGCAGTCCCTGACGACCGCCGGCGACGGCTGGCGCGAATTCGCCGTGCACGCCACCCGCGTCTCCCGGCGCAAGAGCGAAATGGACGTCGCCGGCCTCGCCGACGTCCTCCGCGACTGCGCCGACCGCGAGGCCGAAGTCTGGAAACTCCTGCGCGACTACGGCAGCCGCTCCGCCCGGACCGCTACCGCTTCCTGACGTCTCGTCAGGTGCCCGGAGGCTGAAAGTCAAAGGCGCCTCTCGCAGAGCCGCAGAGGCGCGGAGAATTCAAAAGAAAGCAAGTCAAAATCGGTTTCTCGCCAAGACGCCAAGCGCGCCAAGGAAAATCGAAAAAAGGTTGTAAGTCATAGAAAATAAGTGGTGTAGCGATGGATCTGCTGCATTGCAGGCAAGAAATCCATATGGAGGCTATGCCGTAATACGGGACGTCGACGCTCCCGGTTTCGCCTGCGGGTCTATCCGGCTACGTGGATGACAACTCCCGGATAGATCTCACTTATTTACCTTTCTTTTCGCCTTTCTTGGCGCGCTTGGCGTCTTGGCGAGAAACCGCTTTTGACCTTCTCTCAGCGCACTCCGCGGCTCTGCGAGAGGCGCCTTTGACTTTCACCCGAATCAGCTCGACCGATCGAGACGCCGGACGATCGTGGCGGTACAGCGGGCGCCGTCGATTTCGCCGTTGATGTGGACGAGCCAGCGTTGGCGGTCGTGGTGGAGGAAGGCGTTGATGGTGCCGCCGCTCTGGCTGTCGTAGTAGCCCGGCGACTTCGGCGGCTCGAAGCGGCGTTCGATGCCGGTTGCCGCGCGCACGGCGGCAATATCTTCGCGCGCGGCGAACTGGCCGGCGGCCAGGCACGTGTCCGGGATCGGCAGCGGCTGGGCGGTAAGCCACTCGATCAATTCATCGCGATCGCCGAATTCACGCGCGGCAACGAGTTCGCCGATCGCGTCTTCCGGGCATTCGCCCGCATGCAGCCAAAGCCAGTGACTGCCCTCGGCGATCGGTTCGTCGCGGCCGATCTGCAGGCGGCGCCGATGGTATGCAACCGGGCTGGTCGCGATATCGACCGAGCCCACCAGGGCGGAATCCATATACCCGGACTCGATATCGAGCAGTGCGAGGTCGAGCACCGACTCGAACGCGAAGCTGCGGCTGCAGACGAAGTTGCTGCGCCCGGCCAGATCGAAGTGGCGGGCAACGTAGTAACACGGAGCGTTACTGACGGTGTTGACGAAACTGAGCGGCATCGGCGGCATGCCGTACCGGAACAGCGTCTCCACCACATCCAGCGTCGTTTCCAGATCGCCGCGCGCCGAACTCATGTAGACGGCGGTGTCGCGCCCCGGCGCGCGCGCGCCCGGCGCAGCGGCCCGCACCGATCAGCGCGAGCTGGATGAAACGCCCGATCCGGCGTACCGGTACGCCCAGCGATTCCTGGACGAGCGTCTTCAGGCGCGGCGGCGTATCGCCCTCGACCGGCTCGCGGTAGTCGCCGGTGCCGCGGATCCAGACCTCGCGCTGGGCGTATTCAATCGACATTGGAAACGATCAGCGACGTATTGTTGCCGCCGAATCCGAAGTAGTTGAGCATGAAGTGGCCGGGCCCGATGTCGCGGTTGTGCTGATTGAGGGCCAGCCCGGAATCGCTGCGATCCGCCGACGCGATCCCCGGGGTCCCCGGCAGAACCCCCTGCCCGGCCGCGGCCCGGAACAGGAGCAGTTCGTTCAGGCCGCAGGCGCCAAGCGTATGGCCGAGGTGCGGCTTGAGCGCGAAGATCGGCGGTACCGGATCGAACACGGCCTGCATCCCGGCCGCCTCGGCCTCGTCCGAATGCAGGCTCGCCGTGCCGTGCACCTTGATCGCGGCGATCTCCGCAGACGACACGCCGGCGCGTTCGAGCGCGCGTTCGATCACCGTCGCGACCGTCGAGCCGTCCGGATTGGTGGTCGACATGCTGTAGGTGTCGCAGAGCGTTGCCGAGCCGCGGAGATACAGGTCGTCGGACGAGCGCTGGCGCGCCGAAAGGACCAGCGCGGAACAGCCTTCGCCGGGCGTGAGTCCATCGCGGTCACGGTCGAACGGCCGCATGTTCCCCGGCGCCAGCAGCCCGAGACTCTGGAAGCCGGCCGCGGTGACCACGTTGAACAGTTCGACACCGACCACCAGCGCGTGCTCGAGCCGGCCCCGGGCGATCATGTCCGATGCCGTCACGAGCGCATTCGCGCTCGCCGTGCAGGCGGTATTGAAGCTGTAATCCGGCCCCCGCAGGCCGAAGCGCCGCCGCAGATGCAGGGCGAGATTGGCGATGCTGTTGCTTGCGATCAGGGCGATCGCATCGTCCGATTCCGCGAGTTCCCGGCGAAAGCGGGCCTCGGACACGGACACGTCGGCCGACGAACTGCCGAGGAACAGCCCCATGCGCAGCCGCTCATCGGCGCTGATCGCGGCCTCGTCAAGCGCGCGTTCGATGACGCCGGCAAGGACGTCGTACAGCCGCTCTTCGAGGCGCTCCAGCGGACGCCCCGCCAGCAGTCGATAGGGAATCTCATCGAGCGTATCGCCGTACTGAAGCGGCACGCGCTCGGGTTCGGTGACCTGCTCCAGCGCGCCAACGGCGGCGGCCAGATCCGTGCCCAGCGCCGTATGGGCGCCACCGCCGATGAACCAGGCACGCCTCATCGGTGACCCCGGGCATCCGCAGGGCGATCGATTCCGACAGGTTTCATCCGAAGGAACGCGTGCATCAGGCGGCCGGCTGGCGCTCGCGGATGGTCCGGGCGAGCGCATTGACGCTCTCCAGCGCACGGCGCGCCTCCGGCCCCGCCTTGATCCGCACGCCGTAGCGATTCTGTACCGCGATGCAGATCTGCAGTGCGTCGAGCGAATCCAGATCCAGCGCACCGCCAATCAGGACATCATCGTCACCGATACTCTCCGGCGGCACATCCTTGTCGCATTCCTCGACGATCAGCGTCTTGAGCGCCGCATTCAGATCTTCCGTCGTCGTCCCGGTCATCGCTTCATCCCGTCGTTCACTCACTGCGGCGCCCCTGGCGCCATCCGGCCAGTGCGACACCAGCCACTCCGAAGGCGATCAGCGCACCGGCATAGCCGAGGACTTCGACCGGTCCGGCGCGCTCGAGAAAAGCCAGAAGGAATCCGTCGAGGCCCCAGGCCATCGGCGACAGCCGGGTCAGGGCCTGGAGGGCCGGCGGCATGACGAATTCCGGCACCATGATGCCACCGATCGCCGCCAGTATAATATTGCCGCCGCCGCCGAGCATCGCCGCCTGTTCGGTGGTCGATGAGAGCGCCGCCACCAGCAGTGCATAACCCAGGGCCGCCACGCTCACGGCGACCGCCATCAGCAACAGGGTGGCCACGGGCACACCGGCGATCTCGAGCGCGGCGCCGCCGAGCGCCGGCACCAGCCACAGGCCAACCAGCAGCATCGCCACCGCCTGCAGTTGATTCAGCGCGAAATACGGAAGCAGCTTACCGGCCAGGATCGCACCCGCATCGGCCGGCGTCGTGCGCAGGCGCTGCTCGGTACCGGACTGGCGCTCGCGGATCATCGTGTTCGACAACGGGATGACCACGAAAAAGATACCGAAGACCAGCCAGGCGGGCACATTCTGCTGTACGGAGGACGGGGCCGCGCCCTCGCGCTCGCCACCGTACAGGTAGGCGACGTCGAGATCGGCGCCGATACCGCCCGCGTCGAACTCGACCAGCGGCGCGAGCCGGTCGGACAGGGCCTCCATACGGGCCTGCCCAAGCCCCTGGCGGACGGCGGCCACCAGCAGGGCCTCACGCTGCCGATCGATCTTGGGGGCCACGCGGATATGGACATGGCTCGCCGGCTCCCCGCCGTCGGCGTACACGGCTTCCTCGAAACCCGCGTCGATGCGCAGACCGAAGCCGGCATCCCGTGAGCGGATTCGCTCCTGCAGCGCGTCGTCGTCGACCGCCCCCTCGAGTTCGGCCACTTCAAAACCCTCATTGCGCCGCAGTGACTCGATCACGGCTTTCGCACTGTCGCTGTCGTCGGCGTCGACCACCAGCACGGTCGCGACCGTACCGCCGCCCTGTTCGAATCGATCCTGCAGCGCCAGCGACATGACCAGGATGAAGACCGCCGGCATCAGGAACAGCAGCAGCAGGGTCTGCGGATCGCGCCACAGAAGCAGCATCTCCTTGCGCGCGCAGGCGGCGACCACCAGCCGTTTCATGCCGTCTCCCCGTGCCGAAGCAGGCGCAGATAGACATCCTCCAGCCGCTCGACCCCGTAACGGACCCGCTCGATCGCTACGCCCTGGTTATCCAGGGCGCGCATGATCGCGGTAGCGGCTACGGTGTCGGTGGCCTCCAGGCGCACCCGGCGCGCGTCCAGCCATACCGGCGACCAGGGCTGCAGCACTTCATCGAGGGCCGCGGTGGGAATCGTCCGCAGCGTCACCAGCATCGAGGTCCCGCCGAAACGTTCGAGCAGATCATCCGTCGCACCGGCGGCGACCGTACGCCCCTGATCGATGACGGTCAGGTGATCGCAGAGCGCCTCGACCTCCTCCATGTAATGCGAGGTGTACACGATCGTCGTGCCGTCGCGCCGCAGCGTCGCGATCGCGCCGGTTATGCACCGCCGGGACTCGGCGTCGACACCGACCGTGGGCTCATCCAGGTACAGGATGTGCGGGCGATTGATCAGGCCGATGGCCAGATTCAGCCGCCGCTGAAGCCCCCCGGAGAGTGTTGCCGCCCGTTGGTCCAGGACCCCACCCAGCCCGGCGACCTCGACGCAGTACTCGAGCCCGTCGCGCCATCGGTCTCCCCTCACGCCGTGGACGCCGGCGAAGAACGCGAGATTTTCGCGCGCGGTCAGGGTGCCGTAAAAAGCGCAGGCCTGCGGGACCAGCGAGCTCGCGGATTTCAGCCAGCCCCGATCCGCGGGCGTGCGCCCGGCGACGGATACGCGCCCCTGCTGCAGGGAAGTGACCCCGTTGAGGATCGCCAGCAATGTACTCTTGCCGGCGCCATTGGGTCCGAGCAGACCGGCGAGCGAGCCGCGCGCGACCCGGAAATCGACCGCGTGCAGGGCATCGCGCTCCATTCCCGGATAACGGTGGGTCAGCCCTTCCACCGAGATCAATGGATCGCTCTCGTCGATGGCGGTATCGGCGTTAATATGGGCGGTTCCTGATTACAGAAGCGGACGCGCGGGCGGCCCCGGATTGTACGCAGCGCGACGCGGGCGTACCAGTTCCCGCCGGCGGTCCTGCGGCCCCGGCACGCAGGCCCGGCCATGAAGCGGCGCATCGGTGCCGCCGGTCCAGTCAACCCCAGGGAAACCAGTGAATGGCCACTCGTCCCGGCACGGCACCGACTGATTCAGGCCCCCACGTATTCACGGTCAGCGAGCTCAACCGCACCGTGCGCGATCTGCTCGAGGGCGGCCTGGGGGCGGTCTGGATCGAGGGCGAACTGTCGAACATCGCCCGGCCCGCTTCCGGGCACCTGTACTTCTCGCTCAAGGACCGCGATGCGCAGGTGCGCTGCGCCATGTTCCGGGGCCGCAACCGCCTGATGGACTTCAGCCCGGACGCCGGAATGCAGGTCCGGGCCCGCGCGCGGGTCAGCCTGTACGAGGCCCGCGGCGATTATCAGTTGATCGTCGAGCAGATGGAGCCCGCCGGCGCCGGCGCCCTCGCCCGCGCCTTCGAGGAACTGAAGAAACGCCTGGACGCGGAAGGGCCTGTTCGCGCAGGAACGCAAACGCGCGCTGCCGCGCATGCCACGCCGGATCGGCATCATCACGTCGCCATCCGGCGCGGCCGTGCGCGACGTCCTCAAGGTGCTCGCCCGCCGATTCCCGGCGATCCCGGTGGTGATCTATCCGGTCCAGGTGCAGGGCGAACGCGCGGCACCGGCGATCGCCCGCATGATCGAGACCGCCGGGCGGCGCGCCGACTGCGACGTGCTGCTGCTGGTGCGCGGGGGCGGCTCACTGGAGGACCTGTGGCCGTTCAACGAGGAGGCGGTGGCGCGCGCGGTCGTTGCCAGTCCGATCCCGATCGTCAGCGGGGTCGGCCACGAAGTGGACGTCACGATCGCGGATTTCGCCGCGGACGTGCGCGCCCCGACGCCATCCGCCGCGGCCGAACTCGTGGTTCCGGACGCCGGCGAACTGCTGCAGACGCTCGACCGCCTGCGGCGCCGTCTGGAGGCCGCGGCACGGGCCTTCCTGCGGCGCCGCGAAGAACGTCGCCGGAATGTGGAGTCGCGCCTGCGCCGCCAGCACCCCGAGCGACGCCTGCAGCAACTGCAGCAGCGCCGGGATGAACTCGAATTGCGCCTGCAGCGGATCGGCAGGCACGCGATCACCACGCGCCGCGACCGACTGGACCGGATCGACGCCCGCCTGCGCCGCGCATCCCCGATCGCGCGGATCGAACGGCTGCGCGAACGCCTGGCCCAGGCCCGACGCCGCCTCGACGCCGCGGCCCGCGCCGACCTCAACCGCCGCGACGCGCGCCTGGCCGCCCTCTCCCGAGCACTGGAGGCCGTCAGCCCGCTCGCCACCCTCGGCCGCGGCTATGCCCTCGTGCGCGCCGCCGAAGACGGCCGCGCCATCACCGACGCCCGCGAGGTCCAGCCCGGCCAACAACTCGACATCCACCTCGCCCGCGGCCGCCTCGAAGCCGACGTCACGCGTGCGGAACCGGGCGATACGGAAACTGACTGAAGCGCGGAGTGCAGCGCCTGCCAACGGCCCCGCTCAGTCAGTCACCAGCGAGTTCGGCGGCGACCGGGGCGAGGTCGGCCTCGGTGGCGAGGAGGAAGCGGTGGGCCGGGTTCGGGTCGCCAAAGGTGACGTCGCGATAGGTCCACCAGACGCGTTGGCCGTAAGCTCGGGAGCGGGGCTCGCTGGCCCAGTGATGGTAGCGGCCGACGCCGAGGACGGTGTCGCGCGTCGAATCGATCGCGTCGGCCAGGATGCCCGCAGCAACCTCGAGGTTGAATTCGAGATCCAGCAGCTTCATCGGATCGTCGAAGCGGTCACCGTGCCAGCCGACGTTGACCTGGGCGATACCGACATCCACCCGCTTCGCCGGCCACTTTGGCGAGGACCGCCTCGAGCCCCTGCTCGGCCCGCTCGCGCGAATTGAACCAGTAGCCGCCGGTCGGCGTGCGGATGACCCATGGCCACGGACCGATCATCTCGGGTGACACCGTGCGCCGGCTTTCCACCAGCGTGAGCGCGTACAGCAGCGCCGGATCCAGTCCGTGCGGGCTCGCCGCGCGCGCCCACGCGCTGCCGTCGAAATCGAGATCGTTCGCGTAGACAGGTGACGGCGACACCAGCACGACGACCGCGAGAACCGCACATATGGATCGACCGATCATCGTAAGTACCCCTCGCGCCCGCATCGCCTGCTCCCGAATCATCGCTTCCCCGGAGTGATCCGTCGGGCCCGGTAATCACACGGGCCACCCGGCGGCCGGCCGAGCGCGGATCATGCGCATATCCTGAACCACCGTCCAGTGCGCCTGCAGCATTCATGCCGCACGCCATTCTCCGGGCGCGGACGGCACTGCCGGCGAACGGGACGATCCGGCCCGTCCAGCGCAATGGGACCGCCAGCGTCACATCCGGACAAGGTTTTTTCATGAGCCCGCTCGGTATACGCTTGCAGCGGCCCAAATCCGGCCGATCCCGAAGTCACACCTCCGCCCCGAGCGCAACGGGGCATGATGGAGCATACGGATGCGCCCAGTACGATACTGCCTGCTGGTCCTGACACTGTTCGCGGGCAGTCCAATGGCGGCCGTGGCCGCCAATGAGGCGAGACCGATCACTGCCGCCCGCCTGGCGGATGTCGCCATCCCGCTGGAACGCTCCGCGCCGGCCGAGGTCGCGGCGTTGACGCGTACGGACATCGCCGCCCGGCTCGCGGCTGAAGTCGAGTCGATACCCGTGGAGGCGGGGGAGCGCGTCGCTTCGGGGGATGTGCTCGCCCGCCTCGACTGCACGGATTTCGAAAATGCACTCGAACAGGCCGAGGCGACGCTCGAAGAATTTGAGGCGCGACTGCGCCTCGCCGGCATCCGTCTGGATCGGACCGAACGACTGCGCCGGGAGAACGCCGCCTCGGCCGACCAGCTCGACGAGGCCGAGGCGGAACGCAGCGCCCTCAGCGCGAACCTTCGGGCGCAGCGCACGCGCGTGGCCATGGCCCGACGCGACGTCGAGCGCTGCACGGTCAGCGCGCCCTTTGACGGGCTGATTGCCGTACGCACCGGCGAACGGGGTGCGTATGTCCAGCCGGGCACCGTGCTGATGGAACTGGTTGCGACCGATCGTCTTGAGCTGCGCGCACGACTCTCCGACCGCGATGCCGCATCCCTGAAGACCACCGGTAACGCCTCGTTCGAGGCCGATGGCGAACGCTGGCCGGTCACCCTGGTGACCGTTGTCGCGAGCGCGGACACCGCCACCCGGACCCGCGAGGCCCGCCTCGCCTTCGAGCGGAAACCACCCATCCCTGGAACCGCTGGCCGCCTTTACTGGATCGCGCACCCGCGCTCCATCCCCGCCGACCTGCTGGTCCGTCGCGACGGTGCGCTCGGCGTTTTCGTGGTTGCAGAAGGCACCGCCCGCTTCCACAGGCTCCCGGACGCCATTGAGGGCCGCCCGGCGCCGACCGATCTGCCTGCCGACACCCGCCTCGCGGTGGAAGGCCGATACGGTCTCCGCGACGGCGATCGCGTACGGATCGCCGAGTAATCCCCGTTGCTCTACCGGCGCCTGCTCAACAACCACGTGCTCGCGAACGTGACGTTCGCGCTGGTACTGGCGCTGGGCATCGCCAGCTATCTGATGCTGCCGCGCCAGCAGGACCCGACCGTCAACTTCAACTGGATCGACATCACCACGATCCTGCCGGGCGCGACGGCGCGCGACATCGAGAAACGCGTGACGGATCCGCTCGAGCGGGCGCTCGAGAGCATATCGGACGTCAAGTTCGTCTCCAGTACCAGCCGCGAGGGCATCTCCTCGATCCTTGTGCGTTTCGAGGACATCAGCGACGCCGAGTTCGCGGAACGCGTGGCCGACCTGCGGCGCGAGATCCGATCGGCCGAGGATGAAATACCGGACGACGCCGAAGAACCGAACATCACGGAGATCACCACCGCCAACGCGTTCCCCACCGCGACGGTGATCGTCACGACCCCCGGCGACGGCGAGCAACTGCGCCGACAGGCGCAGACGACACGCGAAGACCTGGAACGGATGACGGGCGTCGATCAGGTGCTCGCAACCGGTCTCAACGACCCCGAACTCCATGTCCGCTTCGATCCGGCCGCGGTCGAGGCGCACGGCATCGCCCCGGGCGATCTCGTCGACACGGTCCGCGGTTACGCGCGCGATCTCGCGGCTGGCGGCATCGAGGTCGGCGACCAGGGGTGGCTCGTGAGTATCACCGGGACTTCGGGCGACCCGGCGGATCTCGGTTCGATACCGGTCGAGACGAGCAGCGGCGAGGTCCCGCTCGACCGGGTCGCGACCGTGGCGCGCGGACGCAGCGAGAACACCGAGTCCGTGCGTTACCGCGATCAGCCGGCCGTCATGCTGGGCGTCAGCAAGGAGGGACAGGCGAATACGCTGACGCTGGTCGACCGGATCAACGCGTACGTTGACGAGCGCAATGCCCTCAGCGACAGCACCGGCGCCCGACTGATCGTCGCCGACGACCGCACCGAGATCACGCGCGAAGCGCTGTCGATCATGCAGACCAACCTGCTGATCGGCCTCGGTCTGGTGCTGGTGGTGGCGTGGCTGTTCCTGGGGACCGGCATCTCGCTGCTGACCGCGATCGCGATTCCGTTCATCCTGGCGGGCACCTTCTGGGTGCTGTGGGGGCTCGACCAGACGCTCAACGTCACGGTGCTGCTCGGCGTGGTGATCGCGCTCGGCATGCTGGTGGACGACGCGGTCGTCGTGGTCGAATCGATCTATTACCGCATGGAGCGCGGCGCGGCGGCACTGGATGCGGCGATCGATGGCATCCGCGAGGTCGGCACGCCCGTCGTCACGGCGGTAGCGACGACGATCGCCGCATTCCTGCCGCTGATGCTGCTGCCCGGCATCCTCGGCAAGTTCATGTACATCGTGCCGCTGGTGGTGACTACAGCCCTGGTGATCAGCCTGATCGAGGCCTTCTGGATGCTGCCGGCGCACGTCGCCGCGGCCCGGATCGATCTCAACCGACCGTCCCGCGTCCAGCGCCTGCGGCGCCGCACCCTGCGACGGATCCGCAGCCTCTATACCGGTCTGCTGGCGCGGGTAATGCGCGCACCGGGGCGCATGCTGGTGATCGCCATCGTACTGGTCGGACTGGCGGGCGCGGCGGTCGCGACCGAGACCGGCATTCGCCGCGACTTCTTCGCCAGCGATCCGATCCGGCTGTTCTACGTCAACATCGAGATGCCCGTCGGCACACCGCTCGCGCACACGCTGGCCGAAACCAGTGAGGTCGAGGACCGCATCCGCTCGGGGGTACGCGAGGGCGAGGTCCGCGCCATCGTCAGCTACGCCGGCCGCCAGTACACGGACACCTCTCCCCGGCGCGGGGAGCACTACGGGCAGGTTCTGGTCGCGCTCAACCCCGACAACGGCGAACTGCGCGACGTCGAGACGATGGTCCGCGAACTGCGGCCGCGGGTATCCTCGCTGCCGGGGCCGGAGTCGGTCACGTTCCTCGAGATCTCGGGTGGCCCGCCGACGACCAATCCGATCAGCGTCAAGGTCCGCGGCGACGACTTCGACGACCTGCGCGCCGCCGTCGAGGACCTCAAGGCCCTGATGGAGCAGAACGACGCGATCCGGGACATATCCGATGACGATACGAGCGGGCAGATGACGCTCGACGTCGACGTCGATGCCCGCGCGGCCCGCCGGGCCGGCGTGTCAGCCGCGCGCGTCTCGCGCACGGTCAAGCTGATGGTGGATGGCGAGATCGCGACGGCCTTCCAGGACGCCGGCGAAGAGCGCGAGATCCGCGTCTTCGCCGACCGCGACGGTGGGCTGCGCTCGATCGACGAGGTTCTGGAAATCGCCCTGCCGACACCGGACGGCGGCCAGGTTCCCCTGCGTGAACTGGTCGACGTCGAACGCACGCCGGGCCTGGCCTCGATCAACCATTACGACTTCCGGCGCACGATCACCGTCGAGGCCAATCTCGACAGCGCGCAGATGGACACCATCGAGGCGAACGACTGGATTCGCGCGGAGTGGGAGGACATCCGCTCCCGCCACCCCGATGTATCGCTGGATTTCTCCGGCCTGCTGGACGATATTCAGGACAGCCTGGACTCGATGGCCATCCTGTTCCTGTTCGGCCTCGGACTGATGTATCTGATCCTCGGCACCCAGTTCCGGAGCTATTTCCAGCCTCTGATGATACTCGTCACCGTGCCCATGGCCTTCACGGGCGTCACCGCCGGACTCATCGCCACCGGCAATCCTTTGTCGCTGTTCACCATGTACGGCATCATCGCGCTCGCCGGAATCGCCGTGAACGCGGCAATCGTGCTGGTCTCCGCCGCCAACGAGCGGCTCGACCGCGGTATGTCGCTGGCGCATGCCACGCTGTTCGCCGCCCGGCGGCGGGTGATCCCGATCCTGATTACCTCGACCACCACAGTGGCCGGCCTGTTCTCCCTTGCGGCCGGGCTTGGCGGCGAATCGCTGCTCTGGGGGCCGGTCGCCACGGCGATCGTCTGGGGTCTGGTCGTATCGACGCTGCTGACGCTGTTCGTCATCCCGACCCTGTACGGCATGAGCATGAAACGATCCTGGCGGGTGCGACAGTCATGAGTACAACGACGATCGGCCGCTTCGCGCCCTCGCCGACCGGGCCGCTCCATTTCGGCTCCCTGATCGCCGCGCTCGGCAGCTGGCTGAGCGCCCGCGCCGTCGGCGGCCGCTGGCACCTGCGCATCGACGACCTCGATCCGGATCGCAGCATCGCGAGCATGGCCGACACCATCGAGCTGCAGCTGGAGGCCTTCGGCCTGACCTGGGATGGACCGATTCTGTTCCAGAGCGAACGCATCGATGCCTACGTCGCCGCCCTCGAACAACTCCAGACGGCCGGCGTGCTCTACCGCTGCACCTGCACCCGGCGCGAGATCGGAGCCGGGGCACGCTACGGACCGCTTGGTGCCATCTATGCGGGCACCTGCCGCAATGGCCCGACGCATCCGGAACGCGACGCCGCGCTGCGCCTCCGGCTCTCGCCGGGTCGGCACGAGGTCATCGATCGGATCCAGGGGACCTGGTCCATCGACGCCGACCGGATCGGCGACGTGATCGTGCGCCGGCGCAACGGCGTCACCGCCTACCACCTCGCCACGACCGTCGACGACGCCTTCCTCGGCGTCACCGACATCGTCCGCGGCAGCGATCTCCTGCCGGCCGCGGTGATCCAGGAGGAGCTCCAGCGGCGGCTGCACCTCCCCGCGCCCGGTTGGGCCCACCTGCCCGTGATGATGACGCCGGATGGCACCGACAAGCTGAGCAAGCAGACCGGCGCCCCGGCCGTGGATCCGGCCCATGATCCGGTCACCCCGCTGGTCGATGCGTGGTGTTTCCTGGGGCAGACACCCCCGCCGGAGCCCCCCGCCACGCCGGCGGAATTCCTGACCTGGGCGCTGCCGCGATGGGACGAGTCCCGGATTCCGCCGGGCGAACGTCTCGTCGCCGGCGGTCCAGGGGGCGGCCTCCGCCGGGAAGGCACCTGACGCCACCGGTTGCCGCCAGCCCCCGGGAACGTTACCTTAAGTAACGCTTCAGACCGGTCGGACGCATATGAGCGATCCGGATTCCAGCAGAGGCCGGCCGGATCTCGTGATCCTGCTGCTCCTGCTCGCGCTGTTCCTGTTCTTCTCGCCATTGGCTGCATGGTGGGCACGGGCGGAACTGCACTGGTTCGTCCCGTTCCTCCTCTGGGCGCTGCTGATCGGTCTCGTCGCCGCCTATGACCGCTACGAGGGCGACGATGACGCTTGATCCGTGGCTACTCTTCGCGGTGGGCGTCGCGTACCTGGCGCTGCTGTTCCTGATCGCGTGGCTGGCCGAACATGGCTGGCTGCCGTCCGGTCTGATCCGACACCCCATCACGGTCACCCTGTCGCTTGGCGTCTACGCGACTTCGTGGACCTTCTACGGGAGCGTCGGTTTCGCGCATGAATCCGGCTTCAATTTCCTGACCATCTACCTCGGCGTCACGATCGCTTTTCTGCTGACGCCGGTCCTGCTCATGCCGATCCTGCGCCTGGTGCGCGAGTATCAGTTGACCTCGATCGCGGACCTGTTCGCGTTTCGCTTCCCGGGTGCGGCGACCGGTTTCGTGGTTACCACGTTCATGCTGGTCGGTATCCTGCCGTACCTGTCGCTGCAGATTCACGCGGTCATCCAGTCCGTGGAGATCCTCACGCAGCGCTCGGCGCCCCACGAGGCCGGCGTGGCGTTCTGCGGCACGCTGATCGTGTTCGCCATCCTGTTCGGTGCCCGCCATCTCACCCCGCGCGAGAAGCACAGCGGTCTGGTCGCCGCGATCGCCTTCGAGTCGGCCGTCAAGCTCATCGCCCTGCTGGCCGTGGGCGCGTTCGCGGTCTGGGGTGTGTTCGGGGGCCCGGCGGCCTTCCATGAATGGACCGAACGCCACCCCGAGGCCACGGCGGAGCTCTATCGCCCGGTCGCCGAGGGCCCGTGGCTGACGCTGATCGTCCTCGCCTTCGGTGCGGCGTTCCTGCTGCCGCGCCAATTCCACATGGCGTTCACGGAGAACACCGGCCCCGCCGGCCTGCGCCGCGCAAGCTGGCTGTTCCCGCTGTACCTGCTGCTGCTGAATCTGCCGATCGTTCCGATTCTCTGGGCCGGGCGACAGCTCACCCCCGACGCTCCACCCGACTATTACGGTCTGGCGATCACGCTGGAATCCGGCTCCGGGCTGCTGCCGATCGCGACCTTCATCGGTGGCCTCTCGGCCGCCAGTGCGATGGTCATCGTCAGCACGCTCGCACTCGCGTCGATGTGCATGAACCACATGGTGCTGCCGCTGCGCTTCCGCGGATTCCGCCAGCAGACGCATCTCTACCGCCAGGTGCTCTGGGGCAAGCGTGTACTCATTGCCCTGATCGTCGCGGCCGCGTACGGCTTCTACCTCGTCGTCGTGCACAACCAGGGCCTGGTCCAGCTGGGTCTGATCTCGTTCGTGGCGGCCGCCCAGCTGCTGCCCGGGATCGTGGGCGTCCTGTTCTGGCGCCGGGCCACCGCGGTCGGTTTCACGGCGGGCCTGGTCGGCGGCGCGGCCGTCTGGTTCGCGATGCTGATCCTGCCCCTGATCGGCCAGGCCGGTTCGCTCGGCGGCGAGACCGACCTCGCCTCGCTGCTGGCCCCCGAGGGCACCAGCCTCTGGTCCGCATCCACCTTCTGGTCACTGGCGGTCAACACGCTCGGGTTCGTGATCGGCTCGCTCCTGAGCCGCCCCGGCGAGGCCGAGGCCAAGGCGGCGCGCGCCTGCGCCGAGCAGCGCCTGATGCCGCTGGCCGGGCGAGTCGCGGCGGCTTCTCCGGAGGATTTCGAGCGCCGGCTCGCCCGCCTGATCGGCGAAGAGACCGCGCACAACGAGGTCCGCAAGGCGCTGATCGAGCTCGACATGGAGGACCACGATCTGCGGGCGACCGACCTGCGTCTGCTGCGCGAGCAGATTCACCGCAACCTCTCCGGCCTGGTCGGGCCCGGTCTCGCCCAGCTGATCGTCGACGATCGTCTGCGGCTCGAGCAGCGCTCGCATATCGCGCTCGCCGAGGGCATGCGGTACATGGAGGAACGTCTGGCGGACTCGCGCGATCGCCTGCGCGGCCTGACCGCCCAGCTTCACTCGCTGCAGCGCTACCATCGCGATGTCCTGCACGAACTGCCGCTGGGCGTCTGCTCGCTCGCCCCCGACGGCGAAGTCGTGATCTGGAACCAGGCGATGGCAGAGCTCTCCGGCATCCCGGGCCGCCGCGCCATCGGCAAACACCTGCGGCAGCTCGATACGCCCTGGGCCGACGGACTGGCCGACTTCGCCGAGGCCGACGAGGGCCATCGGTTCAAGCTGCGCCTCGACCGCGACGACTCGGAGCGGTGGTGCAACCTGCACAAGGCGAGCATCGGTCATCCGGATGCCGCCCGCGCCCACGGTCACGGCGGCACCGTACTGCTGGTCGAGGACCGCACCGAACTGGAGCAACTGGAGACGGAACTGCGCCACAGCGAGCGCCTCGCATCGATCGGCCGCCTGGCCTCCGGGCTGGCCCACGAGATCGGCAACCCGCTGACCGGCATCGCCAGCCTCACCCAGAACCTCGATTATGACGATACGCCGGAACACCGGCGCGAGACCGCGCGCGCGATCCTCGAACAGACCCGTCGGATATCGGCGATCGTCGACTCGCTGCTCGCCTTCTCGCACGGCGGACGCCCGCGCCCGCTGGACCGGCGCGACGTCGAGCTCTCACGCGCGATCGACGAGGCGATCCACCTGGTCCAGCTCGCCCGCGCCGCGCGCGATATCGAATTCGTCAACGAGTGCCCCGCATCGCTGGTCGTGCCGGGCGATCCCCAATTGCTCCAGCAGGTGTTCGTCAACCTGCTGACCAATGCCGCGGACGCCTCACCCGCCGGCGCGACCGTCACCATCCGGGCGGCGACCGAAGATCCGCAGCGTGTCCGCCTCGAGGTGATCGACGAGGGCATCGGCATCGATCCGGACCATACGGACCGCGTATTCGATCCCTTTTTCACCACCAAAGACGTCGGCGAGGGAACGGGACTCGGTCTCTCGCTGATCCATTCGATCGTCAGTGAGCACGGGGGCACCATCAGTATCGCACCGCGCAGCGGGCGCGGAACGCGCGTGGTCGTCCACCTGCCGATCGCGGCACCCGTTGCAGCAACCGACGAAGGGGCCCATGCATGAGCCGAATCCTGGTCATCGACGACGAGCAGGTGATCCGCGATGCGCTCCAGCGCCTGCTGGAGCATCACGGTCACGAGGTCCAGACCGCCGGCGATCTGGCGGCTGCCCGCGAGTGCGCGCCGGAACACTTCGATTTCATCATCGCGGATCTCAAGCTGCCCGGCGCGGACGGCACGGACATCATCGAACACGCGCCGGACGTCCCGGTGCTGGTCATGACGAGTTACGCCAGCGTGCAATCCGCCGTCAGCTCGATGAAACGCGGCGCCATCGACTACATCGCCAAGCCGTTCGACCATGATGAACTGCTGATGATCATCGACCGCGCGCTGCGCCAGCAGCGCATGTCGCGCCAGAACGCGGCCCTGAAACAGGATATTCAGCGCGACTACCCGATCACCGGCATGGTCGGCTCCGGCCCCGCCATGCGCGAAGTGCATGAACGCATCGCCCGCGTCGCACCGACCGACATGACGGTCCTGATCCTCGGCGAGTCCGGTACCGGCAAGGAACTGGTGGCGCGCGCGATCCATGAGCAGAGCTGGCGTCAGGAGGCGCCGCTGATCGCCGTCAACTGCGCCGCCATCCCCGAAAGCCTGATCGAGTCGGAGCTCTTCGGTCACGAGAAAGGCGCCTTTACCGGCGCGACCGGCAAACGCATCGGCCTTGTCGAGGCGGCGAGCGGCGGCACCCTCTTCCTCGACGAGATCGGTGAGCTGCCCCTGGCCGCGCAGGCGCAGTTGCTGCGCGTGATCGAGGAAGGCGAGATCCGGCCGGTGGGCGGGTCTCAGACCCGGCGGATCGATATCCGCCTGATCGCCGCCACGCATCGCGATCTCGACGCCATGGCCACCAAGGGCCTGTTCCGGCCCGATCTCTTCTACCGGCTGCAGAAGATGGAGGTTCGCCTGCACCCGCTGCGCGACCGCCAGGATGACCTGCGGGAACTCACGGAGTTCATGCTCGACAAGGCCGCGCGTGCCACCAATCGGACGCCCCCACGGTTGTCCACGGAAGCACTGGACGCGATCGCCCGTTATGACTGGCCCGGTAACGTCCGCGAACTCGAGAATGCCGTCGAGCGCGCGGTCATCCTCTGCGACGATGAGGAAATCCGGCCCGAACAGCTCGGCATCCCGGTCGACCACGATCGCTCCTCCGGGACGGCCGCTCCCGCGTTCGATCTGAGTCTGGACGAATATTTCCGGCAGTTCGTGCTCACGCATCAGGACAACCTGACAGAGACCGAACTGGCAAAGCGCCTCGGCATCAGTCGCAAAGCCCTCTGGGAACGCCGGCAGCGCATGGACCTGCCGCGCCCCGGCAAGCTTTCCGCCTGACGCGCGGCAGCGATCACGGCGTTACCGACCTACCCGCTCGCACCGGCCGGCGTTACGACTCGTAACAAAACGGTCATCCGCGAACTCTGTGAATAGACCGTAACTATCTGTTAATCAATGATTTATTTCTCTGGCACGGAAATCGCTTTCTGATCAGGTGGCATGCGTTTCAGCGGGCACGGCCATGCCGCACCCGCGAACGATCCACACGGAACGGGCGAATCCACGCCCGTCCGATCCGGCCCGATGAGCGGGTCGACCCCGTTACACGGGAACAAAGGAGGGGCAGCATGAGCGACCGTCCAGACGATCCGAAGAAAGGGCGCGGCAACGGCTTCAGCCGTCGCGATTTCCTCAAGACCAGTGCCACCACGGCGGCCGTCGCCGGGGTGGGCCCGACCATCTTTACGCGCAACGCCTGGGCCCAGGAAGAGCCCATCGGCACCTTCCCGGTGAAGGGCAAGACCGTGAAGTTCGGTTTCAACGTGCCGCAGACCGGCGCCTACGCCGACGAGGGCGCGGATGAACTGCGCGCCTACAAGCTCGCCGTGAAGCACCTGAACAACGGCGGCGGCATGCTCGAGACGATGTCGCCGAACGAGCTGACCGGCCAGGGCGTGCTCGGCAAGAAGGTCGATTACGTCAGCGGCGACACCCAGACCGACCCGGACGCCGCGCGCACCAGTGCACGCCGCATGATCGAGCGTGACAGGGTGATCATGTGGGGCGGCGGCTCCTCGAGCGCGACGGCGATCGCCCAGCAGTACCTGGCGCAGGAGCTCGGCGTCGTCTATATGTGCGGCCTGACGCACTCGAACGACACCACCGGCAAGGACCGGCGCCGCTACGGCTTCCGCCACTTCTTCAACGCCTACATGACCGGCAAGGCGCTCGGACCCGTGCTGGCGGACGCCTACGGCACCGACCGCCGCGCCTACCACCTGACGGCGGACTACACCTGGGGCCACACCCAGTACGACTCCATCAAGCAGTTCACCGAGGCCGAGGGCTGGACCACGGTGAACAACATCATGACGCCGCTCGGCAGTTCGGATTACTCGCAGTTCCTCACGCAGGTGCTGAACTCCGACGCCGACGTACTGGTGCTGAACCACTACGGCCAGGACATGGTGAACTCGCTGACCCAGGCCGTGCAGTTCGGCATGCGCGACATGCAGAAGAACGGCAAGGACATGCAGATCGTCGTGCCGCTCTACAGCCGCCTGATGGCGCAGGGCGCCGGTGCCGCGAACATCGACGGCGTGTTCGGCTCGACCGCCTGGAACTGGGCCCTGCAAGACGCGGGCTCGCAGGCCTTCACCAAGACCTTCGAGGCCGAGTACGGCTTCCCGCCGTCGCAGGCGGCGCAGACCTGCTACGTGCAGACACTGCTCTATGCCGACGCCTGCGAACGCGCCGGCACGTTCTACCCGCCGGAGGTGATCAAGGCCCTCGAGGACCACACGATCACCGGCATCGGCCCGGGCGAGGCCTTCTATCGCAAGGGCGACCACCAGTGCTTCAAGGACATGCTGGTCGTGCAGGGCAAGGGCCCGGACGAGAAGGAAGGCGAGTACGACCTGCTCAAGGTCTACCAGCAGGTGCCGCGCGCGGATGTCACGTATCCCGTCGACACCTTCCCTGGCAAGCTGGGGCCGTACCGTCCGGCCTGACCCGTGGACCGGGGGCCGTCGGGGGCCCCCGGCCATGCCAACGCGACAGCCGGCCCGGTTTCTCCGGGTCGGCTGTCCCTGCGAGCCGGCCAACGCGGCCACGATCGCAGCCGCGTGCGGTCCGCCGCGCGGGCGCCGCGCTACCGAAGCACCGGGGCCTGCGAGCCTGATACGATCATCCAACCGCGCGCACAGCGCCTGACCCGGGAGTCAACGGATGTCGAATGGCGTGTTCCTGCAACTCCTGACCGGCCTCCAGCTCGGGGCGATCTATATGCTGATCGCACTCGGCCTGACGCTGATCTTCGGCACACTCGGGGTCGTCAACTTCGCGCATGGCGCGCTGTTCATGCTGGGGGCCTATCTCGGGGTGATCATCGCCGGCGAGACGGGCTTCCTCCTGGCGATCCTGCTGGTGCCGCTGCTGCTGTTCCTGATCGGGCTATTGCTCGAGCGCGGCATCATTCAGCACTTCTACGATCGACCGCATACCGACCAGATCCTGGTGACGTTCGGCATCGGGATCGTCGTCCAGGAAGGACTGAAGACGATTTTCGGCGCCAACAACATCCCGTTCCCCGTGCACCGGAGTGGGGCAGCGGCGTCGTGATGCTCCACGAGTATCTGCCGTTCCTCGAGGGCTTCGTCGTCTACCCGATGTGGCGTCTGATCCTGGTCATCGTGTCACTGGTGACAGTGCTCGCCCTGTTCGGCCTGCTGCAGTTCACCCGCTTCGGACTCGTCGTTCGTGCCGGCATGCGTGATGCGGAGATGCTGCGCTTTCTCGGCATCAACATCGAGCGCCGCTTCGCGATCGTCTTCGGCCTTGGCGCCGGGATCGCCGGCATTGCCGGCCTGTTCGGTGGCCCGGTGACACAGGTCTACCCGGGCATCGGCATGGCCTATCTCGTGCCCTCGTTCCTCGTCGTCGTGATCGGCGGCATGGGCTCGGTACCGGGTGCGGTCATCGCCTCACTGCTGCTCGGCATGGCGCTGGCGTTCTCGGCCGAGTACTCGAACATCCAGCAGATCATCATCTATCTGATCGCCGTGGTCGTCCTGCTGGTCCGTCCACGCGGCCTTCTCGGCAAGAAAGGGGTACTGGAATGATCCACGAGCAGGAACGGGAAACGGGCGCGGTACGCGGGGAACTCGTTCCAGTCGGCATTTTCGCGGCGATCGCGCTGACGATGCCTTTCTGGTTTCCCCTGATCGGCGGCTACTCGGGACTGGACACCAAGATCCTGATTTTCGTGATCTTCGTGCTGGGCTTCGATCTGCTGCTCGGCTTCACGGGCTATCTGTCATTCGGCCACGCGGCATTCTTCGGGACCTCGGCCTACACGACCGGGCTGACGCTGCTGCACTATTCCTCGGATATCATCCCGGCAATGCTGATGAGCATCCTGGTGACCTTCGTACTGGCGCTGCTGATCGGATTGCTGCTGACCAAACGCACGGGCATCTACTTCGCGATCCTCACGCTCGCGTTCGCATCGATGCTGTACCGGGCGGCGCTGTCGATATTCTCCGACTTCACCGGCGGCGACAACGGCCTCACCGGGCTGCCTTCGCCCACGCTGTTCGGCCAGCAACTGCATGGTACGGCCGTCTTCATGCTCGTGGCGCTGTTCGCCATCGTCGGCTTCTGGATTGCGCTGCGGATCGCCCGCTCCCCCTTCGGCCTGATGCTGCGCGCGATCAAGTCGAACCAGGAACGCCTCGCCTATACCGGCATCGATGTCAGCCTGTACAAGCTCTGGGGCTTCATCGTCAGCGGCCTCTACGGGGGTGTCGCGGGCTCGCTGATGGTCATCTACGAGCCCTACGTCGCCACGCACTTCCTGCACTGGACCATGTCCGGGGAGGTCGTGATCATGGCCGTGATCGGCGGCGTCGGCACGCTGATCGGTCCGATGATCGGCGCCGCGTTCATGATGTATTTCGAGAACGTCGCCTCGGCCTGGATCGGCGAGCAGTGGCTGCTCGTGCTGGGCGTGCTGTTCGTCCTGATCGTGATGTATCTGCCCGGTGGCTTCGTCGACGGCGCACGCCGCCTGCGCGCCTGGATCCGGCACCGCCGCAGCGGCACAGATGCCCAATCCCCCGCGGAGAAAGATACCCATGGCTGACGCCAACGCAGCGGCACACCTCCTCGAGGTCGACTCGGTATCGGTGCATTTCGGTGGGGTCGCGGCCCTGCAGAATGTCGATCTGCGGGTCAAAGAGGGCTCAACGCATTGCATCATCGGTCCCAACGGCGCGGGCAAATCGACGCTGGTCAACGTGCTGACCGGCCAGATCCGGCCCGACGAGGGTCATGTCCGCTTCGCCGGCCAGTCGCTCGATGCCGTGCGCCCGCACGACATCAACCAGCGGGGCATCGCGCGCGTGTTCCAGTCGCCTTCGATCTTCGACGAGATGAGCCTGCGCAACAATGTGGCTATCGCGGCACTCGCCAAGCGCGACGGCAAGTTCCGCTTCAATCTGTTCCAGCCCCGCAGCCGCATGGCGTCGGCATGGAAGCAGGCGGACGAGAAACTCGACGCCGTAGGCCTGGCCGACCAGCGCCATACCGAGGCCGAGCATCTGTCGCGCGGCGACAAACGGCGCCTCGAACTCGCGATCTGCCTGGCGGCCGAACCACGTCTGCTGCTGCTGGACGAACCCACGGCCGGGATGTCGCGCCACGAAACCGAATCGACCATCGAACTGCTGAAGCAGATCGCGTCGACGGGCGTGACCAAGGTCGTGATCGAGCACGACATGCATCTCGTGTTCTCGCTGGCCGAACGCCTCTCGGTCCTGCACCAGGGCAGCGTCATCGCGGAAGGCACGCCCGACGAGGTCCGGAACAACCAGCAGGTGGTCGAGGCCTATCTGGGAGGAGCAAGAGAATGAGCCGTTCCGAAGCCACAGCCGAAGCCGCAGCAGCTCCCTCTCCGGATGCCTTCCTCTCGTGCCGCGATCTGCATGCCTATTATGGCGAGAGCTACATCGTCCAGGGAGCCTCGTTCGAGGTGGCCGAGAAGGAAGTCGTCGCCCTGCTCGGGCGCAACGGCGCGGGCAAGACATCGATCCTGCGTACGATCGCCCGCGCGCACCAGCCCCAGTTGCGCCGCGGCACGATCGAGCTTGGCGGCGAACCGCTGCACACGATGAAGGATTATCAGGCGGCACGGGCCGGTGTCGCGCTGGTGCCCGAGGACCGACGCATCATCCCCGGCGTCACCGTCGAGGAGAATCTGACGCTTGCCCAGATCGCGCCGTCGGTCGGCTGGACCACCGAACGCATCTATGAGCATTTCCCGCGCCTCGCCGAACGCCGGCGCCAGGAGGCGACCACGCTGTCCGGGGGCGAGCAGCAGATGCTGGCGGTCGCGCGCGCCCTCGCCCGCGATGTCCGCCTGTTCCTGCTGGACGAGCCGTACGAGGGCCTCGCGCCGCAGATCGTCCAGGAGATCGAACGCATCGTCGAGGAGGTCAAACGCCTCGGCATCACGACCATTATCGTCGAACAGAATGCGCTGGCCGCGCTGGAACTCGCCGACCGCGCGATCATCATCGACATGGGCGAGGTCGTGTTTACCGGGACCGCGAAAGAGGTGCTCGACAACCGCGAACTCCGGGACCAGTACCTGGCCATCTGACGGCCCGCCGCAACCGGCGGGATCCGCGGCCGGTCGCGGTCCACCGGGGTCATCGTCCACGGCGACGGACAGCCTCGGCGGCGCACCGAAAATTCGCCTCCGCGCCCCGGGCGCTGAAACAAAAGCTCCGGCAGCGGCGGGGAATCGCAGGGATTTTCCCGCCACCGCCCGAATCACTCGTCGTCGGACGCGAATTCGGGCAGCATGGTCGTGTCGAATACAGACAACCGGGTGCGCGCGACGGTCGTGCACCCGCGAATCACGGGAGAGTGCCATGTCTGAAAACATCGAATCGATTCTCACCGAGAAACGCGTATTCGAGCCGAGCGAGGAAACCGCCCGGTCGGCGCGCATCAAGCAGGCCGACCTCGAAGCGATGTACAGCAAGGCCGAGTCCGATCACGCCGGCTTCTGGGCCGATCTGGCCCGCAGCGAGCTCCACTGGCAGAAGCCGTTCAACCAGGTCCTGGACGACAGCGAAGCGCCCTTCTTCCGCTGGTTCGCCGACGGTGAGCTGAACGTCTCCGAGAACTGCATCGACCGCCACCTCGAGGACCGCGGCGACAAGCCCGCGATCGTCTTCGAGGGCGAGGAAGGCGACACGGCCACGTACACGTTCCGGGATGTGCACCGCGAGGTCTGCCTGTTCGCCAACGCGATGCGCGCCAACGGCGTCGAGATGGGCGATCGGGTCGTGATCTACATGCCCATGATCCCGCAGGCCGTGTTCGCCATGCAGGCCTGCGCGCGCATCGGCGCGATCCACTCGGTGGTCTTCGGCGGTTTCTCCGCGGACGCCCTGCGCGATCGCATCAACGACTGCGAGGCCAAGGCCGTGATCACCGCCGATGGCGGCACGCGCGGCGGCAAGGTCCAGCCGACCAAGAAAGGCGTGGACGACGCCATCGCCGGTGGCTGCAAGACGGTAAGCACCGTGTTCGTCTACCAGCGCGCCGGCAACGAGGTCAGCATGACCGACGGGCGCGACGTCTGGTGGCACGAGGCCGTCGCCGACCAGCCGGCCGAGTGCGAACCGGCCCGGATCCCGGCGGAACACCCGCTCTATCTGCTCTATACCTCCGGCTCGACCGGCAAACCCAAGGGTATCCAGCACTCCACCGCCGGTTATCTGCTGAACGCGGTGGTCACCTGCAAGTGGGTCTTCGATCTGCGCGATGACGACGTCTTCTGGTGCACCGCCGACGTCGGCTGGGTCACGGGCCACACCTACGTCGCCTTCGGCCCGATGGCCTGCGGCGTCACCCAGGTGATGTACGAGGGCGCACCGACCATCCCCGACGGCGGCCGCATCTGGCGCCTGACCCAGAACCATGGCGTCACGGTCTTCTACACCGCACCCACGGCGATCCGGGCGCTGATGAAGCTGGGCGACGACTTCCCGAACAGCTGCGACCTGTCGAAGCTGCGCATCCTCGGCACGGTCGGCGAGCCCATCAACCCCGAGGCCTGGATGTGGTACTACCAGGTGATCGGCGGCGAACGCTGCCCGATCGTGGACACCTGGTGGCAGACCGAGACCGGCGCGCACATGATCTCGCCGCTGCCCGGCGTCACGCCGTTGAAGCCCGGCTCCTGCACCCGGCCGCTGCCCGGCATCGCCGCGGACGTCGTCGACGAGGACGGCAACTCGATCACCGAACCCGACCAGGGCGGTTATCTCGTCATCAAGAAGCCGTGGCCGTCCATGCTGCGCACCATCTGGGGCGACCCGCAGCGCTACAAGGACACCTACTGGCCGAAGTTCGACGGCAAGTATTACCTCGCCGGTGACAGCGCCAGAAAGGACGCCGACGGCTACTTCTGGATCATGGGCCGCATCGATGACGTCGTGAACGTCTCCGGCCACCGCCTCGGCACGATGGAGGTCGAATCCGCCCTCGTCGCCCACGAGAAGGTCGCCGAGGCCGCGGTCGTGGGCATTCCGCACGAGGTCAAGGGCGAAGGCATCTTCGCGTTCGTCGTCCTCAAGGGCGAGCGCCCCGAAGGCGGCTATGACGAAGAACTGGCGAGGGAACTGATCCAGTGGGTCGGCAAACAGATCGGCCCCATCGCCAAGCCGGAAGACATCCGCTTCGCCGACAACCTGCCCAAGACCCGCTCCGGCAAGATCATGCGCCGGCTGCTGCGCAACGTGGCACAGGGCAAGGAAGTCGAAGGCGATACCTCGACGCTGGAGAACCCGGCGATCATCGA
>JAXHNC010000014.1:0-176274 GCA_034520925.1 Halofilum sp. (in: g-proteobacteria) | reverse complement strand
GCGCCGATTTGACTGCATCAGCTTGCGGGCGCCTTATAAATGCCGCTAAAGCGAGCCGATTGCCGCCCGCTTTAGCCCCCATGGATTCTCCGGAATCCGATCGTCCACCGCCCCGGGGGTGCAACACCATGACCATCGACGACTGGTCCGAGTTCGATCCGGCGACGCGCGCGGTGCGCGCGGGCCATGCCCGAACGCATGAGTGGGAGAACAGCGAGCCGATTTTCGCCACCTCGAGTTTCTGTTTCTCCTCGGCCCGCGAGGCGGCGGAATCGTTTGCCGGCAACCGCTCCGGCAACGTCTATTCGCGTTTTACCAATCCGACCGTGCGCGTATTCGAGCAGCGCCTGGCGGCGCTGGAAGGCGGGAGCTGTTGCGTCGCGACCGGCTCCGGCATGGCGGCGATCCTGTCCACCTGCCTGACGCTTCTGTCGAGTGGCGATCACATCGTTTCATCGACCGGCGTATTCGGGTCGACCACTTCGCTGTTCAACAATTATCTGTCGAAACTCGGTATCGACACGACCTGGGTGTCGCCGACGCATCCACAGCGCTGGCGTGAGGCCCTGCGCCCGGAGACGAAACTCCTGTATCTGGAGACGCCGACGAATCCACTGACGGAGATCTCGGATATCCAGGCGATCGCCGATATCGCCCACGAGCACGGCGCGCTGCTGGTGGTGGACAACTGTTTCTGTACGCCGGTATTGCAGCGCCCATTCGAATTCGGTGCGGATATCGTGATCCACTCGGCGACGAAATACCTGGATGGCCAGGGCCGTTGCGTCGGCGGTGCCGTCGTCGGTGACGAGGAGACGGTGGGCGAAAAGGTGTTCGGCTTTCTCCGTACCGCCGGTCCGTGCATGAGCCCGTTCAATGCCTGGGTGTTCCTCAAGGGGCTGGAGACGCTCGAGCTGCGGATGCAGGCGCACTGCGCGCACGCGTTCGAGCTGGCGCAGTGGCTGGCATCACATCCGGCTGTCGAACGCGTCCATTATCCCGGTCTGGAGGATCACCCGCAGCACGAACTGGCGCGGCGCCAGCAGTCGGCGTTCGGCGGCATCGTGTCGTTCGAAGTGGTGGGCGGGCAGCCGGCCGCCTGGCACGTGATCGATCACACGCGCCTGTTGTCGATCACCGCGAATCTCGGCGATGCGAAGACGACCATCACGCATCCCGCCTCGACCACGCATGGGCGGCTGGCGCCGGAACAGCGGGCGGCCGCCGGCATTGGTGACGGGCTGATCCGCGTGTCGGTCGGGCTGGAGTCGGTGCGGGATATCCGTGCGGATCTGGCGCGCGGGCTCGATACCCTCTGACCGGCCTGCCGGACCGCCGGGCGGGCGCCCGGCGGTCCGGTGTTCCGGTGGGCGAGTCAGGGTCAGTTGCTGTCGCCTGACTCGCCTGACTCGCCGTGCCCTCGCTGATCTCGATTTCGGCGTCGTCACGGAGCGATCCGACGTAGTCCTGGATCTTCTTGCCGACCAGTTCGTTGCGCAGTTCACGTTTCATCTGTTCGAACGGCGGCTTCTGCGCCTCACGCGTTTCGTCCAGCTGGATGACGTGCCAGCCGTACTGCGTCTCGACCGGCTCGGCGGTGTAATCGCCGGGCTCGAGCGTCTTCACTTCGTTCATGAAGGGCTCGACCATCTGTTCGGCGCTGAACCAGCCCAGATCGCCGCCACGGCTCTTGGTCGGGCCCGTGGAATTGTTCTCGGCGAGTTCGGCGAAATCGGCGCCA
This sequence comes from Halofilum sp. (in: g-proteobacteria), assembly GCA_034520925.1. Lineage (GTDB taxonomy): Bacteria > Pseudomonadota > Gammaproteobacteria > XJ16 > Halofilaceae > Halofilum. The sequence goes on along the minus strand of JAXHNC010000014.1, from coordinate 174,533 downwards.
TCATCCAGTTGCTGGATCATCTCTTCGGCCTGCTCTTTCTCTTCCAGCAGGATGTGGCGTGCCTTGTACTCCGTGCCTTCGGTGTCGGCGGTCCGCTCTTCGTAAGCGGCGCGGAGTTCCTCTTCGCTGACCTCGAAATCCTGGAGCTGCGAACGGATCAGGTGCTGGGCGAGCAGGCTCGACCGCTGGCGGTTGATGCTCGCGGCGATCTCGGGCTGGTCCGGCAGCCCCTGTGACTCGGCCGTCTGGCTCAACAGTTCGAGTTCGATCAGTTCCTGCAGGGCCTGCTCCCGATTCACGCCCTGGCCGCGCTGGGACATGGCCTGGATCTGGGCCTGGAGGTCGACGGCGGTGAGCGCTTCGCCATTGACCCGGGCGACGACGTTTTCGTCGCTCGGTGCCGACGATTCGCTCTGCTGATCGGTGGATGCGCCGGATTCGCCGCCGCAGGCGGTCAGCGCGAGCGCGCCGAGTGCGAGTACGGCCGTAAGTGAACGATGGATCATGGAGTGGTTGCCTCCTGGATTGGTAAGTCGTGGAATGGTGTTGTCGGACGCGCGCCTCAGCGCGGCAGGACCCGCTTGAATGGCTTGACCTCGACGTGGCGGTAGACGCCGGCCTCGATGTAGGGGTCGGCGTCGGCCCATGCCCGGGCGTCTTCGAGTGAGTCGAATTCGGCGACGATCAGGCTGCCGGTAAACCCGGCATCGCCCGGATCGGCGGCATCGATCGCGGGGTGCGGACCCGCGAGGACGAGTCGACCGGCCGCCTGCAGCGCTTCGAGTCGTTCCAGATGGGCGCCGCGTGCGCCTGCCCGGCGCGCGCTGCTGTCCTCGACATCTTCGCTCAGGATCGCGTACAGCATGCCTTCGTCTCCGGTACACCGGTGAAAGCGCTCCATGGTAGCGCAGCCGCCGCGTGTGCGATATGGCTGCAGCGACATATGCAGACGGCCCCCAACGGCGGCACAATGGCCTCGCCACGTCGCGTTATGGAGGCGCTGCCCCATGAGTCAGTTTTTCGCGATTCATCCCGAAACGCCGCAACCCCGCCTGATCCACCAGGCGGCGCGGATCATTCACGACGGCGGACTGGTGGTCCTGCCGACGGACTCCTGTTACGCCATCGGCTGCCATCTCGATGACAAGGCGGCCGCTGAACGGCTGCGCCAGATCCGCAAAGTCGACAAGGAGCACAACTTCACGCTGGTCTGTCGGGACCTGTCCGAGATCTCGACCTATGCGCGTGTCGACAAGGCGGACTATCGACTGGTGAAAAGCCTCACCCCCGGGCCCTACACGTTCATCCTGCGGGCGACGCACGAGGTGCCGCGGCGCCTCCAGCACCCGAAGCGCAAGACCATCGGTATCCGCGTCCCGGACAATGCCATCTGTCAGGCGCTGCTCGCGGAACTCGGCCAGCCCTTGATGACGAGCACGCTGCTGTTGCCGGGGGATGAGTACCCCATGACCGATGCGGCGGATATCCGTGATCGCCTCGAGCACCAGGTCGATCTGGTGATCGATGGGGGCAGCTGCGGTCTGGAGCCGACCACCGTTGTCCGGCTGGATAACGACCGCGTCGAGGTCACACGCCATGGCCGCGGGCCGGTGGATTTCCTCGAAGCGACTCCGTGAGCAATCGAAAATGGCCCGGGCGGGCGCCGCCCGGGTTGGGCGCCGGTGCTGCCGCTGGCGTATAATCCCGCGCTTTGCCGTCTTCCATCCCGACCAGAGGTCGAACGTTTGAGTTCCGTACCGTCCCAGAATCAGCGCGTGCTCTCGGGCATGCGGCCCACGGGCCATCTCCATCTCGGCCACTATCATGGTGTCCTGAAGAACTGGGTCGAGCTGCAGCACAGCTACGAATGCCTTTTCTTCGTCGCCGACTGGCATGCGCTCACCACCCACTACGAGAACCCCGGCGATATCGCCGGCCACGGCTGGGATATGGTCATCGACTGGCTGGCGGCCGGCGTGGATCCCGGCTCGGCGACCCTGTTCCTGCAGTCGCGCGTGCCCGAGCATGCCGAGCTGCATCTGTTGCTCGGAATGCTGACTCCGCTGGGGTGGCTCGAGCGCGTGCCGAGTTACAAGGACCAGCAGGAAAAGCTCAAGGAGCACGATCTCGCCACCTACGGGTTCCTCGGCTATCCGCTCCTGCAGAGCGCCGACATCCTGATCTACCGTGCCGGGCACGTGCCGGTCGGGGAGGATCAGGTCTCGCACGTCGAACTGACGCGGGAGATCGCGCGGCGCTTCAACCATTTCTACGGGCGCGAGGTGGATTTCGAGCAGAACGCCGAGCGCGCTGTCCAGAAAATGGGCAAGAAGAATGCCCGGCTGTACCGCGATCTGCGGCGGCGCTACCAGGAGCAGGGCGACGATGACGCGCTCGATGTCGCCCGCGCGCTGCTGGAGTCGCAGCAGAATATTTCCGTCGGCGATCGCGAGCGACTGTTCGGGTATCTGGACGGCTCGGCCAAGGTCATTCTCCCGGAACCGCAGCCGCTGCTGACGACCGCGCCGAAGATGCCGGGCCTCGATGGCCAGAAGATGTCGAAGTCGTACAACAATACGATCGCCCTGCGCGAGGATCCGGACTCGGTCGCGAAAAAGATCCGCACCATGCCCACCGATCCCGCCCGGGTGCGCCGCACCGACCCCGGCAACCCGGAGAAGTGTCCGGTGTGGCCGCTGCATCAGGTGTATTCGGACGAGTCCACCCGCGAGTGGGTCTGGGAGGGCTGCACGACAGCGGGGATCGGTTGCCTGGAGTGCAAACAGTGCGTCGTCGATGGGGTCCTGGAAGAACTGGCCCCGATGCGTGAACGGGCGCGCGAGTACGAAGAGGATCCGGGCCAGGTGCGGGCGATCCTCTCCGAGGGCGCCGAGGCGGCTCGCGACATGGCGCGCGACACGCTGGAGGAAGTCCGCCGGGTGATGGGCCTGGTCCAGCGCTGATGATCTTTTGGTCTCACGGGAATCGGGCATGACCGCGGAAGAGACGACGGATCCGGCGGTAGCGGCGGCCCAGCAGGAAGAGATGCCGTTCGCCCTCGTCCGGGGTGAGCCGCTGACCGAGCTGCCGCGCGATCTCTATATCCCGCCGGACGCGCTCGAGGTGATCCTGGAGGCGTTCGAGGGACCGCTGGATCTGCTGCTGTACCTGATCCGGCGCCAGAACCTGGACATCCTCGATATCCCGATCTTCGACATCACGCGTCAGTACATGGAGTACATCGCGCTGATGACCGACATGCGCCTGGAACTGGCGGCGGAATATCTGCTGATGGCCGCCATGCTGGCGGAGATCAAATCGCGGATGCTGCTCCCGCGCCCGGAACCGGAGGACGAGGAGGAAGACCCCCGAGCCGAGCTGGTCCGTCGCCTGCAGGAATATGAACGTTACCGCCGCGCCGCGGAGGACCTCGATGGCCTGCCGCGGGTCGAGCGGGACGTGTTCCCGGCGGAGGTCGAGGCACCGCCGATCGAGAAGCGCGCGCCCGAGCCGGATGTCGATCTGCGCGAACTGCTCGCGGTCTTTGCCGAGGTGGTGCGTCGTGCCGAGATGTTCAGCCACCACGATATCGAGCGCGAGCCGTTGTCCGTGCGCCAGCGCATGTCCGATGTCCTGTCGGCGCTCGGTAGCGGGGAATTTGTCGACTTCCGCTCGCTGTTCCGGCTCGAGGATGGACGTGCCGGCGTGGTGGTGACACTGCTGGCGACGCTGGAACTGCTGAAGGAGCACCTGATCGAGGCCGTGCAGTCGGAGCCGTTCGCGCCGATCTGGCTGCAGGCGGTGCAGGGCGCGCAGGCGTACGCCGACACCGAAACGACGGAACCGGATGAATATGGCGACTGAAGACGACGAGACCGGATCGGGCCAGCGCGCGGCCGGGACCGCTGCGCCGGAAGAAACCGAGGCGGAACGCGCTCGGCCGGAGCCGGATGGCGAGGATTCCGACGGGGACGCCGCGCAGGGCGATCCCGATTCCCCGGGCGCCGCGAGAGTCGAGGGGGCGCCGGAACACGGACAGGCTGACGTGGACCGACTCGCCGACGGGTGACGCGGATGCCGGCGACGGGTATGCCACGGAAACGATCAAACGGATCCTGGAAGCCGCGCTGCTGGTGGCCGGGCGGCCGCTCGCGATCGGCGACTTCGAGAAGCTGTTCGGCGGCAGCACCGAGGCGCCGCCGCGCAATGCGATCCGCGCGGCACTCGCGGAACTCGCCGCCGACTGGTCGGGGCGCAGTCTGGCGCTGCAGGAGGTCGCCAGCGGCTGGCGCGCCCAGGTGCGTACCGAGTTCGAACCGTGGATCGCGCGGCTGTGGGACGAGAAGCCGCCGCGCTACTCGCGGGCGCTGCTTGAGACGCTGGCAATCATCGCGTATCGGCAGCCGATGACGCGGTCCGAGATCGAGGATATTCGCGGTGTCTCGGTCAGTTCGGGGATCATCCGCACACTGACCGAGCGCGAGTGGATCCGCGTCGTGGGGCATCGCGAGGCGCCGGGCCGTCCCGCCATGTACGGCACGACGCGCGAGTTTCTGGACTATTTCAATCTCAAGACGCTGGATCAGCTCCCGCCGATCAGCGATATCAAGGACCTGGAAGGCCAGTATCCCGAACTCGGTTTCGAAGCGGAACCGGCGTCCGGGGGCGGTACGCCGGACACTGCCGAGGCGTCTTCCGAGGCGCACGATGAGGACGGGGTCGAGACGGAGCCGACCGGTGATCCGGATCCGGAAGGTGCCTCCGCTGACGCTGCTGAAACGAATAACAATACGGTAGACACGGACGATCTGACCGGGGATGCGCCCTCCATGGAGGGCGTGGACGATGGAATGACGACCGACGTGGATGCCCCGTCGTCCACGGATGGCGACGCCGGCAAAGACGAAGACGACGACGAGGACGACGCGGAGGATTCATCATGCATCCCTGCCTCGTAATCCGTCACGGGGCGGCCGAAGACCGCGCCGCGTCCGGGCTCGATGCGGACCGGGCACTGACGGTGGAAGGACAACTGGCGATGAAGGACGTGGCGCGCGGGCTCGCGGCTACCGCGCCCGTGCCGGCCGTGATCCTCAGCAGCCCGTTCACGCGCGCACGGGAAACGGCCGATATCGTGGCACAGGCGTTTGGCGGTGTCGCGGTCGAACCGCTGGATGCGCTCGCTTCCGGGGCCTCGGCGGCCGATATCCTTGCCGCGCTCGCCCACCGCTGCGAGGAGCCGGGCGGCGCCTTTGCCGTGGTCGGCCACGAACCCGATCTCGGGCGTTTCATCAGCTATGCGCTGGCCGCATCGGCGCGCGGGTTCCATTCCCCGCGCAAGGGCGGTGCCAGCCTGCTGGAATTCCCGGCTACCCCGCGCGCCGGCAACGCGACCCTGGACTGGGTCATGGAACCGCGCCACCTGCGCGCGGTCGGCCTTCAGGCGGACGCCGATCACTGAGCGATCGGCCGCGACCGTTTATCGGCTCAAGCCCGGGCGAGGAGGACGTAGAGCGCGCCGGACCCGCCATCGACCGGACGGGCACTGCAGAACGCCATGACCTCGCTGCGGCGCCGGAGCCAGCCGGCGACGGCGGGCTTGAGTATCGGGCCCTCGTTGGCGGATCGGCGGCCTTTCCCGTGAATGACGCGCACGCCAGTCAGCCCGCGCGCCCGACAATCGGCGAGGAAGTCACGCAGGGCCAGGGCGGCCTCCGCGCGGTTGAATCCGTGCAGATCGAGCTCGGCCTGCATCGCATACTGGCCCCGACGCAGGCGGCGCAGCACGCGCCGCTGGATGCCGGGACGCGCATGGAACAGCTCCTCGGCGAGATCCTCGTCGGCGTTGTCGAGCGCCCCGGACGCCAGCGCCTCGCGCGCCTCGGCCTCGTCGGCCTCGCGCTGACGCGCGCGCGGCGCCGGCCGCGGGCGTTCGGCCTCCGCGGGCCGCCGGTCGGTCTCGATCGGTTCGACCTCCGCCATCGCCTCGCGGAACAGCCGCCGCTCGTCCTCCGGCAGATTGTCGGACCTGTCGCTCATGACGGCAGTATAGGACCGCGCGGGGTGGCGATGCAGCCGGCGGCGTCCTTTGCGCCTTGGCGAGAACCCCGATCCACACTTCCGCTCCCGAAACCTTTCCGTCAGGCCCAGGAGCGTGAACGCCGGAGGCCCAGGCCGAACGCCCCCAGGCCGATCACGAGGACGGCGACCGTGATCAGCAGCAGGCGGCTGTATTTGTGCTCGATTCCGGTCAACGGCGTGAGTACCGCGACGTGGCCGGCGTTCTCCAGGAAATAGAGGGCCGCACCGGCGATGGCGGCGATGAAGGCGACGCTGAAACTCCAGCGCGCGACATCGCGGCCGCCCAGGATGCAGAACAGGATGACCGGCGCGAGGAACAGCGAAGCGGTGCCGCTGACGGCCGTCGCCGCGTAGAGGTCGTCGGTGCCGACGAAGACGAGTCCGACGCCGCCGAGGCAGAACAGCAGCATGGCGATACGACCGTTCACGGTGGTGGCCTCGGCGAGCCCCATATCCTTGACGGCGAGTTTGGCCGCGCTCGAGAACGTCGAATCGAGCGTCGACGCGGCCGATATGACGAGCGCGGCGGCGAGCATCAGCGTCGCCGGCGCGCCGAGCAGGCGGCCGAGGGTATCCAGAAGGGCTTCGTCGCTGCCGGCGTTGAGACCGGCGAACACGCCGAGAACGCCGAAGGCGAGGATACACAGGGTCGAAATCCACGCGGCGTGCAGGAAACTGCGGCGGGTCGCGCCCTGGTCGGCGATAAAGCCGCGGTCCATCATGACCGGATCGTGCAGGGGGTAGCTCCACACCTGCAGCAGCGCCACGACCAGCAGGATCCAGCCGGGACCGCCCGCGTCGGGACTGCTGGCCAGGATGGCGGGCATGTCGAAGGCCGGGTGCGCCAGCATCAGGCCGAACAGGGCGGTGATCAATACCAGCAGCAGGGTCATCTGCAGGACATCGGTACGCAGCGAACCGCGCAGGCCGCCGGTCATCGAGTACAGGAGGGTGACGCCCGCCACGGCGAGGATCGCCGTGGTCGAGGCGTTGCCCCCGGCGGCCTCGAACACGATCCCGACGACGAGCAGATTGGCGAAGACCTCGCTGAGTAACCGCAGCGAGACCAGGCCGTTGAAATACCCGGTTCCGAGGCGGCCGAAACGCTGATGCAGGAACGACTGGACGTTGCCGTTGCCGTGGTGGAAGCGCAGGCGGTCGATGATCAGCCAGCCGGTGAGGAAGGAACCGTAATACGCGGAATACGCGAGTGCACCGGCGATGCCGTAGAAGTACCCGAGGATGCCCGCATTGAGCAGTGAGCGGGCGAAAATCCAGGTGGTCACCTGGGAGAAGGTCAGCGTCAGTACACCGGGTGCCTTGCCGACCTCGTTCCAGCCGCGGAAGAAGCCATCGGCCGTCCGTACCCTTGGCGTGATCGCGACACTGAGGATGCCGACGACGGCGAGCAGGCCAAGCAACGGCAGGAAATGACTGTCCAGCATGCAGGTTTCTCCGGATTCTTGTCGGGTGGCCCGGTACGCGGGGTTCAGGGCCGTTGGTTCGCTGTCGTCGGGGAAAGTTCCCCGAACGGACCGCTGCGCGCGCCGGGGGGATTCGCGTATAGTCTACGGCCATTCGTGCGGGCGAATGCCCGACAGATTCCTGCGTGTCACCCATGCATATACTGATTTCGAACGATGACGGTTTTCGCGCTCCCGGCCTGGCCGCGCTGGCGGCCGAACTGGAGCGGGTCGCCGAGTGCACCGTCGTGGCACCGGACCGCGACCGCAGCGGCGCGAGCAGCTCGCTGACGCTGGATCGGCCCCTGCACGCCCAGCGCCAGGACAACGGCTTCATCGCCGTGCAGGGCACGCCCACCGATTGCGTCCACCTCGCGATCAACGGGATGCTGGAGCGGGTGCCCGACATGGTCGTCAGCGGCGTCAATAGCGGTGCGAACATGGGCGACGACGTGCTCTATTCCGGCACGGTCGCCGCCGCGATCGAGGGGCGGTTCCTCGGACTGCCGGCGATCGCGGTGTCACTGGTCGGCGATCGCCACTACGACACGGCCGCGCGGGTGGCGCGCGAACTCGTGGAGCGGCTGGCGCGCGATCCGCTGCCGCCGGATACGATCCTCAACGTCAATGTGCCGGATCGTGAGTGGGCGGATATCGATTGCTGGAGCGGCACGCGTCTCGGGAATCGTCATGGCTCCGAGCCGGTCCTCGTCGATCACGATCCACGCGGGCGTATCTGTTACTGGATCGGTCCCCCGGGGCCGGAACAGGATGCCGGCGAGGGCACGGATTTCGACGCGGTGGCACGCGGCCGCGTGTCCGTTACGCCGCTGAATACCGATCTCACGCGGTTCGATACACTGCCACGACTGGGGGAGTGGATGGCAGTATGCTCCGACGCCTGACCCGTAACGAAATCGTCGGCGTCGGCATGACCTCGCAGCGCACGCGGGATCGCCTGATCGAGCGCCTGCGCGACAAGGGCATCGCCGACGAACGCGTACTCGAGATGATGCGCCACGTACCGCGCCACCTGTTCATGGACGAGGCGCTGTCGACGCGCGCCTATGAGGACAGTTCGCTGCCGATCGGCTGCGGCCAGACGATCTCGCAGCCGTTCGTCGTGGCCCGCATGACCGAGGCGCTCATCGCGGGCCTGCCGGCCGGAGGCGGGCGCGTGCTCGAGATCGGCACCGGCTCCGGCTACCAGGCCGCGGTGCTCGCGGGGCTGGTCGAATCCGTCTATACGGTCGAGCGGATCGGCTACCTGCTCGAGCGCGCGCGCGAACGGTTCCGTCAGCTGGAACTCCGCAATATCCACGTCAAATATGCCGACGGGCACATGGGCTGGCCGGATCAGGGACCGTACGACGGGATCATGCTGACGGCGGCACCCGAGCGCGTCCCGGATGACCTGTTCGGACAACTGGCGCCGGCGGGTACCCTGATCGCCCCGGTTGGCGGTGCCGCTGGCCAGCGCCTGTGCGCGTACACCCGCAGTGGCGAAAACGGCCTTGAACGGCGGGAACTGGACATGGTCAGTTTCGTGCCGTTCCTCGGCGGCAGGGATTGAGGGCCATGCGCCTGTTCGGTCCCCTGTACGATCGCGTCATCTCCTGGTCCGCGCACCGCCACGCCCCGCGCTACCTGGCCGTGCTCTCGTTCACCGAATCATCGTTCTTCCCGATCCCGCCGGATGTCATGCTGGCGCCGATGGCCGTGAGTCGGCCGGAACGCTGCTGGTGGTTCGCGCTGATCACCACCGTCGCCTCGGTCGCCGGTGCCCTGCTGGGGTATGCGATCGGGTATTTCGCCCTCGAGGCACTGTTGCCGTGGATCGAACAGGCGGGAAAACTGAACGCGTACCGTCAGGCGGTCGGCTGGCTGGATGCCTGGGGGCTGTGGGTGATGCTGCTGGCGGGCTTTACGCCGCTGCCCTATAAGCTGTTCACGATCGCCGCCGGCGCCCTCAATCTCGCGCTGATTCCGTTTCTCGTCGGCTCCTTCATCGGGCGCGGTGCGCGGTTTTTCCTTGTGGGCGGTATCGCCGGCAAGGTCGGCCCGCGCGTCGAGCCGTTCCTGCGGCGCTGGATCGAGTGGTTCGGCTGGGGTGTGCTTGTGCTCGCCGCCATCGCATGGATGGTGTACCGGGGCAACGGATGAGGCGTTGGCTTGCGATCGGCCTTGTCTGTCTGCTCGTCGCCGGGTGTGTGGGCAGCCTGGCCGGCAATCGCTTTCGGCCGGAGGTGTATACCGTACGCTCCGGCGATACGCTGTATTCGATCGCCTGGCGCTATCGCATCGATCACCAGGATCTGATGCGCTGGAACGACATCGACAACGCTCGCAGTCTGAGGGTCGGGCAGCGGCTGAGGCTGCACCCCGATGCGGCCGGTTCGCCATCGACGGCGTCGACCGCCACCGCGTCGGCTGACCGCAATGCCGAGTCGTCCGGAGGCGATCGTGCCGATACCGGCGCGAGGGTCGACTCCCGGTCCGGATCCGGGGGCGGGGGCGACAAGGCCTCCGCGGCGAAGCCGGAAACGGGTGGAGACGAAGCGACCGGCGAGCCGCCGGGCCGCTGGCGGTGGCCGACGCGCGGGACTGTCGTGGCCCGGTTCGGGGATGGCCGGGCCGGCGGTCGCGGTGTCGATATCCGCGGTGAGCAGGGACAGCCGATCCACGCGACGGCCGCGGGGGACGTCGTGTACAGTGGGGATGGGCTCAAGGCGTACGGCAGGCTGTTGATTGTCCGCCACGAGGGCGATTTCCTCAGCGCCTATGCCCATAACAGCGAACTGCTGGTCGCGGAAGGCGATCGGGTCGACGCGGGCCAGCCGATCGCGCGGATGGGACGAACGCGCGAGGGTACGGCGCTGCTGCATTTCGAAATCCGGCGCGGCGGCAGCCCGGTGGATCCGCTTGACTATCTCCCGTCACGCGATTGACATGGATCGACATGGATAATCCGCGCAGGCCGGTATGGCCAGGGTGGGATCGCGATGAGTGACAAGGCCGATAAGGAAGACGACGACGCCATCGATCCGCGCGCCCACGGCGACGATCCGCTGGCCGATCAGACCCCGGAAGACGCCACTCCGAAAAAGGTCGTCGACAGGAAATTCGGTGCGCGCGAGGCCGATGCGACCCGGATGTATCTGCAGGCGATCGAGTTCTCCACCCTGCTGACCGCCGAAGAAGAACGGGATCTGGCGCGCAAGGCCCAGCAGGGCGATGTACAGGCCCGGCGCCGGATGATCGAATCCAATCTGCGCCTCGTCGTCAAGATCGCGCGCCGGTACATGAACCGGGGGCTGCCCCTGCTCGATCTGATCGAAGAGGGCAATCTCGGTCTCATGCACGGGGTCGAGAAATTCGATCCCGAACTGGGCTACCGCTTCTCGACCTACGCGACCTGGTGGATCCGCCAGACCATCGAACGTGCGCTGATGAACCAGACGCGCACGATCCGGCTGCCGATCCATATCATCAAGGAGATCAACACGTATCTGCGGGCGGCGCGCCGACTGGGTCAGCAGCTCGAGCGCGAGCCCACTCCCGAAGAGATCAGCGAGCTGATGAATCGCCCGCTCGCCGATGTCGAGCGCCTGTTGCGCTACAACGAACGGGTGTCGTCGGTCGATGTCCCCGTGTCACAGGACAGCGAGCGGCCGTTGCTCGATCTGCTGCCGGACGAGGCCACGCCCGACCCTGCGGTCATGCTCGAGAACGCCGATGTGCAGTCGCATTTTGACGAGTGGCTGAACGAGCTTGGCGAGAAGCAGCGCGAGGTGGTGATCCGGCGTTTTGGTCTGCGCGGGTACGAGAGTGCAACCCTCGAGGAGGTGGGGCGCGAACTCGGCGTGACGCGCGAGCGCGTCCGCCAGATCCAGCTCGACGCGCTCAAGAAGCTGCGCCGGATCCTCGAGGGGCGTGGCTACTCCGTGGAAACGCTCTTTTACCCCTGACCCGGTCCCGTTCTTCTGGGCCCTGTTCGGGGCCCGGCGTACCGGTGACCGTGCGATTCTCCCCGTATCTCACCCATTTTGACCTTCCGGCGACACGGTACCCGTGATTCCGTCGTTTTATTCCTGTGGACTCTTCCATTCCGGGCTATATAGATGCCTGGCTTTTGACGTTTGTCAGCATCACGTCTGTATCGGCGGTTCAATATTGTTGGGCACTTTGGATACGGATGACCGAAATGGGCAGTCAGCAGGCAGTTGAAAAAGATCTCGATACCTCCGTGTCGGAACCGGAATCGATTGACAGCACGATTCCCAGGTCCCGAGTGGCAGCGGCGGCGGTCGGCCCGGAACCGGACGCGACCCGTATGTACCTGCGCGCGCTGGATCGAACGACGCTATTGACGGCGGAAGAGGAGTGTACGCTCACGCGGGCCGCCCAGGCGGGGGACGATGCGGCGCGACGCCGCATGATCGAGTCGAACCTGCGCCTGGTGGTCAAGATCGCGCGGCGCTACATGAATCGTGGATTACCGCTGCTCGACCTGATCGAGGAGGGCAATCTCGGGCTCATGCACTCGATCACCAAGTTCGACCCCGATCGCGGGTTCCGTTTCTCCACGTACGGCACCTGGTGGATTCGCCAGACCATCGAGCGGGCCTTGATGAATCAGACCCGGACGATCCGGTTGCCGATCCATATCACCAAGGAAATCAACACCTGGCTGCGCGCTGGACGGCAGCTCCGGCAGCGGCTTGAACGCGAGCCTACCGCGGACGAAATCGCCGAATTGATGAATCGGCCGCTGGCCGAGGTCGAGCGGCTGCTGCGTTACAACCAGCGGGTCGCTTCCGTCGACGTCGCGATCTCCAGTGAGAGCGAACAACCGATGGTTGATCTGCTCCCCGATGAGGATACGCCCGATCCCGCCAGTGTTTATGAGAATGAGGATGTTCGTGGCCGCTTCGATGGTTGGCTTGACGAACTCGGGGACAAGCAAAAGGCGGTGGTCGTGCGTCGATTCGGTCTGCGCGGCCACAACACCGCCACGCTGGAACAGATCGGGCGCGAACTGGGGATTACCCGCGAGCGCGTACGCCAGATCCAGATCGAGGCCCTGAAAAAACTCCGACACACGCTCGAAGCGCGAGGCTATTCACTGGAAGCGATGTTCGGCGCGTGATGCGGCGCGGTCGGTCAACGCCGGCCGCGAACGGGTTCAGCCGTGTTCGGCCTCGATCATCATGAGCGCGGCGGCGACACGCCGGTCTTCGGACATGAGCACGTTGTATGTCCGACAGGCGGCTGGCGTGTCCATCACTTCCAGGCCCATGCCCAGGCGACCGAGTTCCGCCATCAGACGGGCGGGCGGAAAGATCTGGGTGTCGCCGGTTCCAAGCAACAGGATTTCCGGCGCATAGTCGCGGACGGCGGCGAAATGATCGGTGGTGAGCTCAGCGATCGGTGCGGATGCCCACTCGGATTCGATCGATTCCGGCATCACGATCAGGTCGCGCGTGTACACGGTTTCATTGATCTGGATGCTGCCGGCGCCGTACGCCTTGATCAGGTGGGAGGCGGTGCCGGTGTCGAGGCTGACCTTCATCGCGGAATCCGTCGATAGGCAGTCAATTGATGCTTCGAGATCATTATAACAGCCTGGGCGAGACGTCGGCCTCAGGCGGTATTCTCATACCTGTTCACGACAGCTTCGGCCGCGCCCTCGGGTGCGGTAGCAGTATACGCGCGAACGGGTAGCCGATCGCGGGCGCGCGCGCGACCCCGGCCATGAAACGCCAGAACAACCAGACACCCGGCCAGCGATGCGCAGTGGAACAGCTCGTGCGATCCGATGACGCCCGGCACGGGGTTCGGCGTACCGGTGATCCCCACGAGGGCGCCGATGGTGTACGCGAGGCCGCCCGCGATCGCGGGCCGGATGAAAACGAAGCCGAGATGTCGCCACAGGATCCAGACGCTGCCAGCGCCGAGCCAGCCCATGCCGAGGTAGATTGACAGGCCGATCGATTCGGGCAGGGCGTCGAAGAAGACGGTCTTCAGCGGGATGGCGATCACGACCGCGCTCCAGACCCCCACCAGCACCGCCCAGCGCCACGGTCCGCGGAAAAGGATGGCGTGAACGGGGGTGAAAGTGGCGGCGATCAGCACGAAAATGGCGGCATGGTCGAGGCGCTGGAAGATCGCGCCCACGGCCGTGTCGTGGCCGAAGACGTGATAGATCGCGCTGGTGGCCAGCACCAGGATGCAGCCGCCGGCGAACACCGCGAGCGCGAGTCGTGCGCCGCGCCCGCTTCCACGCGCGATCAGGCGCCCGGACATCGCCAGCGCGACAGCCGCTCCGAGACCGTGCGTGAGCATGCTGAACGGGTCGGCGATTCCGAGGAACGGTTCCGTCGGCATTGCGGTTTCCCTGTATCGGTGCCCGTGGAAGGGCGGAATCCCGGTCTGACCACCGCCGCTGGCGCCACATGCGGGGGCGGGTCCGTATGATGACCGAGCCGGCGATCGATGCAAATCTTTTCGCCCGGATCATGCATGGATCGGGCCATGGCAGAAAGTCAAAATCGCCTCTCGCCAAGCACGCCAAGCGCGCCAAGAAACCCCAAAAAGAACGCAAGGAACGGTGTCGATCGGACCGACCGATCCAGGGCTTTCTTTGCTATTGCCTTTCTTGGCGTGCTCCGCGTGCTTGGCGAGAGGCGATTTTGACTTCTGGTCCCGATCCCGGGCACACCGCACCCGCACCCTTGGCCCTTTCAGGGTCATCGCCCGTATAATGACCGGTTTTGCGGCGTAGCCCGTGTGCCCGTCAGCCCCGGAGATCCAGCGGTCGTGGAGAAACAGTTCCCCCGTATCGAGCGGTTACCGCCGTACGTCTTCAATATCGTCAACGATCTGAAGGCGGCCGCCCGGGCGCGCGGCGAGGACATCGTCGATTTCGGCATGGGCAATCCCGACCAGCCGACGCCGCAGCATATCGTCGACAAGCTCAACGAGGCGTCGCAGCGCGGCGATACCCATCGGTACTCGGTGTCGCGCGGGATCCCGCGGCTGCGGCGTGCGATCACCCGCTGGTATAAGGACCGGTTCGATGTCGAGCTGGACCCGGACAGCGAGGCGATCGTCACCATCGGCTCCAAGGAGGGGCTCGCGCATCTGGCGCTGGCGACCACCGGTCCCGGGGACGCGGTGCTGGTGCCGAATCCGGCCTATCCGATCCATCCCTATGGCTTCGTGATCTCCGGTGCGGACATCCGGCATGTGCCGCTGACACCGGAAGTCGACTTCTTCGCGGAGCTGGAAAAGGCGATCACCGATTCCTGGCCGCGGCCGAAGATGCTGGTGCTGAATTTCCCCGGCAACCCGACGGCGCACACCGCCGACCTTGCGTTCTTCGAGCGCGTGATCGCGATGGCGCGGGAATACGGTATCTGGGTCGTGCACGACATCGCCTACGCGGAGATCGTGTTCGACGGCTATCGGGCGCCCTCGATCCTGCAGGTGCCGGGGGCGCGCGAGATCGCGGTCGAGACGTATTCGCTGTCCAAGACCTACAACATGCCGGGCTGGCGGGTTGGCTTCGTCTGCGGCAATCCGGATCTGATCGCCGCGCTCGCGCGGATCAAGTCGTACCTGGACTACGGCATGTTCACGCCGATCCAGGTGGCGGCGATCCACGCACTGGAGAGCGACCAGTCCTGCGTGGACGAGATCCGCGCGATGTACCAGCGGCGTCGCGACACGCTCTGCGATGGGCTCAACGCGCTGGGCTGGCCTGTCGAGAAACCGCTCGCAACCATGTTCGTGTGGGCCCGGATCCCCGAGCCATACCGCGATATGGGCTCGCTGGAGTTCGCCAAGAAGCTGCTCGCGGAGGCCAAGGTGGCCGTCTCGCCGGGGATCGGCTTCGGCCAGTACGGCGACGACCACGTGCGCCTCGCGCTGATCGAGAACGAGCACCGCACCCGTCAGGCGCTGCGGGGCATCCGCAACCTGTTCCGCCAGGACAATGTCTTTCAGGAGAACCATTCGTGAATCCCGTGAAAATCGGCCTGCTCGGCCTTGGCACCGTCGGCAGTGGCACCCTGACCGTACTGCAGCGCAACGCCGACGAGATCGCGCGTCGCGCGGGCCGTGGCATCGTCGTCAGTCACGCCTCGGTACGCAGCCGAGCGCGGCTCGAGGGGCTGGCCACCCAGGATATCCGCCTCTCGGAGGATCCGCGGACCGTCGTCGACGATCCGGACGTGGAGGTCATCATTGAGCTGATCGGCGGCCATGAACCGGCGTTCGAGCTGGTCATGCGCGCGATCGAGAACGGCAAGCATGTCGTGACCGCGAACAAGGCACTGATCGCCCTCCAGGGCAACGAGATCTTCGCCGCCGCGCAGCGCAAGGGCGTGATGGTGGCCTTCGAGGCCGCGGTCGCCGGCGGGATTCCGATCATCAAATCGATCCGTGAAGGGCTCGCGGGCAATCACATCCGCTGGCTCGCCGGGATCGTGAACGGTACGGGCAATTTCATTCTCACCGAGATGCGCGACCATGGCCGGGACTTCGCCGACGTGCTGGCGGAGGCGCAGCGTCTCGGGTATGCCGAGGCCGATCCGGCGTTCGATGTCGATGGCATCGACGCGGCGCACAAACTCACCATCCTCGGTTCCATCGCGTTCGGGATCCCGCTGCAGTACGACCGGGTGTATATGGAGGGCATCAGCGGGGTCACGCGCGACGACGTCACGTATGCCGAAGAGCTGGGTTACCGGATCAAGCACCTGGCGATCGCGCGCCGCACCAACGGCCATGTCGAGCTGCGGGTGCATCCGACGCTGATCCCCGAGCGCCGTCTGCTCGCCAGCGTCGATGGGGTGATGAATGCCGTCGTGGTGCATGCCGATGCACTGGGACCGACGCTGTACTACGGTGCCGGTGCCGGTGCGGAGCCGACCGCCTCGGCGGTGGTGGCGGATGTCGTGGATGTCGTGCGCACGTTGACGGGCGATCCGGAAAACCGGGTTCCGCATCTGGCCTTCAAGCCCGACCAGATCGCGGATCTCCCGGTCATGCCCGTTGAGGATATAGAGACCGCGTACTACCTGCGTCTGCAGGCCGCGGACCGGCCCGGGGTCATGGCGCAGGTCTCGCGCATCATGGGCGATCTCGATATCTCCATCGAGGCGATCCTGCAGAAGGAGCCCGGACCCGGTGAGACGACCGTGCCGTTGATCATGCTCACGCGGCGCGTGGTCGAGAAGCGCATCAACGAGGCCATCGAGCAGTTCGAGGCGCTCGATTCGATCATCGGCAAGGTGCAGCGGATCCGCGTCGAGGCGCTTGGCTGAACGGCGTTCGGTGAAAGGTTACGATTGCCCCGTAGCGGCCACCGGTGTGCGCCGCGTCCTTTGCTGAATGGAGATACGCCGTGCGGACGTTTCTGGCACTCGGGATTCTGGCGGGCTTCTGCCTCTGGGGCGCGCTGCGTACGCCGCGCACGGAACTGCATCTGCGTGTTCTGCGTGGCGCCCTCTTTGCGGGGGCTGGTGTTTTCGGGGCGCTGCTGGTGTCGGCGATGCTGCAGGCGCTGTTCCTGAGCGAATGAGCACGGACACTTTTGCCGATCACGTCGCCGCGGTCCACCGCGAACTCGGGGTGCCGGGGGATTACGCCGAGCGTACGGGATTGCCGCTGGTGCGGGAACCGGAGACGCTCGTCGAGGTCTCACCCGGACGCACCGACCGGCGTCACTGGCTTGAGCCTTATGCCGCGGCACGCTGGGCCTCGATGGAGGCGGCGGCGGAGGGGGACGGGATCCGTCTCGTCCTCGTGTCGGCGTGGCGCAGCGTCGATTACCAGCGCGGCCTGATCGAGCGCAAGCTCGCGCGCGGCGAATTGATCGAAGAGATCCTCGCGGTCAACGCGGCCCCCGGTTATTCGGAGCATCACGGCGGGCGGGCGATCGATCTCGGCGTGCCGGGCGTTCCGCCTCTGACCGAGGCCTTCGAACAGACCGATGCCTTCACATGGCTCACGCGTAACGCCGAGCGGTTCGGTTTCGCGCTATCCTATCCGCGCGAAAACGCGCACGGGATTGTCTACGAACCCTGGCACTGGGCGATCCCGGCGGATGTCGCCGGCGCCTGATCCATCAGGGCCCGGCGGTACACATTTTCCCGGATCCCGGTCGCGCACCGGCGGTTCGGCAAGAGGCCTCCCGGATGTGCCTTGTTCTGGTCGCAGTCGATCCCCGTGGCGATGTGCCGATCATCGTGGCCGCCAATCGTGACGAACGCCACGATCGACCGGCGGATGCCCTGGGCTGGTGGTCCGATCGCCCTGGTCTGCTCGCGGGGCGGGACCGCGTTGCCGGCGGCGCCTGGTTCGGTGTCGGGGCCGACGGCCGCTTCGCGGCGGTGCTCAACGATCATCGTTTTTCCCCACCCGCGGGCGCACCGTCGCGCGGGGAGCTCGTGCCCGGTTTTCTGGAAAGTTCCGATCCGACGGCGCGGGTCCATGCGCTGGTGGCCGAGCGCGAGCGTTACGCGGGATTTCACCTGCTCGGCGGTTCCGCGGCCGGACTCCACTATTGCGCCCGGGTGAGCGATACGCCGGTCGCCCTCGGCCCCGGGTTGCACACGGTCGATAACAGCGGGCTGGATGTCGAGGACCCGCGCAGCATGCGCGCCCGGCGGCGGATCGGATCGCTGCTTGCCGCCGCGGGCGATCCGCAAGATATCTTCGCGGCCCTCGCGGATGCAGCGGAGCCCGGTGCCGGCGACGGGGATCGACGGCCGATTTTTATCCGGGATCCGGTGTTCGGTACACGCTGCTCGACGGTCCTGCACATTGACGCCGAGGGTTTCGCCACCTGTCATGAACGCCGCTTCGACGCGACCGGCGCGGTGACGGGCGAGTCCTCTGCTCGCTGGCAATGCACACCGATGGCGACGGCCGTATGCCGCGACTGAAACGTCCGCTGGCGGGGATGATTCTGACGCTGGCCAGCGTGGTCTGGTGGAGCAGCGCGCACGCCGAGGCGGTCGATGTCGCGATCGAGGGGGTTGAAGGAGCCCTGCTGGACAACGTCCGTGCAATGCTGTCGATCGCCGCTGATCGCAGCGATGATGAGGAGGTAACCGAGCGATCGGTCCGTCGTCTGCACCGGCGGGCGCCGGATGAGATCCGGCGGGCGCTGGAGCCGTTCGGGCACTACCAGCCGGAAATCGATACGAATCTCGTGCGCGACGATGATGGCGCGTGGCAGGCCGGCTATCGGATCGATCCGGGGCCGCGCGTGAAATTCACGGAGGTGACGATCGATATCCGCGGTGAGGCGGCGGATGACAGGGCGTTCGCCGACCTGCGGGATGAGCTCGTCCTTGCCGAAGGTGAACCCCTGGTTCACGCGGACTACGACACTGCCAAACAGCGCATCATGGAACTCGCGGCGGCACGCGGGTACTTCGACGCGACCTGGAAGAGCAACGTCCTGCAGATCGATCCGAAGGCACTCGAGGCGCGTGCCGAACTGGTTCTCGACAGCGGCCAACGCTACGCGTTCGGCGAGGTCACGTTCGAACAGAACGAACTGGATGACGGGTTTCTCCGCGGGTTCGTTCCGTTCGAGCCCGGCGATCCATGGGAAAGCGAGCGTGTGCTCGATCTGCAGTACGCCCTCGATGACAGTGACTATTTCCTGCGCGTGGATGTGCGGCCCCAGCGCGACCAGGCGCGCGCCGGGCGCGTGCCGGTCCGGGTGCGGCTGGAACCGCGGCCACGGAATCGCTACACCTTCGGTATCGGCTTCGGGACCAATACGGGCGCCCGTGTCAGTGCCGGCTGGGAGAACCGGCGGTTCAATCGCTCCGGGCACTCGTTCGACACGCGTGTCGAAGTGGCCGAGGTCAGCAATCGCCTGAGCGCGCGTTACCGCATCCCGCTGGCGGACCCGGCGCGTGAGCGACTCGTGTTCGAGAGTTCACTGGGTACCGAGGAGATCGGTGACGCGGAGACACGCCAGTTCGAGATCGGTGCCCGGCGTATCGAGCAGCGCGGGCGCTACCAGGCCAGCGTGTCGCTCGATTATCAGCGCAACGAGGACACGATCGGTGACGAGACCACACAGCGCAATCTCGTGATGCCCGGCGCGGGGCTGAGCTACAGTCGTTTCGATGATCCGATTTATGCCACCCGGGGTTTCCGCCTGGGCGGGTACCTCAGTGGCGGCGCCGAGACGCTCGGTTCCGATGTGAGTTTCCTGCGCGGGCGCCTGCAGGGTGATGGGGTCCTGCGGCTCTGGGATGGGGGGCGTCTGCTGCTGCGGGGCGAAATCGGCACGGTGGAGGTCGACGATGTCGATCGCCTGCCGCTGTCGCGGCGCTTCTTCACCGGTGGCGACGACAGCGTGCGCGGCTTCGACTACCAGTCGCTCGGCCCGGTCAACGAAGACGGGGACGTCATCGGCGGGCGTCATCTCGCCGTCGGCAGTATCGAACTGGAACAGTTGATCACGGGCAACTGGGGCGCGGCGGTCTTCATGGATGCGGGTAATGCGATGAACGACTGGAGCGTCAATCTGCGCAGAGCGGCGGGTGTCGGTCTGCGTTACCGCTCCCCGGTCGGCATGTTCCGGGTCGATGTGGCGAGGGCGATCGATGGCGATGAATCGCCGCGCCTGCATCTGAGCCTCGGGGTGGATCTTTGAACGAGTCCGACTCCGAGTCCGCGAATGCGGGACGCGAGCGCCCTTCGGATCGCCGCCGGCGCCGGTTCCGGCGGTTCGCGCTGGCTCTGGGCGCATTGGTCCTGGTCGTGGTCCTGGTGCTGGCCGCAGTCCTGGCGTGGCTGGTGGCGACACCGTCCGGCCTGCAGTTCGCGCTGTCGCAGGCCCGGCCGTGGTTACCCGATGGGACTCGGATCGAGTCCGCGGAAGGGCGCCTGATCGGGCCGTTGCGGGTGGAGGGGTTGGAGGTGCGCACACCCGCGGCGGACCTGAGCGTCGCTCGGATCGACCTCGACTGGGCCCCGGATGCGCTGCTCACCGGCACGGTTCACGTGCATGACCTCGCGCTCGACGAGGTCACCGTCACGCTCGCCGAGACCGAGGCGCCGGCGGGCGCGGATGCGGGCCCGGCGATCCCGGCGTTGCCCGATGAGCTGGTGGTGCCGGTCGGGATCCGTGTCGACCGTTTCTCGGCGGCGCCGATCCAGCTGAGCATGGCCGACGGGACGGAACACCGGATCGACCGGCTCGCTTTCGGTGTCCGCGCGGGGCCCGACGAGCTGGCGGTCGAATCCCTCCTGGTGGAAGCGCCGGCGGGACGTGTCGAGGCCGATCTGGCGACGGAACCGGCCGCCCCGTATCCCGTCAGTGGACGCATCGACTGGGACTGGGCGCCGGGTGGCGGTCTGCCGGCGTTGGCCGGCCGTGGCCGTTTCAGCGGGACCATTGCGGATCTGCGCGTCGAACATGAGCTGACGGCGCCGACCGCGGTCACCGTCAACGCGGCGCTGCGGCTGTTCGGAGAAACGCCGACCTGGCGTGCGGACATCGGTATCGCGAAGACCCGGCCGCAGGACTGGCTGGACGACGCGCCGGCGCTTGCCGCGAGCGCCGACCTCGCACTCGAGGGCACCCTGGAGCGTGCGTCCGTGCAGGGGCGTTTCGGTCTGTACGATGTGCCGGGCGGGCCTTACGACGGCCAGCTCGACCTCGACGCCGATGCCGAAACGCTGCGCATCGGGCACGTCACCCTGCGCCCGGCCGGCGCCGACGAACGGCGCGCCACGTTGCGCGGCAGCCTGGCATATGCCGGTCCCGAACCGCGCTTCGACGTGACGCTGGACTGGCGGGATCTGCAATGGCCGCTCACGGATGTGCCCACCGCACGAAGTCCCGAAGGCCGGATCGCGTTGCAGGGGACCCTCGATGATTATTCCCTGCAGGCCGGTGCGCACGTCGCCGTGCCCGACGCGGGACCGACGGAAGCCGCGGAATTGCGCATCACGGGGACCGGGACCGGCAGCGGCCTGGACGGATTCGAGGCCCGCGTGGACTGGGGCGGGGCTCGGGTTGAACTGGATGGGGGCGTGCGCTGGCAGGCCCCCGGAGAGGCGCGTGTCGAGGCGGAACTGACGGACCTCGATCCGGAGCGTTTCGGCGCGGCGGTCGCGGGCCGCATCGACGCGCTGCTGCGCGCGGATGCGCGCTGGGATGAAGGCGGTATCGCCGCGGACGTGACACTCGATCGGCTCGGGGGCGAACTCGATGGGCGCCCCGTGGGAGGCAGCGGATCGGCCCGCTATGCGGATGGCGTGCTCGCCATCCCGGGGCTGCGCCTGGAGGCGGGTGAATCCCGGGTACGGGTGAGCGGTGAGGCCGGGGACCGCCTGGCGATCGACTGGTCCGCGGATATTCCGGACCTGCAGGCATTGACCGGTCTGGTCGCGGGCCGGATCTCGGGGGAGGGCAGGATCGAGGGGACGCCCGCGGCCCCGGCCGTCACCGCGCGACTCCAGGGCGGGGATCTCGAGTGGGAGACGCTGCGGATCGGGGCACTCTCGCTGCGCGCTGATGCGGTGCTCGATGAAAATCGCGACTCATCGCTCGAACTGTCGCTGACCGATATCGAGGCGGGCGCCGAATCGGTAGAGGCGGTCTCGGCGACGCTCGCGGGTCGACCGGGACAGCACCGGCTGGACCTGACGGCGCGGGGGCCGCGCGGCGATGTCGATCTCGCCGCGACGGGCGCGCTGGACGGCACCGATTGGCGCGGGCGGCTGGAAACGCTCCGGCTCGTCCCGCGGGAACGCTCCGCGTGGACACTGGCCGAACCGGCGCCCGTGCGCTGGGTCGATGGACGGGCCACGGCCGGTAACATCTGTCTGCTGCAGGATCCGGCACGGGTCTGTCTGCGGGGAGAGGGCGGAGCCGCCGCCTGGTCGGCCCGGCTCGAAGCCACCGGGGTCCCGCTGGCCCGGATCGGCGCATTCGGGCCCCGGGATCTGGAGTATGAGGGGGTCCTCGATCTGCGTGCCGACCTCGCGGGCGGCGAGGGGCCCATCACGGGTGAGGCCCGCCTCGATATCACCTCCGGTCAGGTAAGCGGCGTGATCGACGAAGAAACGGAAACCCTGCTCGCGTGGGAGGCCGGGCGTATCGAAGCGACCCTCGGCGAAGACCGTATCGATGGACGGTTGACCTTGCCGCTGGCGGACGGTGGGCGGTTGGCGGCGACCGTCGGTATCGCGCGCGGCGATACCGCCACGCTGAGCGGGCGCGTTCAGGCCCGCGTGGAGGAACTGGCCCTGATCGCGGGTGTAGTGCCGGCGATCGGTCGAGTCGACGGCCGGTTGATTGCCGATATCGGCCTCGGCGGCACACTCGGCGATCCGCAGCTTGAGGGCAATGCGGAGCTGGAAGAGGGGCGCGTGACCATCATCCCGCTCGGCACGGAAATCACCGAACTGGATCTGGGTCTGGAGACCATCGGTCGCGGCTTCCGCGTTCGTTTCGGCGGGCGCTCCGGCGACGGGCAACTGCAGTCCGTGATCGATCTCCGCCGCGGCGATGATGGCGCGTGGTCCGGCGAGGGCCGGATTACCGGCGAGGCGTTCACGGCGGTATCCGTACCCGAACTGGCGCTGGATCTGTCGCCGGATCTGCGCTGGCGTGTGGAAGGACGGGAGATTCGCGTGGACGGCAGCGTCGCCGTCCCGTTCGCCCGGATTGAGCCCCGCGATATCTCGGGTGCCGTCCAGACGAGTCCGGATGCCGTCATCGTCAGCGACGAGGGTGAGCCGGAGACGGTGGCAGGCTGGCAGATTTTCGCCGACGTGGGTGTCGATCTCGGGAGCGACGTGCGCGTCGATGCATTCGGTCTCGAGGGGCGTCTGGGCGGCAACATCGATATCCGTGAACGCCCGGACCGTCTGACCACGGCGAATGGAGAACTGCGCGTGGAAGAAGGGACCTACACGATCTATCGCCAGTCGCTCGAGATCGAGCGCGGCCGCGTGCTGTTCGATGGCGGCCCGGTCGCCGATCCCGGGCTGGATGTCCGTGCCGTCCGCCGCCCGCGCGATGTCACCGTGGGCGTGAACGTCCGCGGCACCCTGCGCCAACCCCGCGCGACCCTGTTCTCGGAACCGCCGTTGCCCGAGTCGCAGCAACTGTCGTACCTGATCGCGGGGGTTCCGCTCGGCGAGAGCTCCGGCAGCGAGCGCAGTGCGATGGCGGCCGCGGCCGCGGCGCTCGCGACCTCCGAACAGGGGCAGGCGATCGCGGGCCAGCTCGGGATTCAGGAGGTGAGCGTCGATCGCGGCGAACCGGGCACGGCCGAAGGCGCCTCGCTGGTCCTCGGGCGCTACCTCTCGCCGCGCCTGTATGTCGGCTATGGTATCGGTCTCGCCGAGCAGGCCAACAGTGTGCGCATGCGCTACGAATTGACCCGGCGATGGTCCGTGGAGGCCCGCAGCGGCGCGGCGGCGAGCGCGGATCTGCTTTACAGTATCGAGACGGACGGGGGAGTCGAGCCATGACGGCGTTCGCGCGTGCCTGGGGCGGTCCCGGCGGGCGGGGCGATCTGCGTACCGAAGCGGCCGATTTCCGGGTCGAGGAGGTGCTCGGTTTCGAACCCGGTGGCGGCGGCGAGCACGCCTGGCTCTGGCTGCGCAAGCGCGGGGCCAATACGGAGGACGTGGCGCACGCGCTGGCCCGGTTCGCGGGCGTGCGTCGCGGGGCCGTTGGCTTCAGCGGCATGAAGGACCGGCACGCGGTTACGGCGCAATGGTTCTCGGTCCATCTGCCCGGCCGGGAGGACCCCGACTGGTCGGATCTCGACCCGGCCACGGGGATCGTCGAGTCCGCCGTCCGGCATAACCGCAAGCTGCGGATCGGCAGCCATCGGGCGAATCGATTCGTGCTGCGCCTGCGGGCGGTCGAGGGCGATCGTGCGGCGATCGACGAACGCCTTGCCGCCGTGCGGGACGGTGGTTTTCCCAACTATTTCGGTCCGCAGCGGTTCGGCTATGGTGGCGAGAACCTGCGCAGGGCGCGGCGGCTGCTGGCCCCGGATGCCGTCAAGCGGGCACGGGGAATACACCTGTCGGCCGCCCGCAGTTGGCTGTTCAACCGGGTCCTGGACGCGCGCGTGCGTGACGGCAGCTGGATCCGCCCCGCGCCCGGGGACGCCCTGATGCTCGCGGGTACGAACTCGGTCTTCGAATACCGCGGCGACGAGGACGATATCGAAAGCCGGCACGACCGCTTCGATCTGGATGTGACCGGCCCGCTATGGGGGACCGGAAAGCAGCCGGTTGGGCCGGCTGTCGCGGAGCGGGAACGCGCGTGGCTCGCGGACGAGTCGGAACTGCGCGAAGGCCTTGAGCGGATCGATATGCAGGCGCGTCGCCGCGCACTCCGCGCGGCCGCGCCGGACCTCGCCTGGGATTGGCAGGGCACGGATCTCGAGCTCCGCTTCACGCTGGGCCGGGGCATCTTCGCGACCAGCCTGCTGGACGAGGCGGTTACCGCCGTCGACGTGAGTCGTGCCGACGCGGATCGACGCCGGGCTGAAGGAGCAAACGAATGAACGAGGACGCATCCTGGCTGGAACAACCGGCCGTATCGGCGAGCCGGGCGCTCGGAGAGATCGCGGGCTTCCTGCCCAATCTGGCCGCGGCGCTCGTCCTCGGACTGCTCGGCTGGCTGGTGGCGCGCTTCGCGCGGGTGCTGGTGCAACGCGCCTGCAGCGCCCTGAATCGCCTGATCGAGCGCATGCCCGCGCGCGCCGCCTCGCTGTTCGGCGTCACCCCGACCACGGCCCGCGTGCTTGGCGACTTCGCGTTCTGGGTGGTCGTATTCCTCTTCCTGGTCGGGATCGCGGCGGCGCTGCGTCTCGATGCGGTCAGCGAATGGCTGGCGCGGGTGGCCGCGTTCCTGCCGGCGCTGCTCGCCGGCGGGCTGATCATCGTGCTCGGGATTGCCGGCAGCATCCTGCTCGGGCAGCTGACCAGCGCGACCGTGGCGCCGCTCGGGGGGTGCGCGCGGCCGGCTGCTCGGCCGCGTCGTGCAGGCGAGCGTCCTGACGGTCGCGATCGTGCTCGGCGTGGGCCAGATGGGGCTCGACACGACCCTGCCGGTGGCCCTGATCGTTGTCGTCGCGGCGTCGCTCGGCGGGGCCCTGACCCTGGCCTTCGCGCTCGGGGCGGTCGATGTCGTGCGCAATATCGTCGGTGCCCAGGGCCTGCAGCAGCACTGCCAGCTGCATCAGCGCGTGCGCATCGGCGAGATCGAGGGCGAGGTGACGGAATTGACGGCGACGAGCGTCGTCCTCGCGACCGGCGACGGCCGGGTGATCGTGCCGGCCCGGGCCTTCCACGAGCAGCCGGTCACCCTGCTGGCGCCCGCCGACGATGACTGATGCCGGCGCCCTGACCCTGGCGTATCTGCGATCGCGGCCCGTGGATGCCGCCCGGGTCCTCGAACGGCTGGAGCCGGCCGCGGTCGGCGAGTTCCTCGCCACCGTGCCGGTGCGCGTCGCGGCCGGGCCGCTCGCGGCGATGATCCCGTGGCGCGCCGGCCGCGCGCTGGCCTGCATGGATCCGGCGGGCGCGGCGGCATTGATCGAGGCGATCCCGGCCGAGCGCTGCCCGTATTGCCTGCGGGCGATCGCACCGCCGCTGCGCGAGGCGATCCTCCGGGAACTGCCGGCACGGCGCGCGCGGGCATTGCGGCGCCAGTTGCGGTTCGTGGCGACGCTGGTGGGCGCCCACATGCATGTGGATACGCCTGCCGCCCGCGCCGGGACGACCGTGTCCGAGGCGATCGCGCTGGTCCGCGCGACGGGAACGCAGTCAGCGGTCCAGCTCTATGTGATCGATGCAATGCAGCGCCAGCTTGGGCGTGGTGCCGCTGGCCGCGCTGTTCGAAATCCCCGGCGAGCGTCTGATCGACACCCTGGTGGACCGGGACTGTGCCCCGATCGCCGCCGATACGCCGCTGACACAGGTCGACATCGCGGATGGATGGGAAGGCTGGCCCGAGCGGCCGGTGGTCGACAGCGCCGGAGGACTGGTCGGGACGATCACCCTCGCGCGGGTCGTGGCCGCGCGGCGTGAACCGGTCGGAGCGCTCTCGAGTGGACCGGGACCGGGGGGCGTGCTGGTGCGCGCCTATGGCGCCGCGGCGTCCGGGCTCGGACGGACGCTTGCGGGGCTGATCACGGGACGGGGAGGCAATGGTGTCTGATATGCATGCGGTCACTGCCGGCCACGCGCTGACGGCGCGCTATCTGCGCGAATACCCGGGCGAGGCCGCCCGTACCCTGGAGCATATGGCGCCGGCCGAGGCGATCGCGAGCCTGGCGTCCCACTCCGTTCATGTCCTGCGACCGGTGTGGGAACGATTGAGCCCGTTCGCCGCCGAGCGCCTGCTGGGAGCGCTGCCGGCGGCGCAGGCAAGCGCGCTGCTGGCGGAACTGGAACCGGCGGTGGCGAGCGCGCTGCTGTCGCAGATGGAGCCTGAACGCCGGGCCGGCTGGCTGGAATCGCTGGATCCCGCCATCGCCGCGGAACTGCGCGAACTGCTCGAATACCCGCCGGACTGCGCCGGGCGGCTGATGGCGCCACGGCTGGGGTTCTTCCGCGGTGAAATGACGGTGGCGGAAGCCTCCGAGCGCCTGCGGGCGCTGCGCGTCTATGACTCGCACTCGCTGTTCCTGGTCGATGACGATCAGGCGCCGCAGGCACGCGTGACGATCCAGGCGCTCGCGCTGGCGGATCTCGAAACGCCCCTGGCCGACCTCGCGGAACCGCTCGGGCCGCGCGTGGATGCGCTGAGCCCGCGCGAGGAACTGGTCGAACTGCTGGGCCACAGCCGTTTCACCGATCTGCCGGTGGTCGACGCGGCGGGCCGCCTGATCGGCACGGTGCCCGAGTCCGGGCTGCTCGCGGCGGTACAGGCGGACGCGGCCGGGGACATGCAGGCGATGGTGGGCGCGAGCCGCGACGAGCGGGCGCTGTCGGCGTTCGGGTTCGCCGTCCGCAAGCGCCTGCCATGGCTGCAGATCAATCTCCTGACGGCCTTCCTGGCCGCCTCGGTGGTCGGTCTGTTCGAGCACACGATCGCCCAGTACACGGCGCTCGCGGTCCTGCTGCCGGTGGTGGCCGGGCAGTCCGGCAACGCCGGCGCCCAGGCGCTGGCGGTCACGATGCGCGGCCTGGCGCTGCGCGAGATTACGGCGCGGCATTCACTGCGGGTCGTGCTCAAGGAACTGCGGGTCGGCCTCATCAACGGTCTTGCGGTCGCGGCGACGACGGCGCTGGGCGTGTACGTCTGGAGCGGTTCCTGGGGGCTGTCGCTGGTGATCTCGATCTCGATGGTGCTCTCGATGGTGGCCGCCGGCCTCGCCGGCGCGCTGGTCCCGATCGTCCTGCAGCGGATGGGCCAGGATCCGGCGACGGCCTCGTCGATCATCCTGACGACCGTGACCGATGTCGCGGGGTTCTTCTCGTTCCTCGGGATCGCGACCATGTTCGCCGTGCTGCTGTAGATCCGTTGCCGGGGGAAGATTCCGACGCCGGTGCGGCAAGCGCTCGTGGACGTGGCGGCCGCGCTACAGTAAAATTCGCCCGCTCGCGGACGAGGTGTTCGGGGCACAAGAGAGAATTCCGGAAACGGGAAGGACCGGCCAGGAACTTCCCGTTTCGCATGTCTGGCAGGAGAAAACGCTTGACCGTACCGGCAATCCTGGCACTCGCGGACGGGACCGTGTTCCGCGGCCGTGCGATCGGTGCCCACGGCCACTCCATCGGCGAGGTGGTCTTCAATACGGCGATGACCGGCTACCAGGAGATCCTGACCGATCCCTCGTACTCGCAGCAGATCGTCACGCTGACCTATCCGCATATCGGCAATACGGGCACCACCTTCGAGGACGAAGAGTCGGCGCACGTTCAGGCCTCCGGTCTCGTGATTCGGGATCTGCCGCTGGTCGCGAGCAGCTGGCGCAACCAGGAGAGCCTGGCGGCGTATCTGGAACGCAACGGCGTGGTCGCGATCGCGGATGTCGATACGCGCGCGCTGACGCGGCGCCTGCGCGAACATGGCGCCCAGGCCGGCTGTATCGCAGCCGGTGAGGCGCCCGACGAGGACGCCGCGATCGACTCGGCCCGCGGCTTTCCCGGGCTCGCGGGTACCGATCTGGCTCGGGTGGTTTCCACGCGCGAGATCTACCCATGGTCGGAGGGCACCTGGCGCCTCGAGGGCGGTAATCCGGAACCGCTCGATCCGGCGACGCGCGCGCTACCACGTCGTCGCCTACGATTTCGGCGTCAAGCGCAACATCCTGCGCCTGCTCGCGGACCGCGGCTGCCGCATTACCGTGGTGCCGGCGGAGACCCCGGCCGACGAGGTCTTCGCTCTCGCGCCCGATGGCGTCTTCCTCTCCAACGGGCCGGGCGATCCGGAGCCCTGCGATTACGCGATCGAGGCGATCCGGCGGTTCATCGACGCGGATCTCCCGACCTTCGGCATCTGCCTCGGCCACCAGCTGCTGGGCCTGGCCTGCGGTGCCCGGACCACCAAGATGAAGTTCGGTCACCACGGTGCCAATCATCCGGTCAAGGACCTCGATACCGGGCTGGTGATGATCACGTCGCAGAATCACGGCTTCGCGGTGGATCTCGAGACGCTGCCGGCGACCCTGCGTACCACGCATGTATCGCTGTTCGACGGCTCGTCCCAGGGGCTGCACCACACGGACAAGCCGGCCTTCAGCTTCCAGGGACACCCCGAGGCGAGCCCGGGACCGCACGATATGCGCCCCCTGTTCGATCACTTCATCGAACTGATGGATGGCCGCGCCGCCAGCGCGGGCAGCGCATAGCAGTCGTCAGGCCACGGCCTCGGCCGCGTGCCGGGAAGGCCAGTACGCAGCTGAACATTCAGGGGCGCGGGATCGTATTTCCGCGCCCCGCGTCTGCACCGGGCAAGGTTCCGGGCAGGCGGGACCTCGAACCGACACGGGCACGTCCATGCCGAAACGCACCGACATCCAGAGCATCCTGATCCTCGGCGCCGGACCGATCGTCATCGGTCAGGCCTGCGAGTTCGACTACTCCGGCGCCCAGGCCTGCAAGGCCCTGGTCGAGGAGGGCTATCGGGTCATCCTGGTGAATTCCAACCCGGCCACGATCATGACCGATCCCGGCATGGCGCACTCGGTGTATATCGAGCCGCTGAACTGGTCGGTGGTCGAGCGGGTGATCGAGCAGGAGCAAGCCGGACGCGCTGCTGCCGACGATGGGCGGGCAGACGTCGCTCAACTGCGCGCTCGATCTCGACCGCCACGGGGTGCTCGAGAAACACGGCGTGGAGATGATCGGCGCCTCCAAGGATGCGATCGACATGGCCGAGGACCGCGAGCGGTTCCGGGTGGCCATGGGCGAGATCGGTCTGGATACGCCGACCGCGCATATCGCGCACTCCTGGGATCAGGCCCAGGAGGCACAGGCCAAACTCGGCTTCCCGGTGATCATCCGCCCGTCGTTCACGCTCGGCGGTTCCGGCGGCGGTATCGCGTTCAACCGCGAGGAATTCGAGGATATCTGCAAGCGCGGACTCGAACTGTCGCCGACGCATGAGGTCCTGCTGGAGGAGTCCGTTCTCGGCTGGAAGGAATACGAGATGGAGGTCGTCCGCGACCACGCGGACAACTGCATCATCGTCTGCTCGATCGAGAACCTGGACCCGATGGGCGTGCACACCGGCGATTCGATCACGGTTGCGCCGGCGCAGACGCTGACGGACAAGGAATACCAGATCATGCGCGACGCCTCGCTGAAGGTGCTGCGCAAGATCGGCGTCGATACCGGCGGTTCGAACGTCCAGTTCGCGGTCAATCCGGACGATGGTCGCCTGGTCGTGATCGAGATGAACCCGCGGGTCTCGCGCTCCTCGGCGCTCGCCTCGAAGGCGACCGGTTTCCCGATCGCGAAGGTGGCGGCCAAGCTGGCCTGCGGTTACACGCTCGATGAGCTGCGCAACGAGATTACCGGCGGCGCCGTGCCGGCGTCGTTCGAGCCGACCATCGACTACGTCGTGACCAAGGTCCCGCGTTTTACGTTCGAGAAATTCCCGCACACACCGCCGCGCCTGACCACGCAGATGAAATCGGTCGGCGAGGTCATGGCCATCGGCCGGACCTTCCAGGAATCGCTGCAGAAAGCATTGCGCGGGCTGGAGACCGGGGCGGACGGACTCAACGAGGTGCTGCCGGCGGATATCGATCCGGAAGACCTGGCCTCGACCCTGCGGCGCGAGCTGCAGGAGCCGAGCGACAAGCGCATCTGGTACGTCGCCGAGGCGTTCCGGCACGGCTGGAGTGTCGAGCAGGTGTTCGACCTCACCTGGATCGATCGCTGGTGGCTGGTGCAGATCGCCGACCTGATCGAAACGGAGACCTCGCTGCGCGGGGCCTCGCTGGCGGCGATCACGGCCGAGCGGATGTGGGCGCTCAAGCGGCGCGGTTTCTCCGACCATCGCCTGGCGACGCTGCTGGCGACCACCGAGGACGAGGTCCGTGCGCATCGTCACGCGCTGGGCGTGCGTCCGGCCTTCAAGCGGGTCGATACCTGTGCGGCCGAGTTCGCCACCGCAACCGCCTACATGTACTCGACCTACGAGCGCGAATGCGAGTCGGAACCGACCGCCCGGAAAAAGATCATGGTGCTGGGCGGTGGGCCGAATCGCATCGGCCAGGGGATCGAGTTCGACTACTGCTGCGTCCATGCCGCGCTCGCCCTGCGCGACGACGGCTATGAAACGATCATGGTCAACTGCAATCCGGAGACCGTCTCGACCGACTTCGATACCTCGGATCGGCTGTATTTCGAGCCGCTGACGCTCGAGGACACGCTGGAGATCCTGCTGACGGAACGCCCGGCCGGCGTGATCGTGCAGTTCGGCGGCCAGACACCGCTCAAGCTGGCGCGCGCGCTGGAGGCCGCCGGTGCCCCGATTATCGGGACGACACCGGCGTCCATCGACATGGCCGAGGACCGCGACCGATTCCAGCAGATGATCGACAAGCTCGGCCTGAAACAGGCGCCGAACCGCACGGCGCGCGATCCGGAGGAGGCGCGCGAGCTGGCGGAGCAGATCGGCTATCCGCTGCTGGTGCGTCCCTCCTATGTGCTCGGCGGCCGGGCGATGGAGATCGTGCGCTCGGATGAGGACCTGGTGCGCTACATGCGCGAGGCGGTGCTGGTCTCGAACGATTCCCCGGTCCTGCTCGACCGCTTCCTGGAGGATGCGCTCGAGGTCGATGTGGACGCGGTCTCGGACGGGACCGACGTATTCATCGGCGGCATCATGGAGCACATCGAGCAGGCCGGCGTGCACTCCGGCGATTCGGCCTGTTCGCTGCCGCCGTACACGCTGGACGAGGCCATTCAGGAGCGCCTGCGCGAGCAGATGCGCGGTATGGCGCGGGAACTCGGCGTGGTCGGCCTCATGAACGCGCAGTTCGCGATCCAGGGCGATGACATCTACGTGCTGGAAGTGAACCCGCGCGCCTCGCGCACGGTGCCGTTCGTCTCCAAGGCGACCGGCGTGCCGCTGGCGAAGATCTCGGCCCGCTGCATGGCCGGCGCGACGCTGGCGGAACAGGGGGTTACCGGCTCTGTCACGCCGCCGTATTACAGCGTCAAGGAATCGGTCTTCCCGTTCGTCAAATTCGCCGGCGTGGACCCGCTGCTCGGTCCCGAGATGAAATCGACCGGCGAGGTGATGGGCGTCGGTCGGACGTTCGGCGAGGCCTTTGCCAAGAGCCAGATGGCGGCGGGGGATCCGTTGCCGCGATCGGGGCAGGCGTTCATCAGCGTGCGCGACCAGGACAAGGCGGCGGCCACCGAGATCGCCGGCGATCTGCAGCGTTTCGGCTTCGAGATCGTCGCGACCCATGGTACGGCCGTGGCTGTTGAAGCGGCCGGTATTCCCTGCAAACATATCAACAAGGTGAAAGAGGGCCGGCCGCATATCGTCGATCTGATCAAGAACGACGAGATCGCGCTCATCATCAACACGACCGAGGGCAAGTCCGCCATCGCGGACTCGTTCACCATCCGTCGCGAGGCGCTCAACCACCGGGTGGCGTACGCGACGACGATCGCTTGTGGACGGGCGATGTGTCTGGCGCTCTCGTACCCCGAAGACGGCCGGGTCAGCCGGCTGCAGGATTTGCATCAGGAGATCGTATGAGCAGGTCCCCGATCACGGCGCGCGGCGCCGCCAGAATGCGCGAGGAACTGGATCGCCTGAAGTCGGTCGATCGCCCGCAGGTCATCGAGGCGATCGCGGAGGCGCGCGCGCATGGCGACCTCAAGGAGAACGCCGAGTACCACGCCGCGCGCGAGCAGCAGGGCTTTATCGAGGGCCGGATCAGCGAACTCGAGGGCAAGCTCGCCGATGCCGAGGTGATCGATGTCAGTACGCTCGCCGGCAAGGACAAGATCGTATTCGGCGCGACGGTCGAACTGCTCGATCTCGATTCCGAGGACGAGGTGACCTACCAGATCGTCGGTGACGGTGAGGCGAGTATCGAGAGCGGCCTGATTTCGATCAGTTCACCCATCGCCCGTGCCCTGATCGGCAAACGCGAGGGCGATGTCGCCGAGGTCGATGCGCCCGGCGGGCGTCGCGAGTACGAGGTTGTCGGTATCCGCTACGAATGAGGGTCGCGTGACGCCCCGGTCCAACCCTCGCGCCGCAGGCGCCGGGCGTTGCCCGGCGCGGGCCGGTCTTCAATCGGGCAGCGTCAGTCGCGGCCGCTCGGCGTTGCGACGGAAGAGTGTCGCGGTGGCGCCCAGTTGCTGGACGCTCTCGGCCCCGGTCCGCTCACAGAGGGTTGCGATCATCTCCCGCCGTTCTTCCCGTCCCGCCGCCGCGAGCCGGATCTTGACGAGTTCATGGTCGTCGAGCGCCTGTTCGAGTTCCTTGACCACGGCATCGGTGAGCCCGCGCTGGCCGAGGCGTACAATGGGCTTGCGGCCATGGGCCTGAGCCCGAAGGAAACTGATCTGGGTACGGCGGAGCATCGCGAAGACCGGTCGGCTGAAAGCGGCGCGAGTCTAGCACGCGACGCCGACGCCGCGCTCGCCGCGATCAAGCGTGAACTGGCGGCGATCCTC
Organism: Halofilum sp. (in: g-proteobacteria); assembly: GCA_034520925.1. Taxonomy (GTDB): domain Bacteria; phylum Pseudomonadota; class Gammaproteobacteria; order XJ16; family Halofilaceae; genus Halofilum. The sequence goes on along the minus strand of JAXHNC010000014.1, from coordinate 140,814 downwards.
GTGTTCGCGTTGATCGGCGCGCCGCTGGTCATGTACTGGCTGGAGGGCGCCCGCGAGCTCGCGGTACTGGGGGCGTACGGTGTCGGTGCCGGTCTCTGGGTCCATACGCGGGCACGCGGCCTGTTGCTCGCGCTGCGCCAGGCGCGGCGCGCGGGACGACGGCATGGCCCGTAGCAAGAGCAGCCAGCGGTGGCTGCGCGAGCAGCATGCCGATCCGTGGACGCGCCGGGCCCGGAGCGAGGGTTGGCGCGGGCGGGCCGTGTACAAGCTGATGGAACTCGATCGCAAGGATCGGCTGCTGGGCAAAGGGATGCGCGTTGCGGACCTCGGGGCGGCGCCCGGGTAGCTGGTCGCAGTACGCGGTCACCCGGGTGGGTGACGACGGCCTCGTCATCGCGAGCGACCGGCTGCCGATCGATCCGATCGCCGGTGTCCGGTTCATCGAGGGCGATTTCCATGAGGAGGCGGTGCTGACGGCCCTGCTGGAGGCGCTGGGCGATGGGGCCGACCTTGTAATGTCCGATATGGCCCCCAACATGAGTGGGGTGACGGCGGTGGACCAGCCGGCGTCGATGGCGCTGACGGAACTGGCGCACGATCTCGCGGTCCGTGTATTGAAACCGGGCGGCGCGTTCGTGACGAAGATGTTCCAGGGTGAGGGCAGCGATGCGTTCACGCGGGCGCTGAAATCCGATTTCGCGAGCGTCCGCATCCGCAAACCGGAGGCCTCCCGCGATCGCTCGCGCGAGGTCTATATTGTGGCGACCGGGCGGCAACTGTAGTACGGTCCAATACGTTGAAAGCGGCTGTTTGGCGCCGCTGACGGAGTGAGGTACCCCCTTGAGCGATCTGTTCAAAAATATCCTGCTGTGGGTTGTCATCGCGGTCGTTCTGATGTCCGTGTTCAACAACTTCGGGCAGACGACGCCGCAACGCCAGGAAGTGGCGTACAACGATTTCATCAGTCAGGTGAAACAGGGACGTATCGACGAAGTCCTGTTCAAGAGCGATGGCCAGCGGATCGAGGGGCAGTACTCCGATGGTCAGCAGTTCGTCACCTTCAACCCGGAGACGAGCACCAGCGCGCTGGTCGGGGATCTGCTCCAGCACAACGTCACCATCAAGGCGTCGCCGCCGGAAAGCACGTCCATCCTGACGCAGATATTCATCAGCTGGTTCCCGTTCCTCCTGCTGATCGGCGTGTGGATCTTCTTCATGCGTCAGATGCAGGGCGGGGGCGCCGGCAAGGGCGCGATGTCCTTCGGCAAGAACAAAGCCAAGCTGATGGGCGAGGACCAGGTCAAGGTCACGTTCAACGACGTGGCCGGCGTGGACGAGGCCAAGGAGGAGGTGGTCGAACTGGTCGACTTCCTCAAGGATCCGGGCAAGTTCCAGCGCCTGGGCGGCACGATCCCGCGCGGCGTGCTGATGGTCGGGCCTCCCGGCACGGGCAAGACGCTGCTCGCCAAGGCGATCGCCGGTGAGGCCAAGGTCCCGTTCTTCACGATCTCGGGCTCGGACTTCGTCGAGATGTTCGTCGGCGTCGGCGCTTCGCGCGTGCGCGACATGTTCGAGCAGGCGAAGAAGCACGCCCCGTGCATCATCTTCATCGACGAGATCGACGCGGTCGGCCGCCAGCGCGGGGCCGGTCTCGGCGGCGGTCACGACGAACGCGAGCAGACGCTGAACCAGCTGCTGGTGGAGATGGACGGCTTCGAGGGCAACGAGGGCGTGATCGTGATCTCCGCGACCAACCGCCCGGACGTGCTCGACCCGGCACTGCTGCGCCCGGGCCGTTTCGACCGCCAGGTCACGGTGCCGCTGCCGGATCTGCGCGGCCGCGAGCATATCCTGCGGGTGCACATGCAGAAGCTGCCCTGCGACGAGGATGTGCGTCCCCGCGATATCGCCCGCGGTACGCCCGGGTTCTCGGGTGCCGACCTGGCGAATCTCGTCAACGAGGCCGCCCTGTTCGCGGCGCGCGGCAACCGCAAGAACGTCACCATGGAAGAGTTCGAGCGGGCCAAGGACAAGCTGATCATGGGTGCCGAGCGCAAATCCATGGTCATGAAGGAGGAGGAGAAGCGACTGACCGCATACCACGAGGCGGGCCATGCGATCGTCGGGCGCCTCGTGCCGGATCACGACCCCGTGTACAAGGTGAGCATCATCCCGCGCGGGCGTGCCATGGGCATCACGATGTTCCTGCCGGAGGAGGACCGTTACAGCCTCACGAAGCAGGGCATCGAGAGCCAGCTGTCGTCCCTGTTCGGCGGCCGCATCGCCGAGCAGTTGATGTTCGGTCATGATCGCGTGACGACCGGGGCCTCGAACGACATCGAGCGCGCGACCCAGATCGCGCGGAACATGGTCACCAAGTGGGGTATGTCCGACAAGCTTGGACCGCTTGTCCTACGGTGAGGATGAGAACGAGGTCTTCCTCGGCCGTTCGGTGACGCAGCACAAGAACATGTCGGATGATACGCAGCACGCGATCGACGAAGAGATCCGGCATTTCATCGACCGCAACTACGAGCGCGCCGAGGAGATCCTCAAGGAGAACATGGACAAGCTCCACACGATGGCCGACGCGCTGCTGAAGTACGAGACCATCGATCATCATCAGATCCAGGCGATCATGGAAGGCCGCGAACCGGGTCCTCCGGCGGACTGGAAGGATGATGATCAGTCGCCCAACGCCGGCGATCAGGGTGCGGCCGGGGCCGCGGATGAGGACGAATCCGGCGGTAAAGGGCCGGTCGGCGATCCGGCCAGCCAGCACTGAGCCCGTGGTTGTGAGCGTAACGCGGCCGGCGCCTTGTGCGCCGGCCGTTTTCGTTGCGGCGCCGTCACCTGAATCCACTGACCGACCCGGATGGCCCACTGGAGGATCGACCCATGGATAATGCGGCGCTCCGACTGCGACAGCGACTTGCGCGCCCCGAACCGCTCGTCATGGGTGTGCTCAACGTGACGCCCGATTCGTTTTCCGACGGCGGCCGGTACACGGATGTCGATGCCGCGGTAGCCCGGGCGCAGGAGATGGTCGAGGAAGGCGCGGAGCTGATCGATATCGGCGGCGAGTCGACCCGTCCCGGCGCCGAGGCAGTGCCGCTGGAAGAGGAACGACGGCGCGTTCTGCCGCTGCTCGAGTCGCTTGCCGAGCGCGTCGCGGTGCCGCTTTCGATCGATACCAGCAAACCGGAAATCATGACCGAGGCGGCTGCCGCGGGCGTGGCGCTGATCAACGACGTGCGCGCGCTGCAGGCCCCCGGGGCGCTGACGGCGGCCGCGGCGCTGGATGCCAATGTCTGCGTGATGCATATGCAGGGCGAGCCGCGCAGCATGCAGACTTCGCCCCATTACGATAACGTCGTGCGCGAGGTCGGCGATTTTCTGGAAAATCGGGTCGCTGCATGCATCGACGCCGGGATCGGGCGGGAGCGGATCGTGGTCGATCCGGGCTTCGGGTTCGGCAAGACGCTGGACCACAATCTTTCCCTGCTGCGGCACCTGGGCAGGCTGGTCGAGCGGCTGGATCTGCCGCTGCTCGCGGGCATGTCGCGCAAGCGCATGATCGGCACGTTGACGGGTGGCGCGCCGGCGGAAGAGCGGCTATACGGTAGTCTCGCGGCCGCCGTGCTGGCGGCGGAACGTGGCGCCAGGATATTGCGCGTTCATGACGTGCGCCCCACTGTCGAGGCCCTGGCGATCGTCCGGGCGACGATCGAAGCGGAGTGAGGACGTATGGGTGGATGTCGGTTTTTCGGTACGGACGGAATCCGCGGGCGGGTCGGCGAGCAGCCGATGAACGCCGAGTTCGTGCTGCGCCTCGGCTGGGCCGCCGGCCGGGTCCTCGCGGCGCGCGGCAGCCGTGAGGTCCTGATCGGCAAGGATACGCGGGTGTCGGGCTATATGTTCGAATCGGCGCTCGAGTCGGGTCTGGCGTCGGCGGGCGTGAACACGAGTCTGGTCGGGCCGATGCCGACGCCGGCGATCGCGTACCTGACCCGGACGTTCCGGCAGGCCGCCGGTGTCGTAATCAGCGCGTCGCATAATCCCTATTACGACAACGGCGTGAAGTTTTTCTCCGCCGAGGGCACGAAACTGCCGGATGCGGTCGAGGCCGAGATCGAATCGCTGCTGGACGAACCGATCAGCACGGTTCGACCGGATAAGCTCGGGCGCGCGACCCGGGTCGAGGACGCAAGAGGCCGGTATATCGAGTTCTGCAAGGCCACGCTGCCCTTCGGGTCCAGCCTGCGTGGCCTGCGTATGGTCGTCGACTGCGCCCACGGCGCGACCTACCAGGTCGCCCCCCAGGTGTTTCGCGAGCTGGGCGCGGATGTGGTCGCGATCGGTGTCGAGCCGGACGGCCTCAATATCAATCAGGATTGCGGCGCGACCTCGACGGATGCGCTTGTGCATCGGGTGGTCGCGGAGGGTGCCGACGTCGGTGTCGCGCTGGACGGCGACGGCGATCGCCTGATCATGGTCGATCGCAACGGGCGGGTTATCGACGGCGACGTCCTGTTGCTGATCCTGGCCCAGGCCCGGCATGCCGCGGGCAATCTCGGCGGCGGTGTCGTCGGTACGCTGATGTCGAATCTCGGGCTCGAGCGGGGCCTGCAGGCACTGGATATCCCCTTCGAGCGGGCGGCGGTCGGCGACCGGTTCGTGCTGGAGCGACTGCATGCGCGTGGCTGGAAGCTCGGCGGCGAGTCGTCCGGTCATATCGTGTGCCTCGATCGGACGACCACTGGCGATGGCATCGTTTCCGCGCTGCAGATCCTCGGGCTCATGGTCGAGGGCCAGGCCGGGCTGGATACGCTGGCGGCTTCCTTCGAGCGGTATCCACAACTGCTGGTGAATGTCCGGGTCGCCGAGCGGGTCGATCCCTGCGCGAACGAAACGGTCCAGGCCGAAATCCGCCGGGTCGAGAACGAGCTTGGCGAGCACGGTCGGGTCCTGCTGCGGGCCTCCGGAACCGAGCCGCTGATACGGGTGATGGTCGAGGGACCAAGCGAGGCCACCATCGAGTCGATGGCGGAACAGCTGGCCGGGACAGTCCGGAAGGTGTTCGGCAGTACGGAAACCGCGACGTCAAATTGATCTGATCCCACGGCGCGTGTACCCTTGCGCCTCCCGTATCCCGGCAGGGTTTGAGATATGCGTCGTCCGCTGGTCTGCGGCAACTGGAAGCTGAACGGTTCCATCGGTGATACCGGTCAGCTGATCGAGTCGCTGTCCCGCGGGATGAGCGGTATCGACAATGTCGACCTGGCTGTCTGCCCCGTCTTCGTGCATCTGCCGCTGGCCTGCGAGCGCGCCGCCGGAACGGCATTGGCCATCGGTGCGCAGGATGTCTCGGATCAGGACAAGGGCGCGTTCACCGGAGAGGTCTCCGCCGGCATGGTGGCGGAATTCGGTGCTCGCCTGGCGATTGTCGGCCACTCCGAGCGACGGGCCCGGCATGGCGAGACGGATCGCGGAGTGGCCGCGAAATTCATGGCCGCACGGACTGCGGGGCTGACGCCGATCCTTTGTGTCGGTGAGACGTTGACGGAACGCGATGCCGGGGAGACGCTGACCGTGGTAACGCGGCAGCTCGATGCCGTGCTGGAGTTCACGGGCGTCGCCGGGTTCGGTGACGGCGTGATCGCCTATGAGCCGGTCTGGGCGATCGGCACGGGGCGCACGGCGACACCCGAGCAGGCGCAGGAAGTCCATGCGGCGCTGCGTGAACGGCTGGCCGCACACGACACGGCGCTCAGCGAGGGCACGAGGATCGTGTACGGGGGCAGCATGAAAGGCGCCAACGCGGCCGAACTGATGGCGATGCCGGATATCGACGGCGGTCTCATCGGCGGCGCATCGCTGGACGCGGACGAATTCCTGGCCATCGCGCGCGCCGCGGTGGCCGCATAAAACCCATTCAATAGAGAGCATCGATGCATACGGTTGTCCTGACCATACACGTGCTGCTTGCGATTGCCGTGATCGGCCTGGTGCTGATCCAGCAGGGCAAGGGCGCGGACGCCGGAGCGGCCTTCGGCAGCGGTTCTTCGGCGACCGTATTCGGCGCCGGTGGCTCCGGATCCTTCCTGACGCGTATGACGACCGCGCTCGCAACGCTGTTCTTCGTCACCAGTCTCGCACTGGCGGTCATCGCCGCGAACCGCGGTGGCGAATCCGACAGTGTCGTGGATCGCGCCGCACCGGCGACGGAACAGGTGGAGTCGCAGGGCGACAGCGACCTGCCGGCGGACGCGAGTGGTTCCGGTACCGGCGAGGCCGGTGGTGAAAATCAATCGGATGGCGATTTGCCACCGATAGAGGAGTGATTGATGCCCGTTCATCGGGTATCATTGGTGTTTCGGGTCGGTACGCCGACCCATTGCCGACGTGGCGGAATTGGTAGACGCGCTATCTTGAGGGGGTAGTGGCCACTGGCCGTCCCGGTTCGAGTCCGGGCGTCGGCACCATCTTTTTGTGGTATCGTTTCCCGCGCGCTATGGCGCCTGCCGTTAACGATGCCACCCGGTCCCGCGGCGACGCCCGCGGGTGCCGCGATCCAGAATCGGGGTTACGACATGGTCGCGAATTATCTGCCGATCCTGATGTTCATCATGATCGGTGTCGTCGTCGGGGTCGTTACGCTGATCGCAGGCCGGGTCGTGGGGCCGCATCGCCCCGACAGCGAGAAGGACTCACCGTACGAATGCGGGTTCGAGGCCTTTGAAGACTCCCGCATGAAGTTCGACGTCCGCTACTACCTCGTAGCCATTCTGTTCATCATCTTCGATCTCGAAATCGCGTTCCTGTTCCCCTGGGCGGTTGCCCTGGATGGCATGGCCACGACCGGTTTCGTCGCCATGGCCATTTTCCTCGGTGTCCTGGTCATCGGCTTTATCTACGAGTGGAAGAAGGGGGCGCTGGAATGGGAATAGAAGGCGTACTCGAGAAGGGTTTTGTCACCACCTCGGCCGACAAGGTCCTGAACTGGGCGCGCACGGGGTCCCTGTGGCCGATGACCTTCGGTCTCGCCTGCTGTGCGGTCGAGATGATGCACACCGGGGCCTCCCGCTATGACATGGACCGTTTCGGTATCGTGTTTCGCCCCAGTCCGCGGCAGTCGGACGTGATGATCGTCGCCGGCACGCTCTGCAACAAGATGGCGCCGGCCCTGCGCAAGGTGTACGACCAGATGGCCGAGCCGCGCTGGGTGATCTCGATGGGCTCCTGCGCGAACGGTGGCGGTTACTATCACTATTCCTATTCGGTGGTGCGTGGATGCGATCGGATCGTCCCGGTCGATATCTACGTACCCGGATGCCCGCCCACTGCCGAGGCGCTCCTGTACGGCATCCTGCAGCTGCAGAAGAAGATCAGGCGGACCGAAACCATCGCGCGCTGAATCGGCGCGCGGAGCGGGGGGAGATGATGTCGCAACGGGTTCACGACCTTGCGGACCGGCTGAGGGAGCGTTTCGACGCCCGGCTGGCCGACTGCCGCGTCGCGGTTGGCGAGGTCACGATCGAAGTGGCGGCCGGCGACCTGCTGGATATCAGCCGCGCACTCAGGGACGAGGAACCCTTCCGTTTCGAACAGCTTACTGATCTGTGCGGCATCGATTATCTGTCCTGGGGTACCGACGAATGGACCCGCGGCGAACTGAGTGAGAGCGGTTACTCGCGTGGTGTCGAGGGCGCTGGTACCACGGGACGACTGCATTTCGGTGATGAGGCCCAGGGCGGTGCGCTTGATACCCCGCGCTTCGCGGCGGTTATACACCTCCTTTCGTATACGCATAACCAGCGTCTGCGCATCCGCTGTTACGCGCCGGACGACGATGCACCGATCCTGCCGACCCTGACGGATATCTGGCCGGGCTCGAACTGGTTCGAGCGCGAGGCGTTCGATCTGTACGGGATTCTGTTCGATGGCCATCCCGACCTGCGGCGGATTCTGACCGATTACGGTTTCGTCGGGCATCCCTTCCGCAAGGACTTCCCCCTGGTCGGCCATGTCGAGATGCGTTACGACCCCGAGAAGGCGCGCGTGGTCTATCAGCCGGTCACGATCGAGCCGCGCGTGCTCGTGCCGAAGGTGGTGCGGGAAGACAACCGGTACGCCGGGCGCGAGACGGAAGAGGGCGAGAACGATGCCTGAGATACAGAACTTCACGCTCAATTTCGGCCCGCAGCACCCGGCCGCGCACGGCGTTCTGCGCCTCGTCCTCGAGATGGACGGGGAGGTGATCCAGCGCGCCGATCCGCACGTCGGTCTGCTGCACCGGGCGACGGAAAAGCTGGCCGAGACGAAGCCGTACGTGCAGAGCATCGGTTACATGGACCGGCTCGATTACGTCTCGATGATGTGCAACGAGCACGGCTATGTCCTGGCCATCGAGAAGCTGCTCGGGATCGAACCGCCGATCCGCGCGCAGTATATCCGCGTGATGTTCGATGAGATCACGCGGATCCTCAATCACCTGCTCTGGCTCGGTGCGCACGCGCTCGACATCGGCGCGATGACCGCCTTCCTGTATGCATTCCGTGAACGCGAAGATCTCATGGACTGCTACGAGGCGGTCTCCGGTGCGCGCATGCACGCGAAGTACTATCGCCCTGGTGGCGTCGCTCGGGACCTGCCGGATCACATGCCGCAATACGAGGCGTCGCGCTGGCGCTCGAAGCGCGAAGTGGAGCATCTCAACGCGGCCCGTAAAGGCGGTCTGCTCGACTTCATCGAGGATTTCTGCGAGCGCTTCCCGCGCTGCATCGACGAATACGAAACGCTGCTGACCGACAACCGGATCTGGAAGCAGCGCACCGTCGACATCGCGACCGTGTCGGCGGATCGCGCGATCGAACTCGGATTCACCGGGCCGATGCTGCGCGGATCCGGCGTCGAATGGGATCTGCGCAAGAAACAGCCGTACGAGGTCTACGACCGCATGGACTTCGACATCCCGGTCGGGACCAAGGGCGACTGCTATGACCGCTACCTCGTGCGGATGGAAGAGATGCGCCAGTCGCAGCGGATCATCAAGCAGTGCATCAGCTGGCTGCGGGAAAATCCCGGGCCGACCATGATCGACGATCGCAAGATCGCGCCGCCGCGGCGTGAAGAGATGAAGGCGGACATGGAATCGCTGATTCATCACTTCAAGTTCTTCACCGAGGGCTTCAGCGTGCCCGCGGGCGAGGCGTATGCCGCGGTCGAGGCGCCGAAGGGCGAGTTCGGCTGTTATCTCGTGTCCGACGGTGCGAACAAACCGTATCGCCTGAAGGTCCGGGCACCGGGCTTCGCGCACCTGTCCGCATTCAACGAGATGGTGCAGGGCCACATGCTGGCCGACGTGGTCGCGGTGGTCGGGACCCAGGACCTCGTATTCGGGGAGGTGGACCGGTGAGCGTCGAACAGGAACAGAGTCGAGTCGATCTGCTCTCGGACGAGGTCAAGGCCGAGATCGACGAGTGGGTGGCGCGGTTCCCGCCCGAGGGGATCCAGTCGGCATCGCTGCGGTCGCTCATGGCCGTGCAGCACGCGAACGGGGGCTGGGTCAGTACCGAACTGATGGACGCCGTGGCCGATTATCTCGGTGTGCCGCGCGTGACGATCTATGAGGTGGCCACGTTCTACTCGATGATCGAGACGGAGCCGGTCGGCCGGCACAGCGTGTCCATCTGCACGAATATCTCCTGCATGCTGCGCGGTGCCGACGATCTGCTTGCCCATGTCGAGAAGCGCCTCGGCTGCCGGCGTGGCGAGACCACGGCCGATGGCCGCATCTTCCTCAAGATGGAAGAAGAGTGTCTCGCCGCCTGCCGTTGCGCGCCGATGATGCAGGTGGACCACGTGTATTACACGGATCTCACGCCGGAGCGTGTCGACGAGATTCTCGACGCGCTGGAGTGAAACGATGCTCGACGATTCCAGTCTCAATCAGATCTGTTACGCCACGCTCCAGTTCGATGAGCCGTGGGCGTATGAAAACTATCTCAAGCTGGGCGGCTATGAGGTCTGGCAGTCGATTCTCCGCGGGGAGTTGAGTGCCGAGAAGATCATCGAGGAACTCAAGGCCTCGAATCTCCGGGGGCGTGGCGGTGCCGGGTTCCCGGTCGGCATCAAATGGAGTTTCATGCCGCGCAGTGCGCCTGGGCAGAAGTACATCGTCTGCAATTCCGATGAATCGGAGCCGGGCACCTGCAAGGATCGCGATCTGCTGCAGCTCAATCCCCATGCGTTGATCGAAGGCATGGCGATCGGTGGCTTCGTGATGGGCGCGACGGTGGGCTACAACTACCTGCGCGGCGAGTTCGGCGACGAGGTCTACCGGCGGTGCCAGCAGGCACTGTCCGAGGCCTACGAGCACGGCTGGCTCGGACGGGATATCCAGGGCAGTGGTATCGATTTCGATCTGCACAACGTGCTTGGCGCCGGCGCCTATATCTGTGGCGAGGAAACGGCACTGCTCGAATCGCTGGAGGGCAAGAAAGGCCTGCCGCGCTTCAAGCCGCCATTCCCGGCGCAGTACGGGGTGTATGGCCGGCCGACGACCGTCAACAACACGGAGACGCTCGCCTCGGTACCGACGGTGCTCCGGCGCGGGGGCGACTGGTTCGCCGGTCTCGGCGTCGAGAACGCCGGTGGTACGAAGATCTTCTCGGTCTCCGGGCATGTCGAGCGGCCCGGCAATTTCGAGGTGCCGATGGGCACCCCGTTCCGCGAGCTGCTCGAACTGGCCGGCGGCGTTCGCGGTGGTCGCGAACTCAAGGCGGTGATCCCCGGCGGCTCATCGACGCCCGTCGTTCCCGCCGCGACCATGCTCGAAGTGAATATGGATTACGACTCGGTCACGAAGGCCGGCTCCATGCTTGGCTCCGGTGCCGTGATCGTCATGGACGACCGGACCGATATGGTCCATGCGCTGCAGCGGATCTCGCGCTTCTATATGTCGGAGTCCTGCGGGCAGTGCACGCCATGCCGGGAAGGCACGGGGTGGCTGTATCGGATGGTCACGCGTATCGTTCGCGGTGAGGCGGTCATGGATGATCTCGAGCGGCTGGACCACGCCGCCCGCCGTATCGAGGGGCGTACGATCTGTGCGCTCGGCGATGCGGCCGCAATGCCCGTTCGCAGTTTCCTGAAACAGTTCCGTCCGGAGTTCGAGTATTACATCGAGCACGGGCGAAGCATGCTCGCGGATCGCGCCCCCGAGGCGGCCTGATCGCGTGATGGCAGCAGCGAGACGCTCATGACGGAAGAAACGCTGGAACAGAACGTCGAAACGGTCGAGATCGAGGTCGACGGCAAGCCCGTGCGCGTGCGCAAGGGCGCGATGCTGATCGAGGCGACCGATGCCGCCGGTATCGACGTGCCGCGCTTCTGCTATCACCGCAAGCTCTCGATCGCGGCCAACTGCCGGATGTGTCTGGTGGAGGTCGAGAAGGCCCCGAAGCCGCTGCCCGCGTGCGCGACCCCCGTCGCGGACGGGATGAAGGTCTGGACGGGCTCCGAGCGTGCGCTCGATGCGCAGCAGGGCACGATGGAATTCCTGCTGATCAATCACCCGCTCGACTGCCCGGTCTGCGACCAGGGCGGCGAGTGCGAGCTGCAGGACGTCGCGCTCGGCTACGGCGAGGGCATCTCGCGTTTCACGGAAGCGAAACGAGCGGTGGACGACGAGGATCTCGGTCCGCTGATCGCCACCGACATGACACGCTGCATCCACTGCACGCGCTGCGTGCGTTTCGGGACCGAGATCGCCGGAGTGCGTGAACTCGGTGCAACGGGGCGCGGTGAGGACATGCGGATCGGCACCTACGTCGGCCGCACGGTCAGCTCGGAGATGTCGGGCAATGTCATCGATCTGTGTCCCGTCGGCGCGCTGACGAACAAGCCGGCGCGCTACACCTTCCGTCCGTGGGAGCTCCTGCAGCAGCCGACGGTCTCGCCGCACGACAGCATCGGTTCGAACGTCTTCATGCATCAGCGGCGCGGGCGCATCATGCGTGCCGTCCCGCGCGACAACGAACGGATCAACGAGACCTGGATCGCCGATCGCGATCGCTACAGCTGTCATGGGCTGTACGACGACGAGCGCGTGATGCTGCCGCTGATCAAGCGCAACGGTATCTGGGAAGAGACCGACTGGGACGTCGCATTGCCGGCAGCCGCCGAGGCGCTGCGTGATGTCGTGGCCCGGCACGGGGGCGATGGTCTCGCGGGGGTGATCTCGGGCTATGCCACGATCGAGGAGCAGTACCTCGGGCAGAAACTGATCCGGGGACTCGGCAGCCCGAACGTCGATCATCGCCTGCGTCAGATCGATTTCTCGGATCAGGACCAGGCACCCGTCATGCCCTGGCTGGGCCAGTCGATCGAACAGCTGGAGCAGGTCGACGCGGCGCTGCTGGTGGGTTCCAACGTGCGCAAGGAACAGCCGATCGCCGCCCATCGCCTGCGCAAGGCCGTGCGCGGACATGGCGCGCGCGTGAGCTTCCTCAATGCGCGCCGCTTCGACTGGCATTTCGATGTGGATCGCGAGATCGCCGTGCGGCCCGATCGGATGGTCGAGTCGCTGGCTGGGGTGGCCGTCGCCGTGGCCGAGCGCGCGGGCACGGAGTTGCCGTCAGACCTGTCCGGACTCGCGGGCGGTGGGACGCCGGACGACGATCAGCGTGCGGTCGCGGAGGCCCTTGTGGCCGGCGCCTCGAGCACGGTTCTGCTCGGCAGCCAGGCGCTCGGGCACCCCGATCTGGCCGTGCTGCGACGGCTTGCCGCGGTGATCGCCGAGATGGCGACCGCCCGGTTCGGTTATCTGCCCGAGTATGGCAATGCCGCCGGCGCGTGGCTTGCCGGGTGCGTACCGCATCGCGGACCCGGCGGGCAGGCGGCAGGCACCGCGGGTGCCACTGCCGCGGAGTTCTGGTCGACGCCGAAACCCGGATATCTCCTGCTCGGTGTGGAACCGGAGTTCGACAGTGTTCATGCGGCGGCCGCGAAGGCCGCGCTCGATGCGGCGGAGTCCGTGGTGGCGATCGCGCCGTTCACCAGCGATGCGATGCTGCAGTATGCGGATATCATCCTGCCCGGTACCAACTTTGCCGAGACCGATGGCACCTTCGTCAACGCCGAAGGGCTTTGGCAGAACTTCAGCGCGGCCGGCACGCCACCCGGAGAAGCGCGACCGAACTGGAAGATTCTGCGCGTCCTCGCCAATGAACTTGGACTCGCGGGGTTCGATTACTACGCGGCCGCCGAGGTTCGACGCGAGCTCAAGGAGCTCTGTCGCGATCTGACGCTCGACAACACGGTCGCGGCGGGGCGCACGGAGTCGGCACCGAAAACGATCGACGGACTGGTGCGTTACGGCGACGTGCCGATGTATTCGGTCGATCCTCTGGTGCGCCGTTCGCGGCCATTGCAGGAGGCCGCGGATGCCGGCCACCCGGTCGCGCGGGTAGCGCCGGGTGACGCGGACCGTCTCGGTATTACCGACGCCGAACGGGTTACCGTGCGCCAGGGCGACGAGGGCAGGGTTCTCGATCTGCTGATCGACGCGCGGATACCCGAGGGCTGCGTCTGGATTCCGCAGGGACTTGAAGCGACCGGTACGTTGGGCCCGGTGTTCGGTGGCGTGGAACTGGAGCGGGCGTAAGCGATCATGATGGAATCCATTGCCGCAATGTGGTCCTCGCTGCCCGAGTTCGTTCGGGTGTCGCTGGTGATCCAGGGCAAGATCCTGCTGATCATCATCCCGGTGATGCTCTCGGTGGCGTACCTGACGTACGCCGAACGGCGCGTGATCGGCTACATGCAGCGTCGGCGCGGACCGAACCGGGTGGGCTACTACGGTCTGCTGCAGCCGATCGCCGACGGGCTCAAGCTTCTGTCGAAGGAGGTCATTCTCCCGACGAACGCCAACCGCTTCCTGTTCCTGCTGGCGCCGATCCTGTCGATCGGGCCGTCGCTGGCCGCCTGGGCGGTGATCCCCTTCTCCGAGGGCTGGATCCTGGCGGATATCGATGCGGCCCTGCTGTACGTCCTGGCCCTGACGGCAGTCGGTGTCTACGGCGTGATCATCGCTGGCTGGGCCTCGAACTCGAAGTACGCCTTCCTCGGTGCGATGCGCTCCGCCGCGCAGATGGTGTCCTACGAGATCGCCATGGGCTTCGCGCTCGTCGGTGTGCTGATGGCGGGCGGCAGCCTCAATCTGGGCGCGATCACGCAGGCCCAGGAGGGCGGTATTCTCAACTGGTTCTGGCTGCCGCTGCTGCCGCTGTTCGTGGTCTACTTCATCGCCGGGGTGGCCGAAACGAACCGTCTGCCGTTCGATGTCGCCGAGGGCGAATCGGAGATCGTCGCCGGATTCCATGTCGAGTATTCCGGCATGGCGTTCGCGATCTTCTTCCTCGCCGAATATGCGAACATGATCCTGATCGCTGCTCTCGCCGGGGTCATGTTCCTCGGTGGATGGCAGTCGCCGTTCGCCGATGGCACGGACGGCCTGCACTGGTTCCTGATCAAGACGGCCTTCGTGGCGTTCTTCTATCTCTGGTTCCGGGCCACGTTCCCGCGCTACCGCTATGACCAGGTGATGCGTCTGGGGTGGAAGGTATTCATCCCGATCACGATCATCTGGATTTTTGTCGAGGGTGTCATGGCCTGGTTCCAGGTCGGCCCGTGGTCCGTATGATGACCGGCCGCGATAATGTTGTCGGTCGGGAGGAGTCGCGCAGATGAGTGCGATCTCGCGTTTTTTCAAATCGTTCCTGCTCTGGGAGCTGCTCAAGGGCATGCGCCTGACAGGGCGGAATTTCTTTTCGCGGAAGGTGACGATCGCCTATCCGGAGGAGAAAACGCCCAAATCGCCGCGGTTCCGCGGTCTGCATGCCCTGCGCCGGTACCCCAATGGCGAGGAACGCTGTATCGCCTGCAAGCTGTGCGAGGCGGTGTGCCCGGCGCTTGCGATTACGATCGAATCCGAGCAGCGCGAGGACGGAACGCGCCGCACGACGCGCTATGACATCGACCTGTTCAAGTGCATCTACTGTGGCCTGTGCGAGGAATCCTGCCCGGTGGATTCGATCGTGGAGACCAGTATCCACGAATACCATTTCGAACAGCGGGGCGAGCAGATCATCACGAAATCCGAACTGCTCGCGATCGGCGACAAATACGAAGAGATGATCGCGGCCGACCGCGCTCTCGATGCGCCCTACAGGTAAGCGGCGATGCCAGTCGAACAGATTACATTCTGGATTTTCTCGGCCGTCATGATCGCCGCCGCGCTGCGGGTGATCACGGCGCGGAATCCGGTGCATTCGGTACTCTTCCTGGTACTGACCTTCTTCACCGCCGCGGCCCTGTGGCTGCTGCTGGAGGCCGAGTTCCTCGGGATCGTGCTGGTGCTGGTCTATGTCGGCGCGGTAATGGTGCTGTTCCTGTTCGTCGTGATGATGATCGACGTCAATATCGCGCCGCTGCGCGAGGGTTTCGTGCGCTTCCTGCCGCTCGGTGCTCTGGTGGGCATCGTCATGGTGGCGGAACTCGCCCTGATCGTCGGGCCGCGCTATTTCGGCAGCGACCGGTACCAGGCGCCGCCGCCGGCGCCCGCGGAGTACAGCAATACCGAGGCGCTTGGCCGTCTGTTGTATTCGGAGTACCTCTATCAGTTCGAGATCGCGGCATTCATTCTGCTGGTCGCGATCATTGCCGCGATTACGCTGACCATGCGCAAGCGCCCGGAGACGACGAAATACCAGACGCCCGGCAATCAGGTCCGAGCGGACAAGGGCGAGCGGCTGCGCGTGGTCCGGATGGACAGCGAACGGCGCGAGCGTCAGTAACCGGCGCAGCGCGCGAGTGGTACCCGGTGTGGCGATCGCGGGGCGGATCCGGTCGCGCGACGTAACTACAATAATCGGCTGAAGCGCGCATTCGCGCCGGCCGGGAGGGAACAGACCAGATGATCCCGCTTTCACATTTTCTGATCCTTGGGGCCGTGCTGTTCGGCATCAGCGTGGCCGGGATCTTCATCAATCGAAAGAATGTCATCATCCTGCTGATGTCGATCGAGTTGATGCTGCTCGCCGTCAACATGAACTTCGTGGCGTTCTCGCACTTCCTCGGGGATCTGTCGGGTCAGATCTTCGTGTTCTTTATCCTGACGGTCGCCGCCGCCGAGGCGGCGATCGGGCTCGCCATTCTGGTCGTGCTTTTCCGCAACCGCGGTACGATCAACGTGGCCGACCTCGACACGATGAAGGGCTGAAGCGATGGAAGCCGTCTATCTCGCCATCCCGCTGTTCCCGCTCGCGGGCGCGATCATTGCCGGTCTGTTCGGCCGGCAGATCGGCCGGGTCGGCGCGCATTCGGTGACGATCGGCGCCGTCGCGGTGTCCTTCGTGCTGTCGGTGATCGCCTTCTGGCACATCGTGTTCGCGGGCGGGGCGGTCTACAACGAGTCCGTCTACACCTGGATGGTGAGCGACGGGATCACCTTCGAGATCGGCTTCCTCATCGACCGCCTGACCGTGCTCATGATGACGACGGTCACGAGCGTCTCGCTGATGGTGCACATCTACACCATCGGCTATATGCACGACGATCCCGGCTACCAGCGCTTTTTCAGCTACATCTCGCTGTTCACCTTCTCGATGCTGATGCTCGTGATGGCGAACAACTTCCTGCAGCTGTTCTTCGGCTGGGAAGCCGTGGGCGTGGTCTCCTATCTGCTGATCGGTTTCTGGTACACGCGTGAATCCGCGATTTTCGCGAACCTCAAGGCGTTCCTGGTCAATCGCGTCGGCGACTTCGGATTCCTGCTCGGGATCGGGGCGATCCTCGCCTGGACCGGCACGCTGGATTACGCGGCGGTGTTCGCCCAGGCCGGCGACCTGGCCAATGCCCGGATCGAGCTCTTTGACGGTGCGCCGTGGTCGGTGGCCACGGTCGCCTGTCTGCTGCTGTTCGTCGGCGCGATGGGCAAATCGGCCCAGGTCCCGCTGCATGTGTGGCTGCCCGACTCGATGGAGGGCCCGACACCGATTTCGGCCCTGATCCATGCCGCCACGATGGTGACCGCGGGCATCTTCATGCTCGCGCGCATGTCGCCGCTGTTCGAGATGTCGGAGACGGCGCTGTCGTTCGTGCTCGTGATCGGCGCGGTCACGGCACTGGCCATGGGGCTGGTCGGCATCGTGCAGCACGATATCAAGCGGGTGGTCGCGTACTCGACGCTTTCGCAGCTCGGCTACATGACCGTGGCCCTGGGCGCGTCCGCCTACTCGGCCGCGATCTTCCACCTCATGACGCACGCCTTCTTCAAGGCCCTGCTGTTCCTCGGCGCCGGCTCGGTGATCATCGCGATGCACCACGAGCAGGATATGCGCCGCATGGGCGGCCTGCGTCGATACATGCCGGTGACCTACATCACGGCCGTGATCGGGTCACTCGCCCTGATCGGGTTTCCGGGATTCTCCGGGTTCTTCTCCAAGGACGCGATCATCGAGGGCGTGCACTATTCCGACATCCCGGGCGCCGGTTTCGCCTACTGGTGCGTGCTGATCGGCGTGTTCGTGACCGCGCTCTACACGTTCAGGATGCTGTTCCTGACGTTCCACGGCGAGCCGCGCATGGATGAGCACACCCGTGAGCACCTCCATGAGACGCCACTCGTCGTGACCGTCCCGCTGGTGCTGCTCGCGATCCCGTCGGTGATTATCGGTGCCTGGGCGATTGGTCCGCTCCTGTTCGGCGGCTGGTTCGGTACATCGATTCTGGTGCTGCCGGAACACGACGTGATGGCGAAACTGGGCGAAGGCTTCCACGGCTGGTGGGGCTTTATCCTGCATGGTTTCCAGGGGCCTGCCGTGTATCTGGCGCTCGCCGGTGTGGTCGTGGCCTGGTTCGTCTGGCTCCGGCGGCCGGAACTCGCCGACCGGGCCGCCGAGCGGCTGCGGCCGCTGCACCGGATCCTCGAGAAGAAATACGGTTTCGATGAGCTGTATCAGACCGTGTTCGCGGACGGCGGACGGCGCCTTGGTGGCGTCCTGTCGCGGGTCGGCGATCAGCGGGTGATCGACGACTGGATCGTCAATGGGGCCGCGCGCGCGGTCGGGCAGTGCTCCGGTCTGATGCGCCACCTGCAGAGCGGCTATCTGTATCACTACGCCTTCGCGATGATCCTCGGCGTGCTGGTCGCGCTCAGCTGGATCCTGCTGAGCGCCTGATGACTGACAAGAATACGACGAACGGGACAACCGCGTGATGTTTGCCGACTGGCCACTGCTGAGCCTCTCCATCTGGCTGCCCATCCTCGGGGGCGTGATCGTACTCATGTCCGGCGAGCAGGGGGCGCGTCGGCTCGCGCTGCTGTTCGCGATCGCCACGTTCATGGTGACGATCCCGCTCTACACGGGGTTCGACACCACGACGCAGGCGATGCAGTTCCGTGAATTCCTGCCGTGGCTGCCGAGTTTCAATATCAATTATCACCTCGGCATCGATGGCATCTCGCTGCCGCTGATCGTGTTGACGAGTTTCATCACGATCCTCGTCGTGATCGCCGGCTGGGGCTCGATCGAGCAGCGCGTGTCGCAGTACATGGCGTCGTTCCTGATTCTCGAAGGCGTCATGATCGGGGTGTTCGCGTCGCTGGATGCGGTCCTGTTCTATGTGTTCTTCGAGGCGCAGCTGATCCCGATGTTCCTGATCATCGGCGCATGGGGCGGACCGAATCGGGTGTACGCGACCCTGAAATTCTTCCTGTATACGTTCCTCGGCTCCGTATTGATGCTGGTGGCGCTGGTCTACCTCTACTATCAGTCCGGCACCTTCGATCTGCAGGAACTGCACCAGCTGCGGCTGTCGATGACCGAGCAGATGTGGATCTTCCTCGCGCTGTTCCTCGCGTTCGCCGTCAAGATCCCGATGTGGCCGGTGCATACCTGGCTGCCTGACGCGCACGTCGAGGCACCGACCGGCGGTTCCGTCATCCTGGCCGCCATCATGCTGAAGATGGGCGGCTACGGTTTCCTCCGCCTGAGTCTGCCGATCGCCCCGGATGCCGGGCACGAACTCGCCGGCCTGATGATCGCCCTGTCGCTGATCGCCGTGGTCTATATCGGGTTCGTGGCGCTGGCGCAGAAAGACCTGAAGAAACTGATCGCGTATTCGTCCATCTCGCACATGGGCTTTGTCACGCTGGGGACGTTCATCGTCTTCCTGCTGGTGGCCGAGTCGCCCGAGGCGGCCGGCGCGCGGCTCGGTGTCGAGGGGGCGATCGTGCAGATGGTTTCGCACGGCCTGATTTCGGCGGCGCTGTTCCTCTGCGTCGGCGTACTCTACGACCGCATGCATACCCGGATGATCGCCGACTATGGCGGGGTCGTGAACGCGATGCCCGTGTTCGCATCATTCCTGGTGCTGTTCGCGCTGAGCAACGCGGGACTGCCGGGGACTTCCGGGTTCGTCGGCGAGTTCATGGTGATCCTTGCCACGTTCCACGCGGACTTCTGGCTGGCCGCGCTGGCCGCGCTGACCCTGATCCTGGGCGCGGCTTACACGCTGTGGATGGTCAAGCGGGTGGTATTCGGGCCGGTGGCGAATGAGAACGTCGGCGCTCTCCGGGATATCGGGCCGCGCGAGTTCGTGGTTCTGGGCCTGCTGGCCGTGACGGTACTCGCGCTGGGTCTGTGGCCGGCACCGCTGGTCGAGGTCATGCACCCGACCGTAGACAAGCTCATTGCGCAGGTCGCGCAATCCAAACTCTGAACGGGAACGGCATAGCAATGACAAGTCAGTTTCTGCCGCTGCTACCGGAGATCACGCTGGCCATCGGCGCGTGCGTCGTGCTGGTCGTCGATCTGTTCGTTCCCGCCGAGCGCCGGGACACGACGTACGTGCTCGCTCTGGCGGCACTGATCGCGACTCTGGTCGCGGTCGTCGTCGGTCAGCCGGATGGGGTGCGCATTCTGTTCGGCGGCTCGTATATCGCCGATCCGATGAGCCTGCTGCTGAAACTGGCGGTCATCGTGCTCACGTTCTTCGTGTTCATCTATTCGCGGCCGTACCTCGCCGCGCGCGGCCTGTACAACGGCGAGTTCTTCGCGCTCGGTCTGTTCGGCCTGCTTGGCATGCTGATCATGATCTCCGGCTACAGCATGTTGACCGTCTATCTCGGCCTGGAACTGCTGTCGCTGTGCCAGTACGCCCTGGTCGCGTTCAACCGCGACTCGCCACGGGCGAGCGAGGCGGCGATGAAGTATTTCGTCCTCGGCGCGTTCGCCTCGGGCATGCTGCTGTACGGGATGTCGCTGATCTACGGGCTGACCGGTTCGCTCGAGGTCATCGAGATCCACAATTATCTGATTCGCCATGGCATCGATCAGATGGGGGCGCTGCTCGGGCTGATCTTCATCATCGTCGGGCTGTCGTTCAAACTCGGAGCGGTACCGTTCCACGCATGGGTGCCGGACGTGTACGAGGGCGCGCCGACGGCGGTGGCGCTGTACATCGCATCGGCTCCGAAGGTCGCCGCGTTCGCGCTCTTCATGCGGATGCTCGCCGAGGGTCTCGGCGTTCTGCACGGGGACTGGCAGGTGATGCTCGCGGTCCTCGCCGTTCTCTCGCTGGTGCTGGGTAACGTCGTTGCCATCGCCCAGACGAACCTGAAGCGCATGCTGGCGTACTCCACGATCTCGCATGTCGGTTTCATCCTGCTGGGGATTCTCGCCGGTACCGCCCAGGGCTATTCGGCGGCGATGTTCTATGTGCTCTTTTATGCCCTGGTCACGGCCGGTGCGTTCGGCATGATCATCCTGCTCAGTCGCCGTGGTCTCGAGGCGGAACAGCTCGAGGATTTCCGGGGTCTGAATGCCCGCAGCCCGTGGTTCGCCCTCATGATGCTGTTCATCATGTTTTCGATGGCCGGTGTGCCGCCGTTTGCCGGGTTCTACGCCAAGCTCTCGGTGCTCCGGGCGGTCGTTCAGGTTGACGAGATCTGGCTGGCCATCGTCGCCGTGGTGTTCTCGGTCGTCGGGGCGTTCTACTACCTGCGCGTGGTCAAGCTGATGTATTTCGATGAACCCGAGGAAACCGGGGCCTTCCAGCAGGGCGCGGGCCTGCGCGCGGCGTTGTCGGTCAATGGGCTCTCCATGCTCGCCCTCGGCCTGTATCCGGCGGCCCTCATGTCCTGGTGCATCGCCGCGGTCTCCTGGTAAGGCGGCAGGCCCGATTGAGCCCCGGTTTTGCGGACGATCATTGCGAAAGGGGTTGCGTTGTACCGGTTCGATAACTAGAATCCGCTCTTGCGGTTGCGGGGTGGAGCAGTCTGGCAGCTCGTCGGGCTCATAACCCGAAGGTCGCAGGTTCGAATCCTGCCCCCGCTACCAAGATTTCGGGATTCTCAAGAGGCCCCTTTTAAGGGGCCTTTTTATTCCCGGCGGAAAAATTTTCGGCGGGCTTTGATCGGGGTGTCGTAATGCGGCGTGCGTCCAGCGCGATTCTCGGCTGCGTCGAGCCGGTTGTCCGCGGTATGGGCTATGAACTCGTCGGCGTGGAATACGGCGGCGGCTCCGGTGATGGCCTGTTGCGGATCTATATCGACGCCCCGGATGGGATCGACGTCGATGACTGCGCGGCGGTCAGCGAGCGCGTCTCGGCGGCGCTCGATGTCGATGAGCCGATCCGGGACGCATATACGCTGGAGGTCTCATCGCCGGGGATTAATCGGCCGCTGTTCGATGCGACCGATTTCGAGCGTTTCTCGGGGCAACAGGCGTTCGTGCGGATCGCGGCGGGCGCCATTCCCGAGGGCCGCAAGCGCTTCAAGGGCGTGCTCGGTGGCCTCGAGGGGACGTCGCTCCTGATCGAGGTTGATGGGGAGATCTGGCGGCTGCCGTTGGATGCCGTGGAAGAGGCGCACCTGGTCGTGGAACTCTGACGCGCCCATATCGCAATTCGCTGTTTGAGTGGCAAGGGTATGAACAAAGACATTCTGCTGGTGGTCGATACCGTTTCGAATGAGAAGGGGGTCGACAAGGAAGTGATCTTCGAGGCGCTCGAATCGGCGCTCGCGTCCGCGACCCGCAAGAAACACGGGGGTGATATCGAGGCGCGCGTGGCGATCGACCGGGATACGGGCGATTACGAGGCGTTCCGCCGTTGGGAGATCGTCGATGACGATTTCGAACAGGACGCCCCGACTCAGCAGATTTCGCTCTCGGCGGCCCGGGCCGACGAGCCGGACAAGGAGGTCGGCGACTTCGTGGAAGAGCCGATGGAGCCGGTGGAATTCGGCCGCATCGCGGCGCAGACCGCCAAGCAGGTCATCGTACAGAAGGTGCGGGAGGCCGAGCGCGAGCGCGTTGCGGATGCCTACCGTGAGCGGGTCGGCGAACTCCTGATGGGGATCGTCAAGCGGGTAGAGCGCTCGGGGATGTACCTGGATCTCGGCAATAATGCCGAGGCGTTCGTGCCGCGCGAGGAAATGATCCCGCGCGAGGCCGTGCGTCCGGGCGATCGTGTCCGCGGTTTCCTCAAGGAGGTACGCAACGAGTCTCGGGGCCCGCAGCTGTTTGTCAGCCGTACCGCGCCGCAGCTTCT
Source organism: Halofilum sp. (in: g-proteobacteria) (assembly GCA_034520925.1). Classification (GTDB taxonomy): domain Bacteria; phylum Pseudomonadota; class Gammaproteobacteria; order XJ16; family Halofilaceae; genus Halofilum. Next base: position 118,194 of record JAXHNC010000014.1, on the reverse strand, counting down.
GATCGAGCTGTTCAAGCTGGAAGTGCCGGAAGTGGGTCAGGGCCTGATCGAGATCAAGGGTGCCGCGCGCGATCCCGGCCTGCGTGCCAAGATCGCGGTGCTGTCGAAGGATCCGAGGCTCGATCCCGTCGGCGCGTGCGTGGGCATGCGCGGCTCGCGGGTGCAGACGGTATCGAACGAGCTGGCCGGCGAGCGGGTCGATATCATCCTCTGGGACGAGAATCCGGCACAGTTCGTGATCAACGCGATGTCGCCGGCCGATGTGACCTCGATCGTGGTCGATGAAGACAGGAATACCATGGATCTGGTCATCGAGTCGGAGAAGCTGTCACTGGCGATCGGCCGCAATGGACAGAACGTGCGCCTCGCGAGCGAGCTGACCGGGTGGACGCTGAACGTCATGGATGAGCAGCAGGCCGAGGAGAAGAACGAGCAGGAGTCGCAGACCACGCGGCAGATGTTCCAGGAGCAGCTTACGGTCGACGAGGAAGTCGCGAGCATTCTGGTCCAGGAGGGCTTCACGAGTACCGAGGAAGTCGCCTATGTGCCGGAATCCGAACTCCTCGAGATCGAGGAATTCGACGAAGATATCGTGGCGGAACTGCGCAATCGCGCGCGCGACGCACTGCTGACCCGGGCGATCGCGGGCGAAGAGGCGTTGGGTGATCATGAACCCAGTGCGGAATTGCTGGCTATGGAGGGGATGGAATCCTCGATCGCCTGGCAACTCGCGGCGCAGGGCATTACGACGCTGGATGAACTTGCCGAACAGTCGGTCGATGACCTCCTCGAGATCGAGGGCATCGAACAGGAATGGGCCGCGCGCATGATCATGAAGGCGCGCGAACCCTGGTTCGCCGAAGAGCAGACCGAAGAGGCCACTACCGGGCAGCCGGGGTGAGCCGCCTGCCGGCGCAGGGCCGGCGGAAGCGACGGGGTACCCGCATCGGCGGGGCCGATCGGGTGAAGTCCCGGTGGTATGAAGGGGTGAATGCATGGCAGAGGTGACCGTCAAGCAACTGGCAGGTGTGGTCGGCACGCCGGTCGAGCGTCTGCTCGAGCAGCTCGGCGAAGCCGGCGTCGGCAAGTCGAGTGCCGAGGACACGGTCAACGACGAAGAGAAAATGAAGCTGCTTGAGTACCTGCGGCAGTCACATGGCCGCGTGGGTACCTCCGGCTCTTCGGAGGAAGAGAGCGACTCGAGTCGGATCACCCTTCGGCGCAAGCGGACCAGCGAGCTCAAGGTCGGTGGTTCAGGCGGCCGCAAGGCGGTCAACGTCGAAGTGCGCGGCAAGCGCACTTATGTCAAACGGAGCGTGGCGACCGGAGCCGACCAGGAGCGACGCGAACAGGCCGAGGCCGAGCGCCAGCGCAAGGAACAGGAACTGCGCGAGCAGGAGGAGAAACGGCTCGCGGCCGAAGAAGCAAAGCGCGCCGAGGAAGAGCGCCAGCGTCAGGAGCGCGAGGAAGCACAGCGCCAGGCGCAGGAAGAGGAAGAACGCCAGAAGCGGGAAGCCGAAGAGCAGGCGCGGCGTGAGGCCGAAGAGAAAGAACAGCAGGAACGCGAGCGCACTGCCGCTGCGGCCGCGCCCCAGCCGACCCCGGCCCCCGCGGCTCCGGCGCCTGAAAGCGCGGGCAAATCCGAACGCGGTCGAGACGATCGCCGGCGTGGCGGCAAACGCCGTGGTGCCCGCGGTGATGACGATCGGTCGAAGGGTCCGGATGAACTCCACGTCGCCAAGGGCAAATCGGGCAAGCGGCGTGACAAGAAACAGAAGACGTCGCGCGCGGCACCGGTACACACGGGTGCGAAGCACGGCTTCGAGAAACCGACCGCGCCGGTCAAGCGCGAGGTATCGGTGCCGGAAACCATCACGGTCGGTGATCTGGCCAACCAGATGGCCGTGAAGGCGCCGCAGCTCATCAAGGCGTTGATGGGCATGGGCGTCATGGCGACCATCAATCAGACGCTCGACCAGGAAACCGCTTTGTTGCTGGTCGAGGAGATGGGTCATACCCCGATCCCGCAATCCGACAGCGATGTCGAGGAGGCGCTGACCCAGGACGTGGTGCCCGAGCAGACGGCGGAGCCCGTCGCGCGGCCACCGGTGATCACGGTCATGGGGCACGTCGACCACGGCAAGACCTCGCTGCTCGACTATATCCGGCGCACGAAGGTTACGGCGGGCGAGGCCGGTGGCATCACGCAGCACATCGGCGCCTACCACGTCGAGACACCCAATGGCACGGTGACGTTTCTCGATACGCCGGGCCACGCCGCGTTCACGGCGATGCGGGCGCGCGGTGCCCAGGCGACGGATATCGTTGTGCTGGTCGTCGCGGCCGACGATGGCGTGAAACCGCAGACGATCGAGGCGATACAGCACGCGCGGGCGGCCGGTGTGCCGCTGGTCGTGGCCGTCAACAAGATCGACAAGGAAGGCGCCGATCTGGATCGTGTCCGCAATGATCTGTCCCAGCACGAGGTGATCTCGGAGGACTGGGGCGGCGACACGATTTTCGCCAACGTGTCCGCGCTCAAGGGCGAGGGTATCGACGGCCTGATCGATTCGATCCTGCTGCAGGCCGAGGTGCTGGAACTGAAGGCGCCGCCGGAAGGGCCGGCACGGGGCGTGGTGGTCGAGGCGACGGTCGAGAAGGGCCGCGGCCCGGTCGCGACGGTGCTCGTCCAGAGTGGGCGCCTGCAGCGCGGTGATATCGTGCTCTGCGGGAGCGAGTATGGCCGTGTCCGCGCGATGTTCGACGAGGCCGGCAAGAAAATCGATTCCGCGGGCCCGTCGATGCCGGCGGTGCTCCTGGGGCTGTCCAACGCGCCCGGTGCCGGCGACGATATGGCGGTCGTCGCGGACGAGCGCAAGGCGCGGGAACTGGCGGAGTTCCGGCGTGATCGCTCGCGCGACCAGCGCCTCGCCCAGCGGCAGGCGACCTCGGCCGAGGATATCTTCTCGCAGATCCGGGAAGACGAGACCAAGGTTATCAACTGCGTCGTCAAGGCCGATGTCCAGGGCAGTTACGAGGCCTTGCGCGACTCGCTGGAGAAACTCTCCGGCGACGAGGTCAAGGTCAAGGTGATCGGTGGCGGCGTCGGCGGTATCAACGAGTCGGACGTCAATCTGGCGATCGCGTCGAACGCCATTCTGGTGGGCTTCAATACCCGCGCCGATTCCGCCGCTCGAAAACTGATCGACGAGCACGATATCGAGGCGCGGTATTACAGCGTGATCTATGACGTCATCGATGTCGTCAAGGCCCAGATCAGCGGCATGCTCGAACCGGAAATCCGCGAGCAGATCATCGGTCTCGCGGAAGTGAAGGACGTGTTCAAGTCGCCGAAGTTCGGCCAGATCGCCGGCTGTCTGGTGGTCGATGGCGTGGTCCGCAAGAGTGCACCGATCCGTGTCCTGCGGGACAATGTCGTGATCTACGAAGGCGAACTCGAGTCGCTGCGGCGTTTCAAGGATGACGTCAGCGAGGTCCGTATGGGTACCGAGTGCGGGATCGGCGTGCGCAACTACACCGATGTGCGTGCGGGTGACCAGATCGAGGTCTTCGAACGGACCGAGGTCGCGCGGACGGTCTGACGGCAATGCCTCGCGATTATCCGCGCCGTTACCGTGTCGCTGACCAGATCCAGCGCGAGCTCGGCGGTCTGATCAGGGCCGTCAAGGACCCGCGCATGGTTGGAATGGTCACGGTCTCGAGCGTGGATGTGAGCCCCGATCTGAGCCACGCAAAGGTGTTCGTGACCGTGCTGGAAGCGGACGAACCGGAAGCGACGGTCGCGGCGCTGAATCGGGCTTCGGGGTTTCTCCGTGGGCGTCTCGGAGGGCGGCTCGAGCTGCGCACCGTGCCGCGGCTTGTGTTCCAGTACGACGCGACGCTGGACCGGGTCGATCGCGTTGAGCGGCTGTTGCGCGAGGAGCGCGACAGGCGCGACGACGACTGAGCCGGATTCCGGGCGTTGGGACGACGCAATAAGCGCGGACGCGCGGTACATGGGATCCTGCTGCTGGATAAGCCCGGGGGGATGTCGTCAAACCGGGCGTTGCAGCGGGTAAAACGCCTGTTCGATGCATCCCGGGCCGGTCACACGGGCAGCCTCGATCCGCTCGCGACCGGTCTGCTGCCGATCTGCCTGGGCGAGGCGACGAAGGTTTCGGCGTTCCTGCTCGAGGCGGACAAGCGGTACCGGTTCACGGCCCGGCTGGGTGAAACGACCGACAGCGGCGACGCGGACGGAGAGCTGCTCGCAACCAGCTCGACAGAGGGTGTCGACAGCGCCCGTATCGAGGCTGCGCTGGATGGCCTGCGGGGCGAAATCGAGCAGTTGCCTCCCATGCATTCGGCGCTCAAGCACGCGGGTCGCCCCCTGTACGAATATGCGCGTCGTGGGATCGACATTGAGCGCAGCCCACGGCCAACCGTGATTCACCGGCTTGATCTGCTGGCTTTCGACGGGCGCGATGCGGAATTCGAGGTCCACTGTGCGAAGGGTACCTATGTGCGGACCCTGGCGGAGGATCTCGGCGCGGCGCTTGGCTGTGGCGCGCACGTGACGGTGTTGCGCAGGACCGGTGCGGGACCGTTCAGCGACGACGCGCTGATCACGCTGGCGGAACTCGAGGCGGACGCGACCAGTGATGAGGGTGGTCCGCAGAGCCTGGATCGGCACCTGTTTCCGGTCGACAGCGCGCTTATGGCGTGGCCGCGGCTGGATCTGGGGCCCGATCTGGCCGGTTTTATCCGCCAGGGGCAGGCGGTGCAGGTTCCGCGCGCCCCGACCGACGGCCTGGTACGACTGTACGGGCCTGATGACGGGTTTCTCGGCATGGGGCGGATCACGAGTGACGGGCGGGTGGCGCCCAAACGCCTGATGAACCTGTAAAAGAAGCGTGTTCCCCGGCTTGTGCGGTCCCTCGCGGCTGTTACAATAGGGGTTTGTCTGGAGTTGGTTTGAGGAGCAACTGAGCGATGTCCTGTCTGAGTGCCGAAGAGAAGGCCAAGATCGTCGAGAAACACGGGCGTGAGGAAGGCGACACCGGGTCGCCCGAAGTGCAGGTGGCCCTGCTGTCCGCGCGCATTTCCCATCTGACCGAGCATTTCGGTACCCACAAGCACGATCACCATTCGCGCCGCGGGTTGCTGAAGATGGTGAGCCAGCGCCGCAATATGCTGGACTATCTCAAACGCAATGATCGCCAGCGTTATCAGGATCTGATTCAGCAACTCGGTCTGCGTCGCTGATCCCGCCTTCGATCCGGAGAACAACATTGTCAGTGCATCGTAAAGAATTCCAGTACGGCGACCAGACCGTAAAACTCGAGACCGGCAAGGTTGCGCGCCAGGCGTCCGGCGCGGTCTGGGTCAATATGTCGGACACGGTGGTCCTCGTTACGGCCGTCGGCCGGCGCGAAGCGGATCCGGGCAGACCGTTCTTCCCGCTGACCATCAATTATCAGGAACGGACGTATGCCGCCGGCAAGGTGCCCGGTGGCTTCTTCAAGCGCGAAGGCCGTCCGACCGAAAAAGAAACGCTGACCTCCCGCCTCATCGATCGTCCGATCCGCCCGCTCTTCCCCGAGGGTTTCACCAACGAGGTCCAGGTCATCGCGACGGTCATGTCGATGAACCCGGAGGTCGATCCGGATATCCCGGCCATGATCGGGGCGTCCGCGGCGCTCGCGCTGTCCGGTATGCCGTTCGCGGGTCCGATCGGAGGTGCGCGGGTCGGTTATCGTAACGGCGAATATATGCTCAATCCGTCGCGCAGCGCGCTCGCGGAGTCGGAGCTCGATCTCGTCGTCGCCGGCACCGGAAAAGCCGTACTGATGGTGGAATCCGAGGCGAACGTGCTCCCCGAGGATGTGATGCTCGGCGCCGTCACCTATGGGCATGATCAGATGCAGGTGGCGATCGACGCGATCAATGAACTGGTTGCCGAGGCCGGCGCACCGAAGTGGGATGTGCAGACCGAAGAACGCGATCCCGCGCTTGTCAGTGCCGTCGCCGACGCGTGCGAGGCGGATCTCGGCGCCGCTTATGCGATTTCCGACAAGCTCGAGCGCCAGGAGCGTGTGGGTGGTCTGCGCAGCGCCGTGGTAGAGAAACTCGCGGGGGCGAAGACGCCCAATGGTCGAAGGATGAGGTCAAGGGTGCGTTCGGCGCCCTCGAGAAAAAACTCGTCCGGGGCCGGATTCTGGATGGCGAGCCCCGGATCGATGGGCGCGACAATCGGAGTATCCGCCCGATCGAAGTCGAGACCAATGCGCTGCCGAGAACCCACGGCTCATCGCTCTTTACGCGTGGTGAGACCCAGGCGGTGGTGGTCGCGACCCTGGGTACGGGGCGCGATGCACAGTTCGTCGATGCGCTTGAGGGCGAGTACCGCGAACCCTTCATGCTGCACTACAACTTCCCGCCGTACTGCGTGGGCGAGACCGGCTTCATGGCGGGCCCGAAACGCCGCGAGATCGGTCACGGCAAGCTGGCGAAGCGCGGTATCTCCGGCGTCATGCCGAGCGATGAGGATTTCCCGTATACCATCCGCGTGGTTTCGGAAATCACGGAGTCGAACGGCTCGAGTTCGATGGCCACCGTCTGCGGCACCAGTCTCGCGCTCATGGACGCGGGTGTGCCGATCAAGGCCCCGGTCGCGGGCATCGCGATGGGTCTGATCAAGGAAGGCGATCGCTTCGCCGTGCTGTCCGATATCCTTGGCGATGAAGATCACCTCGGGGACATGGATTTCAAGGTCGCCGGTTCCGAGCAGGGCGTTACCGCGCTGCAGATGGACATCAAGATCGACGGCATCACCCGCGAGATCATGGAGCAGGCGCTGGAACAGGCACGCGAAGGCCGCCTCCATATCCTCGGGATCATGAACCAGGAAATCGGTGCCGCGCGCACGGAACTGTCCGAGTACGCACCGCGATTCATCACGGTCAAGATCGATCCCGAAAAGATCGCTTCGGTGATCGGCAAGGGCGGATCCGTGATCCGGTCGATGACCGAGGAGACCGGCGCTACGATCGACATCGGTGACGACGGTCTGATCAAGATCGCCTCTGCCGACAAGGCGGCGGCCGAAGAGGCCAAGCGGCGGATCGAGCAGCTGACCGCGGATGTCGAGGTGGGGACTGTGTACGAGGGCCGTGTCGCCAAGATCATGGATTTCGGTGCCTTCGTGAACATCCTGCCCGGCAAGGATGGTCTCGTTCATATCTCGCAGATTTCCGAAGAACGAGTGCAGAGCGTCACGGACAAGCTCGCCGAAGGCGATACCGTTCGGGTGAAGGTGCTCGAAGTGGACAAGCAGGGCCGTATCCGGCTGTCCATGAAGGCGGTCGACGCTGCCTGAAGCGGATCGGATCCGCCGTGAAAAAGGGGCCCTCGCGGCCCCTTTTTTATGCCCGACAGGCGACTGGCGCAAACGCTTGATGGGCGCGCCGAATCGACCCGGGCGCTCTGTACGAACGGTTCATCCGAGGTTTGATCCTGTGTGGCCGCTTGAGGTTGGGCTCACGCGCCCCGATATTGGGAAGCGTCGGCAGGCTGCCGGCTGCGGCAACGACGACTGGATGGAGAGACCGCCGTGGACGAATCGGTGGATCGTGACTGGATGACCCTGGCGCTGGAAGAGGCGCGTCGTGCCGGCGCGAACGGTGAAGTGCCCGTGGGAGCGGTCGTGGTCCGTGACGGCGAGGTTCTCGGTCGGGGGCGCAACAGCCCGGTTGCGGCGCACGATCCGACGGCGCATGCGGAGATCATGGCCCTGCGCGACGCGGCCGCCACGGTTGGCAATTACCGCCTGGCGGATACGACGCTGTACGTCACCCTCGAGCCCTGCCCCATGTGCATTGGCGCGATCGTGCACGCCCGGGTCGCTCGCCTCGTGTTCGGTGCGACCGATCCGAAATCGGGGGCGGCGGGCTCGGTCTTCAATCTCGCGGCCGCACCGGCCCATAACCACCGCGTGCGGGTCGATGGCGGGGTGCTCGGCGACGCCTGCGGGGACGAACTGCGGGCGTTCTTCCGGTCGCGACGGGGGACCGTGGCCCAATGAAAACCATGCCGCGGGCCATCTCCTTCGATCTCGACGACACGCTCTGGGCGTGCGACGACGTGATCGGGCGCGCCGAAGAGGCGGTCTACGGCTGGCTGCAGCGGTATTGCCCGCGGATTACCGCCGAGTACGACCTGGAGGCCATGCGCCAGGTGCGGATGGAGACCGCGGCGGTACGTCCCGACCTGCAGGCGGATCTGACCCGGCTTCGACACGAGACGCTGGCGTGGCACGCCCGCAGGGCGGGCTACGATGTGGCGCTTGCCGATGCCGCGGTCGAGGTGTTCCTCGATGAGCGTCACCGGGTCGAACTCTACCCGGATGTCCATCCCGTGCTGGAGCGTCTGGCAGGCCGATTCCGCTTGATCGCCCTGACGAATGGCAATGCGGACGTGCATCGGGCCGGGATTGGCGACTGGTTCGAGGTGGCGCTTTCCGCCGCGGATGTGGGGGCCCCGAAACCGGATCCGGCCATGTTCGAGCATGCCTGCGGGACGCTCGGCATCCGCCCGGGAGAACTGCTGCATGTCGGCGACGATCCGCTCCGGGATGTCCATGCGGCGCGGCGCTTCGGTGCGCGCGCTTTCTGGGTCAACCGCGAGGGCAGGGAGTGGCCGGCGGATCTGCGTCGCGCCCACCATGAGGCCGAGACGCTCAGCGGACTGCCGGATCTGTTCCGGCGGTGAGTCGCTCAGTTCTCCCCGGCTGTGGCCCTGACCAGGGGCTGGAGCGTCGGCCAGACGTTGTCGAGGATGACCGCATGGCCATCGGCGTTCGGGTGGATGCCGTCATCCTGCATGAATTCGCGGCGCTCGCCGACGCCATCGAGCACGCGCGGGACGAGGGCGACGCCGGTCGTCTCGGCGAGTTCTTCGTAGACGCCGATAAAGCGGTCGATGTACGCGCGTCCGTAATTGGGCGGCAGCCGTATCCCGAGGAGCAGGACCCGGGCGCCGGCGCCGCGGGCATGCTCGATCATCGCCTGGAGGTTTTGCCGCATGGCTTCCAGCGGCTGCCCGCGCAGACCATCATTACCGCCGAGTTCGATGATCACGATGTCGGGTTCGTGGCGCTCGACGGCATCCGGGAGGCGCGCGCGGCCGCCACTGGTGGTATCGCCGGTGATGCTCGCGTTGACCACGCGATGGGGGTAGTTTTCGGCCTCGAGGCGAGCGCTGAGAGCGCCCACCCAGCCGTCTTCGACCGGGACGCCGTAGCCGGCGCTGATACTGTCGCCAAGCACGAGAATGGTCGGCCGGTCGTCGCTGGCCGTCAGCGGCATGGCGGACAACAGCAGAACAAGCACAAGGACCAGACGCATGGGTTATGACTCCGGAACGATTCTGAAGGCGAGCAACCTTACACGGCGCGTGGGTGGCCCCGATGCAGGTCTTACCATTCTGGACGGAATCGCGTTTGAAGTCCCGCGCGGGGAGGCGGTTGCCGTGCTCGGGCCATCGGGTTCCGGCAAATCGACCCTGCTCGGGCTGTTGGCCGGGCTCGACGCCCCGAGCGAGGGCGATGTCGCGTTGTTCGGCCAGTCGCTGTCGGCGCTCGACGAGGATGGCCGGGCCGCGCTGCGGGCCGGACGGGTCGGGTTCGTTTTCCAGTCATTCCAGCTCGTGCCGGGACTCAGCGCGCTGGAGAACGTGATGCTGCCGCTGGAACTCGCCGACCGGTCGAATGTCGTCGCGACGGCGCGGGCCGCGCTGGAACAGGTCGGACTGGGTGCCCGTCTCCGCCACCGCCCGAACGAGCTGTCGGGGGGCGAGCAGCAGCGGGTGGCGCTGGCGCGGGCGTTCGCCCCGGATCCGCAATTGCTGTTCGCGGACGAGCCGACCGGGAATCTTGACGGGCGCACGGGGGCGGCCGTGATCGAGCGGCTGTTCGAACTGCGCGCCGAACGGGGAACGACCCTCGTGCTCGTGACGCACGACGAGGCCGTCGCCCGGCGCTGCGATCGGCGCCTGCGGATGGAAGACGGGCACCTGATGGAGGCGGTGGCGTGAAGTCGGTCGGTTTCGCCCTGCGCGCGCTGCCGCGCGATCTCCGCAGCCGGGAGATGCGGGTACTCGCCATGGCTTTGGCCGTGGCCGTCGGCGCCCTGACCGCGGTCGGTTTTTTCACCGACCGTGTCGATCAGGCGATGGGCCAGCGCGCGACCACCTTGATCGGCGCGGATCTGGTGCTGGAGTCCGATGATCCGATCCCGGACGAATGGGTCGAGCGGGCACGTTCGGAAGGACTGGAGACCAGCGGGTTCGTGACCTTCCCGACGGTGGTCGTGACCGATGCGGGCAGTGAACTGACATCGGTCAAGGCGGTCGGTGACGCTTACCCGTTGCGGGGCGAAGTCTTCCTGGCCGACAGCGCTTATGGCGAGGAACGCCCGGCGGAGGGCGTTCCGGAATCGGGCACCGCCTGGCTCGATCCGCGGCTGTTCGCCCGCCTCGAGGTGGCGGTCGGGGATCGTATCCAGGTGGGCGAACGGGAATTGCGGATCGCCGCATCGATCGCGCAGGAACCGGACCGCTCGGGCTCGCTCTTTCAGCTCGCGCCGCGGCTGATGTTCAACCGTGCGGATCTGGAGTCGACCGGGCTGATCTCGGAGGCCAGCCGGTTCGATGACCATCTGCTCGTCGCCGGAGACCCCGGCGCCGTCGAGCGCTTCCGCGGCTGGATCGAGGCGAATGCACCGCCCGGGCTCGAGGTCCAGGGCGTCGAGAACGCGCGTCCGGAAATGCGGGCCGCACTGGAACGGGCCCGTGCATTCCTCGGCCTGGCGGCGATCATGGCGGTGGTCCTCGCGGGCGCCGCGGTGGCCGTGGCGGCGCATTCGCTGGCCGCGCGCGAGGCGGACGCGAGTGCCCTGCTGCGCTGTTTCGGCGCGCGGCAACGACTGGTGCTGACGACGCTGCTCCTGCGCCTGGCCGTGGTCGGGTTGCTGGCGAGCGGGGTCGGGATCGGCGTCGGCTGGCTGGCTCAGAATGGACTCGTGACCCTGGTCGGGGCCTGGTTCGGTGACGCCCTGCCACCGCCCTCGCTGCGCCCGGTCGGTGTCGGTCTGGCGGCCGGTCTCATCACGCTGGTCGGTTTCGGTCTGGTGCCGGTGCTCCGCATCCGGCGCGTGCCGGTGATGCGCGTTCTGCAGCGCTCGACCGCGGCTCCGGAACCGTCCGCGCTGGCCGCGCTCGGCCTGGCCGTGGCGGCGCTGGCCGTGCTCGTGTTCTACCAGGCGAGCGATCCGGCGTTGGCGCGCTGGATCCTGTTGGGGACGCTGGGCATGCTGCTGGTGCTGGGATTGGCGGCCGCCGGGCTGATACGGCTGGTCGGGCGCCTGCGTGGGCGTGCGGTCAGCGGCTGGCGATTCGGTCTCGCCAACCTGGCGCGGCGACCGCGGACGAGCACGGTGCAGATGGTCGGATTCGGCCTTGGCCTGCTGGCCCTGCTGCTGCTCGCCGTGGTGCGAGTCGATGTGCTGGAGGCCTGGCGCAATGATGTCCCGCCCGATGCACCGAACCAGTTCATGGTCAACGTCCAGCCGGATGACGTCGAGGCGGTCAAGGGACGTCTGCGGGACGCCGGTATCGAACCGGCGGGCTTCTACCCCATGATCCGGGGACGACTGCGCGCCATCAATGACGACCGGGTCGATCCGCAGGACTTCTCCGAAGGGCGTGCACGGCGTCTGGTGGAGCGGGAGTTCAATCTGTCCTGGGCCGAGCGGCATCGCCCGGAGAACGAGATCGTCGCGGGCGAGTGGTGGTCGAGTCCGAACGGGCGCGAGCGCCCGGCGTTGTCGGTCGAGGAGGGCATCGCGGATGTCCTCGGCATCGAGATCGGCGATCGACTGACCTACAACATCGCGGGCGAGGAGGTAAGCGGCGAGGTCACCAACCTGCGGCGGGTGCAGTGGGACAGCTTCAAGGTGAACTTCTTCGTCCTGACCACGCCGGACATGCTCGACGGGGCGCCGGCGACCTGGATCACGAGTTATTACGCCCCGCCGGAGAGCCGCGGCGCGGTCGATGCCCTGGTGCGCGAATTCCCGGGTGTCACGGTACTCAACGTCGAGCAGATCCTGGAACAGGTGCGCTCGATTATCCGGCAGGGGACGCGCGCCGTGGAGTACGTCTTCGTCTTCAGCCTCCTCGCCGGTATCGTGGTGCTGGTGGCGGCGGTACAGGCGAGCCGCGATGAACGCCGGGTCGAGATCGCACTTTTGCGCACGCTGGGCGCAAGCCGTCGCCGGGTGCGCAGCATACTGGGCGCCGAGTTCGTCGCGCTGGGCGCGCTCGCCGGCTTGATCGCGGCGAGCGGTGCGGCCGTGACCGGCTGGGCCGTCACCGATCGCGTGCTCAATCTGCCGTACCACTTCAATCCGTGGCTGTTCGTGCTCGGCGTTGGCGGCGGTGGACTCGGCATCGCCCTGGCGGGGCTCATCGCGACGCGGTCCCTGCTGGCCGAGCGACCGCTCGCGGTGCTGCGGCGGGTCTGAGCGCGACCGTCGCGGGGCCGTTGCGCAGAGGGCGGGGCCGGGCGTAGGCTCGCGCACCGGTTGCAGGGCCAGTGGGCCATGCCGGTCGTTCGGTCCATCAGGCCCCGGATTCGAATCACGATGAACGAAGCAGTCCCATCAGCGGGCACGTTGGCGGAGGGTGTGACGGCCCTTGCGGCGCGTCACCCGGAGGCGGCGGAGCGGATCCAGCGCGCCGGGACGGCGATGATCGCCAACCCGCCGGCCGGGCGCTGGCCGAGCGGACTCGAGGTCGCGACGCTGCTCGAGGAGCTGGGGGTCGATGCCGATACGCTGGTTGCCGCCCTGCTCAGCCCGCCGGAAGTCGCGGCTACCGCGCCCGACGAGCAGCTGGAAGCGGAATATGGTGCGACGGTCGCGCGCCTGGCCCGCAATGCGCGCTGGCTGAACGCCTTCCGCGAGTACAGCGTCGCTGCCGGTGAGCGCGAGCCGGCGGAGCGTCTGCGGCGCATGATCCTCGCGCTCGCCGAGGACGTGCGGGCGGTCCTGATCCGGCTGGCGTATCGCACCTGCCGGCTGCGCAATCTCGGCGGGGAAGGGCGTGAGCAACGCCGGCGCGTCGCCCGCGAGACGCTCGAACTGTACGCGCCGCTGGCCAATCGGCTCGGTGTCTCCCGACTCAAATGGGAGATGGAAGACCTCGCATTCCGCTACCTCGATCCGGAGGCCTACAAGCGCATCGCCCGCGGTCTGGCGGAACGCCGGGCGGATCGTGAGCGCTTCATCGAGACCTTCATGGACCAGCTTCGCGAAGCGCTGGCCGACGACGGCCTGCCGAACTTCACCGTCAAGGGTCGCCCCAAGCACATCTACAGCATCTGGCGGAAGATGGAGCGCAAGCACGTCGACCTCGATGAGCTGTTCGACGTGCACGCCGTGCGGATTTTCGTCGACCGGATCCAGGACTGTTATTCCGCGCTCGGGACGGTCCACGGACGCTGGGCGCACATCCCGAAGGAATTCGACGACTACATCGCGAACCCGAAGGACAACGGGTATCAGTCGCTGCACACGGCCGTTATCGGTCCCGATGGAAAACCGGTGGAGGTGCAGATTCGCACCCGGGAAATGGACGAGCACGCCGAGCGCGGCGTTGCGGCGCACTGGCTGTACAAGGAGGGCAGTACCGAGGACGAACGTCTGCAGAACAGTGTCAACGCGCTGCGATCGCTGCTGGAGGCCGGCGGTGACGACGATGCCCTCGGGGAGACGTTCGGCCGCGAACTGTTCGCCGATCGGGTGTTCGTGTTCACGCCGAAGGGCGAGGTGATCGACCTGCCGCAGGGAGCGACCGCGCTCGATTTCGCTTTCAGCGTGCACACGCAGATCGGCTATCGCTGCCGGGGCGCGCGCGTGAACGGCCGCATCGTTCCGTTGACGCAGCAGCTGCGCAACGGGGATCACGTCGAGGTCCTGACCACTCGCGAGGCGCGCCCCAGTCGCGACTGGCTCAACCAGGATCTCGGGTACCTGCGCACGAGCCGCGCCCGGGCCAAGGTGCGCGCCTGGTTCAATCAGCAGGATCACGCCCAGCACGTCGAAGATGGACGCGGGCTGCTGGAGCGCGAACTCAAGCGCCTGCGCGCGCGGGACCTGTCGCAGGATCGGCTGGCGCGGGAACTCGGTTTCGAGCGCTGCAACGATCTGCTGGCGGCGCTGGGGCGTAATGAGGTGAGTTCATCGCGTGTCGCGGGCGCGGTGCAGACGCTGATGGGGCCCCGCGACGAAGATACCCGTGCGATCACGCATCGCCCCGCGCGCAGTGCCAATGAATCGGACGCGCTGCGGGTCAGCGGCATGGGCGATCTCATGATGCGCACCGCGAATTGCTGCAAGCCGGTCCCGGGCGATGAGGTGATCGGCTACATTACCCGCGGTCGCGGCGTGACCGTGCATCGGCGCGATTGTCACAATATCCTCCGGGTCGAGGGCGACGAGCGCGATCGCCTGATCGAGGTGGAATGGGGCGGCGGTGAGCCACAGGGCCGATGGAGCGTGGATATCGTGGTCGAGGCGTTTGATCGGCCTGGACTGCTGCGCGATGCGACGCGCGTCCTCGCGGAGGACGACGTCAACGTCACGCGCGCGGAGATGCACGTGACGCGCCCGCCCCACGCGCGGATCGAACTGACGGTCCAGATCCGCGATATGGCCCAGCTTGATCGAGCGCTGCAACGACTGCAGCAGTTGCCCAACGTGTTTGATGCGGTGCGCGACGGATGAGCGATCACGCCCCCACGAGTGACCAGCATCGTCCCGATGCGATCCGCCGGCGCCTTGCGGCCGGCAGCCGTCATGATTACCTCGCGGACGCGGTCCTTGGCGCGATCGATGGCTGCGTGACGACCTTCGCCGTCGTCGCCGGAGCGACCGGCGGGGCGTTGTCACCGCTGGTCGTGATCATCCTCGGTTTCGCCAACCTGCTCGCCGACGGCTTCTCGATGGCGGTGAGCAATTATCACGGCACCCGCAGCGAGCGCGATCGCGTCGAGCAGACGCGCCGCGCCGAAGAGCGGCACATCGAACAGGTGCCCGAGGGCGAACGCGAGGAGATCCGCCAGATCTTTGCCGCGAAGGGGTTCGAGGGCGATGTGCTCGAACGCATCGTCGAAACCATCACCGGTAACCGCCGTCTGTGGGTGAACACGATGCTCACGGAGGAGCACGGCCTGCAGCTCGAAGGGGCGGATCCGGTCCGGGCCGGCGGCGTCACGTTCGCGGCCTTCGTCGGGGTCGGGCTGGTGCCCCTGCTGCCGTACCTCGTGCCGGATATCGCGGATGGGACCGCGTTTGCGGCCAGTGGCGTGATGGCGGCCGTCGCCTTCTGGGGGATCGGCTGGGTGAAGGGGCAGCGCCTGCAGCTGCCGCGGCTGCGGTCGGCCTGGCAGACGCTCTGGACCGGGGGCGCCGCCGCCGCACTCGCCTATGGGGCGGGCTGGGCGCTGCAGACGCTGTTCGGGGCGGGGCACTGACGCAACGGGGATAGAGTCAGCCGCCCGCGTTTCCAGTACAATCCGCCACCTATGTCCGGCAATACATTCGGCAAACTGTTTACCGTCACCAGCTTTGGCGAGAGCCACGGCGCGGCGCTCGGCTGCGTGGTCGACGGCTGCCCGCCCGGGCTCGAACTCGACGAGACGGATCTGCAGTACCAGCTCGACCGGCGCCGCCCGGGGCAGAGCAAGTACACCACCCAGCGGCGCGAGCCCGATCAGGTCCGGATTCTCTCCGGCGTGTTCGAGGGCCGTACGACCGGAACGCCCATCGGTCTGCTGATCGAGAACGTCGACCAGAAGTCGAAGGACTACAGCGAGATCGCGCGGACATTCCGTCCCGGGCACGCGGACTACACCTATCAGCAGAAGTACGGTTTCCGCGATTATCGTGGCGGCGGTCGTTCCTCGGCGCGCGAGACGGCGCTGCGCGTGGCCGCCGGCGCCATCGCCAGAAAATGGCTCCATCAGCGCTTCGGGGTAAGTATCCAGGGACATCTCAGTCAACTCGGCGAGATCGAGCTGGATCGCTCGCGGTTCGAATGGGACGCGGTCGATGCCAACCCGTTCTTCTGGCCGAACCCGGATCAGATCGAAGCGCTCGAGGCCTTCATGCATCGGCTGCGCAAATCCGGCGATTCCGCCGGCGCACGCGTCGAGGTGATGGCATCCGGGTTGCCGCCGGGTTGGGGCGAGCCCGTGTTCGATCGGATCGATGCGGATATCGCGAAGGCGCTGATGAGCATCAACGCGGTCAAGGGCGTCGAACTCGGCGCCGGCTTTTCGGCGGTCACGCAGAAAGGCACCGAACACCGCGACGAGATCACGCCCGATGGTTTTCTCTCGAACCATGCCGGGGGAGTTCTCGGCGGCATCTCGACGGGCCAGGACATCCGCGCCTCGCTGGCGCTGAAACCGACTTCCAGCATCCATCTGAGCGGGCGCAGCGTCGATGTCGATGGCGCACCCACGGATGTCCGTACCAAGGGCCGTCATGACCCTTGCGTCGGGATCCGTGCAACCCCGATCGCCGAGGCGATGCTGGCGCTGGTGCTGATGGATCACGCCCTGCGCCACCGCGCCCAGAACGCCGACGTCGAGTCGAACACGCCGATCATCCCGGCCGGACATTCCGGGTCCTGAACCGGTGACGGCGGGGGCGGCGCCCGGCGGCGCGATGGTGCCGTACTGGCGACTGTCGGCCTTCTACCTGTTCTTCTTCGCGGCGCTCGGCGCGCTCCTGCCGTATTGGGGCGTCTATCTGCGCGCGCTCGGATACACGCCGGGCGAGATCGGCTCGCTGATGGCGATCATCGCGGCGACCAAGATCGTGGCCCCGAATATCTGGGGCTGGGTCGCGGATCGCCGTGGTGAGCGCCTGCCCATCGTGCGGCTCGGCACCGGTCTGGCGTTCGTCCTGTTCCTCGGCGTGTTCTTCGCCCAGGGGTTCTGGTGGCTCGCCGCGACGATGGCGCTGTTCTCCTTTTTCTGGAACGCGGCGCTGCCCCAGTTCGAGGCGAACACGTTCAACTGGCTGGGCGCGGAGCGGCAGCGGTACAGCCGGATCCGGCTGTGGGGCTCGATCGGGTTCATCGCGACGGCGGCGAGTATCGGCCCGCTGCTCGACCATTACGGCGAGACCCTGCTCCCGTGGTTCATCGCGGCCGTATTCCTCGGGCTGTGGGTCGCGAGCCTCGCGGCGCCGCCAGCGCCGGGCGGAGGCACCGCCCATGGCGATCACGGTTCGATCGGCGAGGTCCTGCGCCGGCCACACGTCTGGTCGCTGCTGCTGGTCTGTTTCCTCATGCAGGCGAGCCACGGGCCGTATTACGCGTTCTTCAGTATCCACCTGCAGGATCATGGCTACGGCGGCTTCTCGATCGGCGGCCTCTGGGCGCTGGGGGTGATCGCCGAGATCGGCGTATTCCTCGCGATGCATCGGCTGCTGCCCCGCCACGGCGCGCTGACGTTGCTGCTGGCGAGCCTCGCGCTCACGGCACTGCGCTGGCTGCTCGTGGCCGGCTTCGTCGACCGGCCGTCGGTCCTGATCGCTGCCCAGACGCTGCACGCCGCCAGTTTCGGGCTCTATCACGCGGTCGCGATCTCGCTGGTCGACCGGTTCTTCACCGGCCCGCACCAGGGCAGGGGACAGGCGTTCTATTCGAGCCTCAGTTTCGGCGCCGGTCAGGCCGCCGGGACCTTCGCCGCCGGGCTGTTCTGGGCCGTGGGCGGCGGCGCCGCCACGTTCGCGGCGGCGGGGGCGGTGGCCGGCGCGGCGTTCCTGGTCGCGGCCTTCGGCCTCAGGGGGATCCGGACGGCGTCCTGAATAGCGCTGTCATCGGGTCGGGACGGAAAGTCAAAATCGGTTTCTCGCCAAGACGCCAAGCACGCCAAGGAAGGCAATAAAAATCAATGAAATGATACGGCTTGGGCCGGAGCAATGCCCACCATTGTCCTTAATGCCTTTCCTCTGCGCCTCTGCGCCTCTGCGAGAGGCGATTTTGACTTTCGTCGAATGACGGTCCAGGTGATCATCGATTGGTGAGATGCCACGAGTCGATCGGGAGAGAGCCGTGTCTTTACGCGTGTTGTATGGAGTCCTGCCCCTCGTTCTGCTGTCGTTTGTCGCGGGTGCGGCTGAACCCGTGCAGGCGCCCACGGAGCGGGAGCTCGATCTGACCGTCTATCGCCCGGGCGTTGCGCTGGTGCGCGATCGGCGGGTGGTCGATCTGGATGCCGGGGAATCGCGGGTCCTGTGGCCGGATGTCGCGGATACGCTCCAGTGGGACAGCGTGCATCTCGGCGGCGGTGCGCCGGAACTGCGGGCGTATCGCCGCAGCGGGGAGCCGCTCACGCTGCAGCGGCTGGTGGAGCATCACGTCGGGCGCGACGTTGGATACACCGCGGCGGACGGGGATCCGGGCGGTTCCGGTGAGATCGTTTCCGCCGACCCGTTGCTGGTCCGCACCGACGCCGGCGTACGCTCGCTGTCGCCGCAGCGGCTGGTGTTCCCGGAAGGGGTGCCGGATGGCCTGGCCGGGCCCACCGGTGTCGTGCTGGATCTCCAGGCGGACGGTCCCGCGCGGCAACCGATCAGCCTGAACTATCTGGCGGAAGGGCTCGCATGGTCGCTCGATTATGTCGGCACGCTCTCCGCGGACGGTTCGCGCCTGCGGCTGGCGGCGCGCGCGACGATCGCGAACGGGACGGGGATGGACATCCACGATGCGCGCGTCGAACTGATCGCCGGGGAGCCGGCGATCCCGGGAAGCGATGCCGGCGATCGGCCCGAGATGATGCAGGCGCGCAGCATGAGCAGCGCGGATATGGCAGAACCTGAAGCGGCCGGCGAGTATTACCGTCTCGCGCTGCCGCGTCCGGTCACGCTGGCCGCGGATGAGCGCACCACGGTGGCGGCATTCGAGCGCGACTCGATCCCGGTCGAACGGCACCACGTGCTCCGCTCGGAGGCACGGATCGCGCGCGGCCAGGGCGCGGGCACGGGTTGGCACCGGGTACCCCTGACCACGGAGCTGGCATGGACGGTCGGCGATCAGCCGCTGCCGGCGGGGACGCTGCGGGTTTATGAACCGCGCCCGAAGGACGGTGATGTTCGCCTCATCGGCGGTACCCGCCTGGGCGACCGCGCGGCGGGTGAACAGGTCAGGGCCGCGCTCGGCCGTCCTTTCGATATCGTCGCTGAACGGCGGCGCACGGACGTCCAGCGCGGATCGGACGAGCGCACGGAAACGGTCACGCACGAGATCCGGGTCCGCAACGCCGGCGAGGACCGGGCTTCAATCCGTATCGAAGAGTCGATCCCGGGCGACTGGGAAATGCTCGAGGCGAGCGATGAGTGGGAGCGCGCGGCGGCGGATCTCGCGGTCTGGCGCTTCGAACTGGCCGCCGACAGCGAGCGGCTCCTGCGTTACCGCGTCCGGATCCGGCGTTGACCAACCTATCACGACGTAGGCCGGCCTTGCGCGGTCCGCGCTTCAGGTGCGGGTATCGGCGCCGGGTCAGCTCGATCGCGCAAGCCGGCGTACTGGGATCTGCAGGTCGGATTCGCTGCAAGCGTCGGGCGAGTCCGACCTACGGATCTCCCGGAGGTTCCGGGTCCAAGCTCGACGGCCTCGATCGCGCCGCCACGCGCCCGCAGCATCGACCCGGCAGTGAACCAGTCGGCCAGTACCCAGCGTTCGACGGTCGTGCCATCGACGGTCCACTGGTCCCGCGTGGGTCGATGCGTGTGGCCATGGATGACGCGCTCGACCGCCTGCTCGCGGCACAGCGCGCGCAGGGCATCGGCGTTGACGTCCATCTCGCCGGCGCTCTTGCCGGACATCGCATCGCCGCTGTCGTCGCGCAGAGCCGCCGCGATCCGCCGGCGCTCGGCCAGGGGTTTCGCGAGGAAGTCCCGTTGCCATTCCGGGCTCCGGACCTGCTGGCGGAACGCCTGGTACGCGGTGTCATCGGTGCACAGCGTATCGCCATGGCACAGCAGCGTTCTGCGTTCGCCCAGCGTGATGACCTCGATATCGTCGAGGTGGATCATGCCGGTCCGCGCGAGCAGCCGGTCGCCGACGAGAAAATCGCGGTTGCCGGGCATGAAGTGGACGGCCACGCCGTGCGCGGACAGCGCGCCGATCGCGTCGATCACCCGTTCCCAGACCGGATCGTCGTCATCGTCGCCGATCCAGACCTCGAACAGATCGCCCAGGATATAGACGGCCCGGGCCGCGCGGGCAGGCCCTTCGCAGAACGCGCGGAACGCGTCGATCATGAGTGGACGGGTCGGATCGAGGTGCAGATCGGCGATGAACAATACGCTCGCGGCGTCCGACCACTGTGCCCCGGGTGCATCGGCCATGGCTGGGCTCCCTTCGTGGAGTCCGGATCATACTTTGCGTGGACGCCTGGCAGCCATACCGGATGTGGTTCTGGCGGCTGGCTCCGGTGAGGGTATCTCCTGGCTCCGGGGCGGCGAATCCTGCGCCATGCTCTGCTACCATCGCGCGCCATGTCCGATGATCCGATCCGAACACGCTTCGCGCCGAGCCCGACCGGCGCACTCCACCTGGGCAATGTCCGCACGGCGTTGTTCAACTGGCTCTATGCGCGCGGCCAGGGTGGCCGCTTTATTCTGCGCAGCGAGGACACCGACGCCGAGCGCAGCGCGGACGCCTCACTGAGCGCGCTTACCGACGCCCTCGCGTGGCTTGGGCTGACTGTAGACGAAGGGCCGGAGGAGGGAGGTCCATACGGACCTTACCGGCAGTCGGAGCGTTCCCGCCTGTATGACGACGCCCTCGCACGCCTGCAGGACAGTGGGCACGCCTACCGCTGCTACTGCACGCGGGAGGAACTCGCGGAGGCTCGGCGGCGTCAACTCGCGGCCGGGCGACCACCCCGCTATCCGGGCACCTGCCGGGATCTCGATGCGCACGAGCGAGCCGAGCGCGAGGCCGCCGGCCGGGTCCCGACGATCCGTTTCCGGGTCCCGGACGAGGGCTCGATCACGTTCGACGATCTCGTGCTGGGCCCCCAGACGGCTCGGCTGCGCGAAATCGGTGATTTCATCATCGCGCGCTCGGACGGTTCCCCGGCCTTTTTTCTTGCCAACGCCGTCGACGATGCCGAGATGGCGGTCACGCACGTGCTGCGTGGCGAGGACCATCTCACCAACACGCCGCGCCAGCTCCTGCTGCTCGATGCGCTGGGCTACGAGCGGCAACCGCGGTACGGCCATTTCGGTCTGATCCTGGACATGGACGGCCGCCCCCTGTCGAAACGACGGGGCGGGGCGATGCTCGATGAACTGCGGGAGCAGGGGTATCGGCCGGAAGCGCTGATCAATCATCTTGCGCGCATCGGATTCGCGCCCCCGGACGACGGCATCATGGACCTCGATGCGCTGGCGGCGGCCTTCGATCCGGCGCGGGTCGCACATGGCGGCGCGCGTCACGATGCCACCGCGCTGGACGGCTGGCAGCGCCAGGCCCTGGAGCGACTCGATGCGGACGCGCTCTGGGAGTGGATGGCGGCAGGCGCGCCGGACGATGCGATCGGGCTGCCGGTCGATGGCCCCGTCTTCGCGGCCGCGGTCCGCCCCAACGTCCTCTTTCCCGGGGATGGCTGGAGCTGGGCCCGGCGGCTGTTCGATCCGGAGGCGGAACCGGACAGCGAGGCGCGGGCCGAGATCGCGGCCGCGGGGCCGGGTCTCTTCCGGTCGGCCCTGACCGTTCACGACCCGGCGCCCACCGATGACTTCGGGGCCTGGGCGAAAGCCGTGGGGGCCGCTGCGGGCGTGAAGGGCCGAGCGCTGTATCGGCCGCTGCGCGCGGCGCTGACCAATGCGGTCGAAGGGCCCGAGCTGGGGGCGGTGGTGCCGCTGATGCCCGCCGAGCTGGTGACCGCGCGCCTGCGGGCCTGCGCCGCCGATTGACGGTCCGGGGGGCTTCCCCTAAACTCTCGCGCCTGCGCCCGAACGCGATCAAAGATTCGTTTCGGCGTCGGGGCATAGCGCAGTCTGGTAGCGCATCGGCTTTGGGAGCCGAGGGTCGGGGGTTCAAATCCCTCTGCCCCGACCACATGACGGTCACCCGCGCAAAAGGATGGCGGGTGCGCCCGAGCGTTCCGCGCCCGTAGCTCATGTGGATAGAGCATCGGCCTTCTAAGCCGAGGGTAGCAGGTTCGAGTCCTGCCGGGCGCGCCAGTTCAGCAAGCGTTGGTGACCGTAGCTCAGTAGGTAGAGCCCCGGATTGTGATTCCGGTTGTCGTGGGTTCGAGTCCCATCGGTCACCCCAGTTTCAGGACGCTCACGCGGGACCGCGTCCCGCATGGGTGCGGCGGTGGCGCGCAGGATGCGTGGCCACCGAGGCAGAACGCGGGCCGTTAGCTCAATTGGTAGAGCAGTTGACTCTTAATCAATTGGTTGGAGGTTCGAGTCCTCCACGGCCCACCATTTATCTCGGAGGTCCAGGCGACCCCGCGGATGTCGATCCGCATCCCTGCGCGGTTGCGGTACAATGTGGTGGTCGCCGCGGCGACCGCGCGAAAGTGGCGGAACCGGTAGACGCGCTGGGTTTAGGTCCCAGTGGGGGCCAACCCCCCGTGAGAGTTCGAGTCTCTCCTTTCGCACCATGACAAGGAGCCCGCGGCTCATAGTGCCGGCGGGCTCCGCTGTTTGAGCGGCCGGTGTCCCGGCCAGATCAGTCCGGAGTAATCCCGAATGCAGGTGTCGGTCGAACGTCAGGAAGGCCTGGAGCGCACGCTCAAGGTGGAAATCCCGAGTGATCGGATTGAGGGCGCCGTCGAAGAGCGGCTGAACAAGCTGCAGCGACAGGTGCGGCTGGACGGATTCCGTCCCGGCAAGGTGCCGATGCGGGTGGTCCGTACCCGTTATGGCGGCCAGGTACGCCAGGAGGTGATGGGTGAACTCATCCAGTCAACGCTCCAGGAGGCGGTGACGCAGGTCGAGATGCAGCCCGCCGGCTCGCCCCGGATCGACTCGGCCGACGAACAGCCCGAAGAGGGCGGTATGGCCTACACGGCCACGTTCGAGGTCTACCCGGAGGTCGAACTCGGCGAAATCGCCGATCTCGAGGTCGAAAAGCCGGTGGCGGAGGTCACGGAGGCCGATGTCGACGGCATGATCGAGACGCTGCAGAAGCAGCGCCAGGAGTTCGAGGACGTCGATCAACCCGCGGCGCAGGGCGACCGGGTGGTCATCGATTTCGTCGGGCGGATCGATGGCGAGGCGTTCGAGGGCGGTTCCGGCGAAGACACGCCGGTCGATCTCGGGGCCGGGCGCATGATCGATGGCTTCGAGGATCAACTCGAAGGCATCCGCCCGGGCGAGGAACGCGAAGTGGAGGTTACGTTCCCGGAAGAGTACGGTGCCACCGAGCTCGCCGGGCGCAACGCCACTTTCTCGGTGACCTGCAAGTCGGTCCAGTCCGGACGTCTGCCGGAAGTGGATGAGGAGTTCGCCCGTCAGTTCGGGATCGAGAGCGGCTCGGTCGACGAACTGCGCGACGGTCTGCGGCGGAACATGGAGCGCGAGCTCAAACAGGCGCTCGATGCCCAGGTGAAACGCCAGGTCATGGACGCTGTGGTCACGCGTCACCCGATCGATGTGCCGGACGCGCTCGTGCAGGAAGAAATCGGGCGCCTGCGCGAGCAGATGAAACAGCGCCTCGGCGGTCAGATGAGCGACGAGCAGCTGACGGACGATCTGTTCCGCGACGAGGCGCTGCGCCGTGTCCGCCTGGGACTGCTGCTGTCCGAACTGGTCCAGCGTAACGGTATCCAGGCGGACGACGACGCCGTGCGGGAGAAGGTCGAGGAAATGGCCTCGGCCTACGATGACCCGCAGCAGGTCGTTCAGCACTACTACGAGAACCAGCAGATGCTGCAGGGGATTCAGGCCATGGTGGTCGAGGATCGCGTGGTCGACTGGATCCTCGAGCGGGCGAACGTTACCGAGAAGCAGACGAATTTCGACGAAGTCATGCAGCAACAGAATGGCCAGTAGGCTTTAGGAGCAATCCGTTGAGCGATACCGAGTACGCGATGAATCTGGTGCCGATGGTCGTCGAGCAGACGCCGCGGGGCGAGCGCTCGTACGACATCTTTTCGCGCCTGCTGAAGGAACGGGTCGTGTTCCTGGTCGGGCCCGTCGAGGACCAGGTCGCGAACCTCGTCGTCGCGCAGCTGCTCTACCTGGAGTCGGAGAACCCGGACAAGGATATCTCCCTGTATATCAACTCCCCCGGGGGAGCGGTGACGGCCGGACTGTCGATTTACGACACGATCCAGTTCATCAAGCCGCACGTGAATACGCTCTGCGTCGGCCAGGCCGCGAGCATGGGGGCCCTGCTGCTCGCCGCCGGGACGGCCGGCAAGCGGCATATCCTGCCGCACTCGCGGGTGATGATTCACCAGCCGCTCGGGGGCTACCAGGGCCAGGCGTCCGATATCGACATCCATGCCCGTGAAATCCTGTATGTGCGGGACCGGCTGAACGAAATCCTCGCTCACCATACCGGGCAATCGCTCGACAAGGTCCGCGAGGACACCGAGCGGGATTACTTCATGAGTGCCGACGCGGCCGTGGAATACGGCCTCGTCGACCGGGTCGTGGCCAACCGCGGCCAGGAAGGCGGGGCCTGATCGGGCCCCGTCCACACTCTCTTCAAACGGGCCGCAACGGCGTCTGGAGTCCTCTGCCGAGCTTGCAAAACCCCCCTGAAATCGGCATTGTGAATCCGTCTCCACGCGAGCCCGCGGGGCGCGATTTCCCATGACCGACCAGCATGACGACAAGCAGGAATCGGGCAAGCTGCTGTATTGCTCTTTCTGCGGTAAAAGCCAGCACGAAGTGCGCAAACTGATCGCCGGACCCTCGGTGTTCATCTGCGACGAGTGCGTCGACCTCTGCAATGACATCATCCGCGAGGAGATGCAGGACGCCAATCGTGCGTCCACCACCCGGCTCCCGCGGCCCACCGAGATCAACACGACGCTCGACGAATACGTCATCGGCCAGGGCCGGGCGAAGAAAATTCTGTCGGTAGCGGTGTACAACCACTACAAACGACTGGAATTCCGCCAGACCCGGGACGAAATCGAACTCGCCAAGAGCAATATCCTGATGATCGGACCGACCGGGTCCGGCAAGACGCTGCTCGCGGAGACGCTGGCGCGGATGCTCAACGTACCGTTCACGATCGCCGACGCCACGACGCTGACCGAGGCCGGCTACGTGGGCGAGGACGTCGAGAACATCATCCAGAAGCTCCTGCAGAAGTGCGACTACGACGTCGAGAAGGCGCAGAACGGTATCGTCTACATCGACGAGATCGACAAGATTTCGCGCAAGTCGGACAACCCGTCGATCACCCGTGACGTGTCGGGTGAGGGTGTCCAGCAGGCGCTGCTCAAGCTCATGGAGGGCACCGTGGCCTCGGTGCCGCCGCAGGGCGGGCGCAAGCATCCGCAGCAGGAATTCCTGCAGGTCGATACCTCGAACATGCTGTTCATCGTCGGGGGCGCCTTTGCCGGGCTCGAGAAAGTGATCCGGGACCGGTCGGAGCAGGGCGGTGTCGGTTTCTCCGCCGAGGTGAAAACCCGCGATGAACGGGCCAATGTGGGCCAGGTCCTGCAGGGCGTCGAACCCGAGGATCTGATCTCCTACGGCCTGATCCCCGAATTCGTGGGCCGGCTTCCGGTCGTCGCGACGCTCGAGGAACTCGATGCGGATGCGCTGGTCCGGATCCTGACGGAGCCGAAAAACGCCATCATCAAGCAGTACGCGAAGCTCTTCGAAATGGAAGGCTGCGAACTCGAGATGCGCGAATCGGCCCTGTACGCCGTGGCCAAGCGCGCCATGGAGCGTAATACAGGCGCGCGCGGGCTGCGCACGATCATCGAGAGTGTCCTGCTGGACACGATGTACGATCTCCCGTCGCTCGAGCACGTCAGCCGCGTGGTGATCGACGACGCCGTGGTCCGCGGCGAAGCGAGCCCGTATCTGGTCTTCGAAGGCCAGGAGGAGGAACCCGCCCGCCTCGAGGACACGCCCTACAAGCGGGCCGCGTCGGACGAGTGATCCGACTCTTTCCGCGGCGCTCCGCACGCCCGAATCCGCCGGTGGCCGTCGACAGGTCGACGGCGCTGGCCTCAGGGGCCCCCGGGTGGGGCCCGCACGCCCCTTGAAAGCGTCCGTGCATTCCCCCACGTAGAACCGAGGGATGCCCGCGGCGTCCAATCCAGTTTTCCAGAATCCTTCAGGAGTTCCCGGTGGAACACGACGAACAGAATACGCCGAATACCGTCCCCGAGACGGGCCACAGCGTGCCGGTCCTGCCGCTGCGCGACGTGGTGGTCTATCCGCACATGGTGATCCCGCTGTTCGTGGGCCGGGAGAAATCGATCCGGGCGCTCGACGCGGCGATGAGCGGGTCCAGAGAGATCATGCTGGTGGCCCAGCGCAGCGCGGACGTGGACGAACCCGGAATCGCCGATCTCTACGACATCGGTACGCGCGCCACCATCCTGCAGCTGCTCAAGCTGCCGGACGGGACCATCAAGGTCCTGGTCGAAGGCGGTCAACGTGCCCGTCTGACCGAGGTCACGCCGACCGATGAGGAGTTCTTCACCGCCGTCCCCGATACGCTCGAAGAGACGGCGCCCGGTGAGGACCGTGAGGAGCAGGTCCTGCTGCGCTCGGTCATGAACGTGTTCGAGCAGTATGTAAAGCTCAACAAGAAGGTGCCGGAAGAGGTCCTCAATTCGCTTTCGGGGATCGAAGACGCATCGCGGCTCGCGGATACCATCGCCGCGCACATGTCGCTCAAGCTCGAGGAGAAGCAGAACCTGCTCGAGATGCCGGACGTGCACGAGCGCCTCGAACGTCTGATGGCGCTCATCGAGGGCGAGATCGATCTGCTGCAGATCGAGAAGCGTCTGCGCGGGCGCGTCAAGCAGCAGATGGAGAAGAGCCAGCGCGAGTATTACCTCAACGAGCAGATGAAGGCCATCCAGAAGGAGATGGGCGAGCTCGACGAGGCGGGCAACGAGGCCGAAGAACTCGCGGAGAAAATCCGCAAGGCCAAAATGCCGAAGGAGGCTCGCGAGAAGACCGAGACGGAACTCGGCAAGCTGCGCATGATGTCACCGATGTCGGCGGAGGCATCCGTCGTACGCAATTACATCGAGACGATGGTCGAACGTTCCCTGGAGCAAGCGCTCCCGGGTCACGCATGATCTGCAGCGCGCGGAAGAGATCCTTGAAGAGGATCATTACGGGCTCGAGAAGGTCAAGGAACGGATTCTTGAATACCTCGCCGTTCAGCAGCGCGTGAAGCGGCTCAAGGGACCGATTCTCTGCCTGGTGGGACCTCCCGGTGTCGGCAAGACATCGATCGGACGCTCGATTGCCCGTGCCACGAACCGCAAGTTCGGCCGCATGTCGCTGGGCGGTATCCGCGACGAGGCGGAGATCCGGGGTCATCGGCGCACGTATATCGGGTCGATGCCCGGCAAGATCATTCAGACCCTGAGTCGGGTCGAGAAGAAAAATCCGCTCTTCCTGCTGGATGAAATCGACAAGATGTCGATGGATTTCCGCGGCGATCCGGCGTCGGCGCTACTGGAGGTGCTGGATCCGGAACAGAACAACAAGTTCCAGGATCATTACCTCGAGGTCGACTTCGATCTGTCGGAGGTGATGTTCGTTGCGACGTCGAATACGCTGAGCATCCCGCCGGCGTTGCTTGACCGCCTCGAAGTGATCCGGATTCCGGGATATACGGAAGACGAAAAGGTCGCGATCGCCCAGCGCTACCTCGTGCCGAAGCAGATGAAGAACAACGGGTTGCACGAAGGTGAGCTGGACCTGCGCGAGGATGCAGTCCGCGAAATCGTGCGTGTCTATACGCGCGAAGCGGGCGTGCGCAACCTGGAGCGCGAAATCGCGAAGGTCTGCCGCAAGGTGGTCAAGGAAGTCCAGAAGGGTGATCGTGAAGGCACGGTGACGGTGGGCCCGGATGACCTCGAGACCTACCTCGGTGTTCGCCGTTTCCGCTACGGCCGGGCCGAAGAGCAGGATCAGATCGGACAGGTCACGGGCCTCGCCTGGACCGAGGTCGGTGGCGAGCTGCTCAACGTCGAAGCGGCGGTGATGCCTTACGGCAAGGGGCGTCTGAGCCATACAGGCCATCTCGGCGAGGTGATGCAGGAATCCGTGCAGGCGGCGCTGACCGTGGTACGCAGCCGCGCACCGACGCTGGGATTGCGACCGGGTTTCCATGAAAAACGCGATATCCATATCCACGTGCCCGAAGGGGCGACGCCGAAGGATGGGCCGAGCGCGGGTGTGGCCATGTGCACGGCCCTGGTGTCGACGCTTACGGGGATCCCCGTGCGCGCCGATGTCGGCATGACGGGCGAGATCACGCTTCGCGGCGAAGTGTTGCCGATCGGTGGTCTGAAGGAGAAGCTGCTGGCCGCGCACAGAGGTGGCCTGAAGACGGTGATCATCCCGCAGGAGAACCGCAAGGATCTCAGCGAGATTCCCGAGAACATCCGTGCTGGGCTCGACATACGGCCGGTGCGGTGGATCGACGAAGCGCTGGAAATCGCGTTGCAGAAGATGCCCGTTGCGTTGACCGAGGAGGAAATCGCCGAGGCGGAAAAAGA
Organism: Halofilum sp. (in: g-proteobacteria); assembly: GCA_034520925.1. GTDB lineage: Bacteria > Pseudomonadota > Gammaproteobacteria > XJ16 > Halofilaceae > Halofilum. The sequence goes on along the minus strand of JAXHNC010000014.1, from coordinate 89,378 downwards.
GGCCGCGAGGATGCCCGCGGTGGGTCCGCGGGAGGACGGCGATGAGTCGGATACGTCCGGACCGTTACGGCATCATTGATTGAGGTTTGCCGCGCCCCGGTGGTCACGTATACTCGTCGACCGACGGGGCCCGGTAAGCGCTTCGACGGGGCGTAGAGTCGTTTGACACCCGGGATTGGCGCTTGCTATAAACTTCGCGGTCCGGACAGGCAGCCTGCCCCGTGTAACTGGCGCAATGACCGATAATTCCGGATTGAACAGGCAGAATAATTTGCTACCCACACTGGCGCCGTTACGGGGCGTGATGGTGAGGCTTTCGAGTATGCGGCGGCGGGGTTACGATGACCCGTATGCGACCCGGTCGCGGTGCTCGCTACCAGAACAACTGTAGAGGGATGAATCGATGAACAAATCTGAATTCGTTGAGGCCGTCGCGGAGAACGCGGATATCCCGAAATCGACGGCGCAGAAGGCGGTCGATGCGATGGTCGACGTGATCGGCGATACGCTCAAGCAGGGTGATCAGGTATCCCTGGTCGGTTTCGGCACATTCCTGACGCGCAAGCGTGAGGCCCGGCAGGGTCGCAACCCGCGCACCGGCGAAACCATCAATATCGCTGCATCGCGCGTGCCGAGCTTCAAGGCTGGTAAAGCGCTTAAAGATACCGTAAACTAGCGCGCTTCGCGCGCCGGGTGCTTAGCTCAGTTGGGAGAGCGTCGCCCTTACAAGGCGAATGTCGGGGGTTCAAATCCCTCAGCACCCACCAGGTTCCGGAGCGGTAGCTCAGTCGGTTAGAGTACCGGCCTGTCACGCCGGGGGTCGCGGGTTCGAGTCCCGTCCGCTCCGCCATATCGAAGAAGCTGTTTCGGGGCGCCATCCGGCGCCCCGAAATTTCTTCAGCGCATCGCGCATATCCTGACACCGGCCTCGATCGAACTTCGCCCATGCTTCAGTCGTTCAAGGATCGTATCCGCGGTTCCCGGTGGCTCGGCTATACCATCGTTGGAATCATCTCCGTTCCCTTCGCCCTCTGGGGCATCCAGGCCTATATGGGCGGTGGCGCTCAGACCGCGGCTGCAACGGTCAATGGTGAAGAGATCCCGAGCCGCCAGGTCGAGCGTCTGATCGCGCAGCAGCGCCAGGCACTCAACGAACGCTTTGATGGCAATCTCCCGGATGTCTTTTCGGACCAGATGCTGCGTGAGCGTGTCCTTGATCAACTGATCTCCCGGGAACTCCTCGAACAGACCGCTGCCGAGGCGAACCTGCAACTCGGTGAGCAGGCACTGGCCGAGCGCATCCGCGGCCAGTCCATGTTCCAGCGTGACGGCAGCTTCGATCGCGATCTCTACCGCCAGATCCTGGGGCAATCCGGTCTGACTCCCAGCCAGTATGAGGCGCGGGTTCGCGATGGCGCGCGCGTGGAGCAGCTCCGTCAGGCGATTCTGGGGTCATCATTCGTGCTTGGATCGGAGGCGCGGCGGCTCGCCCGCCTGGCCGGTCAGGAGCGCGATGTCGTGTCGCTTCGCTACAGTCGCGATGCCGCGCGCGACGCGGTCGAGATTGAAGAAGATGCGGTAGAGGCGTACTACGCGGAAAACAAGGAGCGGTTCCAGACGCCTGAGCAGGTCCGTTTGGCCTGGGTCGAGCTGGATATCGAGTCCCTGAAGGAACAGATCGAGGTGTCGGAGGAGGACCTCCGGCGAGAATACGAGTCGGCGGGCCAGAGATATCGCGAGGCGGCGGAGCGCGAAGCCGCGCATATCCTGATCGAGGTGCCGGAAGACGCGGGTGATGCAGCCGAGCAGGAAGCCCTCGAGCAGGCCCGCTCGTTGCGTAAGCGGCTCGACGAGGGGGCTGAATTCGCCGAACTTGCCGAGGAGTACTCGGAGGACAGCGGGTCCGCGGGACAGGGTGGTGAGCTCGGCTACATCAAGCGGGGGATGATGGCCGAGCCGTTCGAGGAGGCGCTATTCTCGCTGTCCGGCGAGGGCAGCGTCAGCGAGCCCGTGCGTACGACCTACGGTTACCATCTGATCAAGCTGCTGGATATCCGCGAGCGGGAACAGAAACCGTTCGAGGAGGTGAAAGACGAGATCCGCGATGATCTGCGGACGCGCCGGGCGGAGAGCCGTTTCTACGAGCGGGTCGACGTGCTCCAGAACACCGCCTACGAAAATCCGGACAGCCTTGAGGCGGTCGCCGATGCGACGGGTCTCTCCGTCCAGCGCAGCGAGTGGATCTCGCGGGATACGGGCACGGGGATCGCCTCGAACGAAGCGGTTCGTGAGGCGGCGTTCAGCACTGCGGTGCTGGATGAACGACGCAACAGCGACGTGATCGAGTTGGGTCAACGCCGGATTGCGGTGATCCGGGTCATCGAGCATCGCGAACCACGGCCAAAGCCGCTGGAGGACGTCCGCGCGGAAGTGCGCGAACGGATCGAGTCCGAACAAATCGAAGCGCGTATGCGCGAGTGGTCACAATCCGTCATCGATCGGCTGAATAACGGCGAGCGGCTGGAAGCGATCGCCGACGAGGGCGACGGCGTCGAGCTGGTGGAGCACGGCTGGATCAGCCGGGGTTCGAATGACCTGGGCCGAAATCTTGTCGAGACCGCGTTCGGTCTGGCACCGGCGGGTGATGGCGCTGCGTATGCGGACCTTGACCTGCGTGACGGTAACCGGGCGGTGCTGGCCGTGCGTGACATCCGCTATCCGGAAGTCCCGGACGCCGCGCTCGCGCGGACGAGGGAGCAGCGGGCGCGCATTCAGTCGGAGGCGGAATTCCGGGCGTGGATGGAGGCGCTGCGCGCGGAGGCCGATATCGAAAGGTACGGTTCCGGAGCGTCGACTTCCGCTCAGTGATCCACCGCGTGACCTTGCCGCATTCCGGCGGCCAACCGACATCCGCGCGTGTCTGCGCGCCTTGACCCGTGCCTCCGCGCCCGGCCGATTGCTCGGACGGGCGCTGCAGGATTCGTCGCCGAGCCGGGCTCAGACGTCGACGGCGACGGTGAAGTTCGCGCCCGCGTCCACGTAGACCACTTCGCCGGTAATCCCCGAAGCCAGATCCGAACACAGGAAGGCGGCCGTGTTGCCGACCTCTTCGGTGGTCACATTCCGGCGCAGGGGCGACATCCGCTCGGCCTGATCGAGCAGTTTGCGGAAATCCCCGATTCCGGATGCCGCCAGCGTTCGGATCGCCCCGGCCGAGATCGCATTGACGCGTACGCCCGACGGACCCATCGCGTACGCCATATAGCGGACGTTCGCCTCCAGACTCGCCTTGGCGACCCCCATCACGTTGTAATTCGGCATCGCGCGTTCGGCGCCAAGGTAGGTCAGGGTCAGTATCGCGCTCTGGTCGGTCAACAGGGGGCGCAGCGCCTTGCCCATTGCGGCAAGGCTGTATGAGCTGATGTCGTGGGCCTGACTGAAGCCTTCGCGCGTGAGGTTCTCCAGATAGTCGCCATCGAGGTGGTCCCGGGGCGCGTACGCGATCGCATGCACGATGATATCGAGGCTGTCCCAGCGCGACTGAATAGTGGTCGGGAGCGCGTCGATCTGCGCATCGTCAGCCACGTCGAGGGGCATCAGAAAGTCGCTGTCGAGCTGCCCGGCAAGGTCGCGTACGCGGGATTCCAGCCGTTCATTCTGATAGGTAAAGGCCAGTTCGGCGCCCTGTGCGTGCATCGCCTCGGCGATGCCCCATGCGATCGAGCGCTTGCTCGCAACACCCGTAATCAGTGCGCGCTTGCCGTCGAGAAAGCCCATGTGTCCTTCCGTAAGTGGTTGAGAGGTGCGAATAATAGTCCAGCGATGCCCGTTACGACAAACCGTGCTGCAGGTCGCTCCGGGGATCGCCGCGCTCCGCCGCGCCCTGGGAATCCCTTCGGCCCGCGCGTACCGCTATTTGGTCTGGTGGGTGAATACGCCGTCCCAGTCGTCCGGCGGCGGATTGTTGCGGAAGTGCATGATGCGGTCGAGGTACATGGCGTACACGGTGTCGTCCGGATATTCGCGGGACAGCGAGAAGATCTCGCGTTCGGCGGCATCCCAGTCACACTGGCGATACTTCCCGAGCGCGGCGTGGTAGCGCTTGATCGCCTTGCGCGTTTCCCGGTCCACTTCATCAATCGGGCCGATCGGTTCATGGATCGCCACCGGGCGATCCTTCCCCTTGACCCGAACGACATCGAGTTCGCGGAATTCGAATTCCGGTACGGCCTGTCGTGTGGATTCACTCACGATCATGTCGACGCCGTAGGTTCGCGTGAGGCCTTCCAGGCGTGAACCCAGGTTCACTGCGTCACCCAGGGCCGTGTACGCCATGCGGAACTCGGAGCCCATGTTGCCGACGTTCATCAGACCGCTGTTGAGGCCGATTCCCACCTCGAGCGGAGGCCAGCCCTCACGCTCGAATTGCGGCTGCAGTGCCCTCATCGTGCGCTGCATCTCCCACGCGGCGTGCACTGCGTGGCGTGCGTGGTCGGAATCCGCAAGCGGTGCCCCCCAGAACGCCATGATCGCATCGCCCATATACTTGTCGATCGTCCCCCGATGCTGATGGATGATTCGCGTCATCGGTGTCAGAAAGGCGTTCATCAGACGGGTGAGTTCTGACGGTTCGAGATTCTCGGAGATGCCCGTGAATCCGCGCACGTCGGAAAACAGTACCGTCATCTCGCGACTCTCGCCCGCGAGCGAAATCTCCTCGGGCGCTTTGTCCATTTCTTCGACCAGTTCGGGCGGGATGTACTGGCCGAACAGCTTCGCCAGCTGGCGCTTGCCGCGCGTCTCGACGAAAAAGCCCCAGGCTACATGGAAGATGGACAACAGCGCGACCAGGACGAGGGGAGATGCGAGGGGCAGGACCAGGTCGGCACCGGTCCATGCCATGACGTTGGTTGAGACGACGAGGGCGGTGATGCCGATGATCGCCGCGGAAAGCCAGAGCGGGGTCAGCAGCGGCAGCAGCGCGGTGAGGCCGATGCCGAGCACGGCCAGAACGATGAATTCATAGCCGAGCAGATAGGCCGGTCGCCGTTTGATGCGCCCATCGAGAATGCCGGATACGATATTCGCGTGGACCTCGACTCCGGGGTAGACGTTCTGCACGGGCGTGGAGCGCAGATCGAGGAGGCCCGCGGCGGTAGCGCCCACGAGGACGATCCGGTCCTCGAGGATGGAGGGATCGGCCGTTCCGTCGAGGATATCCGCGGCCGAGACGTAGGGGAAGCTGTGTTGCGGGCCCCGGTAGGGCACGAGGACCGCGCCCTGTTCGTCGACGGGGATCTCCCGGCTCGCCCATCCGTACCGATTCCATGGCCCGGTAGCCATTGCCTTCGCGGGCGACCTCGAGTTCGACCTCGGGCCAGCCAAGAGCTGCCCGGGCCGTCTCGAGCGCCAGAAGGCCGTAGAGATCTCCCGCGTATTCCTGTATCAGCGGCACGCGCCGAAAGACGCCGTCACGTCCCACCAGCGGATTGTCGAAAAAACCGCCACCGGCGGCGGCCTGCTGCAGGACCGGCAGGTTGGCGCCATAGCCCTCCGGGGATACGATCGGCAGGTGTTCGAGGCCGTCCGTGCCGGAAGCGCCGAGTGCCGGAGGCAACATGCCGACGGTTGCATCGGAATCCGGATCGACGCGGTTACGGAAGAAAAATCCGAGGACCGCATTACGCTCCTCGAGTGCGCGGGCGAAAGTTCGGTCGCGATCCAGATCCGATGCCAGCGCCCGGTATTGCTCCATGAAGTCCGCGTTGTCCGCCAGCGAACCATCGGCAAGTCGCTGGAGGACCTGAAGGCCGGAACTCTCATCGCGCTCGGCGAATACGACATCAAAGCCGACCGTGCGTGCATCGTAGTGGTCGTACAGTCGATCGACCATCCGTGCCAGGACATCGCGGGACCACGGCCAGCGTCCGACTTCGTTGAGGCTCGCCTCGTCGATCGCTACGATGACGACGCGGTCATCGACCGTACCCGGCAGCGTAAGCTGAAGCCGCGTGTCATAGGCGATGTTTTCGAGTTGTTCGAGAAAACCGAGTCGGAATACGCCGGTAGCGTGCAACAGGAAGGGCACGATCAGAAGGAGGCTGATGCCAATCCGGATGTAGCGTTGAGTGGACACGTCAGGTGTGGATCATCGGGTCTCTGGAGTGGTTGCGCTGCGGGAGATGACCGCGACCATAGCAGAAGCTGCCGACGACCACTACTGTGTGGCCGGGTCGAGGGGTTGCTGGTACCGTTCCGGGACCGGCTCAAGGCATACAATCAGGAGAGACTCGCGTGGCCAATGGCACGATCAGACTGGGCGTGAACATCGATCATATCGCGACCGTTCGGCAAGCCCGCGGGACGCGGTACCCGGATCCGCTGTTCGCGGCGTTTCAGGCCGCCGAGGCGGGCGCGGACGGGATCACCATGCATCTGCGCGAGGACCGTCGGCATATCCAGGATCGGGATGTGTACAGGGTGCGCGAGCATGTCGACTGTCGCCTTAACCTGGAGATGGCGGCGACGGATGAGATGGTCGCGATCGCCGAGGATCTGCAACCGCAGGACTGTTGCCTTGTGCCGGAACGACGCGAGGAGTTGACCACCGAGGGTGGGCTCGACGTGACCGCGGCCCGTTCACGGCTGCGAGAGGTATGCCCGCGTCTTGCGGCGGCCGGTATCCAGGTTTCCCTTTTCATCGATCCCGATCCCGCGCAGATCGATGCCGCGGTGGAGGCGGGTGCGCATGCGGTCGAAATCCATACGGGCCGCTATGCGGACGCGGCCGGAGATGAGGCGCGTCAACGGGAACTGGCGAGTGTCGCGCGGGCGGTCGAGCATGCCATTGATGCCGGGCTGCTCGTGCACGCGGGACACGGACTCCATTACGGCAACGTGGAAGCGGTCGCGGCGCTGCCGGGCGTGCGTGAACTCAACATCGGTCACGCGATCGTAGCCCGGGCACTGAGCGTGGGGCTCGCCGATGCGGTGGCCGCGATGAAGACGATCATGCGCCAGGCAAGGTCGTGAACGGGGCCAACCTGGCCGTGCGCCGATAGCCGGGGCGGCTCAATGGGTGCGAGGCCGGAAATGCCGGCCGCTGAGCGGCTTCGGGAGAATTCCCCGTGACCACCCCGCCTTGCGTCACGATCGGCCGCTGTACAGGGCTCGTGTCCCGAGATATCGACGCAGAGGCATCGGATCAGGCGTCGCCGGCGTGCGGGTCTGGCCTGTCGCTCCGATCCATCTCCAGCAGCGCATCGATCGTACTGCAGACGGCATCAAGGGCGACCGCATGGTTGTCGCCACGGCGGACGCGTTCTTCGAGCACGGTGATTTCATGTCGCAGTCGCGGCACACCGCAGTATGCGGCTGCTCCTTTGAGTCGATGGGCTGCGGTGAGCAGGGCCCGAGCGTCATTCCGATCGTGAGCCGAGCGCAGTTCGGCCCGGCTTGACGGCAGGTGCCGGCACAGCATGGTGAAGAGCTCATCGGCAACACCGGGTCGCCCGCCAGCCCGGGTCCGGGCATCCTCCGGATCGTAATACGGTGGCGGGACCGGGGCGTGTGTGGCGGGGCTCTCCGTGGAATCGGTTGCGCCGACGTCGTACTCTCCAGGCCAGCACCACTGCGCGAGGCGTTCCAGCAGGGCTGATCGGCTCACCGGTTTCACCAGAACGTCGTTCATGCCCGCCGCGATCGCCGCGTGCGCCTGATCGGCGAAGGCGTCCGCGGTGATCGCCAGGATGGGCGTGTGCGCATTGAGTTCGCCGGCCATCCGCAGCATTGCGCTGGTCTCGATGCCGTCGCGTTCGGGCAGATGAATGTCCATCAGGATGGCGTCGAATCGTGTCAGTCGCGCATGGTAGAGGGCTTCGTCGCTCCCGGTCGCCGATACCGTCTCCCAGCCCGTGCCCTCGAGAAAGGATTCGAGCAGCTTGAGATTGACCGGTTGATCGTCGACCACCAGGACTTTACCCGGTGGTGTAGCGGCGGACGGGCCGTTGGCATGTTGTTGCCACGGAGGCGGGCCCCCGCCCTGGCCGGGCTGATCCAGAGCGCGCTCCAGCGCCCTCCGCAGGATCCGCGGATCGGGTGTCTTCTGGATGACACTCGCGAATCCCCCGTCAAGCAGCCGGCGGTGGATCTCGGGGCCTTCCACGTAGATATACGCGAATACCGGGGCATTGCCGGTCGGGATCGAGCGTGAGGGGGGCGCTTTGCCTTCGTATACGTCCCGGGCCGAAATATGGACGAGAATGGCATCCACCGCGGTCGTGTCGGAGTATTCGGCCGTCGAGTGGCCCGGGGTAATCGGATCGGCGTCAATCCCGGCCGCTGCGAGGATGTCGACGTGCGTGGCGATGAAATCCGGATCGCCATCGATGACCAGCATGACCCGCCGTCGGGGCCCATGGTCGCTGCGGGCCAGTGCGGCGTGGGCATGGTCGAGTTCGAGCGTGAACCAGAACTCGGAGCCGGCACCGGGCTCACTGCGGAACTCGATCAGGCCGTCCATCAGGAATACGATTTCACTGGCTATGTGCAGACCGAGGCCGGTGCCGGTGGCACGGGGACGATCCTCTCCGCGCATGTCTTCACCCTGGGCGAACGCCTGGAAAAGGCGGGCCTGTGCCTCCTGCGGGATGCCGCGTCCGGTGTCGACGAAGGAAAAAGTCAGTGCGAGGCTCCCGTCCGCACGCGACACCGAGTGGGCACTGATCTGAACACACCCCTGATCCGTGAACTTCACTGCGTTGCTGGCGAGATTGATCAGGACCTGTTTCAGGCGCACGGCATCGACCCGTACGACCGAGTTTCGCCCCGGGGCGGGCCTGACGACGAACTCGACACCTTTGGCGAAAGCCTGGGGCGCCAGCAGGTTGAATGTCTCGAATAACAGTTCGTTGACGTCCGTGTCCGCGTATTCGAGCTCCATGTGTCCGGATTCGATCTTCGACAGGTCGAGTATGCCGTTGAGCAGGCTCAGCAGACTCTGGGCGGAGCTCTGGATCGTTGCCAGATAGTCCGCATGAACGGGATCGAGATCGGCCCGTTCGAGCAGTTCGGTGAACCCGAGAATGGAATTCATCGGGGTGCGGATTTCGTGGCTGATGCTCGCGAGAAAACGCGACTTGAATTCACTGGCCGCCTCGGCTTCCCGGCGCGCCGATTCCAGTTCGGCATTGCGCTCCTCGAGTTTCGCGAGCGTCGCCTGTAATTCGCGGGTAGCCTCTTCAATGCGTTCGTGAAGCGAACGCTGTGTCCCCTCCATGCCAGCGGTGAGCTCCCGCACGCCGCGTTCGAGCTGGCCCAGCTCACCGCCCGAGGCGACACGCGGACGATAGTCATACTCACCCGAACGAATCCGTTCGATGCCACGGACGAGTTCGTGGACCGGATCGGTCACGCTGCGGCCGATTCGCACGGCTACGAGCGCTGTAAGACCCAGTGCGATCGTCGTGAGAACGAGGCCCTCAAGCAGAGGTCCCACCTGCTCCCGTCGTACGCGGGCGAGATTCACCGCGATCTCGACAGTGCCGAGCGATTCGGAATCATCGACCGCGGCGATCGGCGTATCCGTGGAGGACGGGCTGCGGATCGGGTGGGTAATCCGTACGGCGTCGCCGGTTTCCGATGCGGGGGTGTCACCGCGTTGCGCACGCAGGAGGACGTTGTCGGCGCGATCACGGATGATGATACCGGCGATCGCGCTGCGCTCGGTGATGAGCGTATTCGTCAGGCCTTCGAGCAGCGCATCGTCTTTACCCGCGAGCGCGGCATGCCCGGCAACCGGTGCGATCTCGGCGGCGACCGCACGCGCGTGCTCGATGGCCTGTCGCTCCGCCGCGTGAATCTGCTGATATGCATTGTAGGCCGACAGTACGACCGCGAGCACGGCGGCCGGAAGCAGGGCGATCAGCAGGACCCGGCGCTGGATACTCCAGTTCTTCATCATTGCGCCGTCCGCGGATCAGGGGGCTGGGCTCGGGGATGGCGGTCCGGATTCCGAACGCCCGGAATGCCGACCGCTCCCGGGACGCCAGGGTGTGCGAGAACCGGGCAGGCGGCCGGTATGACGGCGTTCAGGTCAGGAAAGCAGGAATTCCATCTTGACGCCGGCGACCTCGATCACGGATTCGTTGTCGAGCCGAATGGCCTCGCTGCCCACCTGCTGGCCGTTGACGGAGGGATGTCCACCATCCTTCGCTTCGATTTCGATCAGGAAATACCCCTGCGCACGCCTTGTGATCGCAGCGACCTGGACACCCGGTTTCCCGAGCGTCGTCAGGGCTTTCTTCAGTTCGAGTTCCTTGCCCGCGTTGGCACCGCTGACAACCCGCACGCGCGCTCGCCCCGCGGCCTGTTCGACGGAGCGGTCGGATTCCGCCGCGATTTGTTGTCCGAGCGCCTCGACCGATCGATCGACGGATTCGCTGCCGCTGTTCTCCGGCATGCCTTTCGTATCGGGCCGGATCACCATCGTGCGCTCGAAATCGTTGTCGCCACCCCGGGATGCCGCTTCGTTGGAGTACGTCAACAGATGTTTCCCGATCATGATGGCGTCGCCATCCTGCAGGGCGTGTTTCTTGATCGGAGAACCGTTGACGAAGGTCCCGTTCGTACTGTTCTGATCCTCGAGGAACGAATCGTTGAGAATCGTCAGAATCCGCGCGTGGTGACCACTTACGGCCAGATTGTCAATCTGGACGTCGTTGTCCGCCTTGCGGCCGATCGTCATCTGTTCCTTGTCGAGTTCATACTCGGCAACGATCTGGTCATTGAACGAGAGCGTCAGCTTGGCCATGATGTGTGCATCCAGGGGCGACTGTCGTGCGTCAGCACGGTTCCATTCCGATCATGTTCGCTCTTACTGGAACCAGTCGACAAAACGCCGGAACCAGCTGCGACGGCACGGAAACGGCTTGATAACCCGTGCGAGTACGACCGATACATTGTCCTGACCGCCATTGCCGTTCGCCTCTTCGATGAGTTGATCGGCGGCTTCTTCGAGATTATCACCAAACTTATCGAGGGTTAAGCGTATGGCCTCGTCGTCGACCATGTCGTTGAGGCCGTCGGAACACAGGAGATAGAGATCGCCCGGCAGCGCGATCTCTTCCTGCAGGTCCGCATTGACCGACTCCTCGATCCCGAGGGCGCGCGTGACGATGTTGCGGTTGAGTGACGCGCGGGCCTCTTCGGGCGTGTAGAAACCGCGGTCGATCAGTTCCTGCATCAGGGTGTGATCGCGGGTCAATTGTTCGAGCTGGCCGCCACGCAGGCGGTAGGCGCGGGAATCGCCCACGTGGGCCAGCGTCAGGCGATCGTCGTAGAAGAGCGCCACGACCAGGGTCGTGCCCATGCCCTCGTATTGCGGCTGCGTACGGGCGGTCTCGTAGACGATCGTGTTCGCTTCGTGCACCACATCGCGGGTGAGCAGGCTTTCGGGTGCATAGGCCTCATCGTCGGGGGATTCCGTGGCAATCCCCGGCAGGCGGGTTGCCAGCTCGCGCGTGACCGTCTCGACCGCAAGCGCACTCGCGATCTCGCCGCCCTTGTGTCCCCCCATACCGTCCGCGAGCACGGCGATGCCGTGGGGCGGATCGGCAGCGACACGATCCTCGTTGTGCGGACGTTTGCGCCCGGTGTCACTGCGCTCGGCGAAAGCGAGCATCGTGCTGAGATCCACACGACGACCAGCCATGCCGGTCAACCCTGGCCAAGCCGTTGGGCGCAGGCGCGGAGATCGGCCGCCATCGCCCGTCCATCCGCGTAACGCGTATCAGGGTCCTTCTGCATCGCTCGATCAATGATTTCGGCGACGCAGGCCGGGAGGGCGTCATCGATGTCATGGACGGGCATGTGCGGTTCGTTCGCGATCCGGTACATCAGGGTGGCCATGCTGTCGGCCGTGAACGGCAGTTGTCCTGTAACCATCTGATAAAGCATGACGCCCAGCGAAAAGAGATCCGAGCGTCCGTCCACTTTCCTGCCTGCGAGTTGTTCCGGAGACATGTAAGAGGGTGTACCGAGGACCATACCGGTCTTGGTGCGGCTGGAATCGGTAATCCGGGCGATACCGAAGTCGGTGATTTTCAGGGTCTGAGTATCGGGGTCGTACATGATGTTGCCGGGCTTCACGTCACGGTGCACGACATTGTGGTCATGCGCATAGGCGAGCGCATCCGCGGAGTCCGCGACCATTTCCAGGACACGGCGCAGGGGCAGGAGGTTGCCGGCCTTGATATACGGCGTCAGGTCCTTGCCCTTGAGGTACTCCATCGAGATATACGCGAGGTCGTGCTCTTCGCCGGCATCGTAGATCGTGACGATGTTCGGGTGATTCAGGCGGCCTGCCGTTTCCGCTTCGCGGAAAAAGCGTTCCTTGACGTCCTCGAGCTCGTCCGCTTCGAATTCCTGCGAGAGCGCGAGTGTCTTGATCGCGACGACGCGATTGATCTTCGGGTCACGGCCCTGGTAGACGGTCCCCATAGCCCCCTTGCCGATCTCTTTCTCGACATCGTACCGACCCAGTTTCGGATTCTCGATGTCATCGCCGCCGAGGACCATGGTGCCGTCACCGCCGCCGCCACCGCCACCGAGGACGACCGTCTCTTCCATCTTTTTCGAGCGCTGACGGCGCGTCGCGATGTCGCGGAAATTGCCGTCATGCTTCGCCATGTAATCGTAAACGTTGCTCGCCTTGTTGAACTGGCGCTTGCGCTCGTAGTCCAGTGCCAGGTTGTAGAGCACCTCCATCATCGAGTCGTCGAGCGGGCATTTGCGGTATTTCTCGAACGCGGTGTCCAGTTGCCCCTGACTCTGGAAGGACAACCCGAGCATGCGGTTGCTCTCCGCGGACTCGGCGTCCGAGCGGAGTTTGCCGCGCTCGGTGGCGAGGAAACGCTTGGTCATCATCAGCGTGTAGCCGACCACGAGCAGGGCGGCGGGTGTAGCCAAAGGCACCCACATCTGCTGCGTCACGAGCAGCCCATAGCCGGTGCCGGCGGCGCCGGCCACGAGCACGACGCCGATCAGGGCGGCGGGGCCGCCGCGCAGGCGCGGTACCAATACGATGAGATAAAGCGCGATAAGCGCGAATGCCCCCATCCGGGCCCACTGAGCCCAGTCCGGTCGAAGGAAGAAATCCTGTTCGAGGATGCTTGAAACGGCATGCGCCAGCGTGATCACGGGAGCGGTCGTGGCACTGATCGGAGTGACCTGTGAATCACCCACGCCGGTCGCCGTCGCGCCGACCAGGACGATCCGGTCCTCATACTTCCCGGCGGGGATCCGTCCGGACAGCACATCGTAAAAGGAGTCGACCGGGAAGGCGGATTGACCACCGGCGCCGTCGCCGGCGTCATAGAAAAACATGTTCATCTGCAGGGCCGGGTCGGTGGCGATATCGAGCCCACCCAGCTGCACGCCGCGGCCGGGGCGGATTCTGATGTCCCCGGGGTCGAGATTCAGCCCGCGTGCCGCCACCATCAGGGACAGTGACGGGTAATAGTCGTCGAAGTAATCGATTACCAGCGGCTGCGAGCGGACACCACCGTCGATGTCGGGGTTGAAATTCAGGTGGCCGATCGCATCCGCGGCGGAGCCAATCGGTTCGATCGGGGAGAGTGCCTGCTGAGCCGGCAGCCCGAGGTAACGCGGCAGCGGACCCGTGGCCCGCGATATGTTCGTGATCGTGTTGGCCCGAACGTAGTCGGGCAGAGGCTGGTCGGGTTTGCCGACCGGCGATCCGAGCCGGAAGGGCATGCCGAGGACGACGTTGTCCGCGGCGTTTATCGCCTGCGCGAGCTGCCGGTCGGTATCGAGATCCGCAACGGCGCCCGTGAGACGTTCGTGCAGGCCGTCAAGGCGGTCACGCGCCTGCTCGGAGACATTCGGATCCTCTATGATCGCGGGGAGTTCGCCGATCGAGCGCTGGTCATAGTACTCCAGCAGATCACGGATCCGGGTCAGGCCGGGGTCGATCTGGGGCTCGAGGAAGAAGACCGTGTACCCGATCGCGTCGGCGCCACCCTCGGCAAGCTTGCCGATCATTCGGCCGTGCAGATCGCGTGACCAGGGCCACCGCCCCAGGTTGGCGATGCTTTCGTCGTCGATCGCGATCACGGCGATGCGATCGCTGGGATCCGCGTCGGCGCCCGTCACGCCCCAGTCATAGAAGCTGCGTTCCAGACTCTGCAGGAGTGCGGTTCCGGAAGCGGCGATGAATACGAGACTGACGACGACACCGACGAACCAGTCGGATTTCAGGAAACCGGCCTTCATCCATGCCCCCCCAAGGCCATGATTCGCCCGATCATACTACAATAGCGTTCCGGCGAAAGAGCGCGGGGGGCGCCCGGGCGTGACCTCCTTCACAAGGGGGCTCCGCCGGGTGTGGTATCTTCCTGCTGTTTATACGAAGTCGTCGTGCCCCCCTCCGGCCCGGGAGCAGCGTTGTGCGGGACCTCCTGCATCGGATCGAGCGCCTGAACGAGATCGGCGTGGCCCTGTCGGGCGAGCCGGATCATACGCGGTTGCTCGAGATCATTGTCGAGCGTGCGCGGGAACTGACGGCCGCGGATGGCGGCACCCTGTATCTCGTTCATGAAAACCGCACGGTCACGTTCGAAATCCTGCGAACGGCGTCGCTCGGGCTGGCGCTCGGTGGCAATACCGGCGAACCCATTCCGTTTCCGGCGCTGGCCCTCGAGGTCGACGGTGTGCCGAACGAGAGCATGGTGGTCACGCATGCGGTTCTGCGCCGGGAGACCGTCAATATCCCGGACGCATATGACGCTCACGGTTTCGATTTCAGTGGGACCCGGGCCTTCGATCGGCGCATGGACTATCGCACGCAGTCCCTCCTGACGGTTCCGATGTGCGATCACGAGAACAGCGTGATCGGCGTGCTGCAGCTGATCAACGCGATGGACGGGGACCGCGTCGTGCCGTTTGAGCCGGCGGACCAGCGGCTGGTCGAATCGCTTGCCTCACAGGCAGCGATCGCATTGTCGAACAAGCGGCTGCTGGATCAGCAGCGGGCACTGTTCGAGGCGTTCGTGCGCATGATCGCGCAGGCGATCGATGAGAAATCGCCGTACACGGGGGCTCACTGCCGGCGGGTGCCGGAGTTGACGATGATGCTCGCCGACGCGGCCGCCGCGGCGCCGGAAGGGCCGCTCGGCGATTTCTCGATGGAGGCGAACGATCGCTATGCGCTCTGGCTCGCGGGCTGGCTCCATGACTGCGGCAAGATCACGACCCCCGAGCATGTCATGGACAAGTCGACGCGGCTCGAGACGGTTCACGATCGGATCGAGACCGTCGCCGCGCGCTGCGCCGCGCTCAGGCAGGAAATCCGGGCAACGGCCGCCGGCGCGATCGCCGCCGCCAGTGCGCGTGGCGATCATGCGACCGCCACTGAACTGGCGTCCGAGCGTGATCGTGAACTGAGCGATCTCGCGGGGGACCTGGCATTCCTGCGTGCCGTCAATGAAGGCGGAGAACGGATGAGTGCTTCGGACCGGGCGCGGGTCCAGCGTATCGCCGAGCGCCACTGGACCGATGCCGATGGTGCCCCGCAGCCGCTGTTGACCGATGACGAGTTGAACAATCTGTTGATCGAGCGGGGCACGCTGAACGGGGAAGAACGCCGGATCATCGAGCACCATGTGGTCGCGACGATCGACATGCTGGAGGCATTGCCATTCCCGAAGCATCTGCGCAACGTGACGGAATATGCGGCTGGCCATCACGAGCGGATCGATGGCCGGGGCTACCCGAATGGGCTGACGCGGGATGAGATGTCCGTCCCGGCGCGGGCGATGGCGATCGCCGATGTATTCGAGGCGCTGAGCGCGGCGGATCGCCCCTACAAGCCGGCCAAGCCGCTGTCGGAATGCCTGCGGATCATGCGCGCCATGTGCGACGAGGGCCACATCGATCCGGATCTGTTCGACGTGTTCGTCCGCGAACGGGTGTACTGGCGTTACGCGCGGGAATATCTGGAGCCGGAGCAACTGGATGCGGTCGATCCGGATGCATTGCTGCGCGCGGCGGCCGGGCGCGGGTAAGCGGGGGCGGCATTGGGCACCGGCGCGACCGGAGGCCGGCGATGCACCACCGGCAAAGTTACCCGGGCGTTCCCGTCGAGATGGCGTCCGCCGGAACGCCCGCGAGTCCCCGGCTCAGTACCCGCACGTCGAATCCCCGGTCGCTCAGGATGAACGCGGCGGCTGAACTGCGCCGGCCGGTATCGCAATACAGGATCCAGGTGCGCGCTGGATCCAGCTTCTGCGCTTTCATCCGCAGCACGAACAGGGGGACATTGGTCGCGTTTTCGATGTGACCGTTCTCGAATTCGGCCGGCAGACGCACGTCGAGCCAGGCGGCGCCGTCTTCCACCAGGGCCACAGCGGACTCGTAATCGAGGCGTTCGATCAGCGGTTCGGTCAGCAGCGAATTGAAATCGTCCTTGGACATTCGCATCAATGTGCCCGGCGCCAGCATCGTGACCGTCGCATTGCGCTCCTTGTCCGAGATGAGCGCTTCTTCGCCGAAGCTGTCGCCCTGGCCCAGTTCCGCGAGCCGGATACCGTCCGGTTTCGCTTTCGTGGCCCGGGTAACGAGGCAGCGCCCTTCGCGGATGATGTAGAAGTAATCGCCGGGCTCGCCCTGGCGGATCACCACATCGCCGGCGCGGTAAGCGACCGGTTCCATGCGCATGAAGATCGCCTGGATGTTGGCCGGGGGGATGCGACGAAAGCACTCGGTCTGCAGCAACCGGGTCATCCAGTCGCCATCGTCTTCTTCTCCGGCGTCCGCGAGTTCCTCAACCCGATAACTGCCGGTCTGATCCCAGGTGAGCATCAGATCGAGCAGATCGCGATCGACGGCCAGTGCCAGCGCGTCCGTACTGGCACGTGCCGCGCGCGCCTTGGGTCCGATGACGTCGAGTGCGTTGCGCGTCACTTCGGACCCGCCCTCGATCGTCTGTTCGATGCCGTTCTCGCCGTGCAGCTCGACCGTGCCCTTGACGAGAAAGAGCTGGGCGTCGCTGCGCTCGCCATCGCGGAACAGGTAACGACCGGCGGCCACCGACATGAACCGCGCCTTGCGGCTCAGTTCCTTGAGGTTGTCCGGGCTCAGTGAACCCAGCGGCGAGAAGCGCGCCAGGTCCTGTGTGCTGACATTATCGGCCATGGCTGCAGCAGGATATCCAATCGGTGTAGAAGCGGGGCCGAAAGTACCGGCTGGTTGTGGCGAAAGCAACCGGAGTCGGTGCAGGCCCGGATGATTGCCCACTAGCGCCTCGAAGATCAGTATAATCCGCGTATCGGGCGAGGCGGAGGTGCGAGCGGTTGCAATGAACCTTCACGGACAGGCCTCTCCCGGTGGCTGGGACGACGCGCAGGCCGCGCTGCGGGCGTGGTACGCGACCGCGCCGGGTGCGGATCTGCATGGGCGGATCGCCGGCCGGATCGAGGCCATGTTGCGTGACCGGTATGCGCTGCATTGTCTGCAGATCGGCGGAACGCGCTACGGGGTCGATCTGCTGGCGGGGCGCGCGCTGATCCACCGGATCCACATCACCGGTGACGGCGCCGGCAGCATGCGGGCGCATCCGGCCGCAATGCCGCTCGCGACCGGATCGATCGATCTCGTCCTGTTGTGTCACGCGCTCGAGTTCAGTGATGATCCGCACGCGATTCTCCGCGAGGTGGATCGGGTGCTGGCGCTCGACGGTCTGGTTCTCTGCATCGGCTTCAATCCGTGGAGCCTGCTGGGGCTGCGCGGCCTCTGGGGGCGGGATGTACCCTGGTGCGGGCATTTCTATGGTCCCGGTCGAATCGGTGACTGGTTCGCGCTGCTCGGCTGGCGTGTACAGCGTCGTGAGACGTTCGGTTATGGCCCGCCGGTGCACAGCGATAGCCTGCGCCGCCGCCTGATGGTGCTGGAGCGGCTCCATCGTTGGCTGCCCGTGCAGGGGGCTGTTCATGCACTGCTTGGCCGTAAGCATTCGATTCCTTTCACGCCCGTGCCGGCCCGGCGCCTGCGCGCGGAACCCCGACCCGTGGTCGGTGGCGTCGTCCGCCCGACCCGGTACACGGAGATGTATTGATGAATTCGCCGGTCGTAATCCACACCGATGGCGCCTGCCGCGGCAACCCGGGTCCGGGCGGCTGGGGCGCCATCCTCGAGCACGACAGCCGCGAGCGGGAGCTGTACGGCTATGAGCCCGAGACCACGAACAATCGCATGGAGCTGATGGCGATTATCCAGGCGCTTGAAGCCCTGAAACGCCCCTGCAAAGTCCGGGCCATTACCGATTCCCAGTACGTCATGAAGGGCGTAACGGAGTGGATGCCGGGCTGGAAGAAGCGTGGCTGGCGCACCGCGTCGCGCAAACCGGTCGCCAACCGCGATCTGTGGGAGCGTCTCGACGCCGCGATCCAGCGGCACGAGATCGACTGGGAGTGGGTTCGGGGTCATACCGGTCAGGCAGGCAATGAACGTGCCGACCAGCTGGCCAATCGTGGAATCGACGAAGCCGGAGGCAAGCGCTGATGCGTCAGGTCGTGCTCGATACCGAAACCACCGGACTGGAACCGCAGCAGGGGCACCGGATTATCGAAATCGGCTGTGTCGAGCTGTTCGACCGGCGCCACACCGGGAATCGGTTCCACCACTACATCAATCCGGAACGTGAAATCGAGGCGGGGGCCGTCGAGGTCCACGGGATCTCGAACGAGTATCTGGCGGATAAGCCGGTTTACGCCGATATTGCCGAATCGCTGCTCGACTTCCTGCGTGATGCCGAACTGATCATCCATAACGCCCCGTTCGATGTCGCCTTCCTGAATGCGGAGTTCGAGCGCCTGGAGGGGCAGTGGGGGCGCATCGAGGATCACTGCCCGCGCGTTGTCGACACCCTCGTGATGGCGCGTGAGCGGCATCCAGGCCAGCGCAACGGCCTCGATGCCCTGTGCAAACGGTACGAGATCGACAATTCGGGCCGTGAACTGCATGGCGCGTTGCTGGACGCCGAACTGCTGGCGGACGTCTATCGAGTGATGACCGGCGGGCAGACCGCGCTCCACCTGGATGCGGCCGGGGGCGAGGAAAGCGGTGCCGGGGTGCGGCACGGGCCGGCCCGACGGCGTGGCGCGGTACCAGTCGTGCGGGCGGACTCGGGCGAGCGCGCGGCGCATAAGGAGCGCCTCGCCGATATCGTGGCGGCCGGCGGCGGTTGCCTCTGGCAGGAAGGGAGCGACAGCGACGCCTGAATCAGTGGGGACGGTCCACTGCGTTACTAACTCCGCAGTCGCGGAGGTCACACGGCGTGGCGCATCAGGCGCTGGCGTTGGCGTTCCCAGTCTTTCTCTTTCTCATCTTCGCGCTTGTCGTGCTTGCGCTTGCCCTTGGCGACACCGATTTCCAGTTTCGCCCGACCCCGTTTCCAGTACAGCTGCAGCGGGACCACGGTGTAGCCCCGGCGTTCAGTGGCGCCGATCAGGCGGTCGATTTCATGGCGATGCAGCAGCAGTCGGCGCGTACGCGTCGGATCCGCGACCACGTGCGTCGAAGCGGAGGGCAGGGGCGGGATGTGGGCGCCCAGCAGCCAGCACTCGCTGTTTTTGAGGACGACATACGCCTCCGCGATCTGGGCGCGCCCGGCGCGCAGACTCCGCACCTCCCAGCCCTGCAGCTCCAGGCCCGCCTCGAGCCGATCCTCGATGGAGAAGTCGTGCCGTGCGCGGCGGTTGACCGCGATCACGTTGCCCTCGGGCGCCTTGTTTTTCTTTGCTTTGGCCATTGCGCCATTGTACGGACCCGAACATGGGGAAAGCCACACTCGGCGGGTCGGGTGCGCGCGTTGCAAAGCCGCTGAACCGGCGGATTGGTCAGCGATTCCCGGGCTTCCGGGCGAGGCTCTACTGGTGTTCGGGTCAGTAAGCTTGAGTCGGGCGACCGGTTTGGCGACAATCCGCGCCACCCGGCCAGGGCCTCTCCGGCCGGACCACTCACAGCCCGGACCCATCATCGTGCCCCGAATCCAGCGCTCCGCAGCGGTGCCGCATTCGCCCGAACAGATGTTCGATCTGGTGAATGACGTCGAGTCCTATCCACGCTTCCTGCCGTGGTGCCGCAGTGCCAGGGTTCTGTCCAGCGGGGAGCGCGAGGTCAGGGCGCGCATCGAAATGGCCAAGGGTGCGCTGCACCGCTCATTCACCACGCGCAACGAACTCGAGCCCGGACGCCGGATCCGCGTGCGCCTGGAGGACGGCCCCTTCAGTCGGCTCGAGGGGGACTGGCATTTCGATCCCGATGAGCGCGGCGGCTGCCGGGTTTCCCTCGACCTGGAGTACGAGTTCGCCGGGCGCGTGCTCAGTGCCGTTATTGGCCCGGTCTTCAATCAGATCGCGCAGACGATGGTCGATTCGTTCGTGCGACGGGCCGATTCGCTGTACGGGCGCTGAGATGCGCGTAGAGGTCGCTTATGCCCGACCGGAGCGCCAACGGCTGGTGACGGTCGAGCTGGCCGCCGGCGCGACCGCACGCGATGCCGTACGCGCATCCGGCCTCGCGGTCGAATTCCCGGAAATCGATAGTGAGCGGGCACCGCTGGGCGTATTCGGGCGTGCGTGCACCGGCGATACCGTGCTGCGCGCGGGCGACCGCGTGGAGATCTACCGCCCGCTGCAGGTCGATCCCAAAGAGGCCCGCCGGAAACGCGCCAGCGGGCGGTAACCGCACCGATCCGGAGGTAAAGGTTCCGGGGATCAGGTGCCGGGGTAGTCCTGCCCCGGGCCGCGGTCCGTGTCGGTGGGCGTTCCGTGGGTGTCCACATCCGGCAGCGGCTGGACATCTCCCTCCGGCACCGGTTCATCCGGTGGCTGGTAGCGATTCTGGATGCTCGCGACCCGGTCCTGCTCATCGAAGTACAGTGTCAGCCGCTGCGGGTTCTCCACGGAGCGTCCCGCCCTGGCGCGGTAGTACACGTAATCCCAGCGATCCCGGCGGAACGGCGCGCCGAGGATCGGCTCACCGATGAGTTCGCGCACCCTGGCGCGTGTCTGACCTTTCTCCAGAGCGGCGATGTCGTCGTTCGAAAGCAGATTGCCCTGCTGGATCTCGGGCCGCTGCGCGTCCGGGACGAGGGCGGCGCAGCCGGAGAGGAACAGGGCGGCGAGGGCGAGGGTTGCGAATCGGATCAATGGCATCGTCAGGACCGGTCAGATCGGGTAGAATGAGTCTAAATCATAGCGCGTCCGCAGACTACGCGATGGGGCGGATTCAGTGGAAAACGAAAAGCTCAAGAAGGCCGGACTCAAGGTCACCCTCCCCAGGGTCAAGGTTCTCGAGATCCTCGAACAGGTGCAGGAGGCCGGAGACGCCCATCACCTGACCGCGGAGGACGTCTATCGGCGCCTGATCGAGTCGGGCTCCGAGATCGGCCTCGCGACAGTATACCGCGTGCTCTCGCAGTTCGAGACCGCGGGCATCGTGCAACGGCATCACTTCGAGGGCGGGCAGGCCCGGTTCGAGCTCGCGCGCGGCCGCCACCACGATCATATCGTCTGCGTCCAGTGTGGCAAGGTCGAGGAATTCGTGGACGACGTGATCGAACGGCGCCAGAAGAATATCGCGCGCCAGCGCGAGTTCGATCTGCAGAAACACAGCCTCGTGCTGTACGCGAACTGCCTCAGCTGCGACGACGAGGACGGCGAAGGCCGCTGATCCAACCCGCGGAGCGGGCGGCACCGTCGGGCCGCGCCTCAGCCGTCCGCGAGCAGTTCCCGCGCATGGGCGCGGCTCTGGTCCGTGATCCGGCGCCCCCCCAGCATCCTTGCGATCTCATCGATCCGTTCCTCCGCCGCGAGGGCCTGCAGACGGGCGCGTGTTTCGTCGGCATCCGCCGATTTCGAGACCTGCAGATGGTGATGGGCGCTGGCCGCTACCTGCGCCAGGTGGGTCACGCACAGCACCTGGCGCTGCGCCCCGAGCGCGCGGAGGCGGTCGCCCACCACGGCGGCCACGCCGCCACCGATACCGGCGTCGACTTCGTCGAAAATCTGGGTCGGGATGCCCGCGTGGCCGGAATCGATCATCTGTATCGCGAGACTGATCCGCGACAGCTCGCCGCCCGAAGCGACCCGTTTCAGGGGCGCCAGCGGCTGGCCGGGATTCGCCGTCACCCGGAATTCGACCTCATCGAAGCCGTTGGGGCCCGGTCGCCCGTCCTCGCGCGCGTTGATGACGCAATCGAACGCGCCGCCCGCCATGCCCAGTTCCTGCATCGCCGCGGTCACCTGCTCCGCCAGCGCCTGGCCGGCCCGTTCGCGGGCGGCATGGAGCGCCTGCGCGCGTTCGCGCCAGTTCGCCTCCAGCGTCTCGACTTCGCGTTCCACCTCGGCCGCGCGCTCATCCGCGTGCTCGAGCTCATCCAGTTCGGCCCGCAGACGCTCCGTCAACTCGGGCAGTTCCGTCGGTTCCACCCGGTGCTTGCGCGCCAGCTCGTGGATCGCCGACAGGCGTTGCTCGACTTCCGCCAACCGGTCCGGGTCGAGCTCCGCGTCGGCCGCGTAGCCCCGCAGCGCGGTCGCCGCCTCGTCGCACTGGATCAGGGCGTTGGCGATCATCTCGACGGCCGACGCGAGGCGTTCGTCGTGACCGGCGAGTGATTCGATCGCGTCATTGGCGCCGGTGAGCAGCCCATGGGCGGAGCGATCGTCGTCGTAGAGCAGCGTCAGGGCCTGCTGGCAGCCTTCGATCAGCTGCCCGGCATTGGCCAGACGGCGCTGTTCGGCATCGGTGTGCTCGATGTCCTCCCGCGACAGGCCGAGCTGGTCGAGTTCCTCGACCTGGTAACGCAGGAGTTCGAGCCGTTCGGCTCGGTCTTCACCGCTGCTGCCGAGGCGCTCCAGCCGCGCCCGGGCATCCCGCCATTCGCGCCAGGTCTCTTCCACGGCCGCAAGGGCATCGTCACAGCGGCCGAAACCGTCCAGCAGCACCCGCTGCGCGTCGCGGCGCAGGAGTGATTGGTGTTCGTGCTGGCCATGGATGTCGACGAGCTGCTCGCCGAGTTCGCGCAGGAGCGTGAGCGGCGATTTGCGGCCATTGATGTAACCGCGCGAGCGGCCATCCGCCCCGACCACCCGGCGCAGGCTGCACTCGCCGTCGGCGTCGAGGTCATTCTCGGCGAGCCATTCGGTCACCGCGGCATGATCCGCGATATCGAATTCGGCATCGATCTCCGCGCGCTCCGCACCCGGGCGCACGGCCTGGCTGTCCGCGCGATCGCCGAGCACGAGCCCCAGCGCATCGAGCAGGATCGACTTGCCCGCACCGGTCTCGCCGGTGAGCGCGGTCATGCCCGACCCGAGCTCGAGTTCGAGCTCGTCGATGATCGCGAAATCGCGGATGTGGATGTGTTTGAGCATGCGGCTCGATTACTTTGTGTGGATTTGGCTTTGGATGTGCATTTTGTTCTCGCCAAGACGCCAGGCGCGCCAAGAAGGCGGGGGCGGCCAAGGTCAATGCAAGTAATTAAAATCAGTTGTTAATATAATCCAATAACACACTGATTTGTCTGGGAATAGATAACTGTCCAGAACACCTCGTTTTTGCAGTCGGTTTTTCTTTTTTCTTGGCGCGCCTGGCGTCTTGGCGAGAAATCAAATCCACGTATCAGGATTCCGTTCAACCCCAGTGGAGCTTCTCCCGCAGGATCGAGAAATAGTCGTAATCCGCCGGATGGAGCAGTCGGATCTTGCGGTCCTTGCGGCGTACGCGCACGCGATCGCCCGCGGCGACGTCGATGTTGTTCTGGCCGTCGCTGACGACCTGGCCCGTCTCGCTGATGTTCTCACGGATCCGGATCTCGATGTCGCTCCCCGAATCGACCACGATCGGCCGGCTCGAGAGCGTGTGCGGGCAGATCGGCAGCACCAGCATGGCCTCCAGCGAGGGGTGCAGGATCGGACCGCCGCCGGACAGCGCATAGGCGGTCGAACCGGTCGGGGTCGACACCACCATGCCGTCGGCGCGCTGGATGTTGACGAAGGTGCCGTCGATCCAGGTCTCGAATTCGATCATGCGTACCACGTTCTTGATACGCAGCACGACGTCGTTCAGCGCGACCGCCGTCTGGACGACGGTGTCGCCGCGGATGATCTCCGTCTCGACGAGAAAGCGCTGCTCCTCGGTGTACTGACCGCTGAGGATCTCTTCGAGTCGTTCGGTCATCGTATCGGGCGACACATCGACCAGAAAGCCGAGCCGCCCGAGGTTGACGCCCACGATGGGCACGCCGGAGTCGGCCAGCGAGCGCGCGGCGGTCAACAGGGTGCCGTCACCCCCGACGACGATGGCGAGGTCGCAGTGTTCGGCGATCTCCCGGCGCGGCACGGTCGCGTCGATCTCGAGGAATTCGTCGGTCGAGCGGTCGAGGCTGACCTCGAGGCCCCGGTCCAGCAGAAAGCGATGGATTACGCGCAGGGTCGCGCGTACCTGACCGTCGTCATCGGTCTTGGCGATCAGGCCAATGGACTGGAAGCGATACATCCGCGGAACGGTAGCACGCGGCCGCGGGCGCGTCACCGTGACCACTGGCTCTCCGGAGGAGGCGGCGGCTTCCGCGGATGGGCATCTGTGGATGATGGACAAAAAACCGGTTCTCGCAGAGGCGCAGAGCTCGCAGAGAAGTCGGTAAATCGATGATTATTTCGTTGTCTCAATGGTCGGGTGGCGCAGGGTTGATCGGTTTGATCCACCCCGAGACTCCGGCTTCGACTGGAATCTTCTTCACGCCCTTCTCCGCGATCTCCGCGGCTCTGCGAGAAAACGGTTTTCTGATCCCGATCGAAGCCCCGATACCCTCATGTCTGGTCGCTGTCGGCCACAGAGCGAAGCCTATACAGGGCCTCCAGTGCCTCGCGCGGTGTGGTCGCGTCGGGGTCCAGTCCGTGCAGGGCCTCGCGGAGCGGATCCGGAGCCGGTGTGGAGGTCTGCGGTTCGGGGGCCGTCCTGGGCGCGGGCGCGTCGAACAGGCCGAGCTGGGGCTGGGTGGTGGAGGTCTCGGTGGCGCGTCGTTCGAGTTCGCCGAGGCGCTCGCGGGCCTGGCCGATCACGCCGCGCGGGACGCCGGCGAGCTGGGCGACCTGGAGGCCGTAGCTCTGGCTGGCCGGGCCGTCCTTGACGCGGTGCAGGAAGACGATGCGCTCGCCGTGTTCGACCGCCTCGAGATGGACGTTGACGATGCCGGGATGGCGATCCGGCAGGACCGTCAGTTCGAAATAGTGGGTCGCGAACAGGGTGAAGGCGCCGATCCGGTTGGCCAGATCCTCCGCGACGGCCCAGGCGAGGGCCAGACCGTCGAAGGTCGATGTACCCCGGCCGATCTCGTCGACCAGCACGAGCGAGCGCTCGGTCGCGTTGTGCAGGATATTGGCCGTCTCGGTCATCTCCACCATGAAGGTCGAGCGGCCGCCGGCGAGATCATCGGCGGCGCCGATGCGGGTGAAGATCCGGTCGAGCGGCCCGATCCGCGCCGCCGTGGCCGGCACGAAGCTCCCGGCGCAGGCGAGCAGGGCGATCAGCGCGGTCTGGCGCATGTAGGTCGATTTGCCGCCCATGTTCGGGCCCGTGATCAGCAGCATGCGCCGCTCGGCGTCGAAGGTCGTGTCATTGGCGGTGAACGGTTCGTCGATGGTCGCCTCCACCACCGGGTGGCG
Organism: Halofilum sp. (in: g-proteobacteria); assembly: GCA_034520925.1. GTDB lineage: Bacteria > Pseudomonadota > Gammaproteobacteria > XJ16 > Halofilaceae > Halofilum. Next base: position 63,633 of record JAXHNC010000014.1, on the reverse strand, counting down.
GCCGGCCTCGATCGCGAGCCCGGGGTCGTCGTCCATGACCGGCTGCACCCAGTCGAGCGTCGCGGCGCGCTCGGCGAGCGTCGTCAGCACGTCCAGTTCCGCGAGTGCCGCGGCCATCGCGCGCAATGGCTCCAGGCGTTCCAGGAGTTGGTCGAGCACGCCGTCGTACAGGGACTTCTCGCGCGCCAGGGCGCGTTCGCGCGAGGACAGCACGCGCTCCTCGAAGGTCTTGAGTTCGGGCGTGATGTAGCGCTCTACCTGCTTGAGCGTCTGGCGGCGCGCGTACTCGGCCGGGAGGTTGTCCGCGTGCGTGCGCCCGACCTCGATGTAATAGCCGTGTACCCGGTTGTAGGCGACCTTGAGCGTGGAAATGCCCGTGCGCTCGCGCTCGCGCAGCTCGAGGTCGCGCAGGAATCCGTCGGCGTTGTCGGCCAGGCCGCGCAGTTCATCGAATTCGGCATCGTAACCGGCCGCGATCACGCCCCCGTCGCGCAGCAGGACCGGCGGCTCGGCCACGATGGCGCGCTCCAGCAGGTCCTGCGTGGCGTCGTGTCCTTCCAGTTCCGCGCTGAGCGTGTCGAAGCGCTCGCTCTCCACGGCGCGGACCGCCGGTGCCAGCTCGGGCAGGCTGGACAAAGCGGTGCGCAGCGCCGAGAGATCGCGCGGGCGGGCCGAGCGCAGGGCGATGCGCGCGAGGATCCGTTCGATGTCGCCGATCCCGGCCAGGTGCTCACGCAGCGGCGCCGTCGCCGCGGCCGCCATCACGGCCTCGATGGCGCCGTGGCGCGTGGCGACGACCGCGCGGTCCCGCAGCGGCCGGTTCAGCCAGCGCCGCAGCAGACGGCTGCCCATGGCCGTGACCGCGGTGTCGACCACGGCCGCCAGCGTGCGGTCGCTGCGCCCGTCGATGCCGCGCTCGATCTCCAGATTACGGCGGCTGGCGGCGTCGAGGACCACCGCCTCGTCCCGGTTCTCGGTGCGCAGACCGCGCAGGTGCGGCAGCGCCGTCCGCTGCGTCTCGCGAACGTATTCGAGCGCGCAGCCGGCCGCGCCGATCGCGAGCGGGAGTCGGGCGCAGCCGAAACCATCCAGATCGCGGACGCCGAACTGGCGGGTCAGGGCCTCGGTCGCCGCGGCGGGATCGAAGTGCCAGGGCGGTCGGCGCCGCGCGCCGGTGCGCTCCAGCAGGCGGGTCGCGATCGGCGCCTCTTCGTTGACCAGCAGTTCGGCCGGCGCGAGGCGGCCGAGTTCGGCCTCGAGTGCTTCCTCGCCCTCGAACTCGCAGACACTGAAATCACCGGCGCTCAGGTTGATGCTTGCGACCGCAAAGCGTTGGCCGTGCTGTTCGACGCTGACGAGCAGATTGTCGCCGCGCTCGGGCAGCAGGGCGTCGTCGGTCAGCGTGCCGGGGGTGACGATCCGGGTGACGCGCCGTTCGACCGGCCCCTTGCTGGTGGCCGGATCGCCGATCTGTTCGCAGATGGCGACCGATTCGCCCTGGCGGACGAGCCGGGCGAGGTAATTCTCGACCGCATGAACGGGCACGCCCGCCATGGGGATGTCCTCGCCCGCGGACTGCCCGCGCTTCGTCAGCGTGATATCGAGCAGTCGTGCGGAGCGCCGGGCGTCGTCGTAGAACAGCTCATAGAAGTCCCCCATGCGGTAAAACACGAGGGTATCCGGGTGCTCCGCCTTGATGGCCAGGTACTGGCGCATCATCGGCGTATGCTGCGGCGATCGGGTAGCGGTGCCAGGCTCGGTCATCCGGCGGAGTCTAAAGGAACGCCGCCGGTCATCGCATCCGCTTTCCGCGGTTTTGATACGACCGGTCGGGACGGATCGGTGGCGTGGTCTTTTACGCGCCCGATACGGAGCCGATGTTGCCTTGCCCGACGGGCCGTCGCGGCTGCAGTATCGGCGCAAACGGGCGGGCCGGTAACGCCCTGCAATTCTGGAGGACGAGCGACGATGAACGAAACGGAAAGCCTCGATGCGCTGAGCGAGCGCCTCGGCGCCGTGCTGGTTGCGCGTGGGTGGCGTGTGGCGACGGCGGAATCCTGCACCGGTGGTGGCATTGCGGAAGTCATAACGCGGGTGGCTGGCAGTTCGGCGTGGTTCGAGCAGGGGTTCGTGACCTACAGCAACGCGGCCAAACAGACGCAGCTTGGCGTGCCCGCGGAAACGCTCGAGACATGGGGCGCGGTCAGTTCGGCCACGGTCGAAGCGATGGTGACGGGCGCGCTGACACACGGCACGGCCGACGCCGCGGTCGCGGTCAGCGGGGTCGCCGGACCGGGTGGCGGTTCACCCAGTCGGCCGGTCGGCACGGTCTGGCTCGCCTGGGCACGGCGCGGTTACCCGCCCCAGGCCCGTTGTGTCCATTTTCCCGGCGAACGCGCCGAGGTCCGGGAAGGGACCATCAGGGCCGCCATCGAGGGACTGATCGCCGAGGCGGAATCCAGCCCATGAAGGCGAACCGCAGACCGCGTTGGCCGGTTCTTCTGGCGCTGCTGCCGGTGCTCGCCGGGGCGATCGTGCAGCCTCTGAGCGCCGAAACGGACGGTGCGGGGGCGGACGAGGCCCCGACCGACGCCCGGATTGAACGCCTGCGCGAAGCGATCGAACGGGAGCGCGAAGCGCTGGAACGCGAACGTGCAACGCGCCGTTCGATGGAAGAAGAACTCGGGCGGATGCGCGACGAACTCGAACGCACGCGCGAGCAACTCGAGGAACTCGAGCGCGAAACTGGATTCCGGAGGCGGGAGCCGGGAACTGAACGATCAGCCGTCGCCGGAACCGTTGGCCGTATCCTCATCCTCGTACGGGGTGACCAGCACGAGGATCCCGATCAGGGGGTGATCGAGGTAATGCAGTTCCCCGCTGCGCATGCGCCGGCTCTGGCTGAACGGGAACGAGAGCATGGCCTCATCGTCCGGACCGCGTGCGACAGCGGGGGCCATCGCGTCGGCCACCGCAGCCGGGGCGTCTTCGCCGTTATCCGCTGCTTCGTCGTCTGATGCTTCGCCGTCTGACGCTTCGTCGGCGATGCTTTCCTCGTCCGCCGTCTCGATCATCGGGTCCGCGATCCCGCCGCGCGCCATGAAGGCCTCGTCCCAGTCCACCGCCCGGGTGTAGTACAGGTCGGCATGGATATGGAGATAGCGGCTGACGACCAGTTCGATGGTGCCGTCCAGTGGATGTACCGACACCCGCTGCGTTCCGCCGCCGTGTGGCGAACGCGTCAGCATCAGCCCGAGATCGCTGCCGAGCGCGTTGTCCTCGATACCCGATTCGCCCGTGACGGCGCCTTCGCCCTCTTCGAGTTTCTCGTCCATGGATTCGTTGTCGGCGGCCGGAACGGGGCGCTCGATCACGTCCATCGGGGCCTCGATCGCGATCGGGTCGCCCGAGCGCAGGCGTATGGGGACCGACTTGCCCGGTTCCAGGGCGGGCTGACGCCAGTGCAGGTGACGCAGGATGCGATAACCTGATGAGGACTCCAGTCGGTCGATGACGGACTGGAGCCGGGTGTCAGCCCTGGACAGGCGCTCGAAATCGTCCGGCAGCGGGTTGCCCGTATCGCCCTCGAATGTACCGGCGCGCTCGAAGTCGGGGACCGCGATGACGGGCCGCCAGCGTTCCTCGGTGGCGTCGCGGTCGCTGTCCTGCTGGATGACCAGTATTTCGACATCGTAGCGGGTCTCCGCCAGCGCGGATGTCGGCAGCAGGACCAGCAGGCAGAGGAGGGCGGTGCGGTGTGCTCGCATCGGGGTATCCGTTACTCGCTCGTGTTCGTGTCGGCGGCGCCGCGCAGGCGATCGAGGAGATCCGTCACGAAGTCGATGCGGGTCTCCTCGTCGGACAGGTCGGTTGCGAAGCGTAGCCCATTCGCGCCATCGAAGCGATAGACGTCCGGTCGCGACTGGACAATGCCCACGAGCGCGCCGGTATCGAGCGCGGGGTTCTCGCGGAACGTGAATCGGCCACCCTCGGGGCCGGCATCAAGCCGGGCGATCCCCAGTTCGTCGCAGCCGAGACGGATCGCGGTCACGCGGAACAGATTGCGCGCGGGTTCGGGCAGTGTCCCGAACCGGTCGACGATCTCGACCCGCAGCTCCTCGATCTCCTCCTCATTCTTCGCGCCCGCGATCCGTTTGTACAGGATCAGGCGTTCGTGCACGTCCGGGACATAGTCCGCCGGCAGCAGGGCGGCCAGGTGCAGATCGACATCGGCCACCGTGTGCGGCGAGGCGTCCAGATCCGGCGTTTCGCCGGAGCGCAGCGCCTCGACCGCCCGATCGAGGAGTTCGCTGTAGAGCGAGAAGCCGACCTCCTGGATCTGCCCGCTCTGGCCCTCGCCGAGCAGTTCCCCGGCGCCGCGGATCTCGAGGTCGTGCGAGGCCAGGGTGAAACCGACGCCCAGGTCTTCCAGCGCCTCGACCGCCTGCAGGCGCTTCTCGGCGTCGGCGGTCATCTCGCTCTTCGGCGGCGCCAGCAGATAGGCGTAGGCGCGGTGGTGCGAGCGTCCGACACGGCCGCGCAGCTGATGGAGCTGGGCCATGCCCATGCGGTCGGCGCGGTTGATGACGATGGTGTTCGCCGTCGGCACGTCGATACCCGACTCGATGATGGTGGTGCACACCAGGATGTTGAACCGCTGGTGGTAGAAGTCGAGCATGACCTCTTCGAGTTCCTGCTCGCGCATCTGGCCGTGGGCCACGCGCACGGTCGCGCTCGGCACGAGTTCGGCGACCAGCCGGCCGATCCGATCGATGGAGCGGACCTCATTGTGGATGAAATAGATCTGGCCGCCGCGCCCGAGCTCGCGCTCGCAGGCCTCGCGGATGAGCGTATCGTCCCATTCGTTCACGAGGGTCTTGATGGCGTGACGGTGGGCCGGCGGCGTGGCGATGATCGACAGATCGCGCAGCCCGGCCATGCTCATGTTGAGTGTGCGCGGGATCGGCGTGGCGGTCAGCGTGAGCAGATCGACCTCGGCCCGCAGGCGCTTGAGGCGCTCCTTGTCGCGGACGCCGAAACGGTGTTCCTCGTCGACGATCACGAGCCCGAGCCGGCCGAAATCGACGTCCTTCTGCAGCAGGCGGTGGGTGCCGATCAGGATATCGACCTTGCCCGCCTTCGCATCCGCGAGGATCCGTTTCTGCTCGTTGGCGGAGCGCAGTCGCGAGAGGGCCTCGATGCGCACCGGCCAGTCGGCGAAACGGTCGCGGAAGTTCTGCTCGTGCTGCTGGGCCAGCAGCGTGGTCGGGACGAGGATCGCGACCTGCTGGTTGTCATCGATCGCGGCGAAGGCGGCGCGCATCGCGACCTCGGTCTTGCCGAAGCCGACATCGCCGCAGACGACGCGGTCCATGGGACGGTCGGCACGCAGATCCGCCAGCACGGCATCGATCGCCTGCTGCTGGTCGGGCGTTTCCTCGAACGGGAAGGCGGCGGCGAAGCGGGCGTAATCGTCGGTGTCCACCGAGAACGCGTGGCCCTTGCGGGCCGCGCGGCGGGCCTGGACATCGAGCAGTTCGGCGGCCGCATCGTAGGCCTTCTGGGCCGCCTTGCGCCGGACCTTCTGCCATTGCTCCCCGCCGAGGCGATGGTGGGGTGCGGTCTCGGGGTCGGAGCCGGTGTAGCGGCTGATCAGATGCAGGGCGGAGACCGGCACGTAGAGTTTGTCGTTGCCGGCGTACGAGAGCGTCAGGAACTCCTGCTCGACCGGGCCGACCGAGAGCGTGGTCAGACCCTGGTAGCGGCCCACGCCATGATCGATATGCACGACCGGTGAGCCGATCTCGAGCTCGGCGAGGTTGGCGACCACCGTGTCGGCATCGCGCGTCTGGCGCTGGCGCCGGCGTTGCTGGCGAGCGCGTTCGCCGAGCAGTTGCTGCTCGGTGATGATGCCCGGGGCATCGCCATCGATAACGAGACCGGCGGACAGCGGCGCGACGGCGATCGCGTACGGGGCCTCGTCGGCGAGAAAGTCCTGCCAGCCCTCGACCTGGCTGCAGCGCAGCCCGTGATGCCACAGGGTCTCGAACAGTGATTCCCGTCGCCCGGCCGATTCCGCGGTGAACAGTACCCGCCCGCGATGGTCCTCGAGGAACCGGTCGAGCTCGGCCAGCGGGTTCTCGGCGCGGGACTGCATGGGCAGACGCGGCGGCAGGCTCACGGGCAGATTCCAGCTCGCCTCGCCGGTCTGTTCCCATGTATGGATATCGGTCCGCGGCATGGCCTGGAAACGCTCGAACAGGCGCTCCGGATCGAGCCACAGTTGGTCGGGCGGCAGCAGCGGGCGCTCGAGGTCGTGCCGACGCTCCTCGTAGCGGTGCTCGATCTGTTCGTGGAACTGGCGGGCGGCGTCCGCGCAGCCATCCATCAGGAACGGCCGCGTACTCTCCGGCAGATAGTCGAACAGGGTCGCGAGCCGATCGAAGAACAGCGGCAGGTAGTACTCGATACCGGCGGGGGCGACGCCGTTGCTGACGTCGCGGTATACGGGACTGTTGCGCGAGCCGGAATCGAAGGCTTCCCGGAACGAACGGCGGAACTGCTCGATGCCGCCCTCGGTCAGCGGGAACTCGCGCGCCGGCAGCATGTGCACGCCATCGACGTGATCGGCGCTGATCTGGGTCTCGGGATCGAAGGTGCGGATGGTATCGATCTCGTCGTCGAAGAAATCGACGCGCAACGGCTGCTCGCGCCCCATCGGGAACAGATCGACCAGGGCGCCGCGGACGGCGTATTCACCGTGTTCACGCACCTGACTCACGTGACGGTAGCCGCCGCGGGCGAGGCGATCCCGCAGTCCCTCGATCCCGGGCCGGTCGCCGCGCTCCAGGTCGAGGACATGGCCCGCCAGGTAATCGGGCGGGACGACACGCTGCAGCAGGGTCGATACCGGAACCACCAGTACGCCGGCCCGCGCCCGCGGCAGCCAATCGAGCGTGCGCAGGCGTTGCGAGACGATGTCCTGGTGCGGCGAGAACAGATCGTAGGGGAGCGTCTCCCAGTCCGGGAAATGGAAGACCGGCAGATCGTCCCCGGCGAAGAAGCCGATGTCCGCTTCCAGGGCCGCCGCGTCCTGCACGGTCGCCGCCACCGCGAGCACGAGATCGCCGTGGCGGCGAGCCGCCTCGGTGACGGCGAGCGCGGCCGCGCTGCCATAGGCCTGTCCCCAGTCGCGCGCGCCGCGCGGCGGGTTCGGCAGGATACGGCTGGGTGTGAAGGTCTGAGCGGGGGCTTCTGCGGCGGTCACGGTTCTCGGGTCGGTTCGGACAGAAGCGGGATTTTCCCACAGTTTCGCCCGCCAGTGGGCGCTGCGGGGCGCGAGATCAGTCACGGAATCGGCGCAGCAGATCGCCGTATGCTTCGATCCGGCGGTCACGCAGAAACGGCCACAGGCGGCGTACCTGCTCCGGGCGGTCGCTGTCGAGGTCGACGTTGATGACGGTCGCCTCCTGCCCCGCGCGTGCCAGCATCTCGCCCTGGGGGCCGCAGACGAAGCTGTTGCCCCAGAAGTGGTTGCCGTCCTCGGCGCCGATGCGGTTGCAGGCGGCCAACGGGAGTCCATTCGCGATCGCGTGGCCGCGCTGAACGGTGATCCACGCGTCGAGCTGGCGGGCCTGTTCCGCCTCGTCGTCGGCCGGATCGAAACCGATCGCGGTCGGGTAGAGCAGGATATCCGCCCCGGCCAGCGCCATCAGCCGTGCGGCCTCGGGGAACCACTGATCCCAGCACACGAGCACGCCGAGCCGGCCCACATGGGTATCGATCGGCTCGAAGCCGGTATCGCCGGGGGTGAAGTAGAACTTCTCGGAATAGCCGGGATCGTCGGGAATATGGGCCTTGCGGTAACGACCGGCGAAGCGGCCATCGCGGTCCAGGACGACCGCGGTGTTGTGGTACACGCCCGCGGCCCGGCGCTCGAACACCGAGCCGACGATGACGACCCCGTACTCGGCCGCCCAGGTCGAAAGCCGGTCGGTGGTCGGGCCGGGCACGGGCTCCGCGAGGTCGAACGAGCGGACCTCCTCCCGTACGCAGAAATACGGCCCGTTGTGCAGTTCCTGCAGGACGACCAGATCGGCACCGTCGTCGGCGGCTCCGGCGATACCCTCATGCACCCGGGCAAGGTTCGTTTCGCGGTCATCGCTGCAGGCGTGCTGTACGAGGGCGATTTTCACTGTGGGGTTCCGGTGGGTCAGCTCAGTGCGAGATCTTCGAAGATGCCATCCGGCAATTGCATTGTAAGACAGTGCAGCGCGCCGCCCTGTTCGATGAAGGTGCGTGCGGGGACGGGCACGGCCGTGCGATCGGGGAAGGCCGCCTGCAGCCGCTCGATGGCGGGGCCGTCGGCGGGATCGGCGTATACCGGTACCAGCACGGCGCCGTTGATGAGCAGGAAGTTGGTGTAGGTGGCCGCCAGCGGCGTGCCGTCGGTGGCCGTAATGGGCGCCGGCTCCGGCAGCGGGATCAGCCGATACGGCGATCCGTCGGCCGTCTGCAGCATGGCGAGTTGCTGTTCGAGCGCGGCGTGCGTCGCGGCGGCGCCCGCGGATGCCGTCGCACCGGTCGCGGTATACGCGATCGTGCCTGGATCGCAGAAACGGGCAAGGGTATCGATGTGACCGTCGGTGTGGTCACCGGGCAGGGCCGGCACATCGATCCAGAGGGTGCGTTCGACGCCGAAATGCTGCCGGAAACGCGCCTCCGCCCCGGGTGCATCCAGGTCGGGATTGCGATCGGGGTCCAGTACCGTCGGGCGGTTCACGAGCAGACTGCCGGCACCGTCGGAGTCGAGCGCTCCGCCTTCGAGGGTGATCGGCGCGCGCTCATATCCGAGCGTCGCGAAACCCGGCGTGTCGATCAGTGCGCGACCGAATTCGCGATCCTTCGCGTGGTCGAACTTGCCGCCCCAGCCGTTGAATCGGCACTGCACGAGCAACGGGAGCCCGCCATCCACGACCGGGATCGGAGCGATATCACGTGCCCATGTGTCGTCCGTGTCGGCGATCACCGTCGCCACGGCGGCCCGGTTACAGCCGATCCCGGTGAGGCGTTCCAGCGCGTTCTGACGTACTCGGGAATCGCGGCAGACGACGACCAGCGACTCGAAGCGCGTGATCGCGGCGGCGAATGCGGCCATGGCGGCCTCGACCCGGTCGAGCGACTCCGCCCAGTCCGTGCGGTCATGCGGCCATATCAGCATCACGGCGCCCTGGGGCGCCCACTCGGCGGGCAGGCTCCGTTGGCTCATGCCGGGTCCTGGCGGGGATTCAGCGGTTGCGGTTCTTGACGGCGTGGAGCACGCGATCGTGCTCGAAGTACACGGTGAAGCGGTCGTAGACCCAGCGCGTGATCGGCGGTTCGCCCACGGGCCCGATCCGGCGGCCCGGCTCGCCGAGCCGCGAGCGGACGGTCGTCATGGAGGTGCCGCGTTCCGGCATCCCGGGCACCCGGACCACGATATCGGCCGGATCGATATCGCCCGGCTTCGCGTCCGTGGACTCTGCGAGGACGGGCAAGGGCAACAGCAGCAACAGACAGAGGGCGAAGCGTCCAGCCATGAGGAATAGAACCCGTATTCTCAACGTGGTTCGATACTAGCACCGTGAGTCGTGCATGTCCCGTGGCCTGACCGCGCGTAAATATCCTTGATTCAAGGCAGACACGGCCGCTGCGCGTGTGGTTTAATCCGGCGCCATGTTTCGCCCACTCCCCCTCTGGCTCGGCCTGCGCTACACGGCGGCAAAACGCCGCAATCATTTCATCTCGTTCATCTCGCTGACGTCGATCATCGGGATCCTGATCGGCGTGACCGCGCTGATCACCGTGCTGTCGGTCATGAACGGTTTCGAGAAGGAATTGCGCGAGCGCATCCTGGGCGTCGCGTCGCATGCCACCGTGACGGCGTTCAATGATCCGGTTACCGACTGGCAGTCGGTCGTCGATCAGGTGAGCGACAACGAGGAGGTGATCGGCACCGCGCCTTATATCGAGGGCCAGGTCATGCTGGTGCGCGGCGATCAGGTGACCGGGTCGATGGTGCGGGGCGTCCTCCCGGAGCGCGAACCGGAAGTGTCCGACGTCGCCGCCAACATGCGCAGCGGTGAACTGGTCGACCTGCAGGCGGGCGAGTACGGCATCGTCCTCGGCAGCAAGCTGGCAGGCTATCTGGGGGCCCGCAGGGGCGATCGAGTCACGCTGGTAACCCCTGAAGCCAATGTGACACCGGCGGGTGTACTGCCGCGGCTCAAGCGGTTCACCGTGACGGGGATATTCGAGATCGGCATGTACGATTACGATCGCTCGACGGCGTTCGTGCATATCGATGACGCCCGCAAGCTGATGCGGATCGAAGGCGAGGGCGTGACCGGCGTGCGCCTGCGGCTCGAGGATATGTTCCGGGCGCCGTCGGTCAGCGAGGCCCTCTCGGCCAGCCTCGACCGCGATCTCTGGGTCCGTGACTGGACCCAGCGGCATGCGAACTTCTTCCGCGCCGTCCAGACCGAGAAGACGGTCATGTTCGTGATCCTCACCCTGATCGTGGCGGTCGCCGCCTTCAATATCGTGTCCACGCTGGTCATGACGGTGCAGGACAAGCAGGCCGATATCGCGATCCTGCGCACGCTCGGGATCACCCCGGCGGGCGTGATGGGGATATTCCTCGTCCAGGGCTGCGTGATCGGTCTCGTGGGTACGGTGCTCGGCGTCGCCGGCGGCGTATCGCTGTCGCTGAATATCGGTGAACTGATGCCGGCGCTGGAGAGCGTATTCGGGGTCGATCTGCTGCCGGCCGATGTGTATTACATCAGCGATCTGCCATCGGATATGCAGATCGATGACGTGGTCAATATTACGCTGCTGTCGTTCGGTCTGAGTATCCTGGCGACGCTCTATCCCGCGTTCCGGGCCTCGCGCACACAGCCAGCGGAAGCCTTGCGCTATGAATGAACCCGCGACTCCGGCGATTCGCTGTGAAGCCCTGACCAGGCGCTTTCGCCAGGGCGATCTCGATGTTGATGTGCTCATGGGCGTCGATCTGGAGATCCAGACGCGCGAGCAGGTCGCCATCGTGGGGGTATCGGGTTCCGGCAAGAGCACGCTGCTGCATCTGCTGGGCGGGCTCGATGAACCGACCTCGGGGCGGGTCTCGGTGATCGGCCGGGACATGTCGAAGCTGGGTCCGGCCGCGCGCGGACGCCTGCGCAACCGTGCGCTCGGTTTCGTCTACCAGTTCCACCACCTCCTGCCGGAACTGACCTGCCTGGAAAACGTGGCCCTGCCACTGACGATCGGCGGTCAGGCGACGCGGGTCGCGTCACGGGAGGCCGAGCGGTTGCTGGAGCGGGTCGGGCTCGAACACCGGCTGCGGCACAAACCGGGCGAGATGTCGGGTGGTGAGCGCCAGCGCGCGGCGGTGGCGCGGGCGCTGGTGACGCGCCCCGCCTGCGTGCTGGCGGACGAACCGACCGGCAATCTGGATGAGCGCACGGCGGCGCGGGTGTGGGATCTGATCGCCGAGCTCAACCGGGAATCCGGCACGAGCTTCCTCGTTGCGACCCACGATCATGGCCTGGCCGGACGCATGGACCGTATGCTTACCCTTACTGACGGGCGCCTCGACGAATCCGACTGAACGCAGGGGGCGTTTACGGAATTTACCTGTAGGAGCGGGCTTGCCCGCGAAGTCGAGCTGAAGGGTCTCTCACCCGTTGCGTGATGCGGCACGATTTCGCCGCCGCAGCAGCAGTGTACGGATGACGTGGAAACGCCAGAACAGTCGGGTGACCACGTACCCGATTGCCGCGCTTACGATCCCGAGCAGCACGCAGCCAAGCCCGAGCGGTTGCCAGATCATCCCGATCTCGGCGGTCAGCCACGCGAATGTCGGCTCGAACTGGACGGGCACATACGGTTCGTCGAGCAGCCAGCGCCCGAGACGCCACGCGAACCAGTACATCGGACCCATCGTCAGCGGGTTGCTGACCCAGACCACGATGACCGACAGCGGCAGATTGACCCGGATCAGGAGCGCCAGCAGCGCGGCCAGCACCATCTGTATCGGCAGCGGCACCCAGGCGACGAACAGCCCGATGGCGATCGCACCCGAGGCCGATCGGCGGTTGAGATGCCAGACATCGGGATCGTGCAGCCGGTCGCCGAGCGCATAGCGAATGGACGCGTAGCCACGCAGGTCGCTCGGGGTAGGCAGGTAACGGCGAATCAGTTTCTTCGGCATCGTCGCTGCCGTTTCACGGGTACACTGGCGGGCGGCGCATGCGCCGGCATTATCCACGAATCGCAGGGATGCGGGAACTGCCATGGTCCGTTTCGCGGCTGGGATGCTGCTCGGTGTCTTGCCATTGGCCTCGATGGCCACACTGCCCCCGTGGTGGCTGTCGCCGATGCTGGCAATCGGTGCCACGGGGCTGCTCGCGGCGCGCCGCTGGCCATTCGTGGCCGGTGCCCTGCTCGGACTTGCCGTGGCCCTGGGATCGGCCCAGGCACGACTCGCCCATGCGCTCGATCCCGCACTCGAAGGCGAGGACATTACCGTTACGGGCACGGTGACCGGGATTCCGGGGAGTCACGGGCGCCGTACCCGATTCCGCCTGGCCGTCGATCATGCCGAACGCGACGGGCGACCGGTGGCGGTACCGGAGATCGTGCGGCTCAACTGGTATGGCACCGAGCGTCCGGATATCGAGCCCGGGATGCGCTGGCGTCTCGGGGTCCGGCTGGATCGTGCGCGGGGATTCGCGAACCCGGGGACCTTCGATTACGCGCTGTGGCTCTTCCGCGAAGGGATCGGCGCGACCGGTTATGTGCGCGAGCCGGAGACCGCCCGCCGGCTCGCGGATGCCGCCTGGCCCTCGCTTTCCTCCGCGCGCGAGCGGCTGCGTGAACACCTGCGGCCCTTGATGCCGTCCGGTACCGGCGGCGGCATTCTCATGGCGCTTGCGCTCGGGCACCGGGCCGGGATCGGGCCGGACGACTGGGACATTCTGCGGGCGACGGGCACGACCCACCTGGTCGCGATCTCGGGGCTGCATATCGGGATCGTCGCCATGCTCGGCTTCCAGGGCGGCCGCGTGATCTGGCGTTGCGCCGGCCCATGGCGTCGGTTCGCGCCGCGCCCGATTACCCAGGCCTGGATCGGGCTGGCGGCGGCGACCGCCTATGCCGCACTGGCCGGATTCGCATTGCCGACGGTCCGCGCCCTGCTCATGCTCGCCGTCGCCCTGGCGACGATCGTGCTGCGCCGTCGCGCACGCCCGCTGGAAGGGCTCGCTACCGCGGCGGTCGCGGTACTCCTGTTCGATCCACTGGCCCCGCTCGGGGCCTCGTTCTGGCTCTCTTTCGGGGCGGTCGCTGCGATCCTGTACCTGGTGACCGGTCGGGTGGCCCCCATCGCGCGGATGCAGCGATGGCTGGGCCTTCAGATCGGGATCACCGTCGCGTTGACGCCGTTGCTGCTGGGTTTCTTCGGGCAGGCCTCGCTGGTGGCGCCGCTGGCGAACCTGATCGCGATCCCCTGGATCAGCCTCGTGGTCGTGCCGGTCACCCTGGCCGGGACCACGGTGGCGGCGGTATGGCCGGATTGCGCGCAGCTGCTTTTCTGGCTGGCGGATCACGCGCTGGCACCGCTGTGGTACCTGTTGCGCGCGTCCGCCGACTGGCCACTCGCGGAGTGGCATGGCGCGCGGCCGACGCTGCCGCTCCTGTTGCTCGCGCTTGCGGGCGTGGGACTGTTGATCGCGCCGCGCGGTGTGCCCGCGCGCGGCGCCGGGCTGCTCGCCCTGTTGCCGCTGCTGCTCTGGCAACCGGCGGGTCCCGAGGAGGGTGGCGTCCGCCTGGATCTGCTCGATGTCGGTCAGGGTCTGGCGGCGGTGATCCGGACCCGCGACCACACGCTCGTATACGATACCGGGGCCCGATTCTCCGCGCGTTTTGACGCCGGTTCGGCGGTGGTCGTTCCGTACCTGCGCGCGCAGGGCGTGCGCCGGATCGACGCACTGGTGCTGTCCCATCTGGACAACGATCACGCCGGCGGCCGTGAAGCGGTACTCGCGGATCTGGCGCCCGCGACCGTCTGGTCGAGCGCACCCCATCGACTGGAGGGCGAATCGCGTTTGTGCGCGCGCGGTAGCGGCTGGACCTGGGACGGAGTCCGGTTCCGCTTCCTGCATCCGGATCCCGACGACGCCCTGACGGGCAACAATGCCTCCTGTGTACTGCGCGTCGACGCGCCGGGCGGCACGCTGCTGCTTCCGGGCGATATCGAGGCCACCGCCGAGTGGCGTCTGCTCGCGCGTGGGGCTGAGCTCAGGGCGGATCTTGTGGTCGCACCGCATCATGGCAGTCTGACGTCATCAACGCCCGCCTTCGTGCGCGCGGTGGACCCCGACTACGTGCTGTACGCGGTCGGGTACCGCAACCGCTGGGATTTCCCACGCCCGGAGGTGGTTGCCCGCTGGGTGCCGGCGACCGGCCTTGGCACCGATTGTGCCGGTGCGATACGGGTTTCGGTCCACCCCGGGGAAGGCGTGAGCGAACCACGAGGCTGGCGCCAGCGGGCGCCGCGTTTCTGGCGTGCCGGATGTGCCCGTGTCGGCAAATCCGGTACCATGCGCGCGGTCGAGCCGGGGGGTTCCACGGCCCAATCGGGAGGGTAGACGGTGTTCGAACTCGTACAGGCGGGCGGCTGGCTCATGGCGCCGATTATTCTCTGCTCCGTGGTCGCGCTCGCGATCATCGTCGAGCGGGCGTGGTCGCTGCGCCAGCGGCGCGTCGTGCCGGCGGGGCTGGTCGCCCGCGTCTGGCGGCAAGCCTCGAAAGGCCCCGTCACGGAGGAACAGATCCGGGCCGTCCGGGATCACTCGCCGCTGGGCCGGATCCTGGCGGTCGGGCTGCTCAACCGGGATCGCGACCGCCAGATCATGAAGGAGGCGATCGAGGAGGTCGGCCGCGCCGTGTCGCATGAACTCGAGCGGTTTCTGACCGCGCTGGGCACGATCGCCGCGATCACGCCGCTGCTCGGACTGCTCGGCACGGTGATCGGGATGATCAGCGTGTTCACGACCATCACGAATCTCGGTGTCGGCAACCCGGCGGAACTCGCGGGCGGTATCTCGCAGGCGCTGATCACGACGGCGGCTGGCCTGTCGGTGGCCATTCCCAGCCTGATCTTCTATCGGCATTTCCGTGGCAAGGTCGATGCCCTGACCGTGGAGATGGAGCAGGAGGCGATCAAGCTGGTGGAAGTGCTGCACGGCGACCGTACCCTCACGCAATCGCGGGGGAGCGAGCAGGCGTGAACTTCCGCACCCGTCAGCGCGAGGAACTGGAACTCAATATCACGCCGCTGATCGACATCGTGTTCCTGCTGCTGATCTTCTTCATGGTCTCGACGACCTTCCAGAAGCAGTCGGAACTGGAAATCCAGTTGCCCAAAGCGCAACAGGAGGCCACGAGCGAGCCGCCGGATCCGCTGGAGATCGTGATCAGCGCCGATGGGCAATACGCGATCGGCGGGCGCAAACTGTCGGACAACGATCTGAATACCCTGATCGATGCGCTCGGCAGCGCGGCGGGCGATAACCGCGACCGGCCGCTGATCCTGCGGGCCGACGCACGCACTCCCCATCAGGCCGTCGTACGGGCGATGGACGCCGCATCGAAACTCGGGCTCAATCGCCTGTCCATCGCCACCGCGCGCGAAACCGGCGCGGACTGACGCCAACAGGAGCCGGACATGGCCCAGACGGGCGACTACCCATCCGCATTACAGACCTATCGCCGGCTGCTGTTCTACGTGCGCGAGCACTGGGCGCCGTTCGCGCTCGCGCTGGTGGGACTGATCGGCTATGGGGGCACCGACGCCGCATTCGCCGCCCTCATGAAGCCGATGCTCGACAGCGGCTTCGTCGACAAGAATGCGGACAATATCCGCCTCGTGGCAATCGGGATTATCGGCGTGTTCGCGCTGCGCGGCCTGAGCGGGTTCATGTCCAACTACCTCATGGAATGGGTCGGCTGGCGGATCATCACGCGCATGCGCCAGCAGATGTTCACGAAGATCCTGGAGATGCCCACGAGCGTTTTCGACACGACGCCATCGGGTGAACTGATCTCCAAGCTCACGTTCAACGTGCAGCGGGTGGCGCAGGCGGCGACCAACGCCGTGACGATCGTGGTGCGGGATACGTTCACCGTACTGTTCCTCGTGGCCTGGATGGCGTACCTGAATTTCTGGATGACCGTCGGTGCGCTGGTGATCGTGCCGTTCCTGGGTTTCATCTTCCGCTACATCACGCAGCGGTTCCGCAAGATGAGTCGCCGTATCCAGAACCAGATGGGCGATGTCACGCACGTGATCGAAGAGGCGGTCGAGGCCAACCGCGTGATCAAGATCTTCGGGGGGCGTGAGTACGAGGCGGATCATTTCAGCCGGATGAACGAGCGCATGCGCCGCTTCCAGATGAAGATGGCGTATACCAAGGCGGCGAGTGTCCCCCTGATCCAGTTCCTCCTTGCGATCGTATTGGCCGCCGTCGTCTACGCAGCGAGCATGCCCTCGGTCGTGCAGGCGAACAGCGTCGGCGCGTTCGTGTCGTTCTTCACCGCGCTGATGATGGTGTTCCCGCCGATGAAGCGCCTGACCAACGTCAACGCCCAGATCCAGAAGGGTATCGCCGCGGGCGAGAGCGTCTTTGAACTGCTGGATCGCGATGGCGAGCGCGACACCGGGACGCAGACGATCGATCGGGCGCGCGGCGATGTCCGTTACGAAGACATCAATTTCGCGTATCAGCCCGAGAAGGGCGCGGTACTCGCCGACGTCAATCTCGATATCAAGGCCGGCGAAACGGTCGCCCTGGTCGGGCGCTCCGGCAGCGGCAAGACCACGCTGGCGAACCTGCTGCCGCGCCTGTACGAACTGCGGAGCGGCCGTATCCTGCTCGATGGCATCGATACCCGCGACCTGACGCTCGACAGCCTGCGGGCACAGATCGCGTACGTCGGCCAGACGGTCACGCTGTTCAACGATACGATCGCGAACAATATCGCCTATGGCCGTCTGGGTGGAGCGACGCGCGAACAGGTCGAGCAGGCGGCGCGCGACGCGCATGCGGCCGAGTTCATCGAGCAGCTCCCGGAGGGCTATGACACCCAGGTCGGCGAGGACGGGATCATGCTCTCGGGCGGTCAACGCCAGCGGCTGGCGATCGCCCGGGCGCTGCTCAAGGACGCCCCGGTCCTGATCCTCGATGAAGCGACGTCGGCGCTGGACACGGAATCCGAACGGGCCGTCCAGGCCGGTCTCGAACGCCTCGTCCAGAACCGGACCACGCTGGTGATCGCGCATCGGCTCTCGACCATCGAGGGGGCCGACCGGATTGTCGTCATGGACGGAGGCCACGTGCGCGAACAGGGCTCGCACGGCGAACTGCTCGAGCGCGATGGTGCCTACGCCAATCTCTACCGCATGCAGTTCGGCAACGCGGCGGTGGACGGCGGTTGAAGTGAATCGATTCAACCGCTGGCTGGTGCGGCGCTGGCGGCAGCCGACGCTGTTCAGCCGTATCCTTCTCGGGCCACCGGCCGCGCTGTTCAGCCTTCTGGCAGCGGTGCGCCGGCTCGCTTATCGACGCGGCTGGCTGCATGTACACCGCCTGCCGGTGCCCGTGATCGTTGTCGGTAACCTGACCGTCGGTGGCAGCGGCAAGACGCCGCTGGTCATCCATCTCGTGACTGAACTGCAGGCGGCCGGCTGGTCGCCGGGCGTGGTCAGCCGCGGCTATGGCGGGGCCGGTGGCGATGTGCGGCGGGTCGATGCCGGAACCGGGCCGGAGACCGTCGGTGATGAACCGGCAATGATCCACTGGATCTGCGGCTGCCCCGTCGCCGTGGGCGGCGATCGGGCGGGGGCAGCGCGGGCGCTGGTGCCGGACTGTGACGTTATCGTCGCGGATGATGGACTCCAGCATTACGCGCTGGGACGCGACATCGAGGTCGTGGTTGTCGATGGCCATGAGGGGCTGGGTAACGGCTGGCCCCTGCCTGCGGGTCCATTGCGCGAACCGGCGGGGCGGCTCGATTCGGTGGACTTCGTCGCCGTTCGCGACGGCGAGCGCCCGGGCGCCTGGCGGATCGATGTCCATGCCGATACGGTCCATCGGGTGAACGGCAGCGGTGAGGCCGAGCCGCTCACGGCTTGGCAGGGTACGCCGGTGCATGCGGTCGCCGGAATCGGTGTGCCGGAGCGCTTCTTCAGCCAGCTCGAACGGGCCGGACTCGTGATCGACCGCCATGCCTTCGCGGATCATCACGCGTATTGCCCGGAGGATTTCCGCTTCGGCGACGAGCGCCCGGTACTGATGACGCAGAAAGATGCGGTAAAGTGTCGTCTGTTCCCCGATGCGCGTCTGCGCTACGTCGCCGCGCGGGTCGATGACCGCAACCAACTGGCCGCCGCGATCATCGATCGGCTGGCCGCTATGCAGGCAACCGAGAGGTCGTGATGGATCGCCGTCTGCTGGATATCCTCGTCTGTCCCGTGTGCAAGGCACCGCTGGTGTATCGCCGCAAGGAGCAGGAGTTCGTCTGTACCGGCGATCGCCTGGCCTTCCCGATCCGCGACGGGATTCCCGTCATGCTCGAGGACGAGGCCCGGGCCGTATCGCTGGAAGAGGCGGAAGCGCTGCGCAAGAGCCGATGAACACCTCGTTCCGGGTCGCCATTCCCGCCCGCTACGCATCGACGCGGTTTCCCGGCAAGCCGCTGGCGGTGATCGCGGGCAAACCGATGCTGGAACACGTGTGGCGCCGTGCCTGCGAAGCGGGGGCCGACGAAGTCGTGGTCGCCACCGACGATGAGCGGATCGCCGCCGTCGCCGATGGCTTCGGGGCCACCGTCTGCATGACCAGCGCCGAGCACGCATCGGGGACGGATCGACTCGCCGAGGTCGCGCGCGAACTCGGCTGGCCCGATGACGCGATCGTGGTCAATCTCCAGGGCGATGAGCCGCTCATGCCCCCGCTCGTCCTGCGCCAGGTCGCGGAGGACCTCGCCGCCTTCCCGGACGCCGCGCTGGCGACCCTGTCGGTGCCGTTGACGGACGCCGGCGAGCGCGACGAGCCGAATATCGTCAAGGTGGTGACCGACCGCGCCGGCTATGCCCTGTATTTCAGCCGCGCGCCGATCCCGTACCCGCGCACGCCCGACGCCGCTGCCGCCCACCGGCATCTGGGCATCTATGCCTATCGCGCGGGGTTCCTGGGTCGTTTCAGTGAGCTGGAACCGGCACCGATCGAACGGGCCGAGCAACTGGAGCAGCTGCGCGCCCTCTGGCATGGTCATCGGATCCATGTCACCGAAGCGGCCGCCGTGCCCGACGCGGGCGTGGATTCTCCGGCCGATATCGATCGGGTCGAGGCGGCCCTGCAGCGGAGCGATGCCGATGCGTGACTGGGAACTGACCGGCCGCGAGATTCTTTACGAAGGCTTCTTCCGGCTCGCGCGCTACCACGTGCGTCATGAGCGGTTCGATGGCGCCTGGAGCCCCGTGCTCCAGCGCGAGATCTTCGAACGCGGTCACGCGGCGGCGGTGCTGCCTTACGATCCGGACACGGACCGCATCGCCCTGATCGAGCAGTTCCGACCCGGCGCCCTCGAGGCGTCTGCCGGTCCATGGCTGCTGGAGTTCGTGGCCGGCATCATCGAGGAAGGCGAAACACCGGAAGACGTCGTCCGGCGCGAAGCGATCGAAGAAGCGGGCTGCACGATCGGCCGGCTCGAGCGGGTCTGCCGCTACCATGTCAGTCCCGGCGGCACCACCGAGACCACGGCCCTGTTCATCGGCCAGGCGTCGCTCGACGGCGTCGGCGGCATCCACGGCAACGCCGACGAACACGAGGACATCCAGGTGCACATCGTCGACGCCACCGAGGCGATCGCCATGGCCGACGATGGCCGCATCTCGAACGCCATGGGCCTGATCGGCCTCAACTGGTTCGCCCGCCACCATGAACGCCTGCGGTCGGAGTGGCGGACCTGAGCTGTACCGCACCACCGTGTCAGCAAGGCCGAGGCATTGTCCTGCTTATCAGGCGCTCTGAAATGCGGTTCTCGCCAAGACGCCAAGCACGCCAAGAAAAGAAAAAATCAGGTAGAGAAAACCGCGAGTGGGAATATGGGATGCGGATCGTGTTGTCCGGATTGACCTCCCGTTTTCGCCTTTTTTGTTTTCCTTGGCGTGCTTGGCGCCTTGGCGAGAACCCGATCTGCAAAGCCTCGGATTGACCAACGCAGCGACACGAAGTCCTACCCGGTACGATTCAGGAACCCCGTAGCGCTACATCAAAGACGCAGCCGCCGGAACTCCGGATCCGGTTCGCTGTGCTCCCAGACGTCGTCGAACCATTTCCGCAGTTCGCGCGCCCGCGGGCCGGCGTGGAAATCGACGCTGCCTTCGAAGCGGTCCGCGGCGGGGCGCCAGAGCACGCCCTGTTCGTCGGCGATCTGGAAGGCGAAGCGTTCGTCCCGCCAGTCGGCGCCGACCCGGCGGATGCCGATGTGCGTGGGCAGGTGCTGGATCAGGCCGATCAGGCGATGGTCGTCCTGGACGGCCCGGCTCGGATCCTGGATCAGGATCCGCACGAAGGTCCGCCGTCCGGCGCGCGCGAGGGCGCTGACCGCCGAGTAGAAGGCCTCGTTCGAATACAGCCGGCGGTCGAGGTCGTGCGTGAAGATGCGCAGCGAAAGCCGGGCCTGGGTTGCCAGTGCCAGGGCGGCCTCGGCCGCGTCCTCGGCCCCTGCCAGCCGCTGCTCGCCGGCCGTCTCGCCGAGACGGAAGGCGGTGCTGTCGGTAAAGGGCGCGCGCTCGTTCATGACGGCGTTCAGTCACCGCCGCGCGCGAGCACGGCCGCGAGCCCGAGATAGGTTTCCGGCGACAGGGCCCGCAGCCGTGCGCGGGCCTCCTCGGGGACGTCGATCTCCTCGATCAGCTGACGGAAGGTCTCGCGGTCGACCGGCTTTCCGCGGGTCAGCGTCTTCAGGGTGTCGTAGGGATTCTCGATGCCGTAGCGGCGCATGACCGTCTGGATCGGCTCGGCGAGTACCGCCCAGTTCGCGGCGAGGTCCTCGGCGATCCGTTCGGGGGCGGCATCGAGTTTCGCGAGTCCCTTGTCGAGCGCCCGCCAGGCGATCAGCGAGTGACCGACGCCGACGCCGAGATTGCGCAGGACGGTGGAATCGGTCAGGTCGCGCTGCCAGCGCGAGACCGGCAGCTTCGCCGCGAGGTGGTCGAACAGCGCGTTGGCGATGCCGATATTGCCCTCGGCGTTCTCGAAATCGATCGGGTTGACCTTGTGCGGCATGGTCGAGGAGCCGACTTCGCCGGCGACCGTGCGCTGGCGGAAGTAACCGATCGAGATGTAGCCCCAGATATCCCGGGCCAGGTCGAGCAGGATGGTGTTGAAACGCGCGACCGCGTCGAACAGCTCGGCGATGCAGTCGTGGGGTTCGATCTGGGTCGTCATCGGATTGAAGCACAGGCCCAGGTCCTCGACGAAGTTCGCGTGCGCTCCGGGGCCAGTCGACCTCCGGCACCGCCACCATGTGCGCATTGTAGTTGCCGGTCGCCCCGTTCATCTTGCCCAGCAGTTCCACGCCCGCGATGGAGTGGCGCTGGCGCCGAAGCCGCGCGACGACATTGCCGAATTCCTTGCCCAGCGTCGTCGGCGTCGCCGCCTGGCCGTGGGTGCGCGCGAGCATCGGCTGCTCGGCGTGCGCCTCGGCGAGGCCGTCGAGGACGTCGATGATCCGGTCGCACCACGGGAGGACGACGGTCTCGCGTGCGTGCACGAGCGCGAGTCCCCAGGCCAGGTTGTTGATGTCTTCCGAGGTGCACGCGAAGTGCAGGAATTCCCGCAGCTGGCCGAGCTCCGCGTGCTCGGTGAAGCGCTCGCGCAGATAATACTCGACCGCCTTCACATCGTGATTGGTGGTCGCCTCGTACGCCTTGACCCGCTCGGCGGCACGGGTGTCGAAATCGCGGACGAGCCCGTCCAGAAATCCGCGCGCGTCATCCGAGAGTGCCGGCAGTTCCGGCAGGTCGGGATCCGCGGCCAGCGCCTCGAACCAGCGCACCTCGACCTCGACGCGGAAACGGATGAGGCCGTACTCGCTGAAGATCGGACGCAGTTCCGCGACCTTGTCGGCGTAACGGCCATCGACGGGGGCGATCGCCGTCAGGGCGCTCGGTTCCATACGGTCTCTCCGGACAGGAAAAGCGCGGAATTATACACCCGGCGGCGGCCGTGGTTGTATCGCGACGGGGGGCGGGTCATCATGTCCTGTCCGATTCCCGAGCAAGGAGAAGCGCCCGCGATGAGCGCCAGCGGATTCCGTACCGAACGCGACAGCATGGGGGAACTCAAGGTCCCCGCCGACGCCCTCTATGGCGCGCAGACCCAGCGTGCCGTGGACAACTTCCCGATCAGTGGCATCACGATGCCGTTTCCCGTGATCCGCGCCATCGGGCTGATCAAACGGGCCTGCGCCCAGGTCAACACCGAATTCGGGCTGCTCGATCCGGATATCGCGGCCTCGATCCGTGAAGCGGCGGATCGCGCGTGCGGCGGTCAACTGGCCGGCCAGTTCCCGATCGATGTCTTCCAGACCGGCTCCGGCACCAGTTCCAATATGAACGTCAACGAGGTGCTGGCCCACGTGGCCACGGATATCGGCGGGCAGACGGTACACCCGAACGATCACGTGAACATGGGGCAGAGCTCCAACGACGTGTTCCCGACCGCGATCCATGTCTCCGCCTGTCTGGAGATCCACGAACGCCTGCTGCCGGCGATGGAACACCTGGCCGACACCATCGAGCGCCGGGCCGAGGAACTGGACAGCCACGTAAAGACGGGCCGCACGCACCTGATGGACGCCATGCCGGTCACGATCGGCCAGGAACTGTCCGGCTGGGCGGCCCAGGTACGGCATGGCGCGGATCGGATCCGCGCATCGCTGCCGCGCCTGGAAGGGCTGACCCAGGGCGGGACGGCGGTCGGCACCGGCATCAACGCCCCCGAGGGCTTCGGTCCGCGAGTCGCGGCCGAGCTGCGCTCGATCACCGGCGTGCCGTTCACGAGCATGGACAACTACTTCGAGGGGCAGAGCAGTCAGGACGCCGCGGTCGAGATGAGCGGGCAGCTCAAGACCTACGCCACCAGCCTGATGAAGATCGCCAACGACCTGCGCTGGATGAACAGCGGCCCGCTCGCCGGGCTCGGCGAGATCGCGCTGGTACCGCTGCAGCCCGGATCCAGCATCATGCCGGGCAAGGTCAATCCGGTGATCCCGGAGTCGGTGGCGATGGTCGGCGCCCAGGTGACCGGCAACGACGCGACCATCACGGCGGCGGGGCAGTCGGGCAACTTCCAGCTCAACGTCATGCTGCCGGTGATCGCCTATAACCTGCTCCAGAGCATCGAACTGCTGACCAACGCCAGTGCCGTGCTCGCCGACAAGGCCATCGCCGGATTCACCGTCAACGACGAGAAGCTGCGCGAGGCCCTGGATCGGAACCCGATCCTGGTCACCGCGCTGAATGCCGTGATCGGCTACGAACAGGGCGCGGCGATCGCGAAAAAGGCCTACGCGGATGGCCGGCCGCTCATCGAGGTCGCCCGCGAGATGACCGATCTGTCCGAGGAGGAACTCAGGTCACTGCTCGACCCGGCGCGGCTGACGGCCGGGGGCATCGTCGAATGAGCGCAGGGATGCGCGCCATGTCCCCCGCATGAGCCGCGCGGAGGGCATTCACGAATTCTGGTTCGGGGCCCTGGACGAGTCCGGGCGCCCCGAACCGGATCGGCCCGGGCGCTGGTTCCGTCCGGACGAGTCCTTCGACGCGGAGATCCGCGGCCGCTTCGAGTCCGACCTGCGCAACGCCGCCGGCGGGCGTCTCGGACGCTGGGAGCGCACGCCACGCGGTGCGCTGGCCCTGATCCTTCTGTTCGACCAGTTCCCCCGCAACATCTACCGCGGGACCGCGCGGGCCTTCCTGTTCGACGAGAGTGCACGGGCGGTGCTCGACCGTTCCCTGCCGCCCGGGCGGATCGATGCGCTGTGGCCGATCGAGAAGGTCTTCGCGTGGATGCCGCTGGAACATGCCGAGGATCGGGACTGCCAGGCCCGTTCGGTCGAATGTTTTGCCAGCCTGGTCGAGGCGGTCGATCCCGCCGAGCGCGGCCGCTATGAAGAATTCCTGCGGTACGCGCAGCAGCATCGCGACGTAATCGAACGCTTCGGTCGTTTCCCCCACCGCAACGCCATCCTCGGACGCGAGAACACGCCGGAAGAGGCGGAATGGCTCGCCATGGACGCCAAGGGCTGGGGCCAGGCGTAGCTGCACCGCCGTCAGGAAAGCGGCGCGCGGGTCGCGAAGAGCGTGATCTCCTCGCGGTCGTGGTAGAGCTGATTCGCCAGCAGGCGACCGTCACCGGGCAGCGCGGCGGCGATGGTGTCGAGCTGTGCGGATACCGTCTGCCAGCGCTGCTTCATCGGCAGTTTGAGATTGACGATGGCATGGCGGCAATCGCCACGTTCCAGCCACTCGGCCAGCAGGCGTGCGATCCGATGCGGGCGCTCCACCATGTCGCAGACGAGCCAGTCGACCGGCCTCCGCGGCCGATAACGGAAGCCGTCTTCGGCTCGATGATCGACGCCGGGATCCTCTGCCAGGGCCGGTGCCATGGGGCCGTTGTCGATGGCGGTCACCGTTACGCCGTAATGCCGCAGCAGCCAGGTCCAGCCGCCCGGTGCGGCGCCGAGATCGACGGCGGTCCGTCCCGGACGCAGCCATGCGGCGCGCTCGTCGTCGTTCAGAAACCGTACGATCGCCTCATCGAGCTTGAGCACGGAACGGCTCGGGGCCTCGCGGCGGGCGCGCAGACGGGGGATGCCCAGCGGCCACGGCGCTGAATTGGCCGGGTCCGAAAGACCGAGCAGGGCGGTGCCGCCGTCCAGCAGGGCGCAGTGCAATACGGGGCCGCCGCGGTCGGGCGCGATCCCCGGTCCTTTGGCGATCGCGGCCTCCAGTGGGCGGGCGAGGGCGCGCGCGAGGCGTGCCAGCGGGCGCCCCGCGTCCGTGTCCGGGTATTCGATCCGGACCTCGCGCACCGGTTGCGGTATCACCGCCGCCGCGCTTGCAAGCGGCGTGACTCGGTCGTCGGGCGGCAGGCCGCGGCAGACGGCGAAACGCGCGAACCACTGTCGCGTGAACACCAGCTGGCGGAACGCCAGGCTCCGGGCGAGCGCCGGGAGCTGGTCGGCGGGCGTTGGATGGAACTCGACCAGACCGTCGCCGGTCCGGCACCAGCCGCCGATGCCCACTGCAGCGGCGCGCTCCACGAGCTCGGCCGCACAGTCGGATTCCATACCGGCGCGGGTCCACGCACACAGCGCGTCACTGGAGTCGATCGGCCACATCGGCGCGACTCTGGCACAGGCATCGCCTGGAAGCCATGCGTGGGCCGCACCGGATCGGGTACGATACCGTCCGCTTCGATCACCAGGCATCTGGTCTACACTGACAGCGATGCGCTGGCGCTGAACTCAACCGGAGAGAAGGACCGGGCAGCCATGCACGACCAACCGGGGGAGGAGACAAGCGGTCACGGGGGTGGCTGCCTGTGTGGCCGCGTGCGCTATTGGACCAGCGGGCCATTGCGGCCTTTCATCGCCTGCCACTGCGGGCAGTGCCGTCGCACGAGCGGTCATTTCGTGGCCGCCACGCGGGTGCCGCGCGCGGGATTCCGCCTGGAACGGGATGAGGGACTGCGCTGGTACGAGTCGTCGCCCGGGATCCACCGCGGATTCTGCGCGGTGTGCGGATCGAGCCTGTTCTGGCAGCCGCACGATCCGGATTCGATCGGTATCATGGCGGGCTCATTCGACGGGCCGACTGGCGTGCGGATCGCCAGCCATATTCACACGGCCACCGCGGGTGACTACTACAGGATCGACCCCGATCTGCCGCAATCGCCCGGTGGCATTCCATCGGATACAGAGGAGCTTTCATGAAAGCATCGAACCGGAACGTAATCCTTGCCGTCGCGATGACCGCCGTACTCGGCGGTTGCAGTTTCGTCACCGTCGACCCGGGCGCCGAGGACGTGCTCGTGCTTGCGGCAGAGCGCACGAAGGACTGCGAGCGGCTCGGACAGACCCGCGTCTCCGTGGCCACGAAGATCGGCTTCATCAAACGCGGTAAGCCCGCGATCAGCGATAATCTCGAGACCCTGGCGCGCAACAGCGCCGCGGAGATGGGCGGTGACACGATTACCGCGGAGACGGAAGTCAGCGATGGCAAGCAGACCTTCGGCATCTTCGACTGCGTGAAGTAAGCCGGGATGGCGCACGAGCGGATCCCGAATGTGCTGTCGATCGCCGGATCCGATCCATCCGGTGGTGCGGGCATCCAGGCCGACCTCAAGGCCTTCTCGGCGCTGGGTGCCTACGGGATGTGCGCCCTGACGGCCCTGACCGCGCAGAACACCACCGGGGTTCGCGGCGTATCGGGCGTGGATCCTGCCTTCCTGCGCGATCAGATCGAGGCCGTGTTCGACGATGTCCGTGTCGATGCCGTCAAGATCGGCATGGTGGGCAGCGCCGCCTCGGTGACGGTCGTGGCCGAGTGCCTGGAGCGTTACCGCCCCGCGGTGGTGGTGGTCGATCCGGTCATGGTCGCCAAGAGCGGGGACCGGCTGATCGACGACGCGGCGGTTGCCGCCCTGCGGGACCGGCTGCTGCCGCTCGCCAGCCTGATCACCCCGAACCTGCCGGAAACGGCCGTGCTGCTCGGCGATGACGACGCGCCGGCGACGACGGACGCCATGGAGGAAGCAGGGATGCGCCTGCTCGGGCTCGGCATACGCGCGGCGCTGGTGAAGGGCGGGCACCTGGAGGGCGATGCGGTCACCGATCTGCTCTGCGAGCCAACGGGAGCGCGGGCGTACGGTTCCGCGCGGGTCGCGACCGCCAATACCCACGGCACCGGCTGCACGCTGTCGTCCGCGATCGCGGCGCTGGCACCGGCTTCGGCCTCGATGGCGGAAGCCGTCGACGCCGCCCGCCGTTATCTCGTGATGGCGCTCGGGGCGGCCGACCGGCTGTCCGTCGGTCACGGGTGCGGGCCCGTGCATCATTTCGCGGATGCGTCGGCGCGCGAACTGATCCGGACTCCGGAGCGCTGGCTGAAGACCTGAACGCGACCGCAGCTGGCACTGAATCGGCGACTCGGGTCAATCCGCGTTCGGCTCGCGCGATGGCTCCGGTCGCGGCGACGGGAATACGCACATTTCGCGAAAGCGTCGCCGGCCGTCCGGATCCGCACGCGTATACAGGGCGATCCGGTCCAGGCACACCGCGTCGTGTTCCGCGGGTCGGTCGATCCATGCCGCGAGCGCGTGCCGCCACTCGTCATCGGCGCGTCGTGGCGGCCGCCCGAGGGTGACGTGCGGGCGCACCGGGCGCTCTTCGGGCGCGAGATCGGCCGCCGCCCGCAGGGTGTTGCGCCATTCCGAAATGAAGCGGGTCAGTGCGCCATCGCGGTCTCCGGTATCGAGATCCAGCCCCAGCGCCGACGGCCTGCGTGGCGCGCCGAACGTCGCGCGCGCTCCCGTGGTCGTGGGCACGGGCAGCTCGTCGCCGGCCCGGAACCGCTCCCATGCGCGCAGGGCGCGCTCTTCGCCGACCGCTCCGAGGAACGCGACCGTCACATGCAGATCCTCCGGATGGAATGCGCGCGTCCCCGCCGGCAGTCGGGCCCATTCGTCCGCGGGCAGGCAGGCGGCCGGGAAAGGTAATGCGATGAACCAGTTTGCCTCCATGGACTGACTGACTCCCGGTTCGTGTGGTAGCGGTATGTAACGCGCCAGCCGTTACTGTACGCTCCTCGACATGACCAGCGATGCACTTGTTTGTGTACAGGGACACGAATGCCGGACGGCGGGAGAGGCGGTCTGATGACAACGATCCATGCGTGGGATGCGCAGCGCGGCACGCAGTGGCTCACGCGCGCATGGCGGCTGTTCATGGCGGCGCCGGGCATGTGGATCGTTCTGTCGATCGTGTTCCTGCTCATATTCGTCGTGCTCAATCTGGTGCCCGCGATCGGGTTCCTCGTCGCGCTGGTGCTCGCCCCGGCGCTGTCGGGCGGGATGCTGCTTGCCGCCCGGGATGTCGAGGCCGGCCGGCCGCTTGATCTCGGGCGCCTGTTCGAACCGCTCGTGTCGGAGCACACGCGCGGCGATATCGTCATCCTCGGTCTGCTTTACACCGGTGCGTCGGTCGCGGCCACGGTGGGGAGCCTGATCGTGCTGGTGGTGACCGCGGGGCTTTCGGTCCTCGATCCGGGGTTGTTGTCCGGACATGACGGGTTCCATCCGGGCGACGCCGCGTCGCTCGGAGTCGGCGTTCTGTTCGCGCTCCTCATCTGGCTTGTGCTCGGACTGGCAGTCGTGGTGGTGTTCTTCTATGCGATTCCGCTGGTGGTGCTGGCATCGCTGCCACCGATCCAGGCGATCGGTCTCGGTGTCCGTGGCCTGCTGCGGAACGCGTGGCCCCTGCTGGTGTTCGGCCTGATCTGGACGGTACTCGCGCTGCTGGCCACGCTCCCCCTGATGCTTGGCTGGCTGGTGCTCGGACCGATCACCTGGGCCGCGTGGTACGCGAGTTACCGCGATATCTTTGAATCGGCGGAAGCGATCCCGGGAATAACCGCGGACTGAATCGGGTCCCGGCGACTTCCGTGGCGATCGCATGTTGCGGAGGTGGATATGGCATGGCGCTGGTTGCCATGGCGAGCGATCGTGCGTCGGGCGGCGCGCGCGTACGGTGTCATCGATCCGCTGCGGGTCATGGCCCGCCTGCGTCGGTTCTCGCAGCCATCGGAGGTCGCGGAGCCGCTGGAGCTGCTGCGCGCCGGACTGGTGTTCCACGCCCGCGGCCTGGTCAACACGAAGGCGATCCAGCACAACCTGGACTGGGTCTGGCCGTACTGGGTCGTGCGCCAGTTCGATCCCGGCGATGCCTCGTTCATCCCGCGGGCCTTTTCCTTTTCCCACGTCAATCTGACCCACCGCAACTGGACCGCGGTGGGCCTGCCCGACTGTCCGCACTATCCGATCGTCGATCCGCGCGGGCTCTGGACGCCGTTGCACGATGGCTGGTCGATCGATTGCTGGATCGTGGCCGCCGACGGCAACCACCTGCTGCCGGGACAGCGCGGGGAGGTGGAGCAGTCCCAGGACACCCGGTCCGGACTCGCCGTCGACACGACGGTGACCGATGGACCGCGGCGGCTCGAGCTGCATGCGAGCGTCGAGCGCATCGATGGGCGTGCCTGGGCGCTGCTCGATATCACGGCCCGCGGACACGTCGGGGACCGGCTCGCGCTCGCGGTACGCCCGTACAACCCCGAGGGTATCCAGTTCATCGACGACC
Organism: Halofilum sp. (in: g-proteobacteria); assembly: GCA_034520925.1. GTDB lineage: Bacteria > Pseudomonadota > Gammaproteobacteria > XJ16 > Halofilaceae > Halofilum. The sequence goes on along the minus strand of JAXHNC010000014.1, from coordinate 34,101 downwards.
TGCATCCGGCCCCCGATGGACGCGGATTTCGGGTCAACGACACGACCGATATCGAACTGGATCCGGCGCCCGTGGACCTGCGGTTTCGAACCTACCGTCAGGGGGATGTATTCCATGCGCTGGATGGGGCCGCCTCGCCGGCCGCTGGCGGTCTGCATTGCCCGGTCGGCATGGCGACGGGTGCGGCCGTGTATCCCATGCCGGATGGCGAGTGCCGTTTGCGCGCCCGGGTCGCGCTCGACGATGCGCCCTTGCCGCACGGGCGGCGATGCACGTGGGCCGACGCCCACGCGGACACCGCCACCGTCGAGATTCCGGACGCCGGGATCCAGCGGCTTTTCGAGGCGGCACGGACGAGTCTGGTGCTGCATTCGGTCGACGACATCGTGCCCGGGCCGTACACCTATCGCCGCTTCTGGTTCCGCGATGCCTGTCTGATCCTGCATGCGTTGCTGGCGGGTGGCTATATCGAGCGCGCCCGCAGGGCGCTCGAAAGCTTCCCGCAGCGCCAGCGCGCCAGCGGGTATTTCCAGTCGCAGGAGGGCGAATGGGACTCCAACGGCCAGGTCCTGTGGGCCTACGGCCGCTTCCAGGCGATGACCGGAGAGCCGTTACCGGCGACCTGGCTCGACGCCATCGAACGCGGCAGCCGCTGGATCCGCCGCAAACGGCTCGGCGCCGACGCGGGGGATGGTATCGCCGGCCTGCTGCCCGCCGGCTTCAGTGCGGAACACCTCGGTCCGAACGACTACTATTACTGGGATGACTGGTGGGCGCTCGCGGGGCTGCAGGAGGCCGCCCGCGTCCTGGCGGATGCGGGCCGCGAACATGCCGCCGGGCGTGCCCGTGAGGAGGCCGAGTCGTTGCGCCAGGCGATCCATCGCAGTATCGAGCGGATCCCGCATGAGCGCAGCGGCGGCGGTATGCCGGCGGCGCCGGACCGGCGCATGGATGCCGGCGCGATCGGCTCGCTGGTGGCGGATTACCCGCTGCGGCTGCTCCCGGCGGCGGACCCGTGGACCCTGGCGACGATCGATTATCTCGAGCGTGATTCCTTTTTCGAGGGTGGTTTCTTCCAGAACATGATCCACTCGGGCATCAATGCCTATCTCACGCTCGATATCGCACAAAGCCTGCTGCGTGCCGGGCAACCGGAGCGCGCGTGGCCGATGATCCGCAGGGTCGCCGAACTGGCGTCCAGCACCGGCCACTGGCCCGAGGCCATCCATCCCCGCACCGGCGGCGGCTGCATGGGCGACGGCCAGCACGTCTGGGCCGCCGCCGAGTGGTTCATGATCGTGCGCAGCCTGTTCGTCCGCGAGGAGGGCGACAGCCTGGTCATCGGCAGCGGACTGCCGCCGGAATGGCTGCAGAGCGGGGAATCGCTGCGATTCGGCCCGACCCGGACCGCCTGGGGCCGTGTCGATATCGAGATCGATACCCGCGGCAGCGCGCCCCGGGTCCGCGTTCACGGCGACTGGCATGACCGCGCACCGCATACGATCGCCTGTCTGCCGGGATGGCAGGACACGCCGATCCCGGCGGATGGTTCGGCGGTCGCGCCGGAGCGACGGGCGCAATGAAGATCTGCATGCTGACCAATACCTATCGACCGCATGTCGGCGGCGTCGCCGGTTCGGTGTCGACCCTGGTCGAGGAGTGCCGTGGGGCGGGGCACGATGTCCGTGTCGTCGCGCCCGGTTTCCCGGGCGATCAGCACGAGACGGATCCTGGCGTACTGCGCGTGCCGGCGTGGCAGCGTTTCAACGGCAGCGACTTCTCGGTGCCGGTACCTTTGCCGCATTTCATCGCCTCGGAACTCGCCGATTTCGAGCCCGAGATCGTCCACAGCCACCATCCGTTCCTGCTGGGGGACGCGGCGCTGCGCTGGAGCTACGCCCATCACGTTCCGCTGATCTTCACTCACCACACCCTCTATGAGAACTACACCCACTACGTCCCGCTGGATTCGCCCGCCCTCAAGCGCTTCGTGATCCACCTCGCCACCGCGTACGCGAACTGCTGCGACGCGGTGATCGCGCCCTCGCAGGGCATCGCCGATCTGTTGCGCTCGCGCGGGGTGGAGTCGCGGATCGAGGTCATCCCCACCGGCATCGATACGCGGGCATTCGCGGGGGCGGCCGGCGACGAATTCCGTCGCGCAAGGGGGATCCCCGCCGATGCCCTGGTGCTGGGGCACGTCGGCCGGCTGGCGCAGGAGAAGAATCTCGATTTCCTCGGCGAGAGTGTGGCCCGCTGGCTGCAAGGCAGGGTGACGACCGCTGGTTTCTGCTGGTGGGCGATGGGCCGCGCAGTCAGGCGCTGCAGCGAATTGTTCGAACGGGCCGGCGTGAGTCAGCGGGTGCTGATGACCGGCAAGTTGACCGGATCGACGCTGTGTGACGCCTATGCGGCGATGGACGGGTTCGCCTTCGCGTCGCTGACCGAGACCCAGGGCATGGTCGTCGCCGAGGCGATGGCCGCGGGCCTGCCCGTGATCGCCCTCGATGGGCCGGGCGTCGGAGATGTGGTCGTCGACGGAGAGAATGGCCGGCTTCTTGCTTCCGGTTCCAGTGTGGCGGATTTCGCCGCGGCCCTGGAGCAGGGCATGGACGAATCCACGCTCGGCGGCTGGCGCGCGGCCGCCCGGGAGACCGCGAGCGCCTTCGATCGAAGTACCTGCGCGCGCTCCGTGATGGACCTGTATCAGACACTGGGCGGCAAGCAGGTACGCGAGCGGTCCGGACTGGAAGTGGTGGGATCGCCTGCAGGGCAGGATCGAGGCGGAGTGGGAGCTGATCTCGGCGCGGGCCGATTCCGCCAGTGGCAGTTTCCGGGATCGTGATCACAAGGCTCGCTGAGCCGGGAACAATCCGGGGCATGGGCTTGGCGTCAGCGTCCGATCGTTCTCAAGGTGGGATACGCGGGCGGTCCAAGTAAGGTAGAATGAATCTCTAAATCGTCCGTAAGACATTGATTCAAAGGAATGAGTTTTTTGAACTAAATCGCAAAAATCGTCCGAACATTGCAGCGCTCCGGAAAAGTGGTATCGCAGTGGGAGCGGTCAATGCGGTGTTTCACGCAAGTAGTCGTGCTGGCGTGGCAAGATCGGCCCGCTCGCGTTTATCCTTCACTCCATTACAGAGAAACTGAGACCGCTAATGGCGCACACCTGTTCATGCCAGACCAGTCGCCGCAGGATCGGGCTTGTCTTCGGCGGCCTTGTGGACAATAACCGCGAACTCGCGGACGCGATCGAGCGTTTCGGCTGGAGCTGGGACGGCGAGTTGGGCACGGCGGTCGCCGAGGTGGGTCCGGGCACCCGCTTCGACGGGGTCGCCGCCGTGTTCGACCTGGTCGCCGGTCTGGTGGGCGAACCCAGCGCGCGTGATATCAGGGCGACATGGCTGGAGGATGCCCCTCTGGGCGAGCAGACCGGCCGGCTTTTGCGGGCGGGTCCGATGAGCGAATTCATCCCGCGCCAGGACAGTCCCCTCGCCGGGCTGCTCGAGGCGCGGGCGCTCGAGACCTGGTTCCAGCCCGTTGTCGACGCCGCGTCGGAGGCGATTGTTGGCCACGAGTGCCTGGTCCGGGCCTACCACCCGGAAGACGGTCGGCTGATCACGCCGGGAGATCTGATCGGCTGGGCGCGGGAAGAGAACCTGCTGTTCATGTTCGACCGGGTCTGCCGCGAGATCCATATCGCACGGGCGGCGGCGAGCGGGGCCGGGCCCGACCACATGTTCCTGATCAATTTCCTGCCGAGCGTGATCTACGAGCCCGAATTCTGTCTGCGCACGACGGTCGGCGCGATCGAGGGTACCGGCTTGCGCCCGGAGCAGATCGTCTTCGAAGTCGTCGAGACCGAGGCCATCGAGGATCACGAGCATCTGCGCAATATCCTGTGCTATTACCGCAGCAACGGCTTCCGGGCGGCGCTGGACGATGTGGGCGCCGGCTATTCCGGTCTCTCGCTCATTGCGGACCTGGATCCGGACCTGATCAAGATCGACCGTGGCCTCGTGGCCAATGCCGACCGGTCGGCAGGACATGCCGAGGTCTGCCGCGCGATTATCGGTCTTGCCCGTTCACGGGGCCGTCAGGTGCTCGCCGAGGGGATCGAGACGGCATCCCAGCGCGACTTCATGCGGACACTGGGCGTGGATTTGATGCAGGGTTATTTCTTTGGCCGGCCAGCGGCGGGGCTCACGACCGGGTAGCGGCTGCCCGGGACGCGGCTGTCCGCCTGTACCGGCTGCACGGAACCGCGTTGGGCGTGGGCACGAGCGCGCGGCGCCCAGGGAGCGACTGCGTTGACGGATACGCTCATTTCACCGGTCCACCATGCGGTCGGGGCGTCGGCGGACGCTGCCGAGCGCCAGCGTCTGCAGCGCTATGAACGCTGGTGGCGTGAACAGGGGCAGGCGATCTCCAGCGACGTCGATCGCGGCGGCGGGCCCGGGCTCCAGCTGCACGATCGACTGGGCCGGCGCATCGATCGGGTCTGCTGGCCCGCGGGCTATCGCGATATGCTGGTGCGCGGCTATGCGGAAGGCACGGTCGCGGCCGCGCGCGAGACCGGTTCCCTGTTGCCGGGTTATCGCGTCGGCTATGTAACCAGCTTCTTCGATCCCGGACTCTACTGCCCGCACACGGTATCGCTGGCGACGCTCGTCGCGCTCGACAAGTATGGTGGCCGTGAGGCCGATGACTGGATCGAGCGACTGTGCCGACGCGACGATTCCGTCTGGCAGGGCGCTACCTGGATGACCGAGGCCGGTGGCGGCTCGGACCTCGGGGCCGGCGTCGAAACACGCGCCGAACCTGCCGGCGGCGACTGGTCGCTGACCGGCGAGAAGCATTTCGCCAGCAATGCCGATGCCGAGCTTGCACTGGTCGCGGCGCGGCCGGTTGACGCGCCGGCCGGCATCCGTGGGCTCGGCCTGTTCGCGGTCCCGCGACGGAATGCGGCCGGGGAACTCAACTTCCGGATCCGGCGGCTGAAGGACAAGATCGCGACGCGCTCCGTGGCGACCGGCGAGATCGGACTCGAGGGCAGTCAGGCGTGCGCGCTCGGTGATCCGGGGCAGGGCATCTACCTCATCATGGAGGTCCTGAATGTCTCGCGGGTGGCGAACAGCGTCGCCAGCGTGGCGTTGCTCCAGCGCGCGCTGGCGGAGACCCGCGAGTTCGCCCGCGAGCGGGTGGTGTTCGGCCAACCGTTGATCGAGCAACCCCTGTTCCGGAATCAGTTCGATGACTGGTGCGGGCGGCTGGACGCGGCCGCCGCGCTCGCCTGGGCCGCGGCCCGCGAACTGGACGGCGTGTGGCGGGAGACGCCGCCATACAGTCGCCGCTATCACCGCTTCCGGCTGCTCGCGCATCTGGCCAAGTACTGGACGGCCGACCAGGCGGTCGCCGCGGCGCGCTGGGCGATCGAGGCCCATGGCGGCAATGGGCTGATCGTGGACTACGGCATCGAGCGGCTGCTGCGCGAGGCGCTGATCCTCTCGGTCTGGGAGGGGACGCCGCATCGGCAGATGCTCGATGGTCTCGCGGTGATGGCCCGGGAGGGCGTGCATGAGGACCTGATCGCGTGGCTTGGCGACGCCGCCGGGGCTGATCGCCAACGGGCCGCCATCGAAGCGCTGCTGGCGCGCCCGCGGGCGGAGCGGGAAGGGGCGGTCGAGCCGGTATTCCGCGCATTCGCGGAGTGGACGGCAAGGAGCCTTGTGGCAAATGGCGCGAGTCAGTAGCGACGTTCGAATGCCAGTTGCAGCCCGCGAGCCGGCCCCGTATCCGCGCGCAGATGGACGCGGCCACCGTTGCCGGTCAGCAGGCCGATGCCGACGAATCCGCCGGTGATCCGATCTTCGCGGAAGTCGGTCGTAGCGCGCGTACCACCGGTGAAACGCTCGTCGCCGTCGAGCCATTGCGCACGCAGACCGGCGCTGAGTTCGACACGCCCGCCGAGCGTGACCGTCGCGGCCGGGCGCAGGGTCGCGCTCCACCAGTCGAGATCGACCGTGTCCCCGGCGCTGCTGTCGGACGCCTCGGCGTAGGCGACGCGGCCGCCGAGCTCCAGACTCAGGCGCCGGGTGATTCCCCAGCGCCCCAGCGCGTCGAAACCGATGAAGTAGCCGGACGGATCAAGGCCGGCCGTGTTCGCGCGTCCGCTCTGGCTGATCCCCTGGCGGCCGATCGACACGCCGAGACGGATGCCCGGGGCCGGCGATTCGAACAGCGAGATCCCGATGCGGCCGACTTCGAGGCGGTCGCCGCCACTGTCATCGTCGTAGCGGACGGCGAGGTCGGTGCGTTCGACGTGCAGATCGATCCCCATGCCGGGCCGCGCGTCGCCACCGATGGTGCCGCCGATGCGCCCGCGCACGGACACGTCGGCGGCCGCCAGTGTGCTGATGGTCAGCAGGCAGAGCCCGATACAGCCCAGGCGCCAGGGTGGCGGGCCGGTTCGGCCACCAGATATAGCGTTCATTCGTGCAGAATAGGCGCTTCGGCGCGTATACTTCAACGCGCTTCACGGTATCCGGAATCGAACTCCATCCATGCAGTGTCCTTTCTGTCACCACGCCGAGACCCGCGTGATCGATTCGCGGCTCGCGAACGAGGGCGAACAGGTCCGTCGCCGCCGCGAGTGCGCCGCCTGCGGCGAGCGCTTCACGACCTATGAGAGCGCGGTCGATCTGGCGCTGCCGCGGATCGTCAAACGCGATGGCTCGCGCGAGACCTTCTCGGTGGAAAAACTCCGGGCGGGGGTGATGCGGGCGCTGGAAAAACGGCCGGTGGAGACCGTGGCGATCGATAATGCGGTGGAGCGGATCCGGCGGCGCCTGCGGGCCAATGGCGAACGCGAAATCGATTCGCGCCGGCTCGGCGACTGGGTGATGGATGAACTGCGCCGCCTCGACCAGGTCGCTTATATCCGGTTCGCCTCGGTGTACCGGGAGTTCGAAGACGTGGCCGCCTTCCGTCAGGAGATCGAACGCCTCGAGCGTGAACCGGATCCGCGGGATGACACGCGGCCGCAACTCGGTCTGCCCGGGGTCGGCGAGGATGGCTGAATCGACGGCCAGCGGCACCGATTCCGCGTGGATGGCCCGGGCGCTGCGGCTTGCCCGGCGCGGTCTCTACACGACGGATCCGAATCCGCGCGTCGGTTGTGTCGTTGTCCGCGACGGCGAGGTTGTCGGTGAAGGTTTTCACGCGCGCGTCGGCGAGCCGCATGCCGAAGTGGCGGCGCTCGGAATGGCGGGCGAGGCGGCGGCCGGTGCGACCGTCTACGTCACGCTGGAGCCCTGCTGCCACCACGGGCGTACGCCGCCGTGCACGGATGCATTGATCGATGCGGGTGTGGCGCGGGTGGTCTACGCCCTGCGCGATCCGAATCCCCGGGTAGCCGGGAACGGTGCCGGTCAGCTCGCGGACGCGGGCATCGCGGTCGAACGGCTCGACACCGCGGCACCCGATGCACGGGCCCTCAACATCGGTTTCATCAAGCGGATGGCGACCGGGCGACCGTGGATCCGGATCAAGCTCGCGATGAGCCTCGATGGCCGTACGGCGCTGGCCTCGGGCGAGAGCCGCTGGATCACCGGTCCGGAGGCACGCACGGACGTTCACCGCTGGCGCGCGCGGGCATCGTGCATCCTGACCGGCCGCGGCACGGTCGTCGCGGACGATCCGTCGCTGACGGTCCGTCTGCCGCAAGAGGAGGCGCCGGCCGCCGCACGCGCCCCCTGGGTCGCGATCGTCGACTCCGGCCTGACGGTATCGCCGCAGGCACGGCTGTTCGATCTGCATGAGCGGGTCGCCATCTTCACGCTGTCGGCGGACACGGAAGCGGCGGCCGCCCTGCGGGCGCGCGGCGCCGAGATCGTCGCGCTGCCCGGCGATCGCGACGGTCACGGTGTCGATCCGGCGGCGCTGTTCGCGGAACTCGGGCGGCGCGAGGTCAACGAGGTCCACGTCGAGGCCGGCCCCACGCTCTGCGGCCGCCTGCTGGAGACCGGCTATGTCGACGAACTCATCGTCTACATGGCGCCGCAGGTGCTCGGTGACAGCGCGCGCGGGCTGTTTGCCATGACCCCGCTGGCATCGATGGCCGAGCGCACTCGGCTGCATCTGCGCGAGATTCGCCACGTCGGCAGCGATCTGCGTATCAACGCACTGCCACTGATCGACCGGGAGTAAGCACCATGTCGACCGTCGTCGCCGTTCGCCTCGGTTCAACGGCCTGTATCGCCGCGGATTCGCTGACGACCTTCGGCGAGCAGAAACAGACCGCCCGCTACGACCGCTTCAGTGACAAGCTGCAGACGGTCGAGGACGGCGCCATGGCCATCGTTGGCAGCGCCGCCCACTCGCTCGTGCTCGACAGCGTGCTGCGCGAGCGGCGCGTGCGTTTCGATCTGCGTGATCGCCTGTCGATTTTTGAATCCTTTCGGCGCCTGCATTCGGAATTGAAGGAACACTACTTCCTGAATCCGAAGGAAGAGAACGGCGACGAGACCGATCCCTATGAATCGTCGCGGATCGACGCGCTGATCGTGGGGCCGGACGGCATCTACGGCGTCTACGCGCTGCGCGAGGTGTACGAATACGCGCGTTTCTGGGCGATCGGCTCGGGCGCGGAATATGCCCTGGGCGCGATGCACGCCTGCTATGGCGGCGCGGACTCGGCCGAGGCCGTTGCCGAGGCGGGCGTCGCCGCCGGGGCCGAATTCGATGCGGGCAGCGGTCTGCCGCTGACCCGCCGCAGCTTCACGCTGCGCAACCCGATGATCGAGGAGTAACCGATGTTTACCGGACTGGTCGAGGCGGTGGGTCGCATCGCGCGGGTCGATTCGCACGGGCGCGATCGGCGCCTGCGCATCGAGCCCGGCGCCGAGCTCATGCGCGACCTGCAGGCCGGCGACAGCATCGCGGTCGCCGGGGCCTGTCTGACCGCCGTCGAACCGGACGCGACCGGCTTCCATGCCGATGTCTCGGCCGAGACGCTGGCGCACACCAGCCTGGGCGACCGGGGTGTGGGCGATCGCGTGAATCTCGAGCGCGCGCTCCTCCCGACCACCCGGCTCGGCGGGCACCTGGTCTCCGGTCATGTCGATGGCGTCGGCGAGATCGTCGGCCGCGAGGCGGACGGCCAGTCCTGGCGATTCCGTATCCGCGTACCGGATGCGCTCGCCCGCTACGTCGCACCGAAAGGGTCCATCTGTGTCGACGGCATCAGCCTGACGGTCAACGAAGTGGACGGGGCCGTGTTCGGCGTCAACATCGTCCCGCACACGATGGCGATGACCACGCTCGCGGATACCGCTCCGGGCGCCGTGGTCAATATCGAGGTCGACGTGATCGCACGCTACCTGGAACGCCTGCTGGCCGATGGCGATTCGCCGGCCGCCGGGATCACGCGCGACACGCTGGCGCGGACGGGATTTCTCGGTGATTCGCCCGGCAATGACGGCCACTGAGGCGGCACCCGGCATACTGGCAACAACGCCGCCCGCGGTGTAACCTGCCGCGCTCGCGCGACCGGTGCGAACCGGGCACGCCGTCAGCGCGCTCGCCGCTGGCGGCCCGATCCGATGAGGGGAACATGCAGCTCGACCCGATCGAAGAGATCATCGAAGACATCCGCCGCGGGCGGATGGTCATCATCATGGATGACGAAGATCGCGAGAACGAGGGCGATCTCGTCATGGCCGCCGAAGCCGTCGGCCCGCAGGACATCAACTTCATGTCGATGCACGGGCGGGGTCTGATCTGTCTGACCCTTACCCGCGAGCGTTGCAAGCAGTTGCGCCTGCCCCTGATGGTGAGCGATAACCAGGCGGCCCACCGCACGAACTTCACCCTCTCGATCGAGGCGGCCGAAGGCGTGACGACGGGCATATCGGCCGCCGATCGCGCGCGCACGGTCCAGGCGGCGGTCGCCGCCGATGCGCGACCGGAGGATCTGGTGCAGCCCGGCCATATCTTCCCGCTCATGGCCCAGACCGGCGGTGTCATCACGCGGGCGGGCCACACCGAGGCGGGCTGCGATCTTGCGCGCCTGGCGGGGCGGCAGCCGGCGGCGGTGATCGTCGAGATCCTCAACGACGACGGCACCATGGCCCGGCGTCCGGATCTGGAGAAATTCGCGCATCAGCACGGCATCAAGATCGGCACCATCGAGGATCTGATCCGTTATCGCATGCAGCACGAGAAGACACTGGAGTGTGTCGCCGAGACGGAGTTCCCCACGCAGTTCGGCGATTTTCGGCTGTATGCGTATCAGGACACGATCGAGAACGGCCTCCATCTGGCGCTCGTGAAAGGCGAGATTTCACCGGATCGCCCGGTCAATGTCCGCGTGCACGTCGAGAACCTGCTCTGCGATACGCTCGGCGCGAAGCACGGTTGCGGGTGGCCGCTGCACGATGCGATGCAGCGGGTGGCCGAAATGGAGGACGACGGCGTCGTCGTGATCCTGCGCAAACCGGAGAACGCGCGCGATCTGGTCCAGCGCATCCACCAGTACCAGATGTCGGGCGGGCAGCCGGAACAGGAACGCCAGCGCGAGGCGCCCGAGGATCTGCGCACCTACGGCATCGGGGCGCAGATCCTGTCGGATCTCGGCGTTCGGCGCATGCACCTGATGAGCGCACCGAAGATCTTCCACGGCATCGCCGGCTTCGGCCTCGAGATCGAAGATTACATCACGCACTAAATAAACAGTGTAAAATACTGTTTCTACAAACGATTACGGGAACCATGCGGAATGGCCGACCTCCGAACGATTGAAGGTGAACTGCAGCCGGGGCATGCGCGCATCGCGCTGGCCGTCACCCGGTTCAACGGGTTCATCACGGAGTCCCTGCTCAATGGCGCGGTCGACACCCTGCGCCGCAGCGGGATCGATGACGACGCCATGACCGTGGTGCGCGTGCCCGGCTGTTACGAGCTGCCGCTCGTGGTCGATCGCCTCGCCGGCAGCGGCAGCTACGATGCGGTCGTGGCACTTGGTTGCGTGATCCGCGGCAGCACCGCGCATTTCGATTACGTCGCGGGTGAATGCAGCCGTGGTATCGGTCAGGCCATGCAGCGCCACGGGGTGCCCGTCGCGTTCGGCGTATTGACCACCGACACGATCGAGCAGGCCCTGGAGCGTGCCGGTACCAAGGCGGGCAACAAGGGTGCCGACGCCGCGGGCAGCGCGCTCGAGATGGTCAGCCTGATGCGGCAGCTCTAAGCCATGGGCGGATCCCGACAGCGCGCCAGCAGTGGCCGACACCGCGCGCGGCGGTTTCTCGTCCAGGCGCTGTATCAGTGGCAGGTCTCCGGCGACGACCCGGACGACGTACTGGTTCAGTTCATCGATGGTCGTAACCTTGGCCATGCCGATATCGAGTATTTCCAGCAGCTGATGCGCGCGATTCCCGCCGACGTGGCGGCGCTGGATGCCCAGATCCGGCCGCTGCTGGAGCGCTCGGTGGCCATGGTCGATCCCGTGGAGCGGGCGATCCTCCGCCTCGCCTGCTATGAACTGCGCGATCGCCACGAGGTACCGGTCCGGGTCGTGATCGATCAGTCGGTCGAGCTGGCCAAGACCTTTGGTGCGGAGCAGGGGCATCGTTTCATCAACGGCGTGGTCGATCGCCTCGCCCGACGGCTGCGGCCGCACGAATTCGGACGCACCGGCTGATACGCGCCGGGATGGCGTGGTCGAACGTGCCGGAGTCATGATGACCGACGAATTCGAACTGATCCGCCGCCACTTCGCTGCACTGACACCCACCGGCGACGATGTGCTGCGCGGCCCGGGTGACGATTGCGCGCTCCTGCGCCCGCCGCCGGAGCGCGATCTCGCGGTATCGATCGACACCCTCGTCGAGGACGTCCATTTCCCGGCCGCGACCGCGCCCGGCGATATCGGCTGGAAGTCGCTGGCCTGCGGCCTGAGCGACCTGGCCGCGGCCGGTGCGTGCCCGTCCTGGTGTCTGTTATCCCTTACCTGTCCGAGTGCGGACGAGGATTGGCTGGCCGCTTTCGCCCATGGTTTCGGCGCGCTCGCACAGCGTGAAGGGGTCACGCTCGCGGGCGGCGATATGAGCCGCGGCGGGCTGAGCGTCACCGTCCAGGTCGCGGGCTACGTCGAGCGGGGCAGGGGATTGACCCGGGCGGGGGCCTGCCCGGGCGATGGCGTGTTCGTCTCCGGCTGGCCCGGCCGTGCGGCAGCCGGGCTCGCGCGCTGCCTGGCGTCGGCGGATCAGCCCGACGACCCGCTGGCGGAGGCGCTGAACCGGCCACAACCGCGCACGCGGCTCGGCCGACAACTGGCGGCCGCGGGCGTAAGTGCCTGTATCGATGTCTCGGACGGGCTTGCCGCCGATCTCGGTCACATCCTGGCCGCAAGCGCTGTCGGCGCCGAACTCGAGGCCGCTGCGCTGCCGGTTGCACCCGAACTGGCCGCCGCGGGTTCCCGGGAGCAGGTACGCGATTGGCTGTTGGGCGGCGGCGACGATTACGAACTCTGCTTCACCGGTCCGTACGATCTCGATGTCGAGCGCCTCGCCGAAGCAGGCGAGGTCGCGGTGACGCGGATCGGCCGGATCACTGCCGGCGGCGGTCTTCAGCTCGTAGAGCCGGAGGGTGGCCGCTCGACGCTGGTCGACGCCGTCGGTTACCGTCATTTCTCCTCCTGAAGAGCGGCTTCAGGAATACAAGAAAAAAACCGAGAAACAAGTAATTAAATAAACAAGTTGATCCGTTTTCTGGTATGGATGCCGGATTTCTCCGACCACCAGCATTCCCGGCAATCGCGCAACAAGAGTGTCCTCATGTCGACCCCGAGTGCAGCCCGACCAACCCATCTGCGTGACCCGCTGCTGCTGCTGGCTCTGGGATTCGGGAGCGGCCTCGTGCGTCGCGGGCCCGGCACCGCCGGCACGGTCGTCGGCGTGGGTCTGTACCTGCTCATCGCGTCGTTGCCGACGGCGGCTGTGGTGGCGGTTACGGTGGTCGTCGTGGCGGTCGGAATCCCGCTGTGTGGCTATGCGGCGCGACGCCTCGGCGTGCACGACGATCCGGGCATCGTCTGGGATGAGATCGCGGGCTATCTCGTGACCATGCTGCTGCTGCCGTTCGAGGCGCTCTGGATCGTGGCCGGTTTCGTCCTGTTCCGGATTCTCGATATCGCGAAGCCGTGGCCCATCGGCTGGCTCGATCGCCGCCTCGGTGGCGGCACGGGCATCATGATCGACGATATTCTCGCCGGCGCCGTCGCCTGCCTGGTGCTGCATCTGGCGCGCGTCGCGATCGCCTGAGGTGGAGGGGCAGGAGTCAGGAGTCAGGAGTCAGGGCAGGGGCCAGCCGAAATCGCCGAGAAGTTCGCGCAGGCGGATCAGGGGCAGACCGATCAACGCGGTGGGGTCGTCGCCCCGCATGCGGCGGAACAGGACGATGCCGTAGCCCTCGGAGCGGATGCTGCCGGCGCAGTCCCATGGCGCCTCGGCGGACAGGTAGCGCTCGATCTCGTCGTCGGTGAGTTCGCGGAAATCGACCGTGTAGTCGACCCGTACGCAGGCCTCGCGGCCGCTGGCACTGTCGATCAGGGCGAGGCCCGTGTGGAAGACCACACTCGCGCCGCTGCTGGCGCGGAGCTGCTCGAACGCCGTCGCGTGATCGCCGGGCTTGGTCAGGATCCGATCGCCGAGCGCCGCGACCTGATCGGAGCCGATCACGACGGCATCACGTTCGTGGCCGGCCACGCTGGCGGCCTTGTCCCGTGCAAGACGGGTCACCAGATCGGCCGGCGTCTCGTCGGGCAGGGCGGTTTCGTCGCAGTCGGGACTGACCGTTTCGAACGGTACCCGAAGGCGTTCCAGCAGTTCCCGGCGGTAGGGGGACGTGGATGCGAGGATCAGTCGCTGCGCGGTCATGGCGAATCCAGTTGGCGGCGTACACTATGCTGGGCTCGGCGCGCGACGCACCGGCGCCGGGAGCCTAACGGAGCCCCGCTGGCACGGCAATATCCGTTTTGACACGCGTCGCGTCGCGCCGTAGCATTGCGCGGCTTATGCCCGAGCGTTTGCCCGTTCACGTCGACCCGCTGACACTTGCCGATCGCGGCCGTGCGCTGTCCGGGACCGTGCCGGTGTCGGCCTGCAGGCGCCTGGCGCACTGGCTGGAGTCGGATGAGGGCGAACTCGCGGTCGAACTGCAGTTCGGGCGCGACGAGCATCAGCGGCGCGTCCTGACCGGCCGCGTGTGCGGGCGGGTCATGTTGACGTGTCAGCGCTGCCTCGGCGCGTATGGGCTGGATCTCGATCTGCCGATCGGCGTCGTGCTCGTGGACAGCGAGGCCGAAGCGGAGACGCTCCCGGAGGAGGTCGACGCGCTGGTGCTTGGCGACAGCGCAACGATGCACACGGTCGACATGATCGAGGACGATCTGATCCTCGCGCTGCCCCTGATCGCGAAATGCCCGGATTCCTCCGGTTGCGTACCGGCGGTCGAGATCTTCGACAGTGAGCGGATGAGTGGGCAGGATGCGGGTACGCAGCGCCCGTTCGCGGATCTCGACGATCCCGACGACGCTGACAACAGTTGAAAGTTGATTGATGGAGATCGATTCCCATGGCGGTACAGAAAGGGCGTAAGACCCCGTCCAAGCGCGGTATGCGGCGGGCACACGACAGTCTCGGCGGGCCGACGCTCTCCACGGAGCCGACGACCGGCGAGCAGCATCGGCGCCACCACGTGTCGGCCGAAGGCTACTACCGTGGCCGGCAGGTCGTGGAGAGCCGTGACGACGAAGAAGACGAAGACTGACAGGCTATGCGGCCCCGGCCCCGGGGCCGTCAGTCCGTTCTGCGATGAGTGAATCCACGCGCATGACCATCGCGCTCGACGCCATGGGCGGCGATCACGGGCCCTCCGTGGTCGTGCCGGCCGCGTTGAGCGCACTCGCGCGTCACCCGAACCTCGAACTCGTGCTGGTCGGCGACGAGGCGGTGCTGCGCGGCGAGCTGCCGGCGGCCACGGACAGCCGCCGGGAGCGACTGCATATCCGGCATGCGTCGCAGACTGTCGGTATGGACGAGGCGCCGGCGCAGGCACTGCGTCTGAAGAAAGACTCGTCCATGCGGGTGGCCCTCAATCTCGTGCGCTCGGAGGAGGCCCAGGCCTGCGTCAGTGCCGGCAATACCGGTGCGTTGATGGCGACGGCCCGCTATGTCCTCAAAACGCTGCCGGGGATCGATCGACCCGCGATCATCACCGCGATCCCGGCGTTGCAGGGGCATACGCACATGCTCGATATCGGCGCCAACGTGGACTGCACGGCGGAACATCTCGCCCAGTTCGCGACGATGGGATCGATCGTTGCCTCCGCCGTCGACAACATCGAAAATCCGCGCATCGGACTGCTGAACGTCGGCGCGGAGCAGATCAAGGGCAACGACCAGGTCAAGCAGGCGGCACGGCTGCTGTCCGCCGGTGATCTGAATTACATCGGCTACGTCGAGGGCGACCAGATCTACGGGGACCGGGCGGATGTGGTCGTCTGCGACGGCTTCGTCGGCAACGTGTCGCTGAAGACCAGCGAGGGCGTGGCGCGCATGATCAGCCATTACCTGCGCGAGGAGTTCCGGCGCACGCTGCTGAACCGTTTGATCGGCCTGATCGCGCTGCCGGTGCTGAACACGCTGCGTCGCCGGATCGATCCGCGGCGGTACAATGGGGCCAGCCTGCTCGGTCTGCAGGGCATCGCCATCAAGAGCCATGGCGGTGCCGATGCGGTATCGTTCGGCAACGCCATCGACATCGCCGTGCTGGAGGTCCGCAAGGACGTGCCCAATCGCATCGATCGCCATATCGAAGAACATCTGCCACAGGGAAACCCTGCGTGACATTTGCGCGGATCACGGGAACCGGCAGCGACCTGCCGGAGAAGGTGCTGACCAACGCCGATATCGAGGCGATGGTCGACACCAATGACGAGTGGATCCGCGAGCGCACGGGTATCCGGCAGCGGCACATCGCCGCACCCGACGAGGCCACATCCGATCTCGCCGAGCGGGCCGCGCGGCGCGCGCTCGAAGCCGCGGGCCGACGGGTGGACGACATCGATCTCATCATCGTTGCCACGACCACCCCGGATCGGAAATTCCCGTCGACCGCCTGCCTGCTGCAGCAGCGCCTCGGGATCCACGGTTGTGCCGCGTTCGACCTGCAGGCGGTGTGTACCGGATTCGTGTACGCGCTCGGCGTCGCCGACAAGTTCATCCGCTGCGGCGACGCGCGCTGCGCGCTGGTGATCGGGGCCGAGACGATCTCGCGCCTCATCGACTGGACCGACCGTTCGACGTGCGTACTGTTCGGCGATGGCGCCGGTGCGGTCATCCTGGAGGCATCCGAAGAGCCCGGCGTCCATTCTTCGCATCTGCACGCCGACGGGCACTACGCCCATCTGCTCCACGTACCGAACGAGTTCGTGGAAATGAAGGGCAACGAGGTATTCCGCGTCGCCACCAACACCCTCGGACGGATCGTCGATGAGACACTCGCTGCCAATGGCCTGAACAAGAGTGATATCGACTGGCTGGTGCCTCATCAGGCAAATATCCGTATTATCGAGGCGACCGCGCGCAAGCTGAAAATGCCGCTCGACCGCGTCATCATCACGGTCGACCGTCACGGCAACACCTCGGCGGCCTCGATCCCCCTGGCGCTCGATCAGGGCGTGCGCGACGGCCGCATCAAGCGCGGCGACATGCTTCTGCTGGAAGCATTCGGGGGCGGATTCACCTGGGGGTCCGCACTCGTCACCTACTGATCAATCAACCGGCGGGGCGCGCATGAAGTCGAGGGTCCTGATCGCCGATGATCACGAACTGGTCCGCACCGGAATCCGACGGCTGATCGAGGATCTCGGCTGTGAGGTCGTCGGGGAGGCGGCCACCGGCGAACAGACGGTGGATCTCGTGCGTGAACTGCGGCCTGATATCGCGCTGATCGACATCCAGATGCCCGGGATCGGCGGGCTCGAGGCGAGCCAGCGCGTCCGCCGTTTCGAACCCGATTGCCGCGTCATCATCCTCACGGCCCACAGCGAAGGTCCATTGCCGCGCGCGCTGCTGGAGACGGGCGTCGCCGGCTTCCTGACCAAGGGCTGCGCGTTCGAGGAAATGCAGGAGGCGATCAACCGGGTCGCCGCGGGCGAACGTTACGTCAGCCGCGATGTCGCGCAGCGCCTGGCGCTGGATGCCGTCGCCGGCGGCGAGAACAATCCGTTCGACCGCCTCACGGGACGCGAACTCCAGGTCGCGCTGATGCTGGTCTCCGGCGAGACGAATCGGGACATCTCCGAGGCGTTGCGGCTCAGCCCGAAAACGGTCACGACCTATCGCCAGCGGATCCTCGCGAAACTCGAGGTCCGCACGCTGGCGGATCTCCTGCGGCTCGCGATCCAGTACAACCTGACCGCCCCCGATCAGACCGCATGAACGGCCGTGGTGAGCGCGATCGCAGGGGCGCCGCTTTCGACCCGGGATGCCGCGCCTGTCCCCGCCTTGCGGCCCATCTCGACGCCGTACGCGCGCGGCATCCGGATTACCACTGCGCGACCGGTCCCCGCGTTCGGGGATCCCGCCGCGCGGCTGCTGATCGTCGGTCTCGCGCCGGGCGAACACGGCGCCAACGCCACCGGACGACCGTTCACCGGTGACTACGCCGGTCGCCTGCTCTATTCCACGCTGCACGCATTCGGCTTCGCCAGCGAGCCCGTTTCCAGCGCCGCCGACGATGGCCTGCAGCTCACGGACTGCCGCATCACGAACGCGGTAAAATGCCTCCCGCCCGGGAACAAACCGACCGGCGCCGAGGTCCGTGAGTGCAACGGCTTCCTGCAGGCCGAGATCGCCACGCGGCCACCCCGGGTTCTGCTCGCGCTGGGCCGGGTCGCCCATGACGCCACGCTGCGCGCACTCGGGCTGCGCCAGCGCGACTGCGTCTTCGGGCACGCGGCGGTGCATCGGCCCGAGGGGCTGCCCGTCGTGATCGACTCGTATCACTGCAGCCGCTACAACACGCAGACGCGCCGGCTGACCGAGGAGATGTTCCACGACGTGTTCCGGCTCGCGCAGGCGCATCTCTGAGGACTGGCCACGTTGCACCGCGTGCCGCAATCGGACCCGGCGCACCCGGGATCGGAACAATGACGTCTGAACGGGAACATACCGACGAATTCGATGCGAAGGCATTCCTGCGCACCGTAACGACACGGCCAGGCGTGTACCGCATGCTCGACGAGCGCGGGACCGTGATCTACGTCGGCAAGGCCGCGAACCTGCGCAACCGCCTCGGCAGCTATTTCCGCGGCGACCCGGGCTCCACCAAAACGCGGATCATGGTCTCCCACATCGCCGACGTGCAGGTCACGGTGACCCATACCGAGGCCGAAGCGCTGCTGCTCGAGCATACGCTCATCAAGGAGCACCGCCCGCGCTACAACGTCCTGCTGCGCGACGACAAGAGCTACCCGTACATCTACCTGTCCACCCAGGACCACTATCCGCGGCTGGCCTTTCATCGCGGCAGCACGCGCGGCCCAGGCAAATATTTCGGCCCGTATCCGTCACCGACGGCCGTGCGCAGCACGCTCTACCTGATGCAGAAGGTATTCCGCGTCCGCCAGTGCACGGACTCGTACTTCAGCAACCGCTCGCGGCCGTGCCTGCAGTACCAGATCGACCGCTGCACGGCGCCGTGCGTCGGGTACATCTCCGAGCAGGACTACGCCCGTGACGTCGAACACGCACGCCTGTTCCTCGAAGGGCGCGAGACCCAGGTGCTCGAGTCACTGGTCCAGCGTATGGAGGAGGCGTCGGCGGAGCTGGACTTCGAGACGGCGGCGCGCTACCGCGACCGTATTCAGGCGATCCGTCGCGTCCGCGAGCGCCAGCACGTCAGCGGGGAGGGCGGCGACCTCGATGTCGTCGCGTGCCGCACACAGGCCGCGCAAAGCTGTGTGACGGTTTTTTTCGTGCGCAACGGGCACAACCTCGGCAACAAGACGTTCTTCCCGCGTACGCCCGACGATGCCGCCGAGGAGGACGTCCTGTACGCGTTCCTGACCCAGTTTTACCTGGAACACGATGTCCCGGCGGAGATCCTCCTCTCGCATGCCGTGGACGGCGCGGATGTGCTGGCCGAGGTCCTGCGCGAGCGCGCCGGGCATCGGGTGACACTGTCGTCGCGCCTGCGCGGCGAACGCCGGCGCTGGATGGATCTGGCCCGCTCCAACGCGGCCGACGCGCTCGGCAGCCGGCTCGCCTCGCGGGCCGGCATGGCCGCCCGGCTCGATTCGCTCGCCTCGGTGCTCGGTCTCGACGCACCGCCGGGCCGCATGGAGTGCTTCGATATCAGCCATACGCGCGGCGAGGCGACGGTCGCGTCATGCGTGGTGTTTGGCCCGGAGGGGGCGCTGCGGCGCGAATACCGTCGTTTCAATATCGACAACATCGAGCCCGGCGACGATTACGCCGCCATGCGTCAGGCCGTGCAGAGGCGTTACTCGCGACTGCAGCGCGAGGATCGGCCACTGCCGGACATCGTGTTCATCGATGGCGGCAAAGGCCAGCTCGGTCAGGCGCGGGAGGTGATGGACGAACTCGGCATCGGGCCGGAGGAGATGCTGCCGGTCGGCATCGCCAAGGGGCCGGAGCGCAAGCCGGGTATGGAGACCCTGTACATCGGCGATACACTCAATGAACGGCACCTGGCGGAAGACACCCCCGGCCTGCACCTGATCCAGCAGATCCGGGACGAGGCCCACCGCTTCGCGATCAGCGGCCATCGGGGCGCGCGGGCCAAAAGCCGCAACCGCTCGGTACTCGAGGATATCCCCGGACTCGGCCCGAAACGGCGGGCACAGCTGCTCAAGCACTTCGGTGGCCTGCAGGGTGTCCGCAAAGCGGGCGTCGAGGATCTCGCCGCGGTGCCGGGAATCAGTACGAAACTCGCCCGCATCATTTATGATGCGACCCATGGCTCGGGCTCTGGAGCTCCCTGAATGCAACTCACGCTGCCAACCGTCCTCACACTCGGACGCCTGGTCCTCGTACCCATTCTCGTACTGCTGTTCTATCTGCCGTTCGAGTGGGCGGGGCCGGCCGCCGCGGTCGTGTTCGCGCTGGGCGGGTTCACCGACTGGCTGGACGGTTATCTGGCCCGGCGCCTGAACCAGACCTCTTCATTCGGGGCATTCCTCGACCCGGTGGCGGACAAGGTCATGGTCGCGATCGTGCTCGTGATGCTCGTCCAGGCGAATCCCCATCTCTGGATGGCGCTCCCGGCAATGGTCATCATCGGCCGTGAGATCGTGATCTCCGCGCTGCGCGAATGGATGGCGGAGATCGGCCAACGCGCGCAGGTCGCCGTCAGTTCGCTCGGCAAGATCAAGACCGTGGCCCAGATCGCGGCCCTGCTGTTGATGCTGTATCATGACCCGATAGGGGCGTTGCCGACGTTCCTCGTGGGCGTCGCGTTGCTCTATATGGCCGCGCTGCTGACGCTGTACTCGATGGTGGTTTACCTGCGGGCAGGCTGGTCGGCGGCCAATCGGGCCGAGGAAGAGGCCGCTTCCCCTTGACAGCCACGCGGCACTGAATAAAATGGCGCTCGCTAAGCGGGAATAGCTCAGTGGTAGAGCACAACCTTGCCAAGGTTGGGGTCGCGAGTTCGAATCTCGTTTCCCGCTCCAGATTTCCGAAAAAACCTCGGCAGTCCCGGGGTTTTTTTGTTTCCGGCACACGGGAAGGTGCCGGGGCAGCAGCGGGCAGGAAGGTCCCGCAACAGCGTATGAGCCTGGCCAGGTGGCAGAGTGGTTATGCGACGGCCTGCAAAGCCGTTCTACGTCGGTTCGATTCCGGCCCTGGCCTCCATTCTCTCCCGATCCCCGCAGCGCGATACCGCTCTACAGAGCCGCCCGGATGGCGGAATGGGTAGACGCAAGGGACTTAAATCCTCGGCCGCAAGGCCGTGCCGGTTCAAGTCCGGCTCCGGGCACCATTCCAGGCGCGCGACCGAAGAAGCGCCGGCAGGTGGACAGGCGGATCCGCGCCCATCCATGGGCCGGGCTCAGGCGCCGGCTTCGGGCCGTCAGACGCGCAGCAGCAGGTACTGGCGCTCCCAGGAGCTGATCACGCGCAGATAGGCGCTGTATTCCGTGCGTTTGGCGGCGAGGTAGGCCTCGGTGAAGCGCTCGCCCATGATCTCGTGCAGCTTGCGGCAGTCCTGGAGGGCATCGAGCGCGCGGCCGAGCTCGGACGGGAGGTTGTGGCCCGCGCGGTAGCCCACGCCCTGCAGCGGCGGGCGGGGCTCGATCTGTTCCATCATGCCCAGATAGCCGCACACGAGGTTGGTCGCCATCGCGAGATAGGGATTGGCGTCCGCGCCCGCGATCCGGCTTTCGATGCGCGTGGCCTCCGGCTTGCTGTGCGGCGCGCGCAGGCCCACCGTGCGGTTGTCGTAGCCCCACTCGGTATTGATCGGCGCGGCGAGGTTGCCGGGCGCGAGCCTGCGGTAGGAATTGACGTTCGGGGCCAGGTAGGCGATGCCGGAGGGCAGGTAATGCTGCAGCCCGCCGAGATAGTGCTGGAACAGGCGGCTCGGCTTGCCGTCGTCACCGGCGAACACGTTCCGACCGGTCGTGGCGTCCGTCACGCTCTGGTGGATATGCAGCGAGCTGCCGGGCTCGTGCTGCATGGGCTTGGCCATGAACGTGGCATAGATGTCGAACTCGAACGCGACCTCGCGCAGGGTCCGCTTGAACATGAACACCTGATCGGCGAGATCCATCGGCGATCCGTGCTGGAAGTTGATCTCCATCTGCCCGGAGCCTTCCTCCTGGATCAGCGTGTCGATGTCGAGGCCGAGCGCTTCGCAGTAGTCGTACATCTTCTCGAACAGCGGGTCGAACTCGTTGACCGCATCGATCGAGTAGGCCTGGCTTGACGCCCCCTGGCGGCCGGAACGCCCGATGGGCGCCTCCAGCGGGTAGTCGGGATCGGTGTTCTTCTGGACGAGATAGAACTCCACCTCCGGGGCCACGATCGGCTTCCAGCCCCGCGCCTCGAACAGTTCGAGGACGCGGTGCAGGACATGGCGCGGGGCCAGGTCGACCGGGTCGCCGTTGAGGTAGTAGCAGTCATGAATGACCTGGGCGGTGGGTTCGTCGACCCAGGGCACGATGCGCATCGTGCTCAGATCGGGGACGAGTTCCATGTCCTGTTCGATCGGGTTCCAGATCCGCTCGTCGTCCTCCGGGTAATCGCCCGCGGCGGTCTGGATGAAAATCGAGTCCGGCAGGCGCGGACGCCCCCCGTGCAGGTATTTGGCAGCGGGCATGATCTTGCCCTTGGGGGTCCCGGTGGTGTCCGGGACCAGGCACTCCACTTCCGTGATTTCACGCTCCTCGAACCACGTCTGCATCCTGGCGGTGTTTTCGTCTTCCCCGTTTTTCATAAATCACCGTTGCTGGAAAGAAAACGGCCCGGGGCAGTCCCCCGGGCCGTGCATTGCTTCAGCGGGACATCACGTCGGTCCACAACTGCTGGAAAGTCTGCAGCTGCTGACCCTTCAGGCTGGGCGTGAAGTGCACCCGCTTCATCTGCTCGTCGGTCGGCGTCGCCGGCGGCTCGAGCAGCATGCTGTCGAGCATGGGTTTTGCCGCCTCGTTCGGGCTGCTGTACCAGGTCCAGTTCGACAGCTGGGCGCCAACCTTGGCACCAAGGATGAAGTTGATGAACTTGTGCGCCATGTCCGGATTCGGCGCCTCGGATGGGATCATCATGCTGTCGACCCACATCTCGGCCCCTTCCTTCGGGATCGTGAACTCGATGTCCTCGTAGGCCTCGGGGTCCTCGTCCGCGAAGAAGAGATAATCGCCGTTGTAGCTCATGCCGGCGTCGATGTTGCCCTGGGCAATCTGCTGCAGCTGCGGCGTGCCGTCGGCGAACCCGTTGAAGTTCGAACGGCCCTTCGTGTTGATGATCAGTCTGGCGGCTTCCTTCCACTGTTCCGTATCCTGGCAGCGGTAGCCGTGGCCGAGGTAGGCACATGCGATGCCCATGGAGACCTGGCCGTCGCTGATCAGGGAGAACGGATTGTCCGGATTCCTCTCCTCGTCAAACATGACGCTCCAGCTGTTCACCTCGCCGAGCTCGGCCTTGTTGTAGATCAGGCCGGTCGTGCCCCACTGGTACGCCGCCGTGTACTCATTACCCGGATCGAAGCTCGGATCCAGGAACCGGGGATACAGATTGTCCAGGTTCGGGATCTTCGAGTGATCGAGCTTCTGGACCAGCCCGGTCTCGACCAGGCGCGGCACGAAGTAGTTCGACGGCACGATGATGTCGTACTGCGACTTGCCGCCGGCACGCAGCTTGGAGAACATCTCCGGAAGCGAGTTGTAGTAGTTCTCGACCACCTCGACGTCGTGTTTCTCCTCGAACGCCTCGATGATCTCCGGGTCCATGTACTGCGACCAGTTGAAGATATAGAGCTTGTCCGCCTGCGCCTGTGCGCTGGCGAATCCGCCAAGCGCGAAGGCGGCCAGGAGCGGCGTCGCCAGGGGTTTTATCATGGATCTCATGGGTCGGACTCCATTGTCACTGTTGTGACGGTTTGCTCACGGGCCTTGCCCGCTGGATGGCATAACTGATCGCCGCGGCCGTGAATACCGCGCCGATCATCAACGTCGCGATCGCGTTGATCTCGGGGGTAATGCCCTTCTTGATCGCACTCCAGATAAAGATCGGGAGTGTCGTGCTCTCGGGACCAGCAGTGAAGAAGCTGATCACGAAATCGTCGATCGACAGCGTAAACGACAGAAAGAATGAAGATATCAGTGCCGCGTGGAGCGTGGGAATGATGAAATACCACGCCCGCTGCCACGGGGTCGCATACAGATCCTGGGTCGCCTCGAACAGCAGGGGATCGAGCTGCAGCAGACGCGAGTATACCAGCAGGGCGACGAACGGGATCTGGAACGAGATGTGGGCGATGATCATCGTCAACAGCCCCGGTTCCAGCAGGCCGGTCGCCTGATTGATGGTCACGAAGAATGTCATCTGGGAAATGCCGTACACGATGTCCGGCATGACGAGCGGCAGATAAATCAACCAGATCAACCACCCGAGATTGAGGTGGCGATAACGATACATGCCGTAGCCGAGAATCGCGCCGAGCACGGTCGCCAGAATGGAGGAAACTATCGCCAGGGTCAGACTGTTGTAGATTGCGTTCACGATCGTCTCGTTCGCGAACAGCTTCGCGTACCACTCGAGCGAGAAACCCCTGAACGATGAGTACGTCCGCGTCGAGTTGAACGAGAACAGGACGACGATCGCCAGCGGTCCGTAGAGGAACAGGAGGACGATATACCACCACGCTCGCAGGCCATTGTGGAAGGTTGTGCGTCTCACAGTACCACCTCCTTGCCGCCGCCGAGGCGTCGTCCGAGCCGGCGCAGCACCAGCAGCCCGCCCAGTGTCGCGAGGATCATGATCAGTGCGGCGGCCGCCCCCAGCGGCCAGTTCGAGGCTGCCGCGAACTGGCGCGCGACCAGGTTGCCGATCATCATCGATTTGCCGCCACCGAGGAGTTCGGGAATCACGTACATGCCGAATGCCGGGATCGAAACCAGAACGGTACCGGCCATCAGCCCCGGCAGGGTCTGCGGCAGTATCGCGTGGCGGAAGACGTTGATCGGCTTCGCGTACAGATCATGCGCTGCCTGTACGATCTCGGCATCGAGCCGTTCGAATGAGGCATAGAGCGGCAGCACCATGAACGGCAGGAAGTTGTACACGAGGCCGAGCACGACGGCGAAGTTGGATGGAAACAACCCCATCTCCGACGGTATCAGGTCCGCGCTTGCGGCCAGGCTCGACAAGGGTGCGTCCGGTGCGAGGATATTCATCCAGCCGAAGGCGCGGATGACCTGGTTGGTCCAGGAGGGCACGACGACGATCAACAACATCAACGGGCGCCGCCCCGGGGGCTGCGTGCTGATGAAATACGCGAGTGGATAGGCGATGAGGATCACCAGGCCGGTCGCGATCAGCGTCTGCCACAGCGAGCGGGCCAGCGTGTACAGGTTGCCGGGACTCCAGCCGAGGAAACCGAAGCCGGCCAGCTCCTGGAACGACTGCAGCGTCAGCGGCATCTGCGGCAGGCCGTAGGGTCCGTTCGACATGAAGGCCACCGACATCAGGTAGAAGCTCGGCAGCACAGGAAGAAGACGATCCAGAGGATGCCCGGCGCGATCGTGCCGAGCAGGTGAGTCGTCCGGCCCCAGTGCCCGGGACTCGGGCCGTTTTTCGCCACGGTATCACGCTACTCATCGAGGAACACCAGACCGTTGCAGTCGATCGCGAGGGCTACGTATTGCCCGGGCTCGTAATGCGTCTGGCCGCGGTTGCTGACGATGGCGGTGATGCTCGAGTCACCACATTCGAGCTGGTACTCGGCGAACGCGCCGCGATAGAGGCGATCGATGATGCGGGCCCGGAAGCGGTTCTCGCCGGCTTCATCGGTGGGCAGCAGATCCAGTGTCTCGGGCCGGATCAGGACGTGCGATCCGGTACAGCTTGCGCAGCCGGTCAGGGGCCCGAGCGGCGTGTCCAGCGTGCCATCGGCGGCGCGCTCGACCGGGAACAGGTTCGTGTGGCCCATGAAGCGCGCGACGAACAGGTTCTCTGGGCGCTCATAGATGTCCTCGGGTGGTCCCACCTGCTGGATGCGACCATCATTCATCACCGCAATGCGGTCACTCATGACCATCGCTTCCTGCTGGTCGTGGGTAACGAACACGAAGGTCATACCGAGACGCTGTTGAATCTGCGACAGCTCCACCTGGAGTTGTGACCGCAGGCCCGCGTCCAGCGCGGAGAGCGGCTCATCGAGGAGCAGCAGGTCCGGCTCGTTGATCAGGGCACGGGCGAGGGCGACGCGCTGTTTCTGGCCACCGGAGAGCTGGTCGACGTCGCGGTCGGCCAGCTCGCTGATCTTGATGAATTGCGTCGTCTCATCGACCCGACGCTGGCACTCGTCGCGGTCGACCCCGCGCATGCGCAGGCCGAAGCCGATGTTTTCGCGAACGTTGAGATGGGGAAAGAGGGCGTAGGACTGGAAGACGGTGTTGACGCTGCGGCGGTGGGCCGGCGTGCGCAGGATGTCGCCGCCACCGACTTCGACTGCGCCGCCAGTGGCATCCTCCAGCCCCGCGAGGATGCGCAGCAGCGTGGTCTTGCCGCAGCCCGACGGTCCAAGCAGGGTGAAGAACTCACCGGCTTCGATCTCGAGATCGATGTGCTCCAGGGCCACCACGCCACCGGGGAAATGCTTCTGCACGCCCCGCAGCGAGATCGATGATGCCTCACGCGGCTTGCCGCCGGTGGCGTTGCGCCGCACTTCCTCGTATGGATCGGGTGGCTTGCCGGTCTGCCGCTTCGCCTCGGCCTGCATGGTGTCGGAGTGGGTCATGACTCTGTTTCCCCCGGAACGGTGCGGTCAGATCAGGTCCCGCATGCGGTAAAAATTGGTCGCGAGCACGAGCAGCGGCGTGCGCAGGTGGCGCCCGCCCGGAAAATCGCGATGCGGCATGCGCGCGAACACGTCGAAGCGTTCCGCCTGCCCGCCGATCGCCTCGGCCATCAGTTTGCCGGCCATTCCGCTCATGGCCATGCCCTGGCCGGAGTAGCCGTGCGCGAAGTAGACATTCTTCCCGACGCGGCCGAAATGGGGGGCCCGGTTCAGCGTGATGCCGACCCAGCCCCCCCAGATATATTCAACCCGGACACCCGCCAGTGCGGGAAAGATCCGCGTCATTTTGGCCTCCATGCGCCGGCGCAGGTTGCGCGGCTCGCGTCCGTTATAACTGACCTGGCCCCCGTAGAGCAGCCGTCGGTCCCCTGAAAGGTGATAATAGTCGAGGACGAAGTTGGCATCCGAAACGGCTTCGTCGGTGGGCAGTGACTGGCGCACCCGCTCGTCGTCGAGCGGCTCGGTGGCGATGACGTAATTGCCGACCGGCATGATCTTCGAGCGCAGGGCGGGGTCGAGTTCATCGAGATAGGCGTTGCAGGCGAGGACGACGAAGTCGGCCTCGACCTGCCCGTGTTCCGTGTGGACCCGCGCCGGGTCTTCGGGATCGATGCGGGTCACGGCGCTGTCTTCGTGCAGTTCGGCGCCATGGGACTGGGCGGCGCGTGCGAGGCCGAGCGTGTAGTTCATGGGATGCAGGCGGCCCGCACCCGGTTCGTGGATGCCGCCGATGTAGTAATCGGTCCGGACGCGCTCCCGCACCTGCTCACGGTCGAGGAGTCGCATGCCGTGATAGCCGTATTCGCTGGCCATCTGCTCGATCCAGTCGCGGTACATCTTCATGTGCCGCGGCCGGATCGCCGTATGGACGTATCCCCAGCGCAGGTCGCAGGGGATCGCGTATTCGCGGACCAGGTCATCGACGAGCTGGACGGCCTCGAGCGACATGTCCCAGACCGCGCGCGCGGCGTCCCGGCCGACGCCTTTGGCGATCGTATCCATCCCCGTGCCGAGCCCCGGCAGCACGTGGCCACCGGCGCGGCCCGACGCGCCCCAGGCGATCCGCTCGGCCTCGAGCAGTTTGACCCGATAGCCGCGGCGCGCGAGATGGAGGGCGGCCGAGCACCCGGTGATCCCGCCACCGACCACGCACACGTCGGCACGGTGATGCCCCTCCAGCCGGGGGGTGGGCTCGAGTTCGACCTGAATCGACTGCCCGTACCAGGAATCGGCGTAATCGCTCATGGGCAGGCGCCGCTCAGAACCGGATCCAGGTGGTCTTCATCTGCGTGTACTTGTCGATCGCGTGGAGCGACTTGTCGCGGCCGATCCCGGACTGCTTGTAGCCCCCGAACGGGACGGTGATGTCGTCATCGTCGTAGCAGTTCACCCAGACCGTGCCGGCCCGCAGCCTGCGGGCGGCCCGATGGGCCTTGCCGATGTCGCGCGTCCACACCGCCGCGGCCAGGCCGAAGGGGCTGTCATTGGCGACGGCGAGCGCCTCGTCGAGGCCGCTCACGGGGATCGTCGCCAGCACCGGGCCGAAGATCTCCTCGCGCGCGATGGTCATCGAGCCGCTCACGTTGTCGAAGACGGTCGGCTCGACGAAGGCCCCGCCGCTGTCGATACGGCTGCGCTGACCGCCCACCCGGAGCCGGGCGCCCTCCGCCTGGCCCTTCTCGATGTAGCCGAGCACGCGCTCCATCTGCTCGGTATCGACCATGGCGCCGAGCCGGGTGGCCGGGTCCAGCGGATCGCCGGGCGGGCGCTCGCGGGCATGCGCGACGATCCGCTCGATCAGCTCCTCGCAGATGGATTCCTCGACGATCAGGCGCGAGCCGGACATGCAGACCTCGCCCTGGTTGAAGAAGATCGCGTTGGCGGCGGCGCGCGCCGCCTCGTCGAGGTCCGGCGCGTCCGCGAGCACGATGTTCGGGGATTTGCCGCCGCACTCGAGGGCGATGTGCTTCATGTTCGACTGGCCGGCGTATTGCAGGAACAGCTTGCCGACCTCCGCCGATCCGGTGAAGGCGAGGGCATCGACCTCCATGTGCAGGCCCAGCGCCTTGCCGGCGGTGGGTCCGAACCCGGGCACGACGTTGAGCACGCCCTCGGGCAGGCCCGCCTCGATGGCCAGTTCCGCCAGGCGCAGCGCGCTGAGCGGGCTCTGTTCCGCCGGCTTGAGCACGACGGAATTGCCCGCGGCGAGGGCGGGCCCGAGCTTCCAGGCCGCCATCATCAGCGGGAAGTTCCAGGGCACGACCGCCGCGACGACGCCGATCGGCTCGCGCGTGATGGTCGCGAGGACGTTGTCCGCGGTCGGGGCCGTCTCGCCGTAGAGCTTGTCGATCGCCTCGGCGTACCAGCCGAAGGTCCGCGCGACCAGCGGGATGTCGACGCCGCTGGCATCGGCGATGGGCTTGCCCATGTCGAGGGTCTCCAGCAGCGCGAGCTCGGCGCGATGCTCCTCGATCAGCGCCGCCAGGCGGAGCAGCACCGCCTTGCGCGAACGCGGGTCCATGCCGGCCCAGCGGCCGTCCTCGAACGCATCGCGGGCCGAGCGCACGGCGCGGTCCACGTCCTCGCTGTCGCACTCCGCCACCTGCGTGATGACCGCCCCGGTGGCGGGGTTGATGCAGTCGAACGCACGGCCGCTCGCCGCATCGACGTGCTGACCGCCGATGAACGCACGATTGCGGATGTCGAGCGAGTCGGCCAGCGCGGCCCACGCCTGGCGGGTATCGGGCAGTTCCATCCTGCGGTCCTCCAAGGGCATCGGGTGAGCCGGACGCCTTCCGGCAAGTGTTACTTTGTGATCACAATAGCGTCGCGTGCACCGGGGTGCAATCCCCGGGTCACCGCGATGCCCCCTGGCCCGGCTGACGGGTGACCGCGTCCAGGTCGCGCCACTCCGACTCCGTCAGCGATCCCAGGCCCTCGCGCACGTCCGCCTCGATCGCGAACCGCAGGGCGGCGTGATCCTGGCGCTCGAGCGCGTTGAGGGCGTCGGCGTGGCGGTCGACGATGTAATCGACGCCGATATGGCTGATCACCAGGCGCAGGAACGGGCTGAACTGCATCCAGACGCTCTCGATCAGCGGCATCAGGACCTCGGCCGAGCCGACCTGGTAGATACTGAAGTGGAACTCGCGGTGGCGCTGCAGGTAGCGGTTGACGTCGCCTTTCTCGATCGCTTCGTCGACCTCGGCGTCGAGCCGGCGCAGGCGGGCCAGGTGATCGGCGTCGATGTGGGGCATGGCCCGCTCGGCGGCCAGCGTCTCCAGCGATACGCGCACGGCGCACAGATCGTCGAACTTGCGCCGGGTCATCGTCGGCACGCTGACCCGGCGATTGCCGTGCACCTCGAGGGCGCCTTCCGAGACGAGCCGCCGCAGCGCCTCGCGCACCGGTGTGGGGCTCACCTCGAGCATGGCCGCGATGCCGCGCAGGGTTACACTGCGCCCGGGCACGAACTGGCCGGTCAGGATCCGTTCCTTGAGCTGGCGGTAGACCCATTCCTGTACGGTAATGGCGCCATCGTCCGCGCGTGGGTGAAGCGTCGTGTCGTCCGCGGTATCGAGCATCGCCGGCGTTCTCCGGGGAAGCGGTGGCCTGATCGCGAGATTAGCAAATTTGATCACAGTGTGTTGCCACGCACCAGGTGGGCTGCTAATTTGTGATCACATTGCAAAGGTCCGCTGCGCGCCCTGGCCGTGCCGGACCGCCGGAAACGAGGGCGGTATCCATGTCGCAGGAGAATGAAGGCACCGGCGCGCCGGCGGAAGTCGAGCACTTCCTCGGGCAATACCCGGCACTGGAGTACGTCGAGGCCTTCGTCACCGACGTCAACGGCATTCCGCGGGGCAAGCGCGTGCCGGCCGGGGCGCTGGCCCGCCTCTACGACAAGGGCCTGTGCCTGCCGGCGTCGACGCTGATCCTCGACGTCTGGGGCAACGAGGTCGAGGCCACGGGCCTCATCTTCGATACGGGCGACGCGGATCACCCGTGCTGGCCGATCGCGGGATCGCTGCAGCCGCTGCCATGGACCGACGGGCGCGGCGGGCAGGTGCTGCTGCGCATGGACACGCCCGACGCCGGCCCATACCACGCGGATCCGCGCAATGTCCTCGCGGGCGTCGCGGAGCGGTTCGCGGCCCGCGGGCAGACCCCGGTCATCGCCACCGAGCTCGAGTTCCGGCTGTTCGAGCCGGAGCCGGCGGCGGACGGTTCCCCGGTGGCACCGGCACGGCTGGGCCGCAGCGGCGGCTCGCAACTGTTCGGCCTCGATGAACTCGACGCCATGGACGCGGTCTTCTCGGAGATCGACCGGGCCTGCCGCGCGCAGGGGGTGCCGGCGGATACGGTCATCGCCGAGCAGAGCGCGGGCCAGTACGAGGTGAACCTCACGCATGTGGGCGATCCGCTCGTGGCCGCGGATCACGCCATTCTGCTCAAGCGCACGATCAAGGCGGTCGCACGCCGTCACGGTCTGCTCGCGAGCTTCATGGCGAAGCCGTTCGGCGATGAGGCGGGTAACGGTCTGCACGTCCATGCAAGCCTGCTCGATCGCGACGGCAACAATGTGTTCACCGATGGCGAGCAGCCGACCGCGGCCCTGCATCACGCGGTCGGCGGCCTGATGGACACGATGTACGACGCGGCCGCGGTGTTCGCGCCGCACGCGAACTCCTGGCGCCGCTTCCAGGTCGGCGCGCACGTGCCGATGGGACCCACCTGGGGCTTCGACAATCGCACGACGGCCGTGCGCGTGCCGCTGTCGAGCCCGGCGGCGACGCGGGTCGAGCATCGCGTCGCGGGTGCCGATGCGAATCCCTATCTTGCCGTCGCGGCGGTGCTTGCGGGCGTGGACCACGGCCTCACGCACGCGATCGAGCCGCCGCCGGAGACGAAGGGCTCCGCGTTCAGCCAGCATGAACGGGGACTGCCCGAGACGTGGGAGAGCGCGCTGGCCGCCTTCGAACAATCCGCGTTCATCGGCGAGTACTTCGGCGGGGACTATCGCCGCCTGTTCACGGTCTGCAAGCGCCAGGAGCAGAACCGCTTCCGCCGGGACGTGCCGCGCTTCGAATACGAAAGTTACCTGGGGGCAGTCTGATATGAACGCGACGGCCGAACGGACCACCGGGCGCGCCGTGCTACCCGGCGCGAGCGGGAGCCTGGAACACGCCGAATCGTGGTATGCGGCGACCGCCAGACCGAGCCCGGAGCGGCCGCCGCTCGAGGGTGAGGTCACGACCGATGTGTGCGTTGTCGGGGCCGGGTTCTCGGGGATTGCGACGGCGCTGCACCTCGCCGAGCGCGGTTATGCGGTGACCGTGCTCGAGGCCGCACGGGTCGGCTGGGGGGCTTCGGGGCGCAACGGCGGCCAACTGGTCAATGGCTACAGCCGCGATCTCGCCACGATCGAGAAGCGGTATGGGTCGGAGGCGGCCCGCCAGCTCGGCTCGATGGCCTTCGAGGGCGCGGACATCATCCGCGAACTCGTCAAGCGCTACGATATCGATTGCGGTCTGCGGCCGGGCGGCGTCTTCGCCGCATTCAACCAGCGTCAGCTGCGGGAGCTCGAGCAGCAGAAAAGCGAATGGGAGGCGTACGGGCACGACGGGCTGGAACTGATGGATCGGGATTCCATTCGCGAACATGTCGCGACCGATCTGTACGCCGGCGGCCTCCTGGATCGGTGGAGCGGCCATGTCCATCCCCTCAATCTCGTGCTGGGCGAGGCCGCGGCGCTGGAATCACTCGGGGGAAAGATCCACGAGTATTCCGCCGTCACCCGGGTGGAGCAGGGCGATCGGCCGGTCGTCCACAGCGCCGACGGGCGCGTGCGCGCGAAGCACGTCGTGCTCTGCGGCAATGCCTATCTCGGCGACGCGGTCCCGGCACTGCGCGACCGCGTGATGCCGGTCAGCACCCAGGTCATGGCGACCGAACCGCTGGACGAGGCCGTGATCGACCGCCTGTTCCCGACCGGCGTGTGCGTCGAGGACTGCAACTACATCCTCGACTATTACCGGCCCACCGCGGACAACCGGATCCTGTTCGGCGGCGGCACGATCTACGGCGGCGTCACGCCCGACGACATCGTCGGCAAACTGCGGCCGCACCTCGCGCGCACGTTCCCCGAACTCGCGGACGCGCGCATCGACTACGCCTGGAGCGGGAATTTCGCGCTCACCCTGACGCGGATCCCCCACATGGGGCGGCTGAATGGTTCGGTCTACTTCACCCACGGGTACAGCGGTCACGGGGTCACCACGACGCACCTGGCGGGGCGCCTGATCGCCGAGGCGATCGATGGCGAGAGCGACCGTTTCGATGCATTCGCCGGCCTGCGCAATTACCCGTTCCCGGGCGGCCGCGCGCTGCGGGTGCCGCTGACAATGCTCGGTGCGTGGTACTACCTGGCGAAAGAGAAAATCGGGCTGTAACGGCCTGATTTCCCTGAGTCCCAAGGCCATCGGCAACGGCGTTGATGCGCCTTCCCGGGTACGACCCGGGGATCGGCAGGTCTTCATACGGATAACAGGATCGAGTGAATGAGTGAGCACGAGCAGGGCGATCAGGCCTTCCGCGCGACGACGCTGTATGGCCGCCAGCCGGAGATGACCTACGGCGGCGCGCTGAGTTTCCTGCGGCGGCGCTATACGCGCGAGATCGACGGGGCCGATGTCGTCGTCAGCGGCTTGCCGTTCGATCTGGCGACCACGAACCGCCCGGGCTGCCGATTCGGCCCGCAGGCGATCCGCGCCGCCTCCACACAGCTAGCCGAGCTCGACGCCTTCCCATGGGGATTCGATCCGTTCGAGCACCTCGCGGTAGCCGACTGGGGCGACTGCTACCTGCCGCCGGGCGATCCGCACGGCATGGCCGAATCGATTCTCGAGCACGCGCGCGCCATCCTCGCGCGCGGGCCGCGCATGCTGACGCTGGGCGGCGATCACTACGTCACCTGGCCGCTGCTGAAAGCGCACGCCGAGAAGTACGGGCCCCTGTCCCTGATCCAGTTCGATGCGCATCCCGATACCTGGGCCGATGACGGGGTCCAGCTCGATCACGGCACCATGATCGGGCGCGCGGTCCGCGAAGGCGTGATCGACCCCGCGCGCTCGGTCCAGATCGGTATCCGCGCGCACGCGCCGGACATGGGGTTCACGGTGATCGATGCGCCGTGGATTCACGCGCATGGCACGGCGGCGGCCCTGGAGCGGATCCGGGCGACCGTGGGCGATCATCAGGCCTACCTGACCTTCGACATCGATTGCCTCGATCCCGCCTTCGCCCCCGGCACGGGGACGCCGGTGCCGGGCGGGCTCAGTTCGGCCCAGGCGCTGGCGATCCTGCGGGAACTGGGCGATCTCTCACTGGTCGGCATGGACGTCGTCGAGGTCGCCCCGGCCTACGACCACGGGGCGATCACCGCCGTGGCCGCGGCGACCTTCGCGCACGACTGGCTCTGCCTGCTGGCCG
>JAXHNC010000013.1:0-148630 GCA_034520925.1 Halofilum sp. (in: g-proteobacteria) | reverse complement strand
GGCGCCTCGGAGCGTGGCAGCACGCCCTTGCCGAGGATGTGATCGGCGCCCTTCTCGCCGATCATGATCGTCGGCGCATTGATGTTGCCGTTGGTGACGGTCGGCATGATGGAGGAGTCGACCACGCGCAGGTTCTCGATCCCGTGTACGCGGCACTCGGGGTCGACGACCGCCATGGCGTCCGTGCCCATGCGGCAGGTGCCGCAGGGGTGATACGCCGTCTCGGCGGTGTCGGCCACCCAGTTGTCGATTTCATCGTCACTCTGCAGGGCGTCACCGGGCGAGACCTCGGCGCCCCGGTACTCGTCGAACGCCTGCTGGGCGAAGATCTCGCGGGTGAAGCGCACGGCGTCGCGATACGCCCGCCGGTCTTCCTCCTCGGCGAGATAGTTGAAGAACATGCGCGGCTGCTCGGCCGGGTCGGTCGAACGCAGGCTCACCCGGCCGCGGCTCTTCGGCTTGTTGTGCCCAAGGTGCACCTGGAAGCCGTGACCCTTTACGGCGCTCGATCCGTCATAGGCGATCGCACCGGCGAGGAAGTGGTACTGCACGTCCGGGTACTTGAGGCCCGCGCGGCTGCGGATGTATCCGTTGGACTCGAAGTGATTGGTCGCGCCGAGCCCGGATTTGAACAGCAGCCACTGCGCGCCGATCCAGCCCTGCGCGAGCGGATTGAGCCAGCCGTTGAGCGTGATCTTCTGCGTGCAGCGCTGCTGGACCCAGACCTCCAGATGGTCCTGCAGGTTCTCGCCGACCCCGGGCAGATCGTGGACGACCTCGATGCCGTGCTCGCGCAGGTGCTCGGCCGGGCCGATGCCCGAGAGCATCAGCAGCTTGGGCGAATTGAAGGCACTCGCGCACAGCAGCACCTCGCGGCGTGCGCGCACGCGGATCGTCTGCCCGTTCTGGCGGTACTCGACGCCGATCGCCTTTTTGCCGTCCATGATCACGCGCTGCGTCAGCGCGTGCATCTCGAGATGGAGGTTGTCGCGGTTGAGGGCCGGTTTGAGGTACGCGTTCGCCGTGGAGGCGCGCACGCCGTTGCGCACGGTCATGTCCATGCGGCAGAAGCCTTCCTGGCGGTAGCCGTTGTAATCGTCCGTGCGGCCGTAGCCCGCCTGCTCTCCCGCCTTGATGAAGGCGCGGTAGAGCGGATTCTTCATGTTGTTGCCGTTGCACACGCCGACCGGGCCACCGGTGCCGCGATACTCGTCCTTGCCGTAGATGCAGTCCTCGGCACGGCGGTAATACGGCAGGACATCCTGGTAATTCCAGCCGTCGGCGCCGAGTTCGGCCCATTCCTCGAAGTCGCCGGCCGAGCCGCGCACATAGGCCATGCCGTTGATCGAGGAGGAACCGCCGATGACCTTGCCGCGCGCCTGATGGATGGAGCGGTTGTTGAGCCCCGGTTCGACTTCGGTATGCATCTCCCAGTCGAAGCGCGGCTTGTTCAGCGGGATCGAGAACGCGGTCGGCATCTGGATATAGATGGAATTGTCCTTGCCGCCGAACTCGAGCACGAGGACCTGATTGCTGCCGTCGGCGCTGAGGCGATCGGCGAGCACGCAGCCCGCCGATCCCGCGCCGACAATGACGTAGTCGAACGACTGGTCGAAATCGTACTCGCTCATTCCTGCTCTCCATTTACGACCGGGTCAGCGCCACACGGGCCGGAACCCACAACGATTCGGCGGCAAAAATCCCCTGCCCATCGACGGGCCTGGCAATTCGGGGGCGCCTCGACCAACGTCCCGGATTCCGCCCTTCGGGCTGCATCCGGGCTACGCGGGAACGATCACGCAGCATAGGTGTACGGGGCTTCCGGCTTAAGTAAGTAACGTTCATGACGGATCCGGCATTTTACACGTTGCGGGCCGGTGCAGCCTCAAACGCCGCCATCCGTGTGGTCGGGCGCAGCGGCAGGACCGGTATCCGCGGCGCGCTCAGCGACTGAATGCCGGATCCATCTCCAGTGCGAGTGCGATCCCCTGCCCGCCGCCTATGCACAGGGTAACAATGCCACGGTGAAGCCCGTCGCGCGCCATCGAGTGCAGCAGGCGCGTGGTCAGCACGCCGCCGGTCGCACCGATCGGATGACCGTGCGCGATCGCGCCGCCGTCGACGTTGACGATCTCCTCGGGCAGGCCGAGTTCCCGCTGGCAGGCGACCGCGATCGCGGCGAACGCCTCGTTGATTTCGACGCGATCGACATCGCCGGTTTCCCAGCCGGCGTGGGCGAGTGCCCGGCGTACCGCCGGCACCGGGCCGATGCCGAACATGCCGGGCTCCACGGCGGCGATCCCGTACCCGGCGATGCGTGCCATCGGCTGCAGGCCGGACTCGAGCGCATGATCGCGCTCGGCGACGACCATCGCGGCCGCGCCGCTGTTCAGTCCGGGGGCGTTACCGGCCGTGATCGTGCCGTCCTCGCGGAATGCCGGCCGCAGCTTGCCCAGCCCTTCGGCCGTCGTATCGCCGCGGTTGTGTTCGTCGACGTTGAACTCGACTGTCTCGCGGCGTTTTTTGATCTGGACGGGCTCGATCTCCGCCGCGAAATCGCCGCGCGCCTGGGCGGCCGTGAAACGCTGTTGCGAGCGCGCGGCCCAGGCGTCCTGCGTCGCCCGGTCGACACCGTATTCCGTGGCCAGGTCCTCCGTATGCCAGCCGGAGTGCTGATCGGAGAAGGCGTCGTTCAGTCCGTCGGTCAGCATGCTGTCGAGCAGGCGTACCGGTCCCATCCGGTGTCCCCAGCGACCGCTCATATCCAGATACGGCGCACGATCCATATTCTCCATGCCGCCGGCGATCATGCAGTCCGCATCACCGGCCCGGATCGCCTGGGCGGCCGACACGACCGCCTGGGCGCCGGAGCCGCAGACCCGGTTGACGGTCTGTGCCGGCACGTCGATCCCGAGTCCGCCGTTGATCGCAGCCTGGCGCGCGGGATTCATCTTCGAGCCGGCCTGCAGCACCTGGCCCACGATGACGCCATCCACGCGCTCCGGGGCGAGGCCGCTGCGGGCGAGCGTCGCACGGATCACGGTCGCCCCGAGCTCGGTTGCGGCCACGCCGCCGAGGGAGCCGCCGTAGGTGCCGATCGCGGTGCGGACCGGTGCACAGAGTACGATTTCGCGTTGAGCCAAGGTGGGTTCCTCCGGTTCTTGATCGATGGCGGTGCGGATCGTGTCGCCCGCCCGGGAAGGGGCACTATACAGCGCACCCGATCTTCGTTTGAACGTCGCCGGGGTGTTTGCCGATATACGCCGCGACTTTAACCGGACGCGCAACGGCTACGTTTTGGTGACCGGAGAGTCATCGGCGGTTCCGGTCAAAAACGCGGCGTTTTGCATCAAAGTCGCGGAGCGCCTCTCTCCGATCATTCCCGCTGTACGGGACGATATGTCCAGTGTGAGGATCCAGGAGACTCGAACATGAACCGCAACGTCATTATCAGCTGCGCCGTAACCGGCGCGGGCGATACCGTCGGCAAGCACCCGGCCATTCCGGTCACGCCCGAGCAGATCGCCGATGCATGCATCGAGGCGGCCCAGGCGGGCGCCGCCATTGCCCATATTCACGTGCGCAACCCGGAGACGGGGGCACCGACCCACGACCGCGCATTGTACCGCGAGGTCGTGGAACGGGTCCGCGCGGCCGAGACCGACGTGGTCCTGAACCTCACCGCCGGCGGCGGTGGCGACTGGTTCCCCGGCGAGGACGATCCGGCGGTCGCCGGCCCCGGCACCAGCCTGCAGACCCCGGCCGAGCGCCATGCGCCGATCGGCGAGTTGCTGCCGGAGATCTGCACGCTCGACTGCGGCAGCTACAACTTCGCCGACAACCTCTACGTGAGCTCGGCGCCCATGCTGCGTGAACAGGCCGCCCTGATCCAGAACAGCGGCGTCAAACCGGAGATCGAGTGTTTCGAACTCGGCCATATCCGGTTCGCCCGTCAGCTCATCGCCGAGGGCCTGATCGACGACGATCCCCTCTTCCAGCTCTGCCTCGGGATCCCCTGGGCCGCGGAGGCGGACACCGAGACCATGGTCGCCATGCGCAACAAGCTGCCGGCCAATGCGAACTGGGCGGCGTTCGGCGTCGGCCGCATGCAGATGCCGATGGCCGCACAGTCGGTGCTGATGGGCGGCAACGTCCGGGTCGGGCTCGAGGACAACATCTATCTCGACAAGGGTGTATTCGCGAGCAACGGGCAGCTCGTCGAGCGCGCGGTGAGCATCACCGAGCAGCTCGGGAGTCGCGTGGTCACGCCCGCGGAAGCGCGCGACATGCTGGGCCTGCGCCAGCCGGGGAGCAACTGATGACGGACGCGAAAACCACCCCGATCGAGCGCGTCGCGATCGTCGGCGCCGGCGTCATCGGCAATGGCTGGGCGGCACGCTGTCTGGCCCACGGACTCGATGTCGTGGTCACCGATCCCGATCCCGCGGCCGAGAAACGCCTGCACGCCGCTGTGGACACGGCCTGGCCGACGCTCGAAAAGCGCGGACTCGCGGAAGGTGCGGACCGCAACCGCGTGCGGTTCACCACCGATCTCGAGGATGCCGTCGCAGGCGCCGGCCTGATCCAGGAGAACGCCCCGGAACGCGAGGACGTCAAGCGCGACGTGCTGGCGCGGATCGATG
The DNA here is from genome assembly GCA_034520925.1 of Halofilum sp. (in: g-proteobacteria). Lineage (GTDB taxonomy): Bacteria > Pseudomonadota > Gammaproteobacteria > XJ16 > Halofilaceae > Halofilum. The sequence continues at coordinate 143,987 of JAXHNC010000013.1, read as the reverse complement.
CCGCCGCCGCGCCCGACGCGATCATCGCCTCGAGCACGTCCGGCCTGCTGCCCACGACGCTGCAGGCGGACTGCGCGAATCCGGGCCGCGTGATGGTCGCCCACCCGTTCAATCCGGTCTATCTGCTGCCGCTGGTTGAACTGGTCGGTGGTGAACAGACCGAGCCGGAGGCCATCGAGCGGGCGGCTGCGTTCTACCGTTCGATCGATATGCGGCCGTTGATCGTCCGTCGCGAGATCGAAGGACATGTCGCGGACCGCCTGATGGAGGCGCTGTGGCGGGAGGCGCTGCACCTCGTCAATGACGGGGTCGCGACCACCGAAGAGATCGACGCGGCCGTCGTCTACGGCGCTGGCCTGCGCTGGTCGTTGATGGGGACTTTCCTGACCTTCCATCTGGCCGGCGGCGAAGGCGGCATGCGCCACATGCTGCAGCAGTTCGGCCCGGCGCTGAAGCTGCCGTGGACGAAACTGGAAGCGCCGGAACTGACCGACGAGCTCATCGAGCGGGTGGCCGACGGCTGCGAGTACCAGGCGGCCGGACGCTCCATGCAGGAGCTGGAGGCCCGGCGTGACGAATTCCTCTCGCGCCTGATCGATCTGGTGAGCGAGTACTGGCCGGAGGCCGAGGGCATCGAGGGGCGGATCTGACATGAGTGCAGCCCCGACCGCCCTCACCTGCTACCGGACGACGGTCCGGCACGAATGGGTCGACTACAACGGCCACATGAACGATGCGGCTTTCGCCGGCGTATTCAGCGAAGCGATCGATGCACTCATGGACTGGCTCGGGATCGATGCGGACTTTCGTGCGGAGAACGCCTGGACGGTGTTCACGCTCGAGATGCACATCCGCTATCTCGCCCAGGCCTATGAGGCGCAGCCGCTCGCCGTCGAAGTACGGCTGGTCGATCATGATGCCAAGCGGCTGCACGTATTGATGACGCTGCGCGAGGTTACCGAGGGCACGGCACTCGCCACCGGCGAGCTGATGCTCATGGGCATCGACACGACGTCCGAGCGCCCTGCCCCGTTCCCCGATGCGATCGCCGAACGGGTCGATTCATTGCGGCAATGGCACGGCTACGACGAGTGGCCGACAGACGCCGGTCGGGCCATCGGTATTCGGCGTACCTGAGTCACGGATCGCACTTCCCCGGGAAAGGCGGCCTCACGCAGAGCCGCGGAGGTCGCGGAGAAAAGGAAGGTAAGAGATTCTCGGAGTCGCGCGGGCCGAGGACCGTCAAGCGATCGCGAGCAAGCTCGATCCACGACACGGATCCAACGCGATATGCTGGTGTTTGTGGGAGCGAGCTTGCTCGCGATTGATGCGCCTCGCCACAGCGATCCGCCAGGTGACGCGACGGAGCGCCTGATTCAGTGTGCGATCGCGTCACGCCGGCTTACGCCCGCGCAGGTGATGCGGGCAGTGCTCGCCGCTGTCCAGTACGACGCTCATCGCGCGCCATGTCTGGATGTTGGCGTCCACCACGTCACGGCCGGCCGCGGCGGCGGCCTTCTCGTACAGGTCGCCTTCGAGCGCGGCCAGCTCCCGGCGCGCCACCTCGCGATACCACGGATTGCGGTTCCGCAATTCGACATCGAGGAATCCGGCACCTTCCAGCGCACTCTGATATCGCCTCGGTGACGCCATGGCGAAACTCAGGCCTTCGCAATCGAGATAGTGCCTCATATCGGCGGACGGTTCGCCGTCATGCGCCATCAACCAGTCACTCGCGACCAGCCAGCCACCCGGGGCGAGAATGCGCATGATGTCCGCGAACAGCGTCTCCTTGTCCGGGATATGGATCATCGAGTCCTTGCTGAACACGATATCGAATTCCCCGTCCGCGAACGGGAGCGGGCCCGGTTCCACCTGGATAAACTCCAGCCGGTCGGAGGTCTCGTCGTCCTTTGCCCGGCGCCGCGCCTGTTCAAGCACCGGCGCTTCCACATCGATCCCGACCACCCGGGCGGCGCCGTAATCGGCTGCCAGTGACCGCGTGATACCGCCGGACCCGCAGCCGATATCGAGTACCGTCTTGCCGGTCAGATCGATGCCTTCGAGCACCGCACGGACCTCTTCCGGACCGCCCGGCGAGAGGTAGCCCTCCCCCCAGAGTGTCTCCAGGAAGCTGATCGATTCGTCGGTATACTCGACTTCGTCATGAACGGATGTCATCTCGTCTCCCTTGCGTTCTGGTGGGCTCAGCCCTTCCAGATGCCCTCATTGCGCAGATCCACCATCGCCCGCTCGATACCCAGGCGGAGGTTGTCGACCAGTTCATCGACCTGCTCGCGGGTAATGGTCAACGGCGGCGACATCACGCACATGTTGACGAACGGGCGTACCAGAAGCCCCAGTTCCTGACAGTGGGCATCGATGCGGTTACCGATCGCGTAATCGAGTTCCAGCGCGTCCTGGGTATCGTCGCTGATCTCGCATTCGACACAGCCGACCAGGCCCATTCCGCGGACGTCGCCGACGATCGGCAGATCCCGGAGTTCGGCCAGACGCTCCTGGAAATACGGGGCGATCGAGCGCACGTGCGCCGGCAGGTCTTCGCGCTCGAGGATATCGATGTTCGCCATCGCCGCGGCGCAGGACACCGGATGGCCGGAATACGTAAAACCGTTGGAGAAGATCGCCTCTTTCGAATCCTCGCCGCTGATGCCCTCCAGCAGGTGATCGGCGATGAGCACACCGCCCATCGGGACATAACCGGAGGTCAGGCCCTTGGCGATCGTGATGATGTCGGGGACGACATCGAACACCTCTTCGCTGGAGAACATGTGCCCCAGGCGCCCGAATGCCGTGACCACTTCATCGGAAATGTACACGACGTCGTGCCGCCGGCAGACCTCGGCGCACATCCGGTGATAGCCCTCGGGCGGGACGATCACGCCACCGGACGCGAGAATGGGTTCGGCGATGAACGCGGCCACTTTATCCGGGCCGATATCCAGGATCCGCTGCTCGAGCTCCGCGACCTTCTCGTCACGGAATTCTTCGACGCTCATACCCGCCGGACGCCGATACGGATTCGGCGATGACAGGAAATCGATCGTATCCGTTTCGTAATCGAACCAGCTCTTGTCACGCCCCTTGCCCGAGACCGATGCGGACAGATACGTGCTGCCGTGATAGGCGTCCATGCGCGTAATGATGTGCTTCTTCTCCGGGCGACCGAGCACATTGTTGCGGAACTGTACGAACCGCAGCGCCGAATCGACCGCGGTCGAGCCGCCGGTGGTGAAAAACACATTGTTCAGATCGCCAGGCGCGAGCTTTGCGAGACGCTCACCGAGGCGTGCCGCAGGGCCGCTGGTCAGCGACCAGGGGCTGACATAGCCCATGTCCATCATCTGGCTCGCCGCCGCATCGGCGATTTCCCGCCGCCCGTGGCCCACGTTCACGCACCACATCCCGCCGGGGCCATCCAGCAGCCTGTTGCCTTCCGTGTCGTAGAGATAAATCCCTTCCGAGTGCGCGATGACGGTACGCTCGTTATGACCGTAATCGGCCAGCGCTTCCCACGGATGCACGACCTGGTTGTCACCGGCTCGGAGCGAGTCCGTATCGTTATCGGTCGTGCCGGCGTCGTATCCGGCGGCTTGACCGGTACTGCGGATCGTCTCGTCTTGCATGCCCTGATTCCTCGTTCTGGCGACCGCTGAGACTCTGATGTCCGCGGCCGGGCTGCCCGAATCACGGGCAGATCGTGGAAGGAAAGCCGTCAGCCCGGCGGGCGACGGCCTCGATGCGTACGGTCACCCGGACTGTTTCATTTCCCGGGCCCGCTGCTGGACCATTTCGTCGTTGACGTCGGCCAATGGCCGGCCATGCGGCTTGCGTGGCAGTTCCACAACCGGCAATTCCGCGCGGATGAGGTCATGGAACTGCTTGAGGGTGTCTTCGTAGACCGACAGCGGCCCGGGCTCGTAGGCCGACGAATGGACACCATCGGAGACCCGGCGGCACAGGGCATCGTCTTCTTCCATGACCTTGGTGCTGATGCGCATGTTGAGCTTGCGCAGTTTCTGCATTTCCGGGCGTTCGTCCGGCAGCGCGTACACGCAGTACCGCGCCACACACCGCTCCGGCCCGACCGGAAGGATCTGGAAAAAGTCGATCGAATCCGGATACAGGTCAAGGCCCAGGTTCGGCATCATCGTGTAGAAGGCCCAGGCGCGACGGCGGTCCTCGGGCAGATGCGTCGCCACGTCACCGATGCGCTGCTGGTACGTGCGCTCGGTCCACACGGGAGAATACGTTTCCTTGAACTGACTGACGGTGCTCGATACCCCGGTGTCCTGCAGGTCCATGTTCATGGGTTGCAGACCGAACATGCGATTGAGACCGGGGTGCCCCATCATGATGTGGTAACACTCGAGGTTGTTGTCGACCGCGACCTTCCAGTCACACGGCCATTCCGTCTCGTCGATCTCGGTGAGCGCCTGCATTTCCGGAACCCGATACTGATCCATGGCTTCCTTATACGGCGCCCACAGCGTTTCGAGGTCGGGGCCGCCGTTATCCTTCAGCCGGATGAATACCAGACCGAGGAAGATATCGGATTCGACCGGCTTGAGACTGAGACAGCTCTTGTCGAGACCCGGAAAGGCCTCTTCCTGCGGGACGCCCCGCAGAGAGCCATCGGTTCCGTAGGTCCAGCCGTGGTATGGGCAGGTAATCAACGGGCGCTTGAGGCGTCCGCTTCCATACAGCAGGCGCGACCCGCGATGCCGGCAGAAGTTATGAAAGGCCTTGATCGAATAGTCCGTGTCACGGATCACCACCACGCTCTCGCGCAGGATGTCCAGCACCCGGTAATCGCCCGGTTCCGGAATGTCGTTCTGATGACACACGATCTGCCACGACGGCATGAGGACGCGTTCGAGTTCCAGCTGCAGGAATTCCGGATCCGAATACGCCCAGGCCGGTAACGAGCGCGCCGGTTCGTCGCGTACGGGATAATAGCCGCGGCTCGCATCGGTATGGATCCTGCTCATCGTGCCACTCATGTTCGTCACTCCTGATGACGGTCGGGCCGCCTGTCCACGCTGAGTGGCGGCCCCACCTGAAACGGTGCCGACCGCCGCCGAAAAGGCGCGGGCGGATTGCGTCAGTTCTTGTCAGGATGCCATGAAAAAATTGATTGATCAATCAGAACGGTATCCATCTGTCAGCCCGTATGAACGTTTTTACCCTGTCCCGGGCCTCTCACAGCTATGCGCTCACCGGCTGCGCGCCCCCGTGAGACCAAGGCGCTCGTGGGCCACTGAACGGGAAAATCGCAATCCGTGTAATATCCACTCAGATAGCGCGCGAGCCCCCTTCGCGTCAGGGCATGGGCACCGATCGCGAACGATTTTCCGGCCTGATTCGGACTGCATTAATTTGACGCCGGCACCCCATTCCGGTATTGATTGATTAATCAACCACACGGCACGACGCCGGGTGATTGGGCAACCGGTTGTTTCCGGCGCGGTTCCGGGGTGAGCGAAAGTTTCCGGCCCGCCAGAGCGACCGGGCGGTCCGTCCGGCCTGACCGAACGGGCCCGACCGCGTGCCATGGGGCACGCTAATCAAGCGGAGGTAACGCTCATGAGCGAAGAAAACAACAACGACGGTCAGAACAAAACACTCGACGGCGTAGTCGACCGATTGCAGAAACACGGGATGTCGCGCCGTCAGGCCCTGAAGGCGATCGTCGCCAGCGGGCTGGGCGTCACGGTCTCTCCCCTCGTCTCGCGCGTGGCATGGGGTGCCACAGGCCCTGGCGGCCTGCCTTTGGCGCGCCCCGGGAACCCGGTCACACTGCCAATGAACGGCAACCCGATCGCGGATGGCCTGAAGCCGGAGAGCGGCACGTTCACCGTCTTCAATTACGCGGATTATCTCTACAAATCGATTCTCGATGACTTCGGCGCGAAGTATGACGTCGATGTCCAGTTGACGACGTTCGCCAACATGGACCAGTGCGTCACCAAGCTGGCGAACAACGACGTCGAGGTCGATGTCACCGAGATAACGCCGGACCGCCTCACGCAGGTTACGGCCGGCAAACTGCTGCAGCCGATCAATCACAGCTACATCCCGAATCTCGAGAAGAACGTCTGGCCCGAGCTGCACAGCCCGTTCTACGATCGCGGGTCCCGCTACACGGTTCCCTATGCCATCTATACGACCGGGATCGGCTATCGTGGCGACAAGATCAGCGAAGATATCCCGAACATGGACAACCCGTGGTCGATTTTCTGGAACGCCCAGGAGTACGCAGGCTACACCGGAATCCTCAATACGCCGCGCGAGTCGATTGGACTGGCCATGCTCTATCGGGGCAAGACCAACCTCAACACCGAAAACCCCGATGACATCGACCAGGCGCTCGAGGATCTCAAGGCCCTCGTCGAGATCTGCAATCCGCAGGTCAATATGACGCAGTACCAGACACTCGCCCAGGGCAAGAGCTGGCTGCACCAGTCCTGGTCCGGCGATCCGCTGATGAACGTCTGGTGGTATCTGCCGGAAGGCCAATCGGCGGAGTCGATCCAGTACTGGAAGGCCCCGCGCGGCATGGGACCAATCCAGAATGACTGCTGGGCCGTCCCGCAGATGAGTCAGAAGCCCGTCCTGGCGCACCTGTGGATGAACCACATCCTCGAATCGAAGAACGCAATGTCGAACTTCGTCAACTTCACGGGCTATCAGCCGCCGATCAACTCGATCACCCCGCAGCAGCTGATCGACGACGGCACGATTCCGAAGCACCTCAGTACCTGCATCTCGGAGCCCGAAGACCTGGGTCCGGATTCCCTGCAGTACATGACGCTGACTTCCGAAGGGCAGCGGATGTGGCAGGACGCGTACGCCCGATTCGTATCGGGTGCCTGAGAAGCTTCAAGTCAGATTCGATCCAGGGGAGGTGTAGATGTATCCACGGTGGTTGTGGAAGGCCTTGGCTTTGCCCGGGGTGCTGTGGCTGGTGCTCCTGTTCGTTCTGCCGTTCTATGCCGTCATCGCCGTGGCATTCGGTACGGTGGATCCGATCTTCCAGAATCCGGTTCCCATATGGAATCCGTTCAACTGGAATTTCGACAACACCCTGAAAATCCTTGCCCAGTTCCTTCCGGGCGAGCGTTACTGGACAGTGTTTGTCCGGACGACGACGTACATCGCCTTTGCGGTCAGTATCAGCCTGCTGATCGCCTACCCCGTGGCCTACTACATCTCGCGGCACGCCAGGCGCACCAAGGTCCTTCTCCTGGTGCTCCTGGTGCTGCCGTTCTGGGTCAGCTATCTGATGCGGATGCTGGCGTGGGTCGGCCTCCTCGCACCGGATGGATTGATCAATTCATTCCTGATCTGGAGTGGGATCGACGACACCCCGCCGAACTGGCTCGGCGGGCACGACGGGACGGTCATCTATGCCCTGATCTACGGGTATATTCCCTATATGGTCCTGCCGCTCGTAGCTGCGCTGGACCGTATCGACAACAGCCTGATCGAGGCGGCGCGGGATCTGGGCATGACGGCGCGGCAGACATTCTTCCGCGTCACTCTGCCGTTATCGAAAATGGGTATCCTCGGAGGCTGCGTGATCATCACGCTGCCGATGTTCGGTGACTACTACACGCCGAACCTGGTTTCCTCATCGCCGAGCACATCGATGCTCGGTAATCAGATCTATCTGTATTTCCACGGCGGTCCGCAACCCGATGTCGGGGCGACGCTCACGGTCGTTCTCGCGATCTTCCTGTCGATCCTGATGGCCTATTACCTGTACAGCGTCGCCAAGGCGCAAAAGGATCTGCAATGAACACGATTGTCGATACCGCACCACGCCGTGGCCTGTTTGCGGGTATACTGCACCGTCTGATCGGGCTCGTGCGGAATCCGCATGGCAAACCACGGGCATTGATGACGATCACGTGGCTGTACATGATCTGGACGATCGTGCCGGTCGTGGTGGCCATCGCGTTCTCGTTCAACGCGGGGCGATCGATATCCGTGTGGCAGGGCTTCGATGCGACCCGCTGGTACTGGGGCGATCCCGTGCACTCCGTTCTGCACGACCCCGGGCTGCAGGCGGCCCTGTGGCAGAGCCTCAAGCTCGCGGGACTCGACATGCTGATCGCCACGCCGATCGGCGTCCTCCTCGCCCTCGGGCTCGCGCGCTGGCGCGGTTATGGGAAGAGGCCGGCCAACTTCCTTATGCTGTTTCCGCTGATCACGCCCGAGATCGTCATGGGCGTATCGCTGTACCTGGTATTCCAGTATGTCTATGTGTTCATCGATCCGAGCACGACCGCGCAGGTGATCGGGCAGGTCACGTTCTCGATTTCCTATGTCGTGATCGTCGTGCGGGGGCGCCTCATGTCGATCGGCGCGCAGTACGAGGAAGCCGCCGCGGATCTGGGCGCCTCGTCCTGGGACTCCCTGCGGCTCGTGCTGTTCCCGCTGATGCTGCCGGCGATTCTCGCCAGTATGATGATCGTATTCGCCATATCGATCGACAACTTCGTGATCGCGCAGTGGCTCTCCTGCGGAGCGGGCTGCGATACGGTGCCGATCAAGGTCTACAGCGCCACGCGCTCGGCGCCCCTGCCCTCGATCAATGCCGTCGCGGCGATCATGGTCTATCTGACGTTGGGGGCAGTACTCCTCGCATTTGTCCTGTACCGCTTCCTGACCCGCGGTGAACGGGTCAAGGGACAGGCTGAAGGGGGCCTCACGCAAATGGGATCGGTAGATTTCAATTAATGCGCGTACTAATCCAAACCTCGGTAACGCACCGCCTCAAAGGGGACGCAATCGAATGACTCAGGGCACGAACGGCACGATCCAGTTGGTCGACCTCACCAAACGGTTCGGCGATCATCTGGCCGTCGACGGTATCAACATGGATATCCCGAGCGGTGAGTTTTTCTCGATGCTCGGCCCTTCGGGCTGCGGCAAAACGACGACCCTGCGGATGATCGCGGGATTCGAGCAGCCGGACACCGGCCGCATCGTCCTCGACGGCCAGGACATGGTGCACTCACCGCCCAATAAACGGCCCGTCAATACCGTATTCCAGAACTACGCACTGTTCCCGCATCTGAACGTATTCGACAACGTCGCGTTCGGGCTGCGGCGGGGACGCATCAGCAAGGACGAAGTGAACCGGCGGACCAATGAAGCACTGGAACTGGTCATGCTGGGCGATCTGGGCGATCGCAGGCCATCGGAGCTTTCCGGTGGTCAGCAGCAGCGAGTCGCGCTCGCGCGGGCATTGGTCCTGAAACCGGCCGGGCTGCTGCTCGATGAACCCTTGGGCGCGCTCGACGCGAAACTGCGCCGTCAACTGCAGATCGAACTCAAGTCGCTGCAGGAGCGGGTCGGTATCACCTTCATTTACGTGACGCACGACCAGGACGAGGCGCTCACCATGAGCGACCGGATCGCGGTCATGAACGAAGGCCAGGTCGAACAGATGGGCTCGCCCCGAGAGATTTACGAGGCGCCGGAAACGGCGTTCGTCGCGGATTTTCTGGGCGCCTCGAACCTCATGGACGGAGTCGCCCACGGCCGTGATGACCACGGTCGTTGTCGGGTTACGGTGGGCGACCATGAACTGGTCGCGGCACTCGGACAAAGCGACGTCAATGGGCCCGGCAAGGTCACGATTCGTCCGGAACGGGTGCAGCTCGAACGCCCCGGCACTGCGGACAATCACGAGAACCGTATCGAAGGCGAAGTCGAGCGATCGATTTACATTGGCAGTGCCTTCCAGCTGATCGTGCGGCTGAATGCCGGCTGCACGATCGAAGTGGAGATCCAGAACAGCGGCTGTCACGAGACCTTCGAGATCGGCAGTCGTGTCGTCGCCTACCTCCCGCCGGACGCCTTGCGCGTCCTTCCGGAAAAGCGTGCCCGTTCGCAGGGGGCACCCGCCGTCGCGCGCGCGTCGGACACGGAGCGCACGGGAAAGCGCGAAGAGACCACCGAGCCGTCGACGGAGAAGACGGACACTGGACGAACGGCCCGTCAGGCACAGGCCTGACGGGCCGCAGCCCGCTGTCGCGGCTGACACGCCCCGCCCTTAGTCGTCGCAGACCATCGGCGGCTGTATCCTGAGGACGTTCGCGTGAGGATCCTCAATATTGATGAGGACCGACGCTGCGCAGCGCCACGCGGCCCGTTCGGCTCGATCGAACGGGCCCGACTACGTGCCATGCATACGGCACGATAATCAAGCAGAGGTAACATTGATGAGCGAACAGAACGACAACGACGGTCAGAACAAAACACTGGACCGCGCAGTCGACCGATTGCAGAAACACGGGATGTCGCGCCGTCAGGCCCTGAAGGCGATCATCGCCAGCGGCCTGGGCGTCACGGTCTCCCCCCTCGTCTCGCGTGTGGCATGGGGCGCCACGGGCCCTGGCGGCCTGCCGCTGGCACGCCCCGGCGAGCCGGTCACCCTGCCGATGAACGGCAGCCCGATCGCCGACGGACTGAAGCCCGAAAGCGGCACGTTCAACGTATTCAACTACGTCGATTATCTGAACAAAGAGATTCTCGACGATTTCGGCGCGAAGTATGACGTCGATGTCCAGCTCACGACGTTCGGAAGCATGGACCAGTGCGTAACGAGACTGGCCAACAATGACGTCGAGGTCGATGTCACCGAACTGTTGCCCGATCGGCTCACGCAGGTTACGGCAGGCAAACTGCTGCAGCCGATCAATCACAGCTATATCCCGAACCTCGAGAAGAACGTCTGGCCCGTACTGCACAGCCCGTTCTACGATCGCGAATCGCGTTACACGGTTCCCTATGCCGTCTATACGACCGGGATCGGCTGGCGCGGCGACAAGGTCAGCGAAGACATCCCGAACATGGACAACCCGTGGTCGATCTTCTGGAACGCGCAGGCGTACAAGGGCTACACCGGTGTGATCAATTCACCCCGTGAATCGATCGGCATGGCCATGCTCTACCGGGGCAAGACCAATCTCAACACCGTGAACGCGGAAGATATCGACCAGGCGCTCGAGGATCTCAAGGCCCTGATCGACATCTGCAACCCACAGGTCAATCTGACGCAGTACCAGACACTCGCCCAGGGCAAGAGCTGGCTGCACCAGTCCTGGTCGGGCGACCCGCTGATGAACGTCTGGTGGTACATGCCGGAAGGCCTGTCCACGGACACGATCCGGTACTGGAAAGCGCCCCGCGGCCTTGGCCCGATCGCGAGCGATGTGTGGGCGATTCCGAAAGCGAGCCAAAAGCCGGTCCTTGCGCATCTGTGGATGAACCACATTCTGGATTCGCAGAATGCACTGAAGAATTTCGTCGAGTTCACGGGCTATCAGCCGCCGATCAATTCAATCACGCCCCAGAAGCTGATTGACGACGGCACGATTCCGAAGCACCTCAGTACCTGCATCTCGGAACCGGAAGACCTGGGTCCGGATTCCCTGCAGTTCATGACGCTGACCCCCGAAGGCCGGCGAATGTGGCAGGATGCGTACGCCCGATTCGTATCGGGTGCCTGAGCAGGTTTAGTTCAGGGGAGCGGCGCAGCCCTGGTTCCTCCAGATCGTCATGCCGCTGCCCATGTTCTGCGCGAAGCCCCACACCGCCGCACTGCCGGACTGGGCGGTGGTGTGGGAGTTTCCCCGGACCGCGCGGACTTCGAGGCCATCCATTCAGCGCAGGAGTAACCGATGGCGGATCCCCCCGCTTCGCGGCACGATATCCTCTTCGAACCGGTCCGCATCGGACCGGTAACCGCGCCCAACCGCTTCTACCAGGTCCCGCACTGCACGGGCATGGGCTACAGGTATCCCCGGTCGCTGGCCGCTATGCGCGGCACGAAGGCCGCCGGCGGATGGGGCACCGTGTGCACGGAGTACTGCTCCATTGACCCGTCCTCGGATGAATCACCGCATAACACGGCAGCGCTCTGGGACGCCGACGACGTCGACCGGATGCGTCTGATCACCGATGCCGTGCACGCCCACGGCAGTCTCGCCGGCGTCGAACTCTGGGCGGGCGGTATGGGCACGCCCAATCTGCTGAGTCGGCTACCTTCTCCCGCAATCCGATCGATGCCCGCCCTGCTTGACCCGGTGCAGTCCCGTGCGATGGACCGCGACGACATCAGGGCATTCCGCCGCCGGCACCGTCTTGCGGTGCGCCGAGCGAAGGAATCCGGGTTCGACATCGTCTACGTATACCCCTGTCACGGCTATCTGCTGACCCAGGTGATGTCGCGCGCCCACAACCAGCGGTGCGACGAGTACGGCGGCTCGCTCGAAAACCGGGTGCGGCTGGTGCGGGAACTGATCGAGGACGCTCGCGAGGAGGCCGGCGACCGGATGGCGGTGGCCACCCGATTCTCGGCCGACGGCCACGGCGAGGCCCACATGGATGCCGACGAGGCGATGGACGCGATCCGGATGCTCGCCGACCTGCCCGACCTCTGGGACGTGACGATCGGCGACTACGCGCGCGAGATGGGCTCGTCGAGGTTCACGCCGCCCGGCTCGCTCGAGGAGCACGCGGCGAGGGTGCGGGCAATCACCGGCAAGCCCGTCGTCACGGTCGGCCGCTTCACCTCGCCCGAGGCCATGGTCGGTCCGGTCCGCCGCGGCGCCCAGGATCTCGTGGGTGCCGCCCGGCCGTCCATCGCGGATCCCTTCCTGCCGGAAAAGATCCGTGCGGGGCGCCCCGAGGACATCCGCGAGTGCATCGGCTGCAACATCTGCTATGCAAGTGACAACCGCGCCGTGCCGATCCGATGCACGCAGAACCCGACCATGGGCGAGGAATGGCGGCGTGGCTGGCACCCGGAGCACATCGAGCGGGACAACGACGGCGACGCGGTCCTGATCGTCGGGGCCGGCCCGACTGGCCTGGAGGCGGCGCACGTCCTCGGCATGCGGGGCTTCGCCGTTACCCTTGCCGAGGCGGCCCGCGAGCCAGGTGGACGCGTCACGCGCGAGAGCGGACTGCCCGGACTCGCGGAGTGGGCCCGCGTCCGCGACTATCGCCTGAATCGGATCCGCCCCATGACCAACGTCGAGCTTTTCCTCGACAGTCGGATGGGCGCCGACGACGTCATTGAGTTCGGGGCCCGTCACGTCATCATCGCCACGGGCGCGGCCTGGCGCGCCGATGGCACGGGGCGTGTTCACCCGCTCCCGGTGCCGGGACTCGACCACCCGCGCGTGAGCACGCCCGATGGAGTCATGTGCGGCGAGCTGCCGGTAGGCCCGGTCCTCGTTTTCGACGACGACCACTATTACATGGGGTCCGTGCTCGCACAAAAGCTCGCGAGCGAAGGGCTGGCTGTCACGTACGTTACGCCCGAAAGCCGGCCCGGACCCTGGCTCGACCACACGGTCGAGCAGGAACAGACCCATCGCGCCCTGCTGGAGTGCGGCGTCAAAATCGTCACCGGTCACCGGCTGATGGGATTTGACGGTGCGGCCGCGGTCGTTGCCTGCGAGGTGACGGGCATCGAGCAGTCGATCACGGCTCGCTCGGTGGTGCCGGTAACCTCACGCGAGCCTTGTGACACGCTCTACTACGACCTGCGGGAGCGTGCCGACGAGCTTGAGCAGGCAGGTACCGCGACGCTCGCCCGGGCCGGGGACTGTGAGGCGCCAGGGATCATCGCCACGGCCGTCCACGCGGGGCATCGCATAGGGCGGGAACTGGGACTGAGCGATATCCCGCCGGCCCGGCGCGAAGCGCCGCCCGCCTGATCCCGGGAGAGCAGCCGCCCATCTCGCCGCCCCGGCCCGACTGCCCCCGTGGGTCTCTTCAGCCCGATCCCAGCGCGCGATCGAGCGCGTCGACGAGCAGGTCTGCGTGCGCCCGCTCGCACACGAGCGGGGGACGGATCTTCAGGACGTTCGCGTGCGGCCCCTCGATGCCCACGAGAACCCCTGCCCGCCGCATCGCCAGGGCCACCCCGGCAGTCGCCTCCGGGGCCGGTTCGCGGCTGCCGCGGTCCGTCACGAGCTCCACTCCGAGGAACAGGCCCCGCCCGCGAACCTCGCCGATGGCTTCGTGTCGAGTCCCGAGTGCGGACAGCCGCTCCTTCAGGTAGCCGCCCACCTCTGCCGCCGCGGCCCGCAGTCCGTCTCGATCCAGCACGTCGAGCACCGCCAGGCCAGCATTGCAGGCGACGGGATTGCCGCCGAATGTCGAGAAAAAGTCGGTGCGCTCCGCAAACGCCTTCATGATCGTCGGCGTCGTGATGACAGCGCCCAATGGATAGCCGTTTGCCGCCGGTTTCCCCAATGTGACGATATCCGGTATCGCGCCGAGGGCCTCGAATCCCCATTCAGTGCCAAGACGACCGAAGCCGGCCTGCACTTCATCGGCGATGCACAGACCACCGGCGGCGCGCACGCGTGCAAAGAGTGTGCTCAGCCACCCAGCCGGTGCGTCGAGGATGCCATCGGACGCCAGCGTCGAGTCGATCATGGTAGCCGCGGGTCCGTAACCGGCCGCCGCGAGTTCAGCGATCGCGCGATCGATGTCGGCCCCATACTCGCCGGCCTCGCTATCGTTCCCCCCGGGGACCAGGGCCGGAGCGCCGCCCGGCGGCGCAATCCGTGCTACATGGGGATAATGGAACTCCCGCCCCGCGTCGTAAGGGGATAGCGCCGCGATAGCCTCCGTGATGCCATGATAAGCGCCGGCGGTGACCAGCGCCCCGCCCTGCCCGGTCCATGCGCACGCCATCCGCCAGGCGAGGTCATTCGCCTCGCTGCCGGAGTTCACGAACATCACGCTGGAGAGTTCTCCGGGGCAGCGTTCGGCGAGCCGATCCGCATATTCCAGAACGCTGTCATAGACATAGCGCGTATTGGTGTTCAGGGCCCTGGTCTGCCGCGCGACCGCATTGCTGACATGCGGATGGCAGTGCCCGACATGGGGCACGTTGTTGTAGCAGTCGAGATGCGGGGTGCCGTCGGCGTCGAACAGCCACATGCCCTCACCGCGCACGGCATGGAACGGTGCCTCGGGATAGAACAGCGCAAGACCCGGCATCAAACGCTCATCGCGTCGCTCGACCAGCCGTGCGGTCTCCGTTTCCTTGTCCGACTCACCAACCGTTAAGGGTTCGGGCAGCCGCAGCGTGCGCCGAAGCTCACGGAACGCCCGGTTACGACCGACCGCATCGAACGCGTCGAATTGGTCCTGGTAGGCGATCATGTCGGATTCCATCGACCCCGCTCCTTCGGCCCGGTGCACGGCACGCGACGCCAGAACCGAAACATTAAGAGCGAGGCGTGCCCGCGCGAGATCCCAAAGCAGCGCCGGCTCGTCGCCTTCGAGCGGCAGCCGTTCATCGAAACCCGCTGCCACCTCACACGCGGCCTGCCAGGGCATGTCGAGGCCGGACGTCGTGTCCGCCATCGCCACGGCCAGTTCCTGCACCAGCGGTCCGTGCATGACATCGCCAAAATCGATCACGCCCGTTATGGCAGGCGGATCACCGGCCATGAGTATGTTCTCGAAGGTTGCGTCAGCATGAATCACCTGGCTGCGCAGTCCCCCGAGACGCGGGAGAACGGTTTCAGTGAATTCATCGAGGATGCGCAGAATCCGGTCGCGCTGCCCGCCGTCGACGATATCGAGCGCGCATGGGCGCAGGGCCGGGATCTGGCGGATGTCCCAGAGCAGGTCATGCCCGGCGTCCGGATGGAAAAAACCGGCCAATGCGCGATCGAGTCGCGCCATGGTCGAACCGATCTCGCGCAGGAGCGCGGGCGGACGCGGTCCGGTGCCGATCGGTTTCCCGGCGACGTAACCGAATACCCGCAGGAGCCACCTGCCGCCGGCGTCCGCCGGCAGCGCGTGGAGGTATTCACCGTTGCATTTCGGGATTACGGGAGGGATGCCGAGACCGGGGTCCTGGTGCGCGGCGTGGCGCAACGCCGCAAGCTGCATGTCCAGGACACCATGCGTTTCATCGGGCTGACCGATCTTGAGCAGGTAGCTGGTGCCCGCTGCCGTGGTGACCACGAGATTCTGGTCCCGATCGCCACCGACATCGACCAGCGAGCCGCTGATCCCCCACTCGGCTTCCAGAATGGCGGCAACCCGCTCGACAGCCAGATTCGGCCGCGCGGAATGCACGAACATCGGAGTATTGTCAGTTTTCATGATTTGACGGGAATCGCCCCGGCGCCGGTGTGGCGCCGGGGCGTATTCACACTCAGCCTTCGCTGAGATCCACCCAGACGGACTTGCTCTGGGTATGGGCGACGATGCTCTCGAAGCACTTGTCGCGGCCGTTACCGGACTGCTTGTAACCGCCCCAGGGCTGCGTCATATCGCCGTGATCGAAGCAGTTCACCCAGATCACGCCGGCCTCGATGTCACGGGCGAGGCGATGCGCGGTGCCGACATTGCCGGTCCAGATGCCCGCCGCGAGTCCGTAGATCGAGTCATTCGCGATCTGCACGGCCTCTTCCGGCGTATCGAAGGGAATGACCGCGCCCACCGGGCCGAAGATCTCTTCGCGTGCGATCCGCATGTCGTTGTTCACCCCGGTGAACAGCGTCGGCTCGACGTAGGCCCCATGATCCCAGCCCGAGGGAACACCGCCGCCCATGGCGACCTCGGCGCCCTCGCCTTTGCCGATATCGATGTATTCAAGCACCCGCTTCTGCTGCTCCGTGTTGACCATCGCCCCGAGCGTCGTCGCCGGATCGAGTGGGTCGCCGGCCACGAATGCCGTCTGTGCCAGTGCCGTAAAACGCTGCGAGAAGTCCTCGGCGATGCGGCGATCCACCAGCAGGCGCGAACCCGCGTTGCAGACCTCGCCCTGGTTGCCGAACAGCCCGTTGACGGCGTACTCCACCGCGCGGTCGAGGTCCTCGACATCGCCCATGATGATCTGGGGCGTCTTGCCGCCGCACTCGGTCGTGACCCGTTTCATGTTCGACTGGCCGGCATAGATCAGCATCTGTTTGCCGATCTCGACCGAGCCGGTGAAGCCGATCTTGGCGACATCGTTATGCAGGGCCAGGGGCGCACCCGCCTCTTCGCCGTAGCCCTGAACGACGTTGAATACCCCGGGCGGGCCGCCGGCCTCGACGAACAGGCGTGCCAGCAGGCCGCAGCTCAGCGGCGACTGTTCGGCCGGTTTCAGCACGACGCTGTTGCCGGCCGCCAGCGCCGGCGCCACCTTCCAGGCGGCCATCATCAGCGGGTAATTCCACGGCACGATGCAGCCGACCACGCCGAGGGGCTGGCGCAGGATGTAATGCAGCGCGTCATTGGCCGTGTTGGTGACCGTGCCCTCGATCTTGTCGATGGCCTCGCCAAAGTACTGGAAGCATTCGACGCTCGCGGGAACGTCCGAGGACAGCATCTCCTGGATCGGCTTGCCCATATCGAGCACATCGAGGAGCGCGAATTCGGCGGCATGCTCTTCGAGCAGTTCGGCGTAGCGATAGAGGATGTTCATGCGTTCGCGGGGGGCCATGCGTGACCAGACCCCGGAGCGGAAGCGCTCGAGCCCGGAGGCGACCGCACGGTCGATATCGGCCTGGCCACCGCGCGCGACCCGGGCGACGAGCGCACCGGTCGCGGGATTCACGTTGTCGAAGGTCCGTCCGTCCGCGGAATCCACGAACACGCCATCGATGAAATGGCGGCCTTCCGGCGTCAACGCCTCGGCACGGGCGTGCCAGTCTTTCGCGCTCAGCGAGCGCGCGTCATTCAGATTCATGCAGATCTCCGTCAAGTCACAGAAAAAGATGTTTCGCCGCGCGCAGCCCGTGTCACTGGTCGTCGACTACTGCTTACGAGTTGCCGAACTCGGCCGGGAACACCTTGCCGAGGAACATCTCGATCGCCTTCTTCGCCTCTTCGCGGTCGAAGTCGCGCGGCTGGATCTGGAGGTCGAGCCACATCCCGTCCGTCATCGCGTTGATGGCGACGGTCACCTGGTGCGCATCGATATCCTCGTGACCACCCTGTTCGATGATCTCCTCGACGATCGTGCGCACCTGCCAGTGGTAATCGTTGTACAACTGCGCACACAGATTGCGGTACTTCGGGCGCGTACGGCCTTCGGCCCAGAACGCGTACCAGACCGCGATTTTCTTTTCGCTGGCGATTCTCGGAGAAAAGTCGGCATCGATGATCGCGCGCAGTCGCGCAACCGGTGACGGTCCCGCCTTCTCGACCGCTTCGCGCCACACGCTGGTGTACTCGTCCGCCAGCCACTGCAGCGTCGCCAGCAGCAGATCCTCCTTGGTGCGGAAATAGAAGCCGACGACGCCATAGCTGACCTTCGCCTGGCTCGCGACATCGGCGAGGCGGGTGCCGGCGTAACCCTTGCGGCCGATCACGCTGATCGTCGCCTCGATCAGCTGTTGCCGGCGGACGTCCCTGCGATCGGCGGAGACCGCTTTTTCGGCGTTTGCCACCCTCTTCTCCCGGAATTTTTGTGGGATCAAGAATAGATCGATTTTCCTGTCCACACAATAGCCTACGTGACCGAAGATGCCCATAATTGATCGATAAGTCAATCAATTTGGACTGGACAGGGAGATTTCCCTTCGCCAGAATCCGCCCAATCTCAGTCCGGAATCGAGCCTATGAGTCGTTACGACGCAATCATTGCAGGGGCTGGCCACAATGGCCTCGTTACCGCCGCCTATCTCGCCCGTGCCGGGTTAAAGGTACTGGTCCTCGAGCGCCGCTCGCAGATCGGTGGCGCCGCATACAGTGACGAGCGCGAGGGTGGATACACCTTCACCTCATGCTCGTACGTCTGCAGCCTGTTTCGCCCCGAGATCATCCGCGATCTCCAGCTGGCGAAACATGGCCTGCAGATCCTGCCCTTCGAGGGCGCCGTCAATCTCGGCAACAACGGCGACTACCTCGGCACGTTCTCCGACCACGACCGTACGCGGCGCGAGATCGCCCGCCATTCGCCGCGCGACGCCGAGGCCTACGATATCTTCGCGGCCGACATCCTGCGTCAGTGCCGTTTCATCCGGCCGATGCTGCTCGAGAGTCCGCCGGATCCGACCATCGGCAGGCTGCGCGATATCCCCGATCTCGCGCGCCTGGGCAAGCGCTTCGCGGGGATGGGCGAAGACGCCATGTACGACACGCTGCGCCTGTGGACGGCCAGCGTCGCCGCGTACCTCGACCGCTACTTCGAATCGGACCTGCTCAAGGGTGCTTTGGCCGGCACCGCCATTACCGGCACGGCCCTGGGTCCCTACTCCCCGGGCACCGCGTATGTGCTGCTGCACCACTTCATGGGCGACGTGGACGGCAACATCGGGGCCTGGGGTTACGCCCGCGGCGGCATGGGGTCCATCAGCGCGGCCCTGGCGGGCGCCGTGCGTGAACACGGCGGCGAGATCCGCACGGACGCGGAGATCGTCGAGTTCCTCACCTCGGGTGACGACGTGACCGGCGTTGCGCTGGCGAGTGGTGAAGAGATCCACGCGCGTTCGGTCATCTCGAGCCTCGACCCCAAACGGACCTGGCTGAAACTCATGCCGAAGGACAAGCTGCCGCAGCGCTTCCGCCAGGACATCGAGCATTACCGGATCCGCGGCTCCTCCGGCAAGGTCAATATCGCGCTCGATCGCGCGCCGAATTTCGAGGCGATACCGAACGACCTGCCGGAACTGAATCAGGGAACGATCACCATCTCGCCAAACATGGAGTATCTCGAGCACGCGTATGACGACTGGAAGAGCGGTACCTGGTCGCGCAAGCCGTGGCTCGACATCTCCATCCCGTCACTGATCGATCCGACCGTGGCCCCCGAAGACGGGCACATGATGACGGTGTTCGTGCAGTACGTACCGCCGAAACTGGCCGATGGCGAGTGGACACCGGAGAAACGCGATGCGTTCGGCGAGACGGTCCTGTCGGGCATCGAGGATCATGCACCCGGATTCCGCGATTCGATCGTTGACCTGGAGGTGCGCACTCCGCACGAACTCGAACAGGAGGTCGGCCTCACCGAGGGCAACATCTTCCATGGTGAGCTCACGCTCGATCAGCTCTTCTTCAATCGGCCGGTACCGGGGTATGCGCAGTATCGCGGCCCCCTCGGCGGTCTGTACATGTGCGGGTCTTCCACGCACCCCGGCGGCGGCGTGATGGGCGCCCCGGGTTACAACGCGGCCCAGGAGATTCTCTCGGATCTGCGCAAAAAGGTGGCGGCATGACTAATAGCAAGAGGGATGCCGTCGTGATCGGCGGCGGACACAATGGCCTCGTGGCGGCGACGCGCATGGCGCGCTCCGGCATGCATGTGGTCGTACTGGAAGCCAACGAACAGGCCGGTGGCGCAGCCCGCGGATACGAGATCCATCCCGGGTTCCACCTGCCCGCACTCGCGCACATGCTGCCGGCGTTCGATCGCCGGGCGGTTCGCGAACTGAAATTGGGCCGTTACGGCCTGAAATCCGACATCAACGAGGCGACGACCGTCTCGCTGCTGCCCGACGGCGGCAACCTGACGCTGCATCCGGATGCCGACAAGACGGCGGCCGGTCTGCGCGCGCACTCCGCGAGTGATGCCGAAGCCTGGCCCGCGTTCCAGCAGCAGTTGCGCGCACACGCGGATGCGCTGCGTCCCTTGCTGGCCAGTGAAGCGCCCCGTCTGGACTTCAGCGATCGCCGTAACCTGTTTGCGCTCGGCCGTCTCGGCTGGTCGATTCGGCGCCGCGGCCGCCAGCAGATGCGCGATCTCCTGCAGGTCATCACCATGAGCGTGGCGGACCTGCTGGAGGATCGTTTCGAAACGGACGCGATCATGGGCGCGCTGGCCCTGGACGCGGTCCTTGGCACCGACCATGGCCCACGTTCTCCGCACACCGTCTTCACGCTGCTGCATCGACTCGCGGGCCAGCTGGCTCCGGGTTCACGCCCTGCACCAGCCACCGGCGGTACTCGGCGCCAGCCCGTAGAGGCGCTGCTCGAAGCCGCCGCTGCCGCGGGCGTGGAGATCAGGACGGGGGCGGCGGTCAAGTCGATCCGGGTCGAAGCCGGTGCGACCCGCGGGGTGGAACTCGCGGATGGCAGCACGATCGACAGCCCCGTGGTCGTCTCCAATGCCGATCCGGTCACCACCTGCACCGAGCTGGTCGATGCCGACCACCTCGATGCGGACTTCCGCCGCGAGGTGCGCGCCATCCGGAACAAAGGCACGACAGGCAAGGTCGGCTTCGCACTGGACCGCCTGCCCGATTTGCCACAGCCGGCATCGGGTGGGCCTTTGCGCTGGGTGATCGCCCCATCGATCGGCTATGTCGAGCGCGCCTTCGACCACGTCAAATACGGCGAAGCCGTCCCGGAACCGGCGCTGGAGATCACCATCCCCTCGCTCGACGATCCGGATCGTGCGCCCTCGGGCCAGCACGTCATGTCGGTCAACGTGGCCTACGCGCCCTACAGCGATTCGTTCGATGCGGACGAAATGGGCAAGACCGTCACCGCGATGATCGAACGTCACGCGCCCGGGTTTGCCCAGACGGTTCTCAAGCGGGAGGCCTGGGGGCCGCGCGAGATCGAGGCGCGGTTCGGTATGCGCGGCGGGCACTGGCACCACGGCGATATCGCCCTCGATCAGTTCTTCATGGTCCGCCCGGTACCCGGATTCGCCCAGTACCGGGCGCCGGTCGAAGGCCTGTACCTGTGTGGCGCCGGCACCCATCCCGGTGGCGGCGTTACGGGAACGAACGGGATCAACGCGGCGCGCGCCGTTCTGCGCGACCGCCGCAACGGGAGGCGCGCGGCATGATTGAACCGATACTGCAGAAAACCCCTTTCCACGAGATCCTGGCGCCGCGGAATCATACCGAGGAGTGGGAACGCTGGCAGGGCTACGCGACTGCCACCCGTTTCTACAACGAGGGCCAGGAATACGCGGCCATCCGCAACAGCGTCACGGCCTACGACATCACGCCGATGCTGAAATACCGCATCGAAGGCCCGGATGCCGCCCGTTTCATCAATCGGCTCATCACGCGTGACATCGAACGCTGTCGCCCGGGGCGATGCTTCTACACGCCGTGGTGCAATGGCGCCGGTCACATCATCGAAGACGGCACGGTTTTCCGTTTCAGCGAGAACGAGTTCCAGATCAATTGCGCCGAACACAATCTCACGTGGTTCCTGGGAACCGCGGAAGGTCTCGACGTGCGCATCGACGATGTCACCGACCGGATTGCAGCGCTCTCGCTGCAGGGCCCCCTGTCGCGCGACCTTCTGATCCGCGCGGGGATTACCGAAGCGCGGGATCTGCGGTACTTCGGGCTCGTGCAGTCGCAGCTGCAGGATATGCCGGTCACCGTGACGCGGACCGGTTTTACCGGCGATCTCGGTTACGAAGTCTGGGTCCGGTCCGAGGACGCGGTTGCGCTCTGGGAGCGACTTGAAGCCGCGGCCGACAGCCGTGGCATTACGCCCATCGGCTCGATCGCGTTGAACATCGCCCGGATCGAGGCGGGCCATATCCAGGTGCACAGCGAATACCCGGATGCCCGCACGACGGTGGACCTTTCGGAGAAGCGCTCGCCCTTCGAGCTGGGACTCTCCTGGGCGATCGATTTCCGCAAGGATCACTTCAACGGCCGCCGCGCGCTGCTCGCGCAGAAGGAAGGGGTTGGGCCGCGCCTGCGGCTCGTCGGCCTGGAACTCCCTGGCCGACGCCCGGCGGTCGATTCGGTGCTCTATTCCGGCAAGCGGGTTGTGGGCGAGACGACGGCGGCGATCTGGTCTCCCCTGCTCAAGAAGAGCATCGCGCTGGCGCTGGTCGAGGCCCCCTGGGCGACCCACGGCACGAAGCTCCAGGCGGAAGTCCACTTCCGGCGCGAACTGCGGTTGCAGCGGTCGGACGAGGTGGCGCGCGTGATCCCGCATCGATTCATCGATCTGCCACGACGCCAGGCGTGACCGGCACCTGCCGGCACGCCTGCTGCCCCTCTGACCGATCCTTGTTTCCCACAGCGACCGCCTCCGCATGTCCAACGACAACACGACCGATCCGGTAGCCGGCTCCGCCCACCTCGAGGTCGAGCTGGCTTCCGGGCCTCCGGGTCCCTCCGGCCGGCGGCTCGTATTCGCGATGCTGGCGAGCATCACCGCCGTGGGCATCACGCTCGGGATCACGGGCCCGCTGTTCTCCGTGCTGCTGGACCGCATGGGGCTGAATACCGCGCTGGTCGGACTGAATACCTCACTCGGCGTCGGTGCGACTTTGATCGCGGCCCCCCTGGTCCCGTTTCTGCTGGTGCGCTTCGGCGTGGTGCCGGTCATGATGATCGGCATCCTGCTCAGCGCCGGCGGTATCCTCGCCGCCGCGTTCTACCAGCATGCCGGGTTGTGGTTTCTGCTGCGCTTCGTCATCGGTATCGGCATGTCGCTGCACTGGGTCATCAGTGAGACCTGCATCAACCGTTTCTCATCGGACCACAACCGGGGCTTCGTCGCTGGCGTGTACTCGGCCCTGTTCGGGCTCGGTTTCGCGATCGGCCCCATGATCGTGCGTTGGCTGGGCGTCGACGGTCTGCTTCCATTCGCCGTCTCGGCGGGACTGGTACTGATCGCGGCGATCCCGCTGCTGTACATCCGCGGCGCGGCGCCGGCAATGGAGCACGAACAGGGTCAGACCACGATGAGCGTCCTGCGTCTCGCGCCGGTCGTCATGCTGGCTGCGTTCATCTCCGGTTTCGTCGACAACGCCGCGCTCGCCCTGCTCCCGCTGTACGGCATCCGCTTCGGCCTGGCCGAAGGTGCTTCCGTGGAGTTGCTGGCAATCGCGACATTCGGCGCGGTCATGCTGCAGTTGCCGATCGGGTGGCTATCGGATCGTATCGGTCGCAGCACGAGCATCATCATCTGCGCCGTGGGCGGATCGCTGACGGTCCTGCTTCTGCCATACGTGCTCGACCTGACCCTGATGCTGTGGGCGGTCCTGTTCCTGTGGGGCGGAACGACCGTCGCCTTCTACACGCTCGCGCTCGCCCTGCTGGGCGAATCCTTCCGCGGGACGACACTCGCCAAGGCCAACTCGACCCTGGTGATCGCATACTGCCTGGGCAGCATCGTCGGACCACCGGCGACGGGCGGTGCGATGGACTGGGTGGGCCCCAACGGCTTCGTCATCGTCATGGCGGCGGCCTCCGCCCTGTTGATCGTCGGCGCCATCGTCTGGCGACCGATCCGGGACGCCACATGGAGCCGCGCGGACGATTGAGCCGCCGGGAAAGCCGACCTGGCGTCCCGCGCCAACATCATGGCGGATTTCGTCAAAGTGCCGCCATGCAATTCCGCGACGATCGAATACGTTAACGGGCATGCGGACATGCCGTGCCGGCACACCCGGCCAACGAAATCAGGAGAGAACTCATGAGTGACGCCGTACAAGTCGAGCGCCGTGGCGCCGTAATGGAAATCACGCTGAACCGACCGAAGGTCAACGCGATCGACCGGGCCACCTCGGTCGCTCTGGGGAATGCGTTCTGCGAACTCCGCGACGACCCGGACCTGCGCGTCGGGATCGTCACGGCCGCCGGCGACAAGGCCTTCTCGGCGGGCTGGGATCTCAAGGCGGCAGCCGCGGCCGAGGATGAGGAAATCGGGCTGTGGTGGCATAACGACTACGGCCCCGGCAGCTTCGCCGGCATTACCGAGCTCTGGGACCTCAACAAGCCGGTTATCGCCGCGGTCAACGGCCTTGCCATCGGCGGTGGCCTCGAACTGGCGATCGCCTGCGATCTCATCGTCTGCGCCGATCACGCCTACTTCGCCCTGCCCGAGGTCCCGCTGGGGATCGTGCCCGACTCCGGCGGCCTGCAGCGCGTGCCCAAACGCCTGCCCTACAACGTCGCCATGGAAATGCTGCTGCTGGGCCGGCGCATGGAGGTCGACGAGGCGATGCACTACGGCATGATCAATCGCGTCGTGTCCTCCGATCAGCTCATGCCGACCGCGCGCGAATGGGCGGACACCATCGCCGCCGGGGCGCCGCTCGCCGTGCAGGCGATCAAGGAGATCCTGCGCGAGACCGAGTCGATGTCCGTGAAGGACACCTTCGCATACATGCGCGAAGCGGAGTTCGAGAACTTCCCGAAGGTCCTGCAGAGCGAGGACGCGAAGGAAGGGGTCGCGGCCTTCGCCGAGAAACGTCAGGCGCAGTTCCGGGGGAAGTAAGCCATGGATTTCGAACCGACAACCGAACAGAACATGATCGTCGACAGCGTTCGCCGTTTCGTCGAGGAGGAATGCTACCCCCACGAGAACGAGGTCGAACGCCGCGGCGAGGTGCCGGCGGAGGTCGCCGAAGCGATCCGCGCGAAATCGATCGAGCACGGCTTCTATGCGGCCAACATGCCGGAAGAGATCGGCGGCGGCGGCCTCGATGCGCTGACCATGACCATGGTCGAACGCGAACTGGGCCGCACTTCGTTCGCGCTGCAGATGCTGGTGCACCGCCCCAGCAATATCCTGCGCGCCTGCAACGAGGAACAGGCCGAGCGGTATCTCTACCCGACGATCCGCGGTGAACGCATCGAGTGCCTGGCGATGACCGAGCCCGGCGCCGGTTCGGATCTGCGCGGCATGGCGACGCGAGCCGAGCCGGACGGGGATGACTGGGTCATCAACGGCACCAAGCACTTCATCAGCCACGCGGATGTCGCCGACTTTACGATCCTGTTCGCGGCGACGGGTGAAGAGGAAGTCCAGGGGCGTGGCAAACGCAAGAAGATCACCGTGTTCCTGGTCGATCACGACACGCCCGGGATGAAGGTCCGCCCGGGCTACAATTCCGTGTCGCACCATGGCTATCACAACTCGATTATCGAGTTCGACAACTGCCGCGTACCTGGCGCGCAGGTGCTCGGCGAGGTCCACCGCGGGTTCGACCTGGCCGGCACCTGGCTCTCCGCGAGCCGGCTGACGGTCGGCGCGACCTGTATCGGCCGCGCGCGCCGCGCGCATGACATGGCCGTCGAGTGGGCCGCCTCGCGCAAACAGTTCGGTCAGGCGATCGGGCGCTTCCAGGGGATCGGTTTCAAGCTGGCCGACATGGCGACCGAGATCGATGCCGCGGAGATGCTGTGCCTGCGCGCGGCCTGGTTGCATGACCAGGACCGGATGACCGATTCCGATGCCGCCAAGGCCAAGCTCTACGCCTCGGAAATGCTGGCGCGGGTGACCGATGAGTGCATCCAGATCTTCGGCGGCATGGGCCTGATGGACGAACTGCCGCTCGAACGCTTCTGGCGCGATGCGCGCATCGAGCGGATCTGGGATGGCACGAGCGAGATCCAGCGCCACATCATCTCGCGCGATCTGCTGCGTCCGCACGGCGGCTGAATGGCGATGGAAGCGGCTGACGCAACCAGCGGTGTCGAACGCGCCGAAATCCGCCGACGCAATCTCGGCCGTCTCCTGCGGCCGCGCCAGATCGCGGTGATCGGTGGCGCCGCCGCCGTCGAGACGATCCGCCAGCTCGACCATATCGGTTTCACCGGCGACATCTGGCCGGTGAATCCGAAGCGCGAGTCGATGGAAGGCCGCCCCTGCCATGCCTCGGTCGTCGACCTGCCCGAGGGACCCGATGCGGCAGTGGTCGCGGTACCGGCCGCCCATTGCCCCGACGTGTTCGCGGCGCTCAACGCCCGCGGCGCCGGCGGCGGGATCTGTTTCGCGGCCGGTTTCGCCGAGGACGGTATCGCCGATCTCGAGCAGCGCCTCGTGGAAGCCGCCGGCGACGTGGCCCTCGTGGGACCGAACTGTCACGGCATCATCAACTGCCTCGATCGCGTGGCGCTGTGGCCGGATGACCACGGCGCTGACCCGGCCGAGTCCGGGTTCGCCCTCATCAGCCAGAGCGGCAATGTCGCGCTCAGTGCGACCTTCCAGCAGCGCTCGGCGCCGTTCGGCTATGTCATCGGCACGGGCAACCAGGCGCAACTCGGTGTCGAGGATTTCATCGATGCCTTGCTCGACGATCCGCGCATCCATGCAATCGGGCTGTTCGTGGAAGGCCTGCGCGATGTCGGCCGCTTCGCGCGCGCCGCCCGGCGGGCACTCGAGGCGGGTGTCCCCATCGTGGCGATCAAGGTCGGCGCATCGGCCGAGGGCGCGCGCGCGTCCCAGAGCCATACGGCGGCGCTGACCGGCTCCGACAGCGTCTACGACGCCCTGTTCGACCGCCTCGGTATCCGCCGCGCCGAGTCGCTCACGGAACTGATCGAAACGCTCAAGCTGTTCAGCGTCACCGGATCGCTGCAGGGGAACGAAATCCTCTCGCTGTCCTGCTCGGGGGGCGAGGCTGCGATCATGGGCGATCGCCTGAGCGCCGCCGGTCTGACCTGCCCGCCCCCGAAACCGATCCAGCAGATCGCCGAGGCCTTCAGGATACAACCCGGCAGCGTCGGCAATCCGCTCGATTACAACACGCGGATCTGGGGCGATACCGATGCCACGGCCGCGGGTTTCGAGACCGTGCTGGCGGACGCTTATGACGCCGCCGTGCTGGTGCTCGACTTCCCTCCGCCCGGGCGCGCACGGCCCGACAACTGGCGCAGTGCATTGGACGGCTTTCTCCGCGCGCAGGCCCGGACCGGGGCGCCGGCGGCGGTGCTGTCGACGCTGCCCGAGGCGTTGCCGGCGTCCGCACGTGACGCGTGTATCGAGGCCGGGGTGACCCCACTGCAGGGCCTGAGTGAAGGCATCCGTGCGCTCGCACACGCGGCCAGCTGGACACGGCGACGCACCGCCCTGCTCGAACAGCCGGCGTGGGACGGTCCTCCCGTCGCCGCATCACCGGGCGGCACGTATGCGCTCGACGAAGCCGAAAGCAAACACCGCCTTGCCGAGTACGGGCTGTCGATTCCCCCTGGAAACACGACCGACCGCTCGGGCCTTGCCGACGCCGGGGCATCGCTGGAATACCCGCTGGTTCTCAAGGCGATCGGTCGGGATATCGGCCACAAGACCGAGCTCGGGGCCGTGGCCCTTGGCCTGGCCGACCAGGACGAACTCCTGGTGGCCGCGGACGCGATGGCCACGCGCCTGCACAAAGCCGGTCGCGGCAACGATCGTTGGCTGGTTGAACAGGTGGTTCCCGATGCGGTCGCCGAACTCATCGTCGGCGTGGTCCGCGATCCAGTCGCCGGCCCCGTGCTGGTGATCGGCAGCGGCGGCATCCTGGCCGAACTCGTGCGTGACACACGCACCCTGCTCCTGCCCGCGGACCGGGGCGATGTCCGCCGGGCCATCGAGTCGCTGTCGGTGGGCCGCATCCTCGCCGGGTACCGTGGCCGCGAGGGCGGCGACCTCGACGCGGCCGTGGAGGCCTGCACCGCCATCGGGCGCTTTACCCTGGCCCATGCAGACCGGATCGCCGAACTCGACGTGAACCCGCTGCTGGTACGGCCACCGGGGCTGGGGGCTGTCGCGGCGGACGCCCTGATCCGGCTTGTTGATACCGCAGGGACCCGTCCCGTGGAGCCCGATACCGGATCCGTCTGACGACGTCGGCGCGCGGTTGGCTATCCCGTGCGACCGCGCCTTGCGGGTGAATCTCTACCCGGTATTCGGATTATTACGCGGTCCACTTCCGGTCACGGCTCGGTGGAATACCGTAGTGACGCCGGTAGGCCCGCGACAGACTCGCACACGAACCGAACCCGCAGGCGAGCGCGACCTCGAGTACGCTGCGGTCGGTATCGTGCAGCAGTTCCCGGGCGTGCTCGAGGCGCAGCCTGACGTAATACGCATTGGGCCCGGCCCCGAGCTGTTCCGCGAACAACCGTTCCAGCTGGCGCTGGGAAATTCCGCAGTGCGCGGCGATACCCCCTACGGGAACGGGCGCTTCGATATGCCGCCCCATGAATTCGACCGCGCGCACCAGGGTCGGGTTATGCACGTCGAGCCGTGCCGCCAGGTTCATGCGCTGATGGTCGGTTTTGCTGCGCACGCGCTGATGGATGAGCTGCTCGGACACCGCCGTCGCGAGATCCGTGCCGTGTTCTTCGGCAATGAAGCGCAGCATGAGATCCATCGTGGCCGTGCCGCCCGACGAACTCAGGCGGCGCCGGTCGATCTCGTACAGTTCGGCGGTCGTTTCGATTCCGGGATAGAGTTCGCGGAAGCCCGGGATGCTCTCCCAGTGCAGCGTCACGGTGTACCCTTCCAGCAGGCCGGCCCGCGCGAGCAGGAACGCGCCGGTATCGATCCCGCCGAGCATCACGCCCTGCCCGGCCAGGCGTTTGAGCCACTGCAGGATCGCGGGCGAGGTATGGCTTTCGTGATTGAACGAGCTGCAGACGAAAACGGTCGGCGCCGTCACCTGGTCGTCGATCGCCCCGTCGGTCAGCAGGGTCATGCCATTGCTGGCGGCGACCGGCTCACCGTCTTCCGACCAGATCGACCATGTATACAGCGTTTGTCCACTGCAGCGGTTGGCGATCCGCAACGGTTCGATCGCCGCGAAGAAGGCCATCATCGAGAACTCCGGGATCAGGAGAAAACCGATCTCGCGGGTCCCGGTGCTCGTCGAATGCTCTGACATGGGAGCGCAGTTTATAGGAACAGATCCTCGATTTCGGCGATGCGGTCCAGGCTGTCCGGATTTGCGAGCGCATCGCGATTGCCGACCGAGTCGCCGCGCAGGACGCTCGAGACCGCCAGTTCCACCTTCTTGCCGCTGCGCGTGTAGGGCACTTCGTCCACGGCCGCGATCCGGGCCGGGACGTGACGTGGACTGGCGCCCTCCCGAATGCGCGAACGCATGCGCTGCAGCAAATCCTGATCCAGTTCGTAGCCGGGATTGAGCACGACCAGGAGCACTACGCGCTCGTCGTCCTTCCATGTCTGGCCGCAAACGATGCTGTCAGCGACTTCATCCATGGTCTCGACCTGACGATAGATCTCCGCCGTGCCGATACGGATGCCGCCCGGGTTGAGCGTCGCGTCGGAGCGGCCATGGATGATGACCCCACCGCTCTCGGTAATGGTGATGAAATCACCGTGCGCCCAGACACCCGGGAACGTATCGAAGTACGCGCGCCGGTAGCGTTCGCCATCCGGATCGTTCCAGAACATGACCGGCATGGACGGTGCCGGCTGCCGGCACACGAGCTCGCCTTTCTCACCGACGACGGCCTCGCCCGCGTCATTCCACGCCTGCACATCCATGCCGAGCATCCGGCACTGGATTTCGCCCCGGCGCACCGGCAGGAGCGGACAGCCACCCACGAAGCAGGACACGATATCGGTCCCTCCGGAGATCGAGGCCAGCAGAATATCGCGCCCGACGTGCTCGCGGACCCAGTCGAAATCCTCGGGCAGCAGCGGGGATCCGGTGGAGAAAATGACGCGCAGGGCCGAAAGGTCGTTGGTCGTGCCGGGGGTCAGCTCCCGATTCCGACAGGCGCCGATGAATTTCGCGCTGGTACCGAAATGCGTGACACGCCGTTCGGCCGCGAGACGCCAGCAGACATCCAGGTCCGGATACCCCGGCGCACCGTCGAACACGACCAGTTCCGCACCCGTCATGAGCGCGGAGACCTGCCAGTTCCACATCATCCAGCCGGTGGTCGTGAAATAGAAGAAGACATCGTCGCGGCCGATATCGCCGTGGATGATGAGTTCCTTGGCGTGCTGCAGCAGTGTGCCGCCGCCGCCATGGACGATGCACTTTGGCACCCCCGTCGTCCCGGATGAATACAGAATGAATGCGGGAGCGTCGAATGCCATCGGCTCGAACGCGGGCTCCGCCCCCGAGTGGGCGGCCAGCGCGGCGTCCCAGGTCACATGGTCTGTCGTCGGCATCGCCCCTTCGGGCAGTTGCGGCACGACCACGATGCGCGCCACCGTCGGCAGCCGCCCGGCCAGTTCATCGACCGCCTCGGACCGCTCATAGACCTTGCCGTTGTACCCATAGCCGTTGACCGTCACCAGCACCTTCGGCTCGATCTGACCGAACCGATCCACGATCGCGCTGACACCGAAATCCGGCGAAGCCGAGGACCAGATGGCGCCGAGCGCGGTCGTCGCGAGCATGGCGACGATCGCTTCCGGTGCGTGAGCCACGACGCCGGCGACCCGATCGCCCGGCCCGACGCCCTGGGCCTCGAGCCAGGCACGGAACGCGGCGACGTCCGCCAGCAATTGGCCATACGTGACGCGCCGCGCTTCGCGGGTCTCCGATACGGCGTACACGGCCATACGCTCCGGATCACCATGGAGCGCTTCGCGGAGCAGATTTTCCGCATAGTTGAGGCGTGCGCCGGGAAACCAGCGCGCGCCGGGCATCGAGCGGTCGGCCAGCACCTGATCCGCGTCACGATGAGCGACGACACCGGTCCAGTCCCATACGGACGCCCAGAACCGATCCGGCTCGGTGATGGACCATTCATACATCGAGGGGTAATCGTCGAACCGACCGTAGCCGGCTTCATCGAGCCAGCGCATGTAGCGCGCCATTTGGCTCTCGCGCAGATCCGAATCGGAGGGTGTGCGGAGGATCTCGCTGGCTTCACTCATGGCATTCCCCGTCGCATTCCCATCTGCCGGTTCCGGACCATCTCAAACCGAAGATCGTCCGGAGCACCAGCGTACCCGAGAGGCCGGCTCGTGGTTAACAACGTCGCCGGTTCGGCCGATCCGATCTTCCCGAAGATATTGTCCGCGAACAATACCTTCGGGAAGGTCGGCGGGCAAAAAGCCGGTGCCACACCGCCAATCGCGGCGTGGCACCCGGCTGATGACCACCCCGGAAACCTGGTCCGGGCTGGCAAGGCACTGCTCAGTCGGCGTAGGCCGCCCGAACCGCCTCGATCGCGGATTCGCCGTCACGGGTCTTCACGCCGTCCAGCCATTTCGCGACCGTGTCCATGTTCGCCCCGATCCACTCGGCGGCGACGTCCTCGGATTCCTGGTCCTTGTAGCTGTACTCGAGCACCCACTCTGACTGGTCATCCTTGCTCACCACGTACTGCTCGAGGAAGCGGGCGATCTCCGGTTCTTTCTCGACCAGTTTGGGATTGGCGACCGTCAGTACGTCACTGCGGGTGTCCGCGATCTTTGGCTCACCCACCGCCTTGAGATAGTGAATATCGTACGCGACATTCATCCAGTGCGGCTCCCAGCCCAGGAACACGATCCACTCCTCGCGTTCGATCGAACGGCCAACCTGACTCAGCATGCCACTCGTGCTCGAGGGCAGCATCTGCCAGTCTCCGAGCCCATGGCGATCGTTGCTGATCGCATCGCTGATCGATTCGTTGAAGCCGCTGCCGGCTTCGATACCGTAGATCTTGCCGTCGAAACGATCGCGGTACTTCGTCGAGATCGGCCTCGGTCTCGACTCCGGCCTTATGCACATATTCCGGCACCGCGATACCCATGATCGCGTCGGAGATATTGGTCGCCATTACCTTGACCGAGCCTTCCTCGATCAACGGATCGGCCATGTTCTTCTGGGTCGGCATCCAGCCGCCGAAGAAGACATCGAGATCGTCCGACTTGAGCGCGTTGTAGGCGAACGCGGGACTCGTGTTCGTCTGCTTGATGCCATAGCCCATCGTCTCGATGAGCTGCGCGGCGACTTCGGTCTTGACCGTAACGCCCGGCCAGGTCGGCGTACCGAAACGGATCGTGGGCGCGTCTTCGGCGGCGGTCGCAACCGCCGTGACTGTTGATATGGCAATGGCGGCTACAAGCGCCATCGAGAATCTGACTGGATTCATGTGATGTTCCTCCTCTCCGGTTTGCGGTCGTATCACCGGACCGCTACGGCTACCGCCCCGGACACGATCGTCCGGGACAGCGGGAACCCGCTCTCGGGATAATGACCCGGGAGCAGCGACCGATTGCGGACTGTTTTCGTCCGCTCCGGCCTTACAGCATATGCTCCGCGACGCATGCTTGGCAGTACTTTGCATATTTCGTCGCCTATTTGACCATGTTTCGCCTGACAATCGTCCGGGACCATCGACCGGTCCCGGCCGCAGGACCCCGATGATCGCAATCGGCAAATGCGGACAGCCGTAACAGTCGTGACGAAACACATGCGTTATAATTCAGGAAACTGCAGTGCCCATGCCCCGGAGATCGTTGACGAACCCATGACCATAGCCGGTGATATTGAACGGATCGACCAGTTGCCGCCCGGTCCGCTCTACGTGTTCGGCTACGGCTCACTCCTGTGGCGCCCCGGATTCGACTACCTGGCCAGCCATCGGGCGCGGATTCACGGATTCCATCGGGCCCTTCGGGTGTGGTCGTTCCATCACCGCGGTACGCCGGATCGCCCCGGACTCGTCCTCGGGCTCGATCGGGGCGGTTCCTGTCTCGGCTGCATGTTCGAGGTCGCCGAGGACAACAAACGCGCGACCGCAGAGTATCTGTGGGAGCGGGAAATGGTGACCGACGTGTATATCCCGCGTCTCGTTACGGTCCATTGCGAGGCGGGCCGGTTTACCGCCCTCACCTTCGTACTGGATCGGAGTCACGAACAGTACGCGGGTTCCCTGAGACCCGAACATGCCGCACGCCACATCCTCGGGGCACACGGAGCGAGCGGCGACAACCCGGAGTACGTCCGCGAAACGGTCGCCGGGCTTCAGCGTCTCGGCGTACGGGATCGCGGGCTGCGCTCGGTGCTGAATCAGATGGAACGATCGGCCGGGCGCGAACCCCCCTCCGATTGAGCCGGAGCGGCTATACTCTGCAAACGGTCCACTGGCGATCCAACGCTCCGTGATGTCGCGGGAGGCGGGACCGATACGGCATACTGGTTCCCGCGCGGGCCGATTTCACCCCGTCGATCAGGGCCCCGGACTGGAGGTTGCGCATGTACCCCGGACGCAAAACCGCTGCGGATACGACCCGTAAACTCGTACGCCGCTTCTACGATCAATTCTGGAACAGTCGCAACTACGGTGCCGCCGAACGGATCGTCGGCCCGCACGCGGTGATCCGCGGGACGCTGGGCACGACCGCGGAGGGACCGCGCGGGCTCGAACGCTATGCCGAACAGTTCACCGGTGCATTCCGCAATCTGCGAATGGAGATCCAGGAGGTGATTGTCGACCGCGACCGTGCAGCCGCGCGGATCGCATGGACCGGCACGCATGTCGGCGAAGCATTGGGATGCCCTCCGTCAGGGCACCAGGTGCGTCACGAGTGCGTGGCCCTGTTCCGCACGGCGCACGGACGCATCGTCGAGGTAACCGTGCACGGCGACCTCTTCGCCCTGCGGCAGCAGCTCGCGACGATCGACCACCCGGCGCAACGCCACCACTGATTCACGACCGCCCGGGGGTCGGGATCCAGAGCACCGCGGCTCCGGCAGGTAGCCGAGCCAACGACGATCAGGCCAGGACGGCGCGCCCATTTTCTCCCGTGCCTGATCGTCGTATCCCCATCATGTTCACGGAATCGCATTCGCCCGTGAACAACAGGATCTACCGCTCACCCGCTCTTCTTCATTCGCTCCATCGCGATCCGCAGGCTTGTCTGCAGCTTGTTGATGGCCCCCGCGAGCATACCGATCTCGTCCTTCGAGCGGATATCGATCTTCGTATTCAGCTGGCCGGCGCTGATCCGCTCCGAGGCATCGGTCAGTTCGCGAATGGGCCGAACCAGGAGCCGGCGCAGCAGCAGAAGGGTCACGATGATCAGCGCGAGGTCGAGGATCGCGGCGCGCCGGATTTCGTTCATGACGAGGTCATTGAACTGTTGCTGCAGGAAACGGCGGCTGACATAGACCTCCAGGACGCCGATCATCTCCTCGCCCTCGTGAAGGAGCGTCGTCTTGCTGAGGATGAAATCGCCTTCCGGATCGCTGTTGGCAGGCGTGATGTTCCAATTGGCATCGCGACGGCGACCCAGATAAATCGACTCGCGGTCCTCTTCGCGGATAATGACGGAATACACGCGCCGCTCGAGCATCGCGGCCTCGATCGACTCGATGAGCTGATCGTCGTTCAGGGACCACATCGGACCGATGACCTGCTGGGACAGGCGCTGGACGGTGGTCTCGGCAACGCGCTGGAGTTCGGTTTCAAGACGGGCTCTTGCCTCGGTGAGGTTATAGATCGCAAAACCACCGAGAATCAGGGTCGTGACGACCAGCAGCGTAACCAGGATTTTGGTCTGGACGCTTCGGTACCAGGACACTTTTTTCTGCTTGCCCTTCTGCTCTTTTTTCGCCATGTCAGGCCCTTCCTCCCGTCATACCCTCACGGAGCGTTCGATCGCGCATCCGCTCGTGTCTTCAGTTGGTTGTGATTGTCTGAAAAAGTCGGCGCCCGTCAGACGCCGACGTCGTTACGGAAACTGGCCGCCTCGGCTTCATCGTCAATCTGTTCGACAAGCCGCTCGATCAACTGGCGGACTCCGGCCGGCTTGCTCAGCTCGTCGCCGAGGTCCTCGACCGCTTCATCGAACAGCGCCCCGCCGATCGGTCCGATCGCCGAAATGTAGCGTTGCCGTACTGCGTCGACATCGATCGCGGGAGCGGCGGTGTCGCCGGACACGGCGCTGGTTTCACCGGTCGTCAGGATCTCGAACACGGCACTGGTATTGAGCGCCGTTTCGCCGGGCAGTTCGGTGGGTTCGGCGGCCGACTGGTACTTGAGCTGGCCGACCTTTGACAATGACGTGGCCGCGTCATAACCGCGCGTGTTGCGGAATTTGACGCCGGTTATCGTCCCCCCGGAGAGCGTCACCATGGCCGAGTGCTGCTGATCCGTGGTGATAAAAAAGGCACCGGATTTCCCGGCGTCGGTAGCCGCTTTCAATGCGGAAACGAGGTTGCTCAGCGGGACAAGTTCACTCATCGATTGCCACTCTCTCCGGCATGCAGTGTACGGCAGGCTCCGCATCCGGCCGGGCCGTGCTCCCCCGAGCACATGCCCCGACGCGCCTGCCAATGCACACGTTCCGCGGACGAACCCGCGTTCACGCGGGGGCTTATATGTTCTTGTTCATGCGCAGCGACGGGCTTGACTCTATTATCTTCCCCCGTGGGTTGCAATGTCACGCCGTCGGACTGGCCTGCTGCCACCGGCCATCAGAATTCCCGGTGCTGCGTACCATATTTCGAGTCCCGGCAACGTTCGACACGGCGCCGGGCGGCGCGCCCCGGGCAGCCGTATCCCGGCAAGCTGTCCACGCGTGCAATAACGCGGGAAATGCGCGCAACCCAGCCGGGGATCGTTATTATCATCCCATGAAGATATTCAATCCCGCGCCACGGCACAGATTCCGGACTTGGGTGCGTACCGGTACCGATTCCGCCCGGCGACGGCTATTGCGCTGGGCCCTGATTCTGGTGGCCCTGTTGCTCCTCGCCGGAGCCTGGATATGGTCGCCGCTGCATGAAACGCTGAATCCCGGGGAACTCGGGCAATGGCTTGCGCGCTTCCGTTACGAACCCTGGGCTCCGCTTGCGGTGCTGGCGGTATTCATAGGCGGGGGGCTGATCATGCTGCCGGTGACCCTGATGGTCGTCCTGACAGCCATTGCATTCGGCCCGGTGCTCGGCTTCGTCTATGCCCTGCTGGCGTCGACCGCGAGCGCTGGCGTCAGTTTCCTGATCGGCCGCCGCCTCGGCCACCGTCACGTGGAACAGCTTTCCGGCAGCCGGATCCATGATCTGTCACGACGCATCGGTCGCCACGGTTTTCTGACCATCGCACTGCTCCGCATGGTGCCCGTGGCTCATTTCACCGTTATCAGCATGGCCGCCGGTACTTCACATATACGTATCGCTTCCTTCCTCGCCGGTACGGTCGTGGGCATGGCGCCGGGCATGATCGTGCTGATCGCGTTTCTCGACAGCCTGGCGGCTGCGGCCCGGCAGCCGGATCCACTGCGGATCACGATCTCGCTTGCGCTCGGTCTCGCCATCATCGCGACGCTTCTGGGGCTTCGTCACTGGCTGCGCGGCCGCAAGGCCGCGAGCGGGTCGGCCGACGGCGATTGACGACGCCACCAACCCGGAGCCCATGGCCAACACTGTATAGGCTGCTAGAATCGGACATCCTGCGATGAGCGGCAGCCAGGCCGCGAGGGAGTCGGCAGTTGGCCCAATCCGGAAACAGCACATCCAAAGACCGCGCGCGGCCCGTCTACATCGTCGACGGCAGCCGCACGCCATTCCTCAAGTTCCGCGGTAAACCGAATGCCTTCAGCGCGGCCGATCTCGGCGTAGCGGCGAGCCGTCAGCTCCTGTTGCGGATGCCATTCGAGCCCGACGCACTCGATCAGGTCATCTTCGGCTGCGCGGGACCGGCAGCCGATGAGGCCAATATCGCGCGGATCATTGCGCTGCGGATCGGCTGCGGTCACCAGGTACCCGCCTGGAGCGTGCAGCGCAACTGCGGCTCCGGGATGCAGGCCCTGGACAACGGCCTGCACGACATTCAGGCGGGCCGCTCGGAAATGGTCCTCGCGGGGGGCACGGAGGCGATGAGCCGCGCCCCGTTACTGTTTGATCCCCGCTTCGTTGAATGGCTGTCCGACTTCAACCGGGCCAAAACGCCGCTTGCCAAGGCAAAACAGCTTGGACGGCTTCGCCCCGGCATGCTCAAACCGGTGGTCGCCCTGCTCAAGGGACTGACCGACCCCGTCAGTGGCATGTCCATGGGGCAGACGGCGGAGAACATCGCCTGGCGTTTCGGCATAACGCGCACGGAAATGGACGAATATGCCTGCCGCAGCCATCAGCGGCTCGCGCGGGCGCAGGACGAGGATCTGCTGCCCGAGCTGGAGCCGTTGCATGGTCTCGACGGGCGGGCGTACGACCTGGACGATGGCGTCCGCCGCGAGAGTACGGTCGAGGACCTCGGTCGGCTCAAACCCGTATTCGAGAAACCGTACGGCAAGGTCACGGCGGGTAACAGCGCGCAGGTGACCGATGGTGCCTGCGCCGTCATGCTCGCCTCCGAAGAGGCGGTCGAGAAGCACGGCCTCCCGGTCCTTGCCCGGATCGTGGACAGCGAGTGGGCCGGGCTCGATCCCGCTCAGATGGGGCTTGGCCCCGTCCATGCCGTTACCCCGATGCTGCGGCGGCATCGTTTCGCGCTCGGCAGTATCGACCACTGGGAACTGAACGAGGCCTTCGCCGCCCAGGTTCTGGCCTGCACGGCGGCATGGCGCGACCGCCGTTACTGCCGCGAGCAGCTCGGGCTGTCCAAACCGTGGGGCGATATCGATCCCGACCGGCTGAACGTCGATGGTGGCGGTATCAGCCTCGGTCATCCCGTCGGTACGAGCGGGGCCCGCATCGCCCTGCACCTCGCGCACGTCCTGCGCCGCTCTGGCGGGCGCCGCGGCGTGGCCACGCAATGCATCGGCGGCGGCCAGGGTGGCGCGATGCTGATCGAGAATCCGGAGGTGTCGGCATGAGCGGTACCAAACTGCAGCACTGCACGATCGAGCGCGATGCCGACGGCATCGCGTGGGTAACCCTCGATGTACAGGGCGAGGCCGCGAATTCGCTCTCCACCGAGGTCCTCGGGGAACTGGAAGCCGCGCTCGATGAACTCGACGCGGGCGATCGCCCGAAAGGGATCGTTTTCCAGTCCGCGAAGTCCGGCTTCATCGCCGGCGCGAACGTGCAGGAACTCGGAGCGATCGAGAACGCCGCTGAAGCGGACGCACTGATCGAAAAAGGCCAGCGCGTGATGGACCGGATCGAGGCGATGACCGCCCCGACGGTCGCCCTGATCCGCGGTTTCTGCCTGGGCGGCGGGCTGGAACTCGCGCTGGCCTGCCGCTACCGGGTCGCGGACCGGGATCCGTCGACGCGCCTGGGCCTGCCCGAGGTGCGCCTGGGCATCCACCCGGGTTTCGGCGGGACCGTCCGCCTGCCGGATCTGATCGGCGCGCCGGCAGCGCTCGACCTGATGCTGTCCGGGCGATCGCTGGAAGGCCGGGCCGCCCAGCGTATGGGGCTTGTGGACTTCGCGCTCTCGCCGTGGCAACTCGTCGACGCGACCCGTGATCTGATCCGGCGCGATCCCGGCCGGCATCGTCCGAAATGGTGGCAGCGCCTCGCGGGCACCCTGCCCGGCCGCTATGCCCTGAAGCCGATCATGCAGCGGCAGGTCAAGCAGAGCGCGCGGCCCGAGCATTATCCCGCGCCGTACGCGATGCTCGATCTCTGGGTGCGCCATGGCGGTGAATCGGCACCGCGGCGCATCAAGGCGGAGCGGACGTCGCTGACGCGGCTGATCGAGGGCCCGACGGCGGGCAATCTGATCCGCGTGTTCCTGCTGCAGGATCGACTCAAGCGCGAGGCCCGTTCGAGCGACGTCGCGATTCCGCGGCGGGTTCATGTCATCGGGGCCGGCACCATGGGCGGCGACATCGCCGCGTGGCTGGCGCTCAACGGCTGCCGCGTAACGCTGTTCGATGAACGCGACAAGGCGGTCGCCTCGACCCTCAAACGCGCCCGCTCGCTGTTCCAGAAGCGACTCAAACGCCCCGAGCGCGTCACCGCCGCGCTCGACCGGCTGACGCCTGATCCAGGCAACCGCGGTGTCGAAGGCGCCGACATCATCATCGAGGCGATCGTCGAGAACCTCGATGCGAAAACGGGGCTGTTCCGCTCGCTCGAGCCGCGCATGCGCGAGGACGCGATCCTGGCCACGAACACCTCCAGCCTGCCGCTCGAGCAGCTGGCTGAAGGCCTGCAGCAACCCGGCCGACTGATCGGCCTGCACTTCTTCAACCCGGTCGCGAAGATGCCCCTGGTCGAGATCGTCGCCGGCGATCAAAGCGACAGCACGAACCTGGATCGTGGCCAGGCACTCATCGCGAGCGCCGACAAGCTGCCGTTGCGCGTCAAGAGCGCGCCCGGCTTCCTCGTCAACCGCGTCCTGATGCCCTACATGATCAAGGCCGCTGAGCTGTACGCCAGGGGCACGCAGCGCGAGTCGCTCGATGAGGCGGCGAAACGGTTCGGCATGCCGATGGGGCCCCTTGAACTGGCGGATGCGGTGGGCCTCGATGTCTGCGTCGCCGCCGTCGACGTGATGGCCGAACCACTGGGCCTGGAGGTACCCCAGTCGATGCGCTCAATGGTCGACGGCGGCACCCTTGGCCGCAAGAGCGGACGCGGCTTCTATGTCTACGACAAGAAAGGCAAACCGGACCGTGGCCGCATCTCGCTGGAGCCCGCCGAACTGGATCGTCTCGGGCAGGACCTGATCGAGCCGCTGCTCGACGAAGCCGAGCGCGCCCGCGATCAGGGCATCGTTGCCGACGGCGACCTGGTCGACGCCGGCACGATCTTCGGCACCGGCTTCGCGCCGTTTACCGGCGGCCCGCTGCATTACCGGGAACAGCAATCCGGTCAAGGCGGGTAACGGACCGGTACGGACGCTACATGGTATGCGTCGGGCGGTCGGCGTTGAGGGCGCCGGCGAGGTAGGTTTCGATCTTCTTGCGCGTGGCGCCGTTATCCTGATCGGAGAACTGGACGCCGATGCCGACGGTCTTGTTCCCCTGCGCGCCCTGCGGCGTGATCCAGATGATCTTGCCGGCGACCGGCAGGCGCTCCTTGTCGTCCATGAGCGTCAGCAGCATGAACACCTCGTCGCCGAAGTTGTAGGACTTGTTGGTCGGGATGAACAGGCCGCCGTTTTTCACGAACGGCATATAGGCCGCGTAGAGCGCGCCCTTGTCCTTGATGGTCAGGGACATGATGCCCTGGCGACCACCGCCTCCGCCCTGCTGTTCCGCCATCGGCTCCCCCGCTTCAGTTGTAGCGATTGCGCCCCGTCTCCGCGGCATCGGCCAGCAGACCATGCCACTGGATATCGGCGCGCAGGGCACTGCTGGGTCCCGGAATCGAGCGCCGCAGTTCATCAAGGTAATCAAACAGCGCGCGCACGTCCACTCTCGCCCCGGTCCCGGCCAACCGTTGAGCCTCCAGCGGCATGCGCAACGGCGGATCGGAAGCGAATCGCAGACGGATCATATCCTCGACCGCCGTTGCGAGAACGGGGATGCTGCGCGCGAGCGGCACCGCGTTGCCGGCATCGAGCGAAGCGCGATCGATCCTGCCCTCACCCATCGCCTGCACCAGGGCCGAAACCAGTGGCGTTTCGTCGAATCCCGCCTCGGCCATTGCCAGAGCCCGCAACGGGGCGCCGCCCGCGCGATCCAGCCAGTGTTCCGGGTGCTCGATCTCCGACCGATCGCGCAGCCAGGCGAGTGCACTCTCGCGTGGGGGCAGGCCGAACGTAATGCGCTGACAGCGGCTGCGCACGGTGGCCGGAAGCCGCGCGGGGCGCTCGCTCACGAGCAGCAGGACGCTGTCGCCGGGCGGTTCCTCAAGGGTTTTCAGAAGACTGTTTGCGGCGGCCAGGGTCATCGACTCGGCCGGTTCGATGCGCGCCACTTTGGAACGGCCACCGCTGGTGAGATTCAGACGGCCCGTGAGTTCGCGGATTCGATCGATCCCGATGGCCTTGCCGGCCTCCTCCGGCTCTACCCGGATCGCGTCCGGGTGGGTGCCAGCGGTGTATTCCTGGCATGCGCTGCACTCCCCGCAGGGCGTTGTCGCGGTTGTTGCCGAACACAGAAGCGCCTGCATGAGGGCGTCCGCGAAGAGGCCTTCACCGGTCCCGCCGGGTCCGCTGATCAGCAGCGCATGCGGCAATCGACCGGCACGGCGCAGGCTCTGCACGCGCTCCCAGCGCGCCTCCTGCCACGGCGGTACGGTTGCAGCGGTCATGTTGCCTCCAGGGCCGCGGCCACCACCTGGTCACGGACCCGTTCCACCGGGCCGGTGGCGTCGATAACGCGGAAGCGACCCGGTTCCGCCCGTGCCCGCTCCAGATAAACGTCGCGGGCACGCTCGAAGAACGCCGTGGTCTCGCGCTCGAAACGATCGGTCGCGCCACGCCCGCGGGCACGCTCCAGCGCCACCTGCACGGGCGCATCGAGCAGGATCGTGAGGTCGGGTCGCAGTTCGCCCTGGACCCAGGCCTCGAGCGCCGCGATGCGCTCGGACGACAGGCCCCGCCCACCGCCCTGGTAGGCATAGGTCGCATCGGTAAAACGATCGCAGACAACATACTGGCCGCCATCAAGCGCCGGCTGGATCACCCGCGCGAGGTGTTCCGATCGCGCCGCGAACAACAGGAGCAATTCCGTCTCCGCCAGTGGTGCCTCACCGTCGGGGTCGAGCAGCAGCGACCGGATCCGGTCCGCCACCGGGGAACCGCCCGGTTCACGCGTGCGTACCGCCGATTCCCCGCGTCCACGAAGCGCATCGACGACGGCCTCGACATGGGTCGATTTGCCGACCCCCTCGATCCCCTCGAGCGTGATAAAGCGATTACCAGTGCTCAAGCTGCGCTCCAGCTCATTCGTCCTCGGCCCCGTCGTCGCGATTGTTCCCGCGCAAACGCGAGGCATCACCGCCGAGCTGGTATTTCACGACGGCCTCATTGTGTTCTTTCAGGGTTTTCGAGAAGACGTGCCGACCCTCACCGGTCGAGACGAAGTAGACTTCACCACGCCGGTCCGGATGGAGAGTGGCGTGGATCGCCGCACGCGAGGGCATCGCGATCGGAGTCGGCGTCAGCCCGCCGCGCGTGTACGTGTTGTACGGGGTGTCTTTACGCAGATCGCGGTAGCGGATATCACCGTCGTACTCGTCGCCCATGCCGTAGATCACCGTCGGATCCGTCTGCAGTCGCATGCCGCGTTCGAGGCGTTCGACGAACACCCCGGCAATCCGGGCGCGTTCTTCCGGGACACCGGTTTCGCGCTCCACGATCGAGGCCAGAATCAAAGCCTCGTACGGGGTATCCAGTGGCAGACCTTCGGTCCGGTTTTCCCATTCCTCGGCAAGGACCTTCTGCATACGGTCGTGGGCCCGCGCAAGCACTTCACGGTCCGTGCGCCCGCGGGAGAACTGATAGGTGTCCGGGAAAAAACGGCCCTCGGGGTGCTGATCCGGATAGCCGAGCTCCGCCATGATCTCCCCGGGCGACAGACCGTCGAGTGTCGGTTCGACGGCGTCATGACTCCAGAGCGCAACCATCATCTCATCGAAAGTCCACCCGGGGATCACGGCGAACCGATACTGCTTCACGTCCCCGCGGACGAACTTTTCGAGCATCCGATACGGAGTAATGCCGCGCTCGAGCACATACTCCCCTGCCTGGATGCGCGTGGCGTCCCCCGTGAAACGCGCGGTCGCGCGCAAATACAGCGGGCGATCGATCAGGCCCCTTGCCGCCAGACGGTCCGCGATTCGCCGTACCGGAGTGCCCGGCTCGATCGTGAACACGACGTCCGTGCCAGGCTCGATCTGGACCGGGCTGTGCAGGAAACGGAAAAAGTCGGCCGCGGTGACACCGCCGCCAACGGAAGCCAGTAAAACCACGAATCCCGCGAGCCAGGCCTTCCGGCGACGCTTAGCCATCAACGGTCTCCAGGCGATCCATCAGGTGTTGCACGACAGGCTCGTGGGGACTGTACTGCAGATCGCCGATGCGCTCGACCGCCACGATACCGCGCAGCGCGTTGGTCACGAAGACCGCGGACGCCCGCTCGACTTCAACCGGCTCCACCCGTCGGACTTCGGTGTCGATGCCTGACCGCCGGGCGGTCTCCAGGACCTGGCGGCGCATCACTCCGCTGACACCGCATTCGTCAAGTGCGGGGGTTACCAGGGTCTGATCGACAACGAGAAACAGATTCGACATCACGCATTCGACCACACGGCCATCGGTGGCCAGCATGATGCCTTCGTCGATGCCGGGATCATTCCACTCCGCCCGCGCGAGCACCTGTTCAAGGCGGTTCAGGTGCTTCAGGCCGGCCAGCGCCGGTTGCAATGCAAGGCGCGTCTCGCACCAGCGCAGCGAGAATCGTGGCTTGTGTGCCGATCCAGTCGCCGCCGGGTAGAACCCGACGACGCGCGTGGGCGACGGTTCCGGCGGTGGCGCATAGCCACGCGGACCGGGGCCGCGGGTGACCGTGATCCTGGCCGTACCC
The DNA here is from genome assembly GCA_034520925.1 of Halofilum sp. (in: g-proteobacteria). GTDB lineage: Bacteria > Pseudomonadota > Gammaproteobacteria > XJ16 > Halofilaceae > Halofilum. The sequence continues at coordinate 99,938 of JAXHNC010000013.1, read as the reverse complement.
GATGATGCACCTGCCCGCACACATTCCAGTTCATGCGCCAGCACATCCATCGACGGCGCCGGGATGGCCAACCGCCGGCACCCGTCCAGCAGGCGTTCGGCGTGCGCCTGCCAGAACCGCGGCACCCCGTCACGGATAGCAATGGTCTCGAACAGCCCGTCCCCCAGCGCGAAACCGCGATCGGTCACATCGACCGAACTGCATTCCGTGCCGTTGACAAGGATCCGGGGGGCGTCTGGGGGGTTCAAGGGCGGTGTGCCACCGCGTGCCGTCAGACCTGACGGAACACCAGTGTGCCGTTGGTTCCGCCGAAACCGAACGAGTTGGAGAGCACGCTGCCGATCTTCATCGAGCGCGCCTCATGCGGCACGAAATCGAGATCGCAGCCCTCGTCCGGCTCATCGAGATTGATCGTCGGCGGCGCCACCTGATCGCGCATGGCCAGGATGGAGAAAACCGCCTCCAGGCCACCCGCCGCACCGAGGAGATGCCCCGTCATGGACTTGGTCGAACTGACCGCGAGCGCCGTCGCGTGGTCGCCGAATACGCTCTTCAGCGCCGCGACCTCGGCCACATCCCCAACCTGCGTCGAAGTCCCGTGCGCGTTGACGTAATCGACCTGATCCGGGTTCATGCCGGCGTTGACCAGCGCGTTGCGCATGCATCGATACGCCCCGTCACCGTTTGCGGCCGGCTGGGTCATGTGATGCGCATCGGCGCTCATGCCATAGCCTGCGAGCTCCGCGTAGATCGTCGCGCCACGCGCCTTCGCGTGCTCGTATTCTTCCAGCACGAGGACACCGGCGCCGTCGGCGAGTACGAAACCGTCACGCCCACGATCCCATGGCCGACTCGCACGCTCGGGATCGTCATTGCGCGTCGACAGCGCGCGAGCCGCGGCGAATCCGGCAACGCCCGAGCGGCGAAGTGGCATTCTCCGCGCCGCCCGCGACCATGACGTCGGCATCGCCGTATTCGATCATCCGCGCGGCGTCACCGATATTGTGCGTACCGGTCGTGCATGCCGTGACGATGGAGATGTTCGGTCCCTGGAATCCGTAGCGAATGGACAGATTGCCGGCGATCATGTTGATGATCGTCGCGGGGACAAAGAACGGGGAAAGCTTCCGGGGGCCACCCTGTTGAAGGACGTCGACCGAGTGCTCGATCTCGGGCAGCCCGCCGATGCCGGAACCGATCGAAACGCCGATCCGATCCCGGTTTCCGTCCGTCACCTCGATCCCCGCATCCTCAACCGCCTGGATACCGGCCGCCATCCCGTAATGGATGAACAGACCCATCTTGCGGGCATCTTTCGGGGACAGGTAATCGGATACGTCGAAATCCTTGACCGATGCAGAGAAGCGAACACTGTACGACGATACATCGAACGCCGAGATCGGTGCGGCGCCGGAACGTCCGGCCAGGATCGACTCCCACGACGCCTCGACGGTGTTGCCCACCGGCGAGACCGCGCCGAGCCCGGTAACCACTACGCGCCGTTTGCTCAAGGTGCTTATCCCCTGCGTTCCGGCAGAACTCTGACGCCGCCGGCTGCCTACCAGGCAGATCCCTGAGCCCGGACCGGCGAAAACCCGTGACCGGCCGGCGGATCCCCTGGCGATCCATTGGTGACTCGCGGAGGGATGCGCCGGCCGGCTGTCGTCAGGCCCGTTCAGCCGAGATTGTTGTTGATGTAATCGATCGCCTGCTGGACGGTCGTGATCTTCTCGGCTTCCTCGTCCGGGATTTCGCACTCGAACTCTTCCTCGAGTGCCATGACCAGCTCGACGGTGTCGAGCGAATCCGCGCCCAGATCATCGACGAACGAGGCGGCATTGGTCACTTCTTCTTCTTTGACGCCGAGTTGCTCGACGACGATCTTCTTGACGCGTTCTTCAACACTGCTCATGTCGGGTTGGTCCTCCGAAATCCAGGTGGTGCAGCCTTGGTTTGCGTGCGGCGTATTGTAGGGGAATCACCCCTGCCTATCTACCCGCTTCGACACCGTTCGAATCGTAATGATCACGTCGAACGGATTTTTATTATCAACAAGTTACAAATAACATCTCGAAAGCGCCTTACGTTGACGCTGTCACGACATGTACAGGCCACCGTTCACGTGCAACGTGTGCCCGGTGATATAGGAGGCCTCCGGCGACGCCAGGAACGCGCACGCATGCGCGATCTCTTCCGGTTTCCCGAAGCGTTCGACCGGGATCTCCTCCAGCAGCGACGCGCGTGACGCCTCCGGAAGAGAGCGTGTCATGTCCGTGTCTATGAATCCAGGGGCGACGCAGTTGACCGTGATGCCACGGCTGCCGATTTCCTGCGCGAGCGACTTGGTGAAGCCCACCATACCGGCCTTGGCCGCCGCATAGTTCGCCTGCCCCGCGTTGCCGGTGGCGGCGACCACGGACGCCACATTCACGATCCGACCACGCCGCGCCTTCATCATGCCCCGGATGCACGAGCGCGCGACACGGTAAATCGACCCGAGGTTGGTGTCGATCACTTCCTCCCACTCGGCATCCTTCATGCGCATCAGGAGATTGTCGCGCGTGATGCCCGCATTGTTCACCAGCACCGTGACCGGCCCGAACTCCGCCGCGATGGACTTCACCAGCGCATCGACGCCCTCACTGTCACGGACGTCCAGCGCCCGGCCGCCGCCGCGGATGCCCGCGGCCTCCAGGCTCTCGCCGATCGCGGTGGCACCCGCCTCGCTGGTCGCCGTGCCGATCACCGTCGCACCCTGGCGTCCCAGTTCCTGCGCGATCGCCTGCCCGATCCCGCGGCTCGCGCCGGTGACCAGTGCTACATCGCCATCGAGGCTCATGCTCCATTCTCCCTGCAGTAATCGAGTGCCTTTTCGAGGCTCGCCGGATCCTCGACCGCCAATGCGGTCATGGATCGATCGATCCGTCGGGCCAACCCCGTCAGTACCTTGCCGGGGCCCAGCTCGACGAAGACTTCGGCGCCGGCGTCACGCAGCGCCTGGACCGAATCCGTCCAGCGCACGGGATTGTACAGTTGTCGCCGCAATGCCTCACGGATCCCGTCCACATCCGCGTGCACCGCCGCATCGACGTTGTGCACCACCGGCATGCGGGGCGCACGGAATTCGATATTGGCCATGTATTCGGCGAGGCTGGCCGCGGCATCCTTCATGAGGCTGCTGTGCGACGGTACCGACACCGGCAGCTCGACGGCGCGTTTGGCACCGGCTTCGCGCGCCGCCTCGATCGCCTGCGCGACCGCGTCGGCATGCCCGGCGATCACCACCTGCCCGGGCGCGTTGAAATTCACCGGCTCGACAATACGCTCGGTCTGCAGGTGCTCGCAGATCTCGGCCACGCGGTCGTCTTCCAGCCCCAGCAGCGCGGCCATGCCGCCCTCACCGGCCGGGACCGCATTCTGCATGAGCCGGGCACGCTCGGCTACCAGGCGGATCGCATCCGCGTAGCCGATTGCCCCGGCCTGAACGAGCGCGGCGTACTCACCGAGGCTGTGGCCGGCGGCAAGGGCCGGCTCCGGTCCGCCCGCCGCCGACCAGACACGGGCAACCGCCACATCGGCGGCCAGCATCGCCGGCTGGGTATACTCGGTCTGATTGAGCCGATCATCCGGGTTGTCCCGGACAACGGCCTGGAGGTCGTAACCGAGGACCTCGGATGCCTCCTGGAAGGTCTGTCCGACCTCGGGCCACTGTTCGCCGAGCGCGGCAACCATGCCGACGCTCTGGGAACCCTGACCCGGGAAAACGGCTGCAATACGACTCACGCGTGGTCCTCCGTGTTCGATTCGTGATTTGCGGGGAGCGTTTCGATCGCGTTCAGCGGGTCAGGCCGAGTACATCCTGCATGTCATACAGACCGGGACGCTGCGCGGCCATCCAGGCCGCCGCCCGGACCGCCCCCCGCGCGAACAGCATGCGGCTGGATGCCCGATGCGTGATCTCGATGCGCTCGCCCGGACCGGCGAACAGGACGGTGTGCTCGCCCACGATGTCACCACCCCGGATCGTCGAGAAGCCGATTTCCCCGGCTTCGCGCTCTCCGGTATGGCCCTCGCGCGCATAGACCGCCCGATCGGCCAGTTTCTCGCCCCGACCACTGGCGATCGCCTCACCGAGGTACAGCGCAGTGCCGGACGGGGCGTCAACCTTATGGCGGTGATGCGCCTCGATCACCTCCGCGTCGTATTCCGGACCCAGTGTCCGGGCCGCCTGCTCCACCAGACCGGCGAGGAGATTGACCCCGATACCGGTATTCGGCGCGATCAGAACCGGTATGTAGTGGCCCGCGGTTGCGACCTCGGCCCGCTGCTCGGGAGATAGCCCGGTGGTTCCGATCACGATCGGCACCTGCCGCTCCAGGCAGTGCGTGATTATCGCGAGCGTACCCTCCGGGCGGGTGAAATCGATCACGACATCGAACTGCGCCGCGGCGGGATCGTCCGTCACGACAACCCCGGTAGGATCGCCGCCCGCAAGCACCCCGGCATCCTGGCCCAGCGCGGCCTGTCCCGGATGCTCCAGGGCCGCGCTGACCTCGAGATCGGGGTGCTCCATACAGGCGGCCAGCAGATTCCGGCCCATGCGGCCGGCCGCACCGTTAATCGCGACTCGGGTCATCGATGCCTCGCGTCCACACTGCCCGGGCGGTCAAAGCCCGATATCTTCAAAGAATTTTCTCACGCCGTCCAGCCAGTTGTTCTGGCGGGGACTGTGCTTGCGCGTATCGTCTTCGAAGCTCGCCTGGAGTTCTTCCAGGATTTCCTTCTGCCGATTGGTGAGGTTCACCGGCGTCTCCACGCGCGCGCGACAGAGCACATCGCCCTTGGCACCCCCGCGGACCGGCTTGACGCCCTTTCCGCGCAGGCGGAAGACCCGCTCGGACTGCGTCCCGGCCGGGATCTTGAGCTTCACGCGCCCGTCCAGCGTCGGCACATCGACCTCGCCGCCAAGCGCGGCCGTGGCGATATCGAGCGGGACATCGCAGATCAGATTGGCGCCGTCGCGTTCGAAGATCGGATGCGGCTTGACCCGGACCTCGACGTAGAGATCGCCCGACGGCGCCCCGTTTTCGCCCGGCTCGCCTTCGCCGGACAGCCGGATACGGTCGCCGGTATCGACACCGGCCGGCACCTTCACCGACAGCGTCTTCTGCTCCTCGGTGCGCCCGCTCCCGCGGCACTGGCCACAGGGATCATCGATCTGCTGGCCGCTGCCCTGACAGGTCGGACAGGTCTGCTGGATCGAGAAAAAGCCCTGCTGCATCCGGACCTGGCCGATACCGCGGCAGGTCCCGCAGGTCTTCGGCGTGGATCCGGGCTTCGCACCGGAGCCCTTGCAGGCCTCGCACTCGACCAGCGTCGGGATGCGGATCTCGGTTTCGGTACCCTGGACGGCATCCTCGAGGCTGATCTCGAGGTTATAGCGCAGGTCCGCGCCACGACCGCTGCGCCGGCGTCCACCACCGAAAATATCGCCGAACATATCGCCGAAGATGTCGGAGAAGTCGGCACCGCCGCCGAAGCCGCCGCCACCGCCGCCGGCGCTGCCATCGACACCGGCATGACCGAACTGGTCGTAGGCGGCGCGCTTCTGCGAATCCGACAGCACTTCCGCGGCCTCTTTGGCCTCGCGGAATTTCTCCAGCGCCTCTTCGTCATCGGGATTGCGGTCAGGGTGGTACTTCTGCGCCAGTTTCCGATAGGCCTTCTTGATCTCGGACTCGCTGGCGTTCTTGCCGACCCCGAGTACGTCGTAATAATCCCGCTTGGACATGATCCAGGCTCCTCCCCTGTGGTAATCGGCCCTTGCCCATCGACCGATCGCACAAACGGAAACGTCCGCGACCGGTCAGCGACCGGCCGGGACGTCCCGGCGACAACGAACGTTACGGCCCGCCGGAGCGGGCCGCCGAATCAGCTCTTCTTCGATTCGTTGTCGTTGACTTCCTCGAACTCGGCGTCGACGACCTCGTCGTCCTGCCCGCTCTGCTGCTGGCCCTCCGCGGCGTCGGCTTCGCTGCCGGCCTGGCTCTGTGCGGCCTGGGCCAGCTCACCGGATGCCTCGGAGAGTTCGCGGGTGCGGGTCTCGATGGTCTCCTTGTCGTCGCCCTTCATGGCTTCACGAAGGTTCTCGACCGCCTGCTCGACCTTCTGCTTCGCGTCGCCCGAGATCTGCTCGCCGTACTCCTGCAGCGACTTCTCGGTGGCGTGAATCAGGTTGTCCGCCTGGTTGCGGGTATCGACCAGTTCACGCTGCTTGCGGTCTTCCTCCTCGTGCGTCTCGGCATCCTTGACCATCGCCTCGACCTCTTCCTCGGACAGACCACTGGAGGCCTTGATCTCGATCGACTGCTCCTTGCCGGTCTGCTTGTCCTTCGCCGAGACGTTGAGGATGCCGTTCGCGTCGATGTCGAAGGTCACCTCGATCTGCGGCACGCCGCGCGGCGCCGGCGGGATATCGCTCAGATCGAAGCGGCCGAGGGACTTGTTGTCCTTCGCCATCTGGCGCTCGCCCTGCAGGACGTGGACCGTCACCGCGGACTGGTTGTCCTCGGCGGTCGAGAAGACCTGCGACGCCTTGGTCGGGATCGTGGTGTTCTTCTCGATGAGCTGCGTCATCACGCCGCCCATGGTCTCGATGCCGAGCGACAGCGGCGTCACGTCGAGCAGCAGCACGTCCTTGACGTCGCCGCCGAGCACGCCGGCCTGAACCGCCGCACCGACCGCCACGGCCTCGTCCGGGTTGACGTCCTTGCGCGGCTGCTTGCCGAAGAATTCCTCGACCTTCTTCTGCACCAGCGGCATGCGCGTCTGGCCACCGACCAGGATCACTTCGTCCACGCCACTCGCATTGAGACCGGCATCCTTCAGCGCCGTCTTGCAGGGCTCGATCGTGCGCTTGACCAGGTCCTCGACGAGCGACTCGAGCTTGGCCCGCGTCATCTTCATGTTGAGGTGCTTGGGCCCGCTCTGATCCGCCGTGATGTACGGCAGGTTGATCTCGGTCTGCTGCGCCGCGGACAGTTCGATCTTCGCCTTCTCGGCGGCCTCCTTGAGGCGCTGGAGCGCAAGCGGATCGCTGTTGAGGTCGATCCCGCTCTCCTTCTTGAAGGTCTCCGCGAGGTAGTTGATGATCGTCAGGTCGAAGTCTTCGCCACCGAGGAAGGTGTCACCGTGGGTCGACAGCACCTCGAACTGGTGCTCGCCATCGACCTCCGCGATCTCGATGATCGAGATATCGAACGTGCCGCCGCCCAGGTCGTACACCGCGACCTTCTGATCGCCGCGCTTCTTGTCCAGCCCATAGGCCAGCGCCGCGGCGGTCGGCTCGTTGATGATGCGCTTGACGTTGAGACCGGCGATCCGTCCGGCGTCCTTCGTCGCCTGGCGCTGCGAGTCGTTGAAGTACGCGGGCACGGTAATCACGGCATCGGTGACTTCCTCGCCGATATACTCCTCCGCGGTCTTCTTCATCTTCTGCAGCACGCGCGCGGAAACCTCCGGCGGCGCCATCTGCTTGCCGTTGGCCTCGACCCACGCATCGCCGTTGTCGGCCTTCACGATCTTGTACGGGACGTACTTGATGTCCTTCTGGACTTCGTCCTCATCGAACGCGCGCCCGATCAGGCGCTTCACGCCATACAGCGTGTTGTGCGGGTTGGTCACCGCCTGGCGCTTGGCCGGCGCGCCAACGAGCACCTCGCCGTCTTCGGCGAAGGCCACGACGGACGGCGTCGTGCGCGCGCCCTCGCTGTTCTCGATTACCCGGGTGCTGTCCCCCTCCATGAGGGCGACGCAGGAGTTGGTCGTCCCGAGGTCGATACCGATCATCTTACCCATGATGTTGCTTCCTCCAGCTCTGCGAAATTCTGTCTACGGCGCTACGCCGCCTATGACCGAAGTTGGGGTCGGCTCGCCCCGTTTCAAGCGGTTTACTTCGCCACCATCACCAAAGCGGGGCGCAGCAGGCGGTCCTCCAGGCGATAACCCTTCTGCATCACCTGGTAGACGGTGTTGCTCTCGTATCCCTCGACTTCCTGCATGGACATCGCCTGATGGAAGTCCGGGTCGAATTTCTCGCCCAGCGGATTGATCTCGACGATGCTGAACTTCTCCATCGCCTGGGACAGCATCCGCAGGGTCAGCTCGGTGCCCTCGCGTACCTTGGCGATGTCGGCATCGTCCTGCTGTGCGGCGTCGACACCGAGTTCAAGACTGTCGCGCACGCCCAACAGTTCGTTGGCCATCTTCTCGACCGCCTGCTTGCGCGCGCTGTCGACATCCTTCTGCGCCCGTTTGCGGATATTGTCTTTCTCCGCCTCCGTGCGCAGCACGCGCTGCCAGTTCTCATCGGCGCGGGCCTCGGCCTGCTCGAGCTCCGCACGCAGGCGTTCAATCTCGGCCTGCGGGTCATCGCCCGCCGCGCCCTGCTCGCCGCCGTCGGTGCCCTCCGGGGCCTCGGTGGCGCCGGTCTCGTCCTGCTCTTCCCTGGCGGTCTCTTCGCGGACGTCCCGCTGGGTCTCCGGCTGTTCCGCGGACTGCTCGTTCGCCATGCTGCGCCTCCGTAACTGCTTCCAAACCGATCGGTGGCCGCCGACACAAACCCCGGCCCTGCGGCGCCGGGGAGACGCGGCGCACCACGTGACTCAGGCCCATATGGGGCTCACGAACGGGAATTCAAGGCCGCACCGAGCAGTCGGGAGGTGACATCCACCACCGAAATCACCCGGTCGTATTCCATGCGGGTCGGACCGATCACGCCGAGCACGCCGACGACGTCGGTGCCCTGCGAATACGGCGCGGTCACGATACTGAGGTCGTCGAGCACCTCGTAGCCGGACTCCCGGCCGATGTAGATCTGCAGGCCGTCCGCCTGCGAGCAGCGCTCGAGCAGATCGTAGAGATCGCGCTTGCGGTTGAAGGTCTCGAACAGCGACTTGAGCTTGTCGACGTCCGACAGCTCCTCGAAATTCATCAGATTGGTCTCGCCCGCGAGGACGAAATTCGCATCCTCGCGGGTTCGGGTGTCGGGCGAAAAGGCCTTGCCGGCCATGTCCACGACCGCGTCCATCATGCGGTCCAGCTCCCGGCGTGCCGCGCGCAGTTCGCGCTGCAGCGAGGCCCGCACATCGCTCAGATCCCGGCCGCCGAACTGTCGGTTCAGGTAATTCCCGGCGCGCTCGAGCTCCGCGCGGCTGTAATCGCGATCCGTGTGGATGACCCGGTTCTGCACCTCGTGGTCGTTGACCACGAGGATCACGAGCACGCGCTGCTCGCCGAGCGGCAGGAACTCGATATAGCGCAGCTTCGAGACTTCCCGCCGCGGCAGCGTGACGACACCGGCCATGCTGGTAAAACCGGACAAAAAGGACGAGACCGACTCGACCAGATCCTGCGGCGCATCGTCGGCATCCAGCTGCAGCTGCTCGCGCAGCTCCGCCGCGGAGATCTGACCGGTCGGTTTCATCCCGAGCAGGTTGTCCACGAACAGCCGGTAGCCACGCTCGGTCGGCACGCGGCCGGCCGAGGTATGGGGCGCGCGGATATACCCCTGCTCCTCGAGATCGCACATCACATTGCGAATGGTCGCGGCGCTCAGCCCCAGCCCGGAGGCGCGCGCCAGGCTGCGCGATCCGATCGGCTCGCCGGCACGGATATGCTGCTCGACCAGCACCTGCAGCAGGTGCCGGCTGCGCTCGTTCAGCGGGCTGGTGTTGTCCGTATCGGCCATGCCGCGATTCTACCGAACGACCCCGCCGGTTGGCACTTCCGGTGGACGAGTGCCAATTACCGGACGATTGCGGCGGTGGCCTATGTCCGGGCACCGCCAGCGCGGTAGAATATGCGCCCTTACGGGCCACGCCCGAATCCCGGAGGCGCGATGAGCGACCCCCTCAATCCCATCCGGCGTCGCCCCACCGTGGGCGTCCCGGTCGGCGACGTCACGGTTGGCGGTAGTCATCCGGTCGTCGTGCAGTCGATGACCAACACCGATACGGCCGACATCGAAGCGACCGTCCAGCAGGTCCTTGAACTGGCCGAGGCCGGCTCGGAGATCGTGCGGATCACCGTCAACAGCGACGAGGCCGCCGCCGCGGTCCCGCATATCCGTGAACGCCTCGACGCGGCCGGCTGCACGACGCCGCTGGTCGGGGATTTCCATTTCAACGGTCACAAGCTGCTGACGAATCACCCCGCCTGCGCCGAGGCGCTGTCGAAGTACCGCATCAACCCGGGCAATGTCGGCAAGGGCAAGCGGCGCGACGAGCAGTTCGCGCAGATGATCGAGTTCGCCATCCAGTACGACAAGCCGGTGCGCATCGGCGTCAACTGGGGCAGTCTCGACCAGGACCTGATGGCGCGGCTGCTCGACGAGAACCAGCAGCGCGACGAACCGCGCGACCTGACCCTGATCAACCGCGAGGCCGTCGTCGAATCCGCCATCGGCAGCGCCCTGCGCGCCGAGGAACTCGGCCTGCCCCGGCACCGGATCGTGCTCTCCTGCAAGATGAGCGGCGTTCAGGACCTGATCGCGGTCTATCGCGACCTCGCCGAGCGCGGCGAATGGGCGCTGCATCTGGGCCTGACCGAGGCCGGCACCGGCAGCAAGGGCATCGTGGCCTCGACGGCCGCCCTGTCCGTGCTCCTGCAGGAAGGCATCGGCGACACCATACGCATCTCCCTCACGCCGGAGCCCGGCGGCCCGCGCACCCGCGAGGTCGAGGTCGCCCAGCACATCCTGCAGAGCCTCGGCTTGCGGGCCTTCGTCCCGAGCGTGGTCGCCTGTCCCGGCTGCGGACGCACGACCAGCACCTACTTCCAGCAACTGGCCGAGGACATCCAGGCACATCTGCGCCGCAGGATGCCCGAGTGGAAGGATGTCTATCCCGGCGTCGAAGAGATGCGTGTCGCCGTCATGGGCTGCGTGGTCAACGGCCCCGGCGAGAGCCGCAACGCCCATATCGGCATCAGCCTGCCCGGCACGGGCGAGCGCCCGGTCGCCCCGGTCTACGTCGACGGCGAGAAGACCGTCACCCTCAAGGGCGACAACATCGCCGGTGAATTCCAGGCGATCGTCGAGGACTACGTCGAGCGCAACTACGGGCACAGCGACGCACCCGCGTGAGCCGGCCCGCCCGGTCCGTCCTGATCATCGGCGGCGGCCTCGCCGGCAGCGCCGCCGCGGCCACCCTCGCCCGGCGCGGATGGCAGGTCACCCTGATCGCGGATGACGGCGCCGACCGCGCCTCCGATATACCCGCCGCCGTCATGGCCCCCGCCATCGGCGGCGCGACCGATCCCCTGACCCGACTCCGGCGCCGCGGCCTGAACGTCACCGAGGCCTGGCTCGCCCACCTCGAACGGGCCGGTCTCGACTGTGGCCGCATCGCGCGCGGCACCCTCCTGCTGCCCGGCAACGAACGCGATCGAGCCCGCCACCTGCGCGTGCCGCCGGACGACCCGGACGCGCGGCACGTAACGCCGCCCGAGGCCCACGCGGCCATTGGCATCGAACCGCCCACCGGTGGCGTCCTGCATAGCCGCGGCGGCTGCATCCACCCCGATCGGCTGGCCACGGCATTGCGGCAAGCGCATGGCGCGAGGATCCATCAGCTCTCCGCGCGTGTGGATCGACTCGTCGCACACCCCCATGGCTGGACCGCGGAAAGCGCCACGGGCGAACCGCTCGCCACGGCGGAGACCACGATCCTCGCCGCCGGCACGGCCTGCACGCGGCTGTGGCCGCAGACCCGCCGCTGGCTGCTCCCCGCCCGCGGCCAGGCCACCGCGTTTCAGGCCACAGCCGCCAGCGCGGGTCTGCGCGTGCCCGTATCGGGTGGCGGCTACGTCACCCCCGCGATCGACGGCATCCACTGGGCCGGCGCCACCCTCCAGCGCGGCGACACCGACCGGACACCACGCGCCGAAGACGACCGGACCAATCTCGGGTTCGCGCAAACCTGTCTCGGCCTCGGCGTCCCCCTCGATCCGATCGACCGATTCGTCGGCTTCCGCGCGACCACGCCCAACCGAATCCCCCTCGTCGGCCGCCTCGCCGACCATCTCTGGATCTCCGCCGGCCACGGCGCCCACGGCCTTCTGACGACACCGCTCGCGGCCTTGCTGCTGGCCAACGCCATCGAAGGCCACCGCCATCCGCTACTGCGCTTCCTCGATCCCGATACCCGTCGCGACGGACATCCGACGGATGCCAATCTGAAATAGCCAAGCACCTTGACCCAACCGTCGCTCCCCGGGATAATCCCGCGTTCTCGACAGGCGCCCGTAGCTCAGTTGGATAGAGCGCATGGCTACGAACCATGAGGTCGGGGGTTCGAATCCTCCCGGGCGCGCCAGACATAAAAAAGCCGGCTTCAAGCCGGTTTTTTTATGTCTGGCGGGACCGGGGGACTCGATTCGAACCCCCCGTTCGACAGATCGGCAGGAAGCCGATCTGGACGCCGACCGAAGGGAGGCGCCCCGAAGGGGCGAGGGCCATGGATGGCCCGAGTCTATCCTCCCGGGCGCGCCAGATAACAAAGCCGGCTCAATGCCGGCTTTGTTATCCCCACCACTTCGATAGTCGCCGCCCGCCACGATCCCCGAACCAATCGCGAGCAAGCTCGCTCCTACAAACTTCAGCAATCCACGCGACCGCCGATGCCTGTGCGAGCGAGCTTGCTCGCAGATGTGAGGCAGTTCGTCAGCCTCGTAGCCGGCTCTATGCCGGGCTTGCGTATGCCGGTCATACGGCCTCGATGTCGTGCGATATCGTTCGTCGACAGCTGCTGGCTGATAGATAGTCGTCGGCGGCACGCGGTAAGAGTCGTGGGATGCGGCGTGGACGTCTACTCAGAAGCGTTTTTATCGCAGCGGTGGGCGATGCAAAGTCGGGGCGTGGAGTCCTGAAACGGGTCTCGAGGGATCTTCGAGGGATAGACTCGGGCCATCCTTGGCCCTCGCCCCTTCGGGGCGCCTCCCGTTGGTCGGCGTCCAAATCGGCTTTCCTGCCGATTTGTCGAACCGGGAGGGTTCGTCCACACCGCTCTGCACCGCATAAACAAAAAGCCCCGCCTGTTGGCGGGGCTTTTCGTTTATATGGCGGAGAGAGAGGGATTCGAACCCTCGAAGGGGCTATCAACCCCTTACTCCCTTAGCAGGGGAGCGCCTTCGACCACTCGGCCATCTCTCCGGATTTCTGCTCGCGACCAGCGGCGCGGATCGGGAGCTTACAGACTATGGGGCCACCCGGGCAACCGGGTGGCCCCCGGGATCATTCGCCTTCTACGGGATCCTGCTCGCTCTTGATGCGCTCGTAGATCTCTTCACGATGCACGGCGACATCTTTCGGGGCATTCACTCCGAGTCGGACCTGATTTCCCTTGACCCCGAGCACGGTGACGGATACTTCGTCGCCGACCATAAGGGTCTCGCCTACGCGGCGCGTAAGGATCAGCATGATTTCATACTCCTGTAACTCTTCACCTCGAATCGGCAGGGGTCGACCTCCCAATCGGACCCCGTTCCGTTGCCCGCGCCGCCCCCTCTTTGCGGGGGACTGTTTGTTCTTTTCTGGCGCCTTGTGGCTACTCCAATTGTCCCACGGCCTTCGCGGGAGCGTCCAGCCCGAACGCGGCGTGCAGGGCCCGCACGCCGAGCTCCAGGTACTTCTCGTCGACCACGACCGAGATCTTGATCTCGGAGGTCGAGATCATGTGGATGTTGATCCCTTCGTTGCCCAGCGCCTCGAACATCCTGGTCGCGATGCCCGCGTGGGAGCGCATCCCGACGCCGACGAGCGAGATCTTGACGATATTCTCCGAGCCATCGACGCGCTCCGCGCCGATTTCCTCGGTCACGCCCCGGACCAGCTCCAGGGCCTGCTGGTAGTCGTTGCGGTGCACCGTGAACGTGAAGTTGGCGATACCGCCATCGGAGGCCACGTTCTGCAGGATCATGTCGACTTCGATATTGGCATCGGAGACCGCGCCGATGATCCGGCGGGCGATCCCCGGCTGGTCGGGCACGCCGGCGACGCGAATCTGCGCCTCGTCGCGGTTGAACGCGATGCCGGAAATGACGGCGTCTTCCATTGCGGGCTCCTCATAGGTGATCAGGGTGCCGCCGTTCTCCTGGAAACTGGAGAGTACGCGCAGCGGCACGTTGTACTTGCCGGCGAACTCGACCGCGCGGATCTGCAGCACCTTGGCGCCGAGACTCGCGAGCTCGAGCATCTCCTCGAACGTGATCCGGTCGAGGCGACGGGCTCGCGGTTCGATCCGCGGGTCGGTCGTGTAGATGCCGTCAACGTCCGTGAAGATCTGGCATTCGTCGGCCTTGAGCGCGGCCGCCAGGGCGACCGCCGAGGTATCCGAGCCGCCGCGTCCGAGCGTCGTGATATTGCCCGCGGCATCGACGCCCTGGAACCCGGCGACCACCACCACGCGGCCGGCGGCGAGATCGGCATCGATCCGCTCGCGGCCGACGCTCTCGATCCGGGCCTTGTTATGCGTCTCATCGGTCTGCACCGGGACCTGGCCGCCCGTATACGAGCGCGCCGGACAGCCACGCTTCTCCAGCGCCATCGCCAGGAGTGCGATCGTGACCTGTTCGCCGGTCGACATGAGCACGTCGAGCTCGCGCGGCGTGGGCTTGGGCATCACCTGTTTCGCAAGATCGATCAGGCGATTGGTCTCACCGCTCATGGCGGAGACGACGACGACCACGTCATGCCCCTGCTCACGCGAGGCCTTGACCAGATCGGCGACGTGTTCGATCCGCTCGATGGTGCCGACGGACGTACCGCCGAATTTTTGCACTAGCAGGCTCATACCGCGTGCTGAACTCCCATGGCTGCGGTTTTCGGGATATTGCAGGTGAGTATAGTCAGCCGAGCCGTTCGCGAACCCAGCGCGTGACGTCGGCCAGCCCATCATCCAGCCCGGCGGGATCGTTGCCCCCCGCCTGAGCCATATCCGGACGGCCGCCGCCTTTGCCGCCGACGAAACCGGCGACGTGGTTGACGAGATCACCCGCGCGGATGCGACCGGTCTCGCCGTTGGTGACGCCGGCGACGAGTTGGACCTTGCCGTTCGCGACCGTTCCGAGCACGACGGCGGCGGCACCGAGTCGCCCCTTCAGCCCGTCAACGGTCTCACGCAGGGTTTTCGAATCGGCGTCATCGAGCCGGGCCGCGAGCACCTGGAGGCCATCGATCTCGACCGCCTGCGCGGCAAGATCGCCGCCCGCCTGGCTGGCGAGCCGGGCCTTGGCCTGCTCGAGTTCTTTCTCGAGCCGGCGGCTTCGCTCGGCGACCTGATCAACCCGCTGTTCGACTTCGTCGAGGCCGGAATTGACGGTTTCCGCGATCCGGCGCAGACGCTCGTCCTGGGCCTGCAGCGATTCGACAGCCTTTGCGCCGGTCACGGCCTCGATGCGGCGTACGCCGGCTGCGACGCCCGTCTCGGACAGGATCCGGCACAGGCCGATATCCCCGGTCCGCTCTACGTGAGTGCCGCCGCACAGCTCCAGCGATTCCGGCCCGATGCGCAATACCCGCACCTGGTCACCGTACTTCTCGCCGAACAGCGCCATCGCACCCTCGGCCACCGCGTCTTCCATGCGCATCTCGCGCACCTCGGCCGGGCTGTTGCGGCGGATCTCGGCATTCACGAACCGCTCGATCTCGGCGAGCTGTGCCCGCGTGACCGGCTCGAAGTGCGAGAAATCGAAGCGCAGGTGATCGGGGTGAACCAGCGAGCCCTTCTGCTGCACATGGCTGCCGAGGACATGCCGCAATGCAGCGTGCAGCAGGTGCGTCGCCGAGTGGTTGCGCCGGGTGTCATTGCGGCGATCGGCATCGATACCGGCCTGCACGGGCGTGCCGATCGCGAGCCGACCGGAGAGTACGCGACCGATATGCGCGCTTGCCCGCCCTTTCCTGCGGGTATCTTCGACCTCGAAAACGGTTTCGCCGGCAGTGAGCCGACCGCGGTCACCGACCTGCCCGCCGGCCTCGGCATAGAACGGCGTGTTGTCCAGGAACACCATGCCGGCCTCGCCGGTTTCCAGCGCCTCGACCGCTTCATTGTCGCGATACAGCGCGATGATCCGCCCCTCATCCGCATCGCGCTCGTACCCGCTGAATGTGCTGCTCACATCAACCTGCACATCCGCCGACAGGTCCGCACCGAACTGGCTCGCCGCGCGTGAACGACGCTGCTGTTCTTCCATGCAGCGGTTGAAGCCGGCGCGGTCGACCCGCAGGCCATGCTCGCGCGCGATATCGGCGGTGAGATCCCAGGGGAAACCGTAGGTGTCGTACAGACCGAACGCGACATCCCCGGCGATGGTCGAAGCCGGATCGAGTGCAGTGTCTTCGTCATCTTCGTCCGGCGGCGTATCGCGATAGTCTTCACGCGACACGAGACCGGACATGGCGTCGTCGAGCAGTTTCATGCCCTGGGAGAGGGTCTCCTGGAAACGCCGCTCTTCCTTCAACAGCATCCGTTCGACCAGTTCCCGCTTTTCCACCAGTTCCGGGAAGGCCTCGCCCATTTCGTGGATCAGCGGATCCACGAGGCGGTGGAAGAATGGCTCGCGCAGACCCAGCTGGTAACCGTGACGGGCAGCCCGTCGGATGATCCGGCGCAGAACATAGCCGCGCCCTTCGTTGGACGGCAGCACCCCGTCGACGATCAGGAACGCGCAGGAGCGGATGTGGTCGGCGATAACCCGCAGCGAGGCGTTGTCGCGCTCTTCGGTCGGCGCCAGGTCCGCGACCGCATCGAGCAGCCGCCGGAACAGATCGATCTCGTAATTGTCATGCACGCCCTGCATGACCGCCGCGATCCGCTCCAGGCCCATACCGGTATCGACACAGGGGGCTGGCAGCGGGTTCATCGTCCCGTCCGCGTCCCGGTCGTACTGCATGAACACGAGGTTCCAGATCTCGACGTAGCGATCGCCGTCCTCTTCGGGCGTGCCCGGCGGGCCGCCTTCGATGCCGGGACCGTGGTCGTAGAAGATCTCGCTGCAGGGGCCGCAGGGACCGGTATCGCCCATCTGCCAGAAGTTGTCGCTTCCGGAGATCCGCGTGAACCGCTCTTCCGGAATGCCGATATGGTTCAGCCACAGATCGGCGGCTTCATCGTCGTCGACGTAGACCGTCACCCACAGGCGCTCGGGAGGTAATCCGAACTCTTCGGTGAGCAGGCCCCAGGCATACTCGATCGCTTCCTTCTTGAAATAGTCGCCAAAACTGAAGTTGCCGAGCATCTCGAAGAAGGTGTGATGCCGCGCCGTGTAGCCGACGTTCTCGAGGTCGTTGTGCTTGCCGCCCGCGCGCACGCAGCGCTGACTGGTCACCGCGCGTTTGTAGTCGCGTTGCTCCTTGCCGAGGAACACATCCTTGAACTGCACCATGCCGGCGTTGGTGAACAACAGCGTCGGATCGTTGGCGGGCACCAGCGATGCCGACGGCACGATCCGGTGGCCGCGCTGTTCAAAATACGCATGGAAGCGCCGCCGCAGTTCGGCGCTGCCCATCCAGTTCGCGTCGTCACGGATCTCGGCGTCTGCCACGTTCATTTCCCCGTCGCGGAGCGGTCAGTCATCCGCGTTGTCATAATCGGTAACCCGTCGGACGATGCCGGCCGGGAAGCCGCGCCCCTGCAGGAAACGCATGCGTTTCGACAGTTCATTGCGCGTCGCCGGGGCGGACACGCCAAAACGGCGCTCCAGCGCCTCACGCGCAAGCGCGTTCCATTCGTCCTCGAAAGGCGCCAGCGCCGCATCGATGGTGCCGGCATCGACACCCCGGTCACCCAGCGCCGAGCGCAGTTTCAGTGGCCCGTCCCCGCGCGCCACCCGCTGCTCGACGAACAGGGTCGCGAACCGCTCGTCGCTCTGCAGTCCCTCGGCGGCGAGCCGTTCGATCTCGGCATCGATGGCCGCACGCGCGTAACCGCGTTTTTCGAGCTTGGCCGCCAGCTCCCCCGCCGCATGCTCGCGGCGCGCGAGCAGTCGCACGGCGCCCTCGTGCAGTTCGGGGTCGCGCTCGCTATCCCTCTCCGGAGCCGGCAGTTTCAGTCTCCTCGGCCTCTTTACTGGACTTGGCCGGTTTGGCCAGGAGCAGTTCGCGCAGTTTCTGCTCGATCTCCCGTGCGGTCTCGGGATGCTCTTTCAGATAATTCCGGACATTCTCCTTGCCCTGCCCGATGCGCGTACCGTTGTAGCTGTACCAGGCACCGGACTTGTCGACGATGGAGTTCTTCACGCCGAGGTCGATCAGCTCGCCCTCGACCGACACACCCTCGCCGTAGAGGATCTCGAATTCGGCCTGCCGGAACGGCGGCGCCATCTTGTTCTTGACGACCTTCACGCGGGTCTCGTTGCCGATGACCTCTTCGCCCTTCTTGATCGAACCGATCCGGCGGATATCGAGGCGCACGGAGCTGTAGAACTTGAGTGCGTTGCCGCCGGTGGTCGTCTCCGGGCTGCCGAACATGACGCCGATCTTCATCCGGATCTGGTTGATGAAGCAGACCATCGTGCCCGACCGCTGAATGTTCGCGGTGAGCTTGCGCAGCGCCTGCGACATCAGGCGGGCATGCAGCCCGACATGGGAATCCCCCATCTCGCCCTCGATCTCCGCCTTCGGCGTCAGTGCGGCGACCGAGTCCACCACGACCATGTCGATCGCGCCGGAACGCACCAGCATGTCCGCGATCTCCAGCGCCTGGTCGCCCGTGTCGGGCTGCGATACCAGCAGCTCGTCGACATCGACACCGAGCTTTTCGGCGTAGGTCGGATCGAGCGCGTGCTCGGCGTCGATAAAGGCGCAGGTGCCACCCTCTTTCTGACACTCGGCGATGACCTGCAGCATCATGGTGGTCTTGCCGGACGATTCCGGGCCATAGATCTCGACCACCCGCCCGCGCGGCAGCCCGCCTACGCCCAGGGCGACGTCCAGCGACAGGGAGCCGGTGGAAACCACCGATACGTTGCGCACGGCGGAGTCGTCCCCCATGCGCATGACGGCCCCTTTACCGAACTGTTTCTCGATCTGGCCGAGCGCCGCGCTCAGCGCCTTCTTGCGATCGTCATCCACGCGCAAACCTCCATCAGCGTGCCATCCCGGACCACGCCCGGGGCATCCGCCGGATTATCCCACACCGAGCGCCTCCATCGAACCCCGGATCGCCCTCCCCGCGGCGACGGGTCGACGCCTCGAACCGGCCGACCTCAGCCGATGCCGACGTCCTCGAGTTCTTCGCCGTCAGGGATGTCGGACTGGGTGCCTTCGCCGCGGAGGAGTTCGAGCTGGCGGAGGTACTGCGGATTGACGTCGCCGGTGAGGTATTCGCCGGTGAAGCAGCAGCCCTCGAACTGAGTGAGCGAGGTATTGCCTGCACGCACGGCCTCGATCAGGTCCTCGACCGTCTGATAGAGGATCCAGTCCGCGCCGATCTCGGTGCCGATCTCTTCCTCGGTGCGTCCGTGACCGATCAGCTCGTCGGCCGCCGGCATATCGATACCGTAGACGTTGGGATAGCGCACCGGCGGGGCCGCCGAGGCCATGTAGACGCGCTTGGCGCCGGCATCGCGCGCCATCTGGATGATCTGCTGCGAGGTGGTCCCGCGCACGATCGAATCGTCCACCAGCAGCACGTTCTTGCCCCGGAACTCCAGTTCGATCGCGTTCAGTTTCTGCCGCACCGATTTCCGGCGCTGCTGCTGGCCGGGCATGATGAACGTACGGCCGATATAGCGGTTCTTCATGAAGCCTTCCCGGTATTTCACATTCAACCGGTTGGCCATCTCGAGCGCCGCCGTACGGCTGGTGTCGGGTATCGGGATGATGACGTCGATATCGTGATCCGCCCACTCCCGCTGGATCCTGTCGGCCAGATGCTCACCCATGCGCAGGCGCGATTTGTAGACGGAGACATCGTCGATGATGGAATCGGGCCGTGCGAAATACACGAACTCGAACAGGCATGGGGCCTGCACGGTATCCTCGGCGCATACACGGCTGTGCACGGTGCCGTCGGACTCGATATAGACGGCCTCACCCGCGCGCAGGTCGCGCTCGAACTCGAAGCCCATCGCGTCCAGCGCGACGGTCTCCGAGCTGATCATGTACTCGGTCCCCATGATCGTATCGCGGCGCCCGAGCACGACCGGGCGGATGCCCCACGGGTCGCGGAAGGCGAGGATGCCGCGGCCGGCGATCATCGTGATCACCGCATAGCCCCCGCGGGCGCGCTCGTGGACGCGGGAGACGGCCTCGAAGACATCGTCGGGCTCGAGGCGGGTCGATGTTACGCGGTTCTGGAGTTCGTGGGCGAAGACGTTCAGCAGGACTTCGGTGTCGGAGGAGGTGTTGATGTGGCGCAGATCGGCTTCGAACAGCTGGCGCTTGAGCTCGCCGGCGTTCGTCAGGTTGCCGTTATGGGCCATGGCGATGCCGTACGGCGAATTCACGTAGAAGGGCTGGGCCTCGGCCGATGACTGCGTGCCGGCGGTCGGATAGCGGCAGTGTCCGATGCCCATATCACCCTGCAGGCGCATCATGTGCCGCGTGTGGAACACGTCGCGCACGAGGCCGACGCTCTTGCGCATGAACAGCTTGCCCTCGTGGCAGGTCATGATGCCGGCGGCGTCCTGGCCCCGGTGCTGCAGCAGCGTCAATCCGTCATAGAGCGACTGATTGACCGGGCCACGCCCTACGATGCCGATGATCCCGCACATTGCGTCAACCTCCTGGCGCCGCCAGCCGGGGCAATCCCGCCGGGGACGACGCCGAACCTGCACTGAAAAACCGTTCCCCTCAGCTCCCGCGACAGGCTACGCGGAAAGCCGGAACCTATGGACTCACTGTTGCGAAAGCAAGGATTCGGCCATATCCGCCGGATAATGGGCCCGCATCCACGCCGCGACGGCGTCGAACGACGGCCGCAGACGCGATTCCACCCACCAGTTCTCCTCGCGCAGCGCGGTATCACCCGCCACGAGCACCAGCAGCGCCACGATGGCGACACCGCGAAGCGCGCCGAATACCACTCCGAGCGCCCGGTCGGTGCCAGACAAGCCCGTCTTTTCGACCAGCGTGGAGATGAGGAAATTCGCCAACCCCCCGACCAGCAGGGTCGCCATGAACAGGGCCACGGCCGCCGCGCCCCAGCGCAGCGTCGGGCTTTCGAGCGATTCGGGCATCAGGAGCGCGAGCTTCGCGGCGAAGGCGAGCGCGACCCAGAAGGCGAGCACCCACGTCGCCAGCGAGATCGCTTCCTTGACGAAACCGCGGATGATGCTGATCCCGGCGGATATCACGAGGATTCCGACGATGATCCAGTCCAGTATGGTCATGAAACGGGTCCAGCACCGCTGGCCGGCAGGCGCGGAGGCCGCCGGCTACTCGGAATATTCCATCAGGAGCGCGTCACTGCCCCGATGGTCCTCGATTCGCTTCTCCAGTGCTTCGCCTTCCGCGCGCTCGGCGACCGGGCCGAGCCAGACCCGCCACAGTGTGCCACCATCGCCTGCAACCTGCTCGACGCTGGCATCGAAACCGTCCTCGCGGAGCCGATCACGCAGGACGAGGGCGTTGGTCTCACGCCGGAAACTCCCGACCTGCACGACCCACCCCTCCGAGGGCGCCGCGTCGGAGGCCCCGCTGTCTGTCGCTTCCGCGGAGGCCGTCTCTTCGTCGCTGGTCGCGTTCGAGTCGGAAGCCGGCGCGTCGGTGCTCGTCCCGGTATCCGTCGTGCGCTCCGGTTCGGCGTCCGCCCCTTCCCCTGCATCGGCGGCGGTGTCCGCCCCCTCGTCGCCGAAATCATCGGTCGCCAGGGTCGCGTTGGCCGTATCACTGTCGACCTCGCGCCCGCTCTGCGACCCGGAACCGTCGCGTTCCAGCCGGGATTCCGGGGCTTCGGGCTGCTCCGGAATAGCGATGTCCTCGTTCAGGCGATCGCGCGCGCCGGAACCGTCAAGCAGCATCGGGAGGAAGATCACGGCCAGCGCCACAAGGACCACGGCGCCGACCAGTCGCTGTTTCAGGCCTGAATCCAAAAGAAAAGGTATCCCTGCGCGTATCACCGCACCCGCGCGCGGCAAGGCGGCGATTATAGGAAAAGTCCGCTCACCGGCGCCACAGTAGCGAACGAACCGAGGACGACGACCCGATCGCCTGGCGCGGCTGCAGCCAGCGCCGCATGATAACCCGCGACCGGATCCGTTGCCGTAGCGGCGACCTCCGCCCCACCAGCATGCAGCACGCCGGCCGTTTCGTCACCTCCGAGCCCGCGCGGTGGCGGCAGGCCCACGGGGTACCAGCAATCCACCCCTTCGTGCAGCGCGGCGATGACGCGATCGATCTCCTTGTCACGATACATCCCGAGCACCGCGAGCGTCCGCCCCCTGCAGGGCCGATCGCCCAGGGTCGCCGCAAGCGCCGCGGCGGCGGCCGGATTGTGGGCCACATCGAGGACAACTTCCACACCGTTGACCTCATGGCACTCGAAGCGGCCGCGCACCGTCACCGCGCGCAGACCGGCCGCGATCGCGGCCGTCGCCGGCAACCGGTCCATGACGGCAAGCGCCGCCAGGGCGAGTGCCGCGTTGTCCCGCTGATAACCGCCCGTCAATGCGGGCTCCGGCAGCATCGATCGGGTCTGGCCGAAACCGTCCCAGATCCAGTGACCGGGCTCCGCGGCGGGCCGCGCGTCGAACCCCGCTCCCCGGCAGTACAGATCGGCGCCGATCTCCCCGGCGCGCGCACGCAGGCCGGCAGGCGGCTCGCGCATGCCACACACGAGCGGACGGTCCCGGCGGGCTATCCCCGCTTTCTCACGGGCGATGCCATCGATATCCGAACCAAGCCATTCCATGTGATCCCGGGCGATCGAGGCAACCACCGCCACATCGGCATCGATGATATTGGTCGCATCCAGGCGCCCGCCCAGCCCGACTTCAAGGACCAGGAATATCCGCGGCCTGCGCACGAAAGTGCGCGAGTGCCGCGAGCGTAGCGAATTCAAAATACGTCAGGCTGGTTTCGCCGCGCGCCCGGTCGACGGCGTCGAATGCCTCGCAGAGGGCCTGGTCCCCGGCCTCGGCGCCATCGACCCGGACGCGTTCGTTGAAGCGGACAAGGTGTGGGGAGGTATACAGCCCGACACGATATCCGGCCCCGGAGAGCAGAGACTCCAGCAGCGCGCATACCGACCCCTTGCCATTGGTGCCGGCGACCGTGATCACCGGCACACCCGGCCGATCCAGCCCCATCGTGCGGGCGACCGCGGCCGTGCGCTCAAGCCCCGGATCGATCGCTACGGGATGCAGCCCCTCGATCCACTCGAGCCAGCCGGCCAGGCAGGGAAAGCGCATTCGCTCGGCAGTCAGGCGGGCTCTTCCAGGATCTCGAGCGCCTGATCCGTCGGTTTGGGCGGCCGCCCGGTCAACATCGCCAGCACGCCACCGAGACGGCTGCGCATCTCGCGACGGTCGACGATCAGGTCCACCGCGCCGTGCTCGACCAGGAACTCCGCCCGCTGGAAGCCCTCGGGCAGTTTCTCCCGGACGGTCTGCTCGATGACGCGCGGCCCGGCGAAACCGATCAGCGCGCCGGGTTCAGCAACGTGCAGGTCACCCAGCATGGCCAGGCTCGCCGAGACGCCGCCCATGGTGGGGTCGGTCAGGACCGAGACGTACGGCAGCTGATGGCGCGACAGCCGCGCGAGCGCCGCACTGGTCTTGGACATCTGGAACAGCGAGAACAGCGCCTCCTGCATGCGCGCCCCGCCGCTCGCCGAGAAGCAGATCAGTGGCGCTTCGTTCTCGATCGCCGTATCGACCGCGCGCACGAATTTCTCGCCCACGACCGATCCCATCGAACCGCCCATGAACCCGAAGTCGAACGCACAGGCGACGACCGGGAGTTCATCCATGCAGCCTTCCATGACGACCAGGGCATCCTTTTCACCGGTCGTGCGCTGCGCCGCGGAAAGGCGGTCCTTGTACTTCTTGCTGTCCCGAAAGCGCAGGATATCGACCGGCTCGACGCCCGCGGCAATCTCCCGCCGCGGCTCCTTGTCGAGGAACTGATCGAGCCGGGTACGGGCGGAAATCCGTCGATGATGCGCGCACTTGGGACAAACAAAGAGATTTCGCTCGAGCTCCGCGCGGTAGAGCACGGCCGCGCATTCATCGCACTTGACCCACAGTCCCTCGGGCACATTGCCCTTGTTGCGCGTCTCCGTGCGGATGCGCGACGGCATCAGACGTCCAAACCAGCTCATCGCTCATTCTCCATGCAGGGTTTCATCGACCGTCGCGGTGCACGGTTGCCGCCACACCCGCCGGTCATGCAACACGATCCAGCGCCTGGCGCATCGAGCCGACCAGTTCGCCGACCGATGCGCGCATCGCGTCCGGATCGTGTCGGTTCTCCGCGATCCGCGACACGATCGCGGAGCCCACCACGACCGCATCGGCGAAGGCACCCAGCCGGGCCGCCGATTCGGCGTCGCGGATCCCGAAACCGACGCCGACCGGCAGACCGGTATGCCCGCGGATCGCGGCGACCTTGGCCTCGACCTCGTCCACCGGCATCGTCGCCGCGCCGGTCACGCCCTTGAGGGAGACGTAATAGACGAAGCCGCGCGCCGTGGTGCAGATGCGCTCCATGCGGTCGTCGGCCGTCGTCGGGGCGACCAGGAAGATCGGATCGATATCGCGTTCCGTCAGCGCGCGGATGAGATCGGCGCCCTCCTCGGGCGGTTCATCGACCACGAGCACGCCATCGACCCCGACCTCGGCGGCCCGGGTCGCGAATGCCTCCGCGCCCATGGCCTCGATCGGATTGAGGTAGCCCATCAGCACGACCGGCGTGGTGCTGTCGGTGGTCCGGAACTCGGCCACCATGTCGAGCACGTCGCGCAGCCGGACATGGTGCTCCAGCGCACGCTGGCAGGCGTCCTGGATGACCGGGCCATCGGCCTGCGGATCGGAGAACGGGACACCGAGCTCGAGCACGTCGGCACCCGCCTCCACCAGTCCGTGCAGGAGACCGACGGTCTGACCCGGATCCGGATCTCCGGCCGTGATATACGGAATCAGCGCCTTGCGGCCGCTGCCGCGCAATTCGTTGAAGCGCGCCTCGATGCGGCTCATTCCATCGCCTCCCCGCTGAATTTCGCCACCGTCGCCATGTCCTTGTCGCCACGGCCGGACAGGTTGATCACGATCGTCTGATCCGGGCGCATGGTGGGCGCGAGCTTCTTCACGTACGCCACCGCGTGCGCCGTTTCCAGCGCCGGCATGATGCCCTCGACCCGGGTCAGTTCATGGAATGCGGACAACGCCTCATCGTCATCGATCGTGACGTAGTCGACGCGGCCCATATCCTTCAGCCAGGCGTGCTCGGGCCCGACACCCGGGTAATCCAGTCCCGCGGATATCGAATGCGTGGCCGTGATCTGCCCACTCTCATCGCTCATCAGGTAGGTCCGATTGCCATGCAGCACGCCCGGACGACCGCCCGCGAGCGGCGCGCCATGGTGACCGGTTGCCAGCCCTTCACCACCGGCCTCGACGCCATACATCCGCACGCCGCTGTCCTCGAGGAACGGATGGAACAGGCCGATCGCATTCGATCCACCGCCCACGCAGGCCACGAGTGCATCCGGCAGCTTGCCTTCCTGCTCCAGCATCTGCTCGCGTGTCTCGTCACCGATCACGCAGTGAAAATCACGGACCATCGACGGATACGGGTGCGGACCGGCGACCGTACCGATGATGTAATAGGTACTGTCGACATTGGCGACCCAGTCACGCATCGCTTCGTTGAGCGCATCCTTGAGGGTCTTTGAGCCCGAGGTCACCGGCACTACCTCGGCCCCCAGCAGCTTCATCCGGAACACGTTGGTCTTCTGTCGCTCGACGTCCTCGGCGCCCATGTAGACGACGCATTCCATGCCGAGGCGCGCCGCGACCGTGGCGGAGGCGACACCGTGCTGCCCCGCGCCCGTCTCCGCGATCACTCGCTTCTTGCCCATGTGCTTGGCGACCAGCGACTGACCCACCGTGTTGTTGATCTTGTGCGCGCCGGTATGGTCCAGATCCTCGCGCTTGAGATAGACCTTCGCGCCTCCCAGCTGCTGCGACCAGCGCTCCGCGTAGTACAGCGGGCTCGGCCGGCCCACGAAATGCTTCAGCGTCCAGTCCAGTTCCCGCCGGAACTCCGGATCCGAACGCAGATGATCATAGGCCGCGCGCAGTTCGGCGAGCGGCGCCATCAGGGTTTCGGCGACGAATGTGCCGCCGTAGGGGCCAAAGTGCCCACGCTCGTCGGGCAGGGCTCCGTACTCAGGTTTCGTTGCGGTCGCCACGGCGAACCTCCTCGATGAAACGCTGGATTCGGGCCGCGTCCTTGCAGCCGGGGGATTGTTCCACGCCGCTGCTGACATCGACCGCATCGGGGCGGACGGTGCGCACGGCGCTGCATACATTGTCGGGGTCGAGGCCGCCGGCCAGGATCAGGCGGTAATCGCGCTCCCCCGCCAAACGGTCCCACGGGAACCGCTTGCCGGTGCCGCCCGCCTCGCCGGGGCTGTGGCTGTCGGCCAGAAGCCCAGCCGCATCGGGCCACGCACGCGCGAGCTCCGCCGGATCGGCCCCATCCGCCATGCCCACCGCCTTGATATAAGGCCGGTCGAACGATCGGCAGAACGCTGCATCTTCCCGCCCGTGAAACTGCAGAAGTCCAAGCGGGACTGCAGACAGCACCGCATCGATACGCTCGCGATCGGCGTCGAGAAACAGCCCCGTTGCCGTCACGAATGGCGGCAGCGCCGCCACGATAGTCCGTGCCACCTCGGGCTCAACCGCGCGCGGGCTGGGCGGATAAAACACCAGACCGATCGCGTCGACCCCCGCATCGGCCGCCGCAACGGCGTCCTCGGGTCGCGTTATGCCACAGATCTTGATGCGCGTGTGCGCCATGATTTCGTTCGCGACCCGGATGCGGATTTGCGCCCTTCCAGCGGAAGCAGCAGTTTAACACGGTGAAGCAGTCAGCCGACCGGCGGAAAGGCCCCCGTGAGCCGCGGTACGGGCAGATCGACGCCCTCCGGGTAGCGCGGGCCGAGGAAGTACAGCCCTTCGGCTTTCGCGGTCATGCCCGCCTTGCGTCGATCGCCGCCGGCCAGAACATCGCCGACCCACTCAGGCGGGCGCTCGCCGCGTCCGACCGCCAGCAGCGTACCGACGATGATCCGTACCATGTTGTGCAGGAATGCATTACCGGTCACATCGACCCGGATCCAGCCGGGCGATGCCGTAACCGTAATATCGTCGATGCGCCGCATGGGCGTATTCGACTGGCAGTCGGCCGAGCGGAATGCGCTGAAATCACGTTCACCGAGCAGGAAGCGCGCGCCCCGCTGCATCGCCGCGGCATCGAGTGGCGCGTGATTCCAGCCGACACGGTCACGCCATAGCGCAGGCCGATCGGGACCCGCGGAGATCAGGTATCGGTAATGCCGACCGACCGCCGTGTGGCGGGCATGAAAATGCGGTTCAACCGACGACACGAAGCGCACCGCGATATCGCCCGGAAGATTGCTGTTGGTGCCCATGAGCCACGCCCGATCCGGGCGCTCGGCGGCGGTGTCGAAGTGCACGACCTGGCCGGTCGCGTGGACACCCGCATCGGTACGGCCGGCACAGATGACCGTCACAGGCTCATCGGCTACCCCGGACAGGGCTCGTTCCAGCGCCCCCTGGACCGTCCGCCCGGTCCGCTGGGATTGCCAGCCGCGAAACCCGGATCCGTCGTACTCGACGACGCAGGCGATACGCATCAGTGTGGGTTACGCCCGTTGGGGCCGGTCAGACATGCGCCTTCGCACCCCGAATCACCCGCGGCAGGTGCGAACCGCCCCGGTCGGGGCGGTTCCAAACCTCAGCGGACACTGTCGAGGAGGCTCTGCGCCTCGTTGCGCTGTTTGTCACTGCCCGAGGCAGCCACTTCCTCAAGCGCATTGGTGGCGCTGTCCGGATCGCCCATATCGATATAGGCGCGCGCGAGATCGAGCATCGTGTCGAACTCGTCATCCTCATCGGGTGCACTGTCGGCATCCCCCGACGCGACCGGGCCGCCCTGGTCTGCGGACGCCTCGACTTCCGGCTCCGTCTCGGGTGCGGGTGCACTTTCCGCGGCCTCCGGTCCATCCGTTGCGGCGGCGAGATCGTCGAGGTTGAAGGCGCCGTCGTCATCGCTCTCGCCACCGCCGACGGCATCGAGATCGCTCAGGTCGAAGGCGTCGTCCGCCTCATCGCCGGCAAACTGCTCACCGGCGGACGGGGCGCGTTCCGCCGTTCCCTCATCGCCAGCCTCCTCGAGGCCCGTATCCAGATCCGACAGATCGAAAGCATCGGGCTCCGATTCGTCCGCGTCACCGCCCGGCGCCGGCTCCGCATCCCGCGGCTGCGCGGTATCGGGGCTCGCATCCGCACCGGAATCCGCCTCCACTGAATCCAGCTCGCCGATCTCGAGGTCGCCGATCTCGAGCGCGTCATCCTCGCCCCCGCCGATCGGCTCCGCCGCACCCGCATCATCGACGGCCGCAGAGGCCGAAGGCGACGCAGACGAATCGGCGGGCGTTTCCTCGAGGTCGAAATCGAAATCGAGGCCACCATCGTAGCTTTCGGCACCAGTGTTTTCGGCCGCTGTTTCCGTATTCAGACCCGACGATCCGGTCGATTCGGCTTCGCCGGAATCCACTGCAGGGCTCTCGGGCTCATCGAAATCAAGGTCGAAATCGAGCGCACCGTCATCGGTCGCGGCACCCGCGTGGGCGCTGTCCCCCGAACCCTGTTCCGCGGGCTGGAGGCCGTCATCATCGTCCAGATCGAAGTCGATATCGTCCGAGTCAGCGTCACCGGTCTCCGGTGACGACGCCGCTGGCGAGGGCGCGCCGCTCTCTTCGCTCAGGCCATCGAGATCGCCGAGGTCGAATTCGAGATCATCGTCGTCTTCCTGCGCGCCACCGGCATCGACAGACTGTCCGGCCTCCGCACCAACGCCGGGCGTCGAATCATCGTCCGGCCCCACGAGACCACCGTCGCCTTCGACCGCCTCGAAATCGGCACTGTCCAGCATCATGGTACTGCTGAATTCATCGTCGTCCGGCTCACCGCGCGCATCGGTGTCGCCACCGCCTGCCGATTCCGGTTCGTCGTCGAGTCCGAAATCGATATCGCCGCTGGCGTCATCGAGTTCCAGGTCGGTACCCGCCGGTCGCGCCGGCTGAACATCGGCGGCCGTATACTCGGTGTCGCCCTCCGCGAACAGCTCATGGCGCGGCGCGATATCGCGACCCATCGCGAGCACGCGCTGCCACAGGCGACTCTCCGGCCCTGCCACGAGGCCACGGAACGTCTCCGCCTCCTCGATGAATTCCTCGCTCTTGCCGCTCGCATACAGCGTTTCGAGCAGCTTCTCGTGATACATCGCGTTACCGGACTGCTCCCGCAGCGCGAGCCGCAGCAGATCCTCGGCCTGTTGATGCAGCCCGTAAGCCAGGTACACGTCGGCTTCCGCGACCGTGTCGTCTTTCTCGGCTTCCTCGTCATCGATGCCGCCTGCCGGCTCATCGACGGCACCGCTCGCCGGACTTTCCGCTGGTGCTTCTTCGTCCAGCGAGGAAAAGTCGAACTCCTCTTCCATGAGTGCTGACTGGGCATCTTCGGCGCTGGCCGAGACCGGTTCCCCGCCGGTGTCATCGTCGTCGCCCGACGCCGGCGCTTCGAATTGCCCGGAGGAATCGGCATCGAACGATGCGAGGTCGGAGTCGGAATGGATCGGCTCGAAATCCTCCAGATCGTCCGCTGCCGCCGCCTCGCGACGCCGACGCATGAGGATCAGGCCACCGCCAAGCAATACGATCCGCCGCCGCAAGACCGAGACCGACCGGCCCGCCAAGCAGCCCACCGCCGACGCCGGCCACGACGCCCGCGACGCTGGCGATCACACCGTTGACCTGGTCGAGCCACGTCTCTTTGGGTTCCTGCGTACGCGTGGTCTCCAGGCCGCGATCCGCATCGGTCGCCCGCTTGTCGTCGGGGATATAGGATTCGTTGGCTTCTTCGCCGGCGCTGGCGGTCGCTTCGGCGGATTGCGTCTGATCGTCGCCGGCGGCATCCGCGGATGCCGTAGTCCCGGAAGCGCTCTCGCCGTCCTCGGCTGTCGCGGTCTCACCATCGTCCGAACCGCCGTCGGTTCCGGTCGTGGCCGAGTCCGCGTCATTACCCGTGTCGCCATCGGCGGCGGCCAACGTCTGATCGTCGTCCTCGCTCGTGGCCGCCGATTCATCATCGGTGCCGGCCTCTCCATCGTCGACCGCTGTCTCCTCCGCGTCGTCAGCGGCGGCGACTTCCGTTCCGGTTTCCTCGTCGGCGGCCGTATCGGACTCCTGTTCCTCGGCCTGACGCCCCTCGAGTTCGCGCAACTCATCCTGCAGCGCGCTCAGACGCTCATCACGCACCTCGAGGAGTTTTTCCATCTTCGACACGGTCTGCTCGAGTTCCGCGACCCGGGATTCGAGTTCTTCCTTTTCGAGCCGGGTCGATTCGAGCTGTTCGCGCGCCAACTGGAGTTTCTCGCTCTCATCCTCCGAGCTGCTGCCGGTCGCCGAGGCGGCCTCGTCACTGCTCGCGCCGCCCTCGTCGGCACCGACGATGGAGAGTTCGGCGTCATCCGAACCGGCACCCACTTCACTCGAGGACCCGGTATCACCGGTGCCCTGCTCCGATGCCGCCACACTCGTCCCGGAGCGCGCCCCCTCCTGCATTTCCTGCCACACACCGTTCTGTTCGCGGACCTCGGCGAGCGCACGCTGCGCGGAAACCTCGGTCACGCGGTCGGCATCCGGAACCCGCAGCACATAGCCCTTTTTCAGACGGTTGACGTTGTTTCCGCCGAACGCGTCCGGGTTGTAGCGCAGCAGGGCGAGCATCATCTGCTGAACGGTCATGTCGCCCGACTTCAGGCGGCTCGCGATGCTCCATAGCGTCTCGCCGTCGCCGACCGGTCCGTACTGTCCAGGCGCGCCGGCCGACCGGCTCGTGGAGCCGCCGTCGGATCCCTCGGCACGTTCGGCATCCGCTTCCGCGCGGGCACGCTCTTCGCGCTCTTCGACTTCCAGGAACACCGGCTTGTCACCGCCACCGTCGGAACCGGTCTGGCCAGACCCGGAAGCGCTCCGGGTATCGTCGGCCCCGGCGTCGCCGTCCGTTTGCGAGGATGCCGTACCCCGTTCGACTTCGCCGGTGACACCCGCACCGTCATTGGCATCGGAGGTCCGGGCCGTATCGGTCGTCCCGCCACCGGAACGTTCCGGGTCGTCTTCACTCGTGAAGACCGGCGGATCGAGCAGAACGGTGTATTCGCGCAGGAGGTTGCCGCCGGCCCAATCAACCTCGACCAGGAAGCTGAGAAAGGGTTCGACGATCGATTTCGGGCTGGTTACGTGGACGTAGTAATCACCGCCGTCACGCTCTTTGACCGCAAACCGCAGGCGGGTCAGCGCGAACGGTCGATCAAGGCCGACATTCTCGAACGCCTCTTCCGATGCGAGCGAGACGTCGATCTCCCCGCCCTGCCCGGCCGGCACGCCCCGCAGCGGAATCTCCGCGTCGAGCCGCTGATTGAGCGCGGACTGAATCTCGATCTCGCCGAGGCCCAGGGCATGGGCGCCCGAAGGGAGGAGCAAGGCGGCAATGAGGGTCGGTACCAGGGCCAGTCGTCGCACGGTGGTCGCCCCTTGGTCTGGGTGCGGGGAGCGACCCCCGTCGGCCGCTCCCGCTGAATTTGCCCGAGTATCTGGATACTTGGGAATTTTTTCTGGAATATACTTTAAAGAAGTCACTTCAACAAAGTGATCTTAACTGGCCGCTATATATACTCTTTTATCAAAAGTTCCGCAATCTGGACACTGTTGAGCGCCGCCCCCTTGCGCACGTTGTCCGACACCACCCAGAGATCGAGTCCCCGCGGGTGCGATATATCATCGCGGATACGGCCGACGTATACGGGATCGTGTCCGGCACCCTCCGTGACTGCCGTCGGGTAACCGCCATCCACCTGCTCATCGAGGACCTTAACCCCGGGCGCGACGGACAGCAACTCGCGCGCGGCCGCGGCGCCAAGCGGTTCACGCGTTTCGATATGCACCGCCTCGGAATGACCGAAGAAAACGGGAACGCGGACGGCAGTCGGGTTCACGCCGATGTCCTCACGCCCGAGGATCCGGTGGGTTTCCCACACCATCTTCATCTCCTCGCGCGTGTAGCCGTTGTCCTGAAACGTATCGATATGCGGCAGGCAGTTGAAGGCGATCTGTTTCGGGTATACCGCGGTTTCCACCGGCCGGCCGTTGAGCAGGCTCGCGGTCTGCTGCGCCAGTTCGTCGATCGCCTCCTTGCCGGTCCCGGAGACGGCCTGATACGTCGCGACGTTGATCCGCTCGATCGTCGCGGCGTCGTCCAGCGGCTTCAGCGCGACGACCATCTGGATGGTCGAGCAGTTCGGATTGGCGATGATCCCGCGCTCGCGATAGCCCGCGATATCCTGCGGATTCACCTCCGGCACGACCAGCGGGATGTCGGGGTCGAGCCGGAAGTGCGAGGTATTATCGATCACCACACAACCCGCCGCGGCCGCGCGCGGCGCGTGCTCGGCCGATATCGAGCCGCCGGCCGAGAACAGTGCGATATCCGTGTTCGAGAAATCGAACGCGTCCAGATCCTGGACCGTCAGCTTGCGGCGGCCAAAGTCGACCTCCTTGCCGGCGGAGCGGCTGCTCGCCAGCGCGGCGATCTCGCCGACCGGGAAATCGCGTTCCGCCAGG
This sequence comes from Halofilum sp. (in: g-proteobacteria), assembly GCA_034520925.1. Lineage (GTDB taxonomy): Bacteria > Pseudomonadota > Gammaproteobacteria > XJ16 > Halofilaceae > Halofilum. The sequence goes on along the minus strand of JAXHNC010000013.1, from coordinate 67,005 downwards.
ATCGAGAGCATCACCTCGCCGACGGCGCCGGTGGCGCCCACGACCGCTACGTTGTACTTCTTCGCCATGAACCCTGTCCTCGTACCTTGTCGTCGGGTTCCATGCCCGACATGAATTTCGTTCCGCGCAACGGCTTTGCATGCCGCTCGCGGGATTGGTTCCGCCGTCAGTCGTCGAGCGCCGCCACTACCGCGTCGCCCATCGCCGTGGTCGACACGGCTGCATTCCCGCCCCCGGCGATGTCGGCGGTACGCGTACCGGCGGCGATGACGCGCGACACCGCGCGCTCCACGCGGTCGGCCAGGGCCGCTTCATCGAGCGTGTAGCGCAGCATCATCGCCACTGACAACAGCGTCGCCAGCGGATTGGCGATGCCCTGACCGGCGATATCCGGCGCACTGCCGTGCACCGGCTCATACATCCCCTTGCCGTTCTCATCGAGCGAGGCCGAGGGCAGCATGCCGATCGATCCGGTCAGCATCGCGGCGCAATCCGACAGGATATCGCCAAACATGTTGCCGGTGACAACCACATCGAACTGCCGTGGATCCCTGACGAGCTGCATCGCGGCATTGTCCACGTACATGTGGGAGAGCTCGACATCCGGGTATTCCGGATGCACCCGCTCGACGGTTTCCCGCCAGAGCTGCGAAACCTCGAGCACGTTGGCCTTGTCCACGGAGCAGACCCGACCCTGACGGCGGGTCGCGATCTCGAAGGCGCGGCGCGCGATCCGCTCCACCTCGCTCTCGCGGTAGACCAGTGTGTTGTACCCCCGGCGCTCGCCCGAATCCAGTGTCTCGATCCCGCGCGGCTCACCGAAGTAGATGCCTCCGGTCAGTTCGCGCACGATCATGATGTCGAGCCCCGCCACCAGTTCCGGGCGCAGGCTCGACGCGTCGGCGAGCTCCGGATACAGGATGGCCGGCCGCAGGTTGGCGAACAGCTCCAGCTCGCGGCGGATCGCAAGCAGCCCGGTCTCCGGGCGGCGATCGCGGGATTCATTGTCCCATTTCGGACCGCCGACGGCACCCAGCAGCACGGCGTCGGCGTGCCGGGAGAGTTCAAGCGTGGCCTCGGGCAACGGCGATCCGGTCGCATCCACGGCGGCGCCGCCGATCTCGCCGCGCTCGAGTTCGAGCTCGAGACCATGCCGGTCCTGCAGCGCGGCCAGCAGCTTCTCGGCTTCCGCGACGATCTCCGTGCCCACGCCGTCGCCCGGCAGTATCGCGATCTTGTGTGTCATCGTGTTTCCAATGCGCTGAAAAACAGTATCTCGCCAAGACGCCATGCACGCCAAGATAAAACCCTGGGTTATGGAATTCTTGGCGCGCTTGGCGTCTTGGCGAGAATCAAACTACCGCATCACTGCGGCACGGCCTCGCAATACAGCCACTATCCGCAAAGAGAATTATTCCGCGAACAGCCAGGGCGCCTCGGCCTTGCGGCGTTCCTCGTAGGCGCGGATATCGTCGGCGGACTGCAGCGTCAGGGCGATGTCGTCCATGCCCTCGAGCAGGCACTCGCGGCGGAACGGGTCGACCTCGAAGCCGAATGCGGTCCCGTCGGGGGTGATTACCTGCTGCGTCTGCAGGTCCACGGTCAGGCGATAGCCCTCGTTCGCCTCCGTCTCGCGGAACAGCCGGTCGACCGTATCGGTATCCAGCTGCACCGGCAGCAGGCCGTTCTTGAAGCTGTTGTTGTAGAAGATATCGGCGAAGCTCGGCGCGATCACCGCGCGGAAACCGTAGTCGGTCAGCGCCCAGACGGCGTGCTCGCGCGAGGATCCGCAGGCGAAGTTCTCGCGCGCCAGCAGGATGCCGGCACCGCGATAGCGGGGCTGATTGAGCACGAAATCCGGGTTTTCCTCGCGCCCCGACGAATCCATGCCGGGCTCCCCGGAGTCGAGGTAGCGCCAGGCATCGAACAGGTTCGGCCCGAAGCCCGTGCGCTGCACGGACTTCAGGAACTGCTTGGGGATGATCGCGTCGGTGTCGACGTTCGAGCGGTCCAGCGGCGCGACCAGGCCTTCAAAGCGGGTAAACGGTTCCATTTCAGTGCCTCCGGTCCATCATCGAACGGACATCGACCAGATGACCGGTCACGGCCGCGCCCGCGGCCATGGCGGGACTCATCAGGTGCGTGCGACCGCCCTGCCCCTGGCGGCCCTCGAAGTTGCGGTTCGACGTCGACGCGCAGCGCTCGCCCGGCGACAGGCGGTCGGTATTCATGCCCAGACACATCGAACAGCCGGGCTCGCGCCATTCGAAGCCGGCGGCCTTGAAAATCTCATCGAGCCCCTCGCTCTCCGCCTGGCGCTTCACCAGACCGGAACCGGGTACGACCATCGCCAGCTTGATCGAATCGGCGATCCGCTGCCCCTGGACCACGCGCGCCGCGGCACGCAGATCCTCGATGCGCGCATTGGTGCAGGAACCGATGAAGATCTTGTCCGGGCGGATGTCGGTCATCGGAATCCCGGCCTCGAGGCCCTGATACTCCAGTGCGCGCTGCATCGCCTGCGCCTTGACGGTATCAGGCTCATCAGCCGGATCCGGGATACGCGCACCGATCGGGGCCACCATCTCCGGCGACGTGCCCCAGGTGACCTGCGGCTCGATGTCCGCCGCGTCCAGCACGACCTCGCGGTCGAATACCGCGTCCTCGTCACTCACCAGCCCGCGCCAGTCGGCGACCGCCTGTTCCCAGACTTCACCGGTCGGTGCGAACGGGCGTCCGGCGATGTAGTCGATCGTGTGATCGTCGACGCCCATCAGGCCGGCTCGCGCGCCGGCCTCGATCGCCATGTTGCAGATGGTCATGCGGCCCTCCATCGACAAATGCCGGATGGTCGAACCGGCGAATTCGATCGTGTGGCCGGTGCCGCCCGCGGTGCCGATGTGGCCGATGATCGCCAGCATGACGTCCTTGGCCGTCACGCCGGGGCCGAGATCGCCTTCGACCCGGACCCGCATGTTCTTCGCCTTGTACTGCACCAGGCACTGCGTGGCGAGCACATGCTCGACCTCCGAAGTGCCGATGCCGAAGGCCAGCGCACCGAAGGCCCCGTGCGTCGCCGTGTGCGAGTCGCCGCAGACGATGGTCATGCCAGGCAGGGTCGCGCCCTGCTCCGGACCGATCACGTGCACGATGCCCTGACGGGCGTCGCCCATGCCGAACAGCTGGATGCCGTATTCCTTCGAGTTCCGCGACAGCGTATCCACCTGCGTGCGCGCCAGCGGATCCTCGATCGGCCCGTTGTGCGCCGTCGTGGGCACGTTGTGGTCCGCCGTCGCCAGCACCGAGGACGTCCGCCACGGCTGACGCCCGGCGAGACGCAGCCCCTCGAAGGCCTGCGGCGAGGTGACCTCGTGCACCATATGGCGGTCGATATACAGCAGTGCCGCGCCCTCGCCCTGCTGGCGCACCACATGCTGATCCCAGATCTTGTCGTACAACGTCCTGGCGGTCATCGCTCTTCCCGGCTCGAAATGCGTGCTGAGTACATGGTGGGCAGGATACTTGCGCTCAACCCATTACTCCAATTCATTCTCGTCATGGTATCGATTCCTTTCTGGTATGATCCGGGAATGGAATTGACCGCCCTCCAGGCATTCGTCGCCGTCGCCGACACCGGCTCGTTCTCGCGCGCCGCGGACGCCCTGTTCCTGACCCAGCCGGCAATCAGCAAGCGGATCGCCGCCCTCGAGGAGGATCTGCGCGCGCGGCTGTTCGACCGCATGGCCCGCAGTGTCGAACTCACCGAGGCCGGCCGCGCCCTGCTCCCGCACGCGCGCCGCGTACTCGGCGAGCTGGAGACCAGCCGCCAGGTGGTCGCCGATCTGTCCGGCACGGTCGGTGGCCGGCTGCGGATCGGCACCAGCCACCACGTCGGCCTGCATCGGCTGCCGCCCGTACTGCGGCGCTACACCAGCCGCTATCCCGACGTTGAACTCGACCTGCATTTCGTGGATTCGGAGCAGGCCTGCCAGGCGGTCGACCGCGGCGAACTCGAACTCGCGGTCGTCACGCTGCCCGAGAGCCCGCCGGAGACGCTCGCCCTGGAAACGCTCTGGCCGGACCCGCTCGATATCGTGGCGGCCCCGGAACATCCACTCAGCGGAGAGGCGCGGGTCGCGGTAGCCGAGCTGGCGCAGTGGCCCGCTATCCTGCCCGCCGCGACCACCTTCACGCGGCGCATCCTCGCCGCGGCGCTGCGCCCGTCCGGCACACAGCTGCGGATCGCGCTGGAAACCAATTACCTGGAGACCATCAAGATGATGGTCTCGGTCGGTCTCGGCTGGTCCGCCCTGCCACGGACCATGAACCACGGCGAGCTCTGCGTGCTGCCCGTGGAGGGCCTCCGGCTGCAGCGCCGGCTCGGGCTCGTTTCGCGCGTTGGCCGCACGCCCGCGAACGCGGCCGGCGCCTTCGTCGAAATCGCCCGCGAACAGGCGCGCACGGATTCCGGCGAAGATCTCATGCCCGGGGATTGAAACCGGCGCCGGTCGCCCCCAGAGTCCCACCACTCCTTGGCCAGCGCCGAGGCGGTCCAGCGGACCGCACAAAGCCTGGCTACGCAGTGATCACCCACCGAACGGAAAAGGAGAAGCACCCATGGCGCATGAACTCCCCGCGCTGCCGTACGAATTCGACGCGCTCGAGCCCCACATCGACGCGAAGACCATGGAGATTCATCACGGCAAGCACCACAACACCTACGTCACCAAGCTCAACGGCGCGCTCGAGAAGCATCCCGAGCTGGCCGACAAGCCCGTTGAGACCCTGATCTCCGAGATCGGCGCGCTGCCGGGTGCGATCCAGACCGCCGTGCGCAACAACGGCGGCGGCCATGCCAACCACGCCATGTTCTGGCAGCTGATGAGCCCCAACGGCGGCGGCGAGCCGAGCGGCGCGCTGGCCGATGCCATCAAGCAGGTCTGGGGTGATGTCGCGTCCTTCAAAGAGACCTTCAAGAACGCCGCGCTGGGCCGTTTCGGTTCCGGCTGGGCCTGGCTGATCGTCGACCGCAGCGGCGGCCTCAAGATCACCGATACGCCCAATCAGGACAGCCCGCTGATGTCCGACATCGCGCCCGAGCCGGGCACCCCGATCCTGGGCGTGGACGTCTGGGAACACGCCTACTACCTCAACTACCAGAACCGCCGGCCCGACTACGTCGATGCCTGGTGGAACGTCGTCAACTGGGACGAAGTCGCCAGGCGTTTCGACGCAGCAAAGTAAGAATTCATCTCAAAAGATGAACATAAAGCCCCGCTTTTGCGGGGCTTTTTTTGTGCACGGATTGATCGGCGGAAAGCGGCGTCATCGGCTTCGGGACGCGCGGACCGGAACGTCAACCGTAGGCGCGTCTTCGATCGGCGCGCGACCGAGCGCGCCGATCGAATGCGCGCAACACGCGTGAACGCTTGCGGAGCGTCCGCAACACCATCGCGCGCGTTCGCCTTCGGCGAAAACGCGCCTACTCTCTGCTCTCTCCGGACATTCTCCGCGCTCTCCGCGCGCTCGGCGCCTCTGCGAGAAAACCGAACCACGCCCGACCGGCGAACGGCCGGTCGCCAACCGATCAGCCCTGATCCCGCTCGGGCCGCATCTGCGGGAAGAGGATGACGTCGCGGATGGAGGGCGAGTCGGTGAACAGCATGGCGATGCGGTCGATGCCGAGGCCGGCGCCGGCGGTGGGGGGCATGCCGTATTCGAGGGCGCGGATGTAGTCGGCGTCGTAGTGCATCGCCTCGGCGTCGCCCGAGTCCTTCGCGTTGACCTGCTCGCGGAAGCGTTCGGCCTGGTCCTCCGGGTCGTTGAGCTCGGAGAAGCCGTTGGCGAGTTCGCGGCCGCCGACGATCAGCTCGAACCGGTCGGTCACGCTCGGGTCATCGTCGCTGCGGCGGGCCAGCGGTGAGACCTCCGTCGGGTAGCTGGTGACGAAGGTCGGGTCGTGCAGGCGGTGCTCGGCGGTTTCCTCGAAGATCTCCGCCTGGAGCCGGCCGGTGCCCCACCCGGCCTCGACCCTGATGCCCAGCGCCTCCGCCGCCTTTGCGGCACTTTCGCGGTCATCGAGGATTTCCGCGGAAAGATCCGGATTGAAGTGCAGCACCGCCTCGCGCATCGTCATGCGCGCGAACGCCTTCGAGAAATCGTATTCCTCGCCGCCGCTGGTGAACTGTTCCTGTCCGAGGACCCGGGTCGCGATCCGCCGCAGCATCGACTCGATGCGGTCCATCGCATCGCGATAGTCGGCGTAGGCCTCGTAGAACTCCAGCATCGTGAACTCGGGGTTGTGCCGCGTGGACAGGCCCTCGTTGCGGAAGTTGCGGTTGATCTCGAAGACCTTCTCCATGCCGCCGACCACCAGGCGCTTGAGATACAGCTCCGGTGCGATCCGCAGATAGAGGTCGACATCGAGCGCATTGTGATGCGTGACGAACGGCCGCGCGGCGGCGCCGCCCGGGATCGGCTGCATCATCGGCGTCTCGACCTCGAGGAACCCGGCCTCGGTCAGATCCGCGCGCATCGCGGCGATCATCGCGGAGCGGAACGCGAAGGTCTCGCGCACCGACGGATTCATGATCAGATCGACGTAGCGCTGGCGATAGCGCTGTTCCTGGTCGGTCAGGCCGTGCCACTTCTCCGGCAGCGGCCGCAGCGATTTCGTCAGCAGGCGCAGTTCGTCCACCCGGACCGACAGTTCGCCCGTGCGCGTACGGAACAGCTGGCCGCGCGCGCCGACGATGTCGCCGACATCGAACCCCTTGAAGGCCTGATACGCGTCCACGCCGATCGCGTCGCGCTGCACGAAGAGCTGGATGCGACCGGACTGGTCCTGCAACTGGGCGAAACTCGCCTTGCCCATGACCCGTTTGGCCATCATGCGCCCGGCCACCGCAAACGAGCGGCCGTCCGCCTCCAGCGCGTCGTTGTCCGCCTCGCCGAATTCGTCGTGCAGATGCGCCGCCAGCGCATCGCGCCGGAAGTCGTTGGGAAAGGCCTCCCCCTCGCCCCGCACGGCCTCCAGCTTCTGCCGGCGCTGCGCGATCAGGCTGTTCTCGTCCTGCTCGGTCATCGATGCTTACTCTTGCGTTTTCATTGGTGGTTCTTTTCTTCTTTACCGCGACCGAGCCTGCGCCTACACACCCGCCTTGAGGCTGGCCTCGATGAAGCGGTCGAGGCCGCCGTCGAGCACGGCCTGGGTATTGCCGACTTCGACGCCGGTGCGCAGGTCCTTGATACGGCCCGAATCAAGCACGTAGGAGCGGATCTGGCTGCCCCAGCCGATATCGGACTTGTCGTCCTCCGCCGACTGCGCGTTCTCGCGCCGTTCCTGCATCTCGCGCTCGTACAGTTTCGCCCGCAGCGCGTTCATGGCCGTGGCCCGGTTCGCGTGCTGTGAGCGGCTGTTCTGGCACTGCACGACGATACCGGTCGGGTTGTGCGTGATGCGCACGGCCGATTCGGTCGTATTGACGTGCTGGCCGCCGGCGCCGCTGGCACGATAGACATCGACGCGCAGATCCGAGGGATCGATCTCGACCTCGAAAGACTCGTCGATCTCCGGCGACACGAACACCGCGGCGAACGAGGTGTGCCGGCGGTTGCCCGAATCGAACGGCGACTTGCGCACCAGGCGGTGCACACCCGTCTCCGTGCGCAGCCAGCCGAAGGCGTAATCGCCGCGCACATGCACGGTCGCGCTCTTGAGGCCGGCGACGTCGCCTTCCGAGGCCTCGACCAGTTCGGTCTCGAAACCGTGGTGTTCGGCCCAGCGCAGGTACATGCGCAGGAGCATCTCGGCCCAGTCCTGGGCCTCGGTCCCGCCGGAGCCCGCCTGGATATCGAGGAACGCGTTGTTGGCGTCGAGCTCGCCGTTGAACATGCGCTGGAACTCGAGCTTCGCGATGCCCTTCTCGGTAACCGCGAGATCCTGCTCGATGGTCGTGACGGTCCCGTCGTCCTCTTCCTCGACCGCCATATCCAGCAGTTCGGCGCCATCGCTGAGCGAATGCGCGAAGCGGTCGAGATCGCCGACCGTTTCCGCGAGCCGGGTGCGCTCGCGGTTCAGTTCCTGAGCGCGATCCGGTTCGTTCCAGACATCCGGCTGCGCGAGTTCGCGTTCGAGTTCGTCGAGTCGTTCCGCTTTGCCAGGGTAGTCAAAGATACCCCCTCAGGTCGTCGAGGCGACCTTGCAGATCCTTGAGTTGTTCGCGCAGGGCGTTTACTTCGGCCATTGCCGGACTCCGGGTTGGCGGTTGCAAAGCGCGCCAGTGTACACGACGCGATGCGTACCGGGCACGGGCACTGGGCGCGACTCAGCCATCGGCTGCTGATTCGCCGTCGAGGCGCCCGAAATACTCGACATTCAACTGGACATTGCGGCGCCCGCGGAACTCGTTGACCTCCAGGCGATAGACCACGCGTGCGGTGTCTCCCGGATCCGCGAGCAGCGCCGGATCGGCATTGAAATGGATCGCGTCGAACGTCGCGCCGCCGGCCAGCGGGCGCAGACGCAGTTTCAGATGGCGCTCGCCCACCACGCGGCCGTCGACGACCCGGAATTCGCCATCGAAATTCGGCTCCGGGAAGCCGGCGCCCCATGGGCCCGCGGCCGCCAGTGCCTCCGCGGTCGCGAGGTCCATCTCCTCGCTGGCGAGATCGCCATCGGTGTGGATTTCGCGCAGCGGAGCGACGCCCCCGAGGGCCCGCTCGACTTCCCGGGCGAAGGCCGCGCGGAAGGCCTCGAGATTCCCGCGCGCGAGGCCGAGGCCGGCCGCCATGGCATGGCCACCGAAACGCTCGATCAGTCCGGGCTCCGCGGCATCGATCGCGGCCAGCACATCGCGGATGTGCAGGCCGGCGACGGAACGGGCCGAACCCTTGAGCATGCCCTCGCCCGCATCCGCGAAGATCACCGTCGGGCGATGGACGGCCTCGCGCACGCGCCCGGCGAGGATCCCGCTCACGCCCTGGTGCCAGCGTTCGTCGTAGAGCACCAGACCGGGAGGCAGCGCCTCATCGGCCTCGAGGGTGGTACGCAGTCGGGCGAGTTCCGCGTCCGCCTGGGTGCGCATCTCGGCCTCGATATCACGGCGCTCGCGGTTGAGGCCATCGAGCTGGCGCGCCCGCGTGCGCGCCTCGTCGGCGTCATCCGCCAGCAGCGTCTGGATGCCGACGGCCATGTCCGCGAGCCGGCCCGCCGCATTCAGGCGCGGGCCGAGCGCGAAGCCCAGATCGCCCGCCTGCAGCGCGGCGGGGCTGCGCTTCGCCGCCTCGATCAGCGCGCTGATACCGGGGCAGCAATGGCCCGCGCGGATCCGCCGCAGGCCCTGTTCGACGAGGATGCGGTTGCAGCGATCGAGCGGCACGACGTCGGCGACCGTCCCCAGGGCGACCAGGTCCAGAAAACCGGCGAGCGACGGGGCCTCGATGCCGCGCTCATGGAACCAGCCCGAACGCTCGAGCCGGGCCCGCAGGGCCACCATGAGATAGAAGACCACGCCGACCCCGGCGAGCGATTTGACCGGGAACGCGCAGTCCCCCCGATTCGGATTCACGACCGCGACCGCGGACGGCAGCGAATCGCCGGGCAGATGGTGATCGGTCACGATCGTATCGATGCCGCGCTCCGCCGCGGCGGCCACGCCGGCATGGCTGCTGACGCCGTTGTCCACCGTCAGGATCAGTCCGGGCGCATATTCGGCAGCGGGTTCGACCAGTTCCGGCGTCAGCCCGTAGCCGTATTCGAAACGGTTGGGGACGAGGTAGTCCACCGCTTCATGCCCGAACGCCGCCAGTACGCGCAGGGCCAGCGCCACGCTGGTCGCGCCATCGGCGTCGAAATCGCCGATGACCAGGATTCTCTCGCCGGATCGAAGCGCGGCCTCCATGCGCTCGGTGGCCGCATCGATATCCGCCAGCGAGGGCGCCGGCAGGTTCCCCAGCGACGGATCGAGTTCGTCATGCGAGCGGATTCCCCGCGCGGCATAGACGCGGGCGACGACCGGGTGCAGGCCGTCCAGCGGCTCGGCCACGCGCTCGCGGTGGCGGATGTCCGGCTCGTGTTCGCTCATGTGTCCGTGCCCAGCCAATCGGTCCACGGGCGGGACCGGCGCCAGAACCGGCGCAGGCCGCGGCGTGTGACCCGGAATCGGCGCCCATCGCCCGGGGCGATCGTCAACGTATCGAGCTGACCCGCCTGCAGTGCCCGGGCCACCGGAGCGATCCGGTCGCGTTCGAGCGCACCGAGGCACTCGAGCCAGCCCTCGATCTCGCCATGAACCAGCGGATCGCGCGCGCGTACATCGACGGCCAACGTGCTTCCGCCGGCCCACTCCCCCGCCCACGGCGCGGCATCCACGGCCGCGGCCGGAGTTCCGGCGAGACGGGCGAGGCCAAGCGCGACCGGCTCGTCGGCGTACACGTAATCCGGGGCGGCCGCCACGGTCGGGCATTGCCCGCCGCCCCAGAGCCACACGCTGTTGACCGGCAACGCGCCGCGCCGCTCGCGGGCCGCGTTCACCGGGGCGTCGTGCAGCAGCATCTGGACCTCATTCAGCCATGCCCGCCAGGCACGGGCATCGTCGCCCTCGGGCATGAAGGCGTCGACATTGCGGCCGGCCACCCGGTCCGGGGTGACCGCCCGCAGATCGGATACCTGCGGGCAGCCGATATACCAGCGATCCGGCGCCGGGGCCTCGAATACCAGCCCGTCGCCGGCATAGAGCTCGTTCAGGCGCTCGATCAGCGCCGCGCTCTCGTCCGGCTGCAGATCCAGCGCCCAGGCACCGAACAGGCGCGCGTGCGTCGTGTCCACACGCAGATGCACCGGATCGGCGCGCACCCACCAGCGATCGCCCGGATCCACCGAGTTACCATCGGCCTCGCCCAGACGCGCCGGCGCGGCCGCCGGCCAGTCCGGACCGGGGACACCGAAGGCGTCGAAGACCGGTGCCAGCGATTCCGGTGCCGTAGCGGGCGCCGGATCGGAGCGCGCGAGCAGCCACGCGAGCGCCGGCAGTTCCGGGCGCAGGCGGGCAACGGCATCCGGGTCGGTCACGGGCCCGAGCAGTCCGGGCACGACCAGTTCCAGATGCCTCTGTACGGCCATCGATTGAATTCTCCGGGGAACGTCGCCGCGGGTTTGCGGTCACAGCACCACATCGCGCGGCGCCGCACGCATGATAACGGACTGGCAGGGCCGGGTCATGGCCGCGACCTGGATGACCTATATACTCGACGGAAAAGAAAAAGGAACCTCCCGATGCGCACCAGCAAGATCCTGATCGTGGTCGCGATCCTCGCCGCGATCACCGCCTTCTTCGCATTCGATCTCGGCCAGTACCTGAGCCTCGATTACTTCAAGTCCCAGCAGGCGGCGATCGACGATTACTTCCGCGCCAACCCCGGCACCACGGTCGCGATCTATGCGGCCGTCTATATCACGGTGACGGCGCTGTCGCTGCCCGGCGCGGCCGTCATGACCCTGGCGGGCGGCGCGATCTTCGGGCTGCTGTGGGGCACGATCATCGTCTCCTTCGCCTCGACCATCGGCGCCACCCTCGCCTTCCTCGCCGCGCGCTTCCTCCTGCACGACACGGTCCAGCGGCGCTTCGGCGAGAGCATGAAATCGATCAACGCCGGCGTCCGACGTGACGGCGCGCTGTATCTGTTCATGCTGCGGCTGGTCCCGGCCTTCCCGTTCTTCGTGATCAATCTGGTCATGGCGCTGACGCCGATCCGCACTCTGACGTTCTTCTTCGTCAGTCAGATCGGCATGCTCGCCGGGACCGTCGTCTACGTGAACGCCGGTACCCAGCTCGCGCAGATCGACTCGCTCGGCGGCATCCTGTCGCCGGAACTGATCGGCGCGTTCGTCCTGCTGGGCGTGTTCCCGCTGATCGCGAAGGCCATCGTGCGGATGATCAAGGCCCGGCGCGCCCTGCGCGGCTGGACGAAGCCGGAGAAATTCGACCGCAACCTGGTCGTCATCGGTGCCGGTTCCGCCGGTCTGGTGGCCGCCTACATCGCCGCCGCGGTCAAGGCCAAGGTCACGCTGATCGAGAAGCACGAGATGGGCGGCGACTGCCTCAATACCGGCTGCGTCCCCTCGAAGGCCCTGATCCGCTCCGGCAAATTCGTCGCGCAGGTGCGCCGTCACGAGCAACTACGGCATCCGCGACGCCAGCGCCGATTTCGCGTTCCGGGACGTCATGGCGCGGGTCCACAGGATCATCGCGAAGATCGCGCCGCACGATTCCGTGGAGCGCTTCACCGGCCTCGGCGTCGACGTGGTCCAGGGCGAGGCCCGGATCACCGGCCCGTGGACCGTCGAGGTCAATGGCGAGCAGCTCAGCACCCGCCATATCGTCGTCGCGACCGGCGCACGGCCGTTCGTGCCACCGGTACCCGGCATCGAGGATGTGGGGTATTACACCTCCGACAACATCTGGTCGCTGGAGGAATCGCCCGGGCGCATGGTCGTGCTGGGCGGCGGACCGATCGGCTGCGAGCTCTCGCAGGCCTTCCATCGGCTCGGCGCCGAGGTCACGCAGGTCGAGATGCTGCCACGCATCATGGCCGTCGAGGACCACGACATCGGCCGCTATGTCGAGGACCGCTTCCGCAGCGAGGGCATCAACGTCCTGACCGATCACAAGGCGACCGGATTCCGCATCGAGGATGGCGAGAAGATCCTGATCTGCGACCACGAGGGCGAGGAGGTGCGCGTGCCCTTCGACACCCTGCTGGTCGCCGTCGGCCGCGCCGCCAACGTCAAGGGCTTCGGGCTCGAGGAAGTCGGCGTCAAACTCGACGAGCGCGGGCGGATCGATACGGACGAGTACCTGCAGACCGCCGTGCCGACCATTTACGCCTGCGGTGACTGCGTGGGGCCGTACCAGTTCACCCATGCCAGCGCCCACCAGGCATGGCACGCGACGGTCAATGCGCTGTTCGGCATCTTCAAGCGCTTCCGCGTGGACTACTCGGCCCTGCCCTGGGCGACCTACACCGACCCGGAGGTGGCCCGCGTGGGCTATTCGGAGGAATCGGCGGACCGTGAAGGGATCGAATACGAGGTGACGCGTTACGACCTCGGCGAACTCGACCGAGCGATCACCGACGGCGACGACCATGGCGTGGTCAAGGTCCTGACCGTCCCCGGCAAGGACCGCATACTCGGCGCCGCCGTCGTCGGCGAGCACGCCGGCGACCTGATCGCCGAGTTCACGCTGGCGATCCGCCACGGCATCGGCCTCAACAAGATCCTCGGCACGATCCACGCCTACCCGACACTGATGGAGGCGAACAAGTTCGCCGCCGGCGAGTGGAAACGCGCCCATGCGCCCCAGGGCGCCCTGCGCTGGCTGCAGCGCTTCCACGGCTGGCTGCGGGGGTAATTGCCGCGACGGGCACCGGCCTGCCAGGCTTGCGGCCATGGATAGCGCTTCCTCACCCGCCGGCTCCGAACGGACCGTCGACGTCGCAGCCTGGGCGGCCGGCGTCGACAGCGCGGACATCCCGCCCGCGGTCCGCGCACGCGCACTCGACCTGCTGCTGGATACGCTCGGCGTCGGCATCGCCGCCGGGCGCACGCCGGCCGCGGCCATCGCCTATGATCTCGCCTGTTCGCAGTTCGCGGCCGGCGACGCCGCCGCCCATCTGCCTTTCGACGGCCGCAAGGTCAGTCCGGCCGGCGCCGCGTATGCATTCGCGACCCGCATCGACAACCTCGACGGCCACGACGGTTATCAGCCCGCGAAGGGGCATGCCGGCGTTGCCCTGGTGGCAGGACTGCTGGCCGTCGGAGAATCACACGGCACTTCAATTATCGGACGTAACGCCCTGACCACGCTGATCATCGGTTACGAGATCGCCTGCCGTGCCGCGGTCGCACTACACGCGTCCGCAGGCGACTACCACAGTTCCGGCGCGTGGAATGCGCTCGGCGTGGCGACGCTCGCCGCCCGCCTCCGCGGTTTCGATTCCGGGCGACTCGCGGCTGCGCTCGGCATTGCCGAATACCACGCCCCGCGTGCACCGATGATGCGTGAGATCGATTCGCCCTCGATGCTGCACGACAGTTCCGGCTGGGGTGCGCTGGCTGGTGTGACCGGGGCCGATCTCGCCGCGCGGGGCTTCGCCGCCTCACCGGCGGCGCTGCCGGGCATCGGCGACTCGTGGTCGTCGCTGGGGCAGGAATGGCTCCTGCTCGATCAGTACGTCAAACCGCACCCGGTCTGCTTCTGGGCGCAGCCGGCGATCACTGCGGCCCTGGAGCTGCGCGAACGCCACGGCGTGGATCCGGCACGCATCGCATCGGTCCGGATCGACACGTTCGACGAAGCCACCCGCCTCTACGCCGGCGTACCGGAAAATACGCAGACGGCGCAGTACGCGCTGGCGTTTCCGGTCGCGGCGGCACTCGTGCACGGGCAACTGGGACCGGCCGAGGTGACCTCGCCGGGCCTGGAGGATCCGGCCGTCGCCGCGCTCACCGGCCAGGTCGAGATCCACTCGAGCGAGGCCTTCAGCAGGCGCTTCCCCGATCAGCGGCTGGCCGCCGTCTCCATTCGCCTGACCGACGGCACGGAATACGCATCGGGACCGACCGAACCACGCGGTACGCCGGGCCAGCCGATGGACCGCGTCGCGATCGAGGGGAAATTCACCGCGTACGCGGAGCCGCTACTCGGCGCGGACCGGACCCGCTCCCTGAGAGACTGCGTCTACGGATTCGATACCGGCGACCGCTCGCTGGCGGATCTGATCGCGCTCAGCATTCCAGCGGCGCAATCCGCCACGCGCTGAGCCGGCACCAGAAGGTGTATACAGCCCCCCCTGTAGGAGCGGGCTTGCCCGCGAAGTCGAACTGACAGATATCCGAACTTGACAGTTCGCGGGCAAGCCCGCTCCTACAGGTAGTCCGGATCTTTGCAGACACCTTTCAACGCCGCGTGCTGCCGCCCCTGAGTTCGCTCAGGCGGCGCTCAAGGTCCTCACGCTCCCGGCGCAGCTGTTCCAGCTGCTCCGAATTCGACTGCTGATCGCGCCGGTTCGCATCGATCCCCGAACGCAACCGCTGCTGTTCCTGCTCGACCCGATCGCTGCGGTCGCCGCGCTCGATCCGGTCGCCCAGCCGCCGGGACTGGTGATCCATGTCCGACACGGCCTTCTCGAGTTCCTTCTGGGCCGCCTGGACACGATCCACATGGGCCTGCAGATCCCGCAGCCGCTGCTCCAGATCCTTGTCATCTTCCGCCATCACGCAGGACTCCCGTACGACGCCAACTCACGAGAACATGCCGCGGAAACGCCACTCATCGCAAGGCTCGGGGCCGTCTCCAGGCTCGATAGCTCGACCCGTTGGGTTTCGTTTCACTCAACCCAACCTACGGATCGCACGTGCGCACCTGCGTAGGTTGGCGTTGAGCGAAGCGAAACCCAACAGGTCGAGCTGTCCACCCACGGCAGAGTTCGCCGCTGACACATTTGCGTCAACGCGCTTTGCCATTGGACCGGGGAATGACGCCCCGAGAGGGATTTGCGCCCGGTTTCGGGCACGAGACCTTGAGGAGGATTCGGGGGATTCGGATAAATGGTCGGGACGGCAGGATTTGAACCTGCGACCTCGTGCGCCCCATGCACGTGCGCTACCAGGCTGCGCTACGTCCCGACAGGTGCGAGAGAATATCGGATGAGGCGGCCCGAGGGAACCCGGATCGTCATCTCATCCAGGGCGATCAACTCTTGAGGATCTTCAACAGCCCTTCGAGTTCCGTCCGGAGCTGCTTCACCACCTGCTGGCTCTGGGACACGTCCTCGCGGGCAGTCTCCCCGGAGAGCTGCTGCCGCGCCCCACCGATCGTAAAGCCCTGCTCGTACAGCAGGCTGCGGATCTGGCGGATGAGCATGACATCGTGGCGCTGGTAATAGCGGCGATTCCCGCGCCGTTTCACCGGCTTCAGGTCGGGAAACTCCTGCTCCCAATAGCGCAGCACGTGCGGCTTCACCGCACAGAGCTCGCTCACTTCCCCGATCGTGAAATACCGTTTGCTCGGTATCGCGGGGAGTTCACTGTTATTGCTGGGTTCCAGCATAAGCCTCGACCCGCGCCTTGAGTTTTTGCCCAGGACGGAACGTTACCACGCGCCGGGCCGAAATGGGGATTTCTTCCCCGGTCTTGGGATTCCGGCCGGGACGCTGGTTCTTCGTCCGCAGCACGAAATTGCCGAACCCGGAGAGTTTTACATCATCCCCGGAGGCCAGCGTGTCGCGGATTTCCTCGAAGAACAGTTCCACCAGTTCCTTGGCTTCCCGCTTGTTCAATCCGAGCTCGTCGAACAGCGTCTCCGCCATTCGCGCCTTGGTCAGCGCCATGAGCTACTCCCGCAACGTCGCCCCGTGGGTAGATCGAAGGTGGGCGAGCACGTCATTGCTCGCGTTATCGACCTCACTGTCGGTAAGCGTGCGTGACAACCCCTGTAAAATCAAGCCTAAAGCGAGGCTTTTTCGACCGGAATCGATGCCCTTGCCGCGGTAGACGTCGAACACGAACGCGTCCCGCAGTTCCTCCGGCGCCGCCTCGCGAACGCTCGCGAGTACGGCATCGGATGTGACCTGTTCGTCGACAATGATCGCCAGATCCCGACGGATCGCCGGATATCTCGACACCGCCGCGAAGGCCGGCAGGGGCTGCTCGAGCAGCGGATCCAGGTCGATCTCGAACAGTACCGGCGCCCGTGCCAGGTCGAACCGCTCCTGCAGCCGCGGATGCAGCGTGCCGATCCAGCCCACCTGCACGCCATCGCGCTCGATCCGGGCCGACTGCCCCGGGTGCAGCGCCGGATGGGCGGCCGCCCGGAAGCGGAACCGCTCCTGCCCGAGCGGTGCGAGCAGCGCCTCGACATCGCCCTTGACGTCGAAAAAGTCGGTTTCCCGGGCGCTGGCCGACCACTGTTCGGGCCAGCACGGTCCCACGGCCAGCCCCGCGAGCCCATCGGTCTGATTCAGCGAACCCTCACCGTGCGGGCGGAACCGTTTGCCGATCTCGAACAGGCGCACGCGCTCCTGCTGGCGGTTGAGATTGTGGACGGCGGTCTGGATCAGACCCGACCAGATCGAGGTGCGCATCACGCCCATGTCGGACGATAGCGGATTCGCAAGCGCGAGCGGATCGGTATCGGGATCGACGGCCGCCTGCACATCGGCGTCGACGAAGCTGTACGTCACGGCCTCGTGCCAGCCACGTTCCACCAGCCCGTCCCGGAGGGCGTCGACCGTGCGGCGGGTTTCCGGCTGCGGCGCGATGCGTACCGCCTGGCGCGGATGCGTGCGCGGCGCCCGGTTATAGCCATACAGGCGCGCGACCTCCTCGATCAGATCCGACTCGATCGCGAGATCGAAGCGCCAGCTCGGCGCCTCCGCGCGCCAGCCGTCCGTCGTCGACTCGACGCTCAGACCGAGGCGTTCGAGCATGGCCCCGACTTCTTCCGCCGCGGGGGCGTAGCCCAGCAGACGGCGCAGACGCTCCGTGCGCAGCGTGATCGTCGCCCGCCCTGGCAGATGGTCGCGATTGACGTGATCGTCGACTGGACCCGCCCGGCCGCCGCAGATCGACTCGATGAGCGCCGTCGCCCGTTCAATCGCGACCGGTGCGAGTTCCGGGTCCACGCCGCGCTCGAAGCGGTGCGAGGAATCCGTATGGGTCGCGTAGCGCCGCGCGCGGCCCGCCATGGCATGCGGCAGGAAACACGCGCTCTCGAGGAAAACGTCCACGGTGTCTTCGGAGACCGCCGTGCGGGCACCGCCCATGATCCCCGCCAGCGCGACCGGACCGCCCTCGTCGGCGATCACGAGGGTCTCGTCATCGACCGTGACGGTGCGCTCGTCCAGCAGTTCGATCGTCTCGTTCGGGTGGCCCATGCGTACATCGATGCCGCCCGTGAGCTTCGCCAGATCGAAGGCGTGCATCGGCTGCCCGAGCTCGAGCATCACCAGATTGGTGACGTCGACCAGCGGCTGGATCGGCCGCACGCCGCTCTGTTCGAGCCGGCGCCGGAGCCAGCGCGGCGACTCGGCTTTCGGATCCACGCCGCGGATCACGCGGCCCGCGTAGCGCGGGCAGGCCGTGGGCGCCGACAGCGTGACCGGGAAGCGATCGTCCACGGCCGGCACGACCGGTTCCGGTGGCCGCGCCTGCACGGGCTCACCGGTGGCCGCGGCGAGTTCCCGCGCCAACCCGCGCAGCGACAGGCAATCGCCCCGGTTCGGTGTCAGATCGATCTCGAAGATCGACGCGTCCAGCTCCGCGTGCGCGCGCAGATCGGCCCCGACCGGGGCATCCTCGCCGAGATCCCAGAGACCGTCCGCCGCCTCGCCGGCACCCAGCTCGGTCGCCGAGCACAGCATGCCGGCCGACTCGACGCCACGGAGCTTCGTCGCCTTGATCGCCGTACCGTCCGGCAACACGGCGCCCACACGCGCGAACGGCGCGTGCAGCCCGACGGCCGCATTCGGCGCCCCGCAGACGACCTGATGCACCTCGCCCGTGCCGTCATCGACCCGGCACACGCGCAGCTTGTCCGCCTCCGGATGCGGTTCGACCGCATCGATGCGGCCGACCACCACGCCGGAGAACGGCGGCGCGACCGGCTCGACGCTGTCGACCTCGAGACCGAGCAGCGTCAGGCGCTCGGACAGGGCCTCGGTATCGAGCTCGGTGGCGACCCACTCGCGCAACCAGGATTCGGGGAATCTCATATCAGGCGGCTGTCCGTGGAATCCGTATTCGTCATCGGCGGCATAGGCATCGCGAGCGTCATCCGAACTGCTTCAGGAAGCGCAGATCGTTGTCGAAGAACAGACGCAGATCGTTGACGCCATACCGCAGCATCGCGAGGCGCTCGACGCCCATGCCGAAGGCGTAGCCGGTCCATGCCTCGGCATCGATGCCGACCGCGCCGAACACCTCCGGATGGACCATGCCGCAGCCCAGGACCTCCAGCCAGCCGCTGTGCCCGCAGACCCGGCAGCCCTCGCCGCCGCACATCACGCAGGCGATATCGACCTCGGCGGACGGTTCGGTGAAGGGGAAGTAGGACGGCCGGAAGCGGATCGACAGGTCGTCGCGCTCGAAGAAGCGGTGCAGGAACTCCTCGAGATGGCCCATGAGATCGCTGAAGGCCACGTCGGTATCGACCAGCAGCCCCTCGACCTGGTGGAACATCGGCGTATGGGTCAGGTCCGAGTCGCAGCGATAGACCCGGCCCGGCGCGATCACGCGCAGCGGCGGCCCCTGCTCCTCCATGACCCGAATCTGCACCGGCGAGGTGTGCGTGCGCAGCAGCCGCCCGTCCGGGAAATAGAACGTATCGTGCATCGCCCGCGCCGGATGATCGGCGGGGATATTGAGCGCCTCGAAGTTGTGGTAGTCATCCTCGACTTCGGGGCCGCTGACACTCGAGAACCCGAGATCGCCCAGCAGCGACTCGATCCGGCGAATCGTCCGCGTGACCGGATGCACCGACCCGCGGTCGATACCGCGCCCCGGCAGGGTCACATCGAGGGCCTCGCGCTCCAGGCGGGCATTGAGCGCCGCCTCGGCGAGCGTGGCGCGCCGCGTCTCGATACGCTCGTTCAGGCGCTGCTTGGCCTGATTGATCTTCTGGCCGGCGGCGGGACGCTCATCGGCGGGCAGTTGCCCCAGCGACTTCAACTGCTGGGTGAGAACACCCTTCTTGCCGAGGTAATCGACGCGTACGCGTTCGAGCGCGTCCAGATCGGCCGCTTCGTCGATGGCCTGCTCGGCCGTCGCGATCCGTTGGTCGAGATCCAGCGCCACGGTCGTGTCGATATCCCGATGTCGATGCCCGGAGAATCCGCGTGGGATTCGGGCGGGAAGGAATGTCGTCCGGGCCGCCGGAGCGGCCCGGACAACGGTCGATCAGCCTTCGAGGTTGGCCTTCGCCTTCTCGGCGAGCGCGCCGAAGGCCGGCTTGTCGTGCACCGCCATGTCGGCCAGCACCTTGCGGTCGACCTCGACCTCGGCGTTCTTCAGGCCGTTGATCATGCGGCTGTAGGACAGCCCGAATTCCCGCGCCGCGGCATTGATGCGCGCGATCCACAGGCGCCGGAACTGACGCTTGCGCTGACGGCGGTCACGGTAGGCGTACTGCCCGGCCTTGATGACGGCCTGATTGGCGGTGCGGTACGTCCGGCTGCGCGCGCCGTAATAGCCCTTCGCCTTGTCGAGAACCTTCTTGTGCTTCGCGTGGGCGGTAACGCCCCGTTTTACTCGTGCCATCGTCGATTCTCCTTAAAGGTAGGGCAGCAGACGGCGCAGATGGCCGGCATCCTGCGGTTCGACGATGTCACGCTTGCCCAGATTGCGCTTCCGCTTCGAATCCTTCTTGGTGAGGATATGGCGCAGATGCGACTGCTTGTGCGTGTACTTGCCGCTGGCGGTACGCCCGAAACGCTTGGCCGCCCCGCGGTTGGTCTTCATCTTTGGCATGTTGCACTCCAGTTCGTTAAGAGGATCCCCCGGCCGAGTCGGAGAGCCACTGCGGCTCGGGGCGGGATGCCGTATGCACCCCGTTTTGTTTCGTCGCGCCCGCTATGCAGGCCGACGAAAGCGCCACGGAGGGAATACCCCCGTGGTCTGCGCTCCCGGACTCCGCCTCGCTTCATCCGGGCTGCGTCACTGCCTGCGGTCCAGCGTCAGCGGTTTTTCCGCGGCGCCAGCACCATGATCATCTGCCGGCCTTCCATCTTCGGGAACTGCTCGACCGTCGCGATCTCGTCGAGGTCGTTGCGGACCCGTTCCAGCAGACGCGAGCCGATCTCGCGATGCGCCATCTCGCGACCGCGGAAGCGAAGCGTCACCTTGGCCTTGTCCCCCTGCTCGAGGAACTTGACCAGGTTCTTCATCTTGACGTTGTAGTCCCCCTCTTCCGTGCCCGGGCGGAACTTCACTTCCTTGATCTGGATCTGCTTCGCCTTCTTGCGGGCGGCGTTCTTCTTCTTGCTCTGCTCGAACCGGAATCGGCCGTAGTCCATGACACGGCAGACCGGCGGTTCGGCATTCGGGACAACCTCGACCAGATCCAGGTTCTCCTCCTTGGCCGCCTCGATTGCTTCCTCGATATTGACGATACCGACCTGTTCACCGTCCGAGCCGATCAGCCGCACCTGCGGCGTATCGATCTGCTCGTTGCGCCGGTTCTTCTTTTCCTGAGCGATATTAAGACCCCTCCAAAACGAAACGACCGTGGCTGGCATCCTCTTCGGCCAGGCCGGCGGCCACTTCCTCGAAGGGACGACTGCCGAGATCCTGACCGTCGCGGGTGCGTACCGCCACGGCCCCGGTTTCCAGCTCCCGCTGCCCGATCACCAGCATGTACGGGATGCGCTGGAGCGTGTGCTCGCGGATTTTATAGCCGATCTTCTCGTTCCTCAAGTCGGCAAACGCGCGAATTCCCTGCTTTTTCAGGGATTTTTCCAGTTCCCTGGCCCGTTCGGCCTGATCGTCGGTGATATTCAGCACCACCGCCTGCACCGGCGCGAGCCAGGTCGGCAGGCGGCCCTCGAAGTGCTCGATCAGGATACCGATGAACCGCTCCATGGAGCCGAGGATGGCGCGGTGGATCATCACCGGCACCTTTTTCTCGCCGTGCTCGTCCACGTACTGGGCCCCGAGCCGTCCCGGCATCGAGAAGTCGAGCTGGATCGTGCCGCACTGCCACGCCCGGTTCAGGCAGTCCTTGAGCACGAACTCGATCTTGGGCCCGTAGAACGCGCCCTCGCCCGGCTGCACGACATAGTCCAGCCCGCGCGCGTCCAGCGCCTCTTTCAGCGCCTGCTCGGAGCGATCCCATACCTCGTCGGACCCGACCCGCTCCGGCGGGCGCAGCGACAGCGCGATATCGATATCGTCGAAACCGAAATCGCCATAGACCTGCAGGGTCATGTCGATCAGCTCGGCGATCTCCGCCTGCATCTGATCTTCCGTGCAGAACACGTGCGCATCGTCCTGGGTGAAACGCCGCGCCCGCATCAGGCCGTGCAGCGTACCGGACGCCTCGTTGCGGTGAACGACACCGAATTCCGCAATCTTTTCAGGAAGATCGCGATAACTCTTCAGACCTTGGTTGAAGAGCTGGACATGCCCCGGGCAGTTCATCGGCTTGATCGCGTAGTCATGATCCTCGATCGAGGTCGAGAACATGTTGTCGCGGAACTTGTCCCAGTGGCCCGAGCGCTTCCAGAGGTCGCGGTCCAGGATCTGCGGCGTGTGCACCTCCTCGTAGCCGTACTCGAGCTGGCGCGCGCGCATGTAGTCCTCGAGCACCCGGTACAGCGCCCAGCCGCGTTCGTGCCAGAACACCATGCCCGGCGCGTCTTCCTGGAAATGGAACAGGTCGAGCTGGCGGCCCAGCTTGCGGTGGTCGCGCTTGGCGGCCTCTTCCAGCCGGTGCAGGTACTGCTTGAGCTGCTTTTTGTCGGGCCAGGCGGTGCCGTAGATGCGCTGCAGCATCTCGTTGTTCGAGTCGCCGCGCCAGTAGGCGCCGGCCACCTTCATCAGCTTGAACGAACCCAGACGCCCCGTGCTCGGCACGTGCGGCCCCCGGCACAGGTCGATAAAGTCGTCCTGGCGATAGAGCGAGATGGTCTCGCCCTGCGGGATCTCGCGGATGATCTCGGCCTTGTACTTCTCGCCCTTCTCCAGGAAGAACCCGATCGCCTCGTCGCGGTCCATCACCGAACGCTCGATCGGGATATCGGCCTGCGCGAGTTCGCTCATCCGCGCCTCGATGGCCTCGAGGTCTTCCGGCGTGAAGGAGCGCTCGTAGGCGAAGTCGTAATAGAAGCCGTCCTCGATCACCGGCCCGATCGTGACCTGCGCCTGCGGATAGAGCTGCTGCACGGCCTGCGCCATCAGGTGCGCGGTCGAGTGACGGATCATGTGCAGACCGTCCTCGTCCTTCGGCGTGACGATGGCGAGTTCGGCGTCGCGATCGACGGTGTAATCGGTATCGACCAGTTCACCGTCGACCCGACCGCCCACGGCGGCCTTCGCGAGTCCGGCACCGATATCGGCCGCGACATCGGCGACGGTGACGGGCTGATCGAAATGACGGCGGCTGCCGTCCGGGAGGGTAATTTCCGGCATTCTCTTCCCCATCAGTGGTGACCCCTACGACGGGCCACGTGATCGCGGGTCTCCCGTTCCCGGGAACCCCGAAAAACAAACGGGCCAGCGTGACGATCACGGCTGGCCCGGGATTCGTGGTAGGCGCGATTGGATTCGAACCAACGACCCCCACCATGTCAAGGTGGTGCTCTAACCAGCTGAGCTACGCGCCTGATGCGGAGCGAAGTCTATAGATACGCGAACACCCGCGTCAACGATCGTGAGCGCGGCGGGCGAACCGCCTCAGTCCGCGGACCGCTCCGCCACCTGCAGCGACAGCCGGTCCAGCACCTCCCGCGAGGCGAATCCATCCGCGATCATGCCCTGCTCTTGCTGGAACCGCCGGATGGCGCCACGGGTCTGCGGGCCCGGGATGCCATCCGCCGGCCCGGCCTCGAACCCGCGCTCGTTCAGCTTCTCCTGCAGGGCGATCACGTCATCGCGGGTCATCCGCGGGGCATTCTCCGGCGGCGGATTCGTCAGCCCCGACGCACCCGCGAGCCGATCGGCCAGGTGGCCGACCGAGAGCGCGTAGAACTCGGACTGATTCCAGCGCATGATGACCTCGAAGTTGTCATAGACGAGGAATTTCGGCCCTTCGTGGCCCGACGGCACGATCAGCGCCGCTTCGACATCGGCCGCGGAGAGCGGGCGGTCATAGGCGGTGCGCACCCCGAGCTCCTTCCATTCGCGCATGGATCGACGGTTGTCGTAGCCCGACAGGTCATACGGGAACTCCGCCGGCAGCGTGACCTCACGCCCCCAGCGCCAACCCGGCTCCCAGCCGATGCCGCGCAGGAAATTCGCGGCCGAGGCCATCGCATCCGGCACGCTGTTCCACAGATCCCGCCGACCGTCGTCGTCGTAGTCGACCGCGTACTCCGCGAATACCGAGGGCATGAACTGGACATGCCCGAGGGCGCCCGCCCACGAACCCTCCATCCGATCCGCCGGAATCGCGCCCTCGTCGACGATCCGCAGGGCCGCCATCAACTGTTCGGTGAAATAGCCGCTGCGGCGCTCATCGCAGGCGAGCGTCGCCAGCGCATCCATTGTCGATACGCCACCGAAGTAGCTGCCAAAGTTCGTTTCCATGCCCCAGAATGCGACCAGATAGCGCGGCGGCACCCCGTAATCGCGGTAGATCTCCTGCAGCAGGTCCTCGTGCCGCTTCAGCAGCTCGCGCCCTTTCTCGACCCGGGTATCGGTGACCCGGCGTCCGAGGTACTCGCTGAACGGCGTCGTGAATTCCGGCTGGGATCGGTCGAGTTCCACCACGCGCTCGACCCGCTCCACCTTTGCCAGGCTCTCGTCGATAACGGCGGTGGAGATGTCATGACGGGCGGCCTCGTCCCGGAGACCGGAGACGCAGGCGGAAAACGCATCGACGGTCGCCGCCTGCGCGCTGCCGGCAAACGCGAGCAGGCACGGGAGGGCGCGGAGCAGTCGTTTCGGGGTGCTCATCGAAATGGCCGTGGCAGCGGGGTGCTGCGGTAATGGAGAAAGGGAACGTACCGGTCGCACTGTAACGCGTGCGGCCCGGCCAGTGTAGCGCCACGTGGCCCCGATTTGCGCCCGGCGGTCGGCGCGTCGCTACCACTGGCGAAAACAGTCGTTTTGGACTGGGATCGGACCCCGGAAATCGGATACCGTGCGCCTGCGGGGCAAGGGTCGATCCGTAGCGGCCCGCCCCGCAGCGATTCGGCTCGGGAACGGAGACCCAGACCATGACAACGAGTACGGTCACGATGATATCGAATCATAGACAGGGAATAGTCGACCGCCTGCAGGTACGCCCGTTCGAGGAGGCGGTCGTACTCCTCTTTTCCGCGCTGGCGGTCGTTTTCATCGTCCCCTTCGGCCTCATCCGGGTAGCCGAGGGCGCATGGGCACATGCACTGGTCGATCTGGTGATCGCCGGGATTGCCATCGGTATCGGCTGTTTCGTGTGGAGGACCGGCCGAACCGAATATGCCGCCCCGGCGCTGGTCGCCGTCTTCGCGCTCACCCTCGTCGCGATCACCTGGCTGTTCGGCACCAACATGCTCTTCTGGGCCTACCCGGTCACCACGGCCACGTTCTTTCTGCTGAGTCCGGGCAGTGCATTGCGGGTCAACACCGTCACGTTCCTCGCGATCGCCCCCCAGGCCCTGTCGCTTGGCGCATGGCCGGACATCGCCGGGTTCATCGCGCCACTGGCCGCGAACAACGTACTGGCCCTGATCTTCGCCGCGGGCATGCGCCACAGCCGCACGAATCTGCGCCTGATGGCCGAACGCGACGCCCTCACCGGCATCGGCAATCGCCATGCCTTCGAACCGGCGCTGATGGCCGCGCTGCGCAAACGGCTTGAACAGGGCACACCAATCTCCCTGCTCGCGATCGACATCGACCACTTCAAACAGGTCAACGACCGCCATGGGCACGAGGCCGGCGACCGCGTTCTGGTCGAGGTCGCACGCCTGATCGAGTCCTCGGTGCGAGCGGGGGACAGCGTTTTCCGTTACGGCGGCGAAGAACTGGTCGTCATCGCCGACGGTGCCGGCAATGAAGCCGCGGGCCGCCTGGCCGAGAAGATCCGCCAGCGGATCCGCCGCAACCCGATCACAGGTGTCGGTTATATCGGCGTCTCGATCGGCGTATCCGAGGCGAGACCGGGAGATACGCCGAAATCCTGGTTCCAGCGCACGGACGATCTGCTGTACAAGGCCAAGGCCGACGGACGGAATCGCGTCTGCGTGGATGCCGGACACGACTGATGCATCGGCAGCATGATCCCAATGGATTGACCACCGCTGCACCCTGCGCGCGAACCGCATCATCGGTTGCGTGGCGGTCTATGATGGCCTGAACACCATGCCACAGTGACACGTTGGCCGACCGGCTGAATGAACAGGGAAGCCCGCATGTCCGAAAACGGGTCCGATAACGTCGACACCACCCCAGTCCACGCGGTGGATACCGAGCGCGTGCTGTCCGATCTCGATACCCGCAGCAGCGGCATCTCGGGAGACGAGGCGGCACGGCGCCGTGAGCGCTACGGCGACAACCGGTTGCCCGAACCGGGCTCTCGGGGACCGCTTTCACGCTTCGCCGCGCAATTCAACGACACCCTCGTCTACGTGCTGCTGGTCGCCGGCACGGTGACCGGCCTGCTCGAGCAGTGGGTCGATACCGGCGCCATCCTCGGCATCGTCGTCATCAACGCGATCATCGGCTTCTTCCAGGAAGGCCGTGCGGAGCACGCGCTGGCCGCGATCCGCAACATGCTTACGCCGACGGCCACGGTTCGCCGCGACGGTCGGCGGAAAACGGTCGACGCGGCGGAACTGGTGCCCGGCGATATCGTGGTGCTGGGTCCGGGCGACAAAGTACCCGCGGACCTGCGCCTCACGCGCGTACGCGAGCTGCGCATCGATGAATCGCCGCTCACCGGCGAATCCGAACCGGTCGACAAGATCACGGACCCGGTCGCGGCCGACGCGGCACTGGGCGATCGCCGCAACCTCGCGTTCTCCGGCAGCCTGGTCACGAGTGGCGACGGCGAGGGGGTGGTCTGCGCCACGGGCAGCCGCACCGAGCTCGGCGCCATGACGACCATGCTGGCGGGCGTCGAACAGGTCGCGACCCCGCTGACCCGCCAGATGCGCCGCTTCGGCAAGCGCCTCACGATCGCGATCATCGGCATCGCGACAGCGGTGTTCCTGCTGGCGACCACCGTACGCGCCTGGCCCTGGACGGACGCCTTCCTCGCCGCCGTCGGCCTCGCCGTCGCGGCGATTCCCCAGGGGCTGCCGGCGATCATGACGATCACGCTGGCCGTCGGCATCCAGGCAATGGCCCGACGCAATGCCGTGGTACGCCGCATGCACGCGGCCGAGACGCTCGGCTCGGTCAATACGATCTGCTCCGACAAGACCGGCACCCTCACCCGCAACGAGATGACCGCGGTCACGCTCGCGCCGGACGGCGATGCCCTGCAGGTAACGGGCACCGGTTATGCGCCGGAAGGCGCTTTCCAGCGGGGCGAGACGGCGGTGACCCCCCTGGACGATGAGCGGCTCGCCGAACTGCTGCGCGCCGGCCTGCTCTGCAACGATGCCAGCATCGAACGCGACGCGTCCGGCCAATGGCAACTGCAGGGCGACCCAACCGAAGGCGCGCTGATCGCGGTAGCCCGCAAGGCGGGACTCGATCCCGATACCGAGGCCGCCCGCTGGCCCCGGATCGACGCAGTGCCATTCGCATCCGAGCACCGCTACATGGCGACCCTGCATAGTGGTGACGACCACCATACGCGTGTCTATATCAAGGGGGCTCCCGAACAGATCCTCGGGATGTGCAGCCACAGCGTTACGGCCGACGGTCTCGAAACCCTGGATGCGAGCGCCTGGCACGAACGGGCCGAGGAAATCGCCGCCGAGGGCCAGCGCGTGCTGGCGCTGGCCCGGACGAGCCTCCCCGCGGACCGGGAGCATATCGATCACGGCGATGTCGCGACCGATCTCGAGCTGCTCGGGCTGGTCGGCCTGATTGATCCGCCCCGTGAGGATGCGCTCACGGCGGTCGCAGAATGCCAGCAGGCCGGAATCCGAGTGAAGATGATCACCGGCGATCACGCCACGACGGCCGCCGCCGTGGCGCAACGCATGGGGATCCATAATGATGACGTCGCCGTACTGACCGGCAATGATCTGGACGCGATGGATGACCAGCGTCTGGCGACCGAAGTCGTGCGCGTTGACGTTTTCGCACGGGTCAGTCCGCAGCACAAACTGCGCCTGGTAACGGCCCTGCAGGCCCAGGGCCAGGTGGTTGCGATGACCGGCGACGGGGTGAATGACGCCGCCGCGCTCAAGCGGGCCGATGTCGGTATCGCGATGGGCCGCAAGGGTACCGAGGTCGCCAGAGAAGCGGCCGACATCGTGCTGACCGACGACAACTTCACCTCCATAGCGGCTGCCGTGCGCTATGGGCGCACCGCCTACGACAACATCAAACGTTCGGTCCTGTTCCTGCTGCCGACCAACGGCGGCGAGGCACTCGCGATCATCGCCGCGGTCATCGCCGGCATGCAGCTGCCGGTCACACCCGTGCAGATCCTCTGGGTCAACATGGTCACGGCGGCCACGCTGGGTCTGTCCCTCGCCTTCGAGCCGGCCGCGCGCCACGTCATGCGCCGCCCGCCCCGGCCACCGGGCGAATCCATGATCGAGGCCGCCCTGGTCGGGCGCATCGCACTGGTCGCGCTCACCATGCTCGCCGGCACATTCGGTTTCTACGGTCTGTTGCGACACGCCGGCGTTGAGCTGGATGTCGCGCGGACCGCCGCGGTCAACACACTGGTCCTGTTCGAACTCTTTTATCTGTTCAATGCCCGCCTGCTCAACAAACCGCTCCGCCACTGGCGGGATCTCGGCGGCAACGCGGCCGTGTGGTACTCCGTCGGGGCCGTCGTGCTGCTGCAGCTCGCGTTCACCTACATCCCGCCGATGCAGTTGCTGTTCGGTTCTGCAGCGCTGCCTCCGCTCTACTGGCTGATCCTGATCCCGCTTACGTTCCTTGTCGTGCCCATCGTCGAGCTGGAGAAATTCTTCGTCGAGAAACGCCGCAGCCGCCGGCCGGGCACGTGATTGCCCTCCCGCGTGTGATCCTTACACTGTCCGCCCCTTCGCACTGACGGACCCGCGCGTGTCCTCCACTGGTCCCGGCGCCGAGCCGAACGGAACCACCACGGCATCCAACCGGCTGCGCGCCGGGCTCGTACTGCGTCTGTTCGTGCCATTCGCGGCGGGTTATTACCTGTCGTATCTGTTCCGCACGATCAATGCGGTGGCGGCGCCGAATCTGGTTGCCGATACCGGTATCGGCGCCGATGCGCTCGGCTTTCTGACCAGCATGTACCTCGCCGCGTTCGCGGTACTGCAGCTGCCGCTCGGCATGCTTCTGGATCGCTTCGGCCCCCGTCGCGTCGAGGCGGCGCTGCTCACCATCGCCGCAGCCGGTTCGATCGTGTTCGCGTTCTCCGACGGCCTCCTGGGCCTGTCCATTGGCCGCGCACTGATCGGCGCCGGCGTCTCCTGCTGCATGATGGCCTCGTTCAAGGCGTTCGCCATGTGGTTCGCGCCGCACCGGCTGCCGTCCATCTACGCCTGCCTGCTCGCGTTCGGCGCGCTTGGCGCGATCAGCGCCACGGTGCCGGTCGAATGGTTCCTCGGGCTGCTCGGCTGGCGACCGCTGTTCATCGGGCTCGGTCTGTTCGCCCTGCTCGTATCCCTCGCGGTGTTCACGATCGTGCCGGATCATCACGAACCGCCCGGCCATACGACCTTCACCGATCAGTTGCGCGGTCTCCGGTTCGTCTTCCGGGACCGGTTTTTCCTGGCCATCGCGCCGCTCGCCGCGGTCTCCTCGGGTACCTCGCTGGCCATCAACGGGCTCTGGGCCGGCCCCTGGCTGCGGGACGTCGCCGGGCTTGCGCGCGGCGCGGTCGCCACGCATCTGCTGATCATCTCCGCGAGCATGGGCGTCGGTTTCCTCGCACTGGGGCTGCTCACCGAGCGGCTGAACCGTCTCGGGCTGCGCCCGGTAACGATCGCGGCCGGTGGCATGACGGCGTTCATGATCATGGTCGCGATTCTCGCCATCGGCATGACCGGCCCCATGCTCTGGGTGCTGCTGATCGGGGTCGGCTTCCTGGCCACATCCGGCAGCCTGAGTTACTCCCTGGTCTCGCGTCATTTCGGCCGCCATCTCGCCGGCCGGGCCAACACCGCCCAGAACGTACTGGTATTCGTGGCCGCATTCATCATCCAGTGGGCCATCGGAGGGGTACTGAGCGGCTGGGAAGACCCGGTCACGCATCAATACGACCCGGCCGGCTACCGGGTCGCCTTCGCCGGCACCGTGGTCGTGCAGGCGATCGCCCTCGTCTGGTTCCTGTGGCAATACGCGGCGCACGGGCAGCGCGACCCCGGCGAACCATCGATGTCCGTACCACCGGTCACGGCCGACGAAGGTGGCCCTGAACCGACGCCAGCCGACGTACCTGATCCGTACCGGTAAACGCCCCTGCACCGACCCGGGCCGGGTTCGCGCCTTGGCAGCGGACATCGGGCGGGCCTATCCTCTGTACAGCGGTATCCAGCGACCATCCGGTGCATACCGCGCGGGTGTTCGCACGGCAAACGACGAGGCACATCATCATGGCCAAGGGTTTCGGCGACGAGGACGACGTCTACGAGCAGATCGAAAGCACCATCAACGATGAGGTGCAACGCGCGCGCTCGTCCCTGCCCGAGGGTGAGAGCCTGACCCATTGCGAGGAATGCGACGCCCCGATCCCCGAGGCCCGCCGCCAGGCGCTTCCGGGCGTGCGGTTGTGCGTCGCCTGCCAGGAAGCACACGACCGCGAGCACGGTCAAAGCAGCCTCTACAACCGCCGCGGCAGCAAGGACAGTCAGCTGCGCTGACTACGAGTCGGGTAGCACGGAACCGCCGGCTGTTGCCTTCGGCAAAAACCGGCCTACGTCCGTTGGGCTTATCCGACAACCACGTAGGCCGGCTTGCGACCGAAGGGAGCCAGCCGGCAGTCGACGACGAACCTTCACGGAGGCGCCAAACCTTGACACGGGGATCGTCCGAAGCGTACCTGTGACGGCACGAACGATCGGAGAATAGCTTGCGCCTGCTGCGAATACTGCGCCTCGACGACTCGGATGCCGAGGTCTATCTGCCCGCCGCGAAGGCGGGGGAACTCGCCGTGCCGGGTACCTTCATGTTCACCTTCGATGACGTGCCCCCGGAACGGCTCGGCGGCAGCGCGGCCGAGGCCTTTCGCCGTGGATTCCTCGGCCTGGATTCAATGGGCTGGGGAACGCTGGTGACGATCGCCGAGGTCAGCGATGCCGACCGGCAGGCGGCGCTGGACCGATTGACCGCCGTTTTCATCGACCGGTTTGGCGCCCCTGACGAGGCGGCCGCGCGGGCACAGGCCGAAGAAGAACTCGCGTTCGTCGATCGTCTCTGCGAGCGCCCCATCAACACCATTCTGTCGCTGGAACGCTCGATCGGCGAGGACGACAACGTCGAGGAACAGTTCCATACCCACGAACAGCCACAGGCGAGCTGGGAAAGCCCGCACCCGGTGGTCCGGATCATCCCGGAGAACTGAACCATGAATGGACGGACCGGACAGGGGCGGCCGGAGCGGATCCGACCGGTGCGCGTGCTCATGCGCCGCAGCGAGAACCCCGACTCGCCGTGGGGCATCCCCCGCTGGGAACTGCTGGCGGTGCTGCCGGATACCGATCCGCCCGAACAGCGCGAGCGCCGCCTCGTACACCAGACCGACGGCCAGCACGACTTCGAATGGGCCGGTCTCCGGGTGCTGATGTTCCGCGATGCCGCGGAGAGCTACTGGTACAACCTGGTGGGGCGTGAGCCCTCCCTCTGCGTGATCTGCCGCGCGGGCGAGGACATCGATCTCGAGCCCTTCGTCGTGACCGCCAACTACGACGAGGCCGGCGCGCACATGGAAGCCGACGACACCGTTTTCTCGGCGCCGCTGCCGGCCGAGCTGGTCACGGAACTCGAGGAGTTCGTGATGACGCATTACCGGCCGGTCAAACCGCACAAACGCCAGCGTCGCAACTGGGCCGCGGAGGCCGACGATGCCCAGCGACGGAAATAACCGCTACCGCGGCGGCACCCGGCGCGAGGATTCATTCCTCGCCCGCTGGTCCCGGCGCAAGCACGAGGCCGAGCACGGCCCGCCTGCCGAGGAGGCCGAACCGGAAGCGGACTCGGCGGAAGCGTCCATCGACACGGATGTACATGCGCCGGCCGCCGAGACCGCGGACGAAGACACGACCACCGCGGTCGAGGACACCGAATCCGCGGACGCGGACCTGCCCCACCCCGACACGCTGGACCGGAACAGCGACTTCAGCGTTTATCTCAAGCGGCGTGTGTCCAGTGCGTTTCGCCGCGCCGCCATGCGCCGACTGTTCTCGTCGCCGGAATTCAACGTGCGCGACGGGCTCGATGATTACGACGAGGACTACACCCAGTTCCAGTCGCTCGGCGACACCGTGACCGCGCACATGCGCCACCACGAGGAGCGGCTGCGTCAGCGTGACCAGGAAAAGGCCGAACAGGCCGAGCGCGACGCCGAGACCGAGGCCGAACGCGAGCGAGTGGCCGCACGGGACGAACCCGAGCGGACTCCGGACGACGACGCGGACGCCGCGCCGGCCACCGACGAACAACAGACCGGGACGGTCGACGACCCCACACCCGCCGACGATGCGCCGGAGTCAACGGACACGGCGCGCACGGCCACCAACCGGGACAGCGATGACACCACCTGATGCGATACCGGCACTGCCGGCGGACTCGACCGACGGACAGGCCCGGGCGGCCGCCTGCAACACGCCGCACGGCCACGGCGCCAATCCCGAGCCCGTGAGCTTCGTGACCTACAACGCGGGCAACCGGGTACTGGTGAAAGGTCCGCTCGAGGCCGCGGTCGCCGCGGCGCGCCGGATCGATGCGTCGCTCGAAGTGCGCGTACTGGCGACCGACCCCGAGACCAATCGGCTCGAACGCCCCGACACCGAGGACTTCGGCCCGCGTCTGCTGCGCGCCCGGCCCGACCGCATCGACGGCTATCTCGGCGCATTCCGCGTCACGGTCCACGACGGCGAGCAGACCCTCGATCCGGCCAAGGCCTTCGGCCTCGACCCGGCCGACACGTTCGATCTCGTGGTCGATCTGGACCAGCCCGCGGCGATCCAGCGCCAGAAACTGCCGCTCGGCTATTTCGCGCCCGGCGACGAGACGGCGCTGGCCGAAGTGCTCGATGGCCTGCCGGATCTCGTGGGCGATTTCGACAAACCGCGCTACTTCGATTACGACCCCGGCATCTGCGTCCACGGCCGCCGCGGTCAGAGCGGCTGCACGAGCTGTCTCGACCACTGTGCCACCGAGGCGATCCACTCGCTCGGCGAAAGCATCGAGGTCGACCCGTTCCTGTGCCTCGGCTGCGGCAGTTGCGCCACCGTCTGCCCGACCGGCGCGATCACATACACCGCCCCATCGGGCGAAGAGATCGTCGACGAACTGCGCCGCCTGCTGCGCCGTTACCGCGATGCCGGCGGGGGCAATCCGATCGTCCTGTTCCACGACGGCGAATCCGGTGCCGGCGCGGTCTCGGCCTGGGGCGGAGACATGCCGGAATCGGTGCTGCCCGTCGAGGTCGAGGACACCGGCGGCATCGGCCCCGACGCCTGGCTGTCGGCGCTGGCCTTCGGCGCCGGCCGCGTGATACTCGCCGTACCGGGCGACACACCACCTTCGGAACGCGCCGCGACGGCCGATCAGATGGAGGTCGCGCAGGCCATTCTCGCCGGGCTGGGCATCCCCGCCGACCGGCTCGGGATCGTCGACATCGGCGGTGACGAGACGGCGCTCACCGGCGCCGCCGAACCGGTGGTCGACGAACCCGCGACATTCGCCGGACTGGGCGACAAGCGCGCCCGCATGCGCCGCGCCATCGACCACCTGTACCGCCAGACGGGCGCGACCGCGACCGTTCAGGCCCTCCCCGCCGCCTCCCCGCTGGGCACGATCGAGGTGGACCGGGACGCCTGCACGCTCTGCATGGCCTGCGTTTCCGTGTGCCCGACCCAGGCCGTGTTCGGCGGCGGCGATGAACCGAAGCTCAAGTTCCGCGAGGACCGATGCACGCAGTGCGGCATGTGCGAGAGCACCTGCCCCGAGGACGCGATCGGGCTCGAACCCCGGATCGATTACGCCGCCCAGGTCGAACCGGAAGAACGGCTGCTCAACGAAGAAGAGATGCACCACTGCCCCGGCTGCGGCAAGGCCTTCGCGCCGCGCAAAGTCATAGCGCGCATGGAGGAACGGCTGAAGGGCCACTGGATGTTCGATGACGAGGCCGCCCGCCAGCGCCTGTGGCTGTGCGAGGACTGCCGCGTGAAAACAATGATGCGCGATCAGGGCTCGATCAACGTCAACAAATGAAGCGCGAATTACTGCTTTTCAATGTTCACGTTACATAGAATGACCTGTATCCGCGGAAATAACATATCCATGCGGTTAACGATGCGAATGCCTCCTATTTGCAAAAACCGATCGTGCCCAATCCATTTGCCAGGCGGTTACAAACGATTTATGTTCGGGCCAATCGCTCGCTGGAAACGCAATGACGCTCAGTCAGGCAGCACCAAGTGAACGCGAGGCCACACCGACCGGCAGTGCCGTACCGGGCTTCCGGTCAATAACGTGGTTCGCACTGGCCGGCGTGCTCCGGCACACCCCCGATCCCGACGTACTGGCCCACCTCGCCCAAACCGGCACATCCACGGTTGACGAAGAATCCGGGCCCGGCGAACTGGGCCAGGCCTGGGCGGCACTCGCCACCGCCGCCAACCACGTCGAGCACGGCCCGCTCGACGACGAATTCCACGACCTCTTCATCGGTATCGGGCGCGGCGAGCTCGTGCCTTATGCCTCCTGGTATCGCACCGGTTTCCTGATGGACCGCCCCCTCGTCGCCCTGCGCCGCGACCTGGCCCTGCTCGGATTCGAGCGCCAGCAGAGCGTGCGCGAGCCCGAGGATCACGCCGCCGCGATCGCCGAGGTCATGGGCCTGCTGGCGGATCCCGCGGAAGGGCAGGACGAGTCCACGCAGCGCATTTTCTTCAGCGAGCACATCGATTCCTGGATGCCGGATTTCTTTGCCGACATGCAGACGGCGAAAACTGCCGATTTCTATCGTCGCGTCGGCCGCCTCGGGGCGGCCTTCGTCGAGTTCGAGCGCGGTTGGCTCGGGGCCGAGGCGCCCCGCAGCGCCGCATCTCACAGCGGAGTATCGAAGTCATGAAAGAGCGACAGAAGCAGGTCCGTGGCTCGCGCAGGGCATTCTTCCGCAGCGTCGCCGGGCTCGGCGTCGCCGCCGGTACCGGCGCACTGATCCTGCGCTACGGCTCCGAAGCACAGGCCCAGCCGACCGGGGTGAAGGCCCCGTCCGGTCAGGGCTACGTCGAGACGGATCACATCCGCAAGTACTACGAGACGGCGCGCGGCTGAGCCGGCCCGAGGGGAGAAGGTCACCATGAAACTGATCCGCAAGCGCAGCGTCCCGGCCGCCGAACAGATCGCGAACACCACGCCCGACGGCGGCGCGGGAATCAACCGGCGCGAATTCCTCCGCCGCTCGGGCATCACCGTCACCGGCGCGGCCATGGCCACCGGTCTCGGCCCGGGCATGATGCGTCGCGCCGAGGCCGAGCGCATGGAAACCGCGCCCAAGGCGGGCGTCGAGACCGAGGTCCGCCGCTCCGTCTGCACCCACTGCTCCGTGGGCTGCGGCGTGATGGCCGAAGTGCAGAACGGCGTCTGGACCGGTCAGGAACCGGACTTCGAGTCGCCGATCAATCTCGGCGCGCATTGCGCCAAGGGCGCCTCGCTGCGCGAGCACGGCCACGGCGAGAAACGCGTCAAGTACCCGATGAAGCTGGTCGACGGCAAATGGAAGCGCCTGTCCTGGGACGAAGCGGTCAACGAGATCGGCGACAAGCTGCTCGAGATCCGCGAGAAATCCGGCCCGGACTCGGTGTTCTGGTGCGGCTCCTCCAAGGCCAGCAACGAAGGCTCCTACCTGCAGCGCAAGTTCGCCGCCTTCTGGGGCACCAACAACATCGACCACCAGGCGCGCATCTGCCACTCGACCACGGTCGCGGGCGTAGCCAACACCTGGGGCTACGGCGCGATGACGAACTCCTACAACGACATGCATAACTGCAAGTCGATGATCTTCGTCGGGTCGAACGCCGCGGAGGCGCACCCGGTCGCGATGCAGCACATCCTGCGGGCGAAGGAGAACGGCGCCCGCATGATCGTCGTCGACCCGCGTTTCACCCGCACCGCGGCGCACGCCGATCAGTACATGCGGCTGCGCCCGGGCAGCGATGTCGGCTTCATCTGGGGCCTGCTCTGGCACGTCTTCGAGAACGGGTGGGAAGACCGCGAATACATCAACGCACGCGTCTTCGGTCTCGACGACATCCGCAAGGAGGTCGCCAACTGGACACCGGATGTCGTCGAAGACGTCACCGGCGTTCCCGAGGAAGAGATGTACGAGGCGGCGAAGACGCTCGCCGAGAACCGCCCCGGCACGATCGTGTGGTGCATGGGCGGTACCCAGCATCACATCGGCAACAACAACACCCGCGCCTACTGCGTCCTGCAGCTGGCACTGGGCAATATCGGCAAGGAAGGCGGCGGCGCCAACATCTTCCGCGGCCATGACAACGTCCAGGGCGCGACCGACGTCGGCCCGAACTGCCATACCCTGCCCGGCTACTACGGCCTCTCCGAGGGCGCATGGCGGCACTGGTCCCGTGTCTGGGACGTGGATTACGAGTACATCCGCGGCCGCTTCGACACCGAGCAGCAGTACGATGCCGGTGGCGGCGACATGGCCTACACCATGAACATCCCGGGCATGCCGGTATCGCGCTGGATCGACGGCATCCTCGAGGATCGCGAGAACCTGTCGCAGAAGGACAAGTTCCACGCCATCTTCTTCCAGGGCCACGCGGTCAACAGCCAGACCCGCGGCCCGGAGATGAAGAAGGCCCTCGAGGAGGTCGAGCTGGTGGTGGTCTCCGACCCCTACCCGACGCACCTGGCCGTCATGAGCGAGCGCCAGAACGACACCTACCTGCTGCCGACCTGCACGCAGTTCGAGCAGGCCGGCTCGGTCACGGCGTCGAACCGCTCGCTGCAGTGGCGCGAGAAGGTCGTCGACCCGCTGTTCGAGTCCAAGACCGACGCCGAGGTGCTCTACCTGTTCGCCGAGAAGTTCGGCTTCGCCGATCAGATGTTCAAGAACATCAAGATCGAAGACGGCATGCCGAGCCCCGAGGACACGCTGCGCGAGATCAACCGCGGCACGTGGACCATCGGCTACACCGGCCAGAGCCCGGAACGGCTGAAGGCCCACATGGCGAACCGGGGTGCATTCAACACCACCAGTCTGCGGGCCGAGGGCACGGATCTCGACGGCGAGGTCTACGGCCTCCCCTGGCCGTGCTGGGGACCGCCCGAGATGCGCCATCCGGGCACGCCGGTGCTCTACGACACCTCGAAGCCCGTCTCGCAGGGCGGCCTCACCTTCCGCGCCCGCTTCGGCACGGAATACAAGGGCCAGAACCTGCTCGCGGAAGGCTCGTACTCGAAGGATTCGGATCTCGACGACGGCTACCCGGAGTTCACGTTCGGCATGCTGCGCCAGCTCGGCTGGCACACCGAACTGACCGCCGAGGAGATACGGACGATCAAGTCCGTCGCCGGCGTCGACGACGAATCCAACTTCGAGGAGATGAGTTTCGATCCCGGCTCGCCCGGCGCGAAACTCGACGGCGTCAACTGGAAGACCGACCTCTCCGGCGGTATCCAGCGCGTCGCGATCAAGCACGAGTGCGCACCGTTCGGCAACGCCAAGGCCCGCTGCATCGTCTGGCAGTTCCCGGATCCGGTGCCGGTACATCGCGAACCGCTGTACACGCAGCGCTACGACCTGGTCGAGAAGTACCCGACCTACGAAGACCGCAAGGCCTTCTGGCGCCTGCCGACCGCCTACGCCTCGATCCAGGCGACGGACTATTCCGGCGACTATCCGCTGTCGTTCATCAGTGGCCGTCTGACGGAGTACGAGGGCGGTGGCGAAGAGACCCGCTCCAACATCTGGCTGGCCGAGCTGCAGCAGGAGATGTTCGTCGAGATCAACCCGGCGGACGCCAACGACCGCGGTATCAACGACGGCCAACGGGTCTGGCTCGAGGGGCCGGAGGGCGGCCGCATCAACGTGGTCGCGATGGTGACTCCGCGCGTCGGCCGCGGCGTGGTCTGGACGCCGTTCCACTTCGGCGGCTGGTTCCAGGGGCAGGATCTGATCGATCGCTACCCCGAGGGCACCGCGCCGTACGTCCGCGGCGAGGCCTGCAACACCGCGACCACCTACGGTTACGACTCGGTCACCCAGATGCAGGAGACCAAGGCCACCCTTTGTCAGATCACGTCGGCGTAACGCGCCGCTGGCAGGAGTATCGACATGGCACGAATGAAGTTTCTCTGTGACGCGGAACGCTGCATCGAATGCAACGCCTGCGTCACCGCCTGCAAGAACGAGAACGAGGTCCCCTGGGGCGTCAATCGCCGGCGCGTGATCACCCTCGACGACGGCGAGCCCGGCGAGAAATCGGTATCGGTCGCGTGCATGCACTGCACGGACGCGCCCTGTGCCGCCGTCTGCCCGGTGGACTGCTTCTACACCACCACCGACGGCCTCGTCCTCCACGACAAGGACCTGTGCATCGGCTGCGGCTACTGCTTCTACGCCTGCCCGTTCGGGGCGCCGCAGTTCCCCGAGGAATCGGCGTTCAGTCAGCGCGGCAAGATGGACAAGTGCACCTTCTGCGCCGGCGGTCCGGAAGAGGACAACAGCAACGCCGAGTACGAGAAGTACGGCGCCAACCGGATCGCCGAGGGCAAGCTGCCGGCCTGTGCCGAGATGTGCTCGACCAAGGCCCTGCTCGCCGGCGACGGCGAACTGGTCGCCGACATCTATCTCAAGCGCGTCATGCAGCGTTCCGGCCGCCCGGATACCTGGGGCTGGCAGAAGGCCTACGGCGCGGGCGTCTGAGTGACGCCGGGAGGGAGGACCATGAGCCGATACGCACTGCTCGCGTTGGCCCTGCTGGCGCCGCTCGTCGTGGCCGGTTGTTATGAAGACGTGACACCGACGCACTACGAAGCCGGCGTCTACAAGGGCAAGACCGACCCCCTCCTCGAGAAACTCGAGTCCGGGGATCTGCGCGACCAACTCGATCAGCGCTTCGAGATCGCGGCCACGGACCGATAGCACGGGAGGACACGCGCCATGACGCACAATCTCGTACGCGGGGCCGCGATCGGAATCGCCATGATGATGCTGGCGGGCTGTTCCGGCTCGATATCCGAACCATGGGTTTCGGGCAGTCAGGCGGAGGCACTCGAATCCGAGCGCACCCGCAGCGCCGAGCAGAAACAGGTACTGCGCGCCCGCCTCGAAAACTACGCTGGCGCCTACCAGTAAGGGGATACGGTTATGACCACTGCATCACCCCAACCCGACGGCCGTGCGCAGCATGCGCATCGACGGGCGATGTTCTGGAGCCTCGTGCTCATCCTCGTCGGCGCGATGATCGCCCCGCTGAGCGGCTACGTTTACGTCGCCTACGCGCAGGACGAGGCCGCATGGGAGACCAATCCACGCGCCGAGACCTGGCGTGACGCCCGTGAAGGCACCGGGGGTTATACCTCGGCTTCCGGGCCGTACGTCACCGACAGCCTGATCCAGAGCGGCGGCGAGAACTGGCGCAACCTGCGCAACGGTCCGGTCGCCGGCATCATGCCGTGGCTGATGGCCATCTCGCTCCTCGCGATCGCCGCGTTCCACGCCATTCACGGCCGCAACCGTATCGATCAGCCGCTGTCCGGCAAGAAGCTGCTGCGCTGGCGGAGCTGGGAACGCGGACTGCACTGGTTCACGGCGATCTCGTTCATCATCCTCGCGATCACCGGCCTCAGCCTGCTGTTCGGCCGCGCTGTCCTGATCCCGCTGCTGGGGCACGCCGGCTTCGCCGTCTGGGCCGATTGGTCCAAGCTCGCGCACAACTTCCTCGGGCCGGTATTCACGGCGGCCGTGCTGATCATGATCGTCGCCTGGGTGCGCTACAACATCCCCAACAAGGTCGATATCGACTGGTTCCGCAAGGGCGGCGGCATGGGCAAGCAGCACGCCTCGGCCGGGCGCATGAACGGCGGCGAGAAGTTCTGGTTCTGGTTCATCGTCATCGGTGGCGGCGCCGTGTGCATCACCGGCCTGGTCCTCGACTTCCCCGGCTTCGGCCAGGATCGCGGCATCATGCAGATCGCCAACCTGATCCACGCCGCCGTCGGCATCGCCTGGGTCGCCCTCGCCTTCGGCCACATCTACATCGGCACCGCCGGCACCGAAGGCGCCTTCGAGGGCATGGCGACGGGCTACGTCAGCGAGGAATGGGCCGCCGAGCACCACGACCTGTGGCTGGAAGAACTCCGCAAGGAAAACCGCGTCGAACGCCCACCGTCCCAGACGAACCCGGCGCAGTTCACCAGCAAACCAAGCCCACGCTCGTCGTAAGACGGCAAACGGCACAACCCGGCCGGGGATCACCACATCCCCGGCCGGCTCCATCCGAAAGTCCCGAATCGCAACCACGGCCCGCCGTAGGTTCGGGTTCGACGACAGCGAAACCCAACGGGTCGAGCGATCCACCGGGGAAGAGACATCATTCACGGTATCCGGCGTCGACCCGTTGGGTATCGCTGGCGCTCAACCCAACCTACGCCTGCCGCCTGATCTAAAACTCCTGCACAAACACAAACGCCTTTTCCCGCCGCTCACTCGCAAACCGATACAGATCCACACACAGATCGATCAGCCCCACCTCGAAGTCGAAGCTGTACGCATCCGCCATCACCTTGAGCTCGCGGATTTCGTCCGCGCTCAGGGCCAGCCGTACGGACGGATCGTCGGGCTCGGACACGATGCGGCCCAACTGGAACAGCTCCGGGATATCCTCCAGCGCGTAATCGCCACCCTGGTAGCGATGCACCGGGGTATCTCCCAGATCCGGCTCCACGCAACGCACACCCGGCTCACCGCTCATACCCCGCCTCCGTCGGCAATCCGAAAAAGTCGTTCAGTGCCAGCGTCCGCTCGCCGGCCTCCGTGCGCAGCACCAGCGCGCCCTCATCGTCGACCCGCTCGACGACGCCTTCGACCCGTTCACCATCATGCAACTCGACCGCTGCCGGGTCGCCCACGGGAATCCGTCCGCGCCAGTGCCGCAACACCGGCTCGAATCCCGTCTGATCCCAGGTCGTGATCGAAGCGACGAACTCCCGCGCGATCGCCCGCACGAGCTCACCGTGATCAAGGTCTTCAGCCGCGCCCTCGACGGCAACCGAAGCCGCATCGTGACCGAACCGCGCCGGCGCCGAGTCGGTATTCAGCGCCCAGGAGATCACCAGCCAGTCCAGTGACTCCGCCGTGCCGCCGGCATCCATCCACAGTCCACACGCCTTGCCCGCATTCAGCAGGACATCGTTCGGCCAGCGGTAATGCAGCTCCGTCATGGGCTGCACGAACTCGCTCAGCGCCGCCCCGATCGCCACCGCCGCGACCGGCGCCAGCTCCACGCATTCCAGCGCCGGCAGTTCCGGGCGCAGCACAAAAGCCCCGTGCAGCCCCGGGCCCTCTGGCAGCTCCCACTCACGCCCATGCCGCGCCCGCCCACCCAGCGGCGACTCCACGACCACGAACACCCCCTCCAGAGCACCGTCACGGGCGCGCCGGACAGCCTCCTCCCGCACACTATCCGCCCGCTCGAGCTGAACCAGCTCGATCCCGGACGGCAATGCTGGTACGTGCATAATCTCACCCCGAAACGCGCAAAAACCGAGCAGACACCTTAACCTCTCGCGCCCGGTCCGGACATGATGTCGCATTCCCGGCCTCGTCCCGTTGGGTTTCCTTCGTCAACCCAACCTACGCGCGGCCGGCGCATCCGCAATCGACCGCGCTCATCCCTCGGCGTCGCTCGGCGGAGATCGGCGCCGCAATCCGACGCGTCCTCGGGCTTCGTCACGATCACGCGTCGCAGCGATGCGCTCTCCGTAGGCTGCGGCTAGCGCCGGCGATACGCGAACGGTCGACGATCGACGCTGCACCATCCCCGATGACCGACGAACCGCGAATCAGCCGAACCTCGCCAGGACTGGTACCATGTGCGCAATCAATCCCGGATATCCCGTTCCCGGGGCCGGCCCACGGCACAACGCCCGAAAACACCCACGGAGGCCACCCGCAGTGACCGAACCCGACCGCAACCAGATCGAGCAGGCCATCGCGCAATTCGTCGATCCGGACCTCGACCAGAACTACGTCGACGCCGGCTGCATCCAGGCGATCGACCTCTACGGCGACAACGTCCGCGTCGAGATCCAGCTCGGCTTCCCCAACGCGACCGTGCGCGACGAACGCATCGCGGCGGTCCGCGAGCTGATCGAAGCGGTCGAGGGCGTCAGCAAGGCCGACGTGCGCATGAGCACGGCGATCGCCGAGGCCGAGACCCAGACCGAATCCGAGAGCCTCGGCCAGATCCGCAACATCATCGCGGTCGCCTCGGCCAAGGGCGGCGTCGGCAAATCCACGACCGCCGCGAACATCGCCCTGGGTCTGCGCGCCGAGGGCGCGAAGGTCGCGGTGCTCGACGCCGACATCTACGGCCCCAGCCAGCCGCAGATGCTCGGCATCACCGGCAAGCCGGAGAGCCCCGACGGCAAGACCCTGATCCCGATGGAGAACCACGGCATCAAGGCCATGTCGATCGGCTTCCTCGTCGACACCGAGAGCCCGATGGTCTGGCGCGGCCCGATGGTCACGCAGGCCCTCGAGCAGCTGCTCTACAACACCCGCTGGGGCGAGATCGACTACCTGATCGTCGACCTCCCGCCGGGCACCGGCGACATCCAGCTCACGCTGGCGCAGAAGGTCCCGCTCTCGGGCGCGGTGATCGTCAGCACGCCGCAGGAGATCGCCCTGCTGGACGCCCGCAAGGGTCTCAAGATGTTCGAGAAGGTCTCCGTGCCGGTGCTCGGCGTGGTCGAGAACATGAGCATGCACATCTGCAGCAACTGCGGGCAGGCGGAACCGATCTTCGGCGAGGAAGGCGGCGTGCGCATGGCCGAGGAGAACGGCGTCCGTCTGCTCGGGCAGCTGCCGCTGGAGCGGTCCATCCGCACCCAGGCCGACAGCGGTGAACCGACGGTCATCGCCGATCCCGACAGCCAGACCGCCATCATCTATCGCGAAGTCGCACGGCGTACGGTTGCCGGACTGACCCGCAAGGACGCACTGCCGAAGGGCTTCCCGAACATCAAGATCGCCGAGGACTGATCACGATCACCGCGGCGCCCGACGACAGGGAGCGTCGAGAAGCCGAGCGAAGGCCGGGCGCACGCGGAACAAGAGCACGGGAGGGACATCATGGCCAAGCTCGAGAGGAAAACCAGCGCGCTCGACGACAGACTGCATCAGACATCCGAGACCGTCGGCAACTTCCTTGTGGACTCCTTCCACTACCTGGCGTTGTTCGCGATCGGGGGCACGATCGTCTGGTCCGCCGTCATGGCCTTCCTGGACATGGCGTTCGAAGGCGGTGCGTCGATCCACGATATCCTGCTGCTGTTCATCTATCTCGAACTCGGCGCGATGGTCGGCATCTACTTCAAGACCCAGCACATGCCGGTGCGGTTCCTGATCTACGTCGCCATCACCGCCCTCGTGCGCATGCTGCTGGACGACGTGCAGGAAAGCCACGAGCCCAGTACCGATATCATCTACATGTCCGGCGCCATCCTGCTGCTGGCCCTGGCCAACCTCGTCGTCCGCTACAGCTCGGCCCGCTTCCCCAACCCCGCACCGAAATCGGAATCCGAGGCGGAGTAATCGCGCAACTTACCGTGGCCCGGATGGAATGAAACCGAATCCGGGCTACGACTCCCGGGCCAAATCACCACGTAGGCCGGCCTTGTGCGGTCCTTGGGCAATCGAGTCCGGCCCGGAACACTTCACCGCGCAATGCCGGCATTCGCGCAGCCTGCGACGATCGACCGCCGGTGCACACTTTGCCGATGCTCGTCGTACGGCTTCGCCGGGCAATGACCGCGGCCTACCGAATGCCGCTTCGCCTTCACGCGCTCGAGGTCGCGTTCCTTGCTTCGCCGGCCGCCGATACCAGAACCACATCAACCGCCGACTCCGCATCACCGGCGGAAACAGCACCACCATCAACACCGTCAGGAGATGCTGCGCCGGCGAAAACCACACCGCCTTGCGCGCCGACGTCGCCACCGGCGGGTCTTCGATGATCACGAACGAGCGCCCGTGCGCCCGTCCCCACCGCCGCAGGCGCCGCGAGAGAATCACCTCGTCACCCGCGTAATACCGCGTATCGAAACCACCAATCGCCTCGAACGCATCGCGTCGTACAAACACGAAACACCCCGCCGCCAACGTCAGCCAGCGCGCCAACCGGTTCCACGCCACGACACCCCAGCGATACACCCGGTTCGGCAAGGCATCCATCGCCACCAGCGCCCCACCGCCACAGGCACCCTCACCGAGATACCGCAGTGCCGACTCCAGCAACGCCCGCGACGGCCAGGTATCCGCATCGACGAACAGCAACCACTCGCCAACCGCATGGGCCGCCCCCGTATTCCGCGCCCGGCTGATCTGCCGAAACGGCTCGTACACCACACGCGCATTCCCCGCCTCGGCCACCCGCGCCGTCGCATCCGTCGATGCGTTATCCACCACGATGATCTCGTACGACACGCCCGCCGCGGTCAGACCGGCATGCAGACCTTCCAGCGTGGCCGGCAGTTCCTCCACCTCGTCATGCGCGGGAATGACCACGCTCAAACGGACATCAGTCATCAGTTGAGCCACCGTAGGCAATCACCGCTCGTGGACCCATGCGACGCGCGTCGAAGTCGGGCTGGAAGCCCGACAAAAACGAAGCCCAAAGGCGATCCCGGCCAACCACTT
The DNA here is from genome assembly GCA_034520925.1 of Halofilum sp. (in: g-proteobacteria). Classification (GTDB taxonomy): domain Bacteria; phylum Pseudomonadota; class Gammaproteobacteria; order XJ16; family Halofilaceae; genus Halofilum. The sequence goes on along the minus strand of JAXHNC010000013.1, from coordinate 22,069 downwards.
CGCTACCCGCAACGAACCCGCTCACAGCCGGCCCCACCACGTGCCCGCTTTGATCCACGCACGGAATCACGTAACCGCATCATCCACAAAGAGATCCCGCACATCGAAATCCACCCGCTCCCGCAACCGCTCGACAATCAACGTCCGATGACAATGCGCCGGATCCCGCTCGTAACACATCAGACACGGCGTCTCGTCCGTCATACGATCGATTAATGCATCCAGAGCGACCTGCGCCCGGTCACTGGCGAGCTGGTCGGCAAAGATCCGGGCAAAAGACGCCATATCCCCCCGCTTCGCCGCCTCACGACCCGCGGCCGGCGTCCCCAGCTCCGGCCAGCTCTCATACGCGATGCCGTAAGCCGCCAACTCCGGCCCCAGGTGCTTCAACGCGAACTCCCGCCGCCGCGAATGCGGCTCGGCACGCACATCGATCACCGTCGTCACCCCGGCCGCCACCAGCGTGGCCGCGAAATCCGCGAACGCGGCGCGTTCATAGCCGATCGTACAGAGCCGCATCATCACCTTGCCTCACTCGAGCTACCCCGCCCCACAACCACGGGATGGTTCCACTTCGTTCGCACCAGCGCCACACTGAGTCACAACGTGCATGTCCAATCTCCGATCCACTACCGTAGGTTGGGTTGAGCGCCAGCGAAACCCAACGGGTCGAGTCTTGTTCAATCGACACGGTGTAACGTGATATCGACGGATCACTCGACACGTTGGGTTTCCTTCGTCAACCCAACCTACGCACGGCTGGCCATCCCCCGCGTGTCGGTGATCACCCCCACGATGTACCATGCAGCAGCCGTAATCCGGGAGTTTCCATTTGCCGCGAAGTGACACCGTTTCCATCGGAGACTGGCTGCTGGCCGAGACCGTCCGCCTCGCCGAGGAGCGCGAGGGTCGCCGGCGCGACGATCGCGTGGCCACGAGCGCTGGCGCATCCGCGGAGACCGGCCTGGCCCGGCGGATCGCGCTGCGGGCCCGTGCCCTCCCGGGCGCTGATGGCACGCGTGCGGATATCGTGCGTCTCGGGCGCCTCACGCGCCTGTTCGCGGGTGGGCTGCTCGTGGCAGCCGCAGCCGCCGGCATCCTCGCCGCCAGCGCCAGCGTGGATCAGCGGCAGATCGACTTCCTGCTGGCGGCCACGGCACTGCTGCTGATGCCGACACTCATGCTTGCAGGCTGGCTCGGTGTGGTCATCACCGGTACCGGTCGCGGCGCCTCGGGAAGTATTGCCGGCGCACTGCTGGCGACCGCCTGTCGACGAATCGGCCCGCGCATTCTGACCAGCGACCAGTCCGCCGACATCCTCGAGGCCGCGGGCGGCTTCCTGCGAACCGCGCCCGGACGCTGGCTCCTGGGTTGCCTCGCCCATGCGTTCTGGATCGCATACCTGATCGCGGCGCTGGTCACACTGGTGCTGTACTTCAGCGTCGTCCAGTACGACCTTGTCTGGGGTACGACCCTGCTGAACGACGCAACGATGGTGACGCTGTTCGAAAGCCTCGCGAATCCATTGGTCGCCCTCGGCGTGATGCAGCCCGTCGAGCCCGAATGGTTGCTTGCGGCGCGAGAAGGGACCGGAGTCGGCGATGGCCGCGGCCGCTGGGCGTGGTTCCTGCTCGCGGTCATCACCGTCTATGGACTCGTCCCCCGGCTCGTCGCCCTGACCGCAAGTGCCGCCATGACCGCAATCGGCTGGCGGCGGCTGACGCTGGACACGGCCCAACCGGGTTACCTGCGTCTGGCCGGCTCCCTCATACCGCACACCGCGCCCGAAACCCCGGATCACACACCGACGCGGGCCGAGCGCGCCCCACGGCGTCCGCCGACCAACCCGCAGGGTCGGCCCCTGCTCGTCGGCATCGAACTGGAACACGAGCCCTGGCCCCCGCGGATCCCCGGCATCGACATGCAGGTGGTCGGCCGGGCCGACGACCGCGCCGGTCGTGAGCAGATCCTCGCCGCCCTGCAGGCGCTGGACGCACCACCCCCGGCGCTGCTGGTGCTCTGCTCGCTGCTGCGCACGCCGGACCAGGGCCATGAACGCTTCATCGACCGCTGCGCCGATGCCGCCGGCACCATCCCCCTGCTGGTACTCACCGACGGTGCCGTACTGGCGCGCCGCGACGGTAACGTCGACTCACGCCGGGCGGACTGGCAGGCCCTCGCCGCCCGCGTCGGCGGCAAGGCCGTCGAGTTCGACCCGGATTACCCGGACGCCGCGGCGATCGCCCGCCTGCAGCGCTGGATCGCGGGGCACGACGAATGAGTGCCGGGATGGAGCCACTCCACATGGCCGTCGTCGGCCATACCAACGCCGGCAAGACCTCGCTCGTGCGGACCCTGCTGCGGAGCAACGACTTCGGTGAGGTCGACGACCGCGGCGGCACCACCCGCGCCGTCCACCCCGCACCGCTCACTGCGGACGGGCAGACACTGATCGTCCTGCATGACTCCCCGGGCCTCGAGAATGCCCCGGAACTGCTCGACTGGCTCGAACGCCGCCGTGGTAACCGCCACGACGGCCCCGCCCGCATCCGCGAACTGCTGGACGACCCCCGCGCCCGGGCGCGATTCGATCAGGAAGCCCATGTCCTCGATCTCATGTCGAGGATCAACGTTGCCCTCTATGTCCTTGATGCACGGGAACCCGTACTCGAGAAATACCGCGATGAGCTCGCCATCCTCGGCGACTGCGCCCGGCCGATCGTGGTCGTGCTCAACTTCACCGCATCACCGGAGAGCCGCGCCGAGGAATGGCGCACGGCGCTCGCCGGGCTGGCGCTGCATACCGTGGTGGATTTCGATGCCGCCGTGCGCGACCCGGCGACCGAGTGGCGTCTGTATCTCAAGCTGCGTGCCCAGCTCGACGCCTTCGCACCGCTGCTCGACACGTGGCTCGACCATCGCCGGCACGAAGAAGCCGAGCGCAGACAAGCCGCCCTCACCGCGATCGCGGAACTGCTGATCGACGCCGCCGCCTGCCGCCGGATCGTCCCCGCGCGCGAGAGCGAACAGGCGCTGCAGGAACTGCAGAACGCGGTCCGTCGACGCGAACAGGGATGCGTCGAGACCCTCCTCGACCTCTACCGCTTCGGCGACACCGAATATCGGGGCGAAAACCTGCCCCTCAGCGGCGGCCAATGGCGCGACGATCCGTTCGATCCGGAGACCCTGCGCCACTACGGCATCCGCACCAGCGGCTACCTCGGCGCCGGCATCGGCGGCGGAGCGGCTTTCGACCTCACCACGGGCGGGCTGTCACTGGGCGCCGGGACCGTCGCCGGCACACTGGCCGGCGCCGGCGCCAGCCTCATACACGGCCTCGGCCCACGCGCCTACAGCCGCCTGCGCGGCCACCGCCACCTCGGCATCGACGACGCCGCACTGCAACTGCTCGCACGCCGCCAGACCGACCTGCTGGCCGCCCTCATTCGACGCGGCCACGCCAGCCGCAGCGCGTTGGCCCCGAGCCGGACCGACCAGACCGAAGCCACCCGCCTGCCCCGCGCCCTGCGCCGCGCCCGTCACCATTCCACGTGGTCCACCCTCAATCGCGAACGCCGCCACGATGCAGCGCGGGCCAACGCGGTCAGCGCCCTCAGCCGAGCCCTCGGGCGCAGGGTCCCGGAGGCCGAATCCCCGACAACCGAACGCCGCGAGAATCCTTGAGGCAGACTAATCCGGCGAGATGATTTCCAACTGCGGCAGGTAGCTGCGATACCGCCGCGCATCCCGCGTCAGTAAACGCATCTCCATGATGGCGGCATGCGCACCGATATAGAAATCCGGCAGCGGCGACCGACGTGTGCCGCCCGCCCGGCGATATTGCTGGAAACATTTACCGGCCAGGAAACCGGCCGCCCAGGGCAACGGTTCACGCCGAAACCAACGCGTCGACAGCGCTTCATCGAGAGCCTCGAGCGTATCGAACCCCACCGAGACCTCACTGTAGATCAGCGGATTGATGACCAGATCGGCCGTATCAGCCAGTTCCGCCAGATGCTCGGCCGACCAGCCGTACCAGCGCGGATCCTCGGTCACGACATCGAGCAGGACGTTACTGTCGACCAGCACATCCGTCACTACTCGTCCTCGCCCCGGGTCAGTGCCATGATCTCGTCGGTTGTCCAGCCAGCCCGGGCACGCCCGCGCAGACTCTCGACCAGTCGCTGCCCGCGACCGCGTGATTTACCGGCTGCCTTGCGCACGACAACGTTGCCGTCCTCGACAACGAATTCGACCTCCGTATCAGGGAGCAACCCCGCCTGCCGTCGGATCTCGATCGGGATGGTGACCTGCCCCTTGCTCGTAATGCGCACGGTGATTTACCCAGTGAGTAATGTAATACTTATTAAAGTATTACTACTCGGGTTGCTGGTCAAGAACCACCCTATCGCGGGATCACCCTCGCACAACTGGATCAATGCCGGCTTCGACAGCGCTCGCGGCGTTTGCCCCGAATGGAGCCCGGTAGCCCGGATGCAGCCCGGAGGGCGGAATCCGGGACGTTGGTCGAGGCGCTCCCCGGATTGCCAGGCCCGTCCATGGGCCTGGCCGCCTGCCGGCGGCTGGCGCGATGATGCGCTCCTGCGCATCGTTGCGCTGCGCTCCATCCGGGCTACCAGGACGGAAGTAAGCGCCATTCGGGTTTGACCCCTTCGCACCGGATGCCCAGTATCCACCAGTAATCACGCGCACCCCACCGGGAGAGCGAAGCGCACACGGCGGCCTCACTGCCCCTGCCACCATGGCCGACATCTACTCGGACAACGCGGAACATTATTTCGCGCAGTATCACGGGCTCGATTTCGAGGCGCTCCACCGTGCGTGGCTGCCGCACCTGCCCGAACGGCCCGGGTTCGCCCTCGATGTCGGTGCCGGTACCGGGCGTGACGCGATCGCGCTGGCCGAGCGTGGATGGGAGGTGCTGGCGGCCGAGCCGGCGGACGGGCTGCGCGCGCTGGGAGAGCAGGCCACGAGCGGGTACGCGATCCAGTGGACGGCCGACCGCCTCCCGGATCTCACGACGGTGCGCGCGCACAGCTACCGCTTCGACCTGATACTGGTCTCGGCCGTCTGGATGCACGTGGCGCCCACGCAACGCGAACGCGCGTTCCGCGTGCTCGCCGAACTGCTCGCGCCGGGCGGCACGCTCGTCATCACGCTGCGCCACGGTCCCAGTCACGACGAGCGCACGCTCCACGAGACCGACCGCGACGAACTGGAAGCGCTGGCCCGACGACGCGCACTGGTGACGGTGCTCGCGGAACGCGAGGACGACCAGCTCGGGCGCGGCGACGTCTGGTGGGAGACGCTGGTTTTCCGCCTCCCCGAAGCCGAAGCGGACTTGCCAAACCGTAGGTTGGGTTGAGCGCCAGCGATACCCAACGGGTCGAGGCTTGTTCACGACGTCGACGCGAGCGTCCGGTCGATAGAACGCTGATGTGACCGAACGGTCGATCGACTACGTCGCGCTCGCGGTTTCCTTCGTCAACCCAACCTACGCGGGATGCGGCACCGGACGCCGTGTGCTGACCATCCGCAAAGGCATTCGCATACGACCACCACGACCCGCTATCCTTCACGTTTTGGTCTCCATACCGCACCGGTCCCGGCGACTGATCACGCAAAGGACACCACAGACACCGTGAAACTCCTCTGCATCGCCGACATCCACCTGGGTCGTCAGCCTTCCCGGGTGCCCGACGCCGTCGTCGAGCGGCACGGGATCCGCGCGCTGGGTCCGGCCGGTGCGTGGACGCGGGCGATCGATTACGCCGTCCGCGCGGGCGTGGATGCCGTGCTGCTGGCCGGCGATGTGGTCGAGCAGGAGGACGATTTCCACGAGGCCTATCCCGATCTCCTGCACGGCGTCGAACGGCTGGCGGAGGCCGGCATCCGGGTGTTGGCCGTTACCGGCAACCATGACGTAAAGGTGCTGCCGCGCCTGGCGGAAGCGGTATCGGGCTTCGAACTGCTGGGCGCGGGCGGGCACTGGCAGGCGGAGGTACTGGAGGGTAGCGACGGCACGCAAGTGCGGATCCTCGGCTGGTCGTTCCCCGACAAGACCGTGCAGACAAGCCCACTCGCATCCGGGCTGCCCGAGCGCGACGCGATGCCGACCATCGGCCTGCTGCACTGCGACCGCGACCAGATGCAGAGCCGCTACGCGCCGGTGCGCAGCGCCGAACTGCAGGCCGCGCCCGTGGATGCCTGGCTGCTGGGCCACATCCACCGACCGGACGATCTGACTGGGGCGCACCCGAGTGGCTACCTGGGCTCGCTGACCGGTGTCGATCCGGGCGAGCCGGGCGCGCATGGCGCCTGGTTGCTGGAGGTCGCCGGCGACGGGCGTATCGCCATGGAGCAGGTGCCGCTGGCGCCGCTGCGCTGGACGGAACGCGATGTCGCGGTCGACGACCTGGAGACGGCCGCCGACGTGCATCGCCTGATCACCGAGGCCATCGAAGCCAGCCACGCCGACCTGGCCGCTGCCCCGCACCGACCGGAGGCGGTGGGTGTGCGACTGCGCTTCACCGGGCGCACGGACCTGCGCGCGGAGATCGAGCGCAATCTGGATTCGGACGACCCGCGCGCCGCAGTGCACGAGCGCGACGGCACGCTCTACTTCGTACACGACTGGCGACTCGACGTATTCCCGGCGATCGACCTGGAAGCGACCGCCGAGGGCACCGACCCGGTCGCCCTGCTCGCCCGCAGGCTGCTCGTGCTGCGCGGCGACGACGCGGACGCGCGCCAGGCGCTGATCGCCGAGGCGCGCGAGCGGATGCTCGCCGTGCCGCGGCAACGACCCTACAACACGCTCGGTGCCGAACCGCCCGACGACGAACGGATCGCCGCCACGCTCGAAGCGGCCGCCCTGCGCGCACTGGATGATCTGCTGGCCCAGCAGGAGACGCGTCCGTGAGGCTGCGCCGCCTGCAGATCGACCGCCTGCCCGGCATCCGGCCCGGCTTCACGCTCGACGACTTCACGCCGGGCGTCAACGTCGTGGTCGGCCCCAATGCCTCCGGCAAGAGCAGCCTGCTGCGGGCACTGCGCGCGGCGCTCTACCGGGACGAACAGCGCCACGAAGGCGTGCACGTGGAGGCGACCTTCGACGACGGCGACGCCGGCGGCACGCTCACGGCGGCGCGCATCGGCGACGACCTGCACTGGCAGCGCGACGGCGTCCGCATCGAGGCCCCGCCCCTGCCCGAGCAGCGCTTCCTCGCCTGCTACACGCTCGGTGTGGAAGACCTGCTCGACGACGACCACGGGACCGACACGGAGATCGCCGCGCGCCTGGCCCGCGAGCTGGCCGGCGGCTACGACCTGCGGGCCGTGCGCGAGTCACCGCCCTTCCGGCTCAAGCAGACCCATGGACGCACGGAGTCCAATAAACTGACCGAGGCGGACAAGGCGCTCCGCCAGCGCGTGCAGGCGCAACAGCAACTGCAGCGCGACGAGGCCCGGCTCGAGACCCTGCGCCAGCAGAAAGCGGAAGCCGAACGCGCGGGCCGCGAGGCCGATCTCCATCAGCGCGCGCTGGACCTGCTCGAACAACGCCGCCAGCGCCGCGCACTCGAGGAACAGCTCAACGATTTCCCCGCGGGCATGGACCGACTCCGCGGCGACGAACAGGACACGCTGAAGGATCTGCGCGAACAGCTCGAACTCCGGGAAACCGAACGCCGGAATGCCGCGGACCAGCACGCGCAGGCGGAAACCACGCTGCGCGAGTCCGGCCTGGCCGATGCGGAACTCGACGAGGGCGCACTGGCCGACCACCGCCCCACCCTGAATCGTCTGCGGGAGATCGAGAGCCGGCTCGAACAGAAACAGTCGGAACTCACGCAGGCGGAAGCCACACTCCGGCAGGCCGTCGAGGCCCTGGGCGGCGAGGCGGAACAGCCCGTCCAGCTCGACCCGGCGACCGTGCGCGAAGTCGAACAGGCACTCGAAGAAAAGCGGGACGAGAATGCAGCCCTTCGCCAGCTGAACTACGAACTCCAAAAGCTGCCGTTTGGAGAGGCGCCCGACCCGGACCCGCAACATCTGCGCTCGGCCCGCGACGAACTCCTGCGCTGGCTGGCCGCGCCGCGCACACCCGCCTGGACCGCGACCCGCGTCACGGCGGCCCTGGCGCTGTTCGGCGCCGGCATCGCGGGCACCGCAGTGGCGGCCCACGCCCTGCACCAGGGCCTGCTGGGCCTGCTGCTGCCGCTGGCCTGGGGCGGCTACATCCTGATCTTCCGCACCGGCGAAGGCACCGCCCGGCGCCGCGAAGCGGAACAGCGGTTCGCGGAGAGTGGTCAACCGGAACCCGAAGAGTGGAGCCGAGGCCCGGTCGAAGAGCAGCTACATGCCCTCGACGGTTCCGTAATCCACGCCGAGCACGAGGCCGACGGCATCAAACGCCGCGCCGAAGTGACGCGCGAACTGTCGTCCCGGCGCGAAGCACTGGCGGAAGTCGACAAACGCCTGGCCGCCGTCGCCCGACAGGTCGGTCACGATCCGAACCTCCTGGACACTTCCCTGCAGCGCTGGCTGCGCCTGGTCGCCGACCACGACCAGGCACGGCGCAGCACGGAATCCCTGCGCGCGGAGCACGACCGACTGGCCACCGAGGCGGAGCGTTTACGCCGCGAGCTGCTCGCGTTTCTCTCGCGCCATGACGAAACGCCCGGCAACGAACAGCCCGACGCCGAGAGTCTGTCCGCCCGGGTCGAGCGTCTCGCCGCCCGCCTGCGCCAGCGCGATCAGGCCCTGCAGGATCTCGACCGGAGCAAGACGGACATCCGGCGTCTCGATCAGGATATCGAGAGAACCCGCAAAAAGATCCGCGACGTATTCGAACAAGCGGGCCTGACACCCGATGACGACAACGCCCTGCGCCAGCGCATCGACCGAGCTGGCGGACTGGAAGGAACTGAACCAGGAACTGCACGACACGAGCCGCCGAGATGCCGATCTCGTGCAGGAACTCGGCGAGCGCGATGACCTCCTGCAACACGTGGATAACGAAGACGAGGAAGCGCTGCGCAGTCGCCACACCACGCTGCGCGAGCAGGCGGAAAGCCTCGAAGAACTGATCGAGGAGATTACGCGCATCCGAAACGAGATCGAACGCGCCGGCCAGGAACGCGCGCTGGAGGCCGCGCGGGCCGAGTATCAACAGGCGCGCGACAGCCTCAACGATCGCCTCGACGAGGCGCTCTATGCCGAGGCCGGCCAGTTCCTGCTCGAACGGGTCGAGGCCGAGCACGAACAGACGGTGCAGCCGGCCGCCCTGCGCCAGGCCCGCGAGTGGTTCAAGCGCTTCACGCACTACCAGTACGAACTGGTCTTCGCGACCGATGGCGATACCCGCTTCGCCGCACGCGAGACCGCCTCCGGCGAGCACCGGCGACTGTCCGAACTCTCCAGCGGCACCCGCATGCAACTGCTGCTCGCCGTGCGCATCGCCTTCGCATTAAGCGCGGAGCGCGGCACCACCCGGCTGCCGCTCATCCTCGACGAAGCGCTCACCACCGCCGACCCGGAACGCTTCCGCGCGGTCGCCGAGAGCCTGACCCTGCTCGCGCGCGAAGACGGCCGCCAGGTGTTCTATCTCACCGCACAGCCGGACGACGCCCGCTACTGGGCAGAGCACGACCCCGACGTACACTGCATCGACCTCGCCGAACGGCGCGGCCGCCAGCGTGCGATCAACGCCCCCGAGGACGTCGCGCCCATCGAACGGCCCGCGGTACCGGAACCCGGCGAGCAGACCCCGGAGGAATACGCGGTGACCATCGGCGTCCCGCCGATCGATCCGTGGAGCGAACCCGAGGGCATCCACGTTTTTTATCTCCTGCGCGACGACCTGCCGCTCCTGCAGCGGCTCCTCGAAGCCGGCATCCACCGCGTTGGCCAGCTCGAAACCCTGCTCGCCTCCGATGCCGCGGACACCCTGCTGAGCGCGGAACAGCGCACATGGCTTCGGGGCCGCGTCGAAGGTACGAAGGCGTGGATCCACGCATGGCGGCACGGGCGCGGCAGACCGGTCGACCGCGCGGCGCTGGAGGCATCAGGTGCCGTCAGCGGCACCTTCATCGATCGCGTCGCCGCCCTCAACGAGCGCGTGGGAGGCGATGGTCAGACACTGATCGAACAACTGGCCGATGGCGGGGTCCCGCGTTTCCAGACCGACAAGCGCGAGGAACTGCAGGCATGGTTGCTCGACAACGGCCACATCAGCAGCGCCAGCGATACCCAACGGGTCGAGGCTTGTTTCATCGATATGGTGTGACGTGATACCGGCGGATCGCTTGTCCCGTTGGGTTTCCTTCGTCAACCCAACCTACGCAGAATGCAACCCGGCAACGTAGGTTGGGTGGAGCGCCAGCGATACCCAACGGGTCGAGGCTTGTTCAATCGACATAGCGTGACGTGATACCGGCGGATCGCTCGTCGCGTTGGGTTTCCTTCGTCAACCCAACCTACGCGGAATGCGGCCCCGGACGCCATATGCATGACCATCCGCAAAGGCATTCGCATACGACCACCACGACCCGCTATCCTTCACGCTTTGTTCTCCATACCGCAAAGTCCCTGGCGACTGATCAGGCAAAGGACACCGCGACACCGTGAAACTCCTCTGCATCGCCGACATCCACCTGGGCCGTCAGCCTTCCCGGGTGCCCGACGCCGTCGTCGAGCGGCACGGGATCCGCGCGCTGGGTCCGGCCGGTGCGTGGACGCGGGCGATCGATTACGCCGTCCGCGAGGGCGTGGATGCCGTGCTGCTCGCCGGCGATGTGGTCGAGCAGGAGGACGATTTCCACGAGGCCTATCCCGATCTCCTGCACGGCGTCGAACGGCTGGCGGAGGCCGGCATCCGGGTGTTGGCCGTTACCGGCAACCATGACGTAAAGGTGCTGCCGCGCCTGGCGGAAGCGGTATCGGGCTTCGAACTGCTGGGCGCGGGCGGGCACTGGCAGGCGGAGGTACTGGAGGGTAGCGACGGCACGCAAGTCCGGATCCTCGGCTGGTCGTTCCCCGACAAGACCGTGCAGACAAGCCCACTCGCATCCGGGCTGCCCGAGCGCGACGCGATGCCGACCATCGGCCTGCTGCACTGCGACCGCGACCAGATGCAGAGCCGCTACGCGCCGGTGCGCAGCGCCGAACTGCAGGCCGCGCCCGTGGATGCCTGGCTGCTGGGCCACATCCACCGACCGGACGATCTGACTGGGGCGCACCCGAGCGGCTATCTGGGCTCGCTGACCGGTGTCGATCCGGGCGAACCGGGCGCGCATGGCGCGTGGTTGCTGGAGGTCGCCGGCGACGGGCGTATCGCCATGGAGCAGGTGCCGCTGGCGCCGCTGCGCTGGACGGAACGCGATGTCGCGGTCGACGACCTGGAGACGGCCGCCGACGTGCATCGCCTGATCACCGAGGCCATCGAAGCCAGCCACGCCGACCTGGCCGCTGCCCCGCACCGACCGGAGGCGGTGGGTGTGCGACTGCGCTTCACCGGCCGCACGGACCTGCGCGCGGAGATCGAGCGCAGCCTGGATTCGGACGACCCGCGCGCCGCGGTGCACGAGCGCGACGGCACGCTCTACTTCGTACACGACTGGCGACTCGACGTATTCCCGGCGATCGACCTGGAAGCCACCGCCGAGGGCACCGACCCGGTCGCCCTGCTCGCCCGCAGGCTGCTCGTGCTGCGCGGCGACGACGCGGACGCGCGCCAGGCGCTGATCGCCGAGGCGCGCGAGCGGATGCTCGCCGTGCCGCGGCAACGACCCTACAACACGCTCGGTGCCGAACCGCCCGACGACGAACGGATCGCCGCCACGCTCGAAGCGGCCGCCCTGCGCGCACTGGATGATCTGCTGGCCCAGCAGGAGACGCGTCCGTGAGGCTGCGCCGCCTGCAGATCGACCGCCTGCCCGGCATCCGGCCCGGCTTTACGCTCGACGACTTCACGCCGGGCGTCAACGTCGTGGTCGGCCCCAATGCCTCCGGCAAGAGCAGCCTGCTGCGGGCGCTGCGCGCGGCGCTCTACCGGGACGAACAGCGCCACGAAGGCGTGCACGTGGAAGCGACCTTCGACGACGGCGACGCCGGCGGCACGCTCACGGCGGCCCGCATCGGCGACGACCTGCACTGGCAGCGCGACGGCGTCCGCATCGAGGCCCCGCCCCTGCCCGAGCAACGCTTCCTCGCCTGCTACACGCTCGGCGTGGAAGACCTGCTCGACGACGACCACGGGACCGACACGGAGATCGCCGCGCGCCTGGCCCGCGAGCTGGCCGGCGGCTACGACCTGCGGGCCGTGCGCGAGTCACCGCCCTTCCGGCTCAAGCAGACCCATGGACGCACGGAGTCCAATAAACTGACCGAGGCGGACAAGGCGCTCCGCCAGCGCGTGCAGGCGCAACAGCAACTGCAGCGCGACGAGGCCCGGCTCGAGACCCTGCGCCAGCAGAAAGCGGAAGCGGAACGCGCGGGCCGCGAGGCCGATCTCCATCAGCGCGCGCTGGACCTGCTTGAACAACGCCGGCAGCGCCGCGCACTCGAGGAACAGCTCAACGATTTCCCCGCGGGCATGGACCGACTCCGCGGCGACGAACAGGACACGCTGAAGGATCTGCGCGAACAGCTCGAACGCCAGCAAACCGAACGCCGGAATGCCGCGGACCAGCACGCGCAGGCGGAAACCACGCTGCGCGAGTCCGGCCTGGCCGATGCGGAACTCGACGAGGGCGCACTGGCCGACCACCGCCCCACCCTGAATCGTCTGCGCGACATCGAGAGTCGGCTCGAACAGAAACAGTCGGAACTCACGCAGGCGGAAGCCACACTCCGGCAGGCCGTCGAGGCCCTGGGCGGCGAGGCGGAACAGCCCGTCCAGCTCGACCCGGCGACCGTGCGCGAAGTCGAACAGGCACTCGAAGAAAAGCGGGACGAGGATGCAGCCCTTCGCCAGCTGAACTACGAACTCCAAAAGCTGCCGGGTGGAGAGGCGCCCGACCCGGACCCGCAACACCTGCGCTCGGCCCGCGACGAACTCCTGCGCTGGCTGGCCGCGCCGCGCACACCCGCCTGGACGGCGACCCGCGTCACGGCGGCCCTGGCGCTGTTCGGCGCCGGCATCGCGGGCACCGCAGTGGCGGCCCACGCCCTGCACCAGGGCCTGCTGGGTCTGCTGCTGCCGCTGGCCTGGGGCGGCTACATCCTGATCTTCCGCACCGGCGAAGGCACCGCCCGGCGCCGCGAAGCGGAACAGCGGTTCGCGGAGAGTGGTCAACCGGAACCCGAAGAGTGGAGCCGAGGCCCGGTCGAGGAGCGGCTACACGCCCTCGACGGTTCCGTAATCCACGCCGAGCACGAGGCCGACGGCATCAAACGCCGCGCCGAAGTAACGCGCGAACTGTCGTCCCGGCGCGAAGCACTGGCGCAAGTCGACAAACGCCTGGCCGCCGTCGCCAGACAGGTCGGTCACGATCCGAACCTCCTGGACACCTCCCTGCAGCGCTGGCTGCGCCTGGTCGCCGACCACGACCAGGCGCGGCGCAACACCGAATCCCTGCGCGCGGAGCACGACCGACTGGCCACCGAGGCGGAGCGTTTACGCCGCGAGCTGCTCGCGTTTCTCTCGCGCCATGACGAAACGCCCGGCAACGAACAGCCCGACGCCGAGAGTCTGTCCGCCCGGGTCGAGCGTATCGCCGCCCGCCTGCGCCAGCGCGATCAGGCCCTGCAGGATCTCGACCGGAGCAAGACGGACATCCGGCGTCTCGATCAGGATATCGAGAGAACCCGCAAAAAGATCCGCGACGTATTCGAACAAGCGGGCCTGACACCCGATGACGACAACGCCCTGCGCCAGCGCATCGACCGAGCTGGCGGACTGGAAGGAACTGAACCAGGAACTGCACGACACGAGCCGCCGAGATGCCGATCTCGTGCAGGAACTCGGCGAGCGCGATGACCTCCTGCAACACGTGGATAACGAAGACGAGGAAGCGCTGCGCAGTCGCCACACCACGCTGCGCGAGCAGGCGGAAAGCCTCGAAGAACTGATCGAGGAGATTACGCGCATCCGAAACGAGATCGAACGCGCCGGCCAGGAACGCGCGCTGGAGGCCGCGCGGGCCGAGTATCAACAGGCGCGCGACAGCCTCAACGATCGCCTCGACGAGGCGCTCTATGCCGAAGCCGGCCAGTTCCTGCTCGAACGGGTCGAGGCCGAGCACGAACAGACGGTGCAGCCGGCCGCCCTGCGCCAGGCCCGCGAGTGGTTCAAGCGCTTCACGCACTACCAGTACGAACTGGTCTTCGCGACCGATGGCGATACCCGCTTCGCCGCACGCGAGACCGCCTCCGGCGAGCACCGGCGACTGTCCGAACTCTCCAGCGGCACCCGCATGCAACTGCTGCTCGCCGTGCGCATCGCCTTCGCATTAAGCGCGGAGCGCGGCACCACCCGGCTACCGCTGATCCTCGACGAGGCACTGACCACCGCCGACCCGGAACGCTTCCGCGCGGTCGCCGAGAGCCTGACCCTGCTCGCGCGCGAAGACGGCCGCCAGGTGTTCTATCTCACCGCGCAGCCGGACGACGCCCGCTACTGGGCCGAGCACGACCCCGACGTACACTGCATCGACCTCGCCGAACGGCGCGGCCGCGAGCGTGCCATCAACGCCCCCGAGACGGTGACGCCCATCGAACGGCCCGCGGTACCCGAACCCGGCGAGCAGACCCCGGAGGAATACGCGGTGGCCATCGGCGTCCCGCCGATCGATCCCTGGAGCGAACCCGAGGGCATCCACGTTTTTCCTCCTGCGCGACGACCTGCCGCTCCTGCAGCGGCTCCTCGAAGCCGGCGTCCACCGCGTTGGCCAACTCGAAACCCTGCTCGCCTCCGATGCCGCGGACACCCTGCTGGGCGCGGAACAGCGCACATGGCTTCGGGGCCGCGTCGAAGGTACGAAGGCGTGGATCCACGCGTGGCGGCATGGGCGCGGCAGACCGGTCGACCGCGCGGCCCTGGAGGCATCAGGCGCCGTCAGCGGCACCTTCATCGATCGCGTCGCCGCCCTCAACGAGCGCGTGGGCGGCGATGGTCAGACACTGATCGAACAACTGGCCGATGGCGGGGTCCCGCGTTTCCAGACCGACAAGCGCGAGGAACTGCAGGCATGGTTGCTGGACAACGGCCACATCAGCAGCGACACGACGCTGGAGAGCTATGAACGCGAACTGCGCGTCGTCTCCGCGATGCGCGCATGGGTCACCGATGAAGACACCGTGACCCGGCACGCCCGGACGCTCGTTCAGAGCCTGGAGGGTGGGCTGCAGAGTTGAAACGTGGTGGGAGCCGAGACGCTTCGGGCTTCGATCTGTCGGGCTGAAGCCCGACCCACGGCTTTCGAGACGCCGCTCTGCCAGTAACCGTGGCGACCAGGCATAGCGGGGGCGGATTTTGTGGGCCGGTGTGGCTGATACTGTTGGCGTGCCGGACGCTGCCGGGGATCCCGATCAGCGGCTGATCCTCGCGCCGGGCTGCAAGATCAACGCTCGATGGCCACACGCACGCGGAGCCAGGCCAGAAAATGACCCACTCCGGCTATCCCGCTATACTCGCGCACCGGTAATCGGCGCCGGATGGCTCGCCGGGCGGTCAGCAGCGGAGGTCCTGATGCAGCGACCAGGGAATCAGTCGGCCGGGTCGACCACCGGCATGCAGACGTCATACTGGTCGGCCCTGTTCCAGCCCCTGTCCGATTTTCTCAGCGCGGAAAGTCACTCGATCGACTTCACCAATACGCGCGGGTGGCTGATTCGTGAACGCATCACACCACTCGCGCTTATTCTCGCGATCTTCCTGCCGCTATGGATCCCGCTGGAGTTTTACACCGTCGAGGCGTCGGCGTTTGCCCTGCTGGCGCCCCTGCGCCTCGGCGCCGCCATGGTTGCCGTGGCTCTGTATCTTGCGCTTCGCCGCGCGCGCAACGCCGCCCCGGCGCGTGGCATCCGCTGGCGAACACCTGGCCATCCTGCTGTTGCTGCCCGGGCTGCTGTACGCAGCGGCACGCGTACCGGGCGGGATGGACGACGCCGGACTCCTCGCCTCCGGTTACGCATTCTTCCCCGTGCTCGTGGCGATGATTTTCGCCATCTTCCCGCTGACCCTGCGCGAACTCGGCGCCGCCTACGGCATGATCCTGCTGGCCTTCCTCGCCATCGAGGCCCTGGCCGGGACCCTGTTCGCACCGCTGGCGCTGCAGGTGTTCTGGCTTCTGCTGCTCACGGTCGCCATCTGCACATGGGCTTCGGCCAACCACCTGCGCACATTGCTGCAGCTCTATCGCCAGGCCACACGCGACCTGCTCACCGGACTGCTCAACCGCCGCGCGCTCACGGAGCAGCTCGAACGCGAACTGCGGCGCGCCGAACGCTACGGCCGCCAGCTCACACTGCTGATGATGGATCTCGATCGGTTCAAGCGCCTGAATGACGAGTACGGACACCTCGCCGGCGACCAGGTCCTGCGCGAGTTTGCGCGCCTGTCGAGCGGCATTCTGCGCGAAAGCGACGTCCTCGGTCGTTGGGGTGGCGAGGAATTCATAGCTGGTCTTGTCGAAACCCCCGCGGACCAGGCGGAAGGCGTCGCCGAACGGCTCCGCAAGGCATGCGAGGAGACCTCGATAGAGACCGAAGACGGCAACGAAATCCTGTTTACCGTCAGCATCGGGCTTGCCCCGGTTCGCGCAAAGGAATCCCTGAACGACGCGATCAAGCGTGTCGACGACGCGCTTTACGCCGCCAAGGCGAACGGCAGGAACCGGGTTACGAAAGTCGACTGAATACGCACTTGCGACCCGCTATCCCCCGATCCCGCAAAGCCCGGCATTCACATTCACCCCAACCACGGCGGCGACAACACCCGCTCCACGAAGCGCGGCAACAGGCGCGGCTCCAGCATCAACATGAACGCCACGCCCCACACGGCGCCCCACATATGCGCCCCATGGTTCACGTTGTCGCGCGACTGCCGATCCGCCCAGACCGAGTACCACACGTACCCGACCGCGAACACGATCGCCGGCATCGGCACGATCATCACGATCAGCATCGACCAGGGCTGCAGCAGGATATAGGCGAACAGCATCGCCGAGACCGCACCGGACGCCCCCAGGCTTCGGTACAACGCATCGCGCCGGTGCCGGTAATGCGTCGGCAGGATCGCAACGACAATCCCCGCCAGATAAAACAGCACGAACCCGACCGGCCCGACCGCCCCGGTCAGCACCCGCTCCATGGTCGAACCGAAGAAGAACAGCACCAGCATGTTCACCAGCAGGTGACCACCGTCGGCATGCACGAACCCGTGCGTCAGCAACCGCCACCACTCGCCACGGTTCACGGCGGTCGGTGAGTAAATAAACCGCTGCATCCACAGCGGCTGCTGCCAGGCGGTAATCGACACGCCCGCGGTAATGGCGATAAGGAACAACGTGATCGGTTGAAGCTGCACTTACGGACTCCCGGCCGGGTTGATGGAATAGTGGCATGCCCTCACGCAGATCCGCGCGAATCGCCGCAGCCACCATGCCACGCGCCGCACCGCACAGCCAGTCGCCGAGACTATTATCGCGAACGGGCGACTCAACGACCGTAGCAATGGCTCGGTTGCGCTGCAGTCGCAAGCCCCGGATTGCGTTTCACTCCATCCGGGCTACACCCCCCGTAGCCCGGATGGAGCCGAAGGCGGAATCCGGGAGACGAGGGCTGGACATTGGAGCGCTTGATTCTGCGTGTACAACGAAACCGCGTAACCCTGCGGTCACCCTCGTCATGCGCCCCATCGACCGCTATGCTGCGCACTTCCCTGCGACGACCATCGCCCGACGATGAACGACCCGAAGTCACCGGACCCGACTCCCGATCTGTTCGAGCAGCCGACGCGCGCACGCGGCATGGCCGGGCCTCATCCGTGGCCGGACCCGGCGCGCTTTCCCCTGAACGCCACGGGAAGCTCGGTCCATGCCCGCATCAAGGCAGACCTCGCCGGTTCCGCGAACCCGCTGATCGTCACCGCCTACACGGCGCTCGATTACCTGATCGAGCAGCTCCCGGATCTGGACGCCGATGGCCCCGTGCGCATCCTGCTCGGCACCGAGCCCACGGTCGGACACGCCACTCGCATCCGCCCCGGCCGCACCGACTTCCCGACCGAGATCCGCGAGTACTGGCTCGCCCGCGGCGTATCGCTGCGCCTGTCCGCGCGCGTCATCCGCTTCATCGAGGCCCTGCGCGCCGGGCGCATCGAGGCGCGCTATCTCGAACGCGACGGCCGTCGCGCCCACGCCAAGATCTACCTCGGCGACCGCGCCGTCACGGCCGGCTCCAGCAACTTCAGCAAAAGCGGCCTCGTCCAGCAGCATGAGACCAACGTGCGTTTCGACGCCCGCCGCGATCCGCGCCGCTACCAGGAACTGGCGAACATCGCCGAGAACTTCTGGGCGCTCGGCACCGACTACACCGCGGGGCTGATCGCCCTCGCCGAACAGCTCCTGCAGCAGGTGGACTGGCGCGAGTCGCTCGCCCGCGCCTGCGTCGAACTGCTCGAAGGCGAGTGGGCGCAGGCCTTCCTGCCCGCGACCGACCCCGCCGGCGAGACCCTCTGGCCGCACCAGCGCCAGGGCATCGCGCAGGCGCTGTACATCCTCGACCGCCAGGGCAGCGTGCTCGTCGCCGACGCCACCGGCTCCGGCAAGACCCGCCTCGGCACGCGCCTGGTGCATGCCATCCAGTCGCGCATGGCCGGCATCCAGCGCGGCGGCGCGGGGCGCTCCTCCATGGTCTGCCCCGCGGCGGTGCGCGACGTCTGGCTGGACGAGGCGCTCGACGCCAACTGCCACCTCGACGTGCACTCGCACTCCCTGCTCAGCCACACGGGCGCGCGCGAGCACCAGCGGACCATCAGTTCGCTGCGGCGCACGCAATTGCTGTGCGTGGACGAGTCGCACAACTTCCTCAACCTCGCCTCCAATCGCACATCGCACCTGCTGCGCAACATGGCCGATCACGTCGTGCTGTTCACGGCCACGCCCATCAACCGCAGCACCCAGGATCTGCTGCGCACCGCCGACCTGCTCGGCGCGGACAACCTGTCCGAGCGCACCCTCGAAGCCTTCGAGCGCCTGCTCAACGTGCGCCGCATCGACCGCGGCCTCACCAACGAGGAGATCGCCGAGCTGCGCGCCGAGATCCAGCAGTTCACCGTGCGCCGCACCAAACGCATGATCAACGCACAGGTCGAGCGCGAGCCCGAGGCCTATACGGCCGACAACGGCCGCCGCCACGGCTTCCCGCGGCACGACTCGCACGTCTACGACCTCGACGAGCCCGAACGCGACCGCCGGCTCGCGCGCGAGATCAAGGAACTCGCCGACCGACTCACCGCCGTCCACCACTTCCGCCGCCCGCTGGAACTGCCGGCCTCGCTCGCGCGCCGCGGCTGGACGCCGCAGCAATACCTCGAGCGCCGCATGCTGGGCGCGCGCCGCCTCGCGCGCTACGCCGTCATGGCCGCGCTGCGCTCCTCGCGCGTCGCCCTGATCGACCACCTGATCGGCACCCGCGCCGCCGCCACGGAGATGGGCCTCGACGAGCACGCCGGCGGCCCCGAGACCGGCGACACGCTCGGCCGGCTCGAACGCGTCGGCGGCCAGATCCCGGAGAACCGCCTCGGCATCGATCTCCCCGACTGGCTCACCGACCCGGATGCCCACGCCGCCGCCTGCGCCGAGGACCACGCGCTCTACGCGGGCATCCTCGAACGCGTCCGCGCCATGACCCCGGCGCGCGAACGCGCGAAGGCGAAACACCTCGTCCAGCTCGCCGAGCGCCACGAACTGCTGCTCGGGTTCGACCGGCGGCCCATCACCCTCGCCGCCATCGCCCGCGAGATCGCCGCCCTGCCCGACAGCCCCGCCGTCGAGATCGCCACCGGCGACCCGCGCAGCCGCGCCTCACGCGCCGAGGTCCTGCGCCGCTTCGCACCGGACGCGCGCGGCAGCGGCGCGACCATCGCCCTGTGCTCCGACAGCATGGCGGAAGGCATCAACCTGCAGCGCGCCTCCGCGCTCGTGCACCTGGACCTGCCCAGCGTCGTGCGCATCGCCGAGCAGCGCGCCGGCCGGGTCGACCGCATGGACAGCCCGCACGACGCCATCGAGATCGGCTGGCCGCGCGACGCGCCCGAGTTCGCCCTGACCTCGGACGACCGCCTCGTCGAGCGCTTCGACGCCGTCGAGTCCCTGCTCGGCTCCAACTTCCCGCTGCCCGACGCCCTGTTCGGCGAGAGCGGCCGCACCGTCGACCCGGACGAACTGATCGAGGAATACGAGTCCGGCCGCGGCGAACGCTGGGACGGCATCGAGGACGCCTTCGCCCCCGTGCGCGAACTGGTCGACGGCGAGTCCGCGCTGCTCGACGGCGCCACCTACCGCGCCGCCCGCGGCGAACGCACCGGCGCGCGCGCCGTCATCAGCGCCGTGCCGGCGGCCACGCCCTGGGCCTTCTTCTGCCTCGCCGGTTCCGCCGAACACGCCCCGCGCTGGATCCTGCTCGCCCGCGACCGCGACGGCCCGACCTCCGACCTCGGCGAGATCGCCACCGAACTGCGCACGCGGCTCGCGGCGGTCGAAGACGGCACGCCGATCGACGCCACCGCCTCCGCCGCCCTCGAGCAATGGTCCACCCGCCTGGCCCACGCCGAGCGCAGCCTGCTGCCGCGGCGCATGCAGCGCGCCCTGCAGGAGATGGAGTCCGTCCTCGACCACTGGATCCACGCCGCCGGTGCCCGCCGCGACCGGCAGCGCCTCGACGGCTACCGCGACCTGCAACACCTCCTGCAGGCCCACACCAGCGGGCAGATGCCCGACTGGGAAGAGATCGCCGGCCGCTGGCTCGAACTCATCCGCCCGCTCTGGTACGAACAGCTCAACACCACCCGCCGGCGCCGCCCCCTGCTCCTGCGCGACATCCGCCGCGAAGTCATCGCCCACGAGCCCACCCTCGGCCCGCGGCTCATCGAAGCCTTCCACCGCGACCCCGTCGGCATCCAGGCCACGCCGGACGAACGCATCACCGCGGCCATCGTGGGCGTCACCCACACGGACACGAACGAGTAACCATACGCACTCGACAGCGCCAGACTCTTTGAGTCTCCGGACTTGCGACGCCTCCACGCCATTCCGCCCGTCCCCCGTGGCGATCCCGTCTGCGCCGGTCGCACTGCTGGACGCGCACCACAATTCGTATCACGATTCGAGGCGATGCAAGCGCCGCCCCGTTGAGCCATCGTCAGGACACCGAAACCGATCAAGGGATTCGCCATGCACCGCCGTCAATCGACCGCTCTCGCCCTCCTCTTCAGTCTTTTCACGATCACGGCGGCCGCCGCATCCGCCAGCGACGGCCGCACCGTCACCGCCGAAGGCGCCGGCGTCGCCTTTGCCGTAATGCTGCCCGCCGGCTACGAGCTGCAGGGCGTCGGTCCCGAGTGGTACGTCGTCGAGGCGGGCACCACCCGCCCGCTCGTACTCGTGAAGTTCCAGATGGGCAAGACCGTCGACGGCATCATCGCGGAGGGATTCGAGGCTGTCGAGGAGCGACGCTCGATCGAGTTCCCCGACGGGGCGACCGGCACGATCATTACGGGCGCCTACCAGGCGCCTGCCGGCAAGGCCGAAGAGTACACCCAGCCCTGGTACCTGCATCCGGCGCCCGGCAGGGACGGCATCTTCATGCTCGCGGAATACCGGGCCATGCCCTGGAGCCCCTTCGAGCAATTCGCAAAGAGCTTCCGCTACACCCCGTAGTCGCCCCCGGATCAGTTCCCTGCATCCAGCTTGAGACGTTGCAGTCGGGCGAGCATGCCCGGTTTCGTCCACTCGGGAAGAATCGGTAGATGGGCGATCGCGTCGCTGCCACCGTCGCCGGTTTCGATATCGAGTGCCGGGAACCAGTCGCGGGCCTGCTCGGC